>NZ_CP168030.1:0-1298509 GCF_041529975.1 Microbacterium maritypicum | reverse complement strand
GGATCTTCGAGGAGAAGCTCGACCTCTTCCTGCGCCTGATGCGCGAGGACAGCGTCACCTGGAGCGGCAACTACCGCAGCCCGCTCGAGAACGTGCGCCTGCATCCGCGCATGCCCGAGGGCGGCATCCCGGCATGGATCGGTATCGGCGGCAGCCCCGACTCGGTCATCCGCGCCGCCGAGCACGGACTGCCCCTCATGATGGCGATCATCGGCGGACGCCCCGAGCGCTTCGCCGGCCACGCCCGCTTGTACCTGCGCGCACTGGAGCAGTTCAGGCGGGCGGAACTCCCGATCGGGCAGCACTCGCTCGGCCTCATCGCCGACACCGACGATGAGGCGAAGATCGTGCACTGGAAGCACTGGGAGCCGGTCGTGACTCAGATGAGCAAGGAGCGCGGGTTCTACGCACCGACGCTCGAGCGCTACGAAGAGGAGGTCGACACCGGCGCCCTCTACGTCGGCTCCCCCGAGACCGTCGCGCACAAGCTCGCCGCCGCCGTTCGGAGCAATCATCTGTCGCGGTTCGACCTGAAGTACGACATCATGCACCTGCCGAAGGACGTGCGCGAGCGCAGCATCCGCCTCTTCGGAGAGAAGGTCGCCCCGCGCGTGCGCGAACTGCTCGCCGACGACCCGGGAGAGGGCGCGTTCGCCGACCCGGGTGTGGCCCGGATCACGAAAGACGGCAAGGCCGTCCACGCGTGAGGGAGATCACCATGAACGACACCATCGAAACCATCGGCATCCTCGGCGCGGGCAAGGTGGGCACCACGATCGCCCGCCTCGCCCTCGCCGCGGGATACCGCGTGCTCATCGCCGGCTCGGGCGCTCCGGAGAGGATCGCGCTCACCATCGACGTCTTCGCCCCCGGGGCCAGCGCGGTGACGGCCGCGGACGCGGCCGCCGGGGCGGATGCCGTCATCCTGGCCCTTCCCCTCGGCAAGTACCGCACGCTTCCGGTCGAGCAGCTGCGCGGGACGTTGGTGCTCGACGCCATGAACTACTGGTGGGAGACCGACGGGATCCGTGACGACCTGAGCGATCCACGCACCTCGACCAGCGAGCTCGTGCAGGAGTTCCTGCCGGAGTCGCGGGTCGTGAAGGCCCTGAACCACATGGGCTATCACGACCTCGAAGACGAGTCCCGACCGGCCGGAGCGCCCGGGCGCAAGGCCATCGCCGTCGCGGGTGACAAGTCCGCCGACCTCGCCCGCGTCGCGGAGCTGATCGACAGGCTCGGCTTCGACGCCGTGCTCATCGACACTCTGGCGGCCGGAGCTGCGCTCCAACCCGGGAACCCCGCGTTCGGCGCCGACGTGACCGCCGACGAGCTGCGCGGACTGATCGGAATCGCCTCGCCGATCCCGCCGCGATGACCGCCGGAGGTCCGGGCGGGGGCGACGACGCTGGCCCGGCTAGGCTCCCAGAAGCCGTCGACGACCATGGAGGCACCGATGCCCACTCCCCCCAGGCTGCGCGCGAGCGCACTCGTGCTCGCAGGGATCCTGGCCTGCGCCGGCTGCTCCGCGGCGATTCCGAGCCCGCCGGCGGCCGTCGGCGACGACTTCCCCGGCACTTGCCTGCCGTCGGAGGTCTCCTGGCCGTCCGACTTCCTCGAGTCCCTGCCCGGAGAGTCCGAGGCGATCGGCGGCGCCATCGTCGGTCTGCGCCTCGAGTGGCTCGACGACGATTTCGCGTGGCGGCTGCGCAGCGCCGACACCCGTGAGGATACGTTCGGCGAACGGGTCGACGACCCGAGCTTCGGCCGGGAGTCGCTGGTCGACGTCCGCACCCTGGAGGTTCTCTCGACCGGCGAGACGGAGCTCACCGAGGCGGAGCAGCAGCTGAACGGCAGCAGCGCCTACGCCGCGGCGCAGCTCTCGGGCGAGGAATACCCCAGTCCGCTCATCGTGGAGATGGCCCGCGTGATGGACGACGGCGCGCCCGTGTGGCAGCTCACGATGTGCGACACCGCCACCAACGAGCTGACGGTCACGACCCTGAATTGACGCACGCCCCGACCGCTTTACTCAGCTAACTTGCACGCTCGTGTGCACGTATTGTGTAAACTCGTCCTGTGAAACAGAGCTGGCGGGTCTACAAGCGCGACGTCAAGAGACTCTCCCGCGTACCCAAAGCCTGGATCATCATCATCGGGGTGCTCATCACCCCGGCCCTGTACGCGTGGTTCAACATCAACGCGTTCTGGGACCCCTACGCGAACACCGCGAACATCCGCGTGGCGGTGGTCGATCTCGACGAGGGCGCCACCTCCGACCTCACCGGTCACATCGACATCGGCGAGCAGGTGACCGCGCAGCTCGAGGACGACGACCAGCTCGGCTGGACGTTCATGGGCGAGGACGAGGCTCAGGAGGCCGTGAAGAAGGGCGACGTCTACGCCGCCATCGTCATCCCCGCGCAGTTCAGCGAAGACCTGGTCAGCATCACCAGCGGTGACTTCACCCAGCCGGCGCTGGAGTACTACGTCAACGAGAAGGCCGGGGCGATCGCGCCCAAGATCACCGACGTCGGCGCATCCGAACTCGACAAGCAGGTCACCACCGCTTTCAAGGAGCAGGTGGCACTCGCCGCGACGAACGCCCTCAAAGACGTCGGCGACTCCACCGAGCTGCGGCTGCTGAACGCCAGGGACAACACCCTCAACGCGTTCGACCAGGCAGCGCAGACCATCTCGTCGGCGCGCGAGAACCTCGCCGAGACGCAGGCCGGGCTGACCTCGTCTCGCGGCACTCTCGCCTCCGCCCGGAGCACGCTCGGCGACGTCGACAAGACGCTCGGCGATGTGCAGAAGTCGCTCGACCAGACGCAGTCGATCATCGCCGAGACGCAGAAGGAGGTGATCGCCTTCACCGACAGCGCCACCACCGCGTTCCTCCAGGGCACCACGCTGCTCGCCGATGCGTCGTCGAAGGCGAACGTCTCGATCACCCGTCTCACCCAGAGCCTCGAGCAGGCGGGTGTGCGCATCGACGCCGGGATCGACGACGTCTCGAACGTGCTCGAGGCGAACGAAGCGGCCGCCGCCCGTCTGCAGGCGCTCGTGGACGACACCGACCTCAGCGACGAGACGAAGCAGCAGCTCACCGAGGTCATCGCCTCGCTCCAGCAGCGCAACGCCACCGACCAGCAGCTGCTCGCAGACCTGAAGGACCTCAAGGCCAGCGCATCCGACACCGTGGGCTCCGTCCAGGCGACGGCCGACGCGGTCGACAAGGCGATGCAGGACACCAGGGATGCGTCGTCGGCGATGCGCGACATCCTCACCCGCACCGTCCCCTCGCTGAACAGCGCCATGTCGCAGCTGTCGTCGAGCGTCGGATCGTTGTCGGCGGCGCTGGATGCGCAGAAGGGCGTGCTCGCCGAAGCCGATCAGCTGCTGGGCGGGTTGGACTCTCAGCTCGTGGCCACCTCGTCGGCACTGGAGAGCTTCGACGGCGACCTCGCCGGCATCGAGCAGGGGCTGCAGACCTCGCGCACCGACGTCGTCGCCCTCAACGCCGCATCCGAATGGGGTCTGCTGGGCACACTGACCGACCTGGAGCCCGAGCAGATCGCCCAGTTCATCTCCTCCCCCGTCGAGGTCGACGAGCACCTGGTGTTCCCCGTCGACACCTATGGGTCGGCGATGGCGGCGCTCTTCACGAACCTGTCGCTGTGGATCGGCGCCTTCGTGCTCATGGTGATCTTCCGCGTCGAGGTCGACACCGAGGGCGTCGAGGGCGTCACCGTGCGCGAGGCCTACTTCGGCCGCTTCTTCCTCTTCGCGACGCTCGCCGTCGGCCAGGCGCTGATCGTGTGCACCGGAAACCTGATCATCGGCGTGCAGACCGTCAGCGCCGCTGCCTTCCTCGGCACCGGCGTGCTCATCGCCCTCGCCTACGTGAGCATCATCTACGCCCTCTGCGTCGCGTTCGGGCACGTCGGCCGCGGCCTGTGCATCCTGCTGGTCATCATGCAGATCCCCGGAGCATCCGGGCTGTACCCGATCGAGCTGATGCCCGGATTCTTCCGGGCGATCTACCCGCTCCTCCCGTTCTCGTACGGCATCGACGCGATGCGCGAGACGATCGGCGGGTTCTACGACGGCCACTACTGGCGGTACTTGGGCGCCCTCGCCGTGTTCGTCGCCCTGGCGTTCCTCATCGGGCTCGTCCTGCGGCGCCGGCTCGCGAACTTCACCCTGCTCTTCAACCGGCAGGTGCTCGCGACCGACCTGCTGATCGGCGAGAAGGTGCAGGTCGTCGGCAGCGGGTACCGGCTCACCGACGTGATCCGCGCGCTCTCGAACCGCAGCGAATACCGCGAAGACCTCGCTCGACGCGCCGAGCCGTTCACCCGCCGCTACCCCACCCTGTTGAAGGCGACGGTGCTCACGGGGGTCGCCGGGCTCGTCGTGCTCGGAGTCATCACCTGGGCGCTCCCCGGATCGAAAGCGCTGCTGCTGGGCCTGTGGACGCTCTGGATCCTGCTCGTCATCGGATTCCTCGTGGCCATCGAATACATCAAGCACAGCTTCGAGAACGGCGCGGAGGTCGCGGCTCTCGACGATGCCGAGCTGCGTGAGCTCGCCCTCGTCGGTCCCGCCGGCCGTGACGCGGTCATGCCCGCCTCAGCGGAGGGGCCGCTCGGCACGGTCCGGTACGCACCGGTCGCCACGACCGAGGCGGAGGCGCCCGAGGCCCCGGATGCTCCGGATGCTCCGGCCGCCGGCGCCGAGGCCGATGCCCTGCTCACCGAGTGGTTCGAGCCGGAGCCGGACACGCAGCCGTACCCGGAGACGGACACGGAGCCGTATCCGGAGACGGAGACGGTAGCGGAACCCCTTATCGGACCGGATGCCGGGCCGACCGCCGAGCAGGACGACGCCGAGCAGACAGAAGAAGATCTCGCGGACGAAGAACCACTCACCGACGAAGACGAACACCGGACCGCAGAAGGGGAGGACCGCGCATGAGGGACATTCTGCACCTGACGGCCCGCGACGTGCGGCACGCGACCCAGAACGTGATGGCGTGCATCGTCCTGTTCGGCCTCGTCGTCATCCCGTCGCTGTTCACCTGGTTCAACGTCATCGCCAGCTGGGATCCGTTCGCGAACACGAAGGACCTGAAGATCGCGGTCGCGAGCACCGACGCCGGGTATGAGAGCGACCTCGTGCCGATCCGCGTGAACGTCGGCGAACAGGTCCTCTCCCAGCTTCGCGGGAACGACCAGCTCGACTGGGTCATCACCGATGAGCACGACGCGATCGACGGGACGAAGTCCGGCGAGTACTACGCCGCGATCGTGCTGCCCGAGACGTTCAGCGCCGACATGCTGACGTTCTACGCCGATGGCGGCGACCGCACGCACATCGCGCTCTACACGAACGAGAAGAAGAACGCCCTGGCGCCGAAGATCACCGGACAGGGCGCGGAAGGGGTCTCGTCCGCGATCAGCGACACCTTCGCCCAGACGCTCGGCGACGTGGCTCTCGGCCTCGTCTCGTCGATGTCGGACTACCTCACCGATGAGGACACGCAGGCAGCGCTCACCCGCATCGAGGCCCGCCTCGGGAGCGTGGGAGATCAGCTGCGGTCCGGGGCGCACACGGCCGACAGCTTCACGGCGCTGCTGGAGGCGAGCCGGCCCCTGCTCGACAGCGCCTCGGGCCTGGTGGGCTCGGCCGGTGACGCGTTCACCGACACCTCGGGCGCGCTCGGCAGCGGGGTGGACGCGGCGGGCACGCTGAAGTCCACCCTCCAGACGGCGGCGCAGTCCCTGACGGATGCGCTCGCGGCGACGTCGAGCAGCTACGACGCCGTCGGCCAGCGCATCGACGAGCTGTACGCCGGTGCCGACTCGCTCAGCGGCAGCCAGGTGCAGGCGATCACCACGCTCGCCGAGCGCGTGCAGCAGCAGATCGACCAGTACTCCGCGGTCAAGAACACCCTGGAGACCGAGGTCGGACCGAACCTTCCCGAATCCGCGCAGCCCGACTTCGACGCCGTGATCAGCCGACTCGACGAGGCCATCGCCCGGCAGCAGGCGCTGCAGGAGCGCCTCCAGAGCGCGGCGACCGAGATCGCGGCCGGCAACGACTCGGCGCAGAGCTCGCACCAGGAGATCACCGCCGCGATCGCCGCGGCGAAGAAGGCGATCACGGATGCACGGAGCACGTACGACAACGGGCTGAAAGCCCAGCTGAACTCCCTCTCGTCGACCCTCACGCAGATCGGCTCCGACGTCTCGGCGATCCGCTCCGACCTCTCCGGCATCACGTCCGGCCTCTCCGGAGCATCCGATTCCGTGCAGTCGACCCTGTCGCGCGCGCAGGAGGCCACGACGCAGCTGTCGGCATCGCTGAACTCGTTGGCCGACCGGTTCGACACCGTGCAGCAGGCGATGACGAAAGCCGCGGACACCGGCGATCTCAGCGAGCTGATGGGCGCCGACCCCGGCGTGCTCGCCACCTCTCTCGCCGAACCCGTGCGCGTGGACCGCACCGCGGTCTTCCCCGTGGCCGGTTTCGGCGCGGCCATGGCACCGCTGTACATGATCCTGGCCCTCTGGGTGGGTGCGCTGCTGATGACCGTGACGATCCGCGTCGACGTGAACGCCGAGACGCTCCCCGATCGCCCCGAGCTCACCCCGACGCAGAAGTATCTCGGCCGCTACGGCATCTTCGGCCTGGTCGGGCTCGCACAGAGCACGCTGCTGACGCTCGGGCTGATCCTCTTCGTCCAGGTCGAACCCGCACATCCGCTCCTGCTGATCCTGGCCGGGTGGGCGATCTCGACCGTGTTCACCCTCATCGTCTACACGGCCGTGGTCGCGTTCGGCAACGCGGGCAAGGCGCTCTCGGTGCTGCTCCTGGTGATCCAGATCTCGGGTTCGGGCGGAGCGTATCCGCTGCAGCTGCTGCCCGACTGGTTCCAGAGCATCAGCCCGTTCCTGCCCGCGACCTACGCCGTGAACATGGTGCGATCGGCGATCGCCGGCGTCTACCAGGGCGACTTCTGGTGGTCGCTGGGCGCGCTCGCGCTGTTCATCATCCCCGCGCTGCTCCTCGGTCTCGTGCTCCGTCGCCCGTTGATGACGTACAACCGCAAGCTCGTCGACGCACTCGCGTCGACCAAGTTGATGTCGTGACTCCTGTGTCTCCGCGAAAGGACCATGAAGTGACCGCACCGAATCCCCGACGTCGGCGCGATGCGCTCGCCAACCGCGAGGCCCTGCTGCGCGCGGCGCAGTCGGTGCTCGCGACCAACCCCACGGCGTCGCTCGACGTGATCGCCCAGGCCGCCGGCCTCACGCGTCGGTCCGTCTACGGCCACTTCGCCGACCGCGACAGCCTGCTGCGCGAGGTGATCGCCGTCGGTGCGCAGCGGTTCAACGCGATCGCCGAGGCGACCGACGAATCCGACCCCCGCGTCACGCTGGCGCGGATGGCGACGCGGCTGTGGCGGGAGGCCTCGGCCGTGCGCGCTTCGGCCAACATCGCCCTCGATGATGCCCATCTGACCGACACCGTGCTCGCCCTGGCACCGCTGCGCCGACGAATCCGTGATCTGACGCGGGCCGGAGTGGAGTCCGGGGCGTTCCGCGGAGACATGCCGGCCGAGCTGCTCGCCTTCCTCATCGAGGAGACGGCGCGGGCCACGCTGCGCGAGCTGCGGCTCACCACGACCGATGCCGACTCCACCGTCGTCCGCGTGGTGCTGAGCATCGTGGGCCTCTCGTGGACGGAGCAGGCCGAGCTCATCGGCGCGCACCCCGAGATCTTCGCGCAGGACTGAGGCCGCGGCGGGCGCACGCTCGCGCCCGCTGGTGATCGTTCAGGCGCTCGCTTCGCCGAACCGCCCCGGACTCGCCACAGCTTCGGCAGTGACCGACCGATCCCCCGCGCGCACCCGGAACCAGAGGGTGAGCTCGGTCAGCGCCCGGACGAGGGTGTCCACGTCTGAGCCGGCGTCCAGGTCGGCGAACGAGTCCCGGTACCCCTCGGGGCGCCTCTCGCCGCGATGCAACACCCGGTACCCCATGGTCCAGTCCGAGAAGCGGCGCTCGGCGATCGACTCCTGCATGAGCACGCGCAGGTCGTGGTGTCGGGAGTCGTTGCGGATGACGTCGACGAGGTCCGCGACGGTCTCCGGATGCCCCTCCAGCACCTGGATGAAGCGCCCGTCTCGATGAAGGAGCATGCCGGTTATGGCACGCCCATCGTTGAGACGCCGGCACACGGTGAGGAGCTGCTCGAGTGCGGTTTCACGGAACGGCTGGGAAGCAGTGCTGGTGTAAACCAGCGAGACCAGACCGGTGTCGGCTTTCGTGGTCACAACGCCACCCCCTGCTCGCCGTCATGGAACTCGGGCGACGACTCGACCATCAGCTGCTCCACCGCGGCCGTGGCCGCCGGCAACGTCGGGAAGTCACCCTGGGGCCGTGACCGGGCATCGAACGCGCGATACCCTCCGTCCGGTTGCCTGTCGATGTATCCGAGGAAGTCGCCGCGGCGGCTTCCGACATGGAAGCCCTCCTCGACGCAGGCCCAGAGGACGTCGTGATCGGGTCGGGCGGAGTTCGGCACTCTGGAACGATACGTGCGCACCGTCCACAGCGCGCTCCCCTTTACAGCCGCCGCAAGGGTGCGCTAAGCGCGCGCCGTAGGGGTTGCAGGAGCGACGATCCGCACGATATTCGGCATCCGCGTCGAAAGCAGAGCCTTCGATCACCTCGATCGGCGGCCCTCGTCCGGGAGAATGGACGATATGTCCGCGACACCCCGCCGGCCGCTGCTCTCCGCTGTGCGCCGCCTGCTGCACACCGACCCCTCCACGGTCGCGCACACCGAGGTCCTGCCCGTCATCGACGAGCGCACGGTGCCCCGGGTGCTCGACCTGGCGACGAGGATCGGGGAGTCGATGTTCGCGGTCGGCGCCTCGGCCCATGAGGTGACGTTGGCCATCACCCGCGTCTGCGATGCGTACGGGATGAAGGGCGTGCAGGTCGACGTCACCTACAACTCGATCACGGTGTCGTTCCACCTGAGCGGCGAGGTCTGGCCCGAGACGCTGGTGCGCGTCGTGCGGGTCACCGCCCCCGATCACGCGAAGCTGCAGCGGGTGCAGGCCCTGGTCGCCGACATCGACGGTGGGCTCGACCTCGAATCCGCCCGCACGACCTTCCGAGCGATCCGCCGGGTCCCGTTCCGCTATCAGCAGTCGGTCGTGATCGTCGCCCGAGCCCTGCTCGCCGTCGGCGTAAGCATCATGCTCGGCGCCTCCCCGATCATCGTCGGACTCACGTTCGTCGCCGCCCTGTGCGCGGCTCTGACCCAGGCGGGTCTCGCTCGCCTCCGCGTTCCGCTGTTCTTCAGCCAGATCGCCGGAGGGTTCGTGACCACCGTCGTGGCGGTGGTCGTCTCGGCGCTGGGCTCGGCGGGGATCGAGCCGTTCGTCGGAATCCGTCCGTCGATCATCGTCGCCTCGGGCATCGTGCTGATGCTGGCCGGTCTCACCGTGGTGGGCGCGGCACAGGATGCGATCGACGGCTTCGCACTCACCGCCGGCGGGCGCATCCTCGACCTCACGATGCAGACCCTCGGTGTGGTGATCGGCATCCTCGTCGGCCTGGAACTCGGGAGCGTCCTGGGGTTCACCATGGACCTCCCCGACGACCCGGCACCGTTCGGCCCGATCCTGAACCAGTTCGTCGGCGCGATCATCATCGCGATCGCCGTCGCGGTGTTCAACGGCGCCGGCATCCGCATCATCCTGGTGAGCGCGCTGCTCAGTGCGGTGACCCTCGCGGGCTACTCGGGTTCGGTGGCGCTGAACCTGCACCCGGCTGCGGCGAGCGCGGTCGGCGCTCTGCTCGCGAGCTTCCTCGGGATGCTCATCGCCCGCAACCTGCACGTCCCGTCGGTCGCGGTCACGACGGCGGCCATCGTCCCCCTCGTTCCCGGTGTCGCCGTGTTCCAGGGCCTGCTGGAGATGGTGCACGCCACCGGGACGTCCACGGGGATGCTGGTCGCCGGCGGATCGCTCATCGACGCGGCAGTGATCGGCATCGGTCTGGCGTCCGGCGCCTCGCTCGGCCTCTACCTCGGCACCCCGGTGCGGGCGACTCTCGCGAGCGTGGCGAAGACCCGCGCCCGCGTCCGCCGCTGACCCCCGGTCCCCTCTCGCCTCCTCTCACTCCTCTCACTCCTCTCGCTCCTCTCGCTCCTCTCCCCGCCGAGTGCACGGTTTGTCGCCGAGTGCACGGGCTATCCGCGTCGACGAGCCGTGCACTCGAGGGCACGCCGTGCACTCGGCGACCCACCCGAACGACGCGCACCGGAAGTTGAGCAACATATCGGGTCGGACGTATAATTTCCGTGAATTCCGGCGGGCTGAAAGGGCGCCCGTTCCACCGCACGATGCAGAGATCAGCATCCTCGGATGCGGTGCGCTCCTCGACAGCCGATGCCGGCCGACTGATTGGAGTGTTGAGATGTTCACGATGCCCGATCCCCGATTCGAGCTCAGGAAGATCACCGATACCGAGTGGCTGATCCTCGACCACCGCTACGCCGCGGATGACTCGCGCCGCACGGTCGCCTGCATCTATCAGGTCGACACGGTCGAGGTCGAGGCCGTCTGGCTACGAGACCTGCCGCTCGCGACCTACTACATGTCTGCGGCGGATGTTCTGGAGGACGTGCAGCGGTTCCACTCGCCGAGCCGTGCCGGACGCCCGGTTCCGATCCCGCATCTGCCCCCGCTGGCCACCGCCTGACGTCGACGAGACGCCGGCGGGCGAGCCGACGAGGGTCGGGATTGTCCGGCCCGGCGCACGCGTCTGTCAATGGGCACGCGTGCCCGGGCCGGCAGGGCGAGACTGAACTCCCCATCCCTTTCGTCCGAACGGAGTCTCTGATGTCAGATCCGCAGAACAACCACGATGACCAGCCCCTCGTCGACGCCGTCGGCATCGACCCGGACATGCCGTCCACCGATGACGACATCGACGAGGACGACGATATCGACGTCGCCGACCAGGACGAGTGACCTGATTCGCACGTGCGCAACCCCCTGGCGTTCTCTTCCGGAGCGTCGCATCCTCGGGGCATGACACACCCAGACGACATCAAACAGCCCCTGGACCACCTGCCTCCCCTCGAAGAGCGGGACAAGGCGATCGAGATCGAAGAGCCGAGCTATCCGACCTCCGAGGCACCCGTCGGCGAAACCCACGCCTCGCCCGAGACGGCAGCCGAACCCGGCAAGCCGAACCGGCACGGCGTCGACAAGCTCCCGCCCGGAACGAACTGACCGCTGAGGACCAGCGGTCGGATCGCTTCTGCGGGTTCGCCGGTCGACGCTCACCGGATGCCGACAGTGTCCTGGGTCGAAGGGCGTACGCCGCAGTGCGGTCTCGAGGCACACTGGGACCGGGCCGGGTACGAGAAGGATCGTGCCATGCAGGAGGACATCCGCTACAGCGAGGGCCGCCCCGTGGAGCGGATGAGCGTGCGGGACACATCGAGCACCGACGGCCTGGTCCACCTCACCGTGAGCTCGGCCTGCATCGTCGAGTAGCGAGCCGTCCGAGGCCGGAGGATCTAACCGTCGCCCCGCTTCTCCGCCTCTTTCTGCACCTTCTCCGCCTGCTTCCTGGCCTCTTCTTCAGCCTTCTGCTGCGCCTTCTCTGCTTCCCTGGCCGCTTTCTCGGCGGCTTTCTGCTCGTCGGTCGGCTTTCCACCGCCGGGCTCGGTGTCCTCGGCGGGCACGACCGGCTCGGCAGGCTCAGCAGGCTGGTCCGGAGCGTTCACGGGTGTCACGGAGGGCTCCGGAGTCGTCGCGGGAGACTGCTCGGTGTCGACCGTGTCGGTCACGTCCGGATCCACGGGGCCGATGCCCGACAGCCACACCCCGGTCAGGACGGATGCCGCGACCACCGCGCCGCCGATAATCCCCCGGCGACGTCTGCGAGCCTTTCGCGCTGTCCGACCGCGCGGTCGGACAGCGCCGTCGGGAAGAAGGAGGGTCGGGGTGGTGGCCGGCGATGACACGGCGCCCGCTGCGGCCATCGCGGCGACCGTGGCCGGGACGGCAGGACGCGGAGGCGCAGGAGGTGCCGGACGCGACGATGCTGACGGTGCCGTCGCTGCCGTCGCGAGTGCCGACGAGGCAGCGAACACCTCCGAGGCGCGCGGCCGATCACCCGGGTCCGCTGCCAGCATCCGGGTCAGGAGGGTGGACCACTCGGATCCCAGCACCGCCGGCACCTCCGGCGTCTCGATGAGCCGGGCCATCGCGGCACCGATACCCTCGGCCTCCGGGAAGGCTCGCGCACCGGTGAGGGCCTCGAGCAGCACCAGCCCCAGCGAATAGATGTCGGCGGGCGGAGCGGGCGGCTCCCCTCTCAACTGCTCCGGGGCGAGATACGCCGCGGTTCCGATCACGAGCCCGGGGGTGGTGAGCCGCGCGCCGTCGACGAGGACGGAGATCCCGAAGTCGGCGAGTTTCGCCCCCGACCGGCTGCCGGCGAGCGGCGTCCGCGACATCAACACGTTCGACGGCTTGATGTCGCGATGCACGATGCCGGCGCCGTGCACGACATGCAGCGCCTCGGCGAGGTCCGCTGCGAGCCGGGCGACCTCCGCGGGCGCGAGCGGCCCCTGCGCGATGCGGGCGGACAAGGTCGGCCCATCGATGAACTCCATCACCAGGTACTCGGCTCGCCCCGGGACGAGCTGCGCGTCATAGAGCGTGACCAGGCCGGGGTGATTGAGCGAGGCGAGCACCGTCATCTCGCTGCGCGCACGACCGGATGACTGGGCGTCGTCCATCTCCTCGCGCAGCATCTTGATCGCCACGGTGCGGCCGAGGAAGATGTCGTCGGCGCGATACACGCGGGCCATACCGCCCTGCCCGACGCATTCCTGCAGCTGATAGCGCCCATCGAGCAGCGCTTCGGTAGGAAGCGAGTCATCGGTCATCGTCGAATCCTCCTGACGCCCGTCGGGTATCGGGCGGCGAACGCCCACCTTACGGATTCGACGCGCTCGAGGCTCGGGCCTTGACACGAGCGCCCACACACCCCCGGTACTGTTTTCTCAGGAGAACGGAGCCGATCATGGATGCTGCCGATGCGATCGGGCTGATCGCCGAGATCCTGTCGTGGATCGGCCTCGGGGTCGGTCTCCCCCTGCTTCTCATCGTCTTCCTGGTGAAAGTGCACGATGGCCGCTGGGTGCCGCATGAGGTCTTCATCCTCGAGGACGACGGCCGCGCCCGTGCCCGATGGTTCACCGCCGGCGACTTCTGGGAGCGCCCGCTCCGCGCCGACGAATCCGGCCACTGGCAGGGCCGCGAAGAGGTCGATGCGTTCGTCAGCGAACACCACCCCAGCCTGATGCGATTCGAACCCCGCCGCCCTCTCCTCCATGCCGTCCAGGTGCTCGGAGTCACGCTCGCCAGCGTCGGTGCTGCGGCGGTCACGCTCTCGATCATCCTGCTGTTCGTGGGGTGAATCGACGGCGGCCGGCCTGACAGGCACCGGCATTCCCCGGCAGGATGGAGGCATGGCCGTTCCTCCCCTCTCTTCACGCCCCTGGCTCGATTCGTACGCGGAGGGCGTCCCCGCGGAGATCGACGAGCCGACGCAGACCCTCCCGGAGATGCTGTCGGCGAGCGTGAAGGCGTTCGGCCGGCGTCCGGCACTGGATTTCTTCGGCGCGGTCACGACGTACCGGGAGCTCGGGGAGCAGATCGAGCGAGCCGCCGAAGGTCTCCGGCGGCTCGGGGTCGGCAAGGGCGATCGCGTCGCCCTCGTGCTTCCCAACTGCCCGCAGCATGTCGTGGCCTTCTATGCGACTCTGCGACTCGGCGCGATCGTGGTCGAGCACAACCCCCTCTACACGCCTCGCGAGCTGCGACACCAGTTCGAGGATCACGGCGCGCGCGTCGCCATCGTGTGGGACAAGGCCGCCGACATGGTCGCAGGTTTTCCCGCCGACCTCCGGGTCGAGCACATCGTCAGCGTCGACATCACCGCGGCGATGCCCCTGTCGAAGCGCGTCGCGCTCCGACTCCCGATCCCCAAGGCTCGTGAGGCGCGAGCGAAGCTGACCAGCACACCGAAGGCACGGCACCTCGTCGCCTGGAAGAGTCTCATCGACCATCGCCGGCTCTCGCGACGCGTGCCCGGTCCCGCCTTGGGCGACACCGCGCTGTTGCAGTACACGAGCGGGACGACGGGCGTTCCGAAGGGCGCGATCCTCACGCACTCGAACCTCCGCGCCAACGCGATGCAGGGACGGGCGTGGGTACCAGGGCTCGTCGACGGCGAGGAGACGTTCTACGGCGTGCTGCCGCTGTTCCACGCGTACGGGATGACGCTGTGCCTCACGTTCGCGATGAGCATCGGCGCGCGGCTCGTCCTGTTCCCCGCGTTCGATCTGGGGCTGGTCACCGCCGCGGCGCGCTCGACTCCGCCCACCTTCCTCCCCGCCGTGCCGCCGATCTACGACGCTCTGGCTCGCGCAGCCACGCGCGGGACCATCGATCTCTCGACGGTCCGCTTCGCCATCTCCGGCGCGATGAGCCTTCCGGTCGCGACGGTGAAGCGGTGGGAGGAGGCGACCGGCGGCCTCCTCGTCGAGGGCTACGGCATGACCGAGAGCTCGCCGGTGGCACTAGGCAATCCGATGGGGCCGACCCGTCGTCCCGGCACCGTCGGCGTGCCCTTCCCGAGCACCGAGATCCGCGTCGTCGACCCCGAGGACACCGATGTCGACATGCCGGCCGGCGAGCGCGGAGAGCTCCTCATCCGTGGGCCTCAGGTCTTCCAGGGCTACTGGGGGCGTCCGGGCGATACGGCGGATGCGCTGCTGGCAGACGGCTGGCTCCGCACCGGAGACATCGCCGAGGTCTCGGACGACGGGTTCGTGAGCATCGTCGACCGCCTCAAGGAACTCATCATCACGGGCGGGTTCAACGTGTCACCCAGCGAGGTGGAAGACGTGCTCGCGGCGCACCCGGATGTCACCGCCGCCGCCGTCATCGGTCTTCCGAGGCCCCACGGCGGAGAAGACGTCGCCGCCGCGGTCGTGCTCCGCGAGGGCGCCACCCTCGACGTGGATGCGCTCCGCGACTTCTGCCGCACCAGGCTCACGCCCTACAAGGTGCCGCGCCGCATCACCGCCGTCGACGACCTGCCCCGGTCGCTCATCGGCAAGGTGCTGCGTCGCCAGGTGCGGGACGAGCTGCTCAAGGATCGCTGAGGGGTCGAACCCACCCGTCAGTCACCGGACCGGCCCCGGCCGTGGGCGAGTGCACCAGAAGTGGCTCGCTACTTCGTCGCGTTCGGGTGATGCGTGTGCACCTGCTCGATCAACACGTCGCCACCGTCGACGTAGAACCAGATTCGCGCATCACCCTGGGCGGTCGGCTTGTGCTGCCAGCGCTCGTGACGAGCGTTGCCGCGCTGGATGAACTGCAGCTCGCCTCGCAGCGGATAGTTCGTCGGTGTTCGCTCGAGAGGGCTTCCCGTGAGGAAGTCCCATGTATCGGCCATGGGGTTGCGGATGGTCGCGACGAGGTCGCGCCAACCCCTGCGGGCGCCGGCGGTCGCGTATCGGATCGTGTATTCGGTCTTCTTCGTGGGCCTGGCGACCAGGTCGTCCTTGGCCACGCTCAGGGACGCTCGATCAGCTCGTCGTGATCCAGCCACTCCGCAGGTCGAGCGGAGAGCCCTGCGGCGATCGCGGTCGCCGTCTCCCGCCAGGACGTGAGCTCCGCGATCGCCAGATGGGGCTGTCCTGTGGCGAACGATGCGCGAGCCGCATCGACGAGATCCCGTGCGCACGTCGCCTGGTCGGTATCGGAGAGCGCCAGCATCCACGGGAAGCGGTCAGCCATCCGCGACGCGAGAGTGCCCTCCTCGTCGAGCGTGACCGTGATCAGGTCGGCGGCGAACTGCAGCAGCGCCGCGCGGGCGTCGGCCTCACGCTGCGACATCAGTACGAGCGGCTCACCGTCTCGGCGCGTGATCTGGACCGTGTGGTCCTCCGCCTCGGCGAAGACGTCAGCGGAGTGCTTGCTGAGATCGGACGAGCGCCGAGTCGTCGTGCGGAGGTCGTTGAGGATCGTCATGCGTTCATTCTATTCGGAATGTGTTCGGAAGTCTAAGGATGGTCCTGGAGCGCTTCGCCCTCGCATGGATCTCACAGAGTTCGAGAGCATGGTGACTTCATGACGCTAGGCAATTACCCGGTCAGGGCCTCGATCGGGGTGACCGATATCGAACGGTCGGCGGCGTTCTACGAGCAAGTGCTGGGCCTCGTCCCCGTGAGCATCGGCCCGAGTGCCGGAATCCAAGGAGGCGCTCGGTTCTACGCCTGCGGGCAGGGGACCGTGCTCAACGTTTTCGAGACGCCCACTGCGGGTTCGACGCGCTCGACAGTGGCCACCTGGTACGTCGACGACATCGATGCGGTCGTCGCCGGCTTGAAGGCCGCGGGGGCGCAACCCCTCCGCTACGAGGGATTCGGGCAAGACGATCATGGGATCGGACCGCGTGCGGGCGGTGGCCGCATCGCCTGGGTGGAAGACCCCGACGGAAACACCCTCGCCATCGAGTCCGACGATTGACCCCGTGAGCGACCACGGGCACCGCGAGGCACTCCCCGCTCAAGAGCGGGCGGAGCTGGAGCGCCGTCTGGCCGACATCCAGGTCGAACTCGAGGTGATCGCGCGCGAGCGACTGCGCGGGACGCTCGCCACGTTCCCCCCGGACGATGGCGAGGAAGAACTCGAGGCCGAAGCCGACGCCATCCGCCTCCGACTGGGGTCTCCTCCCGCGATGGGACGCCCGCCGCGGGAGAGCTGGCTGGGCTGGGCCGCGCTGGTCGTGGCGATCGCCGCCATCATCGTCGTGGTCGCGCTGCTCACCCGCTGAGACCTGCGGAGGTCAGGCGAGGTGGCGACCCAGGGCGTCGAGGAGACCGCGCGTGCCGTCCTCACGCCCCTGCCCGTCCGCCCAGAACTGGTCGAAGAAGACGCCGTGCTCCGTGTGCGTGAAGCGGGTACCGGCATCGATCGGTTCGAACTCCAACGACGCGACCGACGTCGACATGTGGGCCCCGTCGAGCCACATGTCGTACGTCGTGACGATGCGGACGTGTTCGACGATGTCGGTGTACGTCGCCTCGTACCGTGAAACCGGACCGCCGTGGAACTTGCCCTCGTCGATGTCGCGGCCGCCGACGCGGAAGTCGAACACCCACTCCCGAGTACTGATGCGGTCGGCGTCGCCCCACCAGCTCCGCTTGCTGTCCTCGTCGGCGAACGCCGCCCAGACGCGCTCGACGGGCGCCGCATAGTCGCGGGTCAGGGTGAATCCGGAGCGCGCGAGTCGGCGTTCGATCGTCATCCCCGCCTCCTATCGGGCCAGAGTGACGTGGATCGCGCCGCTATCGGCGACTTCTGTCGTCACCTCGTGGGTGAGCTCGAAGCCGACCAGGTCGTCCCACAGCCGATGCCCTCGACCGAGGAAGATCGGGGCGACCATGAGGTGCAGGTCGTCGATCAGCCCTGCGCGCAGGAAGTCTCGCGCCGTTCGGTACCCTCCGCCGACGCGCACGTCGAGGTCGCCGGCGGCTTCCTTCGCCTCGGCGAGCACCTCGTCGATCGGGGCGTCGCGGAAGTGGAAGGTGGTTCCGCCGTTCATCGGAAGCGGCGCCCGAGGTGCCGTGTGGGTGAGGACGTAGACCGGGGTGCCGAACGGAGGCGTGTCACCCCACCAGCCCTTCCAGTCCGGATCGTCGGGGAAGGAGTGGAGTCCGAACATGCCGGCACCCATGATCTCTGAGCCGACTCCGTCGAAGAACGCGGCCGCATGACGGTCATCGACGCCGGTCGTTCCCGCGCCGCTCGTGTCCCCGAAGACGTTCTCGCGAAAAGTTCGGGTGGCGGCATACGCAGCGGTAAGTCGCGCCCAGTCTTCGCCCATCGGATTCTCGGGGGTCGCATCCGACGGCGTGTAGCCGTCCAGCGAGGCGAACAGGTCCATGCGGACACGTGTCATGTCAGTTCTCCTTCGGGGTCGTGAGAGCGAGATGGATGCCGAGTCGGTCGGCGCGGTGCTCCGCGGGTGTGCGCTGCTCGCCGAGCCACAGGTGCAGCACGTCGAGGGCGCCGGGCCGGAGGCTCACGGTGCGCACCCGCCCGAGCTTCTCCGACGTCACGACTCCGGCACCCTCGAGCACACTCAGGTGCTGCAGGAATGACGGCAGCGCCATGGCGAACGGCGCCGCGAGATCGGACACGACGGCAGGAGACTTCGCCAGCCGTTCCACGATGGCGCGACGCGTCGGGTCCGCGAGAGCGCGGAACACGGCGTCGATCTCCTCGTGATACTTAGGCATGCACCTAAGTATCACGAGGGATCGACATCGCGTCAACCGGGGCGGGAGACTATCCGGTCGTCACGCCCGGCTCCGCGGCGAACGGCACCATCCCGAAGCCGCGGTAGATCCGCTCCGGACTCACGGCCCGCCCCTCGGCCACGGTGAGGGCCACGTTGCGGATGTCCCTGATCGACCGCGTCGGATCACCGTCGACGAGGATGAAGTCGGCGGCCTTGCCCACCTCGATCGTGCCCCGGTCTTCGGCGCGATGCAGGTGCTCCGCGCATTCGATCGTGGCGATGCGGAGCGTGTCGACCGGACTGATGCCGGCATCGACGAAGAGCTCCAGCTCGCGGTGCACGGTGACGCCGGTGCCGTCATCCGTTCCCGGCCACAGCTTCACGCCCTTCTGGTGCAGCCGGACCACGATCTCCTGAAGGCACCGGAATGCCGTCTCGTAGCTGTCGAGTTCGGCCTGGTCCCGGTAGGGCACGTAGGTACGTCGGCGGTAGCGGCGGACGCCCGCCGGGAAGTGCTCGATGACCGGCTCGTGAGCGGGGATCACGGTGCGCGCTCTGCTCAGCATCAGCTGTTCGAGAATGACCAGGGTCACGTCGAGGCTCACGCCCCCGTCGACCATCGAGGTCATGGTGCGCTGGACTCGCTCCGAGTCGAGGTCGAGGTCGGCGACCCGGGTGAGCGCCGTCAGCCGCAGCGGCGTGCGCGTGTCCTCCTCCGGCTCCAGCACCCAGCCGAGTGCGAGCTGGTTGAGGTGCGTGATCTCGTCGTACCCGTCGGCGATGGCCCGATCGGCATCCATGAACGCCGGCACGTGGCCCTGCACCCGCATCCCCCGGTCGTGGGCGCGCACGGCGGTCTCGGCGACCCAGTCGGGCGTGAAGGAGTTGTAGATCTTGATCGCGTGGAACCCGCGATCGGCATACCAGTCGACAGCTGCGAGCGCCTCGTCCAGACTCTCCACGACGTGGCCCATCCGCATCGCGTGCGCGCTCCGGCCCTCGATGAATCCGGCGGGCACGGTGGAAGGCCCCGTCACATCCCCCGCCTCGATGGCGCCCATCAGAGCGGCGAGCGCATCGTTGTCGTTGCCCATGTCGCGGATGTTCGTGACTCCGGCGGCGATGTACAGCAGAGCGGATGACGTGTCGAGATGAGCATGCATGTCGTGCAGGCCGGGGATGGCGGTGCGACCGGCCCCGTCGATGATCGTGGCGCCGTCGGGAACCGCGATGTCGGGGCCGATCCCGGTGATGCGTCGCCCGTCGACCACGATGGTCTGCGGATCGCCGACCTGCCCGCTCACCGGGTCGAAGATGCGCACGTCGCGCACGACGAGCGTCCCGCCCTGGTGCAGCGTGGCCTCGCGGGAGATCGCGGCGAAGCGGCGTCTGGTCGCTCGCTGCAGCGCCGCATCGATCTCGGCTGCCGCGCCGACGAGATCCGGGTGGAGCAGCAGCTCGCCGTCGGCGATGCCGAGCAGCTCCCCGGTGACGCGGTCTCGCAGCACGTACTGCGGCCGCAGCTGCACACCCGTGAGCGCGAAGGCCTCGACATCACGGCCGCCGACTTCACCGAGCGGCACCGAGACGACCGCGACCTCCCCGGCCGGCAGCAGTGGAACAGGCCTTCCGGTGGCGAGGGCGCGCTCGACCAGCAGCACCAGGCCGTACGGGCTGGCGTCGGCGGGAAGGTAGAAGCCCTCCGCCGTGGTGGTGCCCTCGTCGGCCTGGCTGCTCCAGCGCGCCGCCCCGTCGGGGTCGATCGCGAACCTCTCGTGCACCGTGCCGCCCATGAGCGACGTGCCGTCGATCTCCCACCGCACCGGCCGACCGGCATCGAGCCGGAGTGTCTCGGCGAGTCTCGCACCGCGGCCGTTGTTGTCGACCTCATAGACGATGCGGGTGAGGCCGTCCGGATCGGTGTCGGCCGAGAGTGATCCGACAGGCTCGCCGTTGGACACGAGGATCAGTTGCACCGTCATCGGCGGGTCCCTGCTTTCGAGGTGTGGGTGATGGTTCGGCCGATCGCGTCGCGGGCTTCGACGAGAACCGTCTCATCGAGGGAGTGCCCGGCGATCAGCGGACGGATCTCGACGGCGGATGCCGGCACGCCGGAGTGCCGCACCGCGTGGATCGTGCTGGCCAGCGTGGTGGCGAGGTCGAAGTATCCTCCGAGCAGGAGGATGCGCAGGTCAGGCCGCTCCTTCGCGACCTCGCCGAGGTTCGTCGCCACCGAAGTGCGGAAGATGGGCGGCATGGCCTCTGCCGGACGCCAGTCCCAGGCGAAGTTCAGATCGAGGGAGAGCGACACATAGGGCTCGTCCGCATCGACGGGTGCGCCCAGCTCGTCGCGGAGGTACCGGGCGATGGGCGCGGAGTGGATGACGTTGCCGCGGCCGAGACCGAGAGCCGGGTCATCGGCTGCCGGCGGCCGACCGTCGGGATGGGGCTCGGGCAGCGGGCCGGTCACCCGCACGTCCAGCCGCCCGACGACGAGTCCCTCATCGCCGCGCAGGCTGCGGAGGAAGTCCTCGCTGCCCACACGCAGGTCGGCGGCGAGCACGTCATCCGGCGAGAGGCCCACGAGCTCGGCGATCCGTGCGGCGAGGCGGGTGCGGGTTTCGAGCTCGAGGGCCGCGCCCCGGTGCAGCGCAGGAAGCACCTCGTCGACGGCGAAGCGCTCCGCCTCGGCCCAGACCTCCGCGACGTGATCGACGCCCGCACGGGCGGCACCGTGGAACCAGGCCGCCACCGCCATCGTCGGCAGCGCGAACACCGCGGCGAGGTCGTTCTCGGGCGCCTCGGCGACCGTCGTGGCGTCGAGCATCGGCGAGATGAGGGTGATGCTGTCCAACCGCAGATCCGTCAGCTGCGGGGCGACGGCGGCGAGCCGGTAGCCGCCGAAGCTCTCTCCGATCAGATGGATCGAGGCGTGCTCCCGGTCGTTCGCGCGGAGCCAGGCGCGGATCAAGGTCTCCACGGCATCCGCATCGCCGGGCACCGTGAGCAGCCGCGCCTTCGCCTCGTCCCGGAGCACCCGGCTGAACCCGGTGCCGACCGGATCGACGAAGACGAGATCGGCCGCGTCGAGCAGCGAGACGGCGTTCTCGACGACCTCACCGGAGCGGAGGATGCGCGGGCCCAGGGCGTTCATGTGCAGCGGAGACGACGAGGCGCCGGGGCCGCCGTTCCACAGGAAGGCGACAGGGCGCTCCGTGTCCGAGTGCCGGACGTAGCTCGTCGCGCTGATGGTCGCATCCGGTTCGCCGTCGGGCCCGAGGAGGACCAGCTCGCTCCATCGCGCGACGCCGCCGCCCAGATCTGCGGCGTGCGAGACGCGCCCCTCGATCGACCTCACCCGTCCACCACCCAGTCGGTGGTGCGGATGTCGCCGCCTCGGGGCTCGTAGCGCACGGTCACCTCCTCGCCGTCGCGCGCGATGACGATGTCGAGCGGCGTGGATCCGTCCCGTGCCGCGCTGTACGAGAAGCGGCGCGTGACGAGTTCGTCGCCGTCGCGGAGTCCCGCGCGTTCGGCCGCAGACCCCGCGACCAGACCGGTGATGCGCCGCGGCTCCTGGAACGACACGATGTCGAAGCCGAGGTCATGCTCGGGGGCGACAACGGGAACCGGGCGAAGCACTCCCTGGAAAAGCTCCGTCGGTCGTTCGATCGGTTCGCCGGCCACCATCGCGTCGTAGTCGGTTCGCGCCCGCTCGCCGATGATCTTCTCGATCCGCTGCAGCCAGCCCTCCACGAGCACCTTCTCGCCGCGACGCTGCGCCCGCTGGATGTCGATGACGATGTCGTCGAGCGAGACCTCTCCGGCCGACTCCGCCCGCAGGCGGGCATCGACGGCCACGAGGTACTGGATGCCGCGCCCATAGGGGATGGTCTGCGCTCGCAGATCCGCCCAGAACAGATCGGCCGCGGCCGCGTAGCTCAGGTGCCGTCGCGGGTTCGCGTCGTACCGGCGGTACATGTCGGTGAGCTGCTCGGCGAAGGTCGCGGAGTCGAGTATCCCTGCTCGCCAGGGCAGCACCAGCGAATAGAACTCGGCCGTCCCCTCGCTGTACCAGGATCCGACGGTCCAGTCCTCGTCGAGGTGCGGCCAGTTGTGCACCATCTCGTGCGCGAGCAGAGTGCGCAGATCCGCCTCGTCGACCTCGGTCGTCGGCGAATAGCCGAACGCGAACGACGACGGGAAGGACGTGCCGCCGGAGCCCTTGTCGGGGTTGCGGCGCACGAGCACGTGATACTGCGGATTCTCCTCTTCGAAGAACGCGCTCATCGTGGTGTGGATGTCTCGCAGGTAGCTGCTGAGGCCGTCGAGGTCGAAGGGCACGTCGCTGTAGGCGTGGATGCCGAAGTTCGTCGCACCCTCAGGGGCGATGATCGGGGTCCCGGCGCCGAACAGGCAGTGCTCGATCGATGCGATGTCGCCCGACCAGCGCCGCACCTCATCGCCGGCCCCGTGGCTCGAGACCGCCGTCACGCCGTCGTCGAGGTGCCAGGTCAGCGAGAAGTCGAACTCGCTCTCCGCACTGAGCGGCACGGGAAGGAAGGTGCAGCCGGCGCCGAACAGTCCGAGCTGCTCGCGGCGCAGGTCGAACAGCGGCCCGACCGGTGTGCGCAGATCCACATCGCGCACGGGGGCCCGCACCGCGACCTCCACGACGCCGTCGACGTCGCGGTCGGCGAGGAAGTGCCGATAGGTGCTCATGGGATCCGACGTGCCCTCGACCTCCGTCAACGAGACGGCGCCGGCGGAATCGCTCACCCGGATGTCTTCCAGCCCGTAGACCGCGCCGGGAACGGAGGCGATCACCGCCGGAAGCCGAAGCAGCACCTCCCCCGCGGCGACGGGGCCGAACTCGGCGCGATAGCGGGCGTCGATGCCCGCCCATCCCTCCGCGCTGCGGAACGGGGTGAGCTCGAGATCGAACACGGGCAGAGTCATGAGAGCGCCTCCCAGCGCACGGTGGCGACCTGGTCGCCGGCCGGCAGATAGTCGAAGTCGAGCGGCTCGCCGTCGCGCACGACGTGCAGCGACAGCGGCCGGTCGCTGTAGCGGGATGCGTGGTACGGCAGCGCGAGATCGACCAGCGCATCCCCGTCGCGCACCCCGGCACGGGCGGCCGCGGAATCGGGACGCAGACCCTGCACGCGCCGCCCGTCGCTGCGGAAAGAGGCGACGTCGAAGCCGAGGTCGTACTCGGCAGCCGTCGCCGGGACCGCTCGCATCCCCTCGAACGGAACATCCGGAAGCGGGATGGGGGTCCCTGCGGCCATGGCGTCGAAGTCGCGCTGCGCGTCAGCCCCCGTGAAAACCGCCACCCGCTCGACCCAACCCGCAGCTCCGACCTGCTCGCCGGCGCGCTGCGCGCGCAGGATGTCGAGCACGACGTCGTCGAGCGCCTTCTCACCGTCGGTGGCCTGCCGGATCCGGCCGTCGGTCGCGATCAGGTAGCGGAGACCGCGCCCGTAGGGGATGCGCTGCGCGCGGGGATCGGCCCAGTACGCGGCGGAGGCCGCGTCGTTGTCGAGCCCTCGCAGGGCGTTGGTGTCGTACTGCTGGAACCTGTCGGTGAGCTGCGCGGCAAGCGCCGGGGTCGAAAGGATGCCGCTGCGGTGCGGCAGCACGTGCGAGTAGTACTCGGCGGTGCCCTCGGTGTACCAGGAGATCGTCGAGTGGTGGTCGTTCAGGGTGGGCCAGTTGTGCGCCATCTCGTGCGCGAGGAGACTCCGCAGCTGGTCCGTCTCGGTCTCGCCGACCGCTGAGAACGCGAACGCGAAGGACCCGGGGAACGCCGAACCGCCCGTCCCCTGCCCGAGGTTCTTGCGGATGAGCACGTGGTAGCTCGACCCCTCGTCCTCGAAGAACCGGGTGAACTCGGTGTGCAGCCTCGCGACGTACTCGCCGATCTCGTCCAGATCGAACGGGGTGTCGTTGTAGGAGTGGATGCCGAAGTCCGCTGACCCCTCCGGAGTGCGGTGCGGGGTACCGGCGGCGTAGTAGCAGAACGCGACCGACTGCAGCGGCCCGTTCCACGAGCGATCGCCGGTGCCGTAGCTCGACACCGCCTGGACGCCCTCGCTCAGGCGCCAGCGAAGCGTGAAGTCGAACACGGGTCCGTCGGGGGTCGAGACGTCGCCGGGAAGCACCAGGAAGTTCAGGCCGGCGCCGAACAGTCCGAGCGCTTCGGCCCGGAGGTCGAACAGCGGCCCCACCGGAGTGAGTTCGTCGTGGGGTCGCACGGACGCCCGGAAGGAGACCTCGACACGGCCCTCCGTCGTGCGATCCGCGACCCAGTGACGGTAGACACCGGAGGAATCCGACGTGGGCTCGGCTTCCGTGAGCACCAGCGGCCCCGCGTCGTCGGAGACGGCGAGATCCTCCGTGCGGTAGGGCGTCGCCGGAATCGAGACGACGACCTCCGGGATGCTGAGCAGCGTCTCGCCCGCCGCCACCGCGGGCAGGTCGACGAGGTAGTGCACGTCGAACGCCGTCCACACATCGCCGTCCGCGACGGGCCGGAGGTCGAGCTCGAACCGCGGCATGCTCATCCCCGAGCTGCCGGTCGATGCGCGATGCACGACATCTCGACGCTGATCCCGAACGGCAGCCGGGAGACCTCCACCGCCGTCCGCACCGGGTGGGCGCGATCGCTCAGGTACGCCGCATACGCCTCGTTCATGGCCGGCCACTCATCCATGTCGGTGAGGAAGCACACGATCTGCGCCAGGTCTTCGAGGGCGAATCCCTCCGAGTGCAGCAGCGCCTCGACGTTCTCGAGCGTGCGGCGGGTCTGCGCGCCGATGTCGTCGAGCACGGCATCGCCCGTTGCCACGTCGATCGATCCCTGGCCCGACAGGTAGAGCACGTCGCCGACCCGCCTGGTCGTGGCGTAGGGGCCTTTGGGCTGCGGCACGAGGGTGGCGCGCGTGGTCATGAGTGTCCTCCATGGGGATGGTGTGCCGGCGCGAGCTCTGTCAGCGCAGACAGCAGCAGGTCGACGTCGTCGTGGGTCGTCGTCAGGTACGGCGAGACGCGCAGGGCGCCGTCCCGGACGGTCGTGGTGATTCCGCGGTCTTTCAGCCGGTCGGTCAGTGTCGGGGCGTCCGCCACCGTGAGGCTGACGATGCCCGATGCGGGCTCGGCGACGGCCGGAGGCAGGCCGAGGTCGGCTGCTCCGTCGGCGATGCGCCGGGCGAGCGAGAGCGTGTGCGCGCGGATGGCCTCGAGCCCGATCCCCTGCCGCACGCGGGCCGCGGCCTGCAGCGCGGCCATGCCGAACAGGTTGCTGTGGCCGACGGCCAGTCGCGGCGAGGGCGGCTCGTTCATGTAGCCGATGAGCCCCGGGACCGCGCGGTCGTCGAAGCGCTCGCCGGTCGCGACCACGGCGGCGCCGAATCCCGCCAGCAGCCACTTGTACGACGCGGCGACGTAGACGTCGGCGTCGCGAGCGGCACCGGGGAGCAGCCCGGCCGCCTGCGCCCCGTCCACGATCAGGAGCGCGTCCGCAGACACGCACGCGTCGTGCAGCCGAGCAAGGTCGAGAACATCACCCGTCGTCGCGTGCACGTGCGTCACCGAGACCGCCCGCGTGCCCGGGCTGATCGCCGCGATGAGCGCCGTCGTGCGGTCGGCGTGCGCGGTGGTGGCGACCTCCTGGACGGAGAGCCCGGGGATCGTGTGCCACGGCATCCGCGGGCTCGGGAAGTCATCGGCGAGCACGATGACCTCGTCTCCACCGACGAAGGGGATCGCGCGGGCCACGGAGTTGATCGCCGTGCCGGTGTTCGCCAGCACCGAGACCGCGGTCGCCGCGACCCCGAGCTCATCCGCCAGCAGCACCGACACGTCATCCGTGAGCTCATGCCAGTCCGACGAACCGCGCGTCCCGCGACCGAGAGCGCGCGCGACTCCGGCGACGGCCGACTCCACCTCGACCGGGACCGTGCTCACCGCCGCGTGATCGAAGTACCCGCGCGGACGATGCGGGAAGTGGTCGGCGATGGCGCGTTCGTCGATCATGCGGCCGTCCCCCGGTCGATCCCCGGCGTCACCGAGAACCGGGGCACGGCGTCGAGCAGCATCCGCGTGTAGGGATCGTGCGGGTCGCGGAACAGGTCCTCCGCCGGCCGGTTCTCCACGACGACGCCCTGCCGCATGACGGCGATGTCGTCGCAGAGGTAGCGCAGCACATCGAGGTTGTGCGACACCACGGCGAGCGCGAGCCCGGACTCGCGGCGGATGTCACGGAGGAGGTTCAGCACCGACGCCTGCACGCTCACGTCGAGCGCGCTCGTGGCCTCGTCGCAGACGAGCACCTCGGGTCGCACGGCCAGCGCACGGGCGATCGCCACGCGCTGACGCTGCCCGCCGGAGAACTGGAACGGATACTTCTCGACGTCCGTCGCACTCAGACCGACGATGTTCAGCAGCCGGACCGTCTCCGTGCGGTGGTCTCCCGGGATGTCGTTGACCTGCAGCGCCTCGCGGATCGCATCGCCCACGGTCATGCGCGGGTTCAGCGACGACATCGGGTCCTGGAACACCATCTGCACGATGCGAGGACGAGATCCCACGCCGCGCGCGGGCAGCGTCTCCAATCGGGCGCCGTTCCATTCCACGCGCCCGTCGGTGGGCCGGCTCATGCCCACGAGGGCGCGGGCGAGCGTCGACTTGCCCGATCCGGATTCTCCGGCCAGGCCCAGCGAGCGCTCGGTCGAGACCGCGACGCTCACCCCGCGCACGGCGTGCACCCGGGTGGCGCCGCGCCCGTAGACGACATGGATGTCCGAGCCGATCAGCTGACCGCTCATCGTGCACCTCCTGCGACGCTCGCTGCGGAGTCCGTGTGCCGGGGCACCGGATGGGCGGCGCGGTATTCGTCCGTGTTCCACGAGTAGTCGTCGATCGTGGTCAGCTCGTGCGCGGTGCCACCCGAGAGATCAGGTACCGCGCCGAGCAGCGCCCTCGTGTACGGATGCTGCGGGTCACCGATCACCTCGGCCATGGGGCCCTCCTCGACGATGCGCCCGTCGTACATGACGATCACGCGTTCGCAGACCTGGCTGATCAGCGCCAGGTCGTGCGAGACCATCACCAGCGCCGTCCCGTCTTCCTCGTTGAGCTTCTTCAACAGGTCGATGACCTGCGCCTGCACCGACACGTCGAGCGCGGTCGTCGGCTCGTCGGCGAGGATCACCTGCGGATCGCCGAGCGTGGCCATCGCGATCATGACGCGCTGACGCTGGCCGCCCGACAGCTCGTGCGGATGCTGCCGAAGGCGCCGCGCGGGCTCGGGGATGCCGACGTTCTCGAGTGCTTCGATCATGCACGCCTTCGCCGCAGCACCGCGCAACGAGGTGTGGGCG
The DNA here is from genome assembly GCF_041529975.1 of Microbacterium maritypicum. Lineage (NCBI taxonomy): Bacteria > Bacillati > Actinomycetota > Actinomycetes > Micrococcales > Microbacteriaceae > Microbacterium > Microbacterium maritypicum. The sequence goes on along the minus strand of NZ_CP168030.1, from coordinate 1,270,701 downwards.
TCGAGCTTGTCGCGCATCTGCCTCCCCACCGTGAGCGACGGGTTGAGCGATGACATCGGGTCCTGGAAGATCATCGGCATCTTCGCGCCGATGATGCGGCGGAGGCGTGAACGGCTGAGCCCGCGCAGATCCGTGCCGAGGAAGGTGTGCGCGTCGACCTCGGCTTCGAGCAGGCCGGGGAGCATGTGGGCGAGCGCCGAGATGGTGAGGCTCTTCCCGGAGCCGGACTCTCCGACGATGCCGACGCGCTCACCGCGGCGGACGATCAGGTCGATCCCGCGCACGAGCTCGCGCCGATCGTCGCCGTGGCCGGTGAAGACGCGCAGGTTCTGCACACCGAGCACCACGTCTTGCGGCAGCTCGCCCTTCGGGGCCTGCGACGACGGTGCGTCGTCGATCTCGGCGGCGGGTGCTCCACCACGGCCGCGGTCGCGGGCGAGACGGCGCAGCATCCGGCCCGGGGTCATCACCGCGCCCCGCGGGTCGAGAAGCTCCGCGAGCTTCTCGCCGAGCAGGCTGAATCCGATCCCGGCGGAGACGATCGCCACGGCAGGGCCGATCGTGGTCCAGGGCGTGGAGTAGATGTCCTTCATCGCCTCGGCGATCATCCCGCCCCAGTCGTACTCGGGCGGCTGCACTCCGATGCCGAGGAACGAGAGGGCGGCCATCATCATGAGGCTCGCGCCCATGGTCACGACGGTGAGCGTGACGATCGGCTCGGCCACGTTGGGGACGATGTAGCGCCACATCAGTCGCCCCTTGGGCACGCCGAGAAGGCGCGCACTTCCGACGAAGTCGGCGCCCGCGACGGTGGCGGTGAGGTTGACCACCAGTCGCGCGGTCGACGGCACACCGGCGAGCGCGAGACCGAGCATCGCGGCGGTTCCCGAGCGGCCGAGCATCGTCGCCAGCAGCAGGGCGAGGATGATCGAGGGGAACGCGGTCGCCGCGGCGATCAGCTGGAACAGCACCTGGCGGGCACCGTTGCCGAGCACGGCCGCGAGCACCCCGATGAACACACCCAGAACGAGAGAGATGATGACGGCACCGAAGGTGAGCGCGAAGGTCAGTCGTGCCGCCACGAGCACACGGCTCAGGACGTCGCGCCCCAGGGCGTCGGTGCCGAACCAGTGCTCGAGAGAGGGCCCGGCGAGCGGATTGGCGGTGTCGAAGTCGTTCGCCTGCGGTTCGAGGAAGAACGGAGCGAAGAGGGCGGCGAGCACCCAGAACAGGACGAGGACGAACCCGACCAGGCCCGCCGGCGTCTGGAACACCCGCCGCAGCAGTCGTCGGGGCGTCTTGGTGCCGAGCGTGGTGGTGAGGGACTCGGTCATCAGCTGCTCCGGATCAGAGACTTGGGATCGACCTTCGCGAGGATCAGATCGACGATGAAGGTGGCAACGAGCGAGAACGTCGCGATGATGATCACCAGACCTTCCAGAAGCGGATAGTCGTACACGGCGATGGACTTGACGAAGAGGTTGCCGATGCCCGGCCATCCGAATACGGTCTCGGTGATGATCGCGCCGCCCATGAGCGAGGCCAGCATCATGCCCGAGTAGGTGAGCGTGGCGGTCATCACGTTGGGCAGCACATGCCGGAAGAGCACCACGCGGGGAGGAAGGTTGTTGGCGCGGGCGGTGCGCGTGTAGTCCTCGCGCAGCACCCGGGTCGTCTCGGCCTTCATCAGACGGCTGAGCACGGCGATGAGACCGAGCGACATCGTGAGCACCGGAAGGATGAACGCGGTCACGCCCTCTCCCCCGGCGGCCGGCAGCCAGCGCAGACCGACCGCGAAGATCATCACCAGGGAGATCGCGATGAGGAAGTCGGGGATCGAGGCGAAGAACCCGGAGATCGCGTTGAAGGCGGCGTTGGTGCGCTCGCCGCGCCCGTTCTCGGTGCGCACGGCCATCCAGATCCCGAGCGGGATCGAGACGAGCATCGCCAGCAGGAACGCGTAGAGGCCGAGCTGCACCGTGTACGGCAGTCGCGCGGCGATCTCGACGGCCACGCTGTTGCCTGTCGAGATCGATTCGCCGAAGTCGAAGGTGACGATCCGCTCGATGAACCGGCCGTACTGCTCCAGCAGCGGGTCATCCAGGCCGAGCTCCGCACGACGGGCGGCGACGTACTCCGGAGTCGCGGTGACGCCCGCGGCGGCGCGGACGGCATCCCCGCCGATGGCGCGGGAGAGGAAGAAGATGAGGGTGGCGATCAGCCAGAGGCTCAGGATCAGCGATCCGGTGCGTCGGACGATGAAGCCCACCCACGGCGATCGCGCCCCCTTCCGGGAGGACTCCGACGAGTCCTCCCGGGAGGGGGTGGTGACGGTGCTGGTCATCACGCGGTCTGTCCTGCGATCAGTTCTTGCGGAGGGTGAGCGGATCGACGAAGGCGCCCTTCGAGAAGAAGCTCACGCCCTCCCCGAGCACCCACTTGGAGTCGGCGGCGATGGTGGGCACCCAGTCCGCGCGCTCGACCACGGAGGCCTCGGCCTCGATCCAGAGCGGGCAGGAGTCCAGTCCGCCGACCTGCGACGCCTCGCCCTGCTTCTGCGCGTAGACGGGGTTGTTGATCGCACCGAAGTTCGGGCCCTCGGGAGCCGCCGGGCCGACGAAGAACGGACGGAAGCCGGTGGGCTGCGACGCTCCCATGGAGACGAAGCTGACGCTCCATCCGGTGCCGGAGTACAGCACGTCCACGGCCTGAGCCGGTCCGCGGTTGTCGAGTTCGACCTTCACGCCGAGGTCCTTCCAGGCGCTGGAGACGAGCTCGGATGCGGCGGAGGTGAACTCCATCTGCAGCAGCTGCACGCTCAGCGGCACGCCGTCCTTGGCGTAGATCCCGTCGTCGCCCTTCGCGTAACCGGCTTCTTCGAGCGTGGCGGATGCCGCCTCGATGCCGCCGGTGGGGATGACGTCGGCGATCGCCTTCTGGTCGACGCAGATGTTCGAGGGTGCGCGCAGGAAGTCGGCCACGTAGCCGAGCCCCTGGGTCTGCACCTGGGTGAGCTCCTCGAAATCGAGGGCCTGGGCGAGCGCACGACGCACGGCTTCGTCCTGCGTCGGGTAGCCGTCGCGCTCGTTGAACATCATCATCGTGACGCCGGTGTCGGCCACCTGCTCGGTGAAGCCCGACTCGCCCTCCAGCCGCGCGAGCTGATCGACCTGCAGCAGCGCGGTGTCGGCGTCGCCGCCCAGGAGCAGGTTCACCTGGGTGTTGAGGTCTTCGACGATGTTCAGGTTGACGGTCTTCGGGAGGTCCTTGACCGAGAACCCTTCCGGGCCCCAGGCGTAGTCGTCGTTGCGGGTGAGGGTGATGTGCGAGCCGGTGACGAACTCGTCGACGACGTAGGGGCCGGTGCCGTCGGAGCCGGTGGTGAGCACCGACGGGTCTTCCAGCGCCGAGTCGCACACGATCCCCAGCTGGGTGAACGAGGGCTCTGCACCCAGGAACGGCATGCCGACCGTGAGGGCGACGTCGACCGTGCGGGCGGTGTCGTCGTACTCGACGGTGAAGTCGGAGGAGCCGAAGAAGTTGTTCACGAGCGGGGCGTTGGTCTCCGGGTCCTTCCACCGCTCGAAGTTGCGGGCGACGGTGCCGGCGGTGATCTCGCTACCGTCGGCGCACATCGCGCCCTCCTTGATGACGAAGGAGGCAGACATCGGCGTGAAGTCCCACGACTCCGCGAGTCCGGGAATGGCCTCGCCGGTCTTCGGGTCTTCCCGGACGAGCGCCTCGTAGATGAGCCAGGTGGCCTGGCGTCCGCCGGTGCTGAACGCGAGTGCCGGGTCGATGCTGTTGACCGTGTCCGGGAGCAGCATGGTGAGCTTCGAGCTGTCACCACCGCCGCCGGATTCGCCGGGGATGGCGGGGGTGCACGCGGTGAGCGCCATTGCCAGGGCCAGGCCGGCCCCCACCGCAGCGGGGACGAGGCGCGGGGACTTCGGGGTAGTGCGCAAGGGTCCTCCAGGGTTCGGGGCGAGCGTCGTCGCCTTCGACAGTTTGTTGGGCGCTATTCAACACCATGACGAAGAACGTTCATGTAACAACTGTGTTACGGCGGTGATAACTCGCCCGAATACCCCGTGATTCCGGGAGAGAGCAGATCAGCCTCCTATCCGGGCCGGGCAAGAATTCATTGCAAATTTCTACAATCTGTGCCAAATTCCAGGTACCCAGAACTGTGGAGGGACCATGACGGATACCGCACCGCCGACGTCGGACACGACATCGCGCATCCCCGCGTTCACCGATGAGGAGCGGGCGCATGCCGCCACGATCGTCGACATCGTGGGTCCGATCATCGTGCCGCTGGCCCGCGCGCTCGCTCCTCGCACCGAGGTGCTGCTGCACGACCTCACCAAGATGCCCGGCACGATCGCCGCGATCGGCGGCAACATCACCGGGCGCGGCATCGGCGGCCCGGCCACCGATCTGGGCCTGCGCACGTTCTCCTCGGGGTGGAACGAGCACCTCATCGGCTACCGGACCGAGACGAACGACGGGTTGCCGATGCGCTCGTCCAGCATCTTCTTCCACGCCGCCAGTGGTCGACCCGTCGCCTGCCTGTGCCTGAACACCGACGTGAGCGAAGTGGTGCGCGCGCAGGAGCTGCTGCGCAGCCTGAGCGCCATCACGACCATCGATCCGTCGCTGCGATCCGAGACGATGACCGCCGAGAAGTTCCCCGCCTCCGTCGAGGATCTCGCGCAGGGGATCCTCGCCGAGGCCGTCACCGAGACCGGCATCCCCGTCGAGGCCATGAAGAAGCGGCACAAGGTGGAGGTGGTCCGGCAGCTGCGCGATCGCGGCTTCTTCACCATGCGCGAGGCCGTGCCGATCGCCGCCCAGAACCTCGGGGTCGGTCGGCACACCATCTACAACTATCTGAACGAGATCGAGGAATCCGCGGACGCCTCGAACGAAGAGGAATAGGGATTCGTGGACGAACGACGCGTCATCCGCTCCGCCACCTGCAACGGACGCCCGATCGACTACGCGATGAGCCTCGAGCAGATCCCGCTGCGCACGGCCGACGGCACCCAGGTCGGCACGCTGTCGGCGTTCTCGTACATCGCCGAGACCGACGCCGAGACCCGTCGGCACCGCCCCGTGCTGTTCCTCACCAATGGCGGCCCCGGCGCCGCGTCCAGCTACCTGCATCTCAGCGGCATCGGCCCGTTCCGCGCCCAGATCCCCGCCGACCTGGAGTCGGGTGTCCGCGCTCCCTACGGCATCGAGGAGAGCCCGTCGTCGCTGCTGGATACCGCGGATCTGGTGTTCATCGACGCTCCGGGGACGGGGTTCGGCACGGTGGCGGAGGGCGCAGACCTCACGCCCTTCTTCTCCATGGAGGGCGATGCCGAGGCGTTCGCCCGGGCCATCACCGAGTGGGTGGGCCGGCATCGACGCTGGGATTCTCCGAAGTACTTCCTCGGCGAGAGCTACGGCACCCACCGGGCCGCGTTCCTCGCGTCGAGCACACACGGCATGTCGACGGTGCCGTTGGACGGCATCGCGCTGCTGGGCCAGGCGGTCAACATCCAAGAGACGGCCGAGCGACCCGGCAACGTGCCCGGCGCCCTGGCGAACGTGCCGTACAAGGCCGCGGTCGCCTGGTACCACGGAGCAGGATCGCGCGAGCACGAGTCCGTCGAGGATGCCATCCACGCCGCGCTCGACTACGCCTGGGGCGACCTCGCCACCGCCATGCTGCAGGGGACGTCACTGCCCGGCGCCGAGCTGCAGGCCGAGGCCGCCCGCCTGTCCGGCATGATCGGGATCCCCGCAGAGGAACTGGTCCGGTCTCGCCTCTGGATCTCCAAGACCGACTTCCGCACGCGACTGCTTCGAGATCGCGGGCTCGAGGTCGGCGTGAACGACAGCCGCTACACCTCCCCCGCGACCGATCCCGGCTTCGGCGAGCTCGGACTCGACGCGGCCGGCACGCACCTCTCCCCTCGCTACACCGCGGCGTTCGCGCAGCTCTTCGAGGAGCTCTTCGACGACACCCCCGGCATCCCCTATCTCGTCCACGACGTGAACGCCGCCAGGGAATGGGAATGGGCGGATCAGGGCGGCGCCCTGTTCATGTCGATGGGCAAGCCGTCGCCGTTCCACACCTACCCGTACCCGGCACGCCTCAGCCGATGGATGAAGCAGATGCCATCGGGGCGCCTGTTCATCGGCACCGGGATCTACGATTCCCTCACCACCATCGGCTCGGCGGACCACCTTCTTCGCCAGTGGGACCTGCCGCGGGATCGCGTGGTCTCGCACTGGTACGACGGCGGTCACATGATGTACAGCGAGAGGGACACGGTCGTGAAGCTCAACGCCGACCTGCGTGACTTCGTGACGGGCGGCCACGAATGACCGGGGCCGCACGCAGAGCGCGCATCGGCGGCGCCGAGATCGAGTACCGCGGCGCCGTCGGGGAGATCGACGTCTCCGACGGCGAAGACGGCCCCGGTGCGCGCTACGTCTTCACCGAGTACATCCGCACCGACCTGACCGACGATGAACGCGCCGCGCGCCCCGTGCTGTTCGCGTTCAACGGCGGCCCCGGCTCGTCATCGGTGTGGCTGCACCTGGGCCTCGGACCTCGACGGGTGGCCGACGCCGACACGCTGCATCCGCGCATGGCTCCGCCGTTCGCCCTCATCGACAACGAGGAATCGCCGCTCGACGTCGCCGACCTGGTGTTCATCGATCCGCCCGGCACCGGCTACAGCAGGATCCACCCGGACGCCGATCGCGAACGTTTCCACGGCGTGGAGCAGGATGCCCGCGCGACTCTGGAGTTCATCGGTCGCTGGGTGCGTCGGAACGGCCGGGAGCAGTCGCCGCGCTTCGTGATGGGCGAGAGCTACGGCACGCATCGCGCGGCGCGCATGTCGCGTCTCGCGAACGGCGGCCCGATGCGCGGAGGCACCACGAGGGCGACCTCGCTGAACGGCGCGATCGTGCTCGGGCCGGCGTTCGGACTCGGCGAACCCGCCTGGAACGGAGATGTGCGCGCGGCCTTGGAGTTCCCCACGCTCGTGCGCACCGCCCGCCAGCACGGCGCTGCCGCCGATCTCTCCGATGACGATGTCTCGGATTTCGCCCGCACCGAACTGCTCCCGGCGCTCGTCGCGGGAACGCAGCTGGACGACGCGGAGCGGGAGGCCCTCGCGGCGCGCATGGGCGGGCTGCTCGGACTCCCCGCGCCGGTGCTCATCGAGCACGATCTGCGGATCACCCCGGATGCCTTCGCCCGGCTCGCGTTGCGTGCCGAGGGTCGCCAGCTCGGAATGTACGACAGCCGCTACACGCTCTCCGCACAGGGCGCCGGCTCCGACCCTGTCGCCGACGACCCGGCGATGGGCGCATACGCTCCGCAGTTCACCGGAGCGATCCAGCACTATCTGCGCGAGGAACTCGGATACGCGAGCGACGACGAGTACCGTGCCATCGACTTCCGTCTCGCGATGGGCGGTTGGGACTGGGACGGGCACGACTCACCCCACAGCAACTGCTTCGACGACTTCACCGAGGCGGTGCGTCGCGACGAGCGCTTCGAGCTGATGATCGGCGTGGGCGAGTACGACCTCGTCACGACCAGGGCGGCGACCGAGTTCACCTTCACCCGCTTCCGGTTCGATCGCTCGCGCGTACACCTGAAGGTCTACGGATCCGGCCACATGCCCTATCTCGGAGAGGCACCCCGGGTCGCGCTGGCCACGGACATTCGGGGGTTCGTCGGCGCGGGCGCTGCGAGGTAGCTCGACAGACCCCGACGATGACGCCGCGACTACGCTGAGATGTATGGCAGACGATGTTCGCAACGTGCTCGAAGCCCTCTCCACGATCGACGAGCACTGGCAGCCGCATCGGCTCACCAGCATCAACGACTACGACGTCAAGGTGGTCAAGCTGCAGGGCGAGTTCGTCTGGCACACCCACCCCGACACCGATGAGCTGTTCATGGTCGTCAGCGGTCAGCTGACGATCCAGCTCCGCGACCGCGATGTCGTACTGAACCCGAATGACGTGTTCGTCGTGCCGCGCGGAGTCGAGCACTGCCCGAAGGCGACCGACGAGGTGCACGCGATCCTGTTCGAGCCGAAGGGCACGGTGAACACCGGAGACGCCGGCGGCGACATGACCTCAGACTTGCACGAATTCGACTGAGATCTGTCCGTCGCTCAGACCCTCGGCCACTCGCTGGTCAGATAGGCCTCGACGGCGCGGTGCCGGAAGCTGTATGGCTTGCCCCTGTCGATGACGCCGCGCACGGTGTCCAGGCGTTGGGCGGTGGGGCCCACCTCGGTCACTTTCGAGAACCCCATCGCCCCGGCGATGCGGGTGGCTGTGCGCTCCGGGGCAGGCAGCTCTGACATCACCTGGAGGAACTGGCGCTCTCGGGCGGGGAGTCGTTCGAGGATCCGTTCCACGTGCGCGGTCGCTTCCCGTGGGAGCGACACTGAGGTCGCTCCGGCTCAGCTGTCCTGCTCTTCGGCGATGACGGTTCCGGACTCGTCGGTCACGGTGAAGCCCCCGTGCGTGCCTTCGAGAACGCGGTTGATCGTGGTGCCGTCGTGCGGGAAGGTGGAGCACGCCTTGCCCGAGAAGTCGAAAGCCGCCTCGCCCTCACCGTGATAGACGGCGGTGACGTCGTAGCAGGTCTCCACGAACGTGCGCCCCTCGACATCGAGGATGCTCGTCGACGACGGGGAGAGCGCGATCTGCGAGACCCGCGCGGCGTCGTCCCGCACGAGGGGCGTCGTGAACGGGGTCACCGTCAGCCCGCCGGTCGAGCCGTTGTCGTTCCACTCGGACAGATAGCCCGCACGCCAGTCCTCGCCGATGAGGTCAGTGCTCTCGATCCATGCGGAGTAATCGTCGGCCGACAGCTCGATCGCCGGTCCGTCCAGGAAGTCGCCGACGACCCACTCCGCGCTCATCCGCTGCGACATCTCGATGGCCTCCGCGTCGAGAGCGGGTGCCTCGTCGCTCCATGTGATGCCGGTCTCAGATGCCCAGGTGCCGGCGCGGACATCCTCGAGGGGCGTGAATTCCACCTGAGCGAGATCGACCTCGAGATGGCAGTAGCCTCCCCGCTCGTCTGTGACGACCTCGGATGCCGCGGCAGCGCCGAGAGCGGACTCGTCCACGTCGCAGCCGGCCCCGGCGGGATCCGTGGTCGGCTTCTCCTGCACATCAGCGGACGGCGCGCACGCTGCGGCGAGGAAGGTGATGGCGGCGAGGGACACGCTCACAACGGCGGCGCGGCGAAAAGTCGTCATGCCCCGAAGCCTATTGGAGCGCGACGCCGCGACTCCGCATCCTCGCGCTCAGACCACGAGTGCCAGTACCGCGAGCACGATCGCTGCGACCGACGAGAGCGAGCGCACGCCGTTCAGCGCGTTCCAGCGCCGTTCGAACGCCGCGCGCGCAGCCGTCGACGATGACGTCGAGCCGTCCAGGGCATTGTTCAACGGGACGTTGCCTGCACCTGTGACGACGATGACCCCGACGAAGAAGACGACGCCCGACGCGACCAGCATCCATCCGCGCGGGTCATCCAGATCGAGGAGCCCCGCCCACACGAGCGGGACCGGCGGCAGGAAGATCGGCAGCAGGAACAGCGGGTTCACGACAGCGCGGTTGATCGACCTCATCGACGAGACGAAGGTCTCGTCGTCGGTACGCCCCAGCCCCGGCATCACCCCCGTCGAGAACGACCAGAACGTTCCGCCTCCGAGCGCGAGAAGGACGAGACCGAGGGCGGCGAGGATGTCGGAGAGGTCCACGTCCTGCAATCTACACACCGCGCGGCGGCGTGTGACCCGCGGCCGCACGATGAGCGCGCACCCGGCCGCGTGACGCGCATGCCGGGGCCGGGCACCAGCGCCGACGGCCGGATGGATTGAAGAGCGCTTTCAGCTCCCGCGCGAGCCGGTGTGCCCTGTCAGTTCTTGGGGAGGGCGAGGGCCGCGATGAGCGCGTTCGTGAGCACCGCGCTCATCGTGCGGGCCACGGCCTCAGCCGCGGCCGCGGCACCCCAGTCGCCGCGCTCCATCGCCTTGGCGCGCGTGTAGACGTCGCCGCTCCACGGGATCTCTCTGTGGAACTGCGGCAGGGTTCCGCTCGCGGACAGGAGGGCGATGCTCGCGGCGGTGCGGATGTCGGGTGTCTCGCCGTCGGTCAGCACGGAGCGCACCCGCTCGATCAACACGGCACGTCGGTCGCTTCCCAGGGCGAGCTTCGTCGTCGGGAAGATTCCGAGCGATCTGCCGTGTTCCCTGGTGAGATCGCCGCGCTCCACGAGGCGGTCGAGCACCGGTGCACGGAGGTTCGGACCGCTCGCCGCGAGCACCGTCTGCGCATCGCGCGGCTTCCGTTCGATGTACTCGAGCCCGGGCACGAGCAGCTCGTCGGGCGCGGCGTGAGCGTCGAGCGCGTGGATGCGGCTCGTGAGCGCTCCCTCGTTGCGCACCTCGATCCGCTCCTGAAGCGCCAGGTCGCCCAGAGCAGCGCCGCCGAGCACGTAGAAGAGGATGTTCTCCCCGGCGATCGAGCCCGAATCGGGCTGGAAGAGCAGAAGCAGCACGTCTTCGACGAGCAGGGGCTCGCCGAGGTGCGGGTCGGGCGAATCGTTCGTGGAGCGGGCGTCGGGCTGGTCCGTCATCGTCTCTCTCCTTCTTCGGGTGCGGCATCTTCGGGTGCAGCGTCGTCGGCTGCAGCGTCGTCGCTCGGTGCGGCGTTCGACCCGAACGCCTGCTCCCTGGCGAGCCCGGATGCTCGGCCGAGCACGTCGAGTTGTGCCTCGTTGTACAGCCCACCGACGGTCTCCAGGAAAGCCTGCGCCGTGACGCGCGGCCCCTTCGACAGATGCTCGGTCGGCTCGCTGAGCCATGGGTAGTCGGTGAGGTGCTGCGCGATCACCGGCGCGAACATCTCTGCCACGCGCTGACGCGTCTGGTCATCCGCCTCCACCGTGAGCGCTTCGAACTCTGCACTGCCGTCGTCGGATTCCGTCTCGACCATCGTGCGCAGATCCGCCATCGCCTCCGTGTCGTACAGCTGCTCGTAGACGAGCATGAGCGACCGCTCGGTGGTCGACAGTCTCCCCGCGACGTCCTCGAACCCGGCAGGCAGGTCGGTCGTCGATGCTCCGTCGACGATGGCGCGGATCTCGGCCCGTGCCCGCTGCAGCCGCTCGATGCTCGCGGCGAGGTCGGCATCAATCGCGAGCAGCGCCTCTTTCGTGGTGTCCCCCGCAGAGCCGACGGACTCGATCTGGGCCAACGGGACGCCGAGGTCGCGAAGCCGCCGGATCTGCAGCAGCCGGACAAGATGCCGAGCGCGGTACTGCTTGTAGCCGTTCGACATCCGCTCCGGTTCCTCGAGCAGGCCGGAGCGGTGGTAATGACGCACCGTGTTCACGGTCGTCCCCGCGAGCTCGGCGAGTTCACTCGTACTCCAGGGCATCCGTCCATCCTTCTGTCGGCACGCAGGGCCGGGGTCTCGGTCGTGGCGCTCAGCACCATTCAAGACCCTGTTCTCGGAACAGGGTCAAGACCCGACGTCGATCTGCCGAGGTCGCTTGACCCTGTGCGGGGAACAGGGTCTGTACTTCTTCCCATGCCCCGCGCCGGCTTCCGGCCGCGCCTGAAGAGAAAGAGACACCGCCATGGTGGACAACCCGTACGAGTGGCTGCAGAGTGCCATCGACCAGCTGCCGGAGTTCCTGCAGCCGCTTCTCGTCATGCTGGCGGGTGCGATCCCCTACATCGAGGGTGAAGGCGCCGCCGGCCTCGGCATCCTCGCAGGGATCAACCCGATCGTCGCCGCCGTCGCGGGGGCGGCGGGGAACATCCTGTGCGTCATCGGAGTGGTCTTCCTCGGTGCACGCATGAGAGAGGGCGTCGTGTCGCGGAAAGCAGCCCGCACCGAGGCGATGCGCCTCGAGCCCTCCCTCGTCGGCGGATCTGGCACGGCGCCGGCTCCCGGCGGAACGTCGCCGAGCGACGCGGATCCGGAGAAGCCGTCGCGGAAGACGAAGGGACGGGCCAAGCTCGGTCGCTGGCTGGTGCGCTTCGGCGTTCCGGGGGCGAGCATCCTGGCTCCGCTCGCCCTGCCCACGATGCTGACGGCGGCGTTCTTCGTCGCGTCCGGGGTGAGCAAGCGATGGGTGATCCTGTGGCAGGTCGTCGCGATCGTCTTGTGGACGAGCCTCATCGCGGCCGCGGCAACCGGCGCACTCGCCCTCCTCGGATGGTGATCACTCCGACAGCGAGTGGCCGAGCACGGAGAACGTCGCCATCTGGGCCGCGGTGGCGCTCGCCCCTCGTCTGCTCACCAGCAGACCCACGACCGACTCGGTGACGAGCATCAGCGCGGCGCGCGAGGTGTAGAGGAGCTCGTCGCGGAACGAGTCGTTGATCGGGGCGACGACCAGAGCCACATCGGCCATCTCGGCGACCGGTGAGCGCGGGAACGACGTGATCGCGAGCACCCGGGCGCCGCTCGCCCGGGCGGCCGTCATCACGTCGATCGATGCGCGATTCACCCCCGACCCGGACACGACCAGGCAGGCCGAGCCGGCGCCGAGCTGCGACGCGGTGATCTGCTGGCCGAGGGTGTCCGCCACGTACTCGGCGGGTCGACCGGCCGAGGTCAGGCGCATCGAGAGATCGGCGCCGACCGGCGCAGAGAGACCGTTGGCCGCGACGAGCAGCCGCGTCGCACCGTCGAGCTCGCCAACGAAGGCCGCCAGGGTCTCCTCGGTGACCGCGGAGACGGTGTGCGCCAGGCGGGACGCGAAGCGGTCGACCGCACCACGAAGCGCCCCGAGCATCGTGGCATCGGCCGCGGCATCCTGCGATGGCGCCGAACTCGCCCGCTCGCGCGCGAGCGCCACCCGCAGCTGCGGGTAACCGTCGTAGCCGAGGGTCTGGGCAGTGCGCACCACGGTGGTGCGACCGACCTCGACGGCATCCGCGATCTCCTGCGCCGTGCGCTCGATCGAGATGTCGACATCGGCGGCGATCGCTTCGGCCACACGACGCTCGCTCGGCTGCATCGACGGAGCCAGCATCGCGATGCGCGCCGTCGGCGGCGTCTCAGCGGGTCCCTGCCACATCGGCGCGCTCCTTCTTCGGTTCCACGATCGCCTTGACCCGCGGGCCGCGCATGATCCGGCGGCGGATCGCACCGGAGACCGCATCCATCAGCATCGTCGCGATGACGACCACGATCAGCAGCATCCCGACCGTATCCCACTCGCGGAAGTTCGTGTAGTTCGCGAGCATGCTGCCGATTCCCCCCGCGCCGACGAGTCCGAGCACCGCCGAGGTGCGGATGTTGATCTCGAAACGGTAGAGCGCGAACGACAGCAGCGTCGGGGCCGCCGCGGGCCAGAGCGCCCACCGCGTCACCTGCGCCGTGTTGCCCCCGGCAGCCTTGACGGCCTCGGATGCGCCCTCCTGCACCGACTCGACCGTCTCGTAGACCCACTTGGCCTGCGTGCCGATTCCGGCGATCGCCAGCGCCAGCGCACCCGTGAACGGCGTGAGCCCGGTGACGGTGAGCAGCAGCAGGGCGATGATGACTTCGGGCACGGCGCGGATCACGGCGAACAGTCCGCGCAGCGGCAGACGCACCCAGACGGGTCCGACGTTGTTCGCGGCGAGCATGCCGAGCGGGATCGACACGATCACGCAGCCGATCGCGCCGATCCAGGCCATCGAGATCGACCGCCACGTCTCGAACAGCGCCTGCGGCAGCTTCTCCCAGTTGGGGTCGGCGAACATGAGCGTCAGGTAGTGCGCGATCTGTCCGGGCAGCGATCCGAGGTCGCTCCACGGGATCGGCAGCCCCGCCGCCGCGGCCAGGACCACGACACCGACGATGACGGCGACGACGGTCGGGACGAGACGGGACGGATGCCGGGGCAGCTCGAGCCCGATGCCCCGTGCGGTGGTCGAGAGCGTCATACCAATCGCCTCCGCAGGAAATTCGAGAACACTTCGATCAGCACCACGACGACGAGGATCTCGAGCACGATCACCGCGACGTCGTCGTAGGCGTAGAACGCCCGCCGCTCGTCGAGGAGTCGGCCGATGCCGCCCGCGCCGACGATGCCGAGGATCGCCGAGATGCGCACGTTGAGCTCGAGCGTGTACAGCCACTGGTTCGCGAAGAGCGGCCAGGTCTGCGGCAGCACGACGCTGCGGTTGATCTGCGTCTGGCCGCCGCCGGTGGCGCGTCCGGCCTCGATGACCGGCAGATCTGTGGAGTCGATCGCCTCCGACACGAGCTTGACGATGATGCCGATGTCGAACAGGAGCAGGGTGAGCAGGCCGGGCAGTGCGCCGACGCCGACCATCGCGACCAGGACGGTCGCGTACACGAGGTCGGGGACGGAGCGGATGACGTTGATGACGGTCCGCACCGCGATGCGGGTCGGACTGTTCGGGTTGGTCGGGGCAGCGGCCCACAGCGTCAGCGGCACGGAGATCACCGCGGCCACCGCCGCGCCGACCACGGCCATCTGGAGCGTCTCGAGCATGGGCCCGAACGTGCGCGGCAGGAACGAGAAGTCCGGCTGCAGGAACTGCACGAGCAGCGCGGACCCGTTGTCCCAGTTGCGGATGAGCGCACCGAAGTCCAGCTCAATGCCGCCGATCGCCGGGATGCAGGTGGCGACGGTGAACGCGGCGAACGCCAGGACGACGAGGCTGGTGCGCAGCCTCGACGTGGGCTTGGGTGGCACGACGAGGGGGCGGGCTTCGGTGGTCATGCGCCGAGCACGTCCCTCGGCTGGATCGGACGGCCGTAGATCTGCTCGAAGTCGTGGTCTGCGGCATCCGCTGCCGGCCCGTCGTAGACGACCTCACCGGCCCGCAGGCCGATCATGCGCGTCGTGTACTGACGAGCCAGGTCCATCAGGTGGATGTTGACGAGCACGGTGAGGTGCTCCTCGACGTTGACGCGGCGCAGGTCGTGCATGACCGCGTGCGCGGTGGGCGGGTCGAGGCTGGCGACCGGCTCGTCGGCGAGCATGACGCTCGGCTGCTGCGTCAGAGCCCGGGCGATCGCGACGCGCTGCTTCTGGCCGCCGGAGAGCTGGCCGGCACGGTTCCAGACCTTCTCGAGCATGCCGACCGAGTCGAGTGCGCGCAGGGCGAGCTCGCGATCCTGCGGCGTGCTCAGGCCGAGCACCGTCCGCCAGGTAGGGGTGTGGGCGAACCTGCCGACGAGTACGTTGCGGTAGACGCTGGCCCGATCGGCGAGGTTGAACCCCTGGAAGATCATTCCGATGTGCCCTCGGGTCTCACGCAGGCGTCGTCCGCGCATGCCGGTGACCGCATGCGGGCCGACGGTGACCGTGCCGCTCGTCACCGGCACGAGACCGTTGATCGTGCGGATCAGCGTGGACTTGCCCGAGCCGGAGAGGCCGACCACCGAGACCATCTCGCCGGCGGCGATGTCGAGGGACACACCGCGGAGGGCGCGGGTGCCGTTGGGATAGGTGACCGAGACGTCGTCGAGACGGATCGACCACGACGCGGAGGCCGGGAGCAGGGCTCCGGCCTCCGCGCGCTGCGGATCAGTGTGCATTGTTCTCAGTTCTGCGTGTCAGTTCGAGAACTCGGCGAGGATCTCGCCGTAGCGGGTGATCTCGTCCGGGGCGGTCTCGCTGGTCCAGTCCGAGAGCCCGACGAGGTCGAACATCACGGATGCGGCCTCTTCGGACGAGTCGGCGTAGCCGTCCAGCAGCTCGGTGAGCTCCGCGACGAGGTCGTCCGGAAGCGTCGAGGTGACCGCGACGCCGCCGTTGGGGATCATCTCCGTGTAGGCGAAGGCTACGACCTTCTCGGCGATGTCCGGGGCCTCTTCGGTCACGGTCGTGCGGGCGTCCCAGTATGCGAACGAGACCTCGGCGTCGCCGTTGTACACGGCGAGGACCGCGTTGTTGTTGCCTTCGACGGGCACCTGCGTGATGCCGGCATCCGTGTCGACACCCTGTTCGCGCATCGCGACGACGGGGTACTGGTAACCGGCCGGCGACGTGGCGGCCTGCAGGGCGACCTTCGTGCCGTCGGAGATCTCACCGAGCGCCTCGATGCCGGCGGGACCGGAGCCGGTCGCGTCGGCGGCGGCCTCTTCGATGCCGTTGCAGTAGGAGAGCTCGATGCCGCTGGCCGCGTAGGTCGACATGACCGGCTCGTCCTCGCAGTACTTGTCGGGGTTGTTCGTGTACGCCACCGAGGCGTACGAGGTGGCGCCGAAGCGCACGTCGCGGAGGATGAGCTCGGCGTCGTAGCGCTCGGTCGCGTTGTACAGCGATCCGGCGTCGGTGATGATGACCTGCGCCTGGTCGGTGCCGAGGGCCTCGACCGTGGCGGCGTAGTCGGAGGCGACGACCCCCTTCACCTCGATGTCGAGGTTCTCGGACAGGTACGTGGTGAGCGGGTCGAGGGCCTGGGCGAGGTCTTCGCCCTCGACCGACGGGACCAGCGAAAGGGTGATGGAGGACGGCCATTCGGTCGTCTCGTCTGCCGTCTCGTCGGGTGCGCTGCTGCTGCAGCCGGCGAGCGCCAGGACGGCGACGGCGGCGATGCCCGTGGTGAGCAAGGACTTACGCATTCGGATCGTGCCTTTCGGTGAGGGTGGTGCTGCGGGGGGTACTGGAAGCCGCAGTCGCGGCCCAGGCTTCGATGTCGCCGTACAGGTCGGCGATGGTCCGGCCGCGCATCGTGACGGCGGCCGGGGAGCGTTCGGCGGTGGCGCCGACGAGCGCCGTGGCTGCGCCCTGCGCGGCGGCCGGTGCGAGGTCGAACTCGAAGATGTCGCCGACCGAGAGCACCGGCCCCTCGGCGATCGCCGCCTGGATGATGGGGATGAGCCCCGAGGGCTTGCCGACCGTGAAGTGCAGGTCGTCGAACAGGTGAGTGATGCCCCACCCGTCCAGGACGGGACGGATGCCGGCACCGGGCGCATTGGTCGCGAGCACCAGCCGGACCCGCGGGTGGACACGGGTCAGGAAGTCGGCGAGCCCTGCCGGTGGCGCGATCGCCGCGTGCTCGGAGCCCAACAGCGCCCGCGACGACTGGTAGGCGGCCTCGAGCGCATCGGCGGTCACGCCCTGCCCGGCGGCGAGCGTGCTGATCACGTCGTAGCCGTCGCGGGCGTCGGTCTCGCCGCGTTCGAATGCGGCGAGGTCGGACATCGCGCGGTCGGCGAACGTCGGGTCGTCGGCGGAGATGGCGACGGCGCGGGCGAAGGCCTCGAGCGGCCCCGCGCCGAGCGCGATGGTGCCGTCGAAGTCGAGGACGATAGTGGGGAGCACGGTTCTCCTGGTCAGGATCGGGACGATGCGTCCATACTTACAGTCGTTTATGGACGATACGACCATCCTGTGTGAACAGTGCGTGAACTCCGATTCCGGTGCGGTCCGAACCTTGTCGCGTTCGCTGTCGCCGTTCTCTGACCACTCGCCCGGGAACACCACCCGCGGGGCCTAAGAGAACAGATAGTCCGTGGAGAGCGTGGCGAGGTCGGCCGCGAGGCCGCGAGCGGGATGTGCAGGCGGTTCCGGCCCTCGGCGGGCGTTGGGGGCTTCCCGAGCCACACGCGAGCACCAGCGCCGACGAGGCCGCCGTTGTACTGCGCGCGGTGCGTGATCGGCCGCGACTGGTAGATGCTCGCCAGAGTCTCGATGTCGCCGCTGTACCAACCGTCGAACACTTCGAGGAGGTCCAGGTACGGGACGAATTCCTTCGGCGGCCAGACGGCGTTCCCTTCGGGCAGCGGCATGGTGGCTCCTTCCGGGCGATGGTGAGGGCGTGGAGGGGCGCAGGGTGTCCTCGCCGTGGTGGAGTGACTTCATGGGATCCTTCGCGGATCCTCAGACGCGTTGACGCCCCTCCAGCCGTGGGAAGTGAAGGGCACGCGGGTCGACTCCGCCGCTTCGGGACGGGGCTACCAGCCAGCAGGGTTGAGAGACCTGGGACGTGCGGTGCGATCGTTTCGTCTTAGACGAGTGGCTCAGATCCGCTGTCCCCCATAGAGGGGACAGACACTGCGAGATCTGGGCCGATAGCTTGCGGAGATTCCTCGCTGTGTGCGGGAAATTGATCAAAGGAGATCGGTTTGAAGAAGAGATTGCGGTCACGATTGACCGCCTTGGCAGTGGCGTCTATCGCTTTTGGCGGACTCTTTGGAGTGAGCGCTGGCGTTGCGTACGCGGATGCATCTAGCAGCGTGACTCGATACCACAACGACGGCACCCTGTGCTATGACGCGCAGGCGTCCACCATCAGTGGAGTCGGCGGAAGGATGCAAACTTGGTCGCGCGGCAGCGTTTGCGCGAACAACATTGCTCACGACATTGGAGGTTCGGCCTACCTGAAGAAGTCGAACGGAGCTACATGCTCCTCGGCGTCCGCCACCTACGTGCACGGTATCTACCATCTCCGCTCAGCGACCTACAGCAGCTCAGCTTGCGGCACAGGTAGTTTCGCGGGCGGAGGGACCAGCTACGGATACGTCAGCACGGGTTACAAGAGCAAGTCAATTATGGCCCCTTACCAGGCCTTTTAAGGGATCGACAACATGAAGAAACTCGCCAAAGTTGCTATCGTTCTCGCGGTCTCGTCCGGCGCCATCGTTGGTGGGAGCCTTGCGGGGTTCACCATCGCAGTGGCGACCTCCCCAGCCCCTGTCGCCCAGCCGCAAGGCGGAGCCGAGAGCGTGCGTGCAGTCGAGAAGTTCCCTGTAAATGAATCAGGCCAGAGTTACGGTCTCGTCGATCAGGGGCTATTGTCCGATTCATCAGTGCGGCCCCAGCTCGTTCTCGTGACCACAGAAGAAGGCGTTGACGGTTACGCGTACTACGCGGAGCTTTTCCCGGCAGCAGTCGCCAGATCCCAAAACGAAGCGAAGGCACTGAGTACCGATGAACCGTACGAGGTGCCCGTTTATGAGGTGGACGGTAAGACCCTAATCGGGATGCACACCGTGAACCGCCTCCCGGAGAAATAGGGAAGGTGTATTCTAGGGCGCAGTTGCCGACCTCCAGGCGAAGCAACTGCGCCCTACTAGAGGCAGGTGACCAAGATGGACCTGATATCAACAATCGTCGCGATGTTGCCCGAAGCGGTCGCTTGGATGCAGGGTGACCTGCCTGCGTTGTTGGCGTGGATTTGCATCGCCTTCGCGTTGATCGGTGGGTCGGCCGTCAGCATCGCGATCGCGCAGACGCGGGTGAAGCGCCCACGCTAAGGTACCGGTCTCCTGAGCCAAACGCCGCGCCGTCTCGACGACGTCGGCCAGATGCGCACATGCTGACCCTTTTCACCACAATGCGCAGAGCGCCGAGTCGGTGGCGAACACGGATCCGACGTCGCCGCCGGTGATCGCGAGACGGATGCCGAAGGTGACAGCGCAGAGCGAGATCACGAATCTGACGATGAAGACCCAGGCGAAGACAGCGGAGATCGCGTCGCGGCGGCCCATCACGCGTCCTTCCCGTAGGCGGCGTCGCGTGCTCGGCGCAGCGCGAGGATCGTCTTGTTCGCCTCGCCGCGGTCCAGAACGTCGGACCAGACCTTCACCTGGTGCTGCTCGGTGAAGTACTCGCCGATGTGCTCGTTCGTGCGCGCCGCCGCTGCAGCTTCGCGCTCGGCGTGCTCCAGGAGGCTGCGGATCTCGGCCACGGTCAGGTCGATCGCGACCTGAATCCATCTGACCTCGCGGTTCCATCCGCCATGCAGGTTCCGGCATGCAACTTCCTGTTGCACAATCGCCGGAGCGACCGTCTCGCCGTCAGGGGCGCTCGTGTCGAACGGCACGTCGGAAGGCGGGGGCACGATGCGATTGTGGGTGATCTGATCTCTGGGCATGGTCGCCCTTCCTGTGAGAGCCCCGTCACGGGGCCGACCCGGCATCGCGCCGGGAAGTACAGCGGGCCGATACGATCGGCCGCATGGAAGATGAGCCGTCGACGCGGGAGTCGAGTGACCCGGACTATCAGCGGTTGTGGAAGATGTCGTTTCGCGAACTGGCTGAAATCGAGACCGACCCCGAGAACCCCCTTCATGAGAAGGCGAAGGAGGTCGCGCGGGAGGTAATCGCGCCGATGCGACCGCTATTCGAGATTCACCCGGGCTGGAATCTGACGACGCACTTCGATTCGGGATTTGCCAAGCCCGTCGATTTCGGTCTGGGGAAGTGGGCGACGGAGTCGCTGACCGACTTTGTTTCCACATTGCCCAAGAGCGCCATCAACCCCGCCACGGGAATTCCGATGATCTACCGGACGGCGAAGGGTGAGTTG
This sequence comes from Microbacterium maritypicum, assembly GCF_041529975.1. Lineage (NCBI taxonomy): Bacteria > Bacillati > Actinomycetota > Actinomycetes > Micrococcales > Microbacteriaceae > Microbacterium > Microbacterium maritypicum. The sequence continues at coordinate 1,250,363 of NZ_CP168030.1, read as the reverse complement.
ACCGCGACGGGCAGCGCCGAGGTGTCGGTCGACCTTGCGGCTGACGAAGCGCCTGCGGAGACGGCCGCGGAGGTGCAGGACGCCGTTCAGCTCGCGGCGAATCAGTACCTCGAACGCCTCGTCGACCTCCAGACAGCCCAGCGCGATCTCCAGTCGGACCAGCTGTCGCATCAGAAAGACGAAGCAGAGAAGAGCGGGGAGCGTGAGAAGTCAGGCCGCCGGATCGCATGGGCGACGCTCATCGTCGCCGTCGTGACTCTGCTTGTCAGCGTCATCCTCGGTTTGCCGGGCTTCCTGGACAATCTCGCCTCATGAACGAGACTGACCTGCCCGCCCTGTTCGTCAACGTCGGCATCCTGGTCCTGACCGGAGTCATGGCGCTCGTCGCATTCGTGCAGGCTCGGGCAGCGCTACATGACGCGGAGGCGGCCAAGAACGCGAAGAATGAAGCTGTTGCGGCGCAGAAGGCATCTGCGACTGCGCTCGTGGAAGCGAACCAGATTGCGAAGGACGCGCTCAACGCTCAGCGCCGCACTCTCCCGGCGCCGTGGGGCGTTCCTTTCAGGCTAGGAGACGACAAGTCCGGCTACGGCATCCCCAACACTTCGGGACAGGCAGTCATCGTGAACGCTCTGGATGTGGAAGGAGGTGACGTCAAGCTCTTCTTCCCGCAGGATCTGCCTGCCCACGTCGAATATGGTGACGTCCTGACCTTTACCGCGATCTCTGGCAACAGGGCTGGAGCCGGGGCTGTCGCGACGATCGGTTGGTCAGTCGAAGGCGAACCGTTCGAATACAAGACGAAGCGCCATTTCTAGCTGGTCCATTACGCTGAGCGCATGCGTCGTCTCATAGGCCGCGCGACCGCCACGCCGTTGTATCGCGGGCGTCTATGGTGAGAGCGAAAATGAGACGAGGATGGCGATGACTAAGAGCACGGTCTCCTGGAACGTCGTTTATGGACGATACGACCATCGTGTGTGAACAGTGCGTGAACTCCCGTTCCGGTGCGGGCATCCGCGCCCGCTACGCTCATCGTCGTGATCGAACGACTGGATGCCGCGGCTACCGCGCACGACGCCGCCGACGTGCTGTCGATGTTCGACTGGCTCGGTCCGGCGATCGATGCCGATGCTCGGGACGAGCGCTTCGCCCGCTGGGGCCGATCCACCGTCGTGGACGAGAACGTCGGAGCGCCGGTGCTGTCGCGGTCGACCTTCGAAGCGCTGCACGACCGCGCAGGTCTGGACTCGGCGTGGCCGGTCGGCAACGCGGGGCTGCTGCATGTGTACGGCTATCTGCTTTCGACCACGCCCACTCCGTACGGTCTGAAGCGCGATCGCTGGCTCGGCGGTGAGCTGGCCCGCGCGTGCGGACTGGCCCCCGACGCCTTCGTCCCCTGGATCGGCGAGCGCACACTCCTCGACCGCGTGACCGAGGTCGCCGAGACCCTGATAGCAGGCGTGCCGGTGCGGCGGCAACGACTCGGCGACGTGGATGCCGTCGTCGCGGTCGCCGATCGGCAGCCGCACCCCTCGGCGCTCGCCTACGCGCTCGACTCCCCCGCACAGGGTCGCCGACTCATCACGATGTTCCCCGTCGCCGACCCGACCGCGCTGCTCGCCGACCTCGACGCCTCACCCCCGCGCCTCCGTTGGAACGCCGAGGGCTGACCGCGTGACGGTTCAGAGCTGATCGAGGACGAGCTCCCCGCGCGAGTTCAACTGCTCCATCATGTGCGTGACCCGATTGGCCTCGACCTTCGGCAGCGTCGGCTTGTCGAACTCGAAGACCAACGGGATGCTCGGGTGCACCCAGATGCTCAACCGCCCCGACTGCACTTCAGGCTTCGGCAGCCAGGTCATCATGAAGCTCTCGTTGCGGCGGAGCTTCGTGCCGATCACGATCTTGAGGTGCGCCAGAGTGGCATCGTCGATCTCGATCGCGGGGCGCGAACTGTTGTACTCCAGAGTTCCCATGAGAAGAACTGTACGCGCCGTCTAGCCGAGCTCGTACTCCGGACCTTCGGGTGCGTCGAGGGGCGGCCCCGAGGGGGACTCGACCGCGCGGGTGAGCGCCTGCAGACGACGGACCAGTTCGGGATCCTCCAGCTCCGGCCCGCTGCCGCTGATCGCCTTCGCCACGATCTGGCTGGCCGGACCGATCAGGAACTTCGCCGACACGACGGTGCCGTCCTGCTCCCGCACCGGTATCTCGATGATCTCCGCGCGCTCCTCATCGCCCAGCGCGCGCCCGTACGCCAGCAGAGCGTCCGCGATGTCGTCACCGGTCAGGAACTCTTCGCCGCCATACAGGATCGATTGCATAGTGCCGTTCTACGGCACGAGCGCTGCATCCCCGCGCCCCTTGCCCGCTCACCCGTCGGATGCTAGCGGCACGCGGCGCCGGTGCCGCGCAGTCAGTCCTCGACCACGGCGAGCTCTTCGCGCAGAAGAGCGGCACCCGCGCTGAGCGCGCGCAGCTTGCCACGTGCGACGTCACGAGGCAACGGCGCCAGGCCGCAGTTCGTGCTCGCCACGAGCTTGTCGGCATCGACGAAACGGAGCGCGTCGCGGAGGGTGTCCGCGACCTCTTCCGGCGTCTCGATGGTCTCGCTGGCGACGTCGATGGCTCCGAGCATGACCTTCTTGCCGCGGATGAGTTCGATGAGGTCGAGGGGGACGTGGGAGTGGTGACTCTCGAGCGAGATGGTGTCGATGCTCGAGCGCTGCAGCAGCGGGAACGACGTCTCGTACTGCCGCCACTCCGCGCCGAGGGTCGCCTTCCAGTCGGTGTTCGCCTTGATCCCGTAGCCGTAGCAGATGTGCACCACGGTCTCGGCGCGCAGCCCCTCGGCCGCCCGCTCGAGCGCCGCGACTCCCCAGTCCCGCACGTCGTCGAAGAACACGTTGAACGCCGGCTCGTCGAACTGGATGATGTCGACGCCCGCGGCCTCGAGTTCTCTCGCCTCCTGGTTGAGGATCGTCGCGAACTCCCAGGCCAGCTTCTCGCGGCTCTTGTAGTGGCGATCGTAGAGAGTGTCGATCATGGTCATCGGACCGGGCAGCGCCCACTTGATCGGCTGGTCGGTCTGCTGGCGGAGGAACTTCGCATCCTCCACGAACACGGGCTTCTCCCGACCCACGGCACCGACGACCGTCGGCACGCTGGCGTCGTAGCGGTCGCGGATGCGGACGGTCTCGCGCTGGTCGAAGTCGACGCCGGAAAGGTGCTCGATGAAGGTCGTGACGAAGTGCTGGCGGGTCTGCTCGCCGTCGCTGACGATGTCGAGGCCCGCGAGGCGCTGCTCCTGGACGGCGATGCGCAGCGCATCCTGCGTGCCCTCGACCAGCGCCTCCCCCTCCAGCTTCCAGGGAGACCAGAGGGTCTCCGGCTGCGCGAGCCAGGACGGCTTGGGCAGGCTGCCGACGATCGCGGTGGGAAGCAGCGTGTTCATGATCGGCGATTCTCCGGTCATCATCCGACGGAGACCAGGGAGGCTGCGGAACTGCCGGCGGCCCACTGCTCGAGCAGCTCACCGTGCGGCTTCATGAGGTGCTCCTCCGTGTACTTCCCCTGCTCGGCCGCGAGCCGGCTGCGCTCGTCGCGGTCGTAGGCGATCTTCGTCACCGAGTAGTCCTGCTGCTCCAGGCTCGGCTGATAGATCTTCGCCGCGGCCGAGTTCGCGTTGTAGATCTCCGGTCGATAGATCTTCTGGAACGTCTCCATCGTGCTGATCGTGCCGATGAGCTGGAGGTTCGTGTAGTCGTCGAGCAGGTCGCCGCGGAAGTAGAACGCCAGGGGCGCGACACTGCCGCGTGGCATGAAGTACCGGACGGAGAGACCCATCTTCCCGAAGTACGCGTCGGTCAGCGACGGGTCCTTCTGCTCGTATTCGACGCCGAGGATCGGGTGGTGGTTCTCGGTGCGACGGTAGGTCTTGCTCGTCGAGACGCTGATGCAGATCACGGGCGACACCGCGAAGCGCTCCCGGTAGGCGGTCGAGTCGAGGAAGTGCTGGAAGAGCTTGCCGTGCAGGTCGCCGAAGTCGGAGGGAACGGTGAACCCTCCTGCCGCTGCCGTCGCGGCCGGAAGCCGCACACTGAAGTCGAAGTCGCGCACGTAGGACGAGAAGTTGTTCCCCACGATCCCGTGGCTGCGCTTTCCGGTGAGGCGGTCGACGATCTGGATGTCGAGGACCTCGAGCAGCGGAAACTCCTGGTCTTCGCCCGCCGCGGCGAACTGGACCGCGACGGAGACGATCTCGAGTTCGACGGTGTAGCGGTCGCCGTGCGGGTTGTCCCACTCGGCGAGATCGTTGAATCGACGGTCGATCATCGACAGGGCGTTGCGGAGGTTCTGCTGGCGGTGCTCACCGCGCGCCAGGTTGGCGAAGTTCGTGGTGATGCGGGAGTTCTCCGACGGCGAATAGTCCTCGTCGAAGCGGGTCGTCGTGATGCGGAACGTGAAGTCGTGGGCCATGAGGTTGCCAATCGGTGAGCTGATCGGCCGGGCTCGGCCTCGCGAAAGGGGGTGACTCCATGGTGCGGTGCAAGCCGCCCTATCGAGAAATGCGCTGTGACTATGCCGTGGCATAGTCTGTGCCTATGGCCAAGCGTTCGAGCGGCATCACCCTGCAGCAGCTCACCTATTACATCGAGGTCGCCGCGGAAGGATCGATCAGCGCCGCCGCCGACCTGCTCTACGTCGCGCAGCCCACGATGTCGGCGGCGATGAAAGACCTCGAGAGCCGGGTGGGCCGTGTGCTCCTCCTCCGCTCCGCGCGCGGAGTGACACTCACCACGGATGGTGTGGAGTTCCTCGGCTACGCCCGGCAGGTCGTCGAGCAGGTCGCGCTCCTCGAGCAGCGCTACCTCGACCGGCCGCCATCTCGACGCCTGCTCGGAGTGTCGACGCAGCATTACTCGTTCGCGGTCGACGCGCTGGTGCGGATGGTGAAGGCGACCTCGGCGGCCGAGTACGAGTTCTCGCTGCGGGAGACGCGCACGTGGGACATCATCGAAGACGTCCGCACCCTCCGCAGCGAGTTGGGGATCCTCTACCGCAACGACTTCAACCGCAACGTCATCGACAAGCTGCTGCGCGACTCCGGGCTCGCGTTCCACCCGCTCTTCGTCGCGGAGCCGCACATCTTCATCTCCCGCAAGAATCCCCTCGCATCGCGGGATCGCGTGACCCTCGACGACCTCGCCGAGGTGCCGCGCCTGACTTTCGATCAAGGTGCGAACAACTCGTTCTACTTCGCCGAGGAGATCCTCTCCACCCTCTCGAGCCCGCAGGACATCCGCGTCTCCGACCGCGCGACGATCTTCAACCTCATGATCGGTCTCGACGGGTACACCATCTCGACGGGCATCATCAGCGACGACCTCGATCCCGAGATCGTCGCCATCCCGCTCGACGTCGACGAGCGCATCGAGATCGGCTGGATCGGCCGCTCCGCGATCCCCCTCACCGAGCAGGCGCAGCGCTACCTCGCCGAGCTGCGGACCGTCGTCTCGGGGTTCGGGGTGGAACTGCTCGGGTGAGCCTGTCCCTCGCTATGCGGCTTTCGGAGCGCCGCGCTAGGTTGAGCAGTCGAACCACTCCCTGACCGGAAGGCAACAGCACATGCGCGTCACTCCTCGCGTCTGGATCGGCTTGACGATCTACGTCGGTTACGTCGTCGTCATCTTCGTCGTGTCGAAGCTCAGCGGGGTGGCGTACACCGACATCGGAAAGTCCGCCGAGTTCACCTGGCGCGGCGCGGTGCTCGATCTCGCTGTCGGCGCTGTCCTCCTCGCCATCACCACCTGGGCGATGGGGTGGTGGAAGCCTGCGCTGTTCGAGCGGAAGCGATCGCACCACAAGTGGCCGATCTTCGTTCCGGTGCTGATGCTCGTCGTCGCTGTGGTGAACCTGTTCAGCACCGAATGGTCCCAGTTCGACACGTCATTCCTCCTGTCCCTGCTCGCCCTCGGAGTCGCCGTCGGATTCTGCGAAGAACTGATGTCGCGAGGGCTCCTGCTGACAGCGTTCCGCTCACGCCTATCCGAGGTCTGGGTCTGGCTGCTCACCTCGATCCTCTTCGGCGCGATGCACCTGCTCAACGCCGCCCTCGGGGCCCCGCTCCCGGGCACTCTCGGTCAAGTGGTGATCGCCGCCATGTCCGGCACCTGCTTCTACATCGTGCGACGGGTCACCGGCTCTCTCATCTGGGCCATGGCACTGCACGGACTCTGGGATATATCCGTCTTCGCCGTCGGCTTCGCCCCCCCTCAACGGTGCCGGGGCGAGCATCCTGGCGCCCGTCATCGGCATCCTCGCTGTCGTCGTCGTCCGCTGGGTGATCAAGGGAACAGATGAGAAGCCGGTCGGAGCAACGACCACCGCACCCGCACAGGCCTAGCCCGCCAGCGCGAATCGACACCCTCGATCAGCAGCTCGACCAGCGGCTGCGGCGGCCTCGGCCGCGCGCGGGCGTGGCGATCTTCCGCCCCTGGGCATCATCCACCTACTCTTTCGCTGGGGTCTCGGGTGCGTGCTGGCCGCGCTCTGCGAGGTAGGCGGCCGCACGGCGCTTCAGGTCGGAACGATGCGGTTCGCGCATGAGCTGGATGCTCTCGTACACCGAGCGACCATCCTTCGCCGTTGCCCGCAGATCGAGGTGCGGCTGTTCGAAGAACACGTCGTAGAACGGTGCCAGCGTGGCATCCGAGAACTTCGCCTGACGGGCGATGGTGAGCAGCGGAGTGCGGAACCGACCGGAGAAGTGATTGATGTCGGCACCCGCCTCGATGAGCCGGCGCAGCAACGGCACCTCCGCCCGCACGTCGTGGTCACCCCGGCCGAGCAGGGCGTGCAGCACGGTGTTCCGCTCGCCACCGACCCCGGAGAGGGCTGTGGCATCGGCCCCCTCGTCGAGCAGGAACGAACTGATCGCCACGCGCGCAGACAGGTCGCCGTTGGTCAGAGCGCGGTGCAGCAGGGTCTGCCCGTCACCGAAGTCACGCCCGGCGTCGCCCGGCTGGAACGCGGCGACGAACTCGTCGAAGGAGGCGTTCGCCGCGAGGAACCACACGTCGGTGCTCATGCGGCACCGCCCTCGGCCTGGCTGTGGGAGACACGGAAACGGGGACACATGCGCACCACGCTAGCCGACCGCCACGAGGGCGCCGACCACCGAAGCCACCCCGACCGCGAGCGTCGAGGAGCGGTATCAGGAACAACTGGCGAGCAGCGTCTCGAGTCTCGTCGACCCGATATCCCCGCTTCCGGCGGCGGCACCGACGATACCCGCCGGCACCACGCTCGGCGACAGCGAATGGGCTGTCGTCGGTCGGGAGTGGCCCTCGGGCCAGACCACGGCGATGAATGCGGTCCAGCTGGTCCTGTCCGATGGCTCCCTCGCCGATATTCCGATCATCGTCGGCGGCCTCGTCGCAGACCGACGCGTTCTGCGCACGGGCTCTCCAATCCGGAGATCAGTGAGCGCCTGCACCTCACTCCGGCGACGGTGAAGACCCACGTCAACCGGGTCGTCGCGAAGCTCTACCTCAGAGACCGCGCGCACGCGGTCATCCTCGGGTAGAAGCTCGAGGTGCTGTAGGTCCTCTTCCGGCTGAATCTACGACTCCTGATCAGGATGCACGGCGGCACTCGCCTCGAGCTCGCGTAGGCGTTTCAGCTGCGCCCACGGCCAGAAGGGGATCCACGCGATCGAGACGATCGAGGCCCCATGATCATCGAAGCGATATCCACACGGAAGCTCAGCGACAGACTCACGGGTGAAGCGCTCGTCAGCGGCGACGTCCGCCCCGTGCGTGATGACGTGTGGGAAGCACTCGAGGCACTTCCGGCGGGCGATCGCGAGATCATCCAGCTCGTCCACTGGGACGGGTTCTCCCTCGCAGAGGCGGCGAAGGTCCTCGGCAAGAAGCCCGCGACCGTCCGCAGCCGATACTCGCGGGCACGCGCGAAACTTCGGGCCGACCTCACCCTTGAGACCGACTCCTAGGCGCTTCCTCGGCGGGTCGCGATGCCATGAGCTTCATCAAGGTGCCCATGGCCTCCCCGGACACGGAAAAACCCCCTCACAAGGAGGGGGTTTCCATGGCGGTGACGGTGGGATTTGAACCCACGGTAGGGGGTTACCCTACACAACTTTTCGAGAGTTGCACCTTCGGCCGCTCGGACACGTCACCGCGGAATAGCTTACGCGACGCGGGGCGAGCGCGCGAATCGAGCGATGCGGGTCACCAGGCGGCGGCGACCTCGGCGTGGGTGCGCAGGATGCCCTCGGTCGAGCCGGCGGGTGCGCGGCCGATGCCGCACTCGGTCGCGACGCCGAACTCGGCCGCGTACGGGGATGCGGCGGCGATGCGGCGCGCGGCCCCCTCGGCGCCATCCTCCCGGTGCACGAGCCCGAGGTACAGCTCGTTCACGGGCGCGAGGTCGGCGAGCGGCGCGAAGTAGGCGGCGTCGTCGTGGGCGATCGGCACGGGCAGGTGCAGCCACGTCAGCGGGCGGGCGGATGCCGCGGCCACGGCGTTCGCGTAGCGCACCAGGTTCGCAGCATCCGTCGGCTCGAAGAAGTGCTTCTCCCCCGCATCGCCGTAGCAGAGGTGCACGCCCACCTCGACTCCTGCGGGCACGGCGTCGACCAGCGCGGCAAGACGCGAGACGAGACCGTCGAACGGGTCGCCGGGCCACCACGCCTCCATGACCGCGCCGTAACCTGCCGCGCGCTCGATGATGCCCATCTCACTCGCGACGTCCCACTGCACGGCGAGGTCCTCGTGCGGGATCGCGGCGAGGATCTCATCGAGCTCGCGGACGATGGCCGCCGTGTACACGGGCTCGATCGCAGCCCGGTCGTCGCCGTGGAAGAACGAGGAGATCACGGCCAGCGGGGTCGGCAGCGACACCTGGAATCGGATGCCGGCGGGCACAGCCCCCTCAGCGCGGAGGCGCGTGAACACGGCGTACGACTCGATCGCAGCGGCGGCGTAGCCGAGCGGCGGCAGCACGATGCTCGCGGCATCCACTCCCTCGGCGATGCGCAGGCCACGCGCGTCGATCCCCGCGGGGAACGGGATGGGCTCGTCGCCGATGCGCTCGATGCCGTCGGCCCGGCCGATCACGTCGGGCTGGAACATGATCCAGTGGAACCGCTTGCCCACCTCACCGTCCGGGATGCGGCGAAGCCGGTCGCCGAGAAGCTCTGCCGCCGTGCGCATCGTGGTCTCGGCGTCGTCGAAGTTCACACTGCCCACGAGGAGGGCGCCCTGCGGCTGAGTCATGCCCTCAGAATATCGGCGCGCAGGACCGGCACCCTCGCGCTTTTGCACGGCAGGATCCCTCCACGAGAGCGGGAGATGCGGGTTAGGATTGCCTAAGAACCCGCCGCCTGTGGGGGCAGCGATGACGGGAAGGGTACTCATCATGGGCTTCATCACGTCCGAGGCACTGGCCGAGACGGGCTACGTCGTCCTCGACGACCACACGTCGGCCGCCGATCCGGCCGAATGGCTCGATCTGGAGTACGTCGGGTGGCGCTCCTCGGGCATCACGCGCTTCGCCCCGCTCACCAGCTACGCGGGCGACGTCGACTGCAACGGCTTCTGGAACCACACCCCGCCGCGGGCCGACAAAGACGGCGTCTGGGTCGAGTCGCAGATCGCGATCGCCCCCACGCTCCAGCGCCGGGCACAGGAGCCGGGCGCCGGCATCGGCCGCTGCCGCGTGATCGAGCTGCAGCCCAACGAGTACGCCGACGCGATCTACAACCTGCATCAGGACGACAACAACCGCCTCAATGAAGAGGGAACCGGGTGGGTGGTCCGCGGGTTCTTCAACCTCTCGGACGACACCGAGTCGATGCTGATCCTGCGCTCAGACCGCTTCGACCCGGCCACCGAGATCCGCCTGCCGCTGCGCGCGGGCTCGCGCATCATCGTCGACACCCAGCGCTTCTGGCACGCGGTCTGGCACCGCGGCACCGCCCCGCGCTACGCCCTCATCACGTCGTGGACGAGCGGACCCGAGCTCGACGCGTACATCGCCGCGAACCACGGCGACCCGCATCCGCCGACCGTCGACCTCGACCCTCAGTTCGTCGACGACGCGCAGGTCGAGCTGCACCGCCGCATCGAGGAGCGCCGCCGCGCCTTCGAAGCGCAGGGCATCGTGATGGAACCGCCCGTCGACATGAGCGTCTGACCGCTCGTGTCCGGAACTCCCGACGCTACCCTCGGCTCATGACCTCCGCCGCCGTGCTCACCGTGTCCGATCGCGGTGCGGCAGGCACCCGCGCCGACACGGCCGGTCCCCTCGCCGTCGCCGCGCTCCGCGAAGCGGGGTTCGACTGCGCCGACCCTGTGATCATCCCCGACGGCGCGGATGCCGTCGAGCAGGCGCTGCACGAACTCCTCGCCCACGGTCTGCGGCTCATCGTCACCACCGGCGGCACCGGCATCGCCGCGCGCGACGAGACCCCCGAGGGCACCGCACGCGTGCTCGAGCGACAGCTTCCGGGAATCCCGGAAGAGCTGCGGCGGCAGGGTGCCGCGAGGTTCCCCGCCGCGATGCTCAGCCGCGGCCTCGCCGGCACCGCGCAGGGCGCGCTGATCGTGAACCTGCCCGGCTCCCCCGGCGGCGTCGCCGACGGCATGCCGGTCATCCTGTCGGTCGCCCCGCACGTGATCGCCCAGCTCGACGGAGAGGACCACCGATGACCGTCACCCTTGCCGCGATCAGCGACACAGCCCTGTCTCTCGATGCGCACCTCGCCGCGGTGGACGACGCCCGCGCGGGCGCGGTCACGACGTTCCTCGGACGCGTCCGCGACCACGACCCGGATGCCGCCGGCGAGGTCGTCGCCCTCGAGTACTCCTCGCACCCGGATGCCGAGCGGATCCTTCGCGACCTCGCCGAACGCGCCGTCGCCGCAGGTGTCAGCGGAGAGGCGATCGTCGCCGTGAGCCACCGCATCGGCCGCCTGCCCGTCGGCTCGGCCGCTGTCGTCGTCGCGGTCGCCGCCGCACATCGCGACGAGGCGTTCGTGGTGTGCCGCGAGATCATCGAGGCCATCAAGCGCGAGCTCCCGGTCTGGAAGCGTCAGGTCGAGGCCGACGGCACCACCGCCTGGAAGGGTATCGGCGGCTGAGCCTCAGCCTCCGGCGAACGGAGGCAGCACGTCGACGGTCCCCACCCCCGCCAATACGAAGTCGTCGTCCACCCTGGCGCCGTCGACGAGCAGCGCACAGCGGTCGAGGATCGCTCCGAGTGCCGGATGCGCGTCCACCAGCTCGGCCCGCAGCGCGCCGAGGGTCACCGCATCCGTGGGCTCATTCGCCCGGCCCGCCGCATCCTCCGCTGCCGCGAAGTAGCGCACCGTCGCCATCAGCTCTTCCCCTCCGCGGCATGCGCATTCGCGAGCTCGACGATCGCCGCCACCGCCGCCCTCACATCGTCGGACGAACCGCCGGCGCGACCGGCGACCAGACCGGCGACGAAGGCACTGAACGGCGCAGCCGGGCGCGCGACCCCGTTCGCGACGTCTCGGGCGAGGTCGAGGATCAACGCGACCGGCACATCCTCCTCGCCCAGGTCGAATCGTTCACGCAGCTCCGCCGCCCAGGCGTCGAGCGCCTCCGGAGGAAGGGTGCGACTGTTCTCGGTCATGGCGTCTCCTCGATTTCCTCTCGTGCGCGAGCCAGGTCGGCGGGCGAGTCGATGTCGGCGGTGGTCCCCTCCTGGTCGACGACCCACTCGATGGCGAGACCGCCGAGGAGGGCGTGGACGGAGGCATCGCGGTCGGTCGTGATCACGTCGAGCGCGCCGCGGACCGATGCCGTGCGATACAGGCCGGCCAGCCACTGCGGCTGCCCGTCTGCAGAGAACACGACACCGTCGACGGATGCCGCTGCCCCCGCATCATCGGCGCGGTGGGAGAGCAAGCCGTGCACGACCGCATCCGGTCGCGCGAGGTCCCCGGCGAGGATCAGCACCCTCTCCGCCGGCATCCGCGCGAGTCCCGCAGCGATCCCCGCCACCGGGCCGCCGAGCGGCGGCTCCTCCCGCGTCCAGACCACGTCGGCCGACTCCTCGAGCACCGGACCGACCGCCACGATCGGGCCCACACCGGCATCGACCAGCGCCTCCACGGTGCGCGTCAGCAGCGATCGCCCCTCCAGCGTGAGAAGAGGCTTCGCGATGCCGCCCATCCGGCGACCCTCGCCGCCGACGAGCAGCACGGCGCCGACCCCGGCGTGCGACGACGTGGTCACTCCCCCGGCCTCCGCCAGGAACCGCTGCGCCCACCCTCCTTGGCGACGATGCGCACGTTCTCGATCGTCACCGCGCGGTCCACACCCTTGATCATGTCGACCACGGCGAGCGCCGCGACCGAGACGGCGGTGAGCGCCTCCATCTCGACCCCGGTGCGATCGGCCGTGCGCACGGTGGCGCTGATCCGGATCCCCGCGTCTTCGATGTCGAGGTCGACGACCGCGCCGTGCACGCCGATGACATGTGCGAGCGGCAGCAGTTCGGGCGTGCGCTTGGCCGCCTGGATGCCGGCGATGCGCGCCACCGCGAGCACATCGCCCTTGGGCACCGTGCCGTCACGGAGCAGTGCGACCGTCTCCGGCGCGCAGCGCACGAAACCCGCGGCGGTCGCGGCCCGCAGGGTCGGCTGCTTCTCGGTCACATCGACCATGCGCGCATGGCCGGCCGAATCCAGATGGGTGAAGGTCATGACAGCTCCAGCACGTCGATGAGGTCGCCGATCTCGACCTGTTCGGTCTCGGCGGCGACGATGGCATAGGCGGTGGCGGCCCCGAGGCCGACCGCGAGGTGCGAGCCGGATCCCCCGCGGGTCGCCGGATGCACGCGGCCCTCCGCGTCGATCACGGCGGGCAGATACTGACGACGACCGGGAGGGGTGCGCCATCCGGTGCCCGCGGCGAGACGTCTCCGTGGGCGATGGATATCGCGGCGACCCTGCAGGCGCAGCAACGCCGGCCGCACCAGCACCTCGAAAGAGACGGCCACGCTCACCGGATTGCCGGGCAACCCGAACAGCAGCATGCCCGCGTCCGTCGCCCCGAACCCCTGGGGCTTGCCCGGCTGCATCGCGACCTTCACGAACTCCATCGCGTCGCTCAGACCCTGCCGCACCGGCTCGTATGCGCCGGCGCTCACGCCCCCGGAGAAGATCACGGCATCGAGCCCGAGCGCGGTCGCACGGGCCACAGCCTCGGCAGGACCCGCACCATCGTCACCGACGACCTCCCGGAACACCACCTCGGCCCCGACCTCGGCCACGAGCCCGGCGAGCAACAGCCCGTTCGATTCCGGAATCTGCCCTCGGGCCAGAGGCTCCCCCGGCGGGACGAGCTCGGCGCCGGTCGAGACGATGGCCACCCGCGGCCGCGGGGCGACGGCGACCCGAGCGATGCCGACGGATGCCAGCGCGGCCAGCTGCCGGGCGCCGAGCAGCGTGCCCGGCTCGAGAACGACGGCGCCGACCGCGGCATCCGCCCCCGCCCGCCGCACATGCGCGCCCTCCGCCGCCGGTGCGCGAACCACCCGGATGTCCCCCAGGGAGTCGGCGAGGCCACCCACGGTGTCTTCGAAAGGCACGACTGTGTCGGCCGCAGCCGGCACCGGAGCGCCGGTCATGATGCGGGCGGCCGTGCCCCGAGCGAGTGGTGGATCCTCCGCGCTGCCCGCCGGGACGTCCGCCACGACGCGCAGCACCGCCGGACGCTCCGAGGATGCCGTGGCGACGTCGGCGAAACGCACCGCGAAGCCGTCCATCGCAGAGTTGTCGAACACGGGGACGGGGTTCTGCGCGCGAGCAGGCTCCGTCAGCGTGAAGCCGACCGCCTCGTCCAGAGTCCGGGTGACCGCCGGACGAGTCCGCACGGCGGCGAGCACCACGGCGAGCTGCTCTTCGACCGTGCGCATGCCGCTCATCGCGCGCTCCAGGCGTCCATGCCGCCGGTCAGCACCACGGCGTCGGCCCCGGCGTCCCGCAGGGCTGCCGCAGCGCGCACTGCCCGCAGTCCGCGCTGGCACACGACGACGATCCGGCCCTCGGCGGAAAAGGCCTCGGGACGACCGAGTACTTCCGCCAGCGGAGCGTGCCGGGCTCCGGGGATCGCGCCGGTGGCGATCTCATCCGCCTCGCGCACATCGAGCACGAACGCTCCGGCGGCGACCTCGTCGTCGAGTGCGTCCGCGGCGACGTGAGGTACCGCCGGGCGCGCGGGAACCGAGGTCGCCGCGCTGGTCGTCGCCGCACCGGCCGTCTCCGCGCGCCCGCGCAGCGGAACCTCACTCATCCGCCCCCGCAGCGCGTCGATCAGCAGCACGCGGCCGAACAGCGGCTCACCGATTCCGGCGATGAGCTTGATGGCCTCCATCGCGAGCACCGATCCGACCTGCAGGCAGAGGGCCCCGAGCACTCCCACCGTCGCGCAGCTCGGCAGCTCGCCGACCCCCTCGGGCGGATAAAGGTCGCTCAGCACGACCGGCGGCACTCCCGCAGGCGGAGCCGACCAGAACACCGTCACCTGTGCGGCGAACTCCTGCACGACACCCCACACGAGCGGCACCCGGAGCCGCTCGCACGCCGCAGCGACGAGCGTGCGGGTCTCGAACGTGTCGGAGCCGTCGATCACGAGGTCGGCACCGGCCAGCAGCACCTCGACGTTCGTCGCGGTCAGTCGTTCGCGCACGGGGAGCACGGTCGTCTCGGGTGCGAGGTCGGCCGCGACGCGCACCGCGCTGTCGACCTTCGGCGCGTCGACGTCGGCGAGCCGGTGCAACACCTGACGCTGCAGGTTCGAGAACTCGACCACGTCGTCGTCGATGACCGTGAGGGTGCCGACGCCGGCTGCGGCGAGCGCGAGCACGACGGGAGATCCGAGCCCACCCACACCGACGACGGTGACGTGGGCCGCGCGCAACCGTCGCTGTCCGATTTCGCCGAGGTCGGCGAGGACGAGGTGCCGGGCGGTCCGCTGTGCTTCCGCGGCGCTGAGTGCTGCGACGGGCTCGACGAGCGGAGGCAGCGGCATGCGCTCAGGCTACCCCGGGACGCGTGGCAGCGGGCTCTCCGAGCGCCGGAGAAATCCCCCGCCGAAGGACCGATGATGCGGCAGATCTCCGCGGATGCGGAATATGCACGGCAGATGGCCTGGATCTGCGGAACTCGCGCCTTTAGGCTCGGTCTGTGACCACCTATCGCATCGCCGAAGCCGCACGGCTGCTCGGCGTGAGCGACGACACGGTGCGGCGGTGGGTCGACCAGGACGCACTGCCGGTCACCGCCGACAGTCCCGCCCGCATCCCCGGTGCGGCCCTCGCCCAGCACGCGGTCGCCCTCGCCGCGGCCCCGCCCACTCCGGGCGATGTGCTCTCCAGCGCCCGCAACCGCTTCACGGGACTCGTCACCCGCGTGCAGATCGACGGCGTCATGGCGCAGGTCGATATCCAGGCGGGTCCCCATCGATTCGTATCGCTGCTCTCGGCCGAGGCCGTTCGCGAGCTCGATCTGCAGCCGGGGTCTCTCGCCGTCGCGGTGATCAAGGCCACCACCGTGATCGTGGAGACGCCGCGGTGAACCACCGGCTCCTCACCGGGTCGGCAGCGCTGGTCCTCGCGCTGCTGCTGGGCGGCTGCTCTGCCGTCTCCTCCGCCGATCCGTCGCCCTCCCCCGCCGAGGGAGAGCTCACCGGCGAGGTCACCGTCTTCGCCGCGGCCTCGCTGAGCCCGGTCTTCGACGAGATCGCCGCGGCCTTCACCGCGGAGCACCCGACGGTCGACGTGGCTCCGATCGTCTACGACGGGTCGAGCGTGCTCGTGACGCAGCTCGCCGAGGGCGCACACGCCGATGTCCTCGCCACCGCCGACGAACGCACGATGCAGACGCTCATCGACACCGGCCTCGCCGACGACCCGGAGCCGTTCGCGACGAACACCCTCGTGGTCGCGGTGCCCGCAGGAAACCCCGCCGGCATCACCTCACTCGCCGACCTCGCAGACGCGACCACCGTGCTGTGTGCGCCCGAGGTGCCCTGCGGGGCGGCATCGCAGACGCTGCTCGACGCCGCCGGCGTCTCGGTCACGGCGGCGAGCCTCGAGCAGAACGTCTCCGCGGTCCTGCAGAAGATCGTCGCCGGCGAAGCGGACGCCGGTCTGGTCTACGCGACCGACGTGGTGGGCGCAGACGTCGAGAGCTTCGCTCCGGAGGGCAGCGACGAGGTCGTGAACCGCTACCCGATCGTCGCACTCGACGGAGCCACGGATGCCGGAGGAGCATTCACCGAGTTCGTGCGGGGTCCGGTCGGCCGCGGGATCCTCGCCGACCACGGCTTCGGTACGCCGTGATCGGGGATCGGCCCGCGAGGCGGAGCATGACGAGGACGAGCACGACGACGATGCGACGGGTCGACACGGGCGCAGCGCCCCCGTTCCTCCTGGTCGCGCCCGCCGTGCTCGGTGTCCTCCTGCTCGCGCTGCCGCTGGTCGCCCTTCTCACGCGCGCGTCCTGGTCGACCTTCTGGACCGACATCACCTCCACGGTGGCACTGGACGCCCTCCGCCTCTCACTCACCACCGGGCTCGCCGCGACCGCGCTGTGCATCGTGCTCGGCCTCCCGCTCGCCCTGCTGATCGCCCGCTCGGGACCGCGCACCTCCGCCCTGCTGCGAGCTCTCGTCGCGGTGCCGCTCGTGCTCCCGCCAATGGTGGGCGGGGTCGCCCTGCTGTTCCTCCTCGGCCGCTCCAGTCCACTCGGGGGCCTCATCGCCGCGTGGTTCGGCACCGGCATCCCGTTCACGCCGGCGGCCGTGGTGCTCGCGCAGGCGTTCGTGGCGCTGCCGTTCCTGGTGCTCGCCGTCGAGGGGACGATCCGCAGCACGGGGAGCCGATACGAGCGCACCGCTGCCACACTCGGGGCCTCGCCAAGCACCGTGCTGTGGCGGGTCACGCTGCCCCTCGCCGCGCCCGGCATCGTGGTCGGGGTGATCCTGTGCTTCGCCCGCGCCATCGGCGAGTTCGGGGCCACGGCCCTGTTCGCCGGCAACGCCCCCGGCGTGACGCAGACCATGCCGCTCGCGATCTACACCGCCTTCAACGGGGCCGGTGCCGGCCGCGAGACGGCGGTGGCCCTGTCGATCCTGCTGCTGGGCACGGCCGTCGCCGTGTTGCTGCTCGTGCGGGCGTGGCGGCCGGGGGCCCTCCGATGACCGGCGACGTCGGCTCGCTCGACCAGGGCGCCCTCGACGCTCACGTCGTGGTGCGGCATGCGGGTCTCGATGCCGCACTCCGCGTCGCCGCGGGCGAGTTCGTCGCGATCATGGGCCCGAGCGGCGCCGGCAAGACCTCCCTCCTGGAGGCGGTCGCCGGGCTCGTGCGACTCGACGAGGGGCACGTCGACCTCGATGGGATCCGCCTCTCCGGACCGCGGCAGCACACGCCGCCGTCACGCCGTGCGATCGGCCTGCTCGGGCAGGACGCCCTGCTGTTCCCGCACATGACCGCGGCAGAGAACATCGCGTTCGCCGCCCGGGCCGCCGGACGCACCCGCGAGGAGTCCACCCGACGCGCGACGGAGTGGCTGAACCGCATCGGCCTCGCCGGGTATGGCGATCGGCGGCCCGACGAGCTCTCCGGCGGACAGCGCCAGCGCATCGCCCTCGCCCGAGCCCTCGCCGCCTCGCCGCGGCTGCTGCTGCTCGACGAGCCGTTCACCTCGCTCGACGTCGAGGCCGCGGCCCAGCTGCGCGAGGTCGTGCGCGAACAGCGCGGAGCCACCACGACGATCCTCGTCTCGCACGGCATCCTCGACGCCCAGGCTCTCGCGGAGCGGCTGGTGATCGTGCAGGCCGGGCGCATCGTTCAGGATGCCGCCGTCGCCGAGGTGCTCGCCTCCCCGGCGACTCCCTTCGCGGCCGCCGTCGCCGATTCAGCACGCTGACGCGGCCTCCCGATCCCGGGTCTGCACGGTCACGGGCGCCGGTCAGGGGTGCCGGTCAGGGGTGCCGGTCAGGGGTGCCGGTCAGGGGCGACGCAGCCGCTCCGGATCCGGAGTGGAGATGGGATCCCACCCTCGCTTCGGCGCCCGCGATCCACGCTGCTCGTCGCGCGAGCGGTAGACGATGTACGGGCGGAACAGGTAACCGACCGGTGCGGAGAACACGTGCACCAGGCGGGTGAACGGCCACAGGCCGAACAGGAGTGTCGCCGTGATGACGTGCAGCTGGAAGAGCAGCGGCACATCGAGCATCAGGTCGGGTCGCGGCTGGAGGATGATCAGCTGACGCAACCAGGGCGAGACCGTCTCGCGGTAGTGGAACCCCTCCCCGAACACCTGGTAGACGACGGTGGCCGCCGTACCGAACAGCAGCGTCGCGCCGAGGAACACGTACATCACCTTGTCCATGACGGTGGTCGCGAGGAACACCGCCGCGACCGTGCGGCGTCGGTAGATGAGGATGGCGAGCCCCGCCAGGGTGAGCACCGCCGCGGCCGTTCCGAGCACGGTCGCCCCGATGTGATACATCTCCTCGTTGATACCGATCGCGTACAACCACTCCCGTGGGATGAGGAGCCCGACGACGTGTCCGGCGATCACCATGAGGATGCCGAGGTGGAACATCGGGGATCCCCAGCGCAGCAGCCTGTTCTCGTACGTCTGAGAGGAGCGGGTCGTCCACCCGAACTTGTCGTAGCGGTACCGCCAGATGTGGCCGACGACGAAGATCGCCGAACACACGTACGGCAGCGCGACCCACAGGATGATCTGCACGCTCATCTCGACTCCCTCGCTCGGAATGCGGGCATCGGCAGACTCAGACCGACCGTCTCGGCGGGCGGTCCCTCGTTCACCAGTGCGAGCACTCGCTCTCTCGTGGCCTGGTCGACTTTCGGCAGCGACAGCGTCACAGCGCGCACGGGATCCGCCCAGCGGCTGCCCATGCTCTCCAGCGCAGCCCGCAGCACTTCGACGCCCTCCCGGTGCGCGGCCAGGAGCGCGTCGGCGATGGGAGACCCCGACAGCGCGGAGAACTCCAGCACAGCCGGCAGGTAGTCGGGCAGGTCGGCCGCGTCGAACTCCCAGCCGGCTGCACGGTACGCCTCGAGGAACGTGACGAGTGCGGTGCCACGACGCCGAGTGTCACCGGTGGCGTAGTAACTCAGGTACAGCGAGCACTTCCGTTTCAGGTCGAACGTCGTCACGTATTCGCGCTGCAGCCCGGATGCCCCGTCACGCTCCGCCCCATCGAGGAACCGCGTCATCGGCTCGGCCACGGGCCGGGGCAACGCGGAGATGTGCTCGCGCAGCACGGGGATGCGGTCGAACCACACGGCGTCCGGGTACTCCAGAAGCAGCGATGCGAGCATATGCACCGTCCGGCGCTGACCGGGGGTGAGCGCCGTGGGAGCCAGCGTTTCGGGAAGCGGACGCAGCGGTGTGACCCGCTCCGTCCGGTCCCGGATCGGGAGCACGCTGCTCACGAGTCCGCCTCCGGCGGGAACAGGCCGCCCGGCCTGCCGTTGCCGTCCCAGTTCAACAGGTTCAGGCGATTCGGTGTCGACGGCCTGTCGGCGGTCTGCCGGTCGGCCAGCACGTGGAAGTTCTCGACCGCGACCGGCGTCGGGTAGCCGCTGTTCGCTCCGAAGGGGCCGGCACCACCCATGCCGGGCCCGTCGTCGTAGTCGAGCGAACAGGCCATCTCCTCCAGCTCATGCGCCCGTTCCGCGTGCGCTGCCGGGATCACGTACCGTTCCTCGTACTTCGCGATCGCGAGCAGCCGGTACATCTCCTCGATCTCGTTGCCGGTCATGCCGACCGCCGTCGCGATGCGCTCGTCGCGCTCGTCATCGAGACTGACCCCGCGCATGTAGGACCGCATCGCCGCGAGCTTGCGCAGCGATGCATCCACCGGTTTCGGGTCGCCCGCGGTGAACATCTCGGCGAGGTAGCCGATCGGGATCCGGAGCTTGTCGATCGCGGCGAAGAGCGTCCGCGCATCCTCCCCGTCGCTGCCCGATCCGGTGATCACGTCGACGACGGGCGACAGCGGCGGGATGTACCAGACCATCGGCATCGTCCGATACTCGGGGTGCAGGGGAAGCGCGACCTTGTACTTCTGGATCAGCCGGTGGATCGGGCTCCGCTGGGCGGCATCGATCCAGTCCTCGGGGATCCCGTCACGACGTGCCGCCTCGATCACCGCGGGGTCGTTCGGGTCGAGGATCACCGAACGCTGCGCCTCGAGGAGCTCGTGCTCGTCTTCCACCGCCGCGGCCTCGGCGACCCGATCGACGTCGTAGAGCACCAGTCCGAGATACCGCAGTCGGCCGACGCAGGTCTCCGAGCACACGGTGGGCAGCCCCACCTCGATCCGCGGGTAGCACATGGTGCACTTCTCGGCCTTGCCGGTCTTGTGATTGAAGTAGACCTTCTTGTAGGGGCAGCCCGACACGCACATGCGCCAACCGCGGCACGCATCCTGGTCCACGAGGACGATGCCGTCCTCTTCCCGCTTGTACATCGCACCCGAGGGGCACGATGCCACGCATGAGGGATTGAGGCAGTGCTCACAGATACGCGGCAGGTAGAACATGAAGGCCTTCTGGAACTCGGCCTCGACCTGCTCGCTCATCTTCTGCAGGATCGGGTCCTCCTGCATGGTCTCGATCGAACCGCCCAGGTCGTCGTCCCAGTTGGCCGACCACGAGATCTTCATGTCCTTGCCGGTGATCAGGCTCTTCGGTCGAGCCACCGGGGTGTGCTCGCCGCTCGGAGCGTTGACGAGCATGTCGTAGTCGTACGTCCAGGGCTCGTAGTAGTCGTCGATGCCCGGCAGCTTCGGGTTGGAGAAGATGCGCATGAGCTTCGCCAACCGTCCGCCGCTCCGCAGCCGCAGCCGACCGCGCTTGTCGCGCACCCAGCCGCCACCCCATTTCTCCTGGTCCTGATACCCACGCGGGTACCCGACACCGGGCCGTGTCTCGACGTTGTTGAACCAGACGTACTCCATGCCGGTGCGGTTCGTCCACGCCTGCTTGCACGTGACCGAGCAGGTGTGACATCCGATGCACTTGTCGAGGTTCATCACCATCGACATCTGCGCCATGACCTTCATCGGTACCGCACCTCCTGGTCGCGGCGACGGATCGTGGTGACCTCGTCGCGTTGGTTCCCGGTCGGGCCGAGATAGTTGAACGCCCACGACAACTGCGCGTAGCCGCCGATCAGATGACTCGGTTTGAGCAGGATGCGGGTGAGGGAGTTATGGATGCCGCCGCGCTGTCCGCTGATCTCCGAGATGGGCACATCCACCGTGCGATCCTTCGCGTGGTACATGTACACGGTGCCCTCCGGCATGCGGTGGGAGACGTTCGCCCGCGCGACGACCACCCCGTTGCGGTTGTAGGACTCGATCCAGTCGTTGTCACGGACACCGATCTTTTCGGCGTCCTGCGGACTCATCCAGATCGTGGGGCCGCCGCGCGACAGCGACAGCATGAAGAGGTTGTCCTGATACTCCGAGTGGATCGACCACTTGGAGTGCGGCGTCAGGTAGCGCACGTGCACCTCTGCCCCACCGTTCGTCCCCGGGACGACGTCGCCGAACAGACGGTGCATGTCGAGTGGGGGCCGGTAGATCGGAAGCGCCTCGCCGAGCTCGTCCATCCAGTCGTGGTCGAGGTAGAAGTGCTGGCGACCGGTCAGGGTGTGCCACGGCTTGAGATGCTCGACGTTGATCGCGAAGGCCGTGTAGCGCCGACCCCCGTGCTCCGACCCCGACCACTCCGGCGACGTGATCACGCTGCGCGGCTGAACCGACACGTCGGAGAAGGTCAGGTGCGTCCCCTCATGCTCCTCGGCGAGGAAGGCCATCTTCTGACCGGTGTGCTTCTCGAGTGCGTGAAAGCCCTGCACAGCGAGGCGGCCGTTGCTCGTGCCCGAGAACGCGAGGATCATCTCGCACGCCCGACGATCGTCGTCGAGGCGCACCGATCCGGCATACGGTCCTGCCTCGACGACGCCGTTGCTCCGTTTGAGCTTCTCGATCTCGGGCTCGGCACGGTACGTGATGCCCTTGGTGGTCATGCCCAGCTTCTGTGTGAGCGGTCCGAGCGCCTTCCACCTGTCGAAAAGATTCGGATAGTCCCGCTCGACGACGATCAGCTTCGGCATGGTCACACCCGGCACGCGGGGCAGATCCTGCACCGTGCCGTGGGGCGTCGCCATGGCATCCGGGGTGTCGTGCTGCAGGGGCGCCGCCACGAGGTCCCGCCGCACACCCAGGTGCGTGCGGGCCATCTCGCTGAACTTCTCCGCCAGCATCCCGAACGTGTCGAAATCGGTCTTGGTCTGCCATGGCGGCGCGATCGCCGGGTTGAACGCATGGATGAACGGGTGCATGTCGGTCGACGAGAGATCATGCTTCTCGTACCAGGTCGCCGCCGGCAGCACGATGTCGCTGAAGAGCGTGGTGCTCGTCATGCGGAAATCCGCCGTCATCAGCAGATCGAGCTTGCCCTCCGGAGCCTCGTCCCGCCAGGTCATGGTGGTCGGACGCGAGCCCGGCGCTGTTTCGTCGGCGCGGATCGCGGCGTCGGTGCCGAGCAGATGCTTGAGGAAGTACTCGTTGCCCTTGCCCGAGGAGCCGAGGATGTTCGCCCGCCACACCAGCACGACGCGCGGGAAGTTCTCCGGCGCATCCGGATCCTCGACGGCGAACTTCAGGGAGCCGTCGTCGAGGCTGTCGACCACGTGCTGCGCCGGTTCCTTTCCGATCGCATCGGCCTCGTCGCACAGATCGAGCGGGTTCCGGTCGAATGTCGGATAGCTGGGCATCCATCCGCGCTGCACGGACTCGACGAGACAGTCGGCCGTGGTGCGGTCGGCGAAGCGTCCGAGACCGAGCGGAGACGACAGCTGGTCGGCTGGCAGCCCGTCGTAGCGCCACTGATCGGTCGCCAGATACCAGAACGCGGTCCCGATGGTGTGACGCGGCGGGCGCCCCCAGTCCGCTGCGGCCGCGTACTGCTGATACCCCGTGATCGGACGCACCTTCTCCTGACCGACGTAGTGCGCCCAGCCGCCGCCGTTCACCCCTTGGCATCCGGTCATCGTCGTCAGCGCCAGGAAGGTGCGGTAGATCGTGTCGGAGTGGAACCAGTGATTCGTGCCGGCACCCATGAGGATCATCGACCGGCCGCCCGACCGCTCGGCATTGTCGGCGAACTCGCGCGCGATGCGAAGCGCCTGCGGCGCCGGGACCGAGGTGTGTTCCTCCTGCCACGCCGGTGTTCCGGGACTGCTCGCGTCGTCGTAGCCGGTCGGCCACGCACCCGGCAGCCCTTCGCGACCGACGCCGTATTGGGCGAGCATGAGGTCGAACACGGTCGTGACCTTCCGCCCGGCGACCGTGCGCACCGGAACGCCGCGCACGACGACCCCGGACCCGCCGGCATGCTCCTGACCCGGCTCCGGATCGAGATCGAAGCGCGGCAGTCGCACCTCGACGGCATCGTGATCACCCGGCAGATCACTGATGGAGAGCGGCGGGACGACGTCGCCGAGGTCGAGGTTCCAGCGCCCCTCGTCCTCCGCCGTGAACCGGTGGCCGAGCGAACCGTTCGGAACGACCGGATTCCCGACGGCATCGAGCAGCACCGGCTTGAAGTCGGCGCGCGCCTGCGCTGCAGCGTCCCCGTCGAGATCGGACGCCGTGACGAACTTGCCGGGAACCAGCCCGCCGTTCCGCTCCTCGAGCGCCACGAGGTAGGGCGCATCGGTGTAGCGCCGCATGTAGTCCTCGAACCGCGGCGTCCGCTTCTCGACGAAGTGCTCGCGGAGGATGACGTGGCCCATGGCGAGCGCGAGTGCAGCATCCGTACCCGGGTGCGGCGCGACCCACTCGTCGGCGAACTTGGTGTTGTCGGTGTAGTCCGGCGAGACCGTGACGACCTTCTGGCCGCGGTAGCGCGCCTCGGCCATGAAGTGTGCGTCCGGCGTGCGGGTGACCGGGACGTTCGAGCCCCACATGATGAGGTAGCCGGCGTTCCACCAGTCGGCGGACTCCGGCACGTCGGTCTGATCGCCGAACACCTGGGGGCTCGCGACCGGCAGGTCGGCGTACCAGTCGTAGAACGACAGCATCGTGCCACCGAGCAGATTGAGGAAGCGCGAGCCCGCTCCGTGGGACACCATCGACATGGCCGGGATCGGCGAGAAGCCCGCGACGCGATCGGGGCCGTACTTCTTCACCGTGTGCACGTGGGCAGCCGCCGCGATCTCGAGCACCTCATCCCAGGTCGCGCGGATCAGACCCCCCTTGCCACGGACGCGTTTGTAGGCGGTGGCCTTCTCCGGATCTTCGACGATCGAGGCCCAGGCGTCGACGGGGTCTGCGTGCACGGCCCGAGCTTCACGGTAGAGCTGCGCGAGCGTCTCGCGGATGTACGGATAGCGCACCCGGGTCGGCGAGTACGTGTACCAACTGAAGGCGGCACCCCGGGGGCAGCCGCGCGGTTCGTACTCCGGCGAGTCGGGACCGATGGAGGGGTAGTCGGTCTGCTGTGCTTCCCACGTGATGATGCCGTCCTTGACGTACACCTTCCACGAGCACGAGCCCGTGCAGTTCACACCGTGCGTCGAGCGCACCACCTTGTCGTGCGACCAGCGGTCGCGGTAGAACGCATCGCCCGAGCGGCCGCCTTCCAGAAACAGCGACCGCAGATCGGAGGAGACCTCGCCCGGCCTCATGAACCTGCCGAGGCTCACCAGCCCATCGGCGAGAGCGCCATCTGTGGAGTGCGGACTCTCGGTTCGGATGCCAGGGGTCATCGTGTCTCCTTCAGGCGGCCTTTGACTCAGCATCCAACACCCGAGCCCGGACCCGCACAAGGGTGCGCCGTGTTAATCCGCGGGGCAATTAGCACGGGAGAACAGGGTGGTGTGCGGGGTGGTCGCGGGGCTACTCTCATCGCTCAGAGGAGGAACCACCCATGAGTTCTGCCGCAACTTCCCCCGCCCCGTCCGAACTCAAAGGCGGCTTCGCGCAGGTGATCCTCGCGACTCTCGCCTCCACGGTCGGGTTCTGGGCCTGGATGGCGATCGCTCCACTGCAGAAGGCGTACGCCACCGATATGGGCCTCGATGAGGGGCAGATCTCGCTGATGCTGGCCACGCCCGTGCTGGTGGGCGCGCTCGGACGCATCGTCGTCGGTGCGATGACCGATCGCTTCGGCGGGCGGAAGATGTTCACCGCCGTGCTGCTGATCTCGGTTCCGGCCGTCCTCCTCGTCGCGGTGGCGGGAGAGATCCGCAGCTTCCCCCTGCTGCTGATCGCCGGGTTCTACCTCGGTGTCGCCGGAACGATCTTCGCGGTCGGCATCCCGTTCTCGAGCGCCTGGTTCCCGCCGGCTCGACGTGGGTTCGCGAACGGCGTCTTCGGGATGGGGATGATCGGCACGGCCGTCTCGGCGTTCTTCACGCCCCGCCTGGTGGAGTCGATCGGCTACCTCCCCACGCACCTGGTGATCGCGGGGGCACTGGCCGCACTCGCCGTGCTTTCCTGGTTCTTCCTCCGCGACTCGCCGGTCTGGCGGCCCAACACGGAGCGATTCGTGCCGAAGGTCATCGGTGCGCTCAAGCTCGCGGTGACGTGGGAGATGGCCTTCCTCTACGGCATCGTTTTCGGCGGCTTCGTCGCATTCTCGACCTTCCTGCCCAAGTACCTCACCACGATCTATCCCAACGACGTCGATGTCGTCGGAGCGGGGACACGAACCGCTCTGTTCGCCGCGGCGGCGGTCATCGCGCGTCCCATCGGCGGCGTGCTGGCCGACCGCTTCGGCCCCAAGGTGATCGCACTGATCTCACTCGGTGGGATCGTCTCCCTCGCCTACATCGTGGGCCAGCAGCCGCCCGAGGGCGTGGTCACCGGGGTGACCTTCATCCTGATGGCCGCGGCGATGGGGCTCGGCATGGGGGCGGTCTTCGCCTGGATCGGCCCATCGACGCCACCGGAGAAGGTCGGATCGGTCAGCGGCATCGTCGCGGCAGCGGGCGGCCTCGGCGGATACTTCCCGCCGCTGGTCATGGGAGCGACATACAACCCCGACACCAACTCCTACTCGCTCGGTCTATGGCTCCTGGTTTTCGTCGGCGCCTTCGCCCTGGTGGTCGCGGGAATGCTCCGAGACGTCGGTGGAAAGCGTAACCTGGGCAGATCGTGACGACCGTTCCTGTGCAGATCGGACGCCGGATGCCGCCGGCGCCGGCGTCGCACCCGACGTCGGGTGCGCTCCTCGATACGCATGGTCGGAGCCACAAGGACCTCCGCATCTCGCTCACCGACAGGTGCTCGTTGCGCTGCACCTACTGCATGCCGGAGCAGGGCAACGAGTGGCTCGCGCGCGAGTCGATCCTGTCCGTCGACGAGATCGTCCGGGTCGCCCGTATCGCCGCCGAGGCCGGCATCACGACCTTCCGCCTCACCGGCGGCGAACCGCTGCTACGCCGCGACATCGTCGACATCGTGCGTCGACTGCGAGAGATCGATACCGAGGACGGCCCCGTCCAGGTCGCGATGACGACGAACGGAATCCGCCTCGACGAGGTGCTCGACGACCTGATCTCCGCCGGTCTGAGCCGCCTGAACATCTCGATCGACACGCTGCGCCCCGACAGGTTCGCCGCCCTGACGCGACGTGACCGCCTCGACGACGTGCTGCGCGGGATCGCGGCGGCCTCGGCCTCGGGGCTGCGTCCCCTCAAGCTGAACACCGTCGCGATGCGCGGAGTCAACGACGACGAGCTGTGCGACCTCGTCGAGTTCGCGACAGCCCGCGGAGCCGAGCTGCGCTTCATCGAGCAGATGCCGCTCGACTCCGGTCACACCTGGGATCGCGATCGGATGGTCACGCGGGAGGAGATCCTCGACACGCTCTCCGAGCGCTGGACGCTGACCGAGATCCCCGGCCGGGGTGGGGCACCCGCCGAGCGGTGGCATCTCGACGGAGGGGCGGCGACCGTCGGCGTGATCGCCTCGGTGACGGCTCCCTTCTGCGGCGCATGCGATCGCCTGCGCCTCACGGCCGATGGGCAGCTGCGGAACTGTCTTTTCTCCACCGATGAGTTCGACCTCCTGCCCGTGCTTCGCGCCACGGGCGACCCCGGCAGCGACGCGGCGGTCGACGACGTGCTGCGGCGCTGCGTCTGGGCCAAGCTGCCCGGACACGCGATCAACGACCCGGCCTTCCTCCAGCCTGCACGCGGCATGAACGCGATCGGCGGCTGACGCCCCGCCGGAGCAACCTGCGCGAGCGTGGCTCAGACCGTGCGGCCGCCCTCGAGCCGCACGACGCGATCGACCGTGCCTGCGGGCGGTGCCACGTGCGAGATCAACAGCACCGACTGCTCCCCCGCCGCCTCGAGCAGGTCGCGCAGCAGCGCGTCGGACGCGTCGGGGTCGACTCCCGCCGTGGGCTCGTCCAGCACCAGCACGGGGAACCCACGCAGCAGGGCGCGGGCGAGCGCGAGGCGCTGCGCCTGGCCACCCGACACGAGCACGCCACGGTCGCCGACCCTCGCGTCGAGGCCACCGCGCTCCCGGGCCCACTCCCCGAGGCCGACCCGGTCGAGCACGGCATACAGTTCGTCGTCGGTCGCCGTGTCGCGCGCGAAGAGCAGGTTCTGGCGGATGTCCTCATCGAACAGCTGGGGGCTCTGCTCGCAGAGGCCGATGGTCCGACGCAGCGCCGGCCCGGACATCTCCGCCGCGTCCTGCCCGTCGATCAGGTACTCGCCCTGCACGCGGAGGAAGCCGACGAGCACAGCCGCCAGCGAGCTCTTCCCCGCCCCACTCGGCCCTGCCACCAGCACCCGCTCCCCTGGCCGCAGATCGAGGTCGACCCCCGTGAGCGCAGGAGCACCGCCGGGCCAGTTCGCGCGAACGCCACGCATCCGGATCGTCGGCGTACCGTCAAACTCGACGTCGTCGCCCGCGTCTGGGCGGAGCTCGTCGGGCATCCGCTCCGGCAACGTGTCGACGATGCGCTCCGCGCTCGAACGGACGCTCCGCCATGACGCCGCGGCCACCGGAACCGCGCCGAAGATCTCGAACACCACCATCGGCACCAGGACTGCGACGGCCAGCCACGGCCCGTCGATGGAACCGTCGACGAGTCCGGGCGCGGCAGCGGCGAGCGCCCACACGGACGCCGCCCCGGCGACCGCGGAGACGACACCCGCGGCGATGGCCTGCGCGAATGAGGCGCGATCGACGACGCGTCGCAGGGCGGAATCCGCCGCCGCGATCCGCTCGCGCGCCAGCGCCTCGGCACCGTAGGCCAGGAGCACGTCGAGGCTGCCGAAGTAGTCGACCAGCGCGGCCGAGAGCTCGGCCCGTCGCACGGACACGAGCGCTTCGGCACGCGAGCCGAACACCCAGCCGAGTCCGATCGCCGCGGCCGCAGCGGCCAACAGGCACACCGCCAGCGTGAGGGCGGCCGGCGGCGAGACGAATGCGATGAAGCCCACGGCACCGACCGCCACGACCGCGGCGACCCCGAGCGGCTGCACCACGCGCAGCGGCAGGTTCTGCAGGTTCTCGACGTCGTCCACCAGGGCGGTGAGCATCTGTCCGCGATCCGTCGCACCGAGACCGGCCGGAGAGAGCGGTGTCACTCTCCGCACCATGTCGGCCCGCGTCGAGGCGAGCTGTCGCAGCGCAGCATCGTGGCCGCTCAGCCGCTCG
Source organism: Microbacterium maritypicum (assembly GCF_041529975.1). Taxonomy (NCBI): domain Bacteria; kingdom Bacillati; phylum Actinomycetota; class Actinomycetes; order Micrococcales; family Microbacteriaceae; genus Microbacterium; species Microbacterium maritypicum. The sequence continues at coordinate 1,221,564 of NZ_CP168030.1, read as the reverse complement.
AGATAGCGGGTGACGGCGCGGGACACCGCGAAGAACCGCACGCCGACGACCGCGATCGACAGCGGGACGAGCGAGTCGACGATGGACGCGCTCACGATCAGCCAGCCGCTGACCGCCAGCAGGCTCACGGCGGCGGCGGCCGACAACACGCCCCAGACGAGGCCGGGGACGAAGCGTCCGATCGGCGGCTGCGCGAGCTGCAGGACACCGCGGATCCGTTCGCGACGTGTCGACCCGCTCATGCGTTCACCCCCAGCGTCACGATGTGATCGGCGATGTCCCGCGCGGTCCGACGGTGCGACACCAGGAGGATGCTCGCCCCGGCATCCGCTCGTGCGCGCAGCGAACGCCAGAGCCGGTCCTCGGTGTCGGGGTCGAGAGCACTCGAGGGCTCGTCGAGCGCGAGCATCCGGCACGGGTCGGACGACTGACGGTACAGCGCTCGGGCGACAGCGACGCGCTGCGCCTGACCGCCCGACAGACCGCTGCCCTGCACGCCGAGTTCGAGGGCGAGGTCGATGCCCTCCGCACAGGCGTCGTCGAGCGCCACTCGGATGCGGTCGGCATCCGGTTCCGGATCGCCGAGTGCGACGTTCGCCGCCACTGTCCCCCGCATCAGCCCCGGAGTCTGCCCGGCCCAGGCGAGCCAGACCGCCGGGGAGAGCCCTCGGAGGTCGCGCCCGGCGAAGGTGGCCATCCCGTCGAAGTCGGCCGCGCCCCGGAGCGCCGCGAGCAGGGAGGACTTGCCCGCGCCGCTCGGCCCCTCGATCAGCGTGATCGTTCCGGGCTCGGCGGTGAACGACACGGGAGGCAGGTCCCGCACGCGCAGCCCTTCGACCACGAGGGCTCCCGCATCCGCCGGTCCCGCCGGCCCCACCGGTCCCGCCGGTCCCACCGGTCTCGCCGGTCCCGCCGGTCCCACTTGCAGGATCGATTCACGGATGCCGGACGATTCGCCGGCGATTCCTCCTGCATCCGTGGAACCGTCCTGCATCTGTACCCGGGCCCGCGCCGCGTCGAGCACCTCGAACACGTCTTCGGTCGCCGCGACCCCCTCGGCGGCCGCGTGGAACTGCACCCCCACCTGCCTGATCGGCAGGAACGCCTCGGGCGCGAGCAGCAGCACGAACAGCCCGACCTCGAGTGTCAGGTCGCCCGACAGCAGCCGGAACCCGACCGACACCGCGATCAGTGCGACCGCGAGCGAGGCCAGCAGTTCCATCGCGAAGCCGGACAGGAACGAGAACCGCAGCACCTTCATGGTCTCGCGGCGGTACTCGTCGGCGGTGACCTCGATGCGGTCGGCCGCCCGCCGGTCACGCCCGAACAGCCGCAGCGTCGACAGCCCCTGCACCGTGTCGGCGAAGCGGGCGGCGAGGCGCTGCAGCGTCTGCCACTGCCGCGTCTGCACGGTGCGGGTCGCCATCCCGATGAGGATCAGGAACAGCGGGATCAGCGGCAGGGTGATGATCGCGGTGAGCCCGCTCGGCCAGTCCTGCCACCACATCACGGCCACCACCACCGGCGTCGCGATCACGGTCAGCACGAGCTGCGGGATGTAGCGGGCGAAGTACGCGTCGAGCGCTTCCAGTCCGTGTCCCGCGGTCACGGCGAGCTCGGTCTGGTTCCGCTGCGCGAGCCACCCCGGTCCCAATCGACCGACCGCCGAGATCAGGGCCGAGCGCAGCTGCATCCCGGTCTTCGCGGCGGCCCGGGTGCCCGCGGCATCCGAGGCGGCGATCAGCAGCCCGCGCAGCAGCGCCGTGAGCAGCAACCAGATCAGGGATGCCGAGACGTCACGCCCCGCGATCGCCCCGGTGACGGCATCCGTCAGCAGCCAGGCGAAGACGATAACGACCGCCGTCTGGACGACGCCGATCAACGCGGATGCCGCGAGGAACCCCCTCGCGGCACCCGCGTAGCGCAGCAGTCTCGGATCGACGGGTTTCACGCGTGCGCCGGAGCCCCCTCGATGGACTTCCGGGTGACGCGCTTACGGAACACCCAGTAGGTCCACGCCTGGTACGCGAGCACGAGCGGCATCGCGATCAGGGCGGTCCAGCTCATGATCTGCAGCGTATACGGGGTGCTGGATGCGTTGGCGATCGTGAGGCTGTAGGCCGGGTCGATCGTCGACGGCATCACGAACGGGAACAGGGCGGCGAACAGCATCACCACGGCGAACAGCACCGTGAGCATGCCGGAGAAGAACGCCCAGCCGTCGCGCCGAACGAGCGAGAGCCCGACAGCTGCGATGAGACTGACCGCCGCGAGCGCACCGGCACCGATGACGAGCCAGAGCAGCGGAGCCTCGCGCCCCATCGCGATCGCGACCGTCCAGATCACCGTTGCGGCCGCCACGAGGATGGTCGGGATGGCCGCCCTCTTCGCCAGACGCCGCGCATCCTCGTGCACCTGACCGTCGGTCTTGAGCGCGACGAAAAGCACGCCGTGCAGGAAGAACAGCAGCAGCGTGGTGACGCCGACCAGCAGGGCATACGGGTTCAGCAGCGCGAAGAAGCCGCCGACGTAGATGTGGTTCTCGTCGATCGCGACGCCCTGCACGATGTTGCCGAAGGCAACGCCCCACAGCAGCGCCGGCACGACCGAGCCGATCACGATCATCCGGTCGAAGCCGGCCTTCCACTTCGCGCTGTCGCGCTGGTGCCGGTACTCGAACGAGACGCCGCGCAGGATCAGCGCGAGCAGGATCAGCAGCAGCGGCAGGTAGAACCCGCTGAACAGCGTCGCGTACCACTCGGGGAACGACGCGAACAGCACGGCGCCGGCGACGATGACCCAGGTCTCGTTGAGATCCCAGACCGGACCGATCGTGTTGATGACCTGACGGCGCGAGACGTCGTCCTTGCCGAGGAACGGCAGCGACATGCCGACTCCGAAGTCGAACCCGTCGAGCACGAAGTAGCCCACGAAGAAGAAGGCGACGATGAAGAACCAGAGTGTTGCGAGATCCATGATGCTCCTCCCTCTCAGTAGACGACCGACGGCAGCTGGGCCGTCTCCTCGTGCGGTTGCTCGTCGGTGTCCGGTCCCTTCTGCGCGGCCCGGATGATGAGGCGGATCTCGACGACGGCGAGCGCCGCGTAGATCGCCGTGAACGAGATCAGCGAGATCAGCACCTCGAGGCCGCTGACTCCCGGCGAGACACCGTCCTGGGTGGTCATCAACCCGAACACGATCCAGGGCTGTCTGCCCATCTCGGTGAAGACCCAGCCCATGATGTTGGCGGCGAGCGCGAGCGGGAACGACCAGATCGCGAGCTTCCACATCCACTGCGCCGGGGGCTTCTTGGCGCCCTTGCGGGTCAGCCAGAGGCCGGCGACGGCGACGAGGGCGGCCGCGATGCCCAGGCCGATCATCCAGCGGAACGCCCAGTACGTGATCCACAGGACCGGGGCGAAGTCCTCGAGCCCCGTCGCGGCGTACGTCTGGGCGTACTCGGCGTTCAGGTCGTTGATGCCGTGCACGCACGCGTCGAGAGTGTGCGTCGACAGCAGCGACAGCAGGTACGGCACCCGGATCGAGAACAGCTCGGAGCTGCCGTCCGGCGTACCCAGGGTGAAGAGGCTGAACGAGGCGTCCGGCCCGCAGACCGTGTTGAACGTCGCCTCCGCTGCCGCCATCTTCATCGGCTGCGCGGCATACATCGCGAGTCCGAGCTGGTCTCCCGTGAGCACGACCCCGGCGGTGGAGACGATCATCGCCCACAGCCCGAACTTGAGCGAGATGCGCATCGTGTCGAAGTGCTGGCCGCGCGAGAGATGCCAGGCCGACACCGAGATGACGACACCGGCGGCGAACATGAACGCGCCGAAGATCGTGTGCGGGAACGCGGCGAGCGCGACGGGGTTGGTCAGCAGGGCCCAGAAGTCCGTCAACTCGGCGCGGTTGGTCGCCTCGTTGAAGGTGTAGCCGACCGGGTTCTGCATGAACGCGTTGGCGGCGATGATGAAGTACGCCGAGAGGATGCTGCCGATCGAGACGCACCAGATCGTGGCGAGGTGGAGTTTCTGCGGGAGCTTGTCCCAGCCGAAGATCCACAGTCCGATGAACGTCGCCTCGAAGAAGAACGCGAGGAGCCCCTCGAAGGCGAGCGGGGCGCCGAACACGTCGCCGACGAAGCGGGAGTAGTCCGACCAGTTCATGCCGAACTGGAACTCCTGCACGATGCCGGTGACGACGCCCATGGCGAAGTTGATCAGGAAGATCTTGCCGAAGAAGCGGGTCAGGTGCAGGTACTGGACCTTGCCGGTGCGCACCCACGCGGTCTGGAAGATCGCGGCCACCAGGGCCATGCCGATCGTCAGCGGAACGAAGAGGTAATGGTAGACGGTCGTCAGCCCGAATTGCCATCGGGCGAGAGCGAGCGGATCAAGCCATTCCATGCGCTACTCCTGTTCTGTGAGGCCGTTGCCCCGCGGTGTGACGCCGCAGCGTCGTTCCCTCAGCCATCCGCGCCGTGGCGTCGCGCAGCTGGACGGTGCAATCCGATGCGAGGACCGCGTCGCGGACGCACTCGGCTTCGAGTGGTCCGCCGGCCTCGTTCAGCACGCTCTGCATGAGCTCGAGATGCACGCGGCACAGCATCGGACGGTCCTCCGACCGACTGGCCGCATGCGGGCACGGGCTGAGGTCGACCGAGAGGCTGCCGTCGTCGACGACCGGCTCGAAGCCGCTCTCCTCCAGGTGCTCCACCAGCGCGTCGAGCTGATACGTGGCCTCACGGCCGAGGTCGGACGCCGCGTCGGGAATCATGCTGCGCATCAGGTCGCCCCGACGCGCAGCCGCCTTGGCCTTGTCGCGCGCCACCGGGCTGGACGCGCCCGGCGCGCCCGTGGCTGCCCGGTAGAGGGTGCGCGGTCGTCCGCGCGTCTTGCGGTGCTCGACGGTCGGGATGACGTGGCCGCCTTCGATCAGGCGCTGCAGGTGCTCGCGGACCGTGTTGGGATGCAGCCCCGTGGCCTCGCACAGCTCCGCGATCGTCAGTTCGGCGCGCGCCCTCGTGCTTCCCGCCTCGAAGAGCAGGTGCAGGATCTGCACCCGGGAGTAGCTCGATATCGGCCCGCAAACGGACCCGCCGTTGGCCATGGTCCCAGTATCCCGTGATACCGGGACTTTGCACCGGTGTCCGGCCGTGAATAAACACCTGGTCGATAGGGATGTCCGATCCCGGCGATAGCCTGGCAGCATGGCCACCCGAAAACCCGCTCCTCCAGCCTACGTCTGCACGGAATGCGGGTGGACCACCGCCAAGTGGGTCGGCCGCTGCGGCGAATGCCAGCAGTGGGGCACGGTTCAGGAGCAGGCAGCGCAGACCGGCATCCTCCGACGCGTCGGCCCCGTCGCTCCGACGGCGGATCGCGCGGCACGACCGATCACGCAGATCACGACGCAGGATGCTCCGCGGCGCTCGAGCGGCGTCGGGGAGTTCGACCGGGTGCTCGGCGGCGGCATCGTGCCCGGAGCCGCGATCCTGCTCAGCGGCGAGCCGGGAGTCGGCAAATCGACCCTGCTGCTCGAGGTCGCGGCCCAGGCGGCTCGCGGCGGTCGCCGTGTCCTGTACGCCAGTGCCGAGGAGTCGCCGGGCCAGGTGCGCCTGCGCGCCGAACGTACCGGCGCCCTGCACGACGAGCTGTACCTGGCGAGCGAGACCGACCTGGCGACCATCCTCGGCCACATCGACGAGGTCAAGCCGCAGCTCGTGATCGTCGACTCGGTGCAGACCGTCTCGTCGTCGCTGATCGACGGTGCCGCCGGGCAGCCGAGCCAGGTGCGCGAGGTCGCGGCGACACTGATCCGCATCGCGAAGGACCGCGATCTGCCGATCATCATCGTGGGCCACGTGACGAAAGACGGCCAGGTCGCCGGCCCCCGCGTGCTCGAGCACCTGGTCGACGTGGTGTGCCATTTCGAGGGCGACCGGCAGACGTCGCTGCGCTTCATCCGCGCGCTAAAGAACCGCTTCGGTCCGACCGACGAGGTCGGCTGCTTCGAGATGACGGGCGACGGAATTGCCGAAGTCCCCGACCCTTCTGGGCTCTTCCTCTCGCAGGGTGCCACCGAGCCGGGAACCTGCGTCGCGATCTCCCTCGAGGGGCGCCGCGCGCTTCCCGTCGAGGTGCAAGCACTCACGGTGCCCAGCAACGCTCCGAATCCCCGCCGCATCGTGCACGGGGTCGACTCGTCGCGCGTGGCGATGGTGCTGGCGATCCTCGAACGGCGCGCGAACATCAAGACAAGCACGCTCGACGTCTACGTGTCGACCGTGGGCGGCGTGCGCTTCACCGAACCGGCCGCCGACCTCGCCATCGCCATCGCCGTGGCCGGCTCCATCCAGCAGTTCTCGGTGCCGCGCACGGTCGCCGCCGTCGGTGAGCTCAGCCTCGCGGGTGAGATCCGTCCGGTCACCCAAGCGGCGCAACGTCGATCCGAGGCCGCTCGTCTCGGTTACGAGCAGGTCGTCGACGACCGATCGAAGACCCTCCGCGCCGCGCTCGGCGATGTCCGCGCCCGCAACACGTCACGCCGTTCCGATCGCGACGTTCCGCCGTTCTGATAGACCCCGGCGGGTCGCTGCAGCCCCCGAGGGTCTCGGCTCTCAGGCGTCGAGCGCCTTGAGCAGCTCGACCGGGTCCGCCTGCATCGGATGCGGGCCCGCGATGTCGAGGAACACGGTCGTGATCGGATGCGCCGCCAGGAAGCTCCGGAGCCAGTCTGACGTGTAGATGCCCACGCCGGGCGGGAGGTTGGCGGGCTTGTTCTTCGCGTCACTGAACAACAGCAGCGCGAGGTCACCGGTGTTCGCGTCACGGTAGGTCCATACCTCTCCGCTGTCGAGCGGATTGTCGCGGGCTCCCGGCTTGATCAGCGGCACGACCGTGGTGCCGTTACGGAGGGCGAGGGCGACCGCTGCGACGTCCTGCTTCTCGAGCGCCAGGGCCAGAGCCTCCGAACGGAAGTCCTCGGGGGCGGGCTTCTTCTTCCCGGGTTTCGCCTTCTTCGCTGCCATGCATCCAGCTTATGCAGACGGCGAGGCGCCGCGCGCGGAATCGACAGCGGAGATGTAAGGGGCCCTCTCGAGTCCTCCATTGGGGACTGGGGTACTCGAGAGGGCCCTCGGACTCTCGGTGCGGCGATGTCGAAGCGCTGGGGACGCTGTAGTTCGACGCCACTGGGGATGGCATGTTGCCGCATGATGCGGAGAGTCACCTCAATGGTATCCCAAAGATCCGCGCCTGTCTGCCTCAGACAGCCGAGGATGCCAAGGTCGCGCCTTTCCGCATGGGAAGCCGCTCAACGCGACGCATTTCGAAGGCGCTGCGGCGCGATCACTTCGAAGTGCGAACAGCGAACTCGAACGACGGGTCAGTACAGGAGGATCTGCGTGGTCGTGAGGCTCGTGAATCCGCCGATGGAAACCTCGACGTGGTACGAGGCTCCCCCGCCGGGAGCGCGCTGACGGTTCTCCTGGTCGCAGGTCTCGACGCTCGAGCGGGTGCGATCCCAGGTCACCGGGTCTTTGCTGGTGACGGTCGTGCCGGCGGTGAGCGTCGCGATCATGCTGCTCGGGTTCTCCTGGCAGTCCGTCGACCGCCACCAGACGTCGGCGCCGCTGGAGATCGTGAAGACCTGCGTCGTCGAGCCGACATCGAGCGTGCAGTCCTTCGTGCCCTTGTTGGTCAAGGAGATGGAGAGCTTCGGCAGGACACCCGCGGCATAGGTCTCCGCATCCGTGACCGCCGAGACCTCGACGTCTTTCGCCTCGCAGGCGACGATCGCCGGCGTCTGCTCGGACGAAGGGCTCGGCGACGGCGACTCGGCGTCGGTCGTCGGGGTCGTGGTGGGTGTCTGCGACGACGAGGATGTCGGCTTCGGAGAGGCATCCGCGGCTGCCCAGGGCTTCGCGATCAGGAGCCAGATCCCGATGCCGATCGCGGCGACGAGCAGGATGAGCCCGATCACCACGACCAGTCGCCGACGACGATAGACGGCAGCGGAAGGACGGGGCATGGTTCCAGGTTAAGCGATCGTGCCCGTGCAGCCTGGGAGGCCGCGGCGGCGGTCTGCCGTGCGTCCTCAGAGCACCTTGAGCATGCGCGTGTTGCCGAGCGTGTTCGGCTTGACGTGCGCGAGATCGAGGAACTCCTCGACACCCGCGTCACCGCTGCGCAGCAGCTGGGAGTACACGTCGGGGTCGACAACCTGCTCGCCGATGGGAGTGAAGCCGCGGCGGCTGAAGAACTCGACCTCGAACGTGAGGCAGAACAGGCGCGACAGCCCGAGCGTGCGCGCGTTCTCCTCGAGACGATCGACGATGGCCCGGCCGACGCCGTGGTGCAGCCAGTCATCCTGCACGAGCAGGGTGCGCACCTCGCCGAGATCTTCCCAGAACACGTGCAGCGCGCCGCAGCCGATCAGCACACCGTCGGCCTCGGCGACGACGAACTCCTGCACCGCGCCGTAGAGCACCGCCAGATCCTTGCCGAGCAGGATGCGCTGCTCCACGAGGGGCTGCAGCAGGTTGCGGATGCCGACGATGTCGGCGCTGCGGGCCGGTCGGACGATGTACTCACTCACGGGACAAGCCTAGAACCCACGACCCGTCGCCGCCTGTGCCGGACACAGGAAAGGGGCGGATGCCGCAGCATCCGCCCCTTTCGTGATTCAGCCTTCGTGATTCAGCCGGAGGTCACTCCCCGCTGGCGACCGCCAGGTCGGGAGTGCCGGCGATCGCGCCGCCGCCGGTGTTGGCACCGACCGCGACCTTCTCGCCGCGCGGGCCGTGCTCGAACAGGAACTCCCCGTCCTTCGCGTCGACCTTCACGTGGTCACCCGAGTTGAGCTCACCGTGCAGGATCTTCTCCGACAGACGGTCCTCGACCTCGTGCTGCATCGCGCGACGCAGCGGTCGGGCGCCGAGCGCCGGGTCGAAGCCGATCTCGATGAGACGCTCCTTGGCGGCCTGCGACAGCTCGATCGTCATGTCGCGGTCCAGCAGACGCTCGCCGAGGCGCTTGGCGAACAGATCGACGATCTGCACCAGCTCGGTCTTGGACAGCTGCGGGAACACGATGATGTCGTCGACACGGTTGAGGAACTCGGGCTTGAAGTGCCGCTTGAGCTCTTCGTTCACCTTGCCCTTCATCCGGTCGTAGCTGGTCGAGTCGTTGCCCTCGATCTGGAAGCCGACAGGACCGCCCGCGATGTCACGTGCACCGAGGTTGGTGGTCATGATGATGACCGTGTTCTTGAAGTCCACGATCCGACCCTGGCCGTCGGTGAGCCGACCCTCTTCGAGGATCTGCAGCAGCGAGTTGAAGATGTCGGGGTGGGCCTTCTCGATCTCGTCGAAGAGCACCACGCTGAACGGCTTGCGGCGCACCTTCTCGGTGAGCTGGCCACCCTCTTCGAATCCGACGAATCCGGGAGGGGCACCGAACAGACGCGAGACCGTGTGCTTCTCACCGAACTCGCTCATGTCGAGCGAGATGAGAGCCGCCTCGTCGTCGAACAGGAACTCGGCGAGAGCCTTGGCGAGCTCGGTCTTTCCGACACCCGTGGGGCCGGCGAAGATGAACGAGCCCGAGGGGCGCTTCGGGTCCTTGAGACCGGCACGCTGGCGACGGATCGTCTTGGAGAGGGCGGCGATCGCCTCTTCCTGACCGACGACGCGCTGGTGCAGAGCCTTCTCCATGAAGACGAGTCGGCTGGACTCCTCTTCCGTGAGCTTGAATACGGGGATGCCGGTGGCCTGTGCGAGCACCTCGGCGATCAGACCCTCGTCGACGACCGCGGAGGTCGCGACGTCGCCCGCACGCCACTGCTTCTCGAGACGCAGACGCTCGGCGAGGAGGCTCTTCTCCTCGTCGCGGAGGGATGCGGCCTTCTCGAAGTCCTGCTCCTCGGAGGCGACTTCCTTCTGCTCGCGCACCGTGGCGATCTTCTCGTCGAACTCACGCAGCTCGGGCGGGCTCGACAGGATCGACAGCCGCAGGCGTGCGCCGGCCTCGTCGATCAGGTCGATGGCCTTGTCCGGAAGGAAGCGGTCGGAGACGTAGCGGTCGGCGAGGTTCGCCGCGGCCACGATGGCACCGTCTGTGATCTGCACCTTGTGGTGCGCCTCGTAGCGGTCGCGCAGCCCCTTGAGGATGTTGATGGTGTGCGGCAGCGTCGGCTCGTTGACCTGCACCGGCTGGAAGCGGCGCTCGAGCGCCGCATCCTTCTCGAAGTGCTTGCGGTACTCGTCGAGCGTGGTGGCGCCGATGGTCTGGAGCTCACCACGAGCGAGCAGCGGCTTCAGGATGCTGGCCGCGTCGATCGCGCCCTCGGCGGCACCCGCACCCACGAGGGTGTGGATCTCGTCGATGAAGACGATGATGTCGCCGCGCGTGCGGATCTCCTTGGTGACCTTCTTCAGGCGCTCCTCGAAGTCACCGCGGTAGCGGGAACCGGCGATGAGGGAGCCGAGGTCGAGCGAGTAGAGCTGCTTGTCCTTCAGCGTCTCGGGCACATCGCCCTTGACGATCGCCTGGGCCAGACCCTCGACGACGGCGGTCTTGCCGACGCCGGGCTCGCCGATCAGGACGGGGTTGTTCTTGGAGCGGCGGGAGAGGATCTGCATGACCCGCTCCGCCTCCTTCTCGCGCCCGATCACCGGGTCGAGCTTGTTGTCGCGCGCGGCCTGGGTGAGGTTGCGACCGAACTGGTCGAGCACCGCGGAACCACCCTGGGTGCCGGCAGGCGAGTCGTTGGTCTGCGCACCGACGGATGCCGGCTCGCGGCCAGGGGCTCCGGAGAGCAGCTGGATGACCTGCTGGCGGACCTTGTTGAGGTCGGCGCCGAGCTTGACGAGCACCTGGGCGGCGACGCCCTCGCCCTCACGGATGAGGCCGAGCAGGATGTGCTCGGTGCCGATGTAGTTGTGGCCGAGCTGCAGGGCCTCGCGGAGGCTGAGCTCGAGCACCTTCTTGGCGCGCGGCGTGAACGGGATGTGCCCGGTCGGCTGCTGCTGACCCTGGCCGATGATGTCCTGCACCTGCTCGCGCACGGCGTCGAGGGAGATGCCGAGGCTCTCGAGGGCCTTGGCGGCGACGCCTTCACCCTCGTGGATGAGGCCGAGCAGGATGTGCTCGGTCCCGATGTAGTTGTGGTTGAGCATCTTCGCCTCTTCTTGGGCGAGGACGACCACTCGACGGGCTCGGTCCGTGAATCTCTCGAACATGCTGTGACTCCTTATTCGCACGGGGCGAAGACGCGTGAAGCGCTTGTACATCGAGAGTAACCACCACATCGGGCACGTATGCCCGTGTTCGCCGTGGGCATACCGGGGCTTGACCGTGTTATCGACAGTCGTTATGTTAACGACAGTCGATAACAACCGAACTCAAGGAGGCAGCGATGCGCACCAGAGAAGGACGCCCCTCACTCGTCGACGGGATCGCCCTCGGACTCATCGCCACCGGCGCCGTCAGCGTCGGGATCGGCGCGATCGTCGCCGTGACCTCGGCCGCATCCGAGATCTTCGGCACCGCGCCGACCGTGTCGATGCCCGTGCACGACGTCGACCTGACCGCGCTGGACGGAGTCTCCGGCGTGAGCGCGGCGACGGTCGACACCGCGCTGGTCACGGTTCCGGCGATGCCTTCGGGGGCCCGCTGGATGCTGCTCCTCGAGACGCTGCTCCCGGCCCTCGCGACCGTGGCGCTGTGCGCCGGCGTCTGGTGGCTCGGTGTCTCCCTCATCCGCTCACGGCCCTTCCGCGCATCGCTCGGCTGGATGTTCGCGGTCGCCGCAATCCTGATGATCGCCGGCTCGTTGTTCGGACAGTTCGCCGGCGGCGTCGGCCGGGCCATGATCGTGCAGGACCTCGCCACCACCGATCCGCAGGTCGAGGACGTGCTGTGGACGCTCCTCGTGCAGTTCGACCTCGCACCCGTGGGCTGGGCGTTCGCCCTCGCCCTCGTCGCCGGTCTGTTCGAGATCGGCCGAAGACTGCAGCGCGACACGGAAGGACTCGTCTGATGACCACGACGAACACGACCACCAGAGCCACCCGATCCGAGACGGCGGATGCCATCACCGTGATCCTCTACGCCGCCGCGGCGCTGGTCACGGTCGCGTTCGCCACGATCCTGCGCGTCGCGCGCACGTTCCGCGAGACCGGAATCGCCTGGACGATCCCGATCGACCAGCAGCCGATCTCGACGACGACCGACTCGGGCGCCATCTCGATCGAAGGGTTCGCCGACGAGGCGATGATCATCGCGAGCGGCGTGGACACGGTGTCGATCGTCGCGATCGTCGCCGCCATCGCGCTGTGGGCTCTCGCGGCGCTCCTCGTCATCGCGAGCGTGACCCTGGTCGCCTGGAACTTCCTGCGCGGCCGCTTCTTCGTCCGCGCGAACGTGTGGGCGTTCAACGCGATCGGCTGGACGCTCGTGGCAGCGCCGATCCTGATCGTGATGCTGGAGACGATGGGGCGCAACGGCGTGACGAGCGCTCTCGGTCTCGGCGACGGTGAGCCCGTACATCTGGTCGAGTTCTGGACGATCGCGCCGTTCTTCGCCACCGGGGTGACCGTCGGCCTGGTCGCCGTCGCATTCCGCCGCGGCATCCGCCTCCAGCACGAGAAGGCGGCGCTCGAGAAGGAGACGGAGGGACTCGTCTGATGCTCACATTCGGATCTGACGAACTCGGACAGTCCCTGCTCTACATCGGGATCGGGCTCGCGGTGATCGCCCTGATCGTGGCGGTCGTCGTATGGAACAGTCGCCGCCGTGGGAGCCGCACCGTCGCCCTCGATGCCGCCCTCACCCTCTCCGCGTGGTGGATCCTGCTCTCCGCCGTGGGCGCAGTGATCGTCATCGCGAAAGCGTTCACCGTCGACTGGGCCGAGCTCCACGGCGAGACGAACGTCTGGGTGGCATGGCCGGCGGACCTTCCGTGCTCCGAATTCGGCGACAGCGCGACGACCATGCTCACCTGCAGCGGGTCGTCGCTCGCGGATTTCACGGTCGGGAACGCGCCCCTCGGGCTCCGCCTCCTCGCCGCAGCGGCCCAGCTGAGCACCCTCGCCCTGACGACCATGCCCGCCGTGATCCTCGCGGTCATCTGCTTCCACACCCTGCGCGGACGCGTGTTCTCGCGCACGGTCACGCGGGCTCTCGTGGGCGGCGCGATCGCCGTCCTCGTGTTCGGCGTCGCCGCCGACCTGCTGGGCGGGATCGCTGCGACCGCCGGGCTGCGCGAGGTGTTCCCGCCCGACAGCGAGTGGTACCCCTCGGCCTACCAGCTCACCGTCACCCCGCTCCCGTTCGGAGCCGCGCTCGCGCTCGTCGCCCTCGCCGCCGTCTTCCGCCAGGGCATGCGTCTAGAGCAGGACAGGGCTCGCCTGCAGCAGGAGACCGAGCGCCTGCAGAAGGACACGGAGGGACTGGTGTGACCCCGGCCGAGAGCGACGACGAGTTCACCGGCATCCACTGCCGGCTCGACGAGCTGCTCGCCGAGCGCGGGATGACCCTGACCGAACTCAGCGCCACGGTGGGGGTGAGCATCGTGAACCTGTCGGTGCTGAAGAACGACCGCGCCCGCGCCATCCGGTACTCCACGCTGCGCGCGATCTGCGAGGCGCTCGACTGCGAGGTGGGTGAGCTGCTGGTGCTGGCTCCGCGCTGACGCAGGCAGACGTCTGCGTGGACGAGTATGCTCATCTGCATGCGAACCACCCTGAACCTCTCTGAAGCCCTCGCGGCCGAGGCGAAGGCGCGCGCAGCCGCGGAGGGCCGGACCTTCACGAGCTTCATCGAAGAGGCTCTGCGGGAGCACTTAGCGAAGCTCGAACCCGCGGCGCCCGTCGAGCCCCTGCCGACCTTCGGCAACCCGCGCACCTCACGATTCCTCGTCGACATCGACGACCGCGACGCGCTGTGGGAAGCACTGGAAGAGACTCCGATCCGGTGATCGTTCCCGACGTCAACATCCTCGTCTACGCGTTCCGTGCCGACTCCGCGGAACATCAGACCTACGCCCCATGGCTGAACGAGGTGCTCACCCTCGAACCGATCGGCGTCTCGGACACGATCCTGAGTGGGTTCGTCCGCATCGTCACCCATCCTCGGATCACCACGGCCCCGGCACCGATCGACGCGGCGATGGCCTTCACCCGCAGCCTCGTCGCCGCCCCGCGCACACAGTGGCTCACGGCAGGGGCACCGGCCTGGAACCGGCTCGACGATCTCGCCGCAAGCGATCAGGGCATCCGCGGGAACCTCGTCCCCGACGCATACATCGCCGCGCTCACTCTGGCGAACGGCGCACGTCTCGCCACCCGCGACCGCGGCTTCGCCCGATTCCCCGACCTGAAATGGTTCGATCCGGCGACGGACGCGCGAGCCCGCGGCGGCAGCTGAGCGAACAGCGTCATCGTTCGTCATATCCGCCCAGGGAATTCCCAGGCGGTCATAGCGTTGGGCCTCAGGGCGCGCACTCGGCGCGCCGTGATCCTGGAGTCCCCACCCTCATGAGCACCACCGCACGCGCCCAGAAGGCGCCTGACACCCGCGGGCCGGTCCGGAAGCTGCTGACCTCGTTCGGCTTCCAGATCCTCGCAGCCCTCGTCCTCGGCATCGCCGCCGGTCTGATCGGCCGCCAGCTCGGAGCCACGGCGGAGAACCCCAACGGTCTGTCGGCCACCCTCGACACCATCGGCAACTCGTATGTGACGCTGCTGCGCGCCGCTGTCGTCCCGCTGATCTTCACGGCCATCGTCGCCAGCATCTCGAACCTGCGTCGCGTGCAGAACGCCGCACGCCTGGCCGGCCAGACGATCCTGTGGTTCGCGATCACCGCCTTCATCGCGGTCATCATCGGCATCGTGCTGGGTCTCGTGATCCAGCCGGGCAACCGCGCCGGCGAGGGCCTCGAGACCGGCGAGCCGTACACCGTGGGTACCTGGTGGAACTTCCTGCTGGGCCTGATCCCGCAGAACTTCCTCGGCCTGACGGTCAACACCTCGCCCGGCGCAGCCGACGGCACGTTCTCGTCGAGCGTGGGCTTCAACATCCTCCAGGTCATCGTGGTCGCGGCCGTCATCGGCATCGCGGCACTCAAGGCCGGCAAGAAAGCCGAGCCCTTCCTCGTCTTCACCGAGTCGCTGCTGAAGGTCATCCAGCGCGTGCTGTGGTGGATCATCCGCATCGCCCCGCTCGGCACCTTCGGCCTCATCGGCTCGGCCGTGATCAAGTACGGCTGGGAGAAGCTCGCCTCGCTCGGCTGGTTCGCGGCCGCCGTCTACATCGGCCTCGCGCTCGTGCTGTTCGTCGTGTACCCGATCCTGGTGCGCACGCACGGCCTGTCGATCAAGCAGTACTTCTCGGGCGTCTGGCCCGCCGTGCAGCTGGCGTTCGTCAGCCGCTCCTCGATCGGCACGCTGCCCCTCACCGAGCGCGTCACCGAGCGCAACCTCGGCGTCCCGCGCTCCTACGCGTCGTTCGCCGTGCCGCTGGGGGCGACCACCAAGATGGACGGCTGCGCCGCGATCTACCCGGCCATCGCCGCGATCTTCGTGGCCCAGTTCTTCGGCATCGAGCTGAACTTCGTGCAGTACCTGCTGATCGTGATCGTCTCGGTCGTCGGCTCGGCGGCCACCGCCGGCACCACCGGCGCGGTCGTCATGCTCACGCTGACGCTGTCGACCCTGGGCCTGCCGCTCGAGGGCGTCGGACTGCTGCTCGCGATCGACCCGATCCTCGACATGGGCCGCACCGCGGTCAACGTCGCGGGCCAGGCGCTGATCCCGACCATCGTCGCCAAGCGCGAGGGCATCCTGAACGAGGAGCTCTACAACGCGCCGCGCGAGGGCCTGCCCTTCGCCGACGACTCCGGCGACGACGACGCTCCCGAAGCGGATGCCACCTCCGACAAGGAGCCGGTCGGCGCACGCTGACCCCACTCCCGCCTCGCACAGAGCGCCCCGCCCCTTCTCGGGACGGGGCGCTCTCGCGTCTCAGGTCAGGCCCGGCTCTGCTGACGGGTGGCGCCGCGGGTGTCGAGCGCGAGCTCCTCGGCATCCATCGCGGCGATCAGCTCGCGCATGACCTCTTCGTCGAGGTTCCCGGCATCACGCTCGGCGAGGAGGATCTCGCGCCGCACCTGCAGCCATCCCCGGGACAGGGCGACGAGGTCTTCGTAGGACGGGCGGCTCGCGGCATCCTCCACCTTCTGGGCCTCGTCGGTGTCCTTCTCGACCCGCGTCATGCGCTTCGTGAACGCGTCGAACACATCGAGGTCGACCTCGCCGTACTTCGCCTCCCACTCGACGCGCCTCTCGGCGAGGAACTTCTTCCCGGCCTCGCGGCTCTTCGCCCGCACTTCGGCGAGCGCCGCTTCGTCTTCCTTCTCATCGGCGTCGCTGGCGATCCCGAGGCTCCGGATGAGCAGCGGCAGCGTGAGCCCCTGCAGCAGCAGCGTGCCGACGGTGACGATGAAGGCGACCACGACGATGGCGTGCGAGGCTTCGGCGTCGAGCGTCGCGAGGTCGGCGGCGGCCACCGCGATCGCGAGGGTGACCACGCCGCGCATGCCCGCCCAGGAGATGACGGCGCTGTCCTTCCAAGTGAGCTTGAGCCCCGCCATCCGGTCGCGCACGATCTGGCTGCGAAGCTCGTCGGCCGTGTAGTCCCCCCAGCGCCGGGACTTGCGGTGCCGCTTCTCGAACTCGCCGCTCTGCACACCCCGGTCCCACCGTTCGAGCTTCCGGCGGTCCTGGAAGTTCGCCCAGGCACTCGTCGGGTAGATGTAGAGCGGCCGCACGACCAGGACGACCAGCAGCACGGCACCGGAGAGCAGGAGGATGTGTCCGACCGACTCGCTGCCGAGATCGCGGAGCACGCGCGGGAACTGCAGCCCGATGTAGGCGAACACGAAGCTCTCCAGCAGCAGGTCGGCCGAGAGCCAGAGCGGCTTCTCCTGCTGACGGGTCGTGTAGTCGGTGCGCGGGGAGTTGTAGCCGACGTAGAGGCCCATCGCGACGACGGCGAGAACCCCGGAGCCCAGCAGATGCTCGGCGATCGCATAGGCGCCGAACGGAGCGAGGAGCCCGAACGTGCCGATCACGACCGCATCGCTGATGCGCATCCGCAGCTGGTGCAGGACGATCCCGAACACGAGGCCGATGCCGACCCCGATCGCGACGGCCAGCAGGAACTGCCCGATCCCACCCCAGACCGAGACCGTGGCGCCGGCGAGGATCGCCGCGAACACCCGGTACAGCGTGAGCGAGGTGGCGTCGTTGATGAGGCTCTCGCCGGAGAGGACGGTCATGATCCGGCGGGGCAGACCGAGTCGGCGACCGATCGCCGCGGCGGACACCGCATCGGGCGGGGCGACGATCGCACCGAGCAGCAGCGCGCCGGGGAGGGTGAGCGCGGGGAAGATCCACCAGGCCACGAATCCGACAGCGAGGGCGGTGATCAGCACGAGCCAGATCCCGAGCCTGCGGATCTGCGGCAGGCTGCGCTTGAACCCGACGAACGAGACGTCGAGCGCGGCCGAGTACAGCAGCGGCGGCAGCACCAGGCTGAGGAGCAGGTGCCCGTCGATGTCGATGTCGGGGACGAACGGGAGGAAGGAGACGGCGAGCGCCACGACCGTCACCAGCAGCGGCGCCGGCCACCCTCGTGAGCGTGCGAACGCCGCCACCGCGACCGAGCCGACGAGGACGTAGAAGATGCCTGCTTCCATGAGGGAAGCGTATCGCCGCCCTGCATGGCTTCCCGGCGCTCAGGAGCGGCGGGAGGTGGGCCTTTCCCGATCAGAGGCGGACGCGGAATCGTCGGCGAGGGATTCGCGCAGGTCGGCGTTCTCGTCCTGCAGCTCGAGCACCCGGGCGATCCCGACGATGTTGAGGCCGTCGTCTCGCAACTGCGCCGCGCGCCGAAGCCGGTCGATGTCGTCGTCGCTGTAGCGCCGGGTGCCTCCCTCGCTGCGCGCCGGCAGGAGCAGACCCTTACTTTCGAACAACCGGAGCGTCGCCTCGGGAAGGTCGACGAGCTGAGCTGCCACGGCGATGCCGTAGAGCGGTGTGCGTGAGTCGCGGTGCGTCATCCTGAAAAGTCCCTCAGCTCGGGTTGCGAGTTCTCCGAAGTTGTTCTATAAAAAATCTATAGCACGAGATGCAGATAACCTGCATCGAATCACCGCCCAACTGGGCCGCACGAAAGGAGACACCCCATGGCACTCACCTTCGATCCCTTCAGTCAGCTCGATCGCTTCGCCGCGAGCGTGCTGGACTCCGTTCGCGCACCCCGGCTGATGCCGGTGGACCTGTACCGCGACGGCGACCGGTACATCCTGCACGCCGACCTGCCGGGAGTCGATCCCGGATCGATCGACGTCGACCTCGACGGCGGCCAGCTGACCCTCCGGGCGCAGCGCACGGCCGACAGTCGAGAAGGCGTGCGCTGGCTCGCCCGCGAGCGCGGTGCCGGCTCATTCCTGCGACAGTTCTCGCTCGGCGAGGGCGTCGACCTCGACGGCATCAGCGCCTCGTACGACAGCGGCGTGCTCTCGGTGATCATCCCCGTGAGCGAACGCGCCAAGCCGCGCAAGATCACCGTGGAGTCGACCGAGCAGCGCCAGGCCATCGACGCCTGACCCACCGGGGGTGGCGCCGCGCGCGCCACCCCCGCCACGCCGGTCGCGGCCTGATCGGGGAATGCCGGAGAGCGGCGGCGGGTTGTCCCTCGGGATGAATGACGTCGCCCTCTCCGTCCTCGACCTCGTCCCGGTGCGCACCGGCCAGACCAGTGCCGAGGCCATCGCCGCCTCCCTGTCCCTCGCCGAGATCGCCGATCGGCTCGGCTACCGCCGGTACTGGTTCGCCGAGCACCACAACATGCCGTCGGTGGCATCCACCACTCCCCCGGTGCTGATCGCGGCGGCAGCCACCCGCACCTCCCGCATGCGCCTGGGCTCCGGCGGCGTGATGCTGCCCAACCACGCCCCGCTCATCGTCGCCGAGCAGTTCGCGGCGCTCGAGGCCATCGCCCCAGGACGCATCGACCTGGGTCTCGGCCGCGCCCCCGGCAGTGACCCCGTCATCACGCAGCTGCTGCGCGGCTCGGGCACCACGAGCGACGTCGAGCAGTTCCCCCGCCACGTGCAGGACATCGCGGCGCTGCTCTCCGCCGAGGGCGCCGCGCTGCGGTTCACCTCGGGCGGCGAGTACACCGTGCGCGCGACACCCGCCGCGACCGGCACCCCCGAGGTGTGGCTGCTCGGGTCGAGCGACTACTCGGCGCAGCTGGCCGCCTCGCACGGTCTGCCCTACGTCTTCGCGAACCACTTCTCGGGCCAGGGCCTCGAGCGCGCGCTCGACCTGTATCGCACCGGCTACCGTCCGAGCGAGGAGCACCCGGAGCCGCGCACCTTCCTCACGGTCAACGCGGTCGCCGCACCCACGCAGGAGGAGGCGGAGTCGCGCGCCCTCCCGCAGCTGCGCATGATGGCGCGACTGCGCCTGAATCAGCCGCTCGCCGCTCTCGAGACCGTCGAGCAGGCGGCCGCGGCCGAGACCGACGCTGCGACCGACGAGGTCGTACAGGCCGCCCGCTCGCGGTGGTTCGTCGGCACGGGCGAGAGCGTGGCCGCGGAGATCAGCGCCTTCGCCGAACGATACGGTGTCGACGAGGTCATGCTGTCGCCGGTCGCCGGCGCCTACGATGCCGAACCGAACGACGCACCGACCGGTCGCGCACAGACGCTCGAGCTCATCGCCGCCGCGCGCTGAGCTCCTGTCAAGCCCTGGCTTTCCCGCCGGTACAGGCGTAGCGTCACGAACAGTGCCGTCGACAGGGGCGCGGACCCTTCGGCGATCGCACTGTCGACAGCAGCAGAAGGAGTTCGATGATGAGCACCACCAAGACTCTCGCCCTCTGGGTCGCCTATGGCCGCAACGGCGTCGTCGGCAGCATCCGCCACGATGACGCCGGTTACACGGTGACGATGGTCGGCTCCGACGAGGCGACCGGGACGTACCCGAACCTCGCTTCGGCCAAGGGCTCCCTGCATTCCCATATGGCTCCGGGCAGCGACTGGCCCCGCTTCCAGGAGCACTGAACCACGGCATCCGCCTGACCGTGCTGGGCGGTCGGGCGGGTGACGTCAGACGTCGGGCTCGCCGGAGAGGATGCCGCGCAACCAGTCGCGCGCCTCGATGAAGATGTCGTCGGAGTAGCGCTCGGGGTAGTGCACGATCTGCCGGTCGGCGCGCGGATACGAGCCGAGGAACACGACCCGAGGGCTGAATCGCCGGATGCCGAGCAGCGCGTCGGCCATGCGCTCGTGCTCGATGTGCCCGTCGGCGTCGATGACGAACCGGTAGCGGCCGAGCTCGTCGCCGATCGGCCGCGACTCGATGAGCGACAGGTTGATGCCGCGGGTCGAGAACTGCTCGAGCATCTCGAGGAGCGAACCGGGGTGGTCGTGCGGGAGCTCGACGATGAGCGAGGTCTTGTCCGCCCCGGTCGGCTCGGGCGAACGGGTCGTGCGGGTGACGAGGACGAAGCGAGTCACGGCCTGGGCGTTGTCGCCGATGCCCTCCGCGAGCACGTCGACGTCGTAGTGGTTCACGATGCCGGGTGCCGCGATGGCCGCCTGCGCGGGCAGCGTGCCGTCGAGGACGCCGATCGCGGATGCGACGTTGCTCGATGCGGGCACGTGCGAGTGCGAGGGGAGATGGGCGCCGAGCCAGCCGTGGCACTGGGCGTACGCGACCGGATGCGCCGCGATCACCTCGACCTGGTCGAGCGTGGTCCCCCGCGGCGCGACGAGCACGAAGTTCACCCGCACCAGGTATTCGCCGATGATGCGGAGGCCGGGGAGCGTCGCGAGGGCGTCCTGCGTGGTGGAGACGCCGCCCTCGATCGAGTTCTCGATCGCGATCATCGCGGCGTCGCTGCGGCCCTCGAGCACGTCGGCCAGAGCTTCGCCCACGTTGTGCACGGAGCGCCACTGCTGACCTCGGGCTTCGGCCACCTGTTCCAGCGCCGCCTCCGTGAAGGTTCCCGCAGGGCCCAGATAGCTGTAGGTACGGCGTTCAGTCACGGGTTTCACCTTATCCCCCAGCTGACAGACCGATATGCGGATGACTTCGCGGATGCGATCCTGCCGATCAGGGGGCAGACTGAAGAGATGACCAGCCGTGCCGGCCTCCCCGCGGAGGAAAGTGACCTGATCGACGTCGACGAGCTGATCGCCGCCTACTACGACCGCGCACCGAACCCCGACGTCGCCGCCGAGCGGGTCGTGTTCGGCACCAGCGGCCACCGTGGGTCGTCGCTGTCGAACAGCTTCAACGAGAACCACATCCTCGCCACGACGCAGGCGATCGTGGACTACCGGGCCACCCAGGGCATCGCCGGTCCGCTGTTCCTCGGTCGCGACACGCATGCGCTGTCGCTGCCGGCCGAGCGCAGCGCGATCGAGGTGCTGCTCGCCAACGGCGTGGACGTGCGCGTCGACTCGCGCGACTCGTGGGTGCCGACGCCGGCGCTCAGCCACGCGATCCTCACGTACAACCGCGGCCGCGCGGCGGACGACCCGGGCCGCGCCGACGGCATCGTCGTGACCCCGTCGCACAACCCGCCGCGTGACGGCGGCTTCAAGTACAACCCGCCGCACGGCGGACCCGCCGACACCGATGCCACCGGCTGGATCGCCGACCGGGCGAACGCGCTGATCGCCGCGGGGCTCGAGGGCGTCAAGCTCGTGCGCTTCGCCGACGTCGACTGGGACGGGCTCAACGGCTACGACTTCCGCGACGCCTACGTGCGCGACCTGCCCTCGATCATCGACATCGACGCGATCCGCAACGCCGGGGTCAGCATCGGCGCCGACCCCCTGGGCGGAGCATCCGTCGAGTACTGGTCGCTGATCGCCGAGATGCACGATCTCGACCTCACCGTCGTGAATCCCGAGGTCGATCCGACCTGGCGCTTCATGACCCTGGACTGGGATGAGAAGATCCGGATGGACCCGTCGTCGCCCTCCGCGATGGCCTCGCTGGTCGCGAAGAAGGGCTCCTACGACGTCCTCACCGGCAACGACGCGGATGCCGACCGGCACGGCATCGTCACCCCGGATGCCGGGCTGATGAACCCGAACCACTACCTGGCTGTCGCGATCGACTACCTGTTCTCGCACCGGCAGGACTGGCCGCGGGATGCCGCGATCGGCAAGACGCTCGTGTCGTCGATGATCATCGACCGCGTCGCCGAGTCACTCGGCCGGCGGTTGCTGGAAGTGCCCGTCGGATTCAAGTGGTTCGTGCCCGGTCTGCTCGACGGCTCGGTCGCGTTCGGCGGCGAGGAGTCGGCCGGCGCATCCTTCCTCCGTCGCGACGGCTCGGTCTGGTCGACCGACAAGGACGGCATCCTGCTGTGCCTGCTGGCCGCCGAGATCATCGCCGTCACCGGCAAGACGCCGTCGGAGCGGTACAGCGAGCTGGAGGCTGCCTTCGGCGCATCCGCCTATCAGCGCGTCGACGCACCGGCGACGCCCGAACAGAAGGCGACGCTCGCGAAGCTCGCTCCCGAGGCCGTGACGGCGACGACTCTCGCCGGTGAGGACATCTCGGCGAAGCTCTCGCACGCACCGGGCAACGGCGCGGCGATCGGTGGCCTCAAGGTGCAGACCGAGCACGCCTGGTTCGCCGCCCGGCCGTCGGGCACCGAAGACGTCTACAAGCTGTACGCCGAGAGTCTGCGCGGCCCGGAGCACCTCGCCGAGGTGCAGGCCGAGGCGCGCGCCGTGGTTTCGGCTGCGCTCGAGGGCTGAGGCAACCGCCACCAAAACGGGTATGTCCCCCAGAAGGGGGACATACTTTTCTCACCTTTACCCGTATCGTCAGTAATGTTTTACACATCACTCACGATAGGGAGAGGCCATCACTATGGAAACGAAGAAGCAGATTCGACTGGGGCTGATCGGAACGTTCAGCGCGATAGCACTGGTCGCGCTCACCGCGCTGCCCGCCGCCGCGATGACGACGTACTACGGCCCGCACGACTGTTACTGGCCCATGCACGCGTATGTGGAAGGCTCCGCTACGAACACCGTGACGCTGAAGATCACCGGGACGGCGCGAACGGGAACCAAGTCCGGAACCTGGGGCAACGGCGCCGTCGCCACCCGCCGCTACGTGAACAGCCCCAACGAGGATCAGCAGAGCGGATCAGCGTACACGAGCGCCTCCCGTTGGGTATATCAAGGCTACGACTGCAGCTACTGAGGTCGGTGATGAAGCGAACCGCAGCGGTGCTACTCAGCGCAATCATCGCAACCCCCGCACTACTCCTCGGAGGATGCGCGAGCTCAGCCCCGGAGCCGCGCGCGACTGCGGAAAGCGTGGATCTGGGGATCGATCCAGAGTTCGGCAGCACCATGGCGTCATGCATGGTCGATCACGGATGGGACGCGGACGTCACCGGCGACGGCGGAGTGTTGAGCAACGTCCCCGATGGACAGGAAGAGCCGTATGACGCAGACCTCGCGGAGTGCGCGAAGGAGAACGGACTCGACAAGATCGCCCCCGCACTCACCGAACCCGAGTTGAGGCTGCTTTATCTCATGGAGCTGGACACGGCCGAGTGCATCCGCGGTCAGGGCCTCGATCCAGGGAGCCCACCGAGCGAGCAGAGCTTCGTGGAAGGTGCACTCGCCGATGGGAACGCATGGGACCCGTACGCGGAGGTGTA
Source organism: Microbacterium maritypicum (assembly GCF_041529975.1). Lineage (NCBI taxonomy): Bacteria > Bacillati > Actinomycetota > Actinomycetes > Micrococcales > Microbacteriaceae > Microbacterium > Microbacterium maritypicum. The sequence continues at coordinate 1,197,790 of NZ_CP168030.1, read as the reverse complement.
CACGACCTCGAACTCCCAGGTCACCGAAGACGAGTACTTCGCACTTCTCGAAGAGTGCCCTCGGCCGGGATACTAGATGTCTTCATCACCTGTCGACTCGGCATACCGCGAGGACATCGCCGGACGGCCTCGCGGTCGCCTGCGCGGTGCGATGATCCTCGCGGCCATCGCCCTGCTGGTGATCGGTGCCGCGAGTACTTGGGCCGTCGTGACGATCCTCCGTCCCGCCGACGATCCTCTGTCCTCGGCGGGACACTCCTTCGTCGCGGTGGAACACGGCAGTGTCGGGTACGCGGTGAGCCTCAACACGATGACTGAGTGGGCGCAGCAGCCCATCGGCACCAACCGTGCCGCGGGTATCGTCACGGATATCGCCGTCGAAGCAGGCACCGCGGTCACCTCCGGCACGGTGCTCTACACCGTCGATCTGCGTCCGGTCGTCGTCGCTCAGGGCGCCGTTCCGATGTTCCGATCCCTCGGTCTCGACAGCGCGGGCGCGGACGTTCGCCAATTGCAGGAGATGCTTCGCGACAGCGGCCAGTACGGCGGCAGCATCGACGGGGTGTTCGGCGAGGGAACCAAGGGCGCCGTCAGCCGCTGGCAGAGGACGCTTGGCGCACAACCGTCGGGGATGGTCGACGTCGGTGACGTCATCTTTGTGCCGTCGCTACCCGCGCGCGTGACGCTCGACACCGCCGTGATCAATCGCGGGGCAACGCTCACCGGGGGCGAGAGTGTCGTACGCGGACTCTCGCCCGCTCCGACATTCCAGATCCCCGTCACCGAGGCTCAGGCGGCGATGATGCCCACCGGAACGAAAGTCGAGATCACCTCTCCGCGCGGAGAGACATGGGAGGCGACCGCCGAAGAACAACTGCGCGGTGACGAAGGCGCCATTGATATCCGTCTGAGCGCACCGGACGGAGAGTTCATCTGCGCAACCGCGTGCAGCGAGATACCGCCTACGGGCAAGACCGCCCTCCGTTCACGGATCATCGTCGTCGCAGAAGTCGAAGGACTTGTCGTGCCCTCTGCGGCGCTGGTGACCGTCGCAGACGGATCGACAGCTGTTGTCGATGAGGACGGGAGTGAGGTCGCGGTGAAGGTCGTTGCGTCTGCGAAAGGGATGTCGGCGATCACCGGGGCGCGGCAGGGGTTGCGTGTACAGATCCCCGGGAGTGCGACGAAATGAGTTCCGCGACCGGCATGAGGTTGCGCGCCGATGACCTGACCTTCCGGTACGACGCCGATCATCCGCTCATCGAAGGCTGGTCGGCAGAATTTCCCGCCGGTTCGACAACGGCGCTGACGGGCCGGTCTGGCCGCGGAAAGTCAACGGTGCTGTACCTGCTCGGCCTCATGCTGAAGCCGAGCAGCGGGGAAGTGTTGATCGATGGGACTTCGAGCCGTGTGTTCCGCGATGCGCAGCGCGCGCATCTGCGCGCCGAAAGGTTCGGATTCGTCTTTCAGGATGCCGCCCTCGACACCACGCGATCCGTGCTGGACAACGTCACTGAGACGGCTCTGTACCGCGGACTGCCTCGACACGCTCTCGAGCCGCGAGGACACGAGCTTCTCGCGCGGTTCGGTGTCGATGTGCCGGCGCAACGCAAACCCGGGCAAGTGTCCGGGGGTCAGGCACAGCGCATCGCTCTCTGCCGGGCTCTCCTCAACGCGCCGGACATTCTCTTGGCCGATGAACCCACGGGAAACTTGGACCCGACGACGGCAAGCGTCGTCGTCAAGGCACTGCAGGATCATGCCCGCGCGGGGGCCGCTGTCATCATCGTCACGCACTCCCCCGAGGTCGCGAGCGCGTGCGACCGGGAGATCACACTGTGATCGGTCCTGTTCTCCGCGAATCGCGAGCGGCGATCCGCTCCCAACCGGTGGCTTCCCTCATCACGGTCCTGATGGTCGTGGGCATGATCGTCGTCGTCATGCTCACCACCGGGCGCACCGTCGGAGCCGAGCAGAACGTTCTCAACTCCATCGACTCCGCAGGCACGCGCTCGATAACGATCCGCGCCGATCCCGATTCCGGCCTCACCGCCGACGTTCTCGACCGGATCGACGGGATCGAAGGGATCGAGTGGGCCGCGGGCTTGTCGGCTGCGGTGGATGCCACCAATTCGCGCGTGCCAGGCGGGGCGCACGTTCCCGTTCGCCTCGCCTACGGCGCCGACCTCGAGCGACTAGGAATACCCCATGAGTCCCCGTTACCAGGCGCCCTGGTTTGGGAGTCGGATCAGGCAGCGGAGCAGCTCGGCACTCCAGACTTCGTCGGTGGAGTCTCAATCGTCGACTCGGGCGGCGCCTTCGGCATAGGCGGGCGACTTGAGGTTCCAGAATTTCTTCGGAGATTCGAGCCTCTGGCGCTGGTCCCACACCCCGTCGATGGCGACGAGCGAATCGCTGTCCTTATCGTCATCGCCACGTCACCCGAACTCGTCGGCCCGATCAGTGAGACAGTCGTATCTCTGCTCGGCGTCGAAGACGCCTCGAAGACGAAGGTACAGACGAGTGAGGCGCTGGCCGATCTGCGAGGACTAATCGACGCGCAACTCCGCGGATTCTCCCGAGGCCTCGTGATCGCTCTCCTCACTCTGACCGCCCTTCTGGTCGCTGTTCTGCAGTACGGCCTGGTGCTGATGAGGCGAAAGGATTTCGGCCGGAGGAGGGCGCTCGGGGCGAGTCGCGCGCTCATCATCACCCTCCTCCTGATGCAAACCGCGGTGCTCTGCGTCATCGGCACCGGGATCGGAATCGGCATCTCGCTCGTCGCGCTCGCCGCGAGTGGCGACCCCTGGCCAGGGGCGACCTTCACCGGAGCGCTGGCGGTGGTCGCTGTGAACACGGCTCTCGTCGCTGCCATCGCTCCGGCGATTCTGGCGAGCCGTCGAGAACCGATCAACGAACTCCGAATCCCGTGAATTCTGTCGTCAGCGCTTGACGTAGGTCTCGGCCTGCTTCTTGACCGCCTCGGTCACCACACCCGTGCCACCGAGGATGACGATCTTCTGGGGCTTCAGACGCGCCAGCTCCTGAGCGACCACCGGCGGCAGCGCCCCCGGCTCCGTCAGGAGCACCGGACCACCGAAGTGCCCCGCCGCGGCCGCACCGGCCAACGCATCCGGGAAGTCCCGCCCGTTCGCGAGATACACCACCGGCACGCCAGCTGTCGGGAACGACGCCACCGAGACCGCTACCGCCGTCTCATACCGACCAGGACCCGACTGACGGGAAACACCGCCCGTCGTGTACGCACCCGCCTGCTTCTTGACCGCCTCGGTCACCACACCGGTGCCACCGAGGATCACGATCTTCTGCGGCTTTAGACGCGCCAGCTCCGCCGCGACCACCGGCGGCAACGCGCCCGGCTCCGTCAGCAGCACCGGACCACCGAAGTGCCCCGCCGCCGCCGCACCCGCCAACGCATCCGGGAAGCCTCGCCCGTTCGCGAGATACACCACCGGTACGCCCGCCGTCGGGAACGACGCCACCGACACCGCCACCGCCGTCTCATACCGACCCGGCCCCGACTGACGAGTCACACCGCCCGTCGTGTACGCACCCGCCTGCTTCTTGACCGCCTCGGACACCACACCCGTGCCACCGAGGATCACGATCTTCTGCGGCTTCAGACGCGCCAACTCCTGAGCCACCACCGGCGGCAACGCCCCCGGCTCCGTCAGCAGCACCGGACCACCGAAGTGCCCCGCCGCCGCCGCACCCGCCAACGCATCCGGGAAGTCCCGCCCGTTCGCGAGATACACCACCGGCACGCCCGCCGTCGGGAACGACGCCACCGACACCGCCACCGCCGTCTCATACCGACCAGGACCCGACTGACGGGAAACCGCGGCGACGGCGGCCTTCGGCGTGACCGCGGCGGATGCGGTGGAGGCCGCGGAGGAGCCGACCGCGTTCGTCGCCTTCACCGTGAACGTGTACGCCGTCCCGTTCGCGAGGCCTGTGACCGTGGCCGTCGTGCCACCCGTGGTCGTGGCTGTCTTGCCGCCGGGCTGCGCTGTCACCGTGTAACCGGTGATCGCGGACCCGCCGTTCGACGCCGATGCCGTCCACGACACCGTCGCCTGAGCGTTGCCGGCCACCGCCGACACCGCGGTCGGGGCAACCGGAGCGGTCGGGGCGGTCGTCGGCGTCACGGCCGCAGAGGCGGCAGACGCGATCGACGTGCCGATCGCATTCTTCGCCGTGACCGTGAACGTGTAGGCCGTTCCGTTCGTGAGCCCGGTGACCGTCCCGGTCGTGGCACTCGTCGTCGTCACCTTGGCACCGCCCGGCGACGCCGTCACGGTGTAACTCGTGATCGCAGACCCGCCGTTCGAGGCCGGGGCCTTCCACGACACCGTCGCCTGTCCGTTGCCGGCCACCGCCGTGACCGCGGTCGGGGCACCGGGAGCCTTCGGCGCGGCCACGGGGGTGACTGCCTCCGAGACGGCCGACGGCACGGACGTCCCCACCGCGTTCGTCGCCGTGACGAGGAACTTGTACGCGGTGCCGTTCGTGAGTCCGGTGACCGTTCCGGTCGTCGCACCCGTCGTCGTCACCTTGGCACCGCCCGGCGACGCCGTCACGGTGTAGCCCGTGATCGCAGACCCGCCGTTCGAGGTCGGTGCCTTCCACGACACCACGGCCTGCCCGTCGCCGGGAACGGCCGACACCGCGGTCGGAGCGGTCGGCACCGTCAGGGGCTTGAGCGTGGTGAACGAGACCCGCGGCGATTCCACACCGCTGCCGACCGCGTTCACCGCGGTCACAGACGCCGCATAGGTCGTCTGCGCGGTGAGCCCGGTGAGCGAGAAGGACTCACCGGTGACGGCGATCTCTCGGACGAGCGCTCCCCCGGTGTAGATCCGCACCGAGTACCCGGTGATCGGAGATCCTCCCGAGGCGGGCGCGGTCCAGTCGAGCTGTGCGGCCGCGTCCTGCAGCTTCGACACGACCGGCACCGTCGGCGCTTTCGGCACCGCGGGCCTGGCCATGACCGTCAGCGTCGCGATGTCGGTGGTCTTCGTCGCTCCATCCGAGGTGAAGACGGCGCGGAACGCTGTGCCGGAGTCGGCCAGCGTTCCGGTCAGCGCGAGCGTCGAGTCGGTCGCGCCCGCGATCGTCGTGAATGCCGAGGCACCCGACTTGCGCTTCTCCCACCGGATCGTCGGTGCCGTCGCACCCGACGCGGCGGCGCGGAAGGTCGCAGTCTCACCGTCGGTCACGGTGACGTCGGCGGGCTGTCGCTGAATCGTGAACTCGTCGCTGATGGACTGCTCCGGCGTGCGCGGCTCCTCCCCCGAGGCGAGCGCACGCAGCTGCAGCGGGACGCTCACGGTCCCTCCGGCGGAGACCTCGACGGCATCCGCCTCGCTCAACGTCTTCTTGCCGTCGAACCACGTCGTGCCCGTCGTCGGCGAGTAGACGTACAACCCGTACGATCCCGCCTCCACCGGTGGCAGCGTGTAGGTCCCGTCCGCATCGGTGGTGGTCTCGACGTCGAGGATCGTTCCCCCGGGCGTGGCACCGAACATCTGCGTCAGGGGTGCGATGAACGCCCCGATCCCCGTATCCGGGAGCGTCGCGAGACCGACCGTCGCCCCCGCGAGCGGATCGCCGTCGGCGTCGAGCACCGACCCGATGATGACGCCGCCGAGACGCATGGAGGCGTCGACGGCCGTGACCGGCTTGCCCGCGACGCTGATCTTCGTCGCGGTTGCCGAGGTCGTGGCATCCTTCCACCACTCCTCGACGTACAGTCCGTTCCAGTTCACGAAGCGCACGGTGTAGGTGCCGTCGGCCAGGGCGGGAGTGCGATAGGTGCCATCGCCGGAGGTGGTCGCCGAGGCGACGATCTCCCCCGCGGCGTTCCAGACATCGACCTGGATGCCGGGCAGCGGATTCGTCGTGTTCTCGCCGGTCGCCCGGCCGCTCACCCGCTGACCCTTGGCGAGCGCGAAGGTGATGTCCGTGAGATCCGTGCCGGCGAGGGTGACGCGCCGTGTCGCAGCCGAGTAGGTGGTGGAGCCCTCCGCCGCGACGACATCCCAGGCCCCGGGGGCCCCGACCACGACTCGGTAGCTTCCATCGGATTGGGTCGTGCCGTAGGCGGACGAGTAGGTGACGAGCGAGTGCGCCCGGACGGATGCCCCGGACACCGGCTCACCCGTCGCGGCGTCGGTCAGGCGTCCGCTGATCGTCCAGCCCCGCTGGGTCGTGATGTCGAGCACCGTCTGCGTCCCGGCGACGACGGTGAGAGGCGTCGTCGTCTCACGCAGCGCGTCGCCGTTCGGGGAGTATCCCGAGGTGCGCACCCGATACACGCCCGGTTCCACGGAGAACCCGAACTTCGTGCCGGTCACATACGAGGAGTCGACGTAGTTCCACCACTCGCCGTCCTGGCGCTCGATCGTCACGTCGACGCGCGCGATCTCCGATCCGTCTGTGGTCCTCAGCGTTCCGGTGACGTTCAGGTCCTTGCGCAGATCGATGTCGACGCCGCCGAAGACCTGACCGGGGGCGACGGTGATCGGCGTGAACCCATCGGGCGAGCCGGCGCCGTTCCAGTAGACATCGTCGACCGAAGCGATCCACGTGCCCGTCAGGCCGGAGACCTCCCATGCAACGGCGGAGCCGTCGGTGGTCGGCACCGCGATCGAGCGCTGCGCGGAGCCGTCCTGCCTGGTCAGCGTGACCCAGTACGTCTCACCTGCGACGCTCGGTGTGAGGCTTCCGCTGATCGTGCCGCCGAGGACGGCGGTGACATCGGCGCGGAACGTCGCATCGAGACCGAGCTCGATCACGACGGCGGCCGGATCGTCGGCACTGGCCCCGAACCAGACGTCGGCGACGCCGCTGGAGCCCGAGGTGACCTTGACGACGTAGTTCTCGCGGTTGAGACCCTTGACCGCGTATCGGCCCTGCGCATCCGTGGTCGCGGTGGCGACGGGCTGGTAGGTGTCATGCGCGGCGTAGACCGAGACCGTGGCGCCGTTCACCGCGACGCCGTTCGCGAAGGACACGGTACCGGTGATCGAGCCGCCCTTCACGGCGACGAAGTCGATGCCGCCGTAGACCGCGCCGTCCGTCGTCGCGCGCACGGTATTGGCCTCGGCGGCGCTCCTCTTGCCGTCGTACCACTGCTGCGGCGCCCCTGCGGAGCCGGCGTGGCTCAGACCGACGGTGTAGTCGCCGGCCGGCAGGTTGTAGGACGAGTACGAGCCGTCGGCGCCGGTCACGGTGGACGCGACGTCGTCGCTGCCCGCCCGGGTGAACGAGATCGAGTCGCCCTGTCGAGCAGTCCCGTCCGGATTGGTGGAGCGCCCGGTGATGCGCACCCCGGCCGTCACCGTGGCGTTGTGGCCGGTGAGCGAGGCGGACGCGCTCGTGACGGTGATGGTCCCGGCATCCGCCCAATTGCTGACCCCGGGCCAGTACGTGACCGGTCCGGAGCCGTAGAAGCTCAGATCGTAGGTACCTGGCACGATGTTGATGAGGGTGTATGTGCCGTTCGCCGCGGTGGAGGCGGACCGGGAGAGGCTCCCCGGCACCCACGGGCGCGGGTTCAGCATGACACCGGCACCCTCGACCGGGTTCCCCTTCAGGTCGCGGACCGTGCCCGAGATCGTCCGGGAGTTCACGGTCACACCGATCCCGATGTTCGGCACCGCGCCGTTCACGACGATCAGCTTCGCGGTCTCGTACGAGGTGCCTCCGTGGTAGCCCTGGATGCCCGGCCCGTAGGCGCTCACCGAGGCGCGATACGTACCCTTGGGCACGGTCATCGACCAGGGCGTCGAGCCCGTCTGGATCGACAGCGGCTGCTCGAACTGCGCACCGTCCGATGACAACTGGAGCCGAGCTTCGGTGGGCGACAGCGGACCGGTGACCGTCACGGTTCCCGACACCTGCTGTCCGGCGACGAGCGCGACGTCGCCCAGCGTCGAGACGGCCGCGACGGGCTCCAGGACCCACTGACCCTCCGACCAGTTGCCCGGAAGGATCTTGCGGTCGGTGCCGATCGTCCCAGGGACGTAGCCCGCGCCCGGGGTCACCAGGAGGTAGAAGGGACGCGCCGTCTCCACGTTCATCGTGAACGTCCCGTTCGCACCGGTGGTGATCTGAGCCAGCAGGCCGGGACCATCGCCGTAGATGGCCTCTGCCCGAAGGTTCACGCCCATAGCCGCCGCGCCTGCGGGGGTCACGAAGCGTCCGGAGACGGTGACCCTCACCACCTCGCCGTAGCTCGATTCCGGCGGGCCCGCCTCGGTCGCTGCCGCATCGACGATGCGCGACTGAGCTGCCGGGGCATCCGGGGTCGGCGGCTCGGCGTCGGAGGCATCATCGGTGGAGGCATCGTCGGACGATGCGTCGCGCGACGAGACGTCACCGAGCTCGGTGCTGATCTGCGCTCCGTGGGCCGCCGAGACCACCGCGGGGTCGTCGCTGACCAGGTCCGATGCTGCTGCGGTGACGATCGTCGGGGTCGCGGGTGCGATCTCGCCGGCGACGGCGGGCACTGCGGAGGAGGCGATCAGCGCGAGTGCAGTGAGCAGGACCCCGCCGGTGCGGAGCATGCGGGACCGGAGCCCCCGGTGCGATTCGGACAGCGCAGCGCGACGGCGCGAACGGACAGGACTCACGGACAATCTCCACTAGATCGAGCGAAGCCGGCTCAGTCCATTCGATCGAACAACCGGTATTCTGCGCTGATCGTAGCAGAGGGCGAACCCTACGTCGGATGGTTGGTTTTCGACGGGGAAACGCCGAGAAGCACCTCAGGAGGCGGCGGGGCGAGCCAGCACGGCGCCGGCCTCGCGCAGCCAGCGCGCGGGGTCGGCGAGAGCGGCCTCGGAGGAGCCGGCGAGATCGGTGAGAGAAACGGATGCCGCGAACAGCGCGGTGTCCGCATCCGCGGTGATGCGCCCGGCGGCGAGCAGCGCGCGGGTGTCCGCGACGGCGGCGAGGCCGGCGAGGAACGAGGGCACCTTGCCGTCGCCGGACTGTCCGTCGTAGGAGCCTTCGCCCGTGATGACGAAGTCGGCGTCGGCGATCGCGTCGGCGAGGCCGATGAGCTCGGCCACCTCGGCGGCGCCGGGTGCGAGCACACCGCCCCACACGACGAGCGCGGCACCGGTGCCTCCCGCCGCGCCGTACCCCTCCCCCGCCGGGTCGATGCCCAGCAGGTCGGCGAGGCGGCGCAGACCGTCGTCGGCGAGGGCGATGTCTTCTGCCGAACGCAGCCCCTTCTGCGGCCCGAAGACCGCGGCGGCACCCCGCGGGCCGGTGAGCGGGTTGGTGACGTCGGTCAGCACGCGCACCTCGGGCGCCGCTCGCAACGCCGTCAGGTCGACCGAGGCGATCTCGGCGAGCCCTCGGGCACCGCGGGCCACGGGGGCGCCGGACGCGTCGAGGAACCGCGCACCCAGCGCGGTGAGCATCCCGGTGCCGCCGTCGGTCGAGGCGCTCGATCCGATGCCGACCACGAGACACGAGACACCGTGATCGAGGGCTGAGGCCATGGCCTGGCCGAGGCCCGTCGTGTCGGCATCCCAGGGCCGCAGCTCGTCGAGGAGCTCGATTCCGGAGGTCGAGCCGAGGTCGACCACCGCGGTTCCCGCGGGCGCACCCTTGCTCGGCGGCAGCAGCAGCCACGAGGTGTCGATGCGGGTGCCGGCAGGCCCGTCGACGACCACGGGCATCCGAACCGCACCGGGGACCGCGGCCTCGAACGCGGCGACCGTGCCCTCGCCGCCGTCTGCCATCGGTCGATGCACGAACTCCGCGGCCGGATCGACCGCGGTCCATCCCTCGGCGAGCGCCGCCGCGGCGTCGGCCGCCGTGAGCGTGCCCTTGAAGCTGTCGGGCGCCAGCACCACGCGGGTCATCGGGGGATCGCGGGAGTGCTCGCCCGCACGACGACTTCGAGCGGGAGCGGCGACTGCTCCCAATCGGCGTCGACCGTCGCGCGGAAGGCCTGGTAGCCCACCTCGGTCAGCGGTACGCGGACGGTCGTCAACGCCGGGGACACGTCGCTGCTCGCGGGCACGTCGTCGAAGCCGCAGACGGCGATGTCCGCGCCGATCTCGCGACCGGCCTCGCGGATGGCGGACATCGCACCGATCGCGACGACATCGCTGATCGCGAAGACGAGGGTTCCCGCCGGCACCCCGTCGGCGAGGGCGGCCGCCATGCCCGCCGCACCCGATTCGCGCCGGAAGTCCCCCCGCCGCACGCTCTCCACCGCGCCCCCGGAGGCCTCGAACCCGGCGCGGAAACCGGCCAGACGATCATCCGAGGTGCGCACGCCCTCGGCGGTGCCGAGCACGATCGCTGAGCGGTAGCCGAGCTCGGCCATCCGCCGACCGAGCGCCTCGGCGCCGGAACGGTTGTCGATCTCGATGCGCCGATCCGCGTCGCCGTCCGGCCCGAAAGCGACGACCGTGCCGCCCAGGCGGGCGAACTCGGCGAGCTCGTGCGCGGTGTCGACCTCCCTGGGCTCCTGCGTGCGCGAGGCCGCGAGGATCAGCCCGCGCGGACGCTGGCCGCGCAGAGCGCGCACGATCCGCGCTTCCCGCTCCTGATCGCGTTCGGTGATCGCGATGGTCACGACCAGTCCGTGCTCGTCGGCACCACGCGCGACGCCGGATGCGATCAGCCCGAAGTAGGGGTCGGCGATGTCGGCGACGAGCAGGGCGATGACGGGCGACGTGCCCCGGGCGATCGCCTGGGCGGAGACGTTGGCGGTGTAGCCGAGTTTCGCCGCTGCGGCTTCGACGCGTTCGCGGAACGATTCGGCCACCTTGCGCTCCGAGCCGTTGAGCGCGCGCGAGGCCGTGGCCAAGGAGACACCGGCCTCGCGAGCCACGTCGTGCAGCGTGGGCGCGGGGCCGCGGGGATGACGTGAGGCGCGCTCCGACGACGGCCGCTCCGCGGGGGATGCGGGGTTGGTCATGACTCCGAGCCTACTTCCCGGAAATTCGTCACGCGGGCCTCTCCAGATAGTCGCGCAGCGCTGCCGCCTCGCGGGCGAGCAGGGCCGGATCGTCGCCGGGCACGAACTCGAGAAGCGCATCCCGTGGGGGCGCCGCGGCCGATGCCGCCGCCGCGAAGAACCGGGTCCACAGCGCGTCCCGCGCGCGCAGGGGCAACCGCTCGTCCTGTGGCCACCAGGAGAAGACGTGGGCCGCCCGCGTGTGCGCGGCGAGCGCGAGGTACTCCTCCAGCACGGTGTCGACGGAGGCTCCGACCGTCGGCTGCCAGTAGGTCGACAGCGCCGGGCTGCCGACCTCGGCGAGGAGCCGCAGCGTCGTCGGCGCCGTGTCGGCGAGCGTGCGGGAGTGGAACTCGAGAGCGAGAGCGATGCCGCGGGCCGCCGCCTCTGCTGCCGCGGCCTGCAGTCGGTCGACCACCGCGCTCCAGTCGTCGGGGGTCGCGGCATCCGAGCCGATCCTGCCTGCCCAGATGCGCACACGATCGGCTCCGAGGGCCTCGGCGCTGTCGAGCACCGGGGTCAGGGGCTCGTCCGCTCCGGCGCGGAAATACGACCCGTACGACGCGACCGCGAGGCCCGCGTCCGCGGTGAGGTGGGCGACCTTCCCGGCGCGTATAACGTCTCCCGACGGCACGTGCACATCGCCGCCCCACTCGATCGCCTCGAGCCCGGCATCCGCTGCGAGCTCGATGATCCGCTCGGGCGCGAGCGCGCGGAAGGTCACCGAGCACAGTCCGGGGCGGGTGCGGGTCATGGCGTCATCCTCTCAGTCCCGTTCCTGCCGGCGACCGGCGGGCGTCATCCGAGGTGCGGGGAGACGGCCGCGGCGAAGGTGTCAGCCGTGCGGCGCACGACGTTCGAAGGAGCATCCGCCCAGATGTCGGCGTTGAAGATCTCGACCTCGATGTCGCGGTCGTACCCGGTCGCGATGACCGCACGGGTGAGCGAGCCGAAGTCGATCACCCCGTCGCCGGTGTAATGCCGCGAGAGCAGCACGTCGGACGGGAGGGGCGTCTTCCAGTCGCACACCTGGTAGGTGGCGATGCGGCCTTCGCGACCCGCGCGGGCGATCTGCTCGAGCACCTGCGGGTCCCACCAGATGTGGAAGGTGTCGACCGCCGCCCCCACCACCTCGGGCTCGAAATCGGCGGCGATGTCGAGCGCCTGACCGAGCGTCGAGACGACCGCACGATCGGAGGCGAACATCGGATGCAGCGGCTCGATCGCGAGTGTGACCCCCGCGGCCTTCGCTTCGGGAGCGAGAACGCCGATCGCATCGCGGACACGCTCGCGCGCCCCGATCAGGTCGCGCGACCCCTCGGGCAGGCCACCCGCGACGAGCACGAGCACCGCGGTCGAGCCCTCGGCACCGGCGGCGGCCAGGGTCGCGGTCTCCTCGATCGCCCGACGGTTGTCGTCGAGCGCGGCATCCCGCTCCGCCCCGGCCGGCAGCGTGAAGAAGCCGCCACGGCAGTGGGTCGTGAAGCGCAGCCCCGAGTCCGACAGCATCCGGGCCGCGATGTCGAGGCCGACCTCGTTGACCGGCTCGCGCCACAGTCCGATCGCCTGGATGCCGGCGTCGGCGGTGACCCGCAGGGCCGTGGCCAGGTCGGCGTACTTGATGGTCGCCTGGTTGATCGACAGGCGCGGATCCACGGCGCTCACGCGTCCACTCCGTTCAGGCGCAGCATCCCGTGCCACCGTTCGCGGGCGAGGTCGGGCTGCTCGAGCGCGAGCGAGGCGTTGGCGAGCTCGACGATGCGGCTCAGATGCGGCAGGCTGCGCGCGGAGTGCAGGCCTCCCACCATCTGGAACGCCGGTTGGTGCCCGTTCAGCCAGGCGAGGAAGGCGACACCGGTCTTGTAGTAGAAGGTCGGCGCGGCGAAGACCTGTCGGCTGAGCTCCTCGGTCGGGCCGAGGATGCGCAGGTACGCCTCCGGGTCGCCGGCATCCAGCGCCTGGATCGCCGCCGACGCCACCGGGGTGATCGCCGCGAACGCCCCGAGCAGTGCGTCCGAGTGCCCCGCGCCGTCGCCGACGGTGTCGCCGCCGATCAGGCTCACGTAGTTGAAGTCGTCGCCGGTGAACATGCGCACGCCCTCGGGCAGTCGCTCCCGCACCGAGATCTCGGACTCGGCGTTCAGCAGGCTCATCTTGACGCCGGCGACCTTGTCGGGGTTCTCTGCGATCACATCGAGCAGCACCGCGGATGCCGTCTGCCAGTCGTCGGCTCCGAAGTATCCGGCCAGCTCGGGGTCGAACGCCGTGCCGAGCCAGTGGAGCACCACGGGAACGGTCGCGCGCGACAGCACCTCGCGGTAGACGCGGCGGTAGTCGTCGGCATCCGTCGCGACGCGGGCGAGGTGGCGGGAGGCCATGAGCACGGGGCCGGCTCCCTGCTCCTCGGTGAAGTGCAGCTGCTCGAGGTAGGCGGCGATGACCTGTTCGAGTGAGATGTGCGTCTCGGCGACGTGGTCGGTGTTGACGCCGACGACGACCGAGCCGCCCTCCTCCCGGGCGACCTCGGCGCTGCGGGCGATCAACTCGCGGGTGGCCGCGGCATCCAGCCCCATGTTCCGCTGTGCGGTGTCCATCGCGTCGGCGACGCCGAGCCCCCACGAGTACACGTTGCGGCGGAACGCGAGCGTGGCGTCCCAGTCGATGTCGGCCGGCTGCCCCGGGGTGTTGTCGGCGTGCACCTTCGGCACCACATGCGCGGCGGCGTAGGCGACCCGGCTCTGCAGCGGGGTGGTCGGACGGGTGTACGCGCCCGAGTCGTTGAGGGAGACGTCGGCGGTCTCCCCGGTCGCGCGGAGAAGTCGGAGGGTGCTCATGCGCGCCTCAGCCCAGCGTCAGCGGCTCGAGGGCGATCTTGCGACCCTCGGCACTCGATGTCAGACCGGCCTCGGCGAACTGCACACCGCGGGCGCCGGCGAGCAGGTCGAACGGATAGTCGGTGCCCTCGACGTAGGAGACCAGGTACTCCTCCCACTGCTGACGGAATCCGTTGAGGAACACGTCGTTGGTGGGCACCTTCTGCCAGTCGGCGTCGTAGTCGCGGGTGTCTTCCAGGTCGGGGTTCCAGACCGGCTTGGGCGTGGCGTTGCGGGGCTGGATCTTCGCACCGAACAGCCCGACCACGGCCGATCCGTGCGTGCCGTCGACCTGGAACTCGACGAGCTCGTCGCGGTTCACCCGCACGGTCCACGACGAGTTGATCTCGGCGATCACGCCGCCCTCGATCTCGAAGATGCCGTAGGCGGCGTCTTCGGCCGTGGCGGTGTAGTGCTCGCCCTTCTCGTCCCAGCGGTCGGCGATGTGCACGGCCGCCTGCGCGTAGACGCTCTTGACCTCGCCGAAGAGGTTCTCGAGCACGTAGTTCCAGTGCGGGAACATGTCGGTGATGATGCCGCCGCCGTCTTCGGTGCGGTAGTTCCAGCTCGGGCGCTGGGCCGGCTGCCAGTCGCCCTCGAACACCCAGTAGCCGAACTCGCCGCGCACCGAGAGGATGCGGCCGAAGAACCCGGAGTCGATCAGGCGCTTGAGCTTCTGCAGGCCCGGCAGGTAGAGCTTGTCGTGCACGACGCCGGTCTTGATGCCGGCGTCCTTCGCGAGGCGGGCGAGCTCGAGCGCCTCCTCCAGAGACTCGGCGGTGGGCTTCTCGGTGTAGATGGCCTTGCCGGCGGCGATGGCCTTGCGGATCGCGGTGGCGCGGGCCTTGGTCACCAGGAAGTCGGCGTAGATCTCCCACTGGGGGTCGGCGAGGGCGGCGTCGAGATCGGTCGTCCAGTCCTCGATGCCGTGTTTCGCGGCGAGCTCGGCGAGCTTGGCCTCGCTGCGGCCGACGAGGATCGGCTTCACCGTGATGCGGGAGCCGTCGGGCAGCTCGATGCCGCCCTCCTCGCGGATCGCGAGGATCGAGCGCACCAGGTGCTGCCGGTATCCCATGCGTCCGGAGACGCCGTTCATGATGATGCCGATCTCGCGGGTGTTCGCCTGGGTCATGGTGTTCCGTTTCTTTCGCGGGAAGCAGTCGCCGCTTTCTCTCGACCGTGAGTGGAAAGCGCTTTCCGAGATCATGCCACGAGACGAGAGTCGAACGCAACCGAAGCGCTTTCGTGCCCGAGGTCAGCCCGCGCTGTCGCGCTCGACGAGCTCGGTCGGGATGACCGCGGAGCACTCGGACCGCGGAGCACCCTCGATCGCATCGACCAGCGCTGCGACCGCACGGTGGGCGAGGGCGGCGAAGTCCTGCCGGATCGTGGTCAGCGGCGGACGGTAGTTCGCCGCATCCGGCACGTCGTCGAAGCCGATGACCGCGACATCCTCGGGCACCCGGCGGCCGGACTCGGCCAGGGCGCGCATCAGTCCGAGCGCCATCTGGTCATTGGCGCAGAAGACCGCGGATGCTCCGGCGAGCGCTCCCCCCGCCGAGTATCCCGAGTCGGCACTCCAGTCACCGCGGACCACGGCGGGCGGGTGGATGCCGGCGGCGATCAGCGTCTCGCGCCATCCCCGCTCACGCTCGACAGCCGCGAAGGAGTCTTCGGGACCGGCGAGGTGGTGCACCGTCTCGCGTCCGAGGGCGAGGAGCCGAGCCGTCGCCGCAGCCGCACCGCCCGCATGGTCGCTGTGCACGGAGGTGACCCCCGCGTCGGTCGGCGCATCGACCACGACCAGGCGCAGTCCCGCGGGGGGCTGCGTCGCGGGCACGAGTGCCGAGGCCTCGTTGAGCACGATCGCGCCGTCGACCTCCTGCTCGGCGAGCCGCTCGAACGCCTCGGCGACGCCGTCGGTCGCGGTCACGAGCGTCAGGGCATATCCGCGTTCCGCCGCCGCTTCGGCCGTGGCCTGCAGCATCCGCGAGTTTCCGACCGTGGCGAGGGTGGTGACGACGAGGCCGATGGTCTGCGAGCGTCCGGTGCGCAGGGCGCGGGCGGCACGGTGCGGGCGATACCCGAGGTCGGCCATCGCGCTCTCGACGCGGGCGCGGGTGTCCGGGTCGACACGCGGGCTGCCGTTGACGACGCGCGACACGGTCTGGCCCGAGACCCCGGCGCGGGCGGCGACCATTGCCATCGATACACGTCCGGACGGTGATGCGTGCCGTCCCGAGCGCGGTTCCCCGACCAGGTCGCGTTCGTCTCCCACGCACTTTCTCCGTTCGCCGCCGGTGCACAACTCCGCAATGTTGACGTTATCACGGCCCTGTGGGTACCATGTTTACGTGAACACGCACGATCTTCCTGAGTTGCGCACCGAGACCCTCGGCGCCGGCGTCGTCAAACGCGCCACCACCCTCGCCGACGGCCGCGACCTCATCTACTACGACGATCCGGGCACCGCGCTCGGAGCCGAGCGCGCCGTCGATGCCCGCACCCTCGACCCGCGCCCCGACACCGCGACGATGCGCCTCGACGTGCTCACGGGCGACTGGATCACTGTCGCCGCCAACCGGCAGAACCGCGTCATGATGCCCAGCGCCGACGCGGACCCGCTCGCGCCGCAGACACCGGGCAACCCCTCCGAGGTGCCGTCGCGCTACGACGTCGCGGTGTTCGAGAACCGCTCCCCCGCATTCGGCCCCGCCCTCGCCGAGGCCGTCGGCACCGCCCCACAGGCATCGAACGCGCCTCGAGGCCTCGACGACCTCGCCGCCCTGGGCCTCGGTCGCACCCGCACGTCGGTCGGCCGCTGCGAGGTGGTCTGCTTCAGTCCCGACCACTCCGGCTCCTTCGGCACGCAGTCCGTCACCCGCGCCCGCACGGTCATCGAGGCCTGGGCTGACCGCACGACCGCGATCTCGAAGCTGCCCGGCATCCAGCAGATCTTCCCGTTCGAGAACCGCGGCGAGGCGATCGGGGTCACCCTGCCGCACCCGCACGGCCAGATCTACGCCTACCCCTACGTGACGCCGCGCACCACCCGGCTGCTCGATTCGATCGACCGCACCGCGCCCGACCTGTTCCAGCACATCCTCGAGTCCGAGCAGGCCTCCGAGCGCGTGGTGTTCCGCGGCGAGCACTGGACGGCCTTCGTGCCGTTCGCCGCCCGCTGGCCCCTCGAGGTGCACCTGATGCCGCACCGCCACGTGCCCGACTTCGCCGAGACGACCGAGGCCGAACGAGACGAGCTGGCCCCGCTCTACCTGCGCCTGCTCCGCGGCGTCGATGCCCTCTACGACACCCCGACCCCGTACATCGCCGCCTGGCACCAGGCGCCCGTGCACATCGGCCGCGACACCGTGCGCCTGCACCTGCAGCTGACGAGCCCGCGCCGGGCCGCTGACAAGCTGAAGTTCCTCGCCGGTTCCGAGGCCGCGATGGGGGCGTGGGCCGCCGAGGTCCCGCCGGAGGTGGGCGCCGCACGCCTCCGCGAGGCGATCGAACGCTCATCCCCGAACCAGACCCCGAACCCGACCTCCGACGGAGCATCCGCATGACCGCCGCCCACGACGACGCCCGCGCACTGTTCGCCGACCTCACCGGCCGCGAGCCCGACGGCCTCTGGTCGGCACCGGGCCGCGTCAACCTCATCGGCGAGCACACCGACTACAACGACGGCTTCGTGCTGCCGTTCGCCATCCCCCAGCGCACGGTCGCCGCAGTCGGGCTGCGCGGCGACGATCGCGGCCGGGTCATGGTCGGTTCGACCTTCGCCGAGGAACCGGTGGAGGTCGGCCTGGACGAGCTCGACGGACTCTTCCCGACCGCGCCGGGCACACACCCCGCCGTCCCGGAGTGGGCCGCCTACCCGCTCGGAGTCGCCTGGGCGCTGCGGCGCGAGACCGCCGAGGACGGCCCGTTCCGCGGCCTCGACATCGCGATCGCCTCCGACGTGCCGGTGGGCGCCGGGCTCTCCTCCTCCGCCGCGATCGAGGGGGCGACGGCATCCGCCCTCAACGAGCTCTGGGGCACCGGCCTCGACGCCACGACTCTCGCCCGCGTCGGACGCCGCGCCGAGAACGAGGCCGTCGGGGCCCCCACCGGGATCATGGACCAGATGGCGTCCATGCTCGGTCAGCCCGACACCGCGATCTTCCTCGACTGCCGCTCGCTCGAGGCCCGGCCGGTGCCGCTCGGCATCGCCGAGGCCGGACTCGCGATCCTCGTGATCGACACCCACGTGAAGCACGCCCACTCCACGGGCGGCTACCGCGAACGCCGGGCGTCGTGCGAACTCGGGGCATCACTCATGGGCGTGCCCGCCCTGCGCGACGTGTCGATCGCCGACCTTCCCCGCGCTCAGGAGCTGATGGACGACGTGACCTTCCGCCGCGTGCGTCACATCGTCACCGAGAACCAGCGCGTGCTCGACACCGTCCAGGTGCTGCGGGAGAAGGGCGCGAGAGCCATCGGCGACCTCCTCGTAGCGTCGCATGTGTCAATGCGGGACGACTTCGAGATCTCGACCGTCGAGCTCGACACCGCGGTCGACACCGCGCTGGCCGCCGGCGCTCTCGGCGCCCGCATGACCGGCGGCGGTTTCGGCGGTGCTGCGATCGCGCTGATCGAGCAGGATGCCGTCGAGGCGGTGTCGGGTGCCGTGACCGCCGCGTTCGCCGCCTCGGGATTCGGCGCTCCGCACCTGTTCACGGTCACCCCCTCCGCAGGTCCGCTCCGCGACGCCTGAGAGAATGATCGATCGAGCCGCGATCACTCCGCGGCAGGAGAGGAACGCAATGTCCTGGATCGTCACCGGCGGCGCCGGCTACATCGGAGCCCACGTCGTCCGGGCCCTCGCCGAAGCAGGGCTCACCCCGGTCGTGCTCGACGACCTCTCCAGCGGCGTCGCGTCGTTCGTGCCCGAGGGCGTGCCGTTCGTGCAGGGCAGCATCCTCGATCGCGACCTGGTCGAGAAGACGTTGCGCGACCACGACGCCCAGGGCGTCATCCACGTCGCCGGGTACAAGTACGCGGGCGTCTCGGTGCAGCGCCCGCTGCACACCTACGCGCAGAACGTCGAGGGCACCCGGATCATCCTCGAGGCGATGGAAGCCGCGGGCGTCTCGAACATCGTGTTCTCGTCGTCGGCTGCGGTGTTCGGCACCCCCGACGTCGCGCTCGTCGTCGAGGACACCGCCAAGAAGCCGGCCAGCCCCTACGGCGAATCGAAGCTCATCGGCGAGTGGCTGCTGCGCGACCAGGCCATCGCGACGGCCGACGCCGCGCGCCCGCTGCGGCACACCTCGCTGCGGTACTTCAACGTGGTGGGCTCCGCCGATCCGACCGTCTACGACGTGAGCCCGCACAACCTCTTCCCGATCGTGTTCGAGGCGCTGCTCGCGGGCAAGACCCCGAAGATCTTCGGTGACGACTACGACACCGCCGACGGCACGAATGTGCGCGACTACGTGCACGTGGGCGACATCGCCGCCGCCCACGTCGCCGCCGCCCAGCGCCTCGCCGACGGAAGCCCCATCGAGGCGGCGTACAACCTCGGCTCCGGCGACGGACTCAGCGTGAAGCAGATCATGGATGCCGTCGCCCGCGTGACCGGCATCGACTTCACGCCCGAGATCGGCCCCCGCCGCCCCGGCGACCCCGACCGCATCGTCGCCACCGGCGAGCTCGCCGCCCGCGACCTCGACTGGACCATGCGGTACACGGTCGACGAGATGGTGCGCACGGGGTGGGAGGCGCGGCAGGCGGCGTCGGCCTGACTCAGATGTCGCGGGCGCGGATGGGGTAGAGCCAGAAGCACAGCCACGCGAGGGCGGTGAACCCGAGCGGAATCACGGCGAGCATCAGACGGATTCCACCGTCGACGCTCTCGGGCTGCGCGTCGCCGAGCGTGGCATCGAATCCGGATGCCGTCAGCACCACCGCGGCCACGATCGCCTGCAGCACCACCGATCCTCGCACCACGAAGCCGTTGACCCCGAAGTAGGCCCCCTCGCGGCGGTGCCCGGTGCGCACGGCATCCTCGTCGATGATCTGCGCGAGCATGACCTCGAGCAGCTGCAGCAGGCCGCCGACGCCCACCCCGACCGCGACGCCGACCAGCACCGCCCCGAGCACGTCCGACGGGGCGAGGTAGCCGAGCACGGCGACGCCGAAGACCGCCACGCTCCACAGCACCGCCGTGCGCGGCGAGGTGCGGCGGACGACCGCGCTCCACAGCACGATCGACGGGATCGCGGTGACGAAGATGGCCCCGAGCAGCAGACTGCCTTCTCCCTCGGCAGCCCCGAGCGAGTACCGCACGTAGAAGGGGATCGCGGCGAGGATCACCGCGATCGAGGTCTGCACGAACAGCGACCCGAGCACGTAGGGGACGAAGGCCCGATTGCGGAAGGTGTACTTCAGCTGGTCGCCCCACCGCATGGCCTCGGAAGCCGCCTCCGGGACCCGGCGCTCGATCATCCCGCCGAGGAACGACCACACGAGCAGCACCAGGCAGACGGCGCCCAGCACCAGGGCCATCCCCGGCCACCCGAGCGCGCTGTACAGGGCGGGCGCGCCGGCGGTGCCGAGGACCATGCCGAGGATCGCGAAGATCTGCCGCGGCACGTTGCCTCGGGCGCGCTCCTCGGTGGTGCGGAAGATCTCGGGGAACAGGGCCGAGATGTTCAGCACCACGACGACGAACGCGATGTCGTACACGGCGACGACCACGAGGAACCACACGATGAGGCCGGCCGCCGGGAGCTCGGGCGGCATCCACACCAGCGCGAAGGCGACCACGAGCGGCACGATGCCCAGACCGATCCACGGGATGCGCCGACCCCAGGGAGTGCGCAGCCGGTCGGAGATCGTGCCGACGACCGGATTCAGCACCGCGTTCAGCACACCGTGGGCGATCATCGCCGCGGCCACCCATCCGGCTGGGACAGCGAGGTGTGAGACGTAGAAGTAGACGATGAAGGCCGAGAAGGTCTGCGCCATCAGTTGGGTCGGGAACCCGGATGCCCCGAATGCGATCGTCTGCGCCCTGGTCGGCGCCGCATCCAGCCGTCGATCGCGCAGGCGTTCGCCCAGAACCGTCATCGCGCGGACGACCGCTGCAGGTCGCGCAGGTCACGCCAGCCGATGCGCACGAGAGCCTCGTCTTCGATGGCCTGCAGCACGGCGGGGTCGGTGAGCAGACGCAGCTCGTACCCACGCTTCGCCGCGCTGAAGTCGACCGCGGCCCGGAGCTCGTCGTCGTCGATCATCGGGTGCAGGTAGATCTCGGTGACGCCGGCAGGAACAGCGCGCAGCAACGCGATGAAGCCGTCGCGCACCTGCTCGTAGGTCTCCTCGTCGGGCTCGCCCTCGCGGAGGAGCTCGAAGGGATGCGACCAGAGCCGATCGATGATCTCGATGCCGCTGGCGTCCGCTGCGGCCGCCGCGTCGTCGAGCTTGGCCTGCAACGCGGCATCCTCCCCCACCCCGTCCATCGTCCGCGGCAGCCGGAACGGGAGGCCGTTGCGGGCGGCGAGCTCGAACACCGGGCGCAGGAAGTCGTGGCCGGTGACGAGGCCGTAGACCGAGCCCATGTGGTTGTCGAGGTGCGTCACGTCGACCCCGGCGTCGAGCGCGGCCTGCAGCTGGGCGGCGAGCTCGGCGGCGACATCGTCGTCGGTCGCATCCCGCTCGACGGTCGCGACATCAGCGGGGAAGAACCCGTCGGCGTCGACGAGGCTCGTTCCCGTGCCGGTCAATGGGCGCCAGCGGTAGCGTCTCCACTCGCTGGTGAGCACCAGGTGCACGCCGACGTCGAGATCGGTGCGGGAAGCCGCGAAGGCCAGTGCTTCGGGCGACCACGAGCACGGGACCATCACGGTCGTCGAGTCGATGTGCCCGGTCGTGAGCAGCTCGACGATCGCGGTGTTCGCCGCATGGCACATGCCGAAGTCGTCGGCGTTGAGGATGATCGCCCTGGCGCCGGGTGCGAGGCCGAGGCGGTCGGCGAGATCGGAGGGAGCGGTCATCAGAGGTCCTGTCGGGTAGGGACGGGCGATCGGGGGCGACGATCGGGGGTGCTCAGCGGCCGGGCTTCGGCGTCGGCGTCAGGATGCGGGTGAAGAGCATGCTGCGGAGGGCGGATGCCGCTTCGTCGACGGCGCCGACCAGCGGGGCTTCCGGGCCGAACGAGGAGACCAGGAACCGCAGCGGCAGCTGGGCGGCATACTCGTCTGCGACGCGCTGGATCGCGTCGACCAGCACGGGATGGGCTGCCGTGCCGCTGAGGATGAACGCCTCCGGGTCCAGCACCAGGCCGATGCTGCCGGCCACGAGGACGATGCGCTTGCCGATCTCGGCGACGACCCGGATCGCGGCTTCGTCACCGCGACCAGCGGCTTCGAGATGGTCCTCCAACGTGGCCTCGGCGTCTCGCCCTACCCCGAGTGCGAGATCTCCGACCACGGCGTCGCTCACGATGGGCGCCCCGATCGGGAGCGGAGTCTGTGGCAGGTACATGACCTCGCCCGCGACACCGGAGAATCCGCGGTGCAGTGCGCCGTCGATCACGATGCCGGCACCGAGCCCGTCGTCGAGGAGCAGCAGCGCGAAACTGGCGAGGTCGCCGCCCACGCCCGCCGTGAGCTCGGCGAGGGCGGCGAGGTTGACGTCGTTCTCGATGCGTACCGGGCAGCCGAGCGATGCGGTCAGCGCAGCGCGGAAGGCGCCGCCGTCCGGACCGAGATCGTCGCGGATGCCGCCGTCGGCGGTGACGATCCCGGGGATGCCGACGACGGCGAGGTGGATCGCCCCCTTGGCCGCCTTCACCGACCCTCGGCAACGGTCGACGAGGGCGACGATTTGCTCGACGCGGTCCTCCTGGATGGGCAGCACGGCGTGCTCCTCGGCGTGCACGACTCCGCGGGCGTCGACGAGCACCACGTGCGCGGCGTGGTGGTCGATGTGCACGGCGGCGGCGAACCCGAGCCGCGGATGCAGGGTCACGCGACCGGCGGCAGGCCCGCGCGTCTCGCGGTCGATGCCTGCCGAGGCGACGGCGCCCGCTGCCTCGAGCATCCGCAGCACCTGGGTGACGGCCGTGCGGGACAGCCCCGTCGCCGACATCAGCTCCGCGCGGGTCTGCGGACCGCTGCGCGCGAGCGCCTCCAGGATCGCGCGACCGTTGAGCGTGCGTAGCAGGCCCTGCGGTCCCGCGAGTGGTCTGGACATGTGTTCCGGCGTCTACCTCTCGATTCACGGACGGCCCCAGAAACGGGGCCCGGCGCAATGCCCGCAAGCATGCCACATCGTGTCGCACAGGTCGACAGTTCACGCCGAGCCCGGTCGTGGCCGCTCATGCTCTGAGCGCAGTCGACCGGCAGGCCTCAGGTGCCGGTCGTGGTGTCGGGGGTCGTGGGGTGCGCCAGCGTCGGGTGGGGTCCCACCAGGCGGGTCCGCGGACGTGGGGTGTGCCGTGGCGCATGCGGATCTCCCATCCGCTGGTGTCGAGGGTTCTGTGGTGGTGCCAGCAGAGGGCGACGCCGTTGTCGGTGTGGGTGGGGCCGCCGTGGGCGTGCTCGTGGACGTGGTGGATCTCGCACCAGGTCGCGGGGACGTGGCAGCCGGGGATGAGGCACTCGCGGTCGCGGAGGGTGATCGCGCGACGCTGATGCGCGGTGAAGATCCGGTCGGTGGTGCTGATGCCGATGATCCGCCCGTGCGGGTCGAACAGCACCCGTTGCACCCCGCCCGCGCACGCGGTGTGGACGGCGACACGGGTGGGGACGGGGGTGTCGATGCCGTCGATGTGCGCCCAGCCGCGGCCGGTCGTGTAGTCGTCGGCGGTGACGGACACCACCAGTGTGGGCGCGCCCCCACCCAGGCGTGGGGTGTCGTCGTGGCGGGCGGCGATGCCGAGGATCGCGGCGAGGGTGTCGTGCTGCTTCTGCGACCGGGAGCGGGTGTCGACCATCCGTCCCGGGTCACCGGACGGAAGGGCGTCGTCGTCCATACCCGCACCGTCATCGAGGGTTTCCGAGTTCGTTTCCGAGTTCGTCGCGTCCGAAGGCCGGAACATGACTCCGGGGACGGGTGGTCCGTCGACTTTCGGGTTCAGGTACGCGTCGAACAGGCGCTGCAACTGTCCCGCGACCTCGGGCAGCAACCGTCCCCGGACCGGGATCACCCCGTCTTTCGCGCGCCCGAGGGTCAGCCCCCGCACCCGCATCGCGATGTCGTCCGCGGGTTCCGCACCATCGGGGTCGAGATACTGCACGATCACCTGCGCCAACAACCGCAGATCCTCCGGCGTCGCCGCCGGTCCAACATCCCCGCCAGCGTCCGGTTCCGCATCCGCACCCGCATCCGGGTCAGCAACAGAGGTTCCCCGCGCGTACGCGGCCAACTCCGCATCCGCCCGCAACCGGTCCGCCGTCCCGACCCGGGACCCGGCCTGCTCGATCGGCCCGATCGCCGCCAACAGCCCCGCGACCCCGATCGTCCCGTCCACCAACGCCACCCGCAACGCCGGCCACCGCGCCGGCAACCACGCCCCCGACGACACCCCCACCTCCCGCCGCACCGCCTTCGCGGCCTTCACCACCCGCCCCGCCCCCGCAGCATCCGTGCGCAACACCCGCTGCAGCAACTCGTTCACCGTGCGACAGCCATATCGCCCACAGAACGCCGGCTCCCCCGACCCCGCCGGCCGCTCATCGACCGACGCGACCGTCTCCACGACCACCGCCTCCACCCGCCGCTGCACCTCACCCGCGACCCGCAACAGCCCCATCTTCTCGTCGTCACCGAGCCGGGCGATCACGTCAGAGCGCAGCACCGCATCCAGGTCAGCGACGACCTGGCCGAGCACCTCCACGGGGTTGTTCATACCCCTAAGTCAACCCGGGACCACAGACATTCAAACCCCGATAACCCCAGTTCAGAGCAATATTCCGAAACACGCGAAACACCGACACGCCCTCCACAGAAACACCGACGCAGCACTTGTCCACACTCGCCGCAGACCCCGCCCCCGCAGACCCCGCCGCCGCAGACCACGCCCCAGAACCCACCCGCACCGCAGAACGCGCCCGCGTCCCCGTTACTCCCGCGTGTAGTCCTCGAAGATCAGCGTGGTCCGGGTCGAGCGGATCGAAGGGATCGCCTGGATGTCCTCGAGCACGATTCGACGCAGGTCGCGGGCGTCGTTGGCGCGCACCAACAGGATCACGTCGAAGTCACCGCCGACGAGCGCCATGTGCTCGATCTCGGGGATCGCGCGCAGCCGGTCGCTCACCGCCTGCCACGTCGCCTGCTCGATGGCAAGGGTCACGTAGGCGCTCGCATGGTGCCCGAGCAGGACGGGATCCGTGCGGACCGTGTATCCCGTGATGACACCGGCGTCGGTGAGGCGCTTGATCCTCGCGTGCGCACCGGCGCGCGAGATGTGCACGGCATCCGCGATCGCCGTCATCGACGAGCGCGCGTCGCGACGCAGCTCCTCGAGGATCGCTCGGTCCGTGTCGTCCAGCGCGATCATGACACCCCTTCCTCGGGCCAGAAAATCTGACACTTCGATCAAGAATGCCGCATCTGTCGCTCTTCCATCCAGTATTTCGCGGATGATCTTGGATGACTGTCGCCCACAGAGGCAAGCTGTCCCCACCGAGTTCGGCAAGGAGGACGAGCGCATGCTGCACACCGACATGCTTCCGCGAGACACCGCGGTGCAACTGATCGATGCGGACGGACAGCCTGTCGCGGACGAGCACTACGCGCTCCCCGACGGCGACACCCTGCTGGCCGCCTATCGCGGCCTCGTCGAGGGCCGCCGCATCAACGACCAGGCCGGCGCGCTCGTACGTCAGGGACGTCTCGCCGTCTACCCGTCGTCCCACGGTCAAGAAGCGTGCCAGGTCGCCGCCGCGATGGTTCTCGGCGAAACGGACTGGCTGTTCCCGACCTATCGCGACTCGGTCGCCGTCATCGCACGCGGAGTCGAACCCGCCGACGCGATGGTCCTCCTCAAGGGCGACTGGCACTCGGGCTACGACGTGCGCTCCCACCGGGTCGCACCGCAGGCCACCCCGCTCGCCACCCAGCTGCTGCACGCGGTCGGCTTCGCGCAGGCGGCCAAGCATCGCGGCGAGGACACGGTCGTGCTCGCGCTGTGCGGCGACGGCGCCACCAGCGAGGGCGACTTCCACGAGGCGATGAACTTCGCCGCCGTCTTCCAGGTGCCGGTCGTCTTCTTCGTGCAGAACAACGGGTTCGCGATCTCGGTCCCGCTCTCGCGGCAGACCGCGGCTCCGTCCCTCGCCCACAAGGCGGTCGGCTACGGGATGCCGGGACAGCGTGTCGACGGGAACGACGTCGCCGCCGTGCTCGCCGTGCTCGGCGAGGCGGTGGATCGCGCCCGTACCGGCGGCGGCCCTTCGCTCATCGAGGCGCACACCTACCGGATGCAGGCGCACACCAACGCCGACGACGACACCCGCTACCGGGAACGCGATGAGGTGCAGGCCTGGACCGCCCGCGACCCCCTGCTTCGCCTGCGCACCCACCTGACGAACACCGGGGCTCTCGACGCCGACGCCGAGGAGCGGTTCGCCGCCGGAGCCGAGGCGATCGCCGCGGCCATGCGGACCGCGCTGAACACCGACGCCGACCTCGACCCCGAAGACCTGTTCCGCTTCGTCACCGCGACACGCTCGCCACAGCTCGACGAGCAATGGCACCTGCTGCGCGACGAGATCGAGCGCTCGCGCCTCGCCGATGCGAGTGCAGAGATCACCCCGAACGGAGGCCACCGATGACGATCACACACGACGACACCCGCACCGAGGTCGAGTCCCCCACGGCGACCACCATGACCATGGCCGCCGCGTTGAACAGAGCACTCGCCGACGCCATCGAGTCCGACCCGGATGTGGTCGTCTTCGGTGAGGACGTCGGGGCGCTCGGGGGCGTCTTCCGCATCACCGACGGCCTCACTGCGCGGTTCGGCGAGGAGCGCTGCTTCGACACACCCCTGGCCGAGTCCGGCATCGTCGGCACCGCGGTCGGCATGGCCATGAACGGGATGCGCCCCGTGGTGGAGATGCAGTTCGACGCGTTCGCACTTCCGGCGTTCGAGCAGGTCGTCAGCCATGTCGCCAAGCTCGGCAACCGCACACGCGGTGGGATGCGGATGCCGCTGGTGATCCGCATCCCGTTCGGTGGCGGCATCGGCGGCGTGGAGCATCACTGCGACTCGTCCGAGGCCTACTACGCGCACACCCCCGGCCTCACGGTCGTCAGTCCGTCGACGCCGCAGGATGCCTACTCGCTGCTGCGCGCGGCGATTGCCTCGCCGGATCCGGTGATCTTCCTCGAGCCGAAGAAGCTGTACTGGTCGAAGGGCGAAGTCGACACCTCGATCACCACGGAACTCGGCACCGCCCGTATCGCCCGCGAGGGCACGGATGTGACGCTCCTGGCCTACGGCGCCTCCGTGCCGCTCGCACTCGAGGTCGCCGATGTCGCCGCCGCCGAGGGGCGCAGCGTGCAGGTGGTCGACGTGCGCTCGCTCTCCCCCTTCGACGACGCGACCGTGACCGCCGCGGTGAAGTCCACCGGCCGTGCCGTGGTCATCGCCGAGGCCCCCGGATATGTGAGCGTCGCCTCGGAGATCCAGGCCCGCGTGTTCGAGCGCTGCTTCGAGTACCTCGCGGCCCCGGTCCGACGGGTCACGGGGTTCGACACCCCCTACGCACCTCCGAAGCTCGAGCACTGGTACCTGCCCGATGTCGACCGCGTGCTCGATGCGATCGACACCCTGCACTGGGAGGACGACGTATGAGCGCCCCGCTGAAGCCGTCCACGCACATCTTCCGCCTGCCGGACCTCGGCGAGGGCCTGACTGAGGCGGGACTCGTGACGTGGCTCGTCGCGGTGGGCGACACCATCACGACCGACCAGCCGATCGCCGAGGTCGAGACCGCGAAGAGCGTGGTGGAGCTGCCATCGCCGTTCGCCGGCGTCGTCACGGCTCTCCACGGCACCGCCGGGGACACCATCGACGTCGGTGCACCGGTGCTCGAGGTCGCCGACCCGGAATCGGCATCGGCGGCGGAGGGAACGACTCCGGATGCTGCCGGGTCTGCAGCGTCGAGCACCCCCGAGCATGAGGCGTACCGCGAGGAGGAACGCGCCGGATCCGGGAACGTGCTGATCGGCTACGGCACCACAGCGCACACGACGAAGGGGCGGCGACGGCCGGCCGCCGCGTCGGTCCGAGTCGACCGCCCGACCGCATCCCCACCCGCACCCGCACCGGCACCGGCACCGGCATCCGCATCGAAGGCCGCCGCCGTCGACCCTGACGCGACCCCTGCCCTCGCTGCATCCGTCCGCCGCCCGGTGGCCGTGCGCTCCCCCCTCGTCCGTCGCCTCGCCCGCGATCTCGGCCTCGACGTGCACACGATCGCCGCGACCGGCCCCGACGGGGCGATCACCCGCGCCGACGTGCTGAAGGCCGCGGTCGAGAACGCCGTGGACGGCGCGGCCGCGCATCACCGCGCCACGAACGGGACGGGTGAGTCCGTCGACGGGCTCGACGTCGTCTCCCGCGAGCGCATGTCGCCGCTGCGGCGCGCGGTCAGCGCGAAGCTCACGCGCAGTCGCACCGAGATCCCCGAGGCCACCGTCTGGGTCGACGTCGATGCCACGTCCCTATGGGCCCTCCGCGCGCAGATGGCCCCGGAGGGCGGCAAGGCCCCCTCGGTCACGGCACTGCTCGCGCGCTTCGTCCTGCTCGCCCTCGAGGACTATCCGGTGCTGGCCTCGCGACTCGACGAGAGCGGCGAGGAGCTGATCTCGTTCGACGGTGTGAACCTCGGGATCGCGGCGGACACCGAACGCGGACTCCTGGTCCCGGTCGTCCCCCGTGCGCACGCCCTCACCGTGGAGCAGCTCGATGCGGCACTGCGCGAGCTCACCGCCACGGCCAGAGCAGGCACGATGCCGCCGGAACGCCTGCGCGGCTCGACCTTCACCCTCAACAACTACGGCGGGTTGGGCGTCGACGGCTCGGCGGCGATCATCAACCACCCGGACGTCGCCATCCTCGGCATCGGCCGGATCATCGAGCGGCCGTGGGTCGTCGACGGGGCGATCGTCGCGCGTCGCATCGTGCAGCTGTCGCTCGCGTTCGACCATCGCGTCTGCGACGGCGGGTACGCGGCGGGATTCCTGCGGCGCGTCACCGAGCTCATCGAGCATCCGCTGCGCGCGTTCGTGCGGGTCTGAGACCGCCCGAAGCCCCTCGGGCCGACGCGGCGCGTGTGCCATAATTACCATACGATCGGTCAGTAATTCCTGGCCGCGCGAGAGGGCGACGAGCCCCCGCCGAGACGACGAAGTCAGGAGATCCGCATGACCGAGGCATTCCTCGTCGGAGGGGCGCGCACCCCGGTCGGGCGCTACGGCGGCGTGCTCGCCACCGTCCGCCCCGACGACCTCGCCTCGATCGTGGTGGCCGAAACGGTGCGCCGGGCCGGCATCGATGCGACGCAGATCGACATCGACGAGGTGATCCTGGGGGCGGCGAACCAGGCCGGCGAGGACAACCGCAATGTCGCCCGGATGGCGGTGCTGCTCGCCGGGCTCCCCGACAGCGTTCCGGGCATCACGGTGAACCGGCTCTGCGCTTCGGGCATGTCGGCCGTGACCATGGCCGCGCAGGCGATCCGCGCGGGCGATGCCGACCTCATCGTCGCCGGCGGCGTCGAGTCCATGACCCGTGCGCCCTGGGTACAGGCCAAGCCGGAGAAGGCCTGGTCCAAACCGGGCGCGGCCTTCGACACCTCGATCGGCTGGCGTTTCCCGAACCCGCGCCTCGTCGCCCGCGACAAGGCGACCTTCTCGATGCCCGAGACCGCGGAGGAGGTCGCCCGGATCGACGGGATCACGCGTGACGAGGCTGACGCCTTCGCCCTGCGTTCGCAGCAGCGCGCCGCCGCCGCGATCGCGACCGGACGCTTCGCCCCCGAGATCGTCGGCGTGCCGACCGCGGCCGGAGAGGTGCTGGTCGACGAGGGCCCACGACCCGAGACCACGCTCGAGGCGCTCGCCCGACTGCGCCCCGTGGTCGCCGGCGGCCAGGTCGTGACGGCCGGGAACTCCAGCGCCCTCAACGACGGCGCCTCGGCGATCCTCGTGGCGAGCGCCGAAGCGGTCGAGCGCCATGGCCTCGTGCCCCGCGCCCGGATCGTCGTCGGCACCAGTGCCGGTCTCGCACCGGAGGTCATGGGCCTCGGCCCGGTGCCCGCGACGCAGAAGGCGCTCCGCCGCGCCGGACTCACCATCGACGACATCGGCTCCGTCGAGCTCAACGAGGCCTTCGCCACACAGTCGATCGCCTCCATCCGTCGGCTCGGCCTCGACGACGAGCGCGTCAACGCCGACGGCGGGGCCATCGCCCTCGGCCATGCGCTCGGCTCGTCCGGCTCCCGCCTGCTGATCACACTGCTCGGGCGCATGGAGCGCGAGGGCTCCCGGTACGGACTCGCGACCATGTGCGTGGGCGTCGGTCAGGGTGCGGCCGTGATCCTGGAGAAGGTGTGATGCCCGGCCCGGCGAATCCCGAAGAGCCGTTGCTCGTCGAGCGGCACCCCGACCGTGTGGTCGCCACTCTCAACCGTCCCCACAAGCGCAACGCGATCGACCAGGCCACGATCGATGCCCTGCACCTGCTCTGCGACGAGCTCGAAGAGACGCCGCGGACCCTGATCCTCGTCGGCGCCGACGGCGTCTTCGCGGCGGGCGCCGACATCGCCGAGCTGCGCGAACGCCGGGCCGCCGACGCGCTGCGCGGCATCAACGCGCACGCCTTCGTCCGGGTCGCCGAGCTGCCGATGCCGGTCATCGCGGCGATCGACGGCTATGCCCTGGGA
Organism: Microbacterium maritypicum; assembly: GCF_041529975.1. NCBI lineage: Bacteria > Bacillati > Actinomycetota > Actinomycetes > Micrococcales > Microbacteriaceae > Microbacterium > Microbacterium maritypicum. The sequence goes on along the minus strand of NZ_CP168030.1, from coordinate 1,166,963 downwards.
GGCGGCGCCGAACTCGCCTACGCCGCGGACATCCGCATCGCCACGCCCTCGCTCGCGATCGGCAACCCGGAGACGGGCCTCGGCATCCTCGCCGCGGCCGGCGCGAGCTGGCGGCTGAAGGAGATCGTCGGCGATGCCAGGGCGATCGAGCTGCTGCTCACCGGCCGCACGGTGAAGGCCGAGGAGGCGCTGCGCATCGGCCTCGTCTCGGCGATCCACGACCCCGAGGAACTGCTGGCCGCAGCCGAGGCGATCGCCGACCGGATCGCCCGCAACGACCCGGCCGCCACCATCGCGACGAAACGGGTGTTCCGCGCGCCCCGCGACCGCCACCCCGCCGCCGATCTGGAAGCCCAGGCCGAGCTCTTCGAGAGCCCGGAGAAGTTCCGACGCATGACCGACTTCCTGGAACGGAGAGACCGATGACCGAGGCCACGCCTCACGCTCCCGCGCACGTCGGAGTGCTCGGCGGCGGGCGAATGGGCGCCGGCATCGCCCACGCGTTCCTTCTCGCGGGTTCGCGCGTGACGGTCGTCGAACGCGATGCGGATGCTGCCGCGGCAGCCGCCCATCGCGTGCTCGAATCCGTCGACGCCTCGATCGCCCGCGGCACCGCGGCCGAACCGGGAGACGCCTACCGTGCGTGCTTCGACACCGGCACAGATCTCGCGCTGTTCGCTCCGTGCAACCTCGTCGTGGAAGCCGTGCCCGAGGATCTGGCCTTGAAGGTCGACGCCCTCACTCGCGTCGAAGCGCAGATCGGACCGGACGCCGTCCTCGCCTCGAACACCTCGTCGATCTCGATCGATGAGCTCGCCGCAGTGCTGGACCGTCCGTCGCGCTTCCTCGGAATGCACTTCTTCAACCCGGTGCCCGCGTCCACCCTGGTCGAGATCGTGCGCGGCACGGCCACCGCTCCCCCGCTCGTCGACGATGCGAGGGCCTGGGTGCACGCCCTCGGCAAGACGCCGATCGTCGTGGCCGATGCCCCCGGGTTCGCGTCGTCGAGACTCGGCGTCGCGATCGGCCTGGAGGCGATCCGCATGCTCGAAGAGGGCGTCGCCTCGGCCGCAGACATCGACGCCGCGATGACCTTGGGCTACAAGCATCCGGTCGGGCCACTCCGCCTCACCGACATCGTCGGGCTCGACGTGCGGCTCGGCATCTCCGAATACCTCGCCGCGAACCTCGGCGAACGCTTCGAACCGCCGGCTCTGCTGCGCCGCCTCGTCGCCGAGGGCCACCTCGGACGAAAGAGCGGACGCGGCTTCTACGAATGGGACGCCTCATGAAGGGAACTGACATGACCGAGATCCTCCCCAGCTACCTGCAGGGATCCTGGTGGTCGCCGGCTGCCGACGCCGAGGCGACCGAGGTGCGCGACGCCTCGACGGGCGAGATCGTCGCCCGCGTGTCGACCGAGGGCATCGACCTCTCAGCGGCTCTCGCCTACGCCCGCACCGCGGGGCAGGCTTCGCTCGGTGAGCTGACCTTCCACCAGCGCGCCGTTCGGCTCAAGCAGCTCGCGCTCGCGCTCACCGAACGAAAGGCGGAGCTGTACGAGATCTCGAGCCGGACGGGCGCGACCACCCAGGACTCGTGGGTCGACATCGACGGCGGTATCGGCGTGCTGTTCGCCTACTCCAGCAAGGGCAGGCGAGAGCTGCCGAATGCGAAGGTCTATGTCGACGGCGCGGTGGAGAACCTGTCCAGGGACGGTTCGTTCCTCGGGCGCCACATCTACACCCGGCTCCCCGGCGTCGCCGTGCAGATCAATGCCTTCAACTTCCCGGTCTGGGGCTCGCTGGAGAAGTTCGCGCCCGCTTTCCTCGCCGGTGTGCCGACCGTCGTGAAGCCCGCGACGCCGACCGGGTACCTCGCCGAGGCGATGGTGCGGATCATGGTCGAGTCCGGCCTGCTACCCGAGGGGTCGCTGCAACTCGTCTCGGGCAGCATTCCCGGTATCTTCGACGAGCTGCGGCTCGGTGATCTGGTGGCCTTCACCGGATCGGCGTCGACCGCGGAGGGGCTGCGCGCCCACGATGCGGTACAGACCGGCGGCGTGCGCTTCACGAGCGAGACCGACTCCATCAACGCGTCCATCCTCGGGACGGACGCCGTCGCGGGCACGCCGGAGTTCGACGCCTACGTCAAGCAGCTCGTGGCGGAGATGACCAGCAAGGCCGGGCAGAAGTGCACAGCGATCCGACGCGCGATCGTGCCGGCCGGCACCGTCGACGACGTGATCGGCGCCGTGCGGGCACGGCTGTCCGAACGCATCGTGCTCGGCGACCCCCGGGCGGAGGGCGTCACGATGGGGCCGCTGGCCTCGACCGCGCAGCGTGACGAGGTGCTGCGCCAGGTGGCACGGCTGCAGGACGGCGGCGGCGAGCTGGTCATCGGCTCGACCGATGCTCCGGACGTGCGACACGGCGACGGAAGTCAGGGGCCCTCTCCGGATGGCGCCTTCCTCGCGCCGATGCTGCTGCGCTTCTCCGACCCGCAGAGCGCGGCGGTCAACGAGATCGAGGCGTTCGGCCCGGTCTCGAGCATCGTCGGCTATCGCACCCTCGACGAAGCGAGCGCCCTGGTCGCCCGGGGCGGTGGCTCCCTGGTGACCAGTGTCGCCACGCACGACCCCGAGGTCGCCGTCGCGCTCGCCACCGGCATGGCCGCCTACAACGGACGCGTGCTGTTCCTCGATCGCGACGACGCCCGCAGCTCCACGGGCCACGGCTCTCCGCTGCCGAACCTCGTGCACGGCGGCCCCGGCCGCGCCGGCGGTGGCGAGGAGCTCGGCGGCATCCGTGCCGTGCTGCACCACATGCAGCGCACCGCGGTGCAGGGCTCGCCCGCGATGCTGACCGCCCTGACCGGGGTCTGGCATCAGGGCACGGTGGCGCGTCCGTACCAGGAGAGCGGGGGCGTCCACCCCTTCCGTAAGTCGCTGGCCGAGCTGCGCATCGGCGATCAGGTCGTGAGCGGCTCGCGCACGGTGACGCTCGAGGACATCGAGACGTTCGCGGCGTTCACCGGCGACACCTTCTATGCGCACATGGACGAGGCCTCCGCGGCGGCGAACCCGTTCTTCCCCGGTCGCGTCGCCCACGGCTACCTGCTCGTGTCGTGGGCTGCCGGCCTCTTCGTCGACCCGGCGCCCGGTCCCGTCCTCGCCAACTCGGGCTTGGAGAACCTGCGCTTCCTGACCCCGGTCTCCCCCGGCGACGAGATCCGCGTCGAGCTCACCGCCAAGCAGATCACTCCCCGCGAGACCGACGAGTACGGCGAGGTGCGCTGGGACGCGGTGCTGAAGAACCAGAGCGACGAGATCGTCGCCACGTACGACGTGCTCACCCTCGTCGCGAAGGAGCAGGCCGCAGCCGCTTGATCCCCGGCGGGCGCGCCGGTCAGGAGACCGGGGCGCCCGCGGGATCGTCGGATCGTCGGCGCAGACCGTCGAGGGCGATGGCGACGACGTCGTCGGCGAGCCGATCCGCGCCCTCGCGGCCGCCCGGACGGTACCACTCCACGATCGAGTTGATCATTCCGAACGCCAGGCGGGCCACGACGCTGGCGTCGATGTCGGCGCGCAGCGTACCTTCGGCCTGTGCTTCCGAGACGAGCGCGGTGATCCGGCGGTCGAACGCGCGACGTCGAGTGAGCGCACGGCGCTCGACATCGGTGTTGCCGCGCACTCGCAGCAGGAGCGTCACGGCGGGGAGCTGGTCCACCAGCACGTGGACGGCACCCCGGAGGACGTGCTCGAGGCGGGCGACCGCGCGGGAATCGTCACGATCGACGGTGGCCGGGAGCGGGTCGTCCACCACGGCCTCGAGCCCCCCGAGCGCGGCGTCGAGGGCGAGGTCGAGCATCTCATCCTTCGATCCGAAGTGATGGTAGATCGCCGACTTCGACAGGCCGAGCCGCTCGGCCAGCATGCCGATCGAGGTCGCGTCGTACCCGTGCTCGTTGAATGCGGCGACGGCGACCGCGAGGATGCCCTGCTGGTCGTACCCGGGGCGGCCTCGTCTCGTGCTCTGCATCTCGGACATCCCCACAGTCTCGCATCGGATCGCGCTGTCGGCCGGGATCGGCAGCACGGGGTCAGTAGGTCTGGTCGGTGGTGCGCGAGCGCCCACGGAACTCCGCGACCGGATCGCCGAGTTCGTCGACGACCGTCACGTCGTAGATGCCGGAGCGGCCGCTGCGGGTGCGCCGCACGGCCGTCGCGGTCAGCGTCTGTCCGGAGACGGTGGATTTCAGGAAGGAGATGTCGGCGCCCGCAGCCACCGTGACCCGATCGTCCTCGTTGCAGGCGATCGCGAAGGCCGTGTCGGCCAGGGCGAAGACGAAACCGCCATGGGTGATGTGGAACCCGTTGGTCATGTCGTCGCGCACGCGCATCGAGACCACGGCGTGTCCGGGATCGTCGCGTTCCACGACGAGGCCCAGCGAGGCGGACGCACGATCGCGCTCCATCATGGCGCGGTTGGGGCGCACGGCGTCCGTGGCCCGCGGCGTCGCATCCGTCATCGTCGACCTCCTCGTCGCGCGGATGCCACCGCAGCAGCGCCCGACAGGCCCATACTAACTGACCGCTCGGTCGGTAAAGAAGGGCCATGCGGGCCGGCAACCTGCACGAAGCTCAGCCGAAGATCAGCGGCTTTGCGAGCGTGGCGTCGTCGACCGTGATGCCGGTGATCACCGCGGCGGGGTCTGCCGTCGAGTCGCGATCCAGGCGGAACCGCATGACGACCCCCTCGCGGCTGGACCACTCGTAGAAGTACTCGCCCGACGAGATGATGCGCAGCGCCGTCCCCTCGGGGAAGGCAGCTGCCGCGGCGCTGACCGGATCTCCGATTCGCACACCACCGGCGGACGGAAGCGACGCGCCATCGTGGGTCAGGTCCCCTGCGACGTTCGCGATGCCGACGGAGACTCCGGCGACGACGGTCGACTCGTCCTGCGTCCAGAGCACCAGCGAGGCCGCCCCATCGGCCGAGATCAATCGCGTCGGCGCCCCCGGCCACTCGGGCTCCGCGACCCGAGCTCCGGGCACGGCGGCGATGGCCTCATCGAGCTCGACGCCCAGGCGCACCGGGCCGACCCCCTCCGTCGTGATCTCCCACTCGCTCCAGGGCGCCGCGGCGTCGGCGGCGGGGACGTCCACGGGAACCGGCGGGTTCTCCGTCAGCTCGTCGATCAGCTTCGCCCTCGCCTCGCTCGCGCGATCGCGCAGCTGAGCTGCAGCGGCCTCGGTGTCGAACGCGGGTTCCCCCGTGAAGGGCTGCCACATCTCGACGACCACGTTTCCGACCGAGGAGTAGGTCTTGTAGAGGGAGTGACCGTCGCCGCCCGGGTAGGTGAGGACCAGGGATCCGGCGATGGCGCGGACGCCCCCGTCGCCCTCGGCCGTCGACGAGGCGAAGGAAGAAGGCGCCCCGCCGAAGGTGAACTCACCGCACTGCTCCGCGGCTTGGGCGTACTGGTCCATGCGCGCCGTGGCGGCCGCTTCATCGGCGAACTGCATCACGTGGAGCCAGCCGTCTCGCCCTTCGGAAACGGTCGTCGTCCACGTGACGGACCGTGCACCGATGGAGCCCAGCGAGGCTTCGGCGTAGACCGCGTTGCAGATGGAGGGATCCGGCTCGTAGCCGCCCCCGTCGGACACCTGGATCAGGGAGGGCACCGCCGGGCTGACGTCACCCACATCGGGAAGCAGACCGGAGATCTCCTCGGCACTCAGCAGGAACCAGTCCAGCTCGTCGCCGACGAAGGCGATGGGTCCGGCATACGGGTCGGGAGCCGGGGATTCCGGCGCGGCCGTGGGCTCGGGTGTGGGCGTGGACTGCGGAGTCGGAGCGCACCCGGAAAGAGCCGCCAATGCCCCGACCGCGACCACACCGATCAGGCCCTGCACGAACGTCCTCGACCGCGACATGTCCCACTCCGATCCACACTCGGCGCCGGCATCGGCGCACCCCCGTGCAGCCGAGCCTAGAGCCTCGCCCCGGGCATCTGAGGCGCTCGTTCCACGTCGAGATCAGAATGAGATTCTGCACATGCCGGAGCACGCATATGCGGTGCGATCACCGAGCGTCGGCACGCTGCAGAGCGGCGGCGCCCACGGCCCTGGCCTCGTCCGCGGTGGCGGCCTCGAGCACGGCCTCGGCGGCGCGACGGCACTCCTCCTCAGTCACATCGCGGAGCGCCTCCGCGACTCGTCCGAGCGACCTCGGGGTCATCGAGAGCGAGGTGACCCCGAGCCCCACGAGCACCGGAGCGAGGGTCGGGTCCCCACCCGCCTCTCCGCAGACACCCACCGGCTTCCCCGCCGCACGCCCCGCCGCTCCGACCACGCCGATCAGGCGCAGCACCGCGGGCTGCCACGGATCGTTCAGATCACCCAGGTCGCTGAGCAGCCGATCGGCGGCGAGCGTGTACTGCGCGAGGTCGTTGGTTCCGAGGCTCACGAAGTCGACCACCTCGAACAGCTCGGCGGCGAGAAGTGCCGCCGACGGTGTCTCGATCATGATGCCGACGCGGCCGATCCCCGCCGCACGCGCGAGATCGGCGAACTCCCTGGCCTCTTCGACGGTGGCCACCATCGGGGCCATCACCTCGACCTCGGCCGACTCCTCGGCCGTGGCGAGCGCGAGCGCGCGCAGCTGGTCCGCGAGCAGCTGCGGCCGGCGGCGCGCGATCCGGAGTCCCCGCACGCCGAGCGCCGGATTGTCCTCCTCGTCGGAGTTCGCGAACGGGAGGGGCTTGTCGCTCCCCGCGTCCAGCGTGCGCACGACGACCTTGCGATCGGGGAATGCGGCCAGGACACCGCGGTAGGCGGCGGTCTGCTCCTCGACCGTCGGCGCTTCGGTCCGGTCGAGGAAGCAGAACTCGGTGCGGAACAGGCCGACGCCCTCCGCCCGTGCCGCCGCGGCGTTCACGGCATCCGGAGCACCGCCCACATTCGCCAGCAGGGCCACGCGGTGCCCGTCGGCGAGCCGCCCGGATCCGTCGAACTCGACGACGGTGGCGGCGGCCTGGGCGTCGGCGACGCGGGATGCCGGCGGATCGACCTCGACCGTGCCGCGCCCGCCGTCGACGAGGAGCGTCGAGCCGACCGGGATGCCGACCGCGCCGGTGACGCCGACGACTGCGGGAAGACCGAGCGATCGCGCGATGATCGCGGTGTGCGAAGTCGGCCCGCCCTGCTCGGTGACGAGCGCGACGCAGTGCCCTCCGGTGAGGGCTGCGGTGTCGGCGGGCGCGAGGTCCGTCGCCACGAGCACGAACGGCTCATCGCGCTCGGGCACCCCGGGCATGTCGACCTGCAGGATCTCGGCGATGATCCGGTCCCGCACGTCACGGATGTCGGCGACACGCTCCGCCATCCGGCCTCCCAGCGCAGCCACACCCTTCTCGTGCGCGGCTGCGGTCTCCCAGATCGCGCGCGCCGCACTGCGGCCCTTCGACCGGACGAGCGCCGTCGCCTCCGAGACCAGCTCGGGGTCGGAGGCCAGCAGACGCGACGCATCGAGGATCGCCCTGGTCTCCCCCGTCGCCTGAGACGTCCGTGCGCGCAGCTGATCCGCCACGGCCACGGCGGCCCACTCGATCGCCGAGACCTCGGCGTCGCGGTCGGCCGAAGCGACGACCTCGCCCGCTTCCGGTTCGCCGACCGCCGGCGCGAGGTGCACGAGCGGTGCGGCCACGCGACCGGGACTGACACCGCGGCCCCGCAACACCGCGCCGGACGCGATGACGGGCGCCGGGGCGTCGGAGAGCGGGGCGGTGGATCCCGAGGCCGCCGCAGCCGCCGTCGGTGCTGCTTCGTCCGTCCCCTCGCCGAAGCCGTCGTCGAACAGCGCGGACAGCTTCTCCAGCACCGCGTCGGCTTCCGGGCCGCGCGCGACCAGCTCCAGTTCGTCGCCCTGCCGAGCCCCGAGTATCAGCAGTCGAGAGAGGCTCGCGGCCGGCGCGTCGGGACCGTCGGGTAGACGACGCAGCCGCACATCGGCCCCCGCCGAGGCTTCGGCGATCAGCGCGGCGGGGCGCGCATGGATGCCCAGCGGATTGCGCACGCGCACCCGTCGGACGATCTCCTCGCCGGTCGGCCCCCCATCCTCTGCGACACCGGACGTGGGCTCGGCGTCGGATGACGGCGCCGCGTCGTCAGGCACCCCGAGTTGCCCGGTCTTCACCCCGAGTGCGGCGGTCGCTTCCGCCGCGACCGCGTCCAGCCCGCCCCCCGCCGCGGCGGAGACGACCGCGGCGAGCAGCCCCTCCACGAACGGAGCCGGCACGAGGCGCACGGGCACGTCACTCGCACGCAGCTCGAGTGCGAGCTCGGCACTCAGCACGGCCGATCCGAGATCCATGAGGACCAGGACGCCGTCGCAGTCCGCCGCGAGCTCGTCGATCGCGGCGGCCACCGCCACTGCATCCGTCCCGAGGATCGGCGTGCCGTCGCCGTCCACTCCGGCGCCGGCGGCGACCTGCACGCGCACCCCGCCGCCCTGCACCATCTGCAGGGCAAGCTCCAGGGCCGCCTCCCCGAGCCGTGCACTGTGGGAGACGGCGACTATGCCGATCATCCGGCGCTGCCCTCCACCGCTGCGGCGAGCGTGTCGAACAGGATCGCCGTCGATGCGGCTCCCGGATCGAGGTGCCCGGCGCTGCGTTCGCCGAGATAGCTGGCCCTGCCCTTTCGGGCGACGAGCGGGAGCGTGGCGTCGCGGCCGGCCGCGGCCGCATCCGCTGCGGTCCTCGCGGCATCGACGACAGACGCACCTCCGGCGAGCGCGGTGTCGAGCGCATCGACGGCCGGAGCCATCGCGTCGAACATCGTCTTGTCGCCCGCCTCGGCCTTGCCTCGCGCCACGATGCCGTCGAGTCCTGCGCGCAGGGCGGCGGCGAGCGCCGGCCCGTCGAGCTCCGACACGGCACCGGCCGCCATCCCCATCCGCAGGAAGAACGTGCCGTAGAGCGGCCCGCTCGCCCCGCCCACGGAGCTCACCAGCGTCATGCCCACGGTTTTCAGCAGCTCATCGACCGTGGCCGGAGTGCTCGCCCCGAGCTTCTCGCTCACCGCGCTCATCCCGCGGGCCATGTTCGCGCCGTGGTCGGCGTCGCCGATCGCCGAGTCGAGTTCGGTGAGCCAGTCGCGCTTCTCCGTGACAGCCGCGCCGAAACGGGAGACCCAGTCGGCGAGCACAGCGGTGTCGACAGCCGCCATCACGCACCCCACCGCAGGCCGGGGGTGTTCACCGGGGCGTCCCACAGGCGCAGCAGCTCGTCATCCGCCTTGAGCACCGTGACCGAGCAGCCCGCCATGTCGAGCGAGGTGATGTAGTTGCCGACCAGGTTCCGCGCGATCTGCACCCCGGACTTCTCGAGGATCGCCGCGACCTCGGCGTACATCAGGTACAGCTCGATCAGCGGTGTCGCACCCATGCCGTTGAGCATCACGATTGCGGGGCCTGCGGCATCGATGTCGGCGAGGATCGGCTCCACCAGCTGCCGGGCGATGTCGGATGCCGGAGCGAGCGGTTCGCGATGACGACCGGGCTCACCGTGGATGCCGATGCCGATCTCCATCTGGTCGTCGGGGAGGTCGAAGGTGGGCTTGCCCGCGGCGGGAACCGTGCAGCTGGTGAGCGCCATGCCCATCGAGCGACCCTGGCCGTTGACCTTCTTGGCGAGTTCCACGACAGCGGCGAGGTCGCGGCCCTCTTCCGCGGCGGCACCGACGATCTTCTCGAGCAGCACAGTCAGACCCACGCCGCGGCGACCTGCCGTGTACAGGGAATCCTGCACGGCGACGTCATCGTCCACCGTGATGCTGCCCACCTCGATCCCCTCCATGGAGGCGAGCTCGGCGGCCATCTCGAAGTTCAGCACGTCGCCGGTGTAGTTCTTCACGATGTGGAGCACGCCGGCCCCGCGGTCGACGGCCTTGGTGGCGACCTGGACGCGGTCCGGCGTCGGGGAGGTGAAGACCTCGCCGGCCACGGCGGCATCCAACATCCCGGTGCCGACGAAGCCGCCGTGCAGGGGCTCGTGGCCCGAACCGCCACCGGACACGATGGCGACCTTGCCCTGCGCCTTGGGCGTCGCCCGCGTGATGACGTGGTTCTCCAGGTCGACCGAGAGCTCGGGGTGAGCGAGCGCGACCCCCTTCAGTGATTCGACGAGAACGTCCTCGGGGGCGTTGATGAGCTTCTTCATCGTTCGATCTCCTTTGATCCTCGGGACTTCTTTCGCGAAATCCGAAAGCAATTCGTTAATGTCGAATATGCTCGGACCCTGCCGGGTTGTCAAGATCATCCTGAAGACCGGCACGGCACACGCACCGGCTCGACGACGCACCGGAAGGAGGCTCCCCCGTGATCCAGGCCATCGACCGCGCGGCGAAGATCCTCGAACTGCTCCAGGGAGCACGCCACCTCGGCATCACCGACCTCGCCGCAGCCCTCAGCCTGCCGCCGTCGACCGTGCACGGGATCGTGAAGTCGCTGCGATCGCACGGCCTCGTCGCGAAGGAGCGCGGTGGCCAGCGCTACATGCTCGGGCCGACGCTGCTGCGCCTGAGCAACGTGTACCTCGACACCCTCGACGTGCGCGCGCGGGCCATGCGCTGGACGCAGGAGCTCGCTCGTCGCACCGACCTCTCCGTGCGGCTCGGCGCCCCCCACTTCACCGACGTGCTCGTCATCCACCACAACCTTCGTCCCGACGACAGCCAGCAGATGCTCGAGACCGGCGTCGCCATCCCCGCGCACGCCTCCGCGATGGGCAAGGTGCTGCTCGCCTACGACCAGGGATTCCAGCAGAGCGTCTTCGAGCAGCCGCTGCGCAGCCTCACCGGCGACACGATCACCGACGTCGCCCGCCTCACCCTGGAGCTCCCCGCGATCGCGGAGCGCGGCACCGCGGGCGAATTCGACGAGGCCGTGCTGGGCGAGTCCTCGCTCGCCGCCCCCGTCGCCGACGCCTCGAACGACATCGTCGCGGCGGTCGCGGTCGTGTTGCCGACCTCGCAGACGCCGGCCTCCGACGCCATCATGAACGCGTTGCGCGAGACCGCCAGGAACATCTCGCGGGAACTCGGAGCGACCTCGTGGCCGCCCCGCATCGCGCCCGCCGACGACTGACGCCGGTCCGGCCCTGACTCAGCCGCGCAACGCCAGCGCGAACGGCAGCACCTGAGTCGCACCGGCCTGCCGTAGCACCCGGGCGGCGACCGTCATCGTCCACCGGCTGTCGACCAGGTCGTCCACGAGAAGCACCGGCCCCGCCGGAACGTCGAGGTGCTCGGCACTGAACCGATCCCAGACGCCGCCGAGGCGGAACACGCTGTTGCCGCCCGGCTGCCCGGTAGGACCGCCACCGACCGGTTCGAGCGCTCCGAGATAGGGCAGTCGTCCGACGTCGGCGAGGCCGCGCGCGAGCGAGTCGACGAGCAGCGGATGCGACCGCGACGGCAGGGCGACCACGGCCACCGGCCGCTCGCCCCAGCCCCACCCGGCGAGCACACGGATGCAGGCCTGCAGCAACTGCGGCGTCACCGGGGCATCCGTCGCCCCCGCGGCGAAGAGCTCGCGCAGCGCACCGCCCCACCCGAGATCCGTGAGTCGAGCCAGGGCTCGTCCCTCTCCCGCCTGCTCGTCGGTGGGGATGCGGCCCTTGACCGGCACCTCCAACCGATCGGCACCGGTCGGCCAGGCACGACGAGGTTCGATCGGAACACCGACCCGGTCGAGCGACTCCGCGGCCTGGGTGGTCGCCGACTCCCCGATCTCGCGGGGGAACCATCCGCCCGCGCAGTTGTCGCACCGTCCGCAGGGAGCGGCCGTGTCATCATCGAGCGAGCGCTGCAGGAACTCCATGCGGCATCCGTCGGTCTGCTCGTAGTCGATCATGTGCTGCTGCTCGGCGATGCGCTCGGCGGCGATGCGCTCGTAGCGCTCGGCATCGTACGCCCAGGGCTCGCCCGTCGCGACCCAGCCGCCCTGCACGCGTCGCACCGCACCGTCGACGTCGAGCACCTTGAGCAGCAGCTCGAGCGGCGTCCGCCGGATGTCGACCATCGCCTCGAGTGCCGGTGTCGAGATCGGCGCGTCGCCGAGCGCGCCGATCACCCGCTCCGCCCGTTCCCGGTCGGGCATCGACGCGGTGGCGAAGTAGTGCCAGATATCGCGGTCTTCGACGCCGGGGAGCAGCAGCACGTCGGCGCTCTCGCTCGCTCGACCGGCTCGGCCGACCTGCTGGTAATAGGCCACAGGCGAGGATGGGGCACCGAGGTGCAGGACGAAGCCCAGATCGGGCTTGTCGAACCCCATGCCCAGCGCGCTGGTCGCGACCAGCGCCTTGACCTCGTTACGCTTGAGCATCCCCTCGGACTCCGCGCGCTCGTCGGTGTCGGTCTGCCCGGTGTACGCGCGGACGTCGTGCCCGTGATCACGCAGCAGCCGGGCCGTGTCGACCGCCGCGGCGACGGTCAGCGTGTAGATGATGCCGGACCCCGGCAGATCATCGAGGTGGCTCAGCAGCCAGGCCAGGCGGCTCGCCGAGTCGCGCAGCCGCAGCACGCCGAGACGCAGCGAGGTCCGTGCGAGCGGCCCGCGGATCGTGAGCACGGGCGCCGCGTCACCCTCTACCGTCTCGCCCGCCTGGAGGCTGCCGAGCTGCTCCGCGACATCGGCCACGACCCGACTGTTCGCGGTCGCGGTGGTCGCGAGCACCGGCACGTCCGCCGGCATCTGCGCGATCAGATCACGCAGCCGCCGGTAGTCGGGGCGGAAGTCGTGGCCCCAGTCGCTGATGCAGTGCGCCTCATCGACCACGAGCATCCCGATGCGACGCACGAGCGCCGGCAGCTGCTGCTCGCGGAAGGCCGGGTTGTTGAGCCGCTCGGGTGAGACCAGCAGCACGTCGACCTCGTCGCGATCGAGCTGCGCGAGCACGTCGGACCACTCGTGCGCGTTGGTCGAGTTGATCGCGACCGCGCGCACTCCCGCACGCTCGGCGGCGGCGATCTGGTCGCGCATGAGCGCCAGCAGCGGCGAGACGAGCACGGTCGGTCCCGCGCCCTGACGTCGCAGCAGCAGCGTCGCGACGAAGTACACCGCGGACTTGCCCCATCCCGTGCGCTGCACCACGAGCGCACGCCGGCGCCCTTCGACCAGCGCCTCGATCGCCTCGTACTGGCCGTCGTGGAAGTCGGCGCCCGGTCGGCCGACGAGCTCGCGCAGAGCGGCGAGCGCGGCGCCCCGGGTGTCGGCAGGAGCGAGGGAGGTCATGCCTCCACTCTGCCTCACCCCGCCGACACGACCGGCCCCTCATCCCCAGCCCGCTCGCATCCCGGGCGATCCTCCGTCGTCTAGCGTGAAGGGATGATCACTCGCGAGCTCGCCGTCACCCTTCGAGAGGCCGGACTCGTCTGGCACCCGGCGGAGGGCGACCGTTTCCAGCTCGATCTCCCCGATGAGGTCGAGCTCGAGGCGGAGGCCGAGATCTTCACGGTCAGCGAGATGACGATCGAGGCCAGACAGACCCCGAGCGGCACCGACCTCGCCTTCAACGGCACGACCGAGTGGGCGCTCGACGCGGTGACGCTCGCCGACGCGGTGTGGCTGCCGCGGGAGGATCAGCTGCGCGAGCTGCTGCGCGGCACGTTCCGCTCGCTGTCGCGCGTCGAGGACACCTTCCGGGTCGAGATCGAGATCGCGGACGCCACTTCGGTCTTCGAGCATCCGGATCCGTCCGAAGCATATGGGCGCGCGCTGCTGGCGTTGATCTCCCGCTCACACTGAGCCGCACTCAGGGCCGTCTTGAAACCGGCCATCCGCTGTGTCAGAATTACCTAACGATCGGTCAGTAAAGATGGCCTGATGCCGAGGAGTCGATGATGACCAGTCCCGCAGACCTGTCCCTCGTGGGCGAGATCTCCGATGAGGAACGTCTCTTCGACGAGCTCATCGCGAACGAGCAGCGCATCGAGCCGCGCGACTGGATGCCCGATGCGTACCGCAAGACCCTGGTGCGCCAGATCTCCCAGCACGCGCACTCCGAGATCATCGGCATGCAGCCGGAGGGCAACTGGATCACGCGCGCCCCGAGCCTCAAGCGCAAGGCGATCCTGATGGCCAAGGTGCAGGACGAAGCGGGTCACGGGCTCTACCTCTACTCCGCCGCGCAGACCCTCGGCACCACCCGCGACGAGATGATGGACCAGCTCATCAGCGGCAAAGCCAAGTACTCCTCGATATTCAACTACCCCACGCCCACCTGGGCCGACATGGGCGCGATCGGATGGCTCGTCGACGGCGCCGCGATCTGCAATCAGGTGCCGCTGTGCCGCGCGTCGTACGGCCCCTACGGACGCGCGATGGTGCGGGTGTGCAAGGAGGAGTCGTTCCACCAGCGCCAGGGCTTCGAGATCCTGCTCTCACTCATGCGCGGCACCGACGAGCAGCGCGAGATGGCGCAGGATGCCGTGAACCGCTGGTACTGGCCGAGCCTCGCCATGTTCGGGCCGCCCGATGACCAGTCCCCGAACTCCGCCCAGTCGATGAAGTGGAAGATCAAGCGCTTCACGAACGACGAGCTGCGTCAGCGCTTCGTGGGGATGCTCGTGCCGCAGGCCGAGATCCTCGGCGTCACGCTGCCCGACCCCGAGCTGCGCTTCGACGATGAGACCGGGCAGTACGTGATCGGCGAGATCGACTGGGACGAGTTCTTCGAGGTGCTCCGCGGCAACGGTCCCTGCAACGCCGAGCGGCTCGAGCGCCGTCGCACGGCTCACGAAGACGGCGCCTGGGTGCGCGAGGCCGCGGCCGAGTACGCCCGCAAGCAGTCCCTGAAGAAGAAGGCGGTGGCGTGATGGCGACTCCCGGTGCCGACGAACGCGAACCCTGGCCACTGTGGGAGGTCTTCGTCCGCGCGAACCGCGGGCTGAGCCACGTGCACGTCGGCTCGCTGCATGCGCCGGACGCCGAGATGGCGATCCGCAACGCCCGCGACCTCTACACCCGCCGCGGTGAGGGCGTGTCGATCTGGGTCGCACCGGCCGAGGCGATCACGACGAGCGATCCGGATGCCAAGGGCGCCTACTTCGAGAGCCCCGCCGGCAAGAACTACCGCCATGCCGTGTACTACACGGCCTCCGAGGGGGTGCCGCACCTGTGAGCATCGCACACCCGAACACCGCGCACGAGGACATCGACGTCCACGGCGACGTCCACGGCGACGTCTCGGTCGAGGAGCTCCGCCTCTCGCAGGAGCTCTCGGGCACCGGCGCGGTCGCGGCATCGGCCGACATCGCGGAGTACGCGCTGCGCCTCGGTGACGACGCGCTCATCCTCTCCCAGCAACTCGGCGCCTGGATCTCGCGAGCCCCCGAGCTCGAAGAAGACGTCGCCCTCGGGAACATCGCCCTCGACCTGCTCGGGCACGCGCGCTCCTTCCTGCACTACGCGGGGTCGTACGACGGGCGCAGCGAAGACGACCTGGCCTTCTTCCGCGACGAGCCCGAGTTCCGCTGCGCCTGGATCGTGCAGCAGCCCAACGGCGACTTCGCCCAGACGATCGCCCGGCAGTTCGTGGTGGCCACCTACATGTTCGAGCTGTACTCGGCCCTCCGGGCGAGCAGCGACGAGACGTTCGCGGCGATCGCGGAGAAGTCCCTCAAAGAGGTCGACTACCACCGGGACCACGCGGTGCAGTGGATGCTGCGCCTCGCCGGAGGCACCGAGGAGTCCCGCACCAGGATCGTCCGCGCGATCGGAGACGTCTGGCCGTATGTCGATGAGCTGTTCCGCGACGACGACCTGATCGAGCGTCTCGGTGATGCCGCGGTGCGCCCGTCGAGCCTCCGCGCCGGATTCGACGGCGTGGTCGATACGGTCTTCGCCGAGGCGGAGTTGTCGGTGCCCGCAATCGCGGCATCCTCCGCCGGCGGACGGCAGGGCACCCACGCGACACCCCTCGGCCACATCCTCGCCGAGATGCAGGTGCTCGCACGACGGCATCCGGGGGCGTCATGGTGACGCGGACCCCCACCCAGGATGCCTGGCGCATCGCCGCGGCGGTCCCCGACCCCGAGGTGCCCGTCCTCACGATCGAGGACCTCGGTGTGCTCCGCGCGGTCGAGGCCGACGGTGATCGCGTGCGGGTCGACATCACCCCGACCTACAGCGGCTGCCCGGCGATGGACACGATCCGCGACGACGTCATCCTCGCGCTCACGGCGGCGGGATACGACCGGGTCGAGGTGCGCCTCGTCCTCTCGCCCGCCTGGACGACGGACTGGATGTCGGATGCCGGCAAGGCCAAGCTCGCCGCCTACGGCATCGCCCCGCCGTCCGGCCGCGCCGCGGTGTCGACCGGACCGATCCGGCTCTCGCTGAGCGTGCGCTGCCCGCGTTGCGGCTCCCTCGACACCCGTGAGGTGTCCCACTTCGGCTCCACCTCGTGCAAGGCGCTGTTCGAATGCCGGGCCTGCCTCGAGCCCTTCGACCACTTCAAGGTGCACTGAGATGTCGCTCTTCACGTCCGCGCCGGCATCCGTCCCCCGCGCGACGACCGCCCGCGAGACCGCTCCTCGAAAGCGCGCCCGCTTCCACACGCTCACGGTCGAGGACGTGCGCCCGCTCACCGACGACGCGGTCGAGGTCACGTTCACGGTGCCCGCCGCGCTCGCGGACGAGTACGACCACCTGCCCGGACAGTACGTCGCCCTGCGCACGACGCTCGACGGGGTCGAGGTGCGGCGCTCCTACTCGCTGTGCCGCGCGCCGGAGCACCGCGACGACGGGCAGGACACGCGCCTCAGCGTCGCAGTGAAGCGCGATGAGGGCGGGCTCTTCTCGACCTGGGCGCAGACCGGGCTCCAGCCCGGATTCGAGATCGACGTGATGAGCCCGCAGGGCACGTTCACCTCGGCGCTTCCCGACCTCGACGACCGGCACGTGGTCGGGATCGCCGCGGGCTCCGGCATCACGCCGCTGATGGCTCTCGCCCACACGGTGCTCACCCGGTCGGACACGTCGCGGTTCACCCTGCTGTACACGAACCGCGCCACGCTCGACGTGATGTTCCTGGAGGACCTCGCCGACCTCAAGGACCGGTATCCGACGCGACTCGTGCTGCACCATGTGCTCTCCCGCGAGCAGCGGGCGGCCCCGGTGCTCTCGGGCCGGATCGACGAGGAGAAGCTGCGGACGATCCTCGGCACGCTCATCCCTCCGGCCACCGTCGACGAGTGGTTCCTCTGCGGACCGCTCGCCCTGGTCGACCTCTGCCGCGAGGTGCTGGCCGATGTCGGCGTCGACCGCTCGCACATCCGCTTCGAGCTCTTCACGACCGGCGACGAGCCCGCGCGCGCGGCCCGTCCGGTGCAGGTGCGGGCCGGCGAGAAGACCGTGCGGATCGAGGTCACCCTCGACGGTGTCTCATCGACGGTCGAGAGCCCGGTCGATGCGCACGAGTCGGTACTGAACGCCGCCCTGCGCGTGCGCCCCGATGCGCCCTTCGCCTGTGCGGGCGGGGTCTGCGGCACCTGCCGAGCACGCGTGCTCGAGGGCAGCGTCACGATGACCGAGAACTACGCCCTGGAGCCGGACGAGCTCGAACGCGGGTTCGTCCTCACCTGCCAGTCCCACCCGACCAGCGACCGTGTGGTCGTCGACTACGACGTCTGACCAGGAGCCCCCATGATCGACCTCACCGTCGCCGACGATGTCGCGACGATCGTGCTGAATGCGCCGGCGAAGCTCAATGCTCTCGACGAGCGGGCGCTGGCCGAGTTGGATGCCGCCTACGAGGCCGCGGAGGTCGCGGGCGTGCGCGCGCTGGTACTCCGCGGTGAGGGGCGTGCGTTCTGCGCCGGCCGGGACATCTCGGGCGTCGACCCGCGCGACGACGACGTGCTCGGCTACCTCGGTGGGCTCGTCACCCCGCTGCTGCAGCGGATGGCGCGGTTCCCTGCGCCGACCTTCGCGGTCGCGCACGGCGCCTGCCTCGGGGTGGGACTCGGCCTGTTGATCGCGACCGATGTCGTCTACGTCGCCGAGTCCGCGAAGATCGGCTCCCCGTTCGCCGCGCTCGGTGCGACGCTCGACTCCGGCGGTCATGCGCTGTTCCTCGACCGCCTCGGGGCCCACAAGACGCTCGACCTCATCTACACCGGACGTCTGATGAGCGGGGCCGAGGCCGTGTCCTCGGGCCTCTTCTCGCGGGTCTTCCCTGACGACGAGGTCGTCCAGGCGACGACGGACGCCGCCGCGACGGCCGCCCGCGGCGCCACGGCGGCGTTCCTGGCGAGCAAGGAGCTGATCGCGCGCATCCGCGACGAGCGACTCGCGCTGTGGGATGCGGTCCGCATCGAGAACGCGGCGCAGGCCGCCCTGTGCGACACCGATGACTATCGCGAAGGGTTCGCCGCCTTCCAGGAGAAGCGCAAGCCGGAGTTCCGCGGGCGCTGAGACCCGACACCGACCCGATGTCCGAGGCCGGTGCGAGAATGCTCGGATGAAGCTCGCAGAGCTCGTCACCACGACCGACCGCGTCGGCGCCACGTCGTCCCGGCTCGCCAAGATCGATGCCCTCGCCGAGCTCCTCGCGCGCGCCGACCCCTCCGAGCTCCCGATCGTCATGGGTCTCCTCCTCGCGTCACCGCGCCAGGGCAGGCTGGGCGTCGGCTGGCGCGGGCTCTCGGCCATCGAGATCGCCCACGCCGACGAATCCACCCTGACGGTCGGTGATGTCGATGACTCGCTCGATGCCCTCGCCTCGACGTCCGGTTCGGGCTCGGCGGCGGGCCGCACCGGCATCCTCGTCGATCTCGGCTCGCGAGCGACCGCCGCCGAATGGGACTTCCTGGTGCGGGCGATGCTCGGTGAGCTCCGCACCGGCGCTCTGTCGGGCGTGCTCCTCGACGCGATCGCCCGGGCGTCCGACCGTCCGGCGGCCGTCGTCCGACGCGCGGCGATGCTGTCGGGCGACCTCGGCGAGACCGCGCGCATCGCCCTCACAGGCGCACCCGACGACCTCGAGGCGGTCGGGCTTCAGGTGGGGCGTCCGGTGCTGCCGATGCTGGCATCGACCGCGGCGAGCGCATCGGAGGCCCTGCAGGTCACCGGCGAAGCGTCCGTCGAATACAAGCTCGACGGTGCCCGCATCCAGGTGCATCGCCACGGCGACGAGGTCGGTGTCTACACGCGGAGCCTCGCCGACATCACCCACCGGGTGCCCGAGATCGTGGAGATCGTGCGGTCGCTGCCGGTGCACGACGTCATCCTCGACGGCGAGACACTGTCGCTCGACGAAGACGGCGGGCCGCGCCCGTTCCAGGAGACCATGTCGCGGTTCGGGGCCGAGGTCTCGCGGGAGCTCGTTCTGCGGCCTTGGTTCTTCGACATGCTGCATGTCGACGGACGCGACCTGCTCGACGAGCCGCTCTCGACACGGCTGGCCGAGCTGGAACGCGTGGCCGGCCAATGGCGGATGCCCGGCATCGTCACGGCCGATGCCGATGCCGCCGAGCAGCTGTCGCACGATGCCCTCGCCGCCGGGCACGAGGGGGTCGTGGTCAAGGCGATCGACGCCCCCTACGCCGCCGGGCGCCGCGGCAAGTCGTGGGTCAAGGTCAAGCCGGTGCTGACCTTCGACCTGGTGGTCCTGGGCGCCGAGTGGGGCTCGGGGCGTCGTCGGGGCTGGCTCTCGAACCTGCACCTCGGCGCGCGCGACCCCGACGGCGAGTTCGGCGACCCCGGCGGATTCGTCATGGTGGGCAAGACGTTCAAAGGACTCACCGACGAGCTGCTGCGGTGGCAGACCGCCGAGTTCCCCGAGCACGAGTCGCACCGCACGGCATCCACCGTTTTCGTGCGCCCCGACATCGTCGTCGAGATCGCGATCGACGGTGTGCAGCGCTCTCCGCGGTATCCGGGCGGCATCGCGCTGCGCTTCGCCCGGGTGAAGGGCTACCGTCCGGACAAGACCGCGGCCGAAGCCGACACGATCCAGACGCTGCAGTCGCTGCTGCGGGGTTGACCCGAGGGAGCCGCGGTTCAGGCCGAGGGCGCGAGGCCCAGATCTTCTTCGCGCACCGTGCCCTGGAACGACCACGGGAAGTTGATCCACAGGTCGGTGTCCTTCCAGGCGAAGTCGGGCTGGATGATCGTCGAAGGCTTGGTGTAGATCGTGACCGACCGCACGTCGGCACCCTTCTCCTGCAGCAGCTGCACGGCCAGCGCGAGCGTGCGCCCGGAGTCGGCCACATCGTCGACGAGCAGCACCCGGCGGCCGTCGAGATACGCCATGTCGAGCTCGGGCGGAAGCACCTCGGGCGCTTCGAGCACCGTGCCGATGCCGGTGTAGAACTCGACGTTGATCGCGCCGCAGTTCTTGGCACCGAGCCCGTAGGCGATGGCACCGGCCGGGAGCAACCCGCCGCGGGCGATCGCCACCACCACCTCCGGTTCGAAGCCGGTGGCGAGGATGCTCCGCGCCAGCTCCCGTGTCGCCGCTCCGAAGCCGTCCCAGGTCAGTGTCTCGCGCTCGAGCGCCGCATCCGTCATCTCTGCATTCTCCCGCATCCCGCGGTGCTTCCTCGCCGGTAGACTGAGCGGGTCCGGCCCGGCCGGTGCCTGAAAAAGAGGCACGAAGCACTTCGCGAAGACGCGGAGGCGAGACACATACGGATCCCGCAGTTCCTCCGTCCCTGTCTCGAAAGGCCTTCGCATGCCCACCGTCTCCGCGCACGTCGCCCTCACCCTCGCCCAGCACATCGACTCGGTCTTCGGCGTGATGGGCAACGGCAACGCCTACTTCCTCGACGCCATCGAGACGCAGACGGATGCCTCCTTCACCGCCGTCCGTCACGAGCAGGGGGCCGTGGTCGCCGCCGACGCCCACTTCCGCGCGTCCGGGCGCATCGCCGCCGGCACCTCGACGTACGGCGCCGGATTCACCAACACCCTGACCGCCCTCGCCGAGGCCGTGCAGGCGCACGTCCCGCTCGTGCTCGTGGTCGGCGACGAGCCCACGTCCGGCCCGCGCCCGTGGGACGTCGACCAGATCGCCCTCGCCTCGGCCGTCGGCGCCCGCACCTATACGGTCGGCCGAGCGGATGCCGCGGCCACGACGATCATCGCCATCGAGCACGCGCTGACCTATCGCGTCCCGGTCGTCCTCGCCATCCCCTACGACGTCGCGGCGCTCGAAGCCGGCGAGGTTCCGGCGGCCCCGTCGCCACGGGTGCCCGCTCCGCTCGCGCCGCGCGGGGAGTTCGCCGACGGGATGCTCGACGAGATCGCTGATGCTCTGCGCACCGCCCGGCGACCCTTCCTCCTGGGAGGTCGCGGCGCGTGGCTCTCCGGTGCCGGCGCCGCGCTGGGCGAGCTCGCCGCGGCGACCGGCGCATTGACGGCGTCCTCGGCTCTCGGCCGGGGCATCTTCCCCGATACGCGGTACGACCTGGGCGTCACCGGCGGCTTCGGTGCGGACGGCGCGATGGACCTCGTGCGCACAGCCGATGTCGCCGTGGTGTTCGGCGCCTCCCTGAACCAGTTCACGATGCGGTTCGGCGAACTCTTCGCGCCGGGGACGCGGGTCTTCCAGGTCGACATCGCCCCCGCCGCCACCCATGCCCACGTCGGCGGGTTCGTACGCGCGGACGCCCGCCTGGCCGCCGAGGCTCTCGTGTCCCGGCTCGGTGGTTCCCTGTCGTCGAGCCCGTGGCGGGAGAGCGTCGACGTCGCCGCGGCCCGAGCGTACGACGCCGGTGACGACCTCGCCGCCGACGGACGCCTCGACCCGCGATCGGCCGCCCGTCGTATCGCGGAACTGCTCCCCGAGAATCGTGTCGTGGTGTCCGACGGCGGCCACTTCATCGGCTGGGCGAACATGTACTGGCCGGTCGCCGCGCCCGATCGCATGATGATGATCGGCACCGCGTTCCAGTCCATCGGGCAGGGCTGGCCGAGCGTCGTCGGGGCCGCTCTGGCTCGGCGCGAATCGACCGTCGTACTCACCTCCGGCGACGGCGGCGGACTGATGGCGATCGCCGACCTCGAATCTGCGGTCCGCGCGGCCGGCGGCCGGGGCATGGCCGTCGTCTGGAACGACGCGGCATACGGCGCCGAAGTGAACCTGTACGGGCTCAAGGGCCTCGCCGAGGGCCCGATGCGCATCCCCGAGGTGGACTTCGCCGCCTTCGGCGCGGCCGTCGGAGCCGAGGGCGTCGTCGTGCGCACGCTCGCCGACCTCGACCGCCTCGAGAGCTGGACCGCCGAGGATCCCTCCACCCGCCGCTTCCTGCTCCTCGACCTGCGCATCTCCGGGGACGTCATCGCGCCGTACCAGCAGGAGATCATCCGCGTGAACTCCTGACGCGACTGGCAGACTCGGATGATGCCGGGTCTTCATCACGTCGAACTGTGGGTCGCCGACCTCGATGCCGTGCGCACGGAATGGCGCTGGATCCTCGATCGTCTGGGCTTCACCCTCGACAGCGAGTGGGCCGACGGCGAATCCTGGGCTGCGGGCGGGACCTACCTCACCTTCACGACCTCTCCGAATCTGTCGGATGCCGGGCACGACCGCCGGCGCGCCGGGCTCAACCATCTGGCGTTCCACGGTGGCGACCCCGCTTCCGTGGATGCGCTCATGTCCGAGGCCCCGGCGCACGGCTGGCACCCGCTCTATTCCGAGCGTTACCCGCACGCCGGCGGCGAGCAGCACTACGCGGGCTGGCTCGAGAATGCCGCGGGCTTCAAGGTCGAGGTGGTCGCCGACACCACGTCGACGCCGGCGACCACCACCGCCTAGGCCTGGGCGCCGTAGTCAGGCAGCTCCTGCAGCGTCCAGCTGTTGCCGTCGGGGTCGTCGAAAGAAACGAAACGCCCCCAGTCCATGTCTTCGACGCCTCGTGCGTCGACGCCGAGGCCCTGCAGATGCGCCAGCGCCTCGTCGGCGTCGGGCACCACGACCTGGATCGTGTTCTGCTGCCCCGGCTCGAGATCGATGCCGAGGCCGGTGCCGAAGGCGATCGAGCAGGCCGAACCCGGTGGAGTCATCTGCACGAACCGCAGCCCCTCCACGGGCGTCTGGTCGTGGTCGGCGTGGAAGCCGATCTTCTCGTAGAAGGCCTTCGACCGGTCGACATCCGAGACCGGGACGAAGATGAGTTCGATCTTCCAATCCATCACGTGCTCCTCCTGTCGGGCGCCGTCGCCCATCGGCGTCCACGGTACGCGGCGCCGCCGACGTCGCACCAGAGCGGTCGGTGACCGATACTGGTCGGGTGAGGCGACGCCGAGAGCATGACCGGATGCCCCTGATTCTCGACGCCCTCTGCCTGGCACGTGACGACGCCCCCGTGCGTCGCCTGATCGATGCCTTGGGCACCGAACCCGTGGAGACGACGGAGCGCCGGATCGGTGAACCGGCCGTGCTCTCGCAGCATCTGCTGTTCGGGTCCGGCGGCGAGATCGTGCTGCACGATGACGCGGTCGTCGCCGTGATCCTGCACCTCGCGCCAACGCCGTCCGCTCCGCGCGGCCTCGACGCCGCGGAGTGGCTCCCGGGGGTCGACAACGATGCGACCTTCGCCGACTTCAAGGCGACGTTCGACGTCCCCTGGAGGTTCGCCGACGGGGACCGCTACTTCGTCCTCGAGGCAGCGTATCTGCGCCCGGAGTTCGTGAAGCACGGGGGCCGTCGAGCCGGCGACCTGCAGCGGGTGGCGTTCACCGTGGACGATCCGAGGGAGACGTGCCGCCCGGCCGACGAGGACTGCCCGGTGTGCCGCGAACTGATCGTGCGCACCGGCGACGGGTCCTTCGATCTGGACGGCACGGTCGACGCTCTCGTGGCGGGGGTCGAAGCAGGAGTCCTCAAGGAGTCCAGCGGAGCCGTGAGCCTCGCCGACCTCCGGCTGCTGCACGCCTCCGCCCTCATGGAGCGGGTGGAGAGCCAGGTCACGTGCACCGCGTGCGGCCGGGTCGCCTGCCTCACCCTGTATCGCGACGCCCCTCCGACATTCGGGTATCACCCGCTGGATGCCGCGATGCGACGGCCCCTCGAAGCCATCCCTCCCGTCGAGGAGTGGGGCGACGCCGCTCGCATCGCCGAGGTGCGCGATGCGATGCGCTACGTCGATCATGAGCCGGGCCTGTGGTTCCTGGTCGAACAGCACGGCGACCTGTACCTCGACTCCCGGTACACGATCTCCTCGATGGCCGACGACTCGTGCTTGATCCGCCTGGATGAGGCCGAGCGCCAGGAGTACCACGAAGCCGGCCGCGACAGCCTCACCGAACTCGCCCGGCGCATCGACCGCAGCGGGCCGCATCGGGAGGCGTCTCCCTTCCACCGGAGGAACCTCTTACGCCACCCGGACGAGGGAAGGGACTACTCCGCCGAGGTCAGGGCCGCGATCGCCGGGCACACCTGGCTCGCACGGCAGAAGCAGGCCGCGGCACAGCGCGCGCAGGCGGGATCCGCTGCAGACGGCTGAGCGTCAGATCCACCCCTTGTCGAGGGCGATCCGCACGGCCTGCGCCCGGTTCCCCGCACCCGTCTTGCCGATCGCCGCGGAGAGATGGTTCCGCACGGTGCCGGCCGACAGGAACACCTCCGCCGCGATGGCCGCAGCCGACCGCCCGTCGGCGGCCAGGCGCAGCACCTGACGCTCGCGGTCGCTCAGCGGGTTCGCGCCGTCGAACAGGCTGTCTGCGGCGAGCACCGGATCCAGCACGCGCAACCCGGAATGCACCCGACGAACCGCCTCCGCCAGCTGCTCGGCGGGAGTGTCCTTCACGATGAATCCGCTGGCTCCGGCATCCAGCGCCGACCGCAGGTAGCCGGGGCGCGCGAAGGTGGTCACGACCAGGACGCGCGTCTCCGGACTCGCCTCGCGGATGCGGCGCGTGGCCTCCACACCGTCCATGCCCGGCATCTGGATGTCCATCAGGCACACGTCCGGTCGCAGCTCCTCCGCGAGCCGTAGCGCCTCTGCACCATCGGAAGCCATGCCGATCACGGTGAGATCCGGCTCCAGATCGAGCAGCGCCCCCAACGCGCCACGCACCAGCGCCTGGTCGTCGGCGATCAGCAGCCGGATGCCGCCGGCCTCCCCGGCGGCCGTCACCAGGTCACCTCCACGCGGGTGCCCGAGGCGCCTGCTTCCCGCGACGCGGCGATCACGAAACCGGCCCCCGCCTCAGCGGCGCGTTCGCGCATGCTGCGGATGCCGTTCCCGGTCGCGTCATCCGCTCCCTCCGCGAGGCCGACCCCGTCGTCTTCGACCACCAGGCGCCCCGGCGCCAGCAGCACTCGAACCGTGCGGGCCTCGGAATGACGCAGCGCATTGGTCGTCGCCTCGCGCAGGATCCAGCTCGCGGTGATCGCCTGCACCGGCGACAGAGCAGCGGGCTCCCCGTCGACGCGCAGATCGATGTCGGCCGCGCGGAGAGAGTCCCGCGACGACGCGAGCTGTTCGACGAGCGTCGTGGCCCGTGCACCGGCAACCGACGACCGCACCCCCGCGATCGCCTCCGCGGTCAGCCGTTCGATATCGGCGAGCTCGGCCTTGGCGCGCTCCGGATCGGAATCCATGAGCCGGCGCACGAGCTGCGCCTTGAGACCGACGACCGTCAGCGAGTGGCCGATCAGGTCGTGCACGTCGCGGGCGACCGCTTCGCGACCCTCACTCGTGGCCAGCTCGAGCCCGAGCTGTTCGGCCTCGGCGGAGCGGATGATGAGCCACGTCGACACCGTGTTCACCACGCCGAGCAGCCCGATGATCGCCAGCACCGAGAGGTAGCTGAGGCCTCCAGGAAGGAGGAACACACACAGCGCCGCGACGATCACGGCTGCGGCTGTCGTGATCCAGTGCCACACGCGCGTCAGCCCGTACGAGGCGAACGACATGATGAACGGCAGGAAGCTGAGCGCCGATCCGCCCTCAGCCGGCACCGAAACCAGCACGCAGACGATGAGGACCACGAACGTGACCCACTGTCGTGTCGACGGCGGCCTCCCCAGTCCTCCACCACCCCGCATGCCGTGCATGAAACCGGTGACGTACAGCACGACGAAGACGACCAGTGCGATCCAGCCGACGACGATCCACGCGAGCGGCGCTTCGGAACGCAGCAGTGCGATCACCGGGTACACGAGGAAGACCAGCCAGATCACGGCCATCAGCCAGCCGAACCGCGCCCAGGGATCCTTTCCCACCGGCCCACGCGGTGCCCGCGCTCCCGGAGCCGACCACGCGGCCGGCGGTGCTCCCAGGGCGGCGAACCGCCGGGCCTCCTCGGATGCTTCCGAGGAGGCCCGCTTCGAGTGCTGCGTCATCCGTCCAACCTACTGTCGTCGCCCGATCTGGCCGGCGTCTTACTGCCGCGCCCGGGAGCGCTTCATGCCCAGGGTGACCAGCAGCACGAACAGTGCGAGCCACACGGCGACGTTCAGGAACACCATCCACAGCTCATCCGTCTGTCCGGTGGTGAGGGTGCCGTCGGTCAACGGCCAGCGGCTCAGGGCCACGAAGCCGTAGAGAGGGGTGAACCGGGCGATGTCGAGCATCACCCCGTCGAGGGGCATGAAGACGTTGCCGAAGAACGCGAAGAACGTCATCGAGATCGAGGCGAGCGCCGCGGCCGAGTCGGAGCTGAAGAACAGGCCGACACCGAGCCCGAAGAGGCCGTAGATCAGGCCGACCCCGAGGATGATGCCCGCGGTCGCCACCCAGCGCCAGCCGTCCTCGACCTCCGCGCCGGTCATCATGCCTGCGGCGAAGACGGCCACCAGTGCCAGCGCCGCGAAGGTGACGGAGGTGAGCAGCTTCGTGAGCGCATAGCCCGCGGTCGTCAGGGGCGTCATGGCGAGCTGGCGCCCCCAGCCCTGCTTCGCCTCGGTCGCGGCGAGCGAGGTCAGGGAGCTCATCGCGACCGCCGTGCCGTACGCGGCCATCGAGGTCATCACGTAGAACGAGACGTTGCCGTGCCCGGCCGAGAGCGAGCCGAAGCCCATCCCGGCTCCGAACAGCAGGTACATCGCGACCGGCATCGCCAGGGTGAACGCGAGAGTGTACGGGTTGCGCAGCTGGCGGACGCCTTCGATGCGCAGCATGGTGGGTGAGACGAGCATGTCAGTTCTCCGTCAGAGCCGTGAAGGCGGTTTCGAGGGTGGGTGCGGCGATCTCCAGGTCGTGAGCGCCGTGGTCGAGCAGGATGCGGGCGGCGGCGTCGGAGTCCACGGCCCGCAGGCTGAGACGATCTCCGTCGAGCCGCACGTCGACCACGCCATCGGTCGCGCTCAGCGTCGCGACGAGCGCCGCTCCCCCCTCTCCGACCGTCGCGGAGACGCTCCGCTCCCCCAGGCTCGCTCGCAGCAGAGCGGTGGGCGCATCCGCGACGACCGCACCGCGGTGCATCACGACGGTCCGCCGGGCGAACTGCTCCGCCTCCTCCAGGTAGTGGGTGGCGAAGATGATCGTGCGTCCGGCATCCGCATCGGCCCGCATCACGTCCCAGAAGTGTCGCCGGGCGGTGACGTCCATCCCGGCCGTCGGCTCGTCGAGCACGAGGATGTCGGGGTCGGACACCATCGCGAGCGCGAACTTCACCCGCTGCTGCTCTCCCCCCGAGCACTTGGAGACGCGGCGGCGGGCGAGGTGCTCGAGGTCGGCGCGGGCCATGACCTCAGGCACCCGCGCGGCCGCTTCCGTTCCGTACAGCGAGGCGATGAGGCGCACGGTCTCGCCCACGGTCAGGTCGCCCAGAAGGCCGCCGGTCTGCAGCACCGCGCCGATCGCTCCGCTCGACGTCGCCTGCTCCGGCGTGACGCCGAGCACCCGGACGCTGCCGCTGCTGGGCTGCGTGAGCCCGAGGAGCATGTCGAGAGTCGTCGTCTTGCCCGCGCCGTTCGGTCCGAGCAGCGCGACGACCTCGCCGCGGCGGATCGACAGGTCGACCCCGCCGACGGCCTGCACGCGGCGGTCGCCCGAGCCGAAGTGGCGTGTGACGCCGTTCAGCTCGAGGACGACCGGATCATGGTTCGAGGCTTCGGATGCCGGACGCGCGGTGACCTGCGTCGCCGACCCGTCCACGGAGGAGTTGTTCATGTCTCCAGCCTCGCGGCAGGAGCATCACGACACCGGAGGGAGGTGTCATCTCCTCGGCATGACACGTGTCATGCCGAGGAGATTCAGCGGGCCGGGAGCAGCGCCCCGTCGAGGAACCCGGCGAGCTCGTCCACCGCGTCCAGCGGCAGGATCGCCGCTACGTACTGGTCGGGTCGCACGACGACCACCACGCCGTCGCGCGAGAGCTCTCGCGCCGCGAAGATGTCGGTCTCGGTCCACTTGCTGGGGCCCGCCGCATAGACCTTCTCCCAGTCGGTGAGGCCGAGCGGACCGGTCTTCGGCTGGAACAGGTCCGGCGCCGAGGTGACCTCCACCTCCTCGAAGGGCTGCTGGTACACGGCCTTCACGTCGAACACGGCGTCGACGTCGGCATCCGCCGGAGTGAAGCGCGCGAACAACGGGGCGGCATCGGCGGCCCAGGCGGCGAGCGCCTCCCCGGTGCGGTCGCCGAAGGCGTACACGCGCCAGCGGCCGTCCGCCTTCGCATGGTGTCCGAGGTGGGTGACGTTGCCGTCGCCCACGCGCATGACCTCGGCCGACTTGAAGCGCTTGCCGAGGGGGTAGCCGACGGCGAGCGCCTGGTGGGCGTCGGTGCCGGTGATCATCGACGAGGTGTACTGCGTCATGAAGCCCGACGGGAACTCGGCGGTCGCGAGGTAGTAGGTCGCGAGGTCGCCGGGGTCGGAGATCTCCTCGGGCTTGCGCGCCATCAGGCTCGACCATTCGCGGTCGAAGTCGATGAGCTGCTGCGCCACCGGACGTCGTTCCGCGCCGTACGTCGCCAGGAGCGCCTCCGGGGCGCGCCCCGTGAGCACCGAGCCGAGCTTCCAGCCGAGGTTGAAGCCGTCCTGCATCGAGACGTTCATGCCCTGGCCTGCCTTGGCGCTGTGCGTGTGGCAGGCGTCGCCGGTGAGAAAGACGCGCGGCGTGCGTCCCGACTCGTCGATCACGTCGTCGAACCCGTCGGTGACGCGGTGGCCGACCTCGTACACGCTGTGCCAGGCGACCTCGCGCACATCGAGGGTGTACGGGTGGAGGATCTCGTTGGCGCGGCGGATGATCTCCTCGATCGGCGTCTGCCGTACCCGGTGGTCGTCGTCGGCGGCGACTTCGCCCAGGTCGATGTACATGCGGGAGAGGTAGCCGCCCTCACGCGGGATGTGCAGGATGTTGCCGGCCTCGGAGTTGATGGCGCACTTGGTCCGCCAGTCCGGGAAGTCGGTGTTGACGAGCACGTCCATCACGCCCCATGCGTGCGCGGCCGAGGCACCGACGTGCGTGCGCCCGATCGCCTGGCGCACGCCGCTGCGGGCGCCGTCGCACCCGGCGACGAACTTGGTGCGGATCGTCCGCTCCTCCCCTGCGCGCTCCCCTGCGACGTAGCGGATGCGGACCTCGACCGGGTACTCGCCTTCCTCGTGCACGGTGAGCCCCACGAACTCGACTCCGTAGTCGGGGGCGATGCGGCCGGGGCCGTTCGCGGCCGCCTCGGCGAAGTAGTCCAGCACGCGTGCCTGGTTGACGATCAGGTGCGGGAACTCGCAGATGTCGTAGGCGTAGTCGGCGGTGCGCGAGGTGCGGACGATCTCGTCGCGCTTGTCGGGGTTCGGGCCCCAGAAGTTCATCCAGCCGATGTTGTAGGCCTCGGCGATGATCCGCTCGGCGAATCCGAACGCCTGAAAGGTCTCGACACTGCGCGGCTGGATCCCGTCGGCCTGTCCCAACGGGAGGCGGCCGTCGCGCTTCTCGATGATGCGGGTGGAGATGCCGGGGTACTGCGACATCTGGGCGGCGAGGAGCATCCCGGCGGGTCCGGAGCCGACGATGAGCACATCGATCTCATCGGGGAGGTCGGTCGGCCGGTCGAGTCCGACGCCGGCGGCGTCCTGCACGCGCGGGTCTGCGGAGACGTAGCCGTGGTGGTGGAACTGCATCGTCGTCGATTCCTTCCGGACTTCTTCGTCGGTCCTGCGCTTCGGGTCTTGCGCTCGGGGGGTGTGTGTTCTATATTCGAACACACTGTTCTACTATTGAACACAGCCTAAACCGCCGCGCCGGTGACCGCAAGGGAGCGCACGCATGCCCGAGACCCCGAGCACCTCCCCCGCCTCGCAGACGCTGAGCCGCGGCATCCGCATCCTCGAAGTCCTCGCCGACGCCCGCGGCCCCCTCACGATCGACGAGATCGCGACCCGTCTCGGCGTGCATCGCTCGATCGCCTACCGCCTGCTGCGCACGCTCGAGGACCACGGCCTCGTCACGCGGGACGCGGCCGGGGCGGTGAGCCTCGGCGCGCGGATGGCGGCACTCGCGGCCGGCGTCGCGCACGATCTGCAGGCCGAAGCACTCCCCGAACTCACCGCGATCGCCAACGAGCTCGGGATGACGTGCTTCCTCGCCGTCCTCGACGGGGCCGAGTGCATCACGCTGGCCAGCGTCGAACCGCGGCATGCCGTCGCGAGCGTCGCCCAGCGCCCCGGCGCCCGGCATCCGATCACCGTCGGCGCCCCGGGCAAAGCGATTCTCGCTCAGCTGCCGAGCGCCGAATGGCCCGCCGAAGCGCCCGCGTCATTGCCCGCGGACGTGGCGGCGACGAAGCTCCGCGGTTACGCCACCAGCCATGACGAGGTCATCCCCACCGTGCAATCCGTTGCCGTGCCGCTGGTCCTGCGGAGTCAGCGCCTGGCCGCGATCGCCGTGGTGCATGTGGCGACGGATCTCGACGACGCCCAGATCGCCGCACGACTGCACCGCTCGGCCGCCGTCATCCGTGAGGCCCTCGACGGCTGACGACCCGGTCGAGGCGAGGGCGAGGGCGGCACGACGAGAGCGTGCGCCCACTGGGGACGCACGCTCTCGATCGGATTCCGCGAACAGGCCGCTCAGGCCTTCGCGAGACCGTAGATCGGGCTGACGGACTGCTCCTCTTCATGGTCCGGACCGAGCGGGATACCGGAGCGGTCGCGCAGCAGGAGCGTGGCGACCAGGCCGATCAGCGTCATCCCGGCGAGGTACCAGGTGACAGCGTCGGTCGAGCCCGTGGCACTCACGATGGCCGTGGCGATGGTCGGCGCGAAGGCCCCACCCGCGATGGCACCGATCGCGTACGAGATCGAGACGCCCGAGAACCGGATGCTCGCGGGGAACAGCTCGGCGTAGAGCGCCGCCTGCGGGCCGTAGGTGAAGCCGAGACCGATCGTCAGGATCGCGAGACCGGCGAACAGGAGTCCGATCTCACCGGTGTTCACGAGGGGGAACAGCGTGAATACGCCGACCAGCTGCAGTACCCAGCCGATGACGTACGTCGTTCGGCGCCCGATGCGGTCGGACAGCCAGCCGGCCAGGAGCGTCGTGAGCAGCCACGTGACGGCGGAGCCCGCGACGGCCCAGAGCACCGGACCGCGCTCGAGGCCGATCGCCCCCTCGGGGTTCGTGGCGTAGCCCTGGATGTACCCGCCGGTGGTCATGTAGCCGACCGCGTTGTTGCCGGCGAACACGAGCGCCGCGATGATCACGAGCAGCAGGTGCTTGCGGAACAGCTGCGCGATCGGCATCCGCGCCTTCTCCTTACGCGCGGCGAGCTCGGTGAAGACCGGGCTCTCCTCAACCTTGCGGCGCACGTAGTAGCCGACGAGGATCAGCACCACGCTGAGGAGGAACGGCACACGCCAGCCCCAGATCGCGAACTGGTCGCCGGGGGCGATCACGGTCATCAGCGCCATCACACCGGAGGCGAGCAGCAGGCCGAGGGGAACGCCGATCTGCGGTGAAGCCCCGAAGATGCCGCGCTTCTTGCGCGGAGCGTGCTCGACCGCCATCAGTACAGCGCCGCCCCACTCGCCACCGGCCGAGATGCCCTGGATGATGCGCAGGAGCACGAGGAGGATCGGCGCCATGATGCCGATCGTCTCGTATGTCGGGAGCAGACCGATGAGCGCGGTTGCGGCACCCATCAGGATCAGCGTCCACATGAGCACGGTCTTGCGTCCGAGCTTGTCGCCGTAGTGCCCGGCGAGGAATGCGCCGAGCGGCCGGAACAGGAAGCTCACGCCGACGGTGGCGAACGCGATCAGCGCGCTGTCCGCCCCGAGCGGCTCGAAGAACAGCTGGCCGAACACGAGCCCGACGGCCGTGGCGTAGATGAAGAAGTCGTACCACTCGACCGTGGTGCCGACGACGGTGGCGAACACGACGCGGCGCCGATCGGCCGCTGTCGCGATGGTTCCGGTGGGTGTGAACCCATCCTGTGACTGCCCGCTCATGGGTGTCTCCTTTGGTTGTGACCGCATTGTCACGGCGTGCAGCGGATGCGGATCCGGAGTGCTTGCCGAGGGGTGAACCGATGATATATGATTTCGAATACGACGCACAAGGCGTCCTGCACGACCACGCAGACGAGCGCGAGGAGGCGCCCCGTGACGGATACCATCGACCGCCCCGGCAAGATCATCGCGATTCATTTGAGCTATGCCTCCCGCGCCGATCAGCGCGGCCGGCGTCCCGCCGCCCCCTCCTATTTCTTCAAGCCGGCCAGTTCCGTCGGTGTCTCGGGCGGCTCGGTCGAGCGCCCGGCCGGCACCGAGTTGCTGGCCTTCGAGGGTGAGATCGCCCTCGTCATCGGCACCGCCGCCCGGCGCGTCTCCCTCGACGACGCCTGGTCCCACGTGGGGTGGGTCACCGCGTCGAACGATCTCGGACTGTACGACCTGCGCGCGAACGACAAGGGCTCGAACGTCCGGTCCAAGGGCGGCGACGGCTACACCCCTCTCGGCCCCGAGCTGATCGATGCCCGCACCGTCGACCCCGCCGCCCTCCGCGTGCGCTCCTGGGTCAACGGCGAACTCCGCCAGGACGACACCACGGCTGGGCTCATCTTCCCGCTCGCGCAGCTCGTGGCCGACCTCTCCCAGCACTTCACGCTCGAGCCGGGCGACGTCATCCTCACGGGCACCCCCGCGGGATCCTCGGTCATCGTCCCCGGCGACGTCGTCGAGGTCGAGGTGGATGCTCCCGATGCTCCCGGCGCACCGACCTCCGGCCGCCTGGTCACCACCGTGACCCAGGGCGATGTCCCGTTCGACGGCGACCTCGGCTCACTTCCCGCCGTCGACGACCTGCAGCGCACCGAGGCGTGGGGCTCGGCCGAGGCTGCCGGGCTCGCGCCCCCCACCGGTGAGGGGTCGCAGAATGCCGCGCTCCCCCCTGCCGACGCGGCGATTCCTGACCCTTCACGCCTCTCCCCCGAGCTGCGCGCCCTGCTCCTCGAAGCTCCGACGGCGGGGCTCTCCGCCCAGCTCCGCAAGCGCGGACACCACTCCTGCTTCATCGACGGGGTGTCGGTGAACATCCCCGGCAGCAAGATCGTCGGCACCGCGAAGACCCTGCGGTTCGTGCCGTTCCGCGAAGACCTGTTCAAGGCCCACGGCGGCGGGTACAACGCCCAGAAGCGGGCGTTCGACGCCGTGGATGACGGCGAGATCATCGTGATCGAGGCCCGCGGCGACGCCACCACCGGCACACTGGGCGACATCCTCGCCCTGCGCGCGAAGGCCCGCGGTGCTGCCGGCGTCGTGACCGACGGCGGGGTCCGCGACTTCGACGCGGTCGCCGAGATCGGACTCCCCGTGTTCTCGCAGGGCGCGCACCCGTCGGTCCTCGGCCGCAAGCACGTGCCGTGGGACGTGGATGTCACCATCTCCTGCGGGGGCGCGACCGTGCAGCCGGGCGACATCATCGTCGGCGACAGCGACGGCGTGATCGTCATCCCGCCGGCCCTGGCAGCCGAGGTCGCGGCCGACGCCGTGGCGCAGGAGGTCGAAGACGCGTGGATCGCCGAACAGGTCGCCGCCGGCCACCCGGTAGACGGCTTGTTCCCGCTCAACGCCGAGTGGCGCGCCCGCTACGAGGAGGCCACGGCCCACCGGAGCTCCCGATGACGATGACGACGGCCAGCAAGTCCGAGGTCGCGTACGAGTGGATCCGCTCGCGCATCACGGGACACATGTTCAGCCCCGGCTACCGGTTGGTGCTGGGCTCGATCGCCGAAGACCTCAAGATGAGCGTCGTCCCCGTGCGCGAGGCGATCCGCCGCCTCGAAGCCGAGGGGCTCGTCACGTTCGAGCGCAATGTCGGAGCGCGGGTGACACTCGTCGACGAGAGCGAATACGCCCACACGATGCAGACGCTCGGCCTGGTCGAGGGGTGCGCCACCGCGCTCTCCGCTCCCCTGCTCGACGAGGCCGCCCTCGACGAGGCCGCCCGCATCAACGAGCGCATGGCGCAGATGCTCGACCACCTCGACGCCCACGCCTTCACCGAGCTCAACCGCCAGTTCCACTCGGTGCTGTTCGAGCCGTGCCCCAACCCTCATCTGCTCGACCTCGTGCACCGCGGCTGGTCTCGGCTCTCCGGCATCCGCGACACGACCTTCGCGTCGGTCCCCGGACGCGCCCAGCACTCTGTCGAGGAGCACACCCAGATCCTCGAGCTCATCCGCGCGGGCGCCGACCCGCTCGAGATCGAACTCGCCGCCCGCAACCACCGCTGGCGCACGATGGACGCGTTCCTCGACGCCCTGCACACCCGTTCCGCCCAGACGACCGGAGAACACTCATGACCGATTCGCGCATCCCCGCCGACCTCCCCGACCACATCCAGCACTACATCGACGGCGCGTTCGTCGATTCCGTCGACGGCGACACCTTCGACGTGCTCGACCCGGTCACCAATCAGACCTACACGACGGCCGCCGCCGGCAAGAAGGCCGACATCGATCTCGCCGTCGCCGCCGCCAAGCGCGCCTTCGATGAAGGACCCTGGCCGCGGATGCTCCCCCGCGAGCGCTCGCGCGTGCTGCACCGCATCGCCGACCTCGTCGAGTCCCGCGACGCGCGCCTCGCCGAGCTCGAGTCATACGACTCCGGTCTTCCGATCACGCAGGCGCTGGGCCAGGCCCGCCGCGCCGCCGAGAACTTCCGCTTCTTCGCCGATCTGATCGTCGCGCAGTCCGACGACGCCTTCAAGGTGCCCGGGCGCCAGATGAACTACGTCAACCGCAAGCCGATCGGTGTCGCCGGGCTCATCACCCCGTGGAACACCCCCTTCATGCTCGAGTCGTGGAAGCTCGGCCCCGCGCTGGCGACCGGCAACACGGTCGTGCTCAAGCCCGCCGAGTTCACCCCGCTGTCGGCCTCCCTCTGGGCCGGCATCTTCGAAGAGGCAGGTCTCCCCCAGGGTGTCTTCAACCTCGTGAACGGCCTCGGCGAAGACGCGGGCGACGCTCTCGTGAAGCACCCCGACGTGCCGCTCATCTCCTTCACGGGCGAGAGTTCGACCGGGCAGCTGATCTTCGGCAACGCCGCGCCCTTCCTCAAGGGCCTGTCGATGGAGCTCGGCGGCAAGTCCCCCGCCGTCGTCTTCGCCGATGCCGATCTCGAAGCCGCGGTCGATGCCACGATCTTCGGCGTCTTCTCCCTCAACGGCGAGCGCTGCACGGCCGGATCGCGCATCCTCGTCGAGCGTTCGATCTACGAGGAGTTCGTCGAGCGCTACGCGGCGCAGGCGAAGCGCGTCAAGGTCGGCTACCCGCATGACCCGGCCACCGAGGTCGGCGCACTCGTGCACCCCGAGCACTACGAGAAGGTGATGAGCTACGTCGAGATCGGCAAGACCGAGGGGCGTCTGGTCGCCGGGGGTGGTCGCCCGGAGGGGTTCGACGAGGGCAACTTCGTCGCGCCGACCGTGTTCGCCGACGTCTCCCCCGACGCCCGAATCTTCCAGGAGGAGATCTTCGGCCCGGTCGTCGCGATCACGCCGTTCGACTCCGACGAGGAGGCGCTGTCCCTCGCGAACAACACCAAGTACGGGCTCGCCGCCTACATCTGGACCAACGACCTCAAGCGCGCACACAACTTCGCGCAGTCGGTCGAGGCCGGCATGGTGTGGCTGAACAGCAACAACGTGCGCGACCTGCGCACCCCGTTCGGAGGCGTGAAGGCCTCGGGCCTCGGTCACGAGGGCGGCTACCGCTCGATCGACTTCTACACCGACCAGCAGAGCGTGCACATCACGCTCGGCGGAGCCCACAACCCGACCTTCGGCAAGAACTGAAACCCGTCTGCCCGATCACGCAAGGACGCTGACATGACACACCGCGAAGACATGACCCTGACCTCCTCCGGCTTCTACGTCTCCCAGGAGGCGCCGATCCACTCGGAGAACCCCGTGGCGACACCGAAGAGCACGCCGCCGGACATCCTCCGCTGCGCGTACATGGAGCTCGTGGTCACCGACCTCGCGGCCTCCCGTCAGTTCTACGTCGACGTGCTGGGTCTCTACGTGACCGCAGAAGACGACGAGGCGCTCTACCTGCGTTCGACGGAGGAGTTCATCCATCACAACCTCGTGCTGCGCAAGGGACCGATCGCCGCGGTCGCCGCCTTCTCCTACCGGGTCCGCACGCCCGAAGACCTCGACCGCGCCGTCGAGTTCTACACAGAGCTCGGCTGCGACGTACGCCGCAACCCGGATGGCTTCGTGAAGGGCATCGGCGACTCCGTGCGCGTGGTCGATCCGCTCGGCTTCCCGTACGAGTTCTTCTACGCCACCGAGCACGTCGAGCGGATGTCGTGGCGCTATGACCTCCATATCCCGGGCGAACTGGTGCGTCTCGACCACTTCAACCAGGTCACCCCCGACGTGCCGCGCGCGGTCGGCTTCATGCAGGACCTCGGATTCCGGGTCACGGAAGACATCCAGGACGAGGAGGGCACCGTCTACGCCGCGTGGATGCGCCGCAAGCCCACCGTGCACGACACCGCCATGACCGGCGGCGACGGGCCCCGCATGCACCACGTGTGCTTCGCGACGCACGAGAAGCACAACATCCTCGCGATCTGCGACAAGCTCGGCGCGCTCCGCCGCTCCGATGCGATCGAGCGCGGCCCCGGCCGCCACGGCGTCTCGAACGCGTTCTACCTGTACCTGCGCGACCCCGACGGACACCGCGTCGAGGTGTACACGCAGGACTACTACACGGGCGACCCCGACAACCCGGTCGTCACCTGGGACGTGCACGACAACCAGCGCCGCGACTGGTGGGGGAACCCCGTCGTCCCGTCCTGGTACACGGATGCCTCGCTCGTGCTCGACCTCGACGGCAACCCGCAGCCGGTCGTCGCCCGCACCGACTCCAGCGAGATGGCGGTGACCATCGGCGCCGACGGCTTCTCGTACACCCGCGCCGAGGACGACAAGGACATGCCCGAGTACAAGCAGGGCGAGTACAAGCTCGGCCACCAGCTCTAGGAGGCACCGATGCTGTCAGACGAGACCATCTCGGCGATCGCGGCGGAGCTCGCCGAAGCCGATCGCACGCACAGCGTGATCCCGCGCATCACCGCACGGTACCCGGAGGCGACGGTCGAGGACTCGTATGCGATCCAGGGGGTCTGGCGCGACCAGAACCTCGCGGCGGGCCGTCGGCTCGTCGGGCGCAAGATCGGGCTGACGTCCAAGGCGATGCAGCAGGCGACGGGTATCACCGAGCCGGACTACGGCGTGATGTTCGACGACACCGTGTACGAGTCCGGGGCCGAGATCGCGACCTCCCACTTCTCGAACGTGCGCATCGAGGTCGAGCTGGCCTTCGTGCTGAAGAGCCCACTGGAAGGCCCCGACTGCACTCTCGAAGACGCCCTCGCGGCGATCGACTATGCCGTGCCGGCCCTCGAGGTGCTCAACTCGCACATCGAGCTGGAGGGTCGGACGATCGTCGACACGATCAGCGACAACGCCGCGTACGGGGCGATGGTGCTCGGCACCGTGCACAAGCGCCCCGATGAGATCGACCTGCGATGGGTTCCCGGCGTCCTGTCCCGCAACGGCGAGATCGAGGAGACCGGCGTCGCCGCCGGAGTGCTCGGCCATCCGGCCACCGGCGTGGCCTGGCTCGCGAACAAGTTCCATCAGCACGGCGCGCGTCTCGAAGCAGGCGAGATCATCCTGGCAGGATCGTTCACGCGCCCGATGTGGGTGTCGCGTGGCGATGAAGTGCTGTGCGATTACGGACCGATGGGAACAATCGCATGCCGCTTCGTCTAGACCCCTCCTTCCGCGAACAGCTCGCGGACTCCGATCACCCGTTCGTGGGCATGTGGGTCTGCTCCGGCAGCCCGCTTCTCGCGGAGGTCGCTGCAGGGTCCGGGCTGGACTGGCTGCTGATCGACATGGAGCACTCGGCGAACACGCTCGACTCCGTGCTGCAGCAGCTGCAGGCCGTCGCCGCCTATCCGATCGCCCCGCTCGTGCGCGTGCCGTCGAACGACACGGTCGCGATCAAGCAGATCCTCGATCTCGGGGCGCAGAATCTTATCGTCCCGATGGTCTCCTCAGCCGATGAGGCCCGCGCCGCCGTGGCCGCCACCCGCTACCCGCCGGAGGGCGTACGCGGAGTGGGAAGCGCCCTGGCCCGCAGCGCCCGGTGGAACCGCGTCGACCAGTATCTGCAGGAGTCCGCGCAGCACGTCTCGCTGACCGTGCAGATCGAGACGGCTGCAGGGGTCGAGGCCGCAGCCGACATCGCCGCGGTCGACGGCGTGGATGCCGTCTTCGTCGGACCGTCCGACCTGTCCGCTTCGATGGGGCTCCTCGGGCAGCAGACGCATCCCGATGTGACGGCCTCCGTCGAGAAGGTGTTCGCCGCGGTCAAGGCCGCGGGCAAGGCCGTCGGCGTGAACGCGTTCGACCCCGCCGCCGCTGATGCCTACCTCGCCGCGGGCGCGGACTTCGTGGCCGTGGGTGCGGATGTCGCCCTGCTGGCCCGCGCATCCGAGGCGCTGGCGGCGCGATTCATCGCCGCGGACGGGGCGGCGCGCGCCAGCTACTGAGCCGCTCACACGAACGGTGTGCGAGCTAGCGGATTCATAGCATTTCCGGCGAGACTGTCGGCATGACCTTCGCCGCGCTCCAGCCCCTCGCCGACCGTGCCGCCCTCTTCGTCGCACTCCGACAGGAAGCCCTCTCCGCCGCCGCCGACGCGCTCGGTGAGCACCGCTGGGACGCGGACATGGCGGCCGGCACGCTCACCTTCACGGCGAACGACGACCCTTCGAAGCAGTTCGTCGCCCGCGCGCACCTGATCGCGACGATCGCGCCGGGCCCCCGTTCGCTGCTGTGGGCCTGGGCGCACCCCAACGGGGACCCGCAGGGCGTCGCCGCTCAGCTGCACGCATACGGCGCCGAGCACGGCATCGCGGAGTTGACGAACTCGGAAGTGCCGTTCCCCGAGGGCGCGGGCGACGACGACTGGATCGCGCAGGCGGCGCACACCATCGGCGGCGTCGCCGTCGAGCTGACCGGACGCTCCCCGTACTACTCCGCGCCCGTCGGCAACGGCACCCGCGCGGTGTTCCTGCTCGACGCACCGCTCGCACCGCTCACCGTCGCCGACGCGGTCGTCGCCCTCCCCCGTGTGCTCGCCGGAGCAGACCTGCCCGACGCCCGCACCGCGGTGTGGGACCTCGCGCGGCTCGCCGGCTGGACCCTGACCTGGACCGATGAGGCCTTCTCGGGCGCGTCCGTGTCGGACACCACCGGCACGGCGACGTTCCGGTTCGACGAGCAGGCCCGCATCAGCGGCATCGAGAGCACGCTGCACCCACAGGGCTGACCGCGCGGGGCGGCCGCTCCCCCTCCGCGCCACCGCGATCTATGGGATTCTGGTCGCATGAAGAACGGAATCGTCCGGTTCGCCGCGCTCTACGTGTTCAACGTCGCGGTGCTGCTCCTGATCGGTCTGCTGCTGCCCGGCGTCTCCGTCGGGTTCAATGCGCTGTGGGCATCGGTCATCCTGACCCTCGCCGCGCTCTTCGTGAAGCCGCTGATCGCCGGTGCCTTCCGCAAGTCCGCAGCGAAGTCGGCCGCCGAACGCACGAAGACCGGCGAGAAGATCGTCCAATACGTGCTCGTCTACCTCGTCGAGCTCATCGTCTGGGTGCTCACGGTGTGGTTGAGCGGCGTTCGCGCCTCCGGCTTCTGGGCGTTCGTGCTGCCGCCGCTCGCCCTGCTGTTCGGCTGGATGATCTACGACCAGATCGACGACCGGATGCGGGCCAAGGCCGCGGAGATCTACGACTCCGTGCAGGCGCGGGTGACGGGCGGACGCTCGAAGTCCGCACCCGCGACGGCCTCCACGACGGCCGCACCCGAGTCCCCCGAGACGACCGCGGCCCGCGACGAGCTCAACGACGGACTCACGCCCGAGCAGCGACGGATGCTCGACGAACTCGGCTGACCGGCCTCACCTCGCAGTCAAACGACGATGTCGCAGGAATCTCACGGATTCCTGCGACATCGTGCGTATCTGCGGCGACCGGCGGCTACACGACCCGCTCGGCGGCCTCGACGACATTCGTCATGAGCAGGGCGACCGTCATCGGCCCCACACCGCCGGGGTTCGGCGAGATGTAACCAGCGACATCCGCGACGCCGGGGGCGACGTCACCGAAGACCAGGCTCTTGCCGGTCTCCGGGTGCGTCTCGCGCGTCACGCCGACGTCGAGCACGGCGGCACCGGGCTTGACGTCCTCGGCGCGGATCAGGTGCTTGACGCCGGCCGCAGCCACGATCACGTCCGCCTCACGCAGGTACCGCGGCATGTCGACGGTGCCGGTGTGCGTCAGCGTGACCGTCGCGTTGAGGTCGCGGCGGGTGAGCAGCAGCCCGATGGAACGGCCGATGGTGACGCCGCGCCCGACCACGACCACGTGCTTGCCCTTGAGGTCGTAGTCGTTGCGCAGCAGCAGCTCGATCACGCCGCGCGGCGTGCAGGGCAGCGGCGTGTGGATCGGACCGTTGACGTTCAGCACGAGGCGGCCGAGGTTGGTCGGGTGCAGTCCGTCGGCATCCTTCGCCGGATCGATCCGCTCCAGGATGGCGTCGGTGTCGAGGTGCTTCGGCAGCGGCAGCTGCACGATGTAGCCGTGGCACGCGGGGTCGGCGTTGAGCTCGTCGATCAGCGCCTCGACCTCGGCCTGGGTCGCATCCGCGGGCAGCTCGCGTTGGATCGAGTTCATCCCGATCGCCTCGGACTGCCGGTGCTTCATGCCCACGTACAGCTGCGATGCCGGGTCCGCGCCCACGAGGACCGTCGCGATGCCCGGGGTGATGCCCCGTGCCTTCAGCGCGGCGACGCGCTCGGTGAGTTCGGCACGGATCGCGGCGGAAGCCGCCTTCCCGTCGAGGATCTTCGCCGTCACTGCTGCAGGTCCGGGTAGAGGGGGAACGCGGCGGCCAGGGCGTCGACGCGGGCGCGCAGCGACTCCACATCCGCACCCGGCAGCAGCGCGAGGGCGATGATGTCGGCGACCTCGGTGAACTCGGCGTCACCGAAGCCGCGGGTCGCGAGCGCCGGCGTGCCGACGCGCAGACCCGAGGTCACCATCGGCGGACGCGGGTCGTTCGGAACGGCGTTGCGGTTCACGGTGATGTGGATGTCGTGCAGCAGGTCTTCCGCCTGCTTGCCGTCGATCTCGGCGTCGCGCAGGTCGACCAGCACCAGGTGCACGTCGGTGCCGCCCGAGCGCACCGCGATGCCGGCATCCTTCACGTCCTGCTGCGAAAGGCGCTCGGCGATGAGCTTCGCTCCGCGTAGCACGCGCTCCTGGCGCTCCTTGAATTCCGGGGTGCCGGCGAGCTTGAACGCGGTCGCCTTG
Organism: Microbacterium maritypicum; assembly: GCF_041529975.1. Lineage (NCBI taxonomy): Bacteria > Bacillati > Actinomycetota > Actinomycetes > Micrococcales > Microbacteriaceae > Microbacterium > Microbacterium maritypicum. The sequence continues at coordinate 1,125,092 of NZ_CP168030.1, read as the reverse complement.
GCGGCGATCACGTGCATCAACGGTCCGCCCTGCTGGCCCGGGAAGACCGCGGTGTTGATCTTCTTGGCGAGCTCGGCGTCGTTCGTGAGGATGAAGCCCGAGCGCGGGCCACCGATGGTCTTGTGCACGGTCGAGGAGACGACGTGCGCGTGCGGAACCGGGTTCGGGTGCAGACCCGCGGCGACCAGACCGGCGAAGTGCGCCATGTCCACCCAGAGCAGCGCGCCGACCTCATCGGCGATCTCGCGGAAGGCCGCGAAGTCCATGGTGCGCGGGTAGGCCGACCAGCCGGCGATGATGACCTTGGGCTTGTGCTCGATCGCGAGGCGGCGGACCTCCGCCATGTCGATGGTCGAGGTCTCGGGGTCGACACCGTACGCGACGATGTCGTAGAGCCGGCCGGAGAAGTTGATCTTCATGCCGTGCGTGAGGTGGCCGCCCTGGTCGAGCGACAGGCCGAGCAGGGTGTCGCCGGGGCGGGCGATCGCGTGCAGGACCGCGGCGTTCGCCGACGCGCCGGAGTGCGGCTGCACGTTCGCGAACTCGGCGCCGAACAGGCTCTTCGCCCGCTCGATCGCGAGGGACTCCGCGACGTCGACCTCTTCGCAGCCACCGTAGTAGCGGCGGCCGGGGTATCCCTCGGCGTACTTGTTCGTGAGCACGGAACCCTGCGACTGCAGGATCGAGACGGGAACGAAGTTCTCCGAGGCGATCATCTCGAGGAAGGTCTGCTGACGCTTCAGCTCACGGTCGAGGACCTGTGCGATCTCGGGGTCGACCTCGGCGAGCGGGGCGTTGAAGTAACGGTCGGTCATGGTGACATGCTCCTTTGACGACGGATTCGAAAGGGGTGTTCCTATCGGCCCAGGCGCGCGGTCGAATTCCGTGGTCAGTCGCTCCCCGGTGGTAGTCCACCCAGACGCCAGTCGCGACGGTTACGAGCATAGCGGATGCCCGAGGCGGCGGACGCGGAGACATCGACACCCCGCCACAGAATCGATTCGATTCCCCGTTCCGTTGAGGGGCCGCGGCAGGTAGGTTTTGTTCATGGTCCTTCCTCATCCCCTTCCTCTCGTGCCCGTGCCCGTCTCCGCCGCCGCACGAGAAGGGCGGATGCCCGTCACCGCGACGACGCGCGTGCTCGGCTCCTCCCCCGCCGCCGCCCAACTGATCGACGCGGTGGAGCGCCGCACCGGCATCCGCCTCTCCGTCGCCGACGGGGCCCCCGCCGAGATCGAGCTGTTCGTCGACCCGAATTCGTCGGCGCCGGAGGGCTACACGCTCGAGATCGGTGAGCGGGCCGTCGTCGTCGGCGCCGACGAGGCCGGACTCTTCTACGGCGTGCAGACACTGCTGCAACTGCTCCGGCAGGACGACTCCGGCTGGACGCTCCTCGGCGCCGACATCGCCGACTCCCCCCGCTTCGCCCGGCGCGGCGTGATGCTCGACGTGGCCCGGCACTTCTTCGGCGTCGACGACGTCAAGAAGTTCATCGACAGCACGAGCGCACTCAAGCTCAACCATCTGCACCTCCACCTCAGCGACGACCAGGGGTGGCGTGTGCACATCGACTCCTGGCCGCGGCTCACGGAGTTGTCGGCCGGCACGTCGGCGAACGGCGACCCTGGCGGCTTCTACACGAAGGACGACTACCGGGAGATCGTCGCGTACGCCGCATCCCGGCACATGATCGTGATCCCCGAGATCGACCTCCCCGGTCACACGCACGCGATCGGCGTCGCCTACCCGGAGCTCGTCGAGGAGCCGGTCATGAACGACAACCTGATCGCGGATTCGGAACGCCTCGGCCAGGCGCTGCCGGTCGCCGGCGAGAGCTACCTGGGCTGGGGCGTCGGACACTCCAGCGTGCGCATCCACGAGGAGCGCACGTACGACTTCGTGCGCGACGTCGTCCGCGAGCTGGCCGAGATGACACCCGGTCCGTACATCCACATCGGCGGCGACGAGTCGCTCGGCACGCCCCAGGCGGACTTCGACCTGTTCGCCGAGCGCGCCACCGCGATCGTGGTCGACGCGGGCAAGACACCGGTCGCCTGGCATGAGATGGGATCGGCGGCGAACATCGCCGAGGGTACGGTCGGGCAGTACTGGGGCAAGACGACCCCGGAGGGCGCCCATGCGGAAGAGGCCGCGCACTTCGTCGAGCGCGGCGGCGCACTGATCATGTCCGCGGCCGACGTCACCTACCTCGACATGAAGTACACCGAGGACTTCCCCCTGGGACTCACCTGGGCCGCGATCATCGACGTCCGCTCCGCCTACGAGTGGGAGCCGACCGCGGTCCTCGACGTGCCGGATGCCGCGATCCTCGGCGTCGAAGCGCCGCTGTGGTCCGAGACCACGCGCACACTCGGCGACGTCGAGCAGCTGGTCTTCCCCCGCGTGGCCGCCCAGGCGGAGGTGGCATGGTCGCCGCAGCACGCTCCCGAGCGGGTGTGGGAGTCCTTCCGCGAGCGGGTCGGAGCGCTCGCCCCGCTGTGGAAGGCTGAGGGGGTCGATTTCCACCCCGCAGACGAGATCCCCTGGAGCGAACGTTGAGCACCCACTCCTCCGCGACCGGTTCACTGGTCGTCCATTCGGCCAGGATCGTCGATCGCGGCGAGATCACCGAAGACGGCTGGGTCCGCATCGAGAACGGCGCCGTCACGGCTCGCGGCACCGGCGCCGACTGGTCGCCCGCCGATGAGGTCGTCGACGCCGCGGCGGATGCCGGACCCGGCGCCCTGCTCACCCCGGGTTTCATCGATATCCACGGACACGGCGGTGCCGGTGCATCGTTCGACGACGGGGTGGAGGCGATCCGCACCGGGCGCGGTCTGCATCGCGCGCACGGCACCACCCGGGCGGTCGTGTCGCTCGTGACGGCGTCGATCGACGCGCTCGCGCGCAACGTCGCCACGATCGCCGACCTGACCGAGACCGATGCGGACATCCTCGGTTCGCACCTCGAAGGACCCTTCCTCGACCCGGGCCACCACGGCGCGCACGAGCCCGCGCTTCTGCGCCACCCGGTTGCGGCCGACGTCGCGCGTCTGCTCGACGCGGGCCGCGGCACGGTCCGGCAGGTGACGATCGCGCCGGAGCTTCCGGGCGGACTCGACGCGATCCGACAGATCGTGGCCGCCGGATCCGCGGCAGCCGTGGGACACACCGATGCCGACGCGGCGATGGCGGTCGCCGCATTCGAGGCCGGCGCGTCGATCCTCACCCACGCGTTCAATGCGATGCCCGGCATCCACCATCGTGCTCCCGGACCGGTGCTCGCCGCCGCCGCAGATCATCGTGTGGTGCTGGAGGCGATCGCCGACAACGTGCACCTCGACCCGCACGTCATCAAGCTCGTGTTCGACTCCGCGCCCGGCCGAGTGGCCCTCATCACCGACGCCATGGCCGCGGCCGGAAGCGCCGACGGCCACTACGACCTCGGAGCGGTGAGCGTCACGGTCGAGAACGGCGTCGCCCGAACCGATGACACCGGTTCGATCGCCGGGTCGACCCTCACCCAGGATGTCGCGCTGCGACGCACGGTGGCCGCCGGGGTGGACGTCGCTGAAGCCGTGCGGGCCCTCACCGAGACGCCGGCGCGGGCGATCGGCCGCTCCGCCGAACTCGGCGGGCTCCGGGTCGGGATGCTCGGAGATGCCGTACTGCTGGATGCCGAGCTGCGCGTCGCACGAGTGTGGTCAGGACCACGGCTGCACGCCTAGAGGCAGCAGAGCATCGCGCGACGCGCAACCCTGCGCTCTCCGGTCGTTCAGGTTCGGGTGGGGGGCCGCCGGTCCCCAGATCGACGGCCCCGTTCCCCTCTCAGAGCCGGTGGCCGGGCTCTCCTCCCCCGAGGATCCCGACCGACCGCTGCCTGAATCCCGCCCCCCGGAGGAATTCGTACGGCTGTCTCTATGGGATGAGACGGCATCCCCACCGATTCATTACGCGACTTCTCGAAAATCTTCGGAAAGCCACCCCGGTCCGAGGACCGATCCACGCGGGAGGCCGCCGGTCCCCAGATCGGCGGTCTCTTCCTCGTGTGCAGAGATGGGGGGCCGGGCTCTCCTCCCCCGAGGATCCCGACCCGCCCGACCGGTGCATGTCCTTCACACCAGCACCTGAACTCCGCCCCCCGGTGGAGTTCGTACGGCTGTCCCTATGGGATGAGACGGCGACCCCTCGGGTTCATTACGCGACTTCGGAAAAAAGTTCGTGCCGCCGTGCTCCCGCGGGCCGCGGGCTCCCGGTCGGCCTGGCGAGATCCCGTATATCTGTTCAGAATCCGCAGGGAAGGGTGGCTTAGCTGGGAGATTCGCGAGAGAATGATGAAGTCGCGTGATGAGCGGCGCCCTCACGCATCTCACCCTGTAGAGACGTACCTGCGCCCGCGACAGATGGATGATTGTGCACGAAGAGAACACGACTCACGACGAACCGATCGGCGACGCCGACCTGATCCTGCGAGCCCGCTCGGGCGACACAGGCGCGTTCGGCGAACTCTGGCGTCGCCACTATCCGTCCGGCCTCGCGGTCGCTCGCTCGGTCACCTCCTCGATCGACCCGGACGACCTGGTCCAAGAGGCGTACACCCGCATCTACCAGGCGATCCTCAAGGGCGGCGGTCCCAACGGCTCCTTCCGCGCTTACCTCTTCACGAGCATCCGCAACACTGCCGCAGGATGGGGTCGCGCCCGCCGGGAGACCGCGATCGACGAGCTCGACGCCGTCGCCGACCCCGACACCACCGACCAGGCCGCGAACGAGGCGCTCGATCGGAGCCTCACCGCGCAGGCTTTCCGCAGCCTTCCCTCCCGTTGGCAGGAGGTGCTCTGGTACACCGAGATCGAGCAGATGAAGCCGCAGGAAGTCGGACACCTGCTGGGCATGAAGTCCGGCGCGGTGTCGCAGCTGGCGTTCCGCGCTCGCGAAGGCCTCCGCGAGGCCTGGATCCAGGCTCATCTGCGCAGCGCCGACGAAGGCTCCGAATGCCAGTGGACGATCGAACATCTCGGCGCCTACTCGCGCGGCAACCTCAGCACTCGTGACCACAAGCGCCTCGAGCTGCACCTCGATGAGTGCGCCCGATGCATGATCGTCGCTGCCGAGGCCAAAGACGTCTCCAAGCGCCTCGCCCTCGTGCTGCTCCCGCTCGTGCTCGGCGTCACCGGCGCGGCCGGATACCTTGCGACGCTGCAGGGCGCCGGCACTCCCATCGTGGCTCTGGCTGCCATGCCGTCCGGCATCCCCGGAGCGGTGTTCGCCGGAGACCCGACGGGTCCGGCAGCGACGGGCATCGCCTCCTCGGGTGGCGGGACCGGGTCGGGTGGCGCCGCCGGCGGCGGTGCGACCGCAGGAGCGGGCTCGACCGGTGGCGCGTTGACGGGGATCGGCGCCCTCGTCGGCGCGGGCTCCGCTGCGCTGGTCGTCGCGGGAGTCGTCGCCGCGGCAACCATCATTCCTGGACTCGCCGGGGCGGACCCGGCCACATCGCAGCCCAGCGCCGGAGACTCCGACCCGTCGTCGATCACTTCGCAGGTCGGCCCCGACGCCTCGTTGAACCTCGACGAGCCGATCGTCATCGACGAGCCGGAGACCGTGCCGGAAGAGGCGCCGGTCATTCCTCCTGAGGAAGACTCCTCGCCGGCGCAGCCGCGGGAAGACGCCGGCCCGGTCATCGCTCCGCCGGTTCCCCCCGCGACTCCCGTCGATCCCGTCGATCCCGTTGACCCGGTGGATCCCGTGGATCCCGTGGATCCCGTGGATCCCGTGGATCCCGTGGATCCCGTCGATCCCGTCGATCCCGTCGATCCCGTCGATCCCGTCGATCCCGTCGATCCCGTCGATCCCGTGGATCCGGTGGACCCGGTCGATCCCGTGGACCCGGTCGATCCGGTGGACCCGACGGAGGCACCCACCTGGTCCGCTGCGACCATCTGGTTCAGCGGTTTCACCATCCACTACAGCGTGCCGGTCACCGGCGCACCGGGAACGACGGTCGAAGCGCTCCTCGACGGCAGCGGCGGCGGTGGCGACAGCATCGTCCTCGACGACGCGGGCACCGGGACGATCGATCTTCGTCCGAGCTTCTGGCAGGTCGTGGACGCCGACACGACCGTCGTCACGTTCCGCTACGTCCTGGCTGACAAGATCGGCCCGTCCGCCGACACGACTCTGCTGGCACTCGAATCCGGCCCCGCCGTCGAGGCCGTCCTGCAGGAGGCGGAACAGGCTCTCGAGGGCGACGACACGACGACGGCCGTCACCGCCGCGGAGACGCAGCCGGCTCCCGCCGAGCCCGCACCCGTCGAGCCCGCGCCGGCACCCGTCGAGCCCGCGCCGGCTGCACCCGCACAGGCTGCACCCGCACCGGCCGCACCGGCACCGGCACCCGCACCGGCCGCACCGGCACCGGTAGCACCTGCTCCCGAGGAGCCGGTCGACTCCGCACCCGCCACCGACGCACCCGCCACCGAAACCGCCGCCATCGCACCGGCTGAGGACGCTCCGGACGCCGAATAGACTGGATGCATGTCCTCGGATCCCGCACCCGTCCCCGGCGTCGAGCGCCCGACCATCTCCGCTCTCGACGTCGTCCGCACCGTCGTCCTGGTCGCTGCGGTCGCCTCCCTCGCCCTGTGGGGCTTCGCCAGCTGGGACCTCCCCTGGAACGTCATCCTCGGTATCGGTGCGCCGGTGCTCGTGATCCTCGTCTGGGCGCTCTTCCTGTCTCCGCGCCCGGTACTGCGCGTGCACCCGTTCCTCCGCGCCGCCGTCGAGCTGCTGATCTACGTCGGCGTCACGATCGCCTGGTGGTCGATGGGCCAGGCGCTGATCGGCACCGCGTTCGCCCTGGTGGCCGTCGTCGCGGGCGTTCTCAGTGGTCGGCGCGCACTGTCGTGAGCCTCTCGTGGTGAGCGCGCGGCCGTGAGCGTCCTGGCACGGCTGAAGGAGACGCTCGGCGCGCTCGTCGACACCGACGAGACTGTTCTCGAGCAGGCCAGAGCAGACCGCTCCGGTCATGCCGCCGCCGGACGCCCGATCGCCGTCATCCACGCCGAACGGGTCGAGCACGTCCAGCAGACCATGCGCATCGCGACGGCCACGCGCACCCCCGTCGTCATCCGCGGTGCCGGCACCGGACTCGCCGGTGCCGCCAACGCCGGCAGTGGCGAGATCGTGCTGTCCCTGCGGCGGATGACCGCGATCCGCGAGGTGCGACCAGACGATCTGCTCGCGGTCGTCGAACCCGGCATCCTGAACGCCGACCTCAACACGGAGCTCGCCCGGCATGGCCTGTGGTGGGCGCCCGACCCGGCCAGCCGCGACATCTCCACGGTGGGCGGCAACATCGCCACCGGTGCCGGCGGACTGCTCTGCGCCAAATACGGTGTCGTCCGCGATGCCGTGCTGGGCGCCGACCTCGTGCTCGCGGACGGACGGCTTCTGCACCTCGGCCACCGGAGCGTCAAAGGCGTCACCGGTCTCGACCTCACCGCACTGGTCGTCGGCTCCGAAGGCACGCTGGGTGTCGTGGTGGGAGCGACCCTCAAGCTGCGCAGGCTCGTGCCCGGAGAGACCTGCACGGTCGTCGCCACCTTCCCCGGCGTGCGCGCCGCAGCCTCCGCTTCTGCCGCTGTCACCGCCGCCGGGGTGCAACCGGCGATCATGGAGCTGATGGATGCCGCGAGCCTCACCGCCGTGCACGCGCTCCTCGGTCTCGTCGCCCCGACGCCGGGGGCGGCCCAGCTCACCATTCAGACCGACGGACCCGCCGCCCGTGCCGAGGCCGACGCCATCGCGGAGATCCTCCGTTCCCATGGCGGGGTCACTGTGGTCTCGCACGATCGCGCGGAGGGCGAACAGCTGCTCGCGATCCGCCGATCGATGCACGCGGCGATGGCGTCACTGGGAACGACGCTCATCGAGGACGTCTCCGTGCCGCGCAGCGCGATGCCCGCCATGTTCGACGAGATCGCGCGCATCGAACGCGAGCACGCGCTCACCATCCCGACGGTGGCGCACGCCGGCGACGGCAATCTGCACCCCAACTTCCTCTTCGAAGGTCCGGACGTTCCGCCCGAGGTGTGGGTCGCGGCGGACGAGCTGTTCCGCGCGGCGATCCGCCTCGGCGGGACCCTGACCGGAGAGCACGGCATCGGCGTGCTGAAGCGCCGCTGGCTCGCCGAAGAGCTCGGTGACGACCAGTGGCAGCTGCAACGGCAGATCGCCGCGGTGTTCGATCCCCTCGGCATCCTCAACCCGGGAAAGGTGTTCAGCCCCGATGCCTGACATCCATGTGAGCGCGGCCGTGATCATCGATGCCGAAGGCCGGGTGCTGGTCGTCCGCAAGCAGGGCACCACGCGGTTCATGCAGCCGGGAGGCAAGCCCGAGCCGGGCGAATCCGCGGTGCAGACCCTGATCCGCGAGCTCCACGAGGAGTTGGGACTCACGCTCGACGAGAGTGACCTTCACCCACTCGGGACCTTCATCTCCGCGGCCGCGAACGAACCGGGGCACCGTGTCGTCGCTGCGGCCTTCGCGACATCCGTCGACCCCGGAGCCGTCACGGTCCAGGCGGAGCTCGCTGAACTGCGATGGATCACGCCGGCAGACGTCGCGACACTCCCCCTGGCGCCCCTGAGCGTCGAGCACCTGCTGCCGATCGCCTGGCCCGCGCTGGCGGGCTGAACGCGCCGGACAGGCGTCAGATGCCCTGCCAGGCCGGCTTGTTCGCGAACGTGTAGCGGTAGTAGTCGGCAAGAGCGAGACGCGATGCCGCAGCCTCATCGACGACGATCGTCGCATGCGGGTGCAGCTGGATGGCGGAGCCCGGAAGGAGCGCGGTGAGCGGTCCCTCGACGGCGCCGGCCACGGCCTCGGCCTTGCCTTCGCCGAAAGCGAGCAGCACCAGGTGCCGCGCCTTCAGGATGGTGCCGAGTCCCTGCGTGATGCAGTGCATCGGCACGTCGTCGATGGAGTCGAAGAAGCGCGCGTTGTCCTCGCGGGTCTGCTCCGTGAGCGTCTTCACCCGGGTGCGCGACGCGAAGGACGACCCCGGCTCGTTGAAGCCGATGTGTCCGTCGGTACCGATCCCGAGGATCTGCAGGTCGACCCCACCGGCCGCATCGATGGCGACCTCGTAGTCGTCGCCGGCGTGCTGGATCGTCGCGAGAGCGCCGTTGGGAACGTGGATGCGCTGCGGGTCGAGACCGAGTGGTTCGACGACCTCGCGCGTGATCACGGAGCGGTAGCTCTCCGGGTGCGACGGGTCGATGCCGACGTACTCGTCGAGCGCGAAGCCGCGCACCTGCGAGACGTCGCGACCGGCGAGCTGCGTGCGCAGCGCCTGGTACACGGGAAGCGGAGTGGATCCGGTCGCCAGCCCCAGCACCGCATCCGCCCGGCGTTCGATCAGCTCGACGATCTCGGTGGCGACCAAGGCGCCTGCGGCCTCGGCATTCTCGACGATGACGACCTCAGCCATGCGGGACGATCTCCTTCTCGGTGATGGATGCGCCGACCAGTGCGGCGCCGAAAGCGGCAGCGGGAGACCCGGCCGGAAGCAGTTCGATTCTCTCATCCAGGCGGAGGGACCGCATGAACGGCGACGCGTCGGCGCCGGCATGCAGCGCCGCACGTACGCCGGCCTCCAGGCGGTCGCCGAGAGCCGTGAGCCCTCCTCCGATGACGACGGTCTCGACGTCGGCCGAGAGGACGAGCACACGAACGGCGGCGGCAGCGCCGTGGAACAGGTCCTCTCGGAGCGCGAGAGCGAGCGGATCGCCGGCGTCCGCGGCGTCGAAGATGTCTCTGATCGGCAGCGCGCCCGGGCGACCCCAGGCCTTGGCGAGCGCTCCGCCGCCGCAGAACGTCTCGACGCAGCCATGCTGACCGCATCCGCACAGGCGTCCCTTCGGATCGACCGAGAGGTGCCCCACTTCCCCGGCTGTGCCACGGGCGCCGCGCCAGATGCGGCCGTCGATCACGATGCCGGCGGCGACGCCGGTGCCGAGGTTGAGATATGCCATCGACCCGGTGACCCCGCTCAGGGCCGCCGCACCGAGTGCGGCCGCCTTCACATCGTTCTCCACACGGAACGGCATGCCGAGCGCCTGTTCGGCACGGTCGGCGAGATCGAGGGATTCCACGCCGAGGTTGACCGCATGGTCGACGCGGCCGGCGTCGGCGTCGACCAGCCCGGGGATGCCGATTCCGACGGAGCCGATGTCCGACAGCGACAATCCGACTTCATCGGCGAGCCCGCTGACGGCCGTCACGATGCTCTCGACGACGGCATCGTCTCCCCAGCCGGTGACCCGGCGGAGTCGGCCGATGATCTCCCCGGAAGGGTCTACAGCCACGGCGTCGATCTTGGTACCGCCGACGTCCAGGCCCACTCGAATCCGCCGACCGGCGGGGTCGGCAGCACGCGCATCACTCATCGGATGCTGCTCCCCGCGGTCTCCGCGGTGGCGAAGGGGAGCGTCACGACACGCCCAGCTGGCCGGAGAGCACCATCACGGCGGCACCGCGCAGGACGATGTCCTCCTGATGGGTCCGGCGCACGACCACGTCCTCGAACACACCCTCGAGCGTGCGGGCGTGCAGCGTCTCGATCGCGGCATCGATCAGGATGCCGTCGAGCAGATCTGCGGGACCGGAGAGCACGACCTCGGAGAGGTCGAGAGCAGCGACGATCGGAGCGACGGCGATCGCCATGCGCGTTCCGGCGTCGCGCAGGATCTCGTCGCGAGCGTCGGAGTCGGACTCCAGCGCCGCACGCAGGCGGCTGACGCTCAGCCAGGCCTCGAGACAGCCATCCTTGCCGCAGGCACATCGGGGACCGCCGTCGGTGCCGACGACGACGTGTCCGATCTCCCCCGCCGCGAAGCGGCTGCCCAGCAGCGGCTGGCTGCCGGTGATGAGCCCGGCGCCAACGCCCTTGCCGATCTTGATCAGCATGAAGTCGGCCTTCGCATCGCCGAACGTGTATTCGGCGAGCACCGCCGCGTTGGCGTCGTTCCTGGCGAGGACGGGCAGATCGAGGTCGATGCCGAGCTTCGCCTCGAGCGGGAAGTTCGTCCAGCCGAGGTTCGGCGAGCTGAGGACGAGTCCATCGGGCCGCACGACACCGGGAGTTCCGATGCCGACGCCGAGCAGCGGCTGCGTGGAAGCGGCGACCAGGGTCTTGGCGAGCTCGTGCAGGGCCGCGTACGCCGCTTCGCCGTCGGGCGAGTCCGGCCTCGGCACCTCACGCCGTTCGAGCACGTCGCCGTCGAGGCTCAGCACCGCGCCGGTGAAAGCGCTGGGACCCGAGAGATCGAGGCCGAGGATCTGGTGGCCGACGCGGTCGATGTCGATCAGGATGGGCGGCTTGCCCGGACCTACGGCCTCGCGGACGCCCATCTCGATGACGATGCCGTCGGCGATGAATTCGGCGACCAGGTCGGAGATCGTGACTCGGGTCAGCCCGGTCTCTCGCGAGAGATCCGCACGGCTCATCGCACCGGCGTGATACAGCGTCTGCAGCACGAGTGCACGGTTGTGGCCGCGTGCATGCTCGGGAAGCACTTTCGCACGCGAGCGCAGGTGGCGCCCCGGGCCGAAGGCATGCGTGTTCGCGCCGAGGTACTCTACCGGCGGCGCGGGACGCTGTTCATCCGAAACGGACATGTTTGTTAGTAGACCTTACGAACAAAATTTGTGCAACCTCTCCCCGCGGTCGCGCGAGGAGGGTTACCGAAACGTTACATTACTTTCGAAGCTCGGCGGAGGCGTCCTCCGAACGCTCGAGAAGCCGCGTCACCAGACCGGCGACGATGCGCTCGCGCGCCTCGACCGTGAGGGGTTTGCCGGGCACTCCGGGACGACGCTGATCGGGTGCAGGTCCGTCCAGTGGACGATACCGCACCCCCGCCGCGCGGAGACGGCGCAGCTGCATCGGCAGACGTCGACCGAAGTCCGCAAACGGTGCCGGGTCACCACCCTCCCAAAGCCGCTCGGCGATCGCCGACAGACGAGGGAACATCGCGAAGTCGACCCGATCACGGGTGGGCAGATGCTCGCTCCAGACGTTGGCCTGACCGCCGACGGCTCCGTCCTCGACGCGCAGGGTGTACGCCCGCTCGATCGTCAGTGGCGGGCCGACCCTGATGGGCTCCTCCGCGGATTCGGACTGCGGGTAGTCGAGGTACGCCTCGAGGTCGGGGCAGGCCACGACCTCGATGCCCCGCGAGAGAGCCGCGCGCATCGCGACCGGGCCACGCCATGCGAGAATCCGGACGCCGTCGGGCACGTCACCCTCGAGCACCTCGTCCCACGCCAGCGCCGTGCGACCTCTGGCGCGTACGTGAGCGACGAAATGGGCCGTGAACCACGGCTGCACGTCGTGCGCGGTGGCGAGTCCGAGCTCCTGCACACGCGCGGCGGCCGCGGCGCTCTGCGCCCACTCGGTCACCGGGACCTCGTCACCGCCGATGCCGATCCACTCCGAGTCGAACACGTCGCACAGCGCGTCGATGGCCGCGCGCCCGAAGGCCAGCGAGGCCTCGGTGGGCGCGAGCGTGCGCGGGTTCACGCCGAACCGCTCCCACGGCGACTCGACCGGGTCGCCGACGTCGGTGTTCCCGAGCTCAGGATAGGCGGCGAGCGCGGCCTGCACGTGACCGGGGAGTTCGACCTCCGGGACGAGCGTGACGAAGCGTTCGGCGGCGTACCTCACGAGATCACGCAACTCGGCGGTCGTGTAGAAGCCCTCATGGACGCCGGGCTCGACGGTCGCGAGCGGACCGTGGCCGCGCTGCGTCGCTGCTCGACGGGCACCGATCTCGGTGAGGCGGGGGAAGCCCGGCACCTCGAACCGCCAGCCCTGGTCATCCGAGAGATGCAGGTGCAGGACGTTGAGATGGTGATCCGCGAGCTGGTCGATGAGACGACGGACCTCTTCCACGGTCCGGAAGTGACGTGCGACGTCGAGCATCGCGCCTCGCCACGCATAGGCGGGCGCTCCCTCCCAGACTCCGGCCGGAATCGGCGTCGTCGCTCCGTCCGGGTCACGGAGCTGCCGCAGCACCGTGGCACCCCGGTACACGCCGGCAGGACTCGCACCCCGGACCTCGATACCCGAGGCGCTCACGCTCACGCGGAACGCCTCCGGTGCGATGCGACCCGCCGCTGCGGCATCGGCGCCGAGCGTCTCATCGACCACGAGGCGGATGCCCGGCCGTCCGTCGTCGCGACCGACTCCACCCAGCCGGCCCGCAACGGTGGCGAGCTCCGCGGTGGCGAGCACGGGTGTCTCGTCCGACCAGGCGAAACCTGTTGCCAGCGGGTCGATGCGTGCGTCGATGCGCGGCACCGTGGCTCGATGGGCCACCGGCGGCATCCGCAGCGCCCGCCCCGGCGTGGCACCGGTGGGCTCGCCGTCGGAGACCACGGGCACTCCGCCGACCAGCACCTCGACGATGCCGAGCGGTGGGGTGAACGGCTCGTCGAAGGTCGCGCCGGCGGCGATGGTCTCGGGATCGAAGAGCACCAGGTCGGCGGTCGCGCCGGAGCGGATCACACCGCGCGGAGCATCGTCGCGGTCGAGGCCCAGCCGTCTGGCCGGTGTACCCGCCAGGTGCTGCACCGCCTCCTCCAGCGTGAGGATGCCGAGCTCGCGCACGTAGTGTCCGAGATAGCGCGGGAACGTGCCCCGGCCACGGGGGTGCGGCCGCGCACCGATCAGGATGCCGTCGCTTCCGCCGGTGTGCTGCGGGTGGCGCATGATCGCGCGGACGTTCTCCTCGTCGCCGATGTGCATCAGGATGCCGGTGGCCCCGGCATCGGCGATGATCGTGTCGAGCACGACGTCGACGGCTCGACGCCCCGTGGTCTCGGCGATCTCGGCGACCGTCCGACCGACCAGGTCGACCAGGTCAGGATGGACCGTGCCGGAGATCTGGATCTGCGTCCAGTCGGCCCTCTCACCGTGGAAGCCGTCGCAGCCGACCTCTTCGAGCTCGACTCGGACCGTCTCCCGACCGGCCGCGTCCAGCTCGGCGACAGCACGCAACAGGTCGCCCGTGGCGGCGAGCCTGCTCGGCAGCAGGGCCGCGAGCGTGGTGGCTCCCGGCAGATAGGGATAGGTGTCCAGGGTCACGTCGACGCCATCCGCGATGGCCTCATCGATGAGAGCGAGGAGCTCCGCTGCCCGCCCCCGGTTCGGGGTGAAGTTCATCGTGGCGTGGGTGAGGTGGACGGGACACCCGGTGCGGCGGCCGATGTCGAGCGCCTCCCGATAGGCGTCGAGCGCTCCCCCGCCGTAGCTGCGCGTGTGCGGCGCCCAGTAACCGCCCCGTTCCGCGACCACGCGGCACAGCGCCTCGAGCTCCGCCGTGTCGGCGTACATCCCCGGCGTATAGGTGAGGCCGCTCGACATCCCGAACGCACCGGCATCCAGCGCCGCGCCGAGCAGGTCCGCCATGGCGGAGATCTCGGCCGACGTCGCCGGGCGGTTCTCATGCCCGACGACCATCATCCTGAGGTTCCCCTGCGGCACGAGCACTGCGGCGTTGGCCACGGCTGCGGCATCGATCGCGGCGAGCAGGTCGTCCATCGTCCGCCAGGGCACCTCGGCGGGCATGCCGTTCCATCCGGCGATCTGGCCGGGGATGACGGCGGCCGCGCGGTCGTCCGACGGGGCGTAGCCAAGGCCGTCCTGACCGAGCACTTCGGTGGTGACCCCCTGCCGGATCTTCGCCTCGTGGGCAGCGCCGCTCAGCACGGCGAGGTCGCTGTGCGCGTGCATGTCGATGAATCCCGGGGCCAGCACCAGGCCGGCCGCATCGATCTCCGTCGCCCCATCCGGAAGCTCGAGGCCCTCGGTGGCTTCCTTCGTCAGCACCGCGGCCACCCGGGCACCCTCGACGGCGACGTCGGCCACGTAGCGCGCCGCCCCCGTCCCGTCGACGACCGTCGCTCCGCGGTAGACCCGCACCAGGCCGGCCGCCGCCTTCTCCGCACTCAGAAGCATGTCGCGACCGCCCCGATCACGCGCGGGTCATCCGCGTCGGGATCGTCGATCACGGCGACCACCCGCCACTTGTCGAACGCCGTGCATGGGTGCGAGAGGCCCAGACGCACCACGTCGCCGACCCCCGCCGAAGCGCCGTCCGCGAGCCGCAGGAACGCGTGCTGATCGTTGAGCGCCGTGATCTCACCGTCGACCGACTGCGGGACCGGCAGATCGAGATCGAACGGCACATCTCGACGGCCCGCGTCCAACAGGGCGAGGCCCTGTTCCGGCTGCGAGACGACACGCGACCAGGCGTGCATCGCCGAACGAAGTGGCGCGGTTCCGGTCAACGGGCCGAACGGCGACATGCGGGAGTAGAACCCGTCGTCGTGGATCTGGAAGGCACCAGACCGCAGGACGACGTCGGCCTCCGCGCCCTGGGGCGCGAGTACCGTGGCAGCCCGATCGGGGAACGAGCTGCCGCCCGCGCTGAGCACAGGGCGGATGTCCGCGGGGTACACCAGGCGCGTGTGCAGCTCGACGATCGTCCGGAGATACGCGTCGACGGCCGCGACGGAAGCGTCGCTGCGATCCGGCCCGAACGGACCTTCGTACCCGGCGACACCGGCGAGTCGCAGCCCGGGAGCCTCCGAGATCGCCTGCGCGATCCGCTCGCCCTCCTCCACGCTGCGGGCGCCGGTGCGGCCCTGCGCGCCGCCGAGCTCCACCAGCACGTCGAGCGGCCGCACGGCACCGCGCGTCCCGTCCGCCAGGATCGCGACGCCGGCGAGGGAATCCGCCCAGCACAGCACCCGCAGCCCGTCATCGGCGGCGAGCAGTGCGCTCAGGCGGCGCACCGCCGCGGCATCTGTCACAGCATTGGCGATCAGCACCGTCGCGACACCGGCGTCGACGGCGACCTCGGCCTGCCACGGCGTCGCGACCGAGATGCCCCACGCGCCCGCTTCGAGGAGCCGCTGCCAGAGGGCCGGCGCCATCGTGGTCTTGCCGTGCGGCGCGAGCAGCACCCCCTGCTCCCGCGCCCATGCGAAGACGGTCCCCTCGTTGTGCGCGAGTGCGCCCTCATGCACCGTGAGCACCGGAGTGACCAGGTCGGAGAGGCGCAGATCGGCGCCCGCGACCTCCGAGAGTCGGAGTCCCGCAGCATGCGCCGGGAAGCCCTTCGTCCAGGCGCCGAGAACGGGATCCGGAATTTGTAGAGGCATCTAACAAGGCTACTAGGCTGGACGGCATGACCGCGAAGATCCGAGTTTCCACCGATGCCGCCCCCGCTCCCGCGCACACCTTCTCGCAGGGGATCCGCAAGGGCCCGTTCGTCCAGGTGTCCGGCCAGGGCCCGGTCGACCCGCAGACGAACGAGTACCTCTTCCCCGGCGACGTGGCCGCGCAGACCACTCGCACCCTCGAGAACGTCAAGGCGATCGTCGAGGCATCGGGCGCGACGTTCGACGACGTCGTGATGCTGCGCGTGTACCTCACCAAGCGCGAGGACTTCCCGATCATGAACGATGCCTACGGCGCCTTCGTGACCGCGAACACCCTCAGCGGAGTCCTCCCGTCGCGCACCACCGTCTTCACCGGTCTCCCCCGCGAGGAGATGCTCGTCGAGATCGACGGCATCGCCATCGTCGACTGACCTGGCGCGGGGAGGGACGATATCACGGACCGTTGCCTCCCCGTTACCTCCCATCCCGTACCATTGGACCTCAGGACACGTTTGAGATCCGGGGGGTGAAGTTCGTGACCGATCTGATTTCTGCGCCGGGCGCAGCAGCCGAGGCGCATGGCGACGACGCCACGCCCACCGCCGTACTCACGCCGCGGGATTCGGCCACCGACGCCGTCCCGCCCACCACCGGCGAACAGCCGTTGGCGTGGGCCCCCGTCGAGCCGGCCCCCAAGAAGCGCCGCCTCGGCCTCTGGATCGGGCTCGGACTCGGCGTCGTCGCCCTGGGCGCGGGAGCAGCCTCGCTGGTACTCATCGCCCCGGGAACCACCGTCGCCGGAATCCCGGTCGGATGGATGACACCGGGCGCCGCGGCCGAAGCGATCAGCACGCATCTCGCCGAGACCGAGGTCACGCTCACCGGCGACGGAGATGACGCGGTCCTGACCGGCGCCGACCTCGGCGCGTCCCTCGATGCGACCGCTCTCGCCGATGCCGCCTTCGCCGCCCGACCGCTGTGGAACCTCGGCATGTGGATGGGCGATCCGGTTCCCGCCGACATCGCCCTCGATACGGAGAAGGCCTCAGCGGCGCTGCGCAGCGCCGTGCCGTCGAGCTTCCAAGACCCGGTGGACGCCGGTGTCGCATTCGACCCCGCCGGCGGTAAGTACATCGTCACGGCCTCGGAGCCCGGCACCGGAATCGACGTCGATGATCTCACCGCCGCCTTCACCGATGCGGTGGCCGCGGGGAAGACGTCTCTCGAATACCCCGGCGGTCCTGCCGAGGCCCTGCCTGCCGTCTCCGACGACGACGCCACCGCCACCGCCACCGAGCTGAACACGATGCTCGGGACGATCGGCTTCTACGTCGGCGACGAACGCACCGTGCCGGTCAAGCCCGCGGTCGCAGCCACCTGGCTGACCGTGGTCGACGAAGACGGCCAGCTGCGCATCGAAGCCGACGCCCAGGCCATCCAGGCCACCGTCGACACGCTTCCGGGTCTCGTCGACCGGGCGCCGGTCAACGCCACGAACATCGTCGACTCCGCCGGCACCGTGTTGCGGGCCGAGCAGGAGGGCGTCGTGGGCCGCGCCGTCGGCGACACGTCGGGCATCGCCGAGCAGTTCGCTCAGCAGCTCGCCGCCGGCGACGGGGTCTACAAGCTCACCGTGGGCGAGACCGCTTTCGAGACGGTCAACCTGTTCCGCCGCATCGAGATCAACCTGAGCTCGCAGCGCGCCTACCTGTTCCAGAACAACGAGGTCGTGCAGTCCTGGGCGGTGTCGACCGGGTTGCCCGGCACGCTGACCCCGGCCGGCAACTTCAAGGTGTTCGCGCACACGGCCATCCAGGACATGGGCTGCTACGAGGGCGCGCCCTACTGCACCGAAGACGTCCCCTGGATCACCTGGTTCGCGCCGAACATCGGCTTCCACGGCACCTACTGGCACAACAACTTCGGCCAGCGGATGAGCCACGGCTGCGTGAACCTCCCGATCGATCTCGCCAAGTACGTCTACGACTGGTCGCCGGTCGGCCTCGAGGTCTCGGTCTACTACTGAACCGCTCTCCCGCGGACATGAAGAAGGGGGTGGATGCCGAAGCATCCACCCCCTTCTCGTGTGTCAGCGCAGTGCGTCGACGATGCCGTTCAGTGTGGCGGACGGACGCATGACCGCGGCGACGAGATCCTCGTCGGGACGGTAGTAGCCGCCGATCTCCACCGGCTTGCCCTGCACCGCGTTGAGCTCGGAGACGATCCTCTCCTCGTTCTCGGCGAGCGTCGCGGCGATGGGGGCGAACGCCGCTGCGAGCTCGGCGTCCTTCGACTGCTTCGCCAGCTCCTGAGCCCAGTACAGGCCCAGGTAGAAGTGGCTGCCGCGGTTGTCGATGGTGCCCAGCGCGCGGCCCGGGGAGCGGTCCTCCTCGAGGAAGGTGCCGGTCGCGGCGTCCAGCGTCTCGGCCAGCACGCGGGCCTTCTCGTTGCCCGTGCGGTCGGCGAAGTGCTCGAGCGATGCGGCCAGCGCGAAGAACTCGCCGAGGGAGTCCCACCGCAGGTAGTTCTCCTCGACCAGCTGCTGCACGTGCTTCGGTGCGGAGCCCCCGGCGCCGGTCTCGAAGAGACCGCCGCCCGCGAGCAGCGGCACGATCGAGAGCATCTTGGCGCTCGTGCCGACCTCGAGGATCGGGAACAGATCGGTGAGGTAGTCGCGCAGCACGTTGCCGGTGACCGAGATCGTGTCGAGCCCGTGACGCATGCGGGCGAGCGTGTAGCGCGTCGCTTCCTCGGGCGCGAGGATCGTGATCGTGAGGCCCTTGGTGTCGAGCGTCGCGAGGCCCTGGTGCACCTTGGCGATGATCTGGGCGTCGTGCGAGCGGTTCGCGTCGAGCCAGAACACGGCGGGGTCGCCGGTCGCGCGTGCACGGGTGACCGCGAGCTTGACCCAGTCCATGACGGGGATGTGCTTGGTCTGCGTCGCGCGCCAGATGTCGCCCCTGCCGACGGTGTGCTCGATGAGCACCGTGCCCTCGCTGTCGAGCACCTGGACGATGCCGTCTGCGGCGATCTCGAACGTCTTGTCGTGGCTGCCGTACTCCTCGGCGGCCTGCGCCATGAGCCCCACGTTCGGGACCGTGCCGATCGTCGCCGGGTCGAGCGGACCGTTCGCGATCACGTCGTCGATCACGGCCTGGTAGACGCTCGCGTACGAGGAGTCGGGGATCACCGCGAGGGTGTCCGCCTCTTCCCCGTCCTTGCCCCAGAGCTTTCCACCGTTGCGGACGAGCGCGGGCATCGATGCGTCGACGATCACGTCGCTCGGCACGTGCAGGTTCGTCGTGCCCTTGTCCGAGTTCACGTACGACAGGCGCGGCCCCTCGGCGATCGCCTTGTCGAAGGCGGCGGCGATCTCGTCGCCACCCGCCACGTTCGCGAGCCCCGCGAGGATCGAGCCGAGTCCGTCGTTCGCGCTGAGTCCTGCCGCGGCGAGCTTGTCGCCGTACTGCGCGAACACGTCGGCGAAGAACGCCTTCACGACGTGGCCGAAGATGATGGGGTCGCTGACCTTCATCATGGTCGCCTTGAGGTGCACCGAGTACAGCACGTCGTCGGCCGCGGCTGTCTTCAGCGTCTCGGCGAGGAAGGCATCCAGCTCCTTGGCGGAGAGGAAGGTCGCGTCGATGATCTCGCGCGGCAGGACCTTGAGGCCCTCCTTCAGCACGGTGACCGTTCCGTCTTCGGCCGTGTGCCGGAAGCTCAGCACGTCGTCGTGGGCAGCGACCCAGGAGCGCTCGTTGTGCTTGAAGTCGTCGTGCCCCAGGGTGGCGACGCGCGTCTTCGATCCCGCGGCGAACGGCTTGTTGCGGTGCGGGTGCTTCTTCGCGTAGTTCTTCACGGCGAGAGGCGCACGGCGGTCGCTGTTGCCCTCGCGCAGCACCGGGTTCACGGCGGAGCCCTTGATGCGGTCGTAGCGCGCGCGCACGTCCTTCTCTTCGAGCGACGACGGCTCGTCCGGGAAGTCGGGGATGTCGTAGCCCTGCTTCTGCAGTTCCGCGATGGCGCCCTTGAGCTGGGGGATCGATGCCGAGATGTTCGGCAGCTTGATGATGTTCGCCTCGGGGAGCGTGGCCAGGCCGCCCAGCTCGGCGAGCGCGTCGCCCACCTGCTGCTCCGGCGTGAGCTTCTGCGGGAAGGCGGCCAGGATGCGGCCTGCCAGCGAGATGTCGCGGGTCTCGAAGTCGATGCCCGCCTGACCCGTGTAGGCCTGGATGATCGGCAGGAACGAGGCGGTGGCCAGTGCCGGCGCCTCGTCTGTGTGGGTGTAGATGATGGCTTCGTCGGTCACCGGGAGGTTCTCCGCTCTTGTGGTCTATTTGTCTCGATACCAAGATACCTGAGTGGCTTCGGGCCCGTTGCCCCGGCCCCTCACCGACGTCCGGCGAGTGGTGACGATCGGCCAGTTCTGGACGAAATGTTCGACCGAGACGTGTCGGTGCCGGCCCGAGGGGTTAGCCTGGGTCCATGTCCGAACTGCGCATGGTCGAACTCTCCGCTGCGACGATCGTCGCCGTGAACAACCTGTCGCTCAAGCCCGGACAGGAGCAGTTCCTCGCTCCCGTCTCGTACGGGATCGCAGCCACAGTCATCAACCCGCAGACCTCCTGGCAGCGGGTGATCCTCGACCGCAACGAGGTCGTCGGCTTCGTCAGCGCGAACTTCGATCCCGAAGCACCGGAGGAGCATTTCCGCTCCGTGCTGTGGCGCATCAACGTCGACGCCGACGATCAGGGTCGCGGCGTCGGCCGCTTCGCCGTCGAGGCGCTGGTCGAAGAGGCCAAGGCGCGCGACGTCGACCACGTCAACGTCATCTACGAGGCCGGCGAGGGCGGGCCCGAGACCTTCTTCCACCGCGTCGGCTTCACGCCTGTCGGCGAGACCGCCTACGGCGAGGTCATCGCCGAGATCCGCGTCACGTCCTAGGCCGGCGGCGGGGTCTCGAATCCCCTCCCCCATCGAGACCTCGTCGCCCTAGACCGCGGGATCGCTCCCACGGTTGCGGAAGCGTATTTGTTGCGCATGACCACAAAAGGCTTGCGCAGGGCGACGGGTCGTGTCTATCATCGCTGGAGAAGCGTGAGCGAAGCGCTTCGACGATTGCTTTCCGCACGATGACGATGGAGTCCCGATGACGACGATCCATGAGGTGGCACGCGCCGCCGGTGTGTCGATCAGCACGGTCTCCTACGCACTCAGCGGCAAGCGCCCGGTGTCGGAGAAGACCCGGATGCGCATCGAGGATGCGGTGCACGCGCTCGGCTACGAGCCCGATGCCGGCGCACGCATGCTGGCCGGTCGCCGCACGCACATCTTCGCCCTGACCGAGCCGCTGCGCGCCGACACGCACGCCCCCACCCACATGGCCTTCGTGCTCGCGACCGCGGTCGCCGCACGGCGGCAGGGCTTCGACATCCTCCTCCTCACCGACGAGCAGGCGTCCGAGGGGATGAACCGCGTGGCGGCGAGCAACCTCGTCGACGCGATCCTCGTGCTCGACGTCGCTCCCGACGACGAGCGCGTCCCCATAGCCCGCTCGGTCGGCACGCCCACCATCTTCATCGGCCTGCCCGACGACCGCGAGGGTCTGACCTGCGTCGACCTCGACTTCGAAGCGGCCGGTCGGCTGGCGGTCGACCGTCTCGCCGACGCGGGTCACCGACGCATCGCCCTGCTCGGTCAGACCGAGGTCTCGTACCGCAAATCGAACTTCCCCCGCCGTCTGCTCCGGGGCGCGCAGGAACAGGCAGCCGCCCGCGACGTCACTCTCGACTGGTCAGCCTCCGGTTCGGCGGTGACGGATGCGTCCGCCGTGCGTGCGTGCACGGAGACCGCGCTCGCCCGCGGAGACCGCGCGTTCATCGTGCACGCCGTCGACGATGTGCACCAGGTGCTGCTGTCCGTGCTCGCCGAACACGGACTGCGGGTCGGCGACGACGTCTCGGTGATCTCCGCCGCCGCATCCTTCGACACCGCCGCACTGCCGGTCCCCGTCGACACGATCCCACTCGTGCCGCAGCGATCGTGCGAACTCGCGGTCGACCTGGCGGTTCGCCGCCTGGACGACCCTCTCGCCCCCGCCGAGATCCACCTCATCCCGCCCGAGTACCGCTCGGTCGGCTCCGTCTCCCCCGCCCAGGACTGACCACCCTCCTCGCCCGCTCGCCGGCATGTTCGCGATCGAAACGCTTCGACGATGCCTCGCCCACAACTGAACAATCCGACCCAGTGAAGTGTCCGGCCCATGGGGCCATTGAGAAAGGAGTGCCGACGATGGCACGCAGCACCCGCAGGACGAAGGCGCTGGCCCTGGTGGCCGCGCTCACGACGACCGGCATCGCGCTGAGCGGCTGTACAGCCGGTTTGGGCGAAGAGGGCGGCGACGGTCAGACCCTCAAGCTCTGGCACTACGAGGGCGCCGACAGCGCGATGGGCAAGGCCTGGGCCGAGTCCATCAAGATCTTCGAGAAGGAGACCGGAGCGAAGGTCGAGTTCGAGGAGAAGTCCTTCGAGCAGATCCAGAAGACGGCGAGCCAGGTGCTCGACACCGACGCCGCGCCCGACCTCATGGAGTTCAACAAGGGCAACGCGACGGCAGGCTTCCTCGCCTCCACCGGCCTGATCGCCGACATCTCCGACGCGGTCGAGGAGTACGGATGGGACGAGAAGCTGGCGCCGTCGCTGCAGACCACCGCCAAGTACTCGGAAGACGGCGTGATGGGCGGTGACACCTGGTTCGGCGTTCCGAACTACGGCGAGTTCGTCGGCGTCTACTACAACGAGGATGCCTTCGCCGCAGCAGGGCTGGAGATTCCCACCACGTACGAGGAGTTCGTCGACGTGCTCGACGCCTTCGTCGCCCAGGGCGTCACGCCGCTCGCGGAAGCCGGAGCCGAGTACCCGCTGGGGCAGCTCTGGTATCAGCTCGCGCTGCGCGAGGCCGACCGCGGCTTCGTCGACGACTACCAGCTCTACAAGGAGCCCGTCGACTGGCAGGGCTCCGAGGTCACGTCGGCGACCGAGACCCTGAAGGAGTACGTCGACAAGGGCTACATCGCCTCCGACGTCTCGTCGGTCAAGGCCGAGGACGCCGGCGTCTCGTTCATCAACGGCTCGTCGCCGATCTTCGTCTCGGGCTCGTGGTGGTTCGGTCGCTTCGTCGCCGAGGCCACCGGCTTCGACTGGTCGATGGCCGCGTTCCCCGGAGCAGACCTCTCGCTCGGCTCGTCGGGCAACCTCTGGGTCGTCCCCGAGAACGCGTCGAACAAGGACCTCGCCTACGAGTTCATCGACATCACGATGCGCCCCGAGATCCAGGCGATCATCGGCAACAACGGCGGACTGCCCGTCGCGGCCGACACCGCCGACATCACCGACGAGAAGAGCGCGGCCCTCATCGAGACCTTCAACGGGGTCCTCGACGCCGACGGCCTCTCGTTCTACCCGGACTGGCCCGCGCCCGGCTTCTACGACGTGATCGTGCAGGAGCTGCAGGGCCTCGTCACCGGCGTGCAGGACGTCGAGACCACGAACAAGAACCTCGGCGAGCAGTACGACGAAGGCACCGCCGACTTCCGTTGATCGACCTGCGGGGGCGGCATCCACAGGGACGCCGCCCCCGCACCTCCTGGAGATGAACATGTCACTCGCCACCCGCCGCGAGGGCCGCACGAAGCTGCCGCCCGAACAGCCGTCGATCCCGCAGCGCCGCGGTGGGACCGGGGCTTACTGGATCTACCTGCTGCCTGGCTTCGTGCTCCTGCTCGTCGTCGTGATCGTCCCGCTCATCTGGAACGTGTACCTGACCTTCACCAAGTGGAAGGGGGTGCGCACACCGGAGTTCATCGGCCTCGAGAACTGGCAGAAGATCCTCACCGACGACGACTTCTGGACGTCGTTCACGAACTCGGTATGGATGATCATCGCGATGGTCGTGGTGCCCACGATCGTCGGCCTCATCGTCGCAGCCCTCCTGTTCGACGTCGTCGGACGCAAGTTCGGCGGCAAGGTCGGCAGCTTCCTCCGCGCCACCTACTACCTGCCGCAGATCCTCCCGATCGCCGTCGCCGGCATCGTGATCGGCTGGATCGTGCGCCCCGGCGGCGACGGCGCCCTCAACCAGATGCTCGGATGGTTCGGGCTGCCCGCCTACGACTGGCTAGGCCAGATGCCGTCGGCGCTCATCGTGCTGATGGTCGTCATGGTGTGGGTGCAGCTCGGCTACCCCGTCGTCGTCTTCATGGCCGCGCTCCAGCGCGTGGACCCCGAGCTGTACGAGGCCGCCGAGCTCGACGGCGCGAACTGGTTCCAGCGGTTCTCGGCGATCACGATGAGCATCATCCGCCCCGAGATCTTCGTCGTCACCCTGACCTGCACGATCGCGGCGCTCAAGGTCTTCGGACCGGTCTACATCATCACCCGCGGCGGCCCTGCCGGTGCCACCCTGGTGCCCGCCTACTACGCCTACCAGGAGTTCTTCACGAAACGGAACGTCGGCTACGGCGCCACGATCGCGACGGTGCTCACCATCGTGGTCGTGATCGTGTCGATCATCTTCATCCGCGTCCAGAACTCCCTCGAGCGCAAGGAAAGGGCGGGTCTGTGATGCACGCCACCACCGCCATCGTCACCGGAAAGCCCGTCAAGGCGCGCCCGCGCGGCGGCATGACCAAGAAGCGCCCGATCGACTGGCTCCTGCTCGCGCTCGTCATCGTCGGCGCGCTGCTCGTCATCGCCCCCTTCTACCTGGTGCTCGTGAACTCCTTCAAGTCGCCCGTCGACTACGCCACCTCCGGTCCCCTCGCCCTCCCCGAGACCCTCGACTTCGGCGGCATCGTCAAGTTCTGGGAGCGGGTGAACTTCCCGGAGAAGGTGTGGAACTCGATCTTCATCGCCGGCATCGTGTCGGTGCTCGCGGTCGTCATCTCGATGCTCAACGCGTTCGCGATCGGCATCGGACGCATCCGCGGTCGCAGCTGGATCGTGCTGCTCTTCCTCATGGCGAACCTGCTGCCGCAGGAGGCCCTGCTCTACCCGCTGTACTACATGTTCAAATCGGTCGGACTGTACGACAACGTGTGGTCGGTCATCATCGTGTTCACCGTCATCCAGGCGGCGTTCGGCACCTACCTGCTCTCGTCCGTATACGGCACGTTCCCCAAGGAGATCCTCGAGGCCGCATCGCTCGACGGTGCGAGCCGCTGGCAGATCCTGTGGCGAGTGATCTTCCCGATCAGCCGTCCCACGCTCTCGGTCCTGCTGATCTTCTTCTTCATCTGGACGTGGAACGAGTTCCTGATCCCGCTGACGTTCCTCGCGTCGAACGCGAATCAGACCGTCCCGGTGGCCATCAGCGTGCTCCAGGGCGACCGCCTGATGGACGTCACCACCACGAGCGCCTCGGCCCTGCTCGGCATCATCCCGACGCTCATCTTCTTCCTCATCTTCCAACGCACCCTCACCAGGGGCATCACCGCAGGAGCAGTCAAGTAATGAAGTTCACCGACGGGTTCTGGCAGCTGCGTCCCGGAGTCTCGGCGCTCTACGCGCAGGAGGCGTACGACATCGCCGCGACCGACGAGACGCCGGACGGAACCGGCATCGTCATCACCGCACCCACGATGGTCATCGCGAAGCGCGGCGACACCCTCAACCGGCCCGTACTCACCACCACCCTCTCCTCCCCCGCGGAGGGCGTCATCCGCGTACGCATCGCGCATCACGCCGGCGGACGTCGGCAGGGAGGCTTCTCACTGCCCGGCGCGGGAACGGGAACGGCCTCGATCTCCGTCGGCGACCACGGCGGTGTGCTGGACGCCGGATCCCTGGTCGCGCGCATCACCCCCGGCGAGCCGTGGGACCTCTCGTTCGAGGTCGACGGACGCCGGGTGACCGGCAGCGGCCACAAGGCGCAGGGCTACGTGCGGCTGGCGGACGATGCCCAGGTCGATCGCGGGATCGTCGGCAACGGACGGCAGGGCGGCGCAGCTCCCCGCGCATCCGCCTACGTCCACGAGCAGCTCGACCTCGGCGTCGGAGAGCACGTCTACGGACTCGGCGAGCGCTTCGGACCGCTGGTCAAGAACGGCCAGACCGTGGAGATCTGGAACGCGGACGGCGGCACCTCCAGCGAGCAGGCCTACAAGAACGTCCCGTTCCACCTCTCGGACCGCGGCTACGGCGTGCTCGTGAACGACCCGGGCCACGTCTCCTACGAGATCGGCTCGGAATCCGTGGAGCGCGTGCAGTTCTCGGTGTCCGGCGAGGTGCTCGAGTACTTCGTGATCGCGGGTCCGACTCCGAAGGACGTGCTCGGTCGCTACACGGCTCTCACCGGTCGCCCGCCCGTCGTCCCCGCCTGGTCCTACGGGCTGTGGCTGTCGACCAGCTTCACGACCGACTACGACGAGCAGACCGTGAACTCCTTCATCGACGAGATGTCCGCGCGCGAGCTGCCGGTGTCGGTCTTCCACTTCGACTGCTTCTGGATGCGCGAGTTCCAGTGGTGCGACTTCGAGTGGGATCCGCGGGTCTTCCCCGACCCCGAGGGGATGCTCGGACGCCTGCACGACAAGGATCTGCGGGTCTGCGTGTGGATCAACCCCTACATCGCCCAGCGCTCCCCCCTGTTCCGGGAAGCCGCCGATCAGGGATTCCTGGTGAAGCGCGCCGACGGCTCGGTGTGGCAGTGGGACCTCTGGCAGGCCGGTATGGGACTCGTCGATTTCACGAACCCCGACGCCACCGCCTGGTACCAGTCGAAGCTGCGGGGCCTCGTCGCGCAGGGCGTCGACTGCTTCAAGACCGACTTCGGCGAGCGCATCCCCACGGATGTGGTGTGGGCCGACGGCGCAGACCCCGAGCGCATGCACAACCTCTACACCGACCTGTACAACCGCGCGGTGTTCGACGTGCTCACCGAGACGCGCGGCGCTGGCGACGCGGTGCTGTTCGCCCGGTCAGCGACCGCCGGCGGCCAGACCATGCCGGTGCACTGGGGCGGCGACTCCACGTCGACCTACACGTCGATGGCCGAGACGCTGCGCGGAGGCCTGTCGCTCGCGCTCTCGGGGTTCGCGTTCTGGAGCCACGACATCGGCGGGTTCGAAGGCATGCCGGATGCCGGTGTCTTCAAGCGCTGGACGGCATTCGGGCTGCTGGGGTCGCACTCGCGCTTCCACGGCTCGAGCTCGTACCGGGTGCCGTGGGCGTTCGACGAGGAGGCCGTGGAGGTGACGCGGCAGTTCACGCACCTCAAGATGCGCCTGATGCCGTACCTGTACCAGCAGGGGCTGGATGCCGCGGCGACGGGGGTGCCGCTGATGCGGCCGATGGTGCTGGAGTTCCCCGAGGATCCGGCGACCGCCTACCTCGACCGGCAGTACATGCTGGGCTCCGACCTGCTCGTCGCCCCGGTGTTCACCGAAGACGGAGAGGTCGAGTTCTACCTCCCCGCCGGCGAGTGGACCTCGTTGCTGACGGGCGAGACCGTCACGGGCGGCGGCTGGCGGCGCGAGAAGCACGGGTTCGACTCGCTGCCGCTGTACGTACGGCCGGGCACGGCGCTCCCCTGGGGCGCCCGGGTCGACCGCCCCGACTACGACTACCATGACGGACTGCGGCTCCGGGTCTTCCCCGGCGGCGCCGGCAGCACCACGGTCACCGTGACGGACCCCGATGGGCGCGCCGAGGACTACACCGTCGACCTCGAGGAGATCACCGCATGACCAGCCTGCTCACGCCCCGCGACGACTACCGCGGCTCCGGACTCGTGTTCCCCGAGGACTTCACGTTCGGGTCGGCCACCGCCTCCTATCAGATCGAGGGAGCCGCGGCCGAGGACGGGCGCACCCCCTCGATCTGGGACACCTTCAGCAAGACACCGGGTCGGGTCTGGAACGGCGACACCGGCGACGTCGCGTGCGATCACTACCACCGTGTGGACGAGGACCTCGATCTGATGTCCGACCTCGGGCTCGAGGCCTACCGGTTCTCGATCGCCTGGCCGCGCATCGTCCCCACCGCATCGGGCGCGGTGAATCAGGCCGGGATCGACTTCTACTCGCGCCTGGTCGACGGGCTGCTCGAACGCGGAATCCGGCCGGTGGCGACGCTCTACCACTGGGACCTCCCGCAGTACCTCGAGGATGCCGGTGGCTGGACGTCGCGGGCGACGACCGACGCCTTCGAGCGCTATGCCGAGATCATGGGCACGGCACTCGGCGACCGCGTGCACACCTGGACGACACTGAACGAGCCGTGGTGCTCGGCCTACCTCGGCTACGGCCAGGGCGGTCACGCGCCGGGCCGCCACGAACCGGCGTCGGCGCTGTCTGCCGTGCACCACCTGAACCTCGCCCACGGTCGCGCGGTGCAGGCGCTTCGCGCGACCTCCACCGGCGACCCGGACTACTCGGTCACCCTGAACTTCCACGTGCTCCGCGGACAGGGAGACGGCGCCGCGGAGGCGATGCGCAGGATCGACGCCCTCGCCAACCGCGCGTTCACCGGACCGATCCTGCGCGGCGAATACCCGGCCGATCTCCTCGAGGACACCGCATCGGTCACCGACTGGAACTTCGTGCAGGAGGGCGACCTCGCCACGATCGCCCAGCCGATCGACGTGCTCGGAGTGAACTACTACTCGACCGCGACCGTGCGCCTCTGGGACGGCGTCTCGCCGAAGCAGCAGAACGACGGCCACAAGGGTGCCGCGGGCGGAACGGCCTGGCCCGGCAGCGACCAGCTGGTCGAGTTCGTCGAGCAGCCCGGTCCCTACACCGCCATGGGCTGGAACATCGCTCCGGAGGGACTGGAGGAGCTGCTGGTGTCACTCTCCGAGCAGTTCCCCGAGCAGGCGCTCATGGTCACCGAGAACGGCGCCGCGTTCGAAGACGAGGTGACCGAGGACGGTGCGGTGCATGATGTCGAGCGCACCGACTACCTGCGCCGGCACTTCACCGCCGCACACCGGGCGATCGAGCGCGGTGTGGACCTGCGCGGGTATTTCGTGTGGTCGCTGCTCGACAACTTCGAGTGGGGATACGGCTACGCCAAGCGGTTCGGCATCGTGCGGGTCGACTTCGACGACCTCGCACGCACAGTGAAGGACTCCGGCCTCTGGTACCGGGAACTCATCCGCACCCGCACCGTGGAGGGCTGACCGCCTGACGCGCTTCGCCGGGCGGCCGTCAGGGGCGGTCGTCCGGCTTGCCGGGCTTCTTCCGGTTGGTCCAGGCGGCGATGGCGGATGCCGCCGCACCGGCAGCACGGTCGATCGCCTCGGCGGAACGGCTGAGCATGTCCTGGGCCGCGTCCTGCCACGCCGCGTTCGGCGGGGCCTCGCCGGCCTGGACCCTCGCCGCGTGCTCGGCGGCCTCGAAGGCGCGCTCGAGCTCGGCGACCGCGTCTCGGTAGGCCGCGAAGTCGGCGGGTGTGGTCTTGCCGGAGACCGCGCGCCGCATCTCGGCCGCGTGTCCGGCTGCCCGCAGGTACGCCGCCGTGGCGGGGAGCTTGACATCGGTCATCGCGGGATAGGCGATCTGGAGCGCGGGGTCGGTCTCGTACCGCATCCACCGGACCGTCACGGCGTCGTGCGTGGCATGCAGCCGTTCCACGGGGCCGGGCTCGGAGGACCCCGGAATCGCCGCGCGTGCGGCGTTCAGACGCACCTGACGGGCACGCACGTCGGCCGAGGCCGCCTTGGCGTCGCGCTCCCGTTCCTTGAGCATGCGCCGCGCTCCGGCCACCTGTTCCGCTGTCGCGCGTTGCGCTGCGCGCTCCGCGGTCACGCGAGCCAGATCGGCACGGGCGATCTTCAGGGCGATGCGTCGCTCGGACGCGATCCGCTGCGCCGTCCTGAGGTCGTGGCGCGCCGCATCGACCTCGAGCCGACGCCCGCTCATCGTGCTGCTCCTGCGACGCAGACCGATCGCACCGGCCGTTCCCGCAGCGACGGCGGTCGGCGCGATCCACCACCACTCGGCGGCGAACAGCAAGGGGTCCATGATTCGATGCTACCCAGGCGCGGCGACGGACGGATCCCCCGTGCCGCGCTCCCGAAGCCGGTCCCCACCTCTGCGAGCACGGGGAGGTCCCGCGCCCGCAGAGCTGAGGTGATCGGCATCATCAGACCAGTGTCTCCTGCCAAGCCGCATGCAGCTGGGCGAACTTGCCGGTACCGCCGATGAGCGCGGCCGGAGTGTCGTCCTCGATGATCTGCCCGTGCTCCATCACCAGCACCCGGTCCGCGATCGCGACCGTCGACAAGCGGTGCGCGATGATGATCGCGGTGCGGTCCTTGAGCAGGGTCTGCAGCGCATCCTGGATCAACCGCTCCGACGGGATGTCGAGCGATGCCGTGGCCTCGTCGAGGATCAGCACCGCGGGGTCCGCGAGGAACGCCCTGGCGAACGAGATGAGCTGGCGCTGACCGGCCGAGACCCGTCCACCGCGCTTGTTCACGTCGGTGCCGTAGCCGTCGGGCAGC
Organism: Microbacterium maritypicum; assembly: GCF_041529975.1. NCBI lineage: Bacteria > Bacillati > Actinomycetota > Actinomycetes > Micrococcales > Microbacteriaceae > Microbacterium > Microbacterium maritypicum. The sequence goes on along the minus strand of NZ_CP168030.1, from coordinate 1,094,352 downwards.
GACGAGATGAACTCGTCCGCTCCCACCGCACGCGCGGCGGCCCTGATCTCGTCGAGCGACGCATCCGGCTTGCCGAGGGCGATGTTGTCCGCGACGGTGCCACTGAACAGGTAGGCCTCCTGCGTGACCATGACGATCGCGCGGCGAAGGTCCTTCGGGTGCAGCGAGCGGAGGTCGACGTCGTCGAGAGTGACCCGCCCCTGGGAGGGGTCGTAGAACCGCGAGATGAGCTTGGCCAGCGTGGACTTGCCCGCACCGGTCGTGCCCACCAGGGCGATCGTCTCACCGGCGGGGATGTCGAGCGAGAAGTTCGGGAGGATCGTCTTCTCGCCGTTGTAGCCGAAGGTCACCTCGTCGAACCGGATGTGGCCGCGGGATTCCCACAGGTCGACCGGCTTCTCGGGATCCGGAACGGTCGGCACCTCTTCGAGCACGCCCGACACCTTCTCCAGCGCGGCCGTGGCCGACTGGTAGGAGTTCAGGAACATCGCGATCTCCTGCATCGGAGCGAAGAAGTTGCGCACGTAGAGGACCGCCGACAGCAGCACACCCACGGTGAGCGCGCCCTCGGACACGCGGATGCCGCCCCACAGCACGACGATGCCGAGCACCAGCGCGGCGACGCCCATGAGACCGGGCTCGAACGTGCCGAACAGCAGCATCGAGCGGCGGTTCACATCGCGGTACTCTCCCGCGATCTCCTGGAACGCCTTGTCGTTGCGGGGCTCCTTGCGGAACGCCTTGACGGCGCGGATTCCGGTCATCGTCTCGACGAACTGGACGATCACCTTCGCGCTGATCACACGCGACTCGCGATAGACCAGCTGCGAGCGCGAGTAGAACCACTTCATCAGGAAGAACAGCGGGACGCCGCCGATCGCGAGGATCAGGCCGGACTGCCAGTCCCAGAAGCACAGGGCGATGAAGGTGAAGAGTCCGAAGAGCACGCCCGAGACGAGCTCGTTCAGACCTCCGTCGAGGAGCTCCTTGATGGAATCGAGGTCACTCGTCTGGCGCGAGATGATGCGACCCGACGTGTACGACTCGTGGAACTCCAGGCTCAGGCGCTGGGTGTGCAGGAAGATCCGCTTGCGCAGATCGAGCAGCACGGCCTGCGTCAGCTTGGCGGCGATGATGACGTACCAGGCGATCATCACGGCGGCCAGGATGCCGGCGGCCAAGTAGATGCCGCCGATCATGAAGGTCGGCATCCAGTCGGCCTGGTCGATGGCTGCAGGCAGCGCACGGTCGAGGCCGATGCTGATCAGGATGGGACCGGCGACCTGCAGAGCGGTCGAGATGATCAGTACCGCGGCGGCCAGCACGATCTGCGGCTTCAGCGGGCGCACCAGCGATCCGAGCAGCCGGAGAGACCGACGACGGATCTCCCTGCTCTCCTCGCGGGTGTACTCGGAACGATCCTCGTCCTGGGTTCCGGTGATGGCGGAGCTCATCGCTGCACCTCCTTCTCGGTGATCGGGTCTTCGTCGGCGGCCTCGGCTCTGCGGCCCTCACGGACCTCGTCTTCGACCTCGAGCTGTTCGTCGCGGATGATCGGGATCGCCCCGGTCCGCGCCGCCTCCTCGGCCTCCAGGCTGGAGATCACGTGGCGGTAGTGCCGGCTCGTCTTCAGCAGCTCGGAGTGGGTGCCCACCGCGGTCACGCGGCCGGCTTCGAGCAGCGCGACGCGGTCGGCGAGCGCGACGGTCGAGGGACGGTGCGCCACGATCAGAGCCGTCGTCTCGGCGAGAACATGCCGCAGTGCCTCTTCGACGAGCGCCTCGGTGTCGACGTCGAGCGCCGAGAGCGGGTCGTCGAGCACGAGCACCTTCGGCGCCGCCGCCACCGCGCGGGCGAGGGCGAGCCGCTGACGCTGCCCACCGGAGAGGCTGAGCCCCTCCTCGCCGATCACGGTCTCGACGCCGTCGGGCAGCGAGTCCACGAACGACGCCTGCGCGACGTCGAGCGCTTCCCGGAGCACGCGCTCCCCCTCTTCGCTGTGCACGTCGAGGTCGGCACGGCCGAGCAACACGTTCTCGCGCACGGTCGCCGAGAACAGCGTCGCGTCTTCGAACGCCATCGCGATGTGCTGACGCAGTTCGGACAGCGGAAGATCGCGCACGTCGACGCCGTCGAGCGTGACCTTGCCGCCCGTCACGTCATACAGGCGGGTGGGCAGCGTCGTGAGCGTGGTCTTGCCGCTGCCGGTGAGACCGACCAGCGCCATGGTCTCGCCGGGGCGGAGGACCAGATCGATGCCGTCGAGCAGATCGCGCTCGTTCGCACCGGCGTCCTGATACCGGAAGTGGGCGTTCACGAACGCGAGCTCGCCGCGCGGGTTCTCGATGTGCACGGGGTTCTCCGGGTCCGTGATGGTGTTGGTCTCGGAGAAGATGTCGAACACGCGGTCCGTCGCCGTGCGGGCGTCGAGCATGAACGAGAACAGGAAGCCGATCGACTCGATCGGCCAGCGGAGCACCACGGCCATCGCGAAGAACGCGAACAGCTGCGCCTCGTCGATCTGCCCCTGCGAGATCAGCCAGATGCCCGACATCAGGCTGAGGCCGAACGCGATCTGCGGCATCATGTCGAGCCAGAACCAGATCGACGCGATCGCACCGGCCTTGCTCATCTCGGTCTCGCGCAGCGTCTCGGCCTGGCGGCTGAAGCGGCTGAGCGCGTGCTTGCCGCGGCCGAAAGCCTTGAGCACGCGGATGCCGTGCACGCTCTCCTCGACGCTGGTCGCGAGGTCGCCGGCCTGGTCCTGGCTGCGGCGGGTGAGCGCGCCGTAGCGCTTCTCGAAGAGGTAGCCGCGGATCCACAGCGGGATCGCCGTGACCAGGAAGATCGTGCCGAGCAGCCAGTGCCAGCGGAACAGCAGCACCGATCCGATGATGATGGTGAGCACGTTGACGACGAGCAGCACGAGCCCGAAGGCCAGCCAGCGGCGGATGAGGCCGATGTCCTGCATCATGCGGCTGAGCAGCTGACCGGAGCCCCACCTGTCGTGGAAGGACACCGGCAGCGTCTGCAGGCGCGAATACAGCTCGGTGCGCATCTTGTACTCGACCTCGGTCGAGGGGTTGAGCACGAACTGACGACGCAGCCAGACCATCAGCGCCTCGCCGAGGCCCAGCGCGAAGACGGCGAGGGCACCCCAGACGATCGCGGTGAAGTTACCGGAGCGGACCGGTCCGCTGATGATCTGCTCGAGGACGATCGGGATCATCAGGGCGATGATGGCCGCGATGAGCGCGCTGGCAGCACCGCCGGCGAGCCGCCAGATGACGGGCTTCACGAACGGCTTCAGCCGCCACAGTGCGGCCGGAGTGGAAAGGGTGGACGAAGGCGAGGGATTCTGCGCGGAAGGCGAGGAAGACATGTCTCTCAGACGAGTTTCGTATGGAATGCGGTTGCGGAAGGGGACGGATGCGAGAGCGGACTCACAGAGTCCGGCATCCGGTGCAGAAGGGGCGGAGTGGCTCTAGGAGAGCGGGCGCGCCGGGGTCGAGCCGAGAGCTGCGATCCGCGCGGTGGCGATCGTGGTCATGGTGTCCTCCTCAGGGCTCGGCTGTGTCGTCCGGTCGGCGCGACAGCCCACCAGCCTATTGCTGTGAACCAGCTGAACACAAGACGCATTCCCGATTTGTTCGGCGTCTTTCGCGGCAATCCGTGATCAGCCCGCCTTCCGGCACGCCGACGCCGCGCCGCCGGGGGTGGGCAGCGCGGCGAGGAGAGGGCGTTCAGGCGGCGATGCCCTCGCGCGCGAGCAGGCTCTCCTTCACGTCCAGCCCCCAGGCGAAGCCGCCGAGGCTGCCGTCGGTGCGCAGCACGCGGTGGCACGGCACGAACAGCGCCGGGGCGTTCCGCGCGCAGATCGAGGCAGCCGCGCGCACGGCGTTCGGGTTGCCGAGCCGCGCCGCGAAGCCGGTGTAGGTGAGCGGGGCGCCGGGTTCGATCGCCCGCAGCGCCGACCATCCGGCGAGCTGCAGCACGGTGCCCGACTGCTTCACCGTGACCGTGTCGATCGCGGACAGGTCGCCCGCGTAGAAGGCCAGTGCGGCGTCCCCAGCGTCTGTCTCCGCCTCGCGGAGCTCCTCGGGGCGGTTCGCCGGAGACAGTCGCTCAAGGATCGCCTCGACGTCGGAGGTCCACCCCGACGACAGCACCCGCTGGCGCTCGTCGGCGAGGATCGTGAAGGCCCCGTCCGGGGTCTCGATGGTCTGGATGAGAGCGGTCATGAGGTCTCCTTCGATGTCGTGTCAGCTGTGGTGGCAGCGCGGGCGGTGGATGCCGCGCGCCGGGGCCCTGCCGGTCGCACCGGGGCGGCGCGCCAGAGATGCGCGCTCAGGTAGCTGCGCCAGGGGGCGGTGCGTTCCGCCCAGGCGGTGAGCGGTCGCGCCTCTCCCGGGAGTCCGGAGGCCGCGGCTCCTGCCCGCAGCGCGACGTCGCCGGGGAGCAGGATGTCGGGGTCGCCGAGCACACGCATGCGCACGTAGTCGGCCGTCCAGGGGCCGATCCCCGGCATCGCGAGGAGAGCTTCGCGCTGCTCGATACCGTCGTCACCGACCGTGAGCGTCAACGAGCCGTCGGCGAGGGCCGCGGCGGCACCCGTGATCGCACGGATACGGGCGGCGGGTCCGCGGAGCACCTCGGCGCCGTGCTCGGCGATCGCGGGCATCGTGGGGAAGAGCAGCCCCTGCGCGGTGCGCTCCCCCAGCGCCTCGGTGAGCGCGATGAGGGCCGTGCGGGCGGCGACCACCGTGATCTGCTGCCCGACCATGGCGCGGATCAGCATCTCGTGCGGGTCGGCGGAGCCGGGAACCCGCATGCCGGGCGTGCGGGCGACGAGCGGGGCGAGCTCGGGGTGCGCGGAGAGCGCTTCGTCGATCGCCAGCGGATCGGCGTCGAGGTCGAAGATGCGGCGCACGGTAGCCACCAGCGGCGCCAGATCGCCGAGGCGCGCGACTCGAGCCCGCAGGTGCAGGCGTTCCGACGCATCCTGACTCACCTCGAACCAGGCGGGACCGCCGGCCATCCGCAGATGCCGGGAGAAAGACGACGCTGTGGTTTCTTCGACCCCGGGTACGGCGCGTGCCGCCATCCAGGTGAAGATGCCGCTCGCGTCGAGCGGACCGCGGTACGGCAGGACGAGGTCGATGGCGCCGGGAACCGCGGACGCCGGCAGACGTCGACGCGCCCTGAGCTCGCCGGGGGCGAGGCCGAAGACCTCGCGGATCGTGTCGTTGCACTGGCGGATGCTGGCGAAGCCGGCCGAGAACGCCACATCGGAGATCGGCATGTCGGTGCCGACGAGCAGCATCCGCGCCGTGTGCGCACGATGCGCCCTGGCGAGGGCGAGGGGCCCGGCACCGAGTTCGGTCGTCAGCAGACGGGTGAGGTGCCGGCTGGAATACCCGAGACGCGCGGCGAGCCCCGGCACCCCCTCGCGCTCGACGACGCCGTCGGAGATGAGGCGCATGGCCCTGGCCGCGACGTCGCCGCGGATGTCCCACGCCGGAGACCCGGGGGCCGCCTCGGGCAGGCAGCGCTTGCACGCGCGGTATCCGGCTTCGTGTGCGGCCGCGCTCGTCGGATAGAACGTCACGTTCTGCCGTTTGGGTGTGCGAGCAGGGCAGCTCGGACGGCAGTAGATCCCGGTCGAGCGCACGGCCGTCACGAACTGCCCGTCGAAGCGGGTGTCGCGCGCGCTGATGGCACGGTAGCGCTCGTCGAAGTCGATCACGGGGAAGCTCATGCCTCCACCCTGCCACGCACCACCGACCTCGACTGGCGGAAATCGGACATCGCTGTGCGCCTCAAGACCGAACCCCCGAGCTGACACGAAGCCCCGTCACAACGCCGAGACCCCGACCTGCACACGTGGGCAGGCCGGGGTCTCGGCGAGAAGCGGGGGCGTCGGCGCGGACGCCGGCCGCTCAGTGGAAGAAGTGACGCTCTCCGGTGAAGAACATCGTGACGCCGGCCTTGCGAGCCGCGTCCACGACCTCCTCGTCGCGCACCGATCCGCCGGGCTGCACGATCGCGGTGACACCGGCGTCGATCAGCACCTGGGCGCCGTCGGCGAACGGGAAGAAGGCATCCGACGAGGCGACCGAACCGGCCGCGCGGTCGCCGGCGCGCTCGACCGCGAGGCGGCACGAGTCGACGCGGTTGACCTGGCCCATGCCGACGCCGACCGTGGCGTTGTCCTTCGCGAGGACAATGGCGTTCGACTTGACGGCGCGGCAGGCCTTCCACGCGAAGATGAGGTTCTCCATCTCCTCGTCGCTCGGACGCTCGCCCGACACGAGCTCCCAGTTCTTGGCGACGGAGCCGATGTCGTCGGGGAAGCGGTCGGCGTCCTGCAGCAGCAGTCCACCCGAGACCAGGCGCACGTCCATGCGCTCCTGCTGCCAGTCCTGCGGGAGCTGCAGCAGTCGCAGGTTCTTCTTCGCCTTGAACACCTCGAGGGCGGCGGGCTCGAACGAGGGCGCGACGATGACCTCGGTGAAGATGTCCTTGAGGTTCTCGGCCATCTTCAGGGTGACCGTGCCGTTCGCGGCGATCACTCCCCCGTAGGCGGAGACCGGGTCGCACTCGTGCGCGCGCAGGTGGGCGCTGGCGATCGGGTCGAGGGCATTCGGGGCGGTCGTGGCGATGCCGCACGGGTTGGCGTGCTTGATGATCGCGACGGCCGGCTTGACCATGTCGTACGCGGCCCGCAGCGCGGCATCCGCGTCGACGTAGTTGTTGTAGGACATCTCCTTGCCCTGCAGCTGCGTGGCCTGGGCGATGCCGTGACCGCCGGCGCGCGTGTAGATCGCGCCGCGCTGGTGCGAGTTCTCGCCGTAGCGGAGGGTCGCGAGGCGCTCGGCCTGGATCGTCAGGTGTGCGGGCAGGTCGCCGGGCTCGGTGAGCGTGCCCTCGGCGAACCACTGCGCCACCGCGGTGTCGTAGGCGGCGGTGTGCGCGAATGCGCGGGCCGCGAGTTCGCGGCGCTGCGCGACGGAGGTGCCGCCGGCGGCCACGGCCTCGACGATCGCGGGGTAGGACTGCGGCGACACGACGATCGCGACGTTGGCGTGGTTCTTGGCCGCGGCGCGCACCATGGCGGGGCCGCCGATGTCGATCTGCTCGACCACGTCGTCGCCGACCGCGCCCGAGGCGACGGTCTCGACGAACGGGTACAGGTTCACCACGACGAGCTCGAACGGCGCGATATCGAGCTCCTCGAGCTGACGCTCGTGCTCCTCGAGGCGCAGGTCTGCCAGCAGACCTCCGTGCACCTTCGGGTGCAGGGTCTTCACCCGACCGTCGAGCATCTCGGCGACGCCGGTGACGGCGGCCACATCGGTCACGGTGAAGCCGGCGTCGCGGATCGTCGCGGCGGTCGACCCGGTCGAGACGATCTCCACGCCGGCATCGGCGAGGGCTGCGGCGAGCACCAACAGGTCGGTCTTGTCGCTCACGGAGACGAGCGCGCGCCGGATCGGCACGGTGTCGCGATCGCGGTAGAGCGTGGGGTCGTGGCGGGGGCCGGCCATGATGGCTCCTTCGTGCGGGGGCGTCGGGTGGGGGTCAGGAAGAAGGCGTGAGGGTGAGCTCGCCAGTGGCGATGCCGCGGACGACGTCGATGAGCAGTCGGCGTTCGACGGGCTTGATGCGCTCGTGCAGGCTATGCTCGGTGTCGCCGTCGAGGACGGGCACGCGCTCCTGGGCGAGGATCGGTCCGGAGTCGACGCCGTCGTCGACGACGATCACGCTGGCGCCGGTCTCGCTGACGCCCGCGGCGAGCGCATCGCGGACGCCGTGCGCTCCGGGGAACTCCGGCAGGTAGGCGGGGTGCGTGTTGATGAGGCGCGGGGAGTACTGCGCGACGAGCGACGGCGGCAGCAGACGCATGAGTCCGGAGAGGACGACGAGATCGGGGTTCCAGACGGCGAGCTGACGGCCGAGCTCTTCCCCCCAGGCCTCACGGCTCTCGTGCTCGTGCCACGGCACGGTGAAACTGGGGATGCCGAACTCCTCGGCGTGGGCCAGCCCGTCGGCTTCGCGGTCGGCACCCACGACGATCACCCTGGCGGGAAAATCGGGATGACGAGCGGCCTCGAGGAGGGCGCGAAGGTTCGAGCCGGTGCCCGAGATGAGAACGGCGACCGTGAGCACGCGCCCAGTCTACCGGGGTGTGCATACTGCTCCCGCCCGGTGTCCGGGGCCGACCGGACCCCGCCGTCAGTCGCGCGGTTCCGCCGGATCACGCGGCGGTGCGAGGAACCCGCGCACGTCATCGAGCGGTGCCGTGTCGTCGGCGGCCGACACGTCTGCGAAGGGCACAGCGGACGCCGCGCCGGCGACGACGACAGCATTCGGGTCGAGCTCGGTCATCTCGGCGATCCACCGGTCCGTGCGCTCCTCGGCGAGCTCATCACGGTTCCGCGGAGACAGCAGCAGGATGGCCGCACCGACCAGCACCTCCGCACCGAGCGCGAGGGCGAACGGATAGGCAGCCGGTCCGACGACAGCCAGCCGCCCCGGACCCATCGAGCCGTTCGCGAGGGCGGCTGCGAGCCCGCCGACCCCGGCACTCAGGGCCGCGATGCCGACGGCGATCACCGCACGCTGCAGCATACCGAGGGGTGTGCCCTCCCACACGAGGCGCGAGCGGACCGCCCAGCCGGCGAACGCACCGGCGGCGATGGGGATGAGCACGACGATCAGCATCCAGATCGAGCTGTTCTCCGGCAGCAGCCCGAACACGGGGATGCCGGGGACGACGCCGAGCTGCGTACCCGCGGGCGACACCGCCGTTCCGGCGCCGACGGCGAAGCCGGGACCGGCGAGCCACGCCGCCGTCCACACGAGCATGGTCGGCAGGTAGGCGAGCTGGGCGAGGGTCATCACCGTCGCGCCGAGCGCGTCGACCCTGGCGGCCTGGAACAGGGCCACGACCTCTCCCCCGCGGAGCAGCGTGGCGACGGCCAGTGCGAGGGCGGACGCGCCGACCACTCCGACGAGGGCGAAGGCGGCGCCGCGCACGATCGCCGCCGGAACGGGCGCCCAGTCCTCGCGGGCGTCGAACCAGTCGTGCAGTCGGTCGAGGATGCCGCCGTCGCCCTCCTCCCACGCGATGCGCACCGCGCCGCAGAGCACACCGACGAGGTAGACCGCGGCGGGGAGGATGATCGCCGGCGCGAACGGCGTCTGCGCCGCGTCCAGTCGTGCCGTCAGCGCGACGCCGGCGGCGATGAGGGTGAACACGGCGGCTCCGGTGAGCGAGCCGAGCAGCCAGGCTCCGGCCTTCGCCGCTCTGCTGCCCGAACGCGCCGCGAAGAGCAGCGTGAACACCAGGAAGGCGAGCGGTGTGATCGACACGACGAAGTTCGCCGCCGCCGGTGGGATCGCGAGCGCGACGAGGAGCGCGTCCGGGATCGTGACCGTCAGCGGAACGCCGTGACCGAACTCCCAGAGCGTCCCGGTGAGCGGCCAGAGGGCTCCCCAGTCGGCCGTGATCCCGAAGGCGACGGTCCAGAGCAGCGTCAACGGCGCCAGGAGCACGACGAGGCCGACCGCCGCGGCGATGGCGGCGTCGAAGGCGGCGAGGAGCGCGACGAGGAGGCGTTGCATAGCGTTTCGAGACTACGACGAGTTGCCGACGAAGCCCTGGGGGCGCGCGTGAGGTCGGCGACACGATAGCGTTTCTCCGGAGGTTTCCCGATGACAACTGCCCCGCCCGCCCCGGCATCCACCGAGCCCAAGAACTCCCTGGACCGCTTCTTCGAAATCAGCAAGCGCGGATCCACGATCGGCACCGAGATCCGAGGGGGTCTGGTGACGTTCGTCACGATGGCCTACATCGTGATCCTGAACCCGATCATCCTCTCCGGCAAGCCCGACGTCGCCGGGAACATGCTCGAGTTCAACGCCGTGGGAGCCGCCACCGCGCTGACCGCCGGTGTGATGACGATCCTGTTCGGACTCGTCACCCGCTTGCCGTTCGGTTTCGCCGCCGGCCTCGGCATCAACGCCTTCGTCGCGTTCTCGGTCGTCGGCCAGGTGACCTGGCCCGAGGCCATGGCACTGGTGATGATCAACGGTGTGGTCATCGTGCTGCTCGCCGCCACCGGACTTCGGAAGGCGATCTTCGACGCCGTGCCGTTCCAGCTGAAGATCGCGATCACGGTCGGCATCGGCCTGTTCATCGCCTTCATCGGCTTCGTCAACTCGGGCTTCGTCACCGCGACCGGCGCCTCCTCGCCGCCGGTGGGCCTCGGCGTCAACGGCTCGGTCGCGACAGTGCCGACGCTGCTCTTCGTGATCACGCTCCTGCTCACCGGCATCCTCGTCGCCCTCAAGATCAAGGGCGGCATGCTGATCGGCCTCATCGGCGGCACCGTGCTCGCGGTCATCGTCGAGGCCATCTGGCACATCGGAGCCCGTGGCTTCGACGACGAGGGCAACGTGGTCAACCCCGGCGGATGGGGACTCACCGTCCCGGCGCTGAACGGCTCCCCCGTGGGCGTCCCCGACCTCAGCCTGATCGGCGCGGTCGACTTCAGCTTCGACCTGAGCAAGGTCAGCCTCGTGGCGATCGTGATGATCGTCTTCACGCTGCTGTTCACGAACTTCTTCGACGCCATGGGCACCATGACCGGTCTCGCGAAGGAGGCCAACCTGGCCGACGACAACGGCGACTTCCCGCGCATCAAGTCGGCACTGGTCGTCGAGGGTGTCGGTGCGATCGCCGGTGGGGCGACCTCGTCGTCGTCGAGCACGGTCTTCATCGAGTCGGGTGCGGGCATCGGCGAGGGCGCGCGCACAGGACTCGCGAACGTCGTGACCGGCGTCGTGTTCCTGATCGCGATGTTCCTGACCCCGCTCACCTCGATCGTCCCGACCGAGATCGCCGCGGCCGCGCTGATCATCGTCGGAGCCATGATGATGGCGCAGATCCGCTACATCGACTTCAGCGACTTCCGCGTACTGCTCCCGGTGTTCCTCACCGTCTCGGTCATGCCGCTGACCTACTCGATCGCGAACGGCATCGGCGCGGGCTTCGTGAGCTGGGTGCTCATCCACGCCTTCTCCGGCAAGGCCAAGACCATCAGCCCGCTGCTGTGGGTCGTCGGGGCCGGCTTCCTGATCTTCTTCGCGCGAGGGCCTATCGAGGCGCTCTTCGGCGTCGGGATCTGACCCGAAGCGTCACAAGAGGGGCGGATGCTGCGGCATCCGCCCCTCTTTGGTGTTCAGCCCCCGTAGGCGGCGGCGAACTCCGCGGACGGCTCGATCGGCTCGATCACGTCGATCAGCACACCACCGGGAGCCTCGACGATGAAGTGCCGCTGCCCGAAGGCCTCGTCCCGCAGGGGCAGCCGCTCCGGCAGCCCGCGCTCCCCGACCAGCCGCGCGTATTCGGCTGCGGCATCGGGGACCTCGACGTTGAGCAGCAGTCCGCGCACCGGCTCGCGGAAGCCTTCCGGGATGGTCTCGTGTGTCCGGTCCAGAAGCGCGAGCTCTCCGCCGGCGAAGCGCAGGCTCACGTACCAGTCGGCCTCGAACGTCGTCTCGAAGCCGAGTTCCTCGCGGTAGAACTGCGTGGCAGTGGCGACGTCGTCGACCATCAGCACCGGATAGAAGCTCGTGATCTCCATCATCTCTCCCTTTACGTACAGTGTGTTTGTATCTTTCCGCTAGAATACATACACGCCGCACGTAAAGGAACCCCATGCCCCGAGCATCCGCCGCCGACGCCGCTGAGACCGCACGCCGGATCCTCGATGCCGCGACCGCGCACTTCGCCGAACAGGGATACGCCACCGCGTCCGTCGACGAGATCGCCCAGGCGGCCGGAGTCACCCGCGGCGCCGTGTACCACCACTACTCGTCGAAGCCGCTGCTCTTCGCGGCGGTCGCTGCGGCACAGCAGGAAGTCGTCGCGGGGGCGATCGTGCAGGCCACTGCCGCGGGCGTTCCGGACGCCGCACTCCGCGACGGCAGCCACGCGTTCCTCGACGCCATCACCCGAGGAGCGGCTTCGCGCATCCTCCTCGTCGACGGCCCGGCCGTGCTCGGCTGGCAGGAATGGCGAAAGCTGGATGCCGATGGGCCCGAACGGGAACTGCGCCTGGGACTACGCGAAGCCGGGGCCGCCCCCGCCCTCCTCGACGCCCTGACCGCGGCGCTGTCCGGAGCGATGAACGAGCTCGCGCTCTGGCTCGCCGCGCACCCGGACGATACCGACGCGCGGACGCAGGCCCACACGGCGCTCGACGACATTCTGGACGCGGTGACCCCGCGCACCTGACTCGACGGTCCACCAACCGAGGGGATGAAAGAAGGCCCCGGAGTGGAGTCCGGGGCCTTCAGATCAAGCGTAACTCAGATCAGAGCGACTCGATGATCGCGCGCATCAGGTCTGCCGTCTCGGACGGCGTCTTGCCGACCTTGACGCCGGCGGCCTCGAGGGCCTCCTTCTTCGCCTGAGCGGTACCGGCCGAGCCGGAGACGATCGCACCGGCGTGACCCATGGTCTTGCCCTCGGGAGCCGTGAAGCCCGCGACGTAGCCGACGACCGGCTTGGTGACGTGCGCCTTGATGTAGTCGGCCGCACGCTCCTCGGCGTCGCCGCCGATCTCACCGATCATGACGATGGCCTTGGTCTCAGGGTCGGCCTCGAACGCGGCGAGCGCGTCGATGTGCGTGGTGCCGATGACCGGGTCGCCGCCGATGCCGATGGCGGTCGAGAAGCCCAGGTCGCGCAGCTCGAACATCATCTGGTAGGTCAGGGTGCCCGACTTCGACACGAGGCCGATCGGCCCCTTGCCCGTGATGTTCGCCGGCGTGATGCCGACGAGCGCCTCGCCCGGCGTGATGATGCCGGGGCAGTTCGGGCCGATGATGCGGGTCTTGTTGCCCTTGCTCTGCGCGTAGGCCCAGGCCTCGGCCGAGTCGCCGACGGGGACGCCCTCGGTGATGACGACGAGCAGCGGGATCTCGGCGTCGATGGCCTCGATCATCGCGTCCTTCGTGAAGGCGCCGGGGACGAAGGCGATCGACACGTCGGCGCCGGTCTCCTTCATGGCCTCGGCGACCGAGGCGAAGACGGGCAGCTCGACGGCGTTGCCGTCCTTGTCGGTGTGGGCGACCGTGGTGCCGGCCTTGCGGGCGTTCACGCCACCGACGACCTGGGTGCCGGCCTTGAGCATCAGCGCGGTGTGCTTGGTGCCCTCGCCGCCGGTGATGCCCTGGACGATGACCTTGGAGTCCTTGTTGAGGTAGATCGACATTCTTCTAGTCCTTCAGTCTCAGGCGTTGGCGAGCTCGGCGGCCTTGTCGGCGCCCTCGTCCATCGTGGCGGCCAGGGTCACGAGCGGGTGCGCGTACTCGGCGAGGATCGCGCGACCCTCGTCGACGCGGTTGCCGTCGAGGCGCACGACGAGCGGCTTGGAGGCCGTGGCGCCCAGCGTCTCGAGTGCACCCTTGATGCCGTTGGCGACGGCGTCGCACGCCGTGATGCCACCGAACACGTTGACGAACACGCTCTTGACCTGCGGGTCGCCGAGGATGACGTCGAGGCCCGCGGCCATGACCTCGGCCGAGGCGCCGCCGCCGATGTCGAGGAAGTTGGCCGGCTTCACGCCGTTGTGGTTCTCGCCCGCGTAGGCGACCACATCGAGCGTGGACATGACGAGCCCTGCGCCGTTGCCGATGATGCCGACCTCGCCGTCGAGCTTCACGTAGTTGAGGCCCGACTGCTTGGCCTTGGCCTCGAGCGGGTCTGCGGCGTCCTTGTCCTCGAGCGCCTCGTGCTCCGGGTGACGGATCTCGGAGGCGTTGTCGTCGAGCGTGACCTTGCCGTCGAGCGCGATGATGTCGCCCTCTTCGGTGCGCACCAGCGGGTTGACCTCGACCAGCGTCGCGTCTTCGCCCTTGTAGACGTCGAAGAGCTTGACGAACACGTCGGAGACCTTCTCGACGAGGTCTTCGGGGAAGTTCGCCGCGCGAGCGATCTCGACGGCCTTCTCCTTGTCGATGCCCGTGAGCGGGTTGACCTCGACGCGCGCGAGCGCCTCGGGACGCTCCACCGCGAGCTCCTCGATCTCCATGCCGCCCTCGACCGAGCAGAGGCTCAGGTAGGAGCGGTTGGCGCGGTCGAGCAGCACGGAGAAGTAGAACTCCTCGGCGATGCGCGCGCCCTGCGCGACCATGACGCGCTTGACGACGTGGCCCTTGATGTCGAGGCCGAGAATGGCCTTCGCTGCCTCGTACGCCTCATCGGGCGTCTTGGCGACCTTGACGCCGCCCGCCTTGCCACGGCCGCCGGTCTTGACCTGAGCCTTGACGACGACCACTCCACCGATCTTCTCGGCGGCCGCCCTCACCTCTTCAGGGGTGTCCGCGACGATGCCGGCGAGGACCGGCACTCCGTACTTTTCGAAAACGTCTCGTGCCTGGTACTCGTACAGATCCACTGTGGTTCCTTCACTGGGCTGCTGTCTGGTAATTCTCTCGATGTCGAGACATCGACCAGTCCCCCAGCCTACTACCTCGGCCTGGACGCTCCTGCGGCCGCGGCATCGCCGGGTCAGCGCAGTGCCGGTACACCGAAGCGCCGCGACGGCAGCGCGACCAGACGGAGCTGGCGCGCGATCACGATCGGGACGCACACCGCCGCTGTGCCGGCCGCCACGATCACGGGGCGGACGGCGACGACCGGCAGCGAGCCCCACAAGGCGATGAGGATGGAGACGACCATCAGGGCGACCAGCACCACCTCTGTCAGGATGAGCTGCCTGCGCACGGACGCCCTGTCCTCGGCGAGCGTGGTCGTCCGCCCTCGCACCGCGATGTGCTCGGTCCAGCGCGAGCCGTCCCACCAGCGCAGGGTGCCGCGTCGCCGGGTCTCGAACCATCCGGCCGCAATTCCGCGCTCACTCACGCTCTCAGTATGACGGCCTCGCCTCGGCGTCTCCGCCCGCCGAGGTCTAGGCTTTCGCCATGCACGAATCCGCAGAACTGCGCACCGGCGTCGTGGCCGCAGCGCTCGAGCTCTTCAGCGCCCAGGGGTTCGACCAGACCTCGGTGGAACAGATCGCCAAGGCCGCCGGTGTCTCGCGCTCGACGTTCTTCCGCCAGTTCGGCGGCAAGGAGGACGTGGTGTTCGCCGACCACGAGGTGCTGCTCGAGCAGCTCAGGGAGTTCCTCGCCGAGGGGCACGACGATCCGTGGGGCGCGGTGTGCGCAGCATCCGAGTCGGTCTTCGCGCACTTCGCGCACGACCCCGAGCTCGCCCGCCGTCGCTACCAGATCGTCCGCGAGGTGCCCGTGCTGCGCGAACGCGAGATCATCACGGTCTTCCGATACGAGAGGTTGTTCGACGAGTACCTGCGCGGTGCGCTTCCCGGCGTCGACCCGCTGGACGCCGTGGGCTTCGCCGCCCTCGTGACCGCCGTGCACAACCACGTGCTGCGCCAGCTGCTGCGGGGGCGCAAGAAAGTGCCGCTGTCTACCCTGCAGACGGCACTGGCCGATGTGCGCCGCCGCTACGGTGTGGCGGGCGAAGCCGCCACCGCCCCGGACGACATGGTCGTCGCGGTGTTCCCACGTTCGATGCCGATCGCCGAGGTGTCCCGCCGCCTGCAGTCGGAGCTCGACTAGCCGCGTCAGGGTCGTGGAACCGAGTATCGAGGAGTACGATACTCAGGTCCACGAAGGAGCCCCATGAGCACTGCAGCCACCCCGTTCCCCGGCGAACGGGTCTCGTCGTACGACATCACCGCGCGTCAGGACAGCGACTACTACGCCGCTTTCACCGACATCCCCGCAGCCGATCGCGAGGCGTGGGACCGGGCGAAGTCCTACGTCGACGAGGTCGCCCCGCAGATGGCGGATGCCTGGGACCGTGCGGAGTACCCGCTGGAGGCGGCCCGTCGGATGGGCGAGATGGACCTCGTCGTCGACGGCGTCCAGCACCCTTCGCTCACGAGCCTGTCACCGCTGGCCGCCGGGCTCGTCAACATGGAGATCTCCCGCGGCGACGGTTCGCTGGGCACGATCCTCGCCGTGCAGGGCGGACTCGCCCTGCGCACCCTCGCCCTGTTCGGCTCCCCGGAACAGCAGGAGAGGTGGCTGACCGCTCTCGCCGACGGCTCGGTCCTCGGATCCTTCGCGCTGACCGAGCCCGACCACGGCTCGGACTCCGTCTCCCTCGAGACCGTCGCCCGCCGCGACGGCGACTCGTGGGTCATCCGCGGCGCGAAGAAATGGATCGGCAACGGCGCGTCCGGCGGCATCACTTTCGTCTGGGCCCGCGTCGACGACGAGGGCGCCGACGAGCACGGCGCGGTCCGCTGCTTCCTCGTCGAACAGGGGACGCCGGGGTACACCGGGAGCGTGATCCGCGGCAAGGCCTCGCTGCGGGCTATCCACCAGGCCCACATCGTCCTCGACGACGTGCGGGTGCCGCTCGACGCCGTGCTGCCGGGGACGAAGAGCTTCAAGGACGCCTCGACCGTGCTGTACGCGACCCGCTCCGGCGTCGCCTGGTCGGCGCTCGGACACGCGACCGCCTGCTACGAGGCCGCGCTCGCCTACGCGACACAGCGCGTGCAGTTCGGCAAGCCGCTCGCGAAGTTCCAGATGGTGCAGGAGCGCCTCACCCACATGCTCGAAGATCTCACCGCCATGCAGCTGTATTGCCGGCGGATGGCCGATCTCGAGACCGCGGGCGAGCTGCGGCCGACCCAGGCGTCGCTCGCGAAGTTCCACAACACACGCGCCGCGCGACGCATCGCCTCCACCGCCCGCGACCTGCTCGGCGGCAACGGCATCCTGCTCGAGAACGGCGTCATCCAGCACATGGCCGACATCGAGGCCATCCACACCTACGAGGGCACGGAGAGCGTCCAGGCGCTGCTGCTCGGGCGTGACATCACCGGGATGAGCGCGTTCGCCTGAGACCTCGGTCGGCGAGCGTTCTCGTCAGACCGGACGCACGAGGCACACGAGCCGCTCCCGGTCGTCCCAGGAGGGCACGCGCTCGAAGCCCCGCGATTCGTAGAGACGCAGAGCTCCCTGTCGCCAGTCCCAGACGGACAGTCGAACTTCAGTCGCACCTGACGCGGCCGCCGCGTGCACGGCGCCGTCGAGCAACGCCGACCCCACACCGCGGCCGCGGGCGGCAGGAACCGCCCAGAGACGTTTGATCTCCGCGATCCCCTCTCGTTCCGAGAGCACGACCACACCGACGACGCGTTCCTCAAGCTGCGCGAGCAGAACCCGATGCCCGGCATACGCGGCGGCCGGGGTCTCCACCTCGCGGCGATAGCGTTCCGGGAGCGGGGCCGCAGGATCCGGAACGGTCCGTTCCTGCTGGTGCTTCTCGAGCTCGGTCTGCAGCAGATAGGCCCGCACCGCGGAACCGACCTCGATCGCATCGGGGCCGGTCAGATCGGCTACGCGGATCACCGGTCGCTCGAGCGGACGGTGCGCGTCGACGCTCACCGTCAGTCGCAGCCGCAGCCGCCGGACGGGGTCTTCACCATGAAGCACACGTCGCACACGCCGTAGTCCCGCTCCTCCACCGGCTTGGGTGCCTTCTCGGCACGCGGAGCGGAGACACGAGGAGTCGTGGTGCGCTTGGCAGCGCGCGGCGGGGTCAGCGGGATGAACTCGCTCGGGTGGCTGACGTAGAAGTAGGGCGCGCGACCCTCGCTCGGCTGCAGACGAAGCGGAGTGGACCCGACGACGAGCCGTTCGTCCTCGGTGAAACCGTTCGTGTAGGTGCGTCCGATGTGCAGCGCGGCGCCCTCACCGCGACGGATGGCCTCGATGTAGCGACCACGGTCGATGAACGAGCTGATTCCGATCGTCTGGGTGATCTCCGCGATGAACGCGTGGTTCGACGGGTCGATGCGGTGCGCGCGCAGCGCTTCCTGGAGCGAACGGTATGGACGGGAGGTGCCTGCGGGGGTCGGCCCTTGTACTTCTTTCATTTGTTCCAGGATCGCACGCCGCAACCCCCTCTTTCGACCACGCTGCCCGTGCGAGACTGGCCGCATGGCACGCGCGACGATCATCGGATCCGGACCCAACGGCCTCGCCGCCGGGGTGGCGCTCGCCCGCACCGGCTATGAGGTCCGCGTTCTCGAGGCCGCTGACACGATCGGCGGCGGGCTGCGCACCCGAGAAGGGACGCTTCCGGGCTTCCGCCACGACGTGTGCTCCGCCGTGCATCCGGCGGCGGTATCCTCGCCGTTCTTCCACGCCTTCCGGCTCGACGAGCGCATCGAATGGATCCGCCCCGACATCTCGTTCGCCCACCCCCTCGACGGCGGCCGCGCGGCCGTCGCCTGGCGGGACATCGAGCGCACCGCCGCCGCCCTCGGACCCGACCGCGACGCCTGGCTGACCCGCCTGCGTCCGCTCAGCACGCACATCGAAGGGGTGACGGACTTCACGGGCAATCAACTCCTCCGGATGCCGGCCGACCCCGTCACCGCGGTGCGCTACGCGATCCGGATGCTCGACCAGGGCACCCCTCTCGCCCGCGTCTCGTTCCGGGCCGAGGAGGCCGCCGCCCTGATGTCGGGAGTCGTGGCCCACGCGAACTCCCCGCAGCCGACCCTCGCCGGGGCGGCAGCGGGGCTCCTCCTCGCCGCTCTCGCCCACGCCGGAGGCTGGCCCTACCCGCGCGGCGGTTCGCAGACCATCGCCGATGCACTGGTGGCCGACCTCGAAGCGCACGGGGGAACGGTCGAGACCGGTGCGCGCGTGAACGATTTGCGCACCCTGGACGCGGGCGACCCCTCCCGCGGGGACGTGCTCCTGCTGAACACCTCGCCCCGCCTCGCCCTCACCCACCCCGACGTGCCGGCCGGATACGCCAGAGCGCTCCGCGGCTACCGATACGGCGCCGCCGCGGCCAAGGTGGACTTCGCGCTCGACGGCCCCATCCCGTGGTCGAACCCGGAGGTGCGGAACGCGGTGACCCTGCACCTCGGCGGCACCCGCGACGAGGTGTGGGCGAGCGAGAACGCCGTGGCCGCGGGTCGTGTGAGCGCGCGCCCCTACGTGCTCGCCGTGCAGCCCTCCGTCTTCGACCCGACGCGCGCGCCCGAGGGCAAGGCCGTCTTGTGGGCATACATCCATGTGCCGAACGGCTCCGACCTCGACCCCACCGAGCTCATCACGGCGCAGGTGGAGCGCTTCGCGCCCGGCTTCCGGGACTTGATCCTCGCTCATCACGCGGTTCCTGCGTCGTCTCGGGAGGCCATCAACCCCGGGGAGATCGGCGGAGACATCTCCGGCGGCGTGTTCGACATCCGGCAGGCGGTGCGGCGCCCGGTGGTGTCTCCGGTGCCCTGGCGCACCCCGATGCGCGGGGTGTATCTGGCGTCGGCGTCGACTCCGCCGGGACCCGCCGTGAGCGGCATGGCCGGGTGGCACGCGGCCCGCACCGTGCTGCGCGACGCGGGGATGCCGGCCGGGCTCGACGACGTGTTCGGCTGACGCTCGGTCGCCGGCGACGCCGGGGTTCCGGAATCGAGATGCCGCGGCCAGGATGGGAGCATGCGCTACGAGATCCCCGCGCCGATGCTCGCCAAAGCGGTGCCGGCGGTTCCCGATCCGGCGAAGACCTCCGGTGGGCTCCTGTTCGAACCCAAGTGGGACGGCTTCCGCGGCCTCATGGCCTGGGACGGCGAGACCGTGGAGATCGGCTCTCGGGGCGCGAAGCCGCTCACCCGCTACTTCCCCGAGCTGGTCGAGGCGATCCCCGAGCTGCTGCCCGGACCGTGCCTGCTCGACGGGGAGATCGTCGTCGCCACCGGACCACTCGGCTCGCAGCGCCTGGACTGGGAGGCGCTGAGCCAGCGCATCCACCCGGCGGCCTCACGCGTCGCGAAGCTCGCGGCGGAGACGCCGGCGATGTTCATCGCCTTCGATCTGCTCGCCCTCGGCGACGACGACCTGTTGACGCAGCCCTTCGAGACCCGCCGGTCCCGTCTCGAGACACTCATGGATGGCGTCGAGCATCCGCTGCACATCACCCGCACGACTCGAGACCGCGACGCGGCCGTCCGCTGGCTCGCCGAATTCGAAGGAGCAGGACTCGACGGTGTCGTCGCCAAGCCCCTCGACCAGCCGTATGCGCCGGGGAAGCGGACGCTGTTCAAGATCAAGCACGCCCGCACGGCCGATGTGGTGGCGCTCGGCTACCGCACCCACAAGTCCGGCTCGGGCGTCGGATCGCTCCTGGTCGGGCTGTACGGCGACGACGGGGTGCTGCGGCAGGTCGGCGGCGTGGCCGCCTGGAGTGACGTGCGGCGGCAGGAACTCGTCGAGGAGCTCGCTCCCCTCGTCGAGCGCGACGACAGCGGCGAAGCGCTGACCGCAGAAGGCGAGCGGTCACGGTTCAGCGGCAGCAAGGACGTCTCGTTCGTGAGGCTGCGCCCCGAGCGGGTGCTCGAGGTCCGCTACGACCAGCTCGAGGGCGCCCGCTTCCGCCACACGGTGCAGTTCGAGCGGTGGCGGCCCGACCGTGACGCCCGCTCCTGCACCTACGACCAGCTCGACACGGTCGCCGGCTACGACCTCGCCGACGTCCTCCGCTGACGGGCCGTTCGCGCAAGGTCAGTCCTTCTCGGCGGGAGTACCGTCTTCGTCCCAGTTCGCGGCGACCTTCTTGCTCGGCTGTACGCGGGGCGGCTCCCCCGGCATCTTCGGGAACTCGGGCGGGAACGGCAGCTCTCCCAGTCCGTTCGCCCTGTCGCGCTCCCACCACTCCAGCAGGGTGTCGATGCGGCCGGGAGAAGCCTGCATCGTCGCCCAGGGGTCACCTACCTCCTCGAGACGCTTCGGGATACTGCGCACCGTGAACGTGCGCGGATCCAGGCCGTCGAGCTCGTCCCACTGCACCGGAGTCGACACCGTCGCCCCCGGCAGCGCGCGGGGGCTGTAGGCGCCGGCCATCGTCCGGTCTCGGTTGGCCTGGTTGAAGTCGACGAAGATCCGCTCCCCGCGCTCCTCCTTCCACCAGTTCGTGGTGACCTGCTCCGGCATCCGTCGCTCCAGTTCGCGCCCGGCCGCGATCACGCCGTGCCGCACATCCAGGAACTCGTGGGTCGGCTCGATGGGAGCGAAGACATGCAGACCGCGGTTGCCGCTGGTCTTGGCGAACGCCTCGAGTCCCGCCTCGCGCAGCACCTCGCGCAGCGTGTGCGCCGCGGTCACGGCATCCGCGAAGTCCGTGCCCGGCTGCGGGTCGAGGTCGATGCGCAGTTCGACCGGGTTGTCCGCGTCGGTCGCCAGCGACGCCCAGGGGTGGAACACGATCGTGTTCATCTGCACAGCCCAGACGATCGCGCTCGCCCTGTTGAGCACGATCTGCGGATGCTGACGTCCGCTGTTGTACGTGACGGTGACGGCGTCGACGAAGTCGGGGGTCCCCTTGGGCGGATTCTTCGAGAAGAAGCCCTCGGCACGCGGTCCGCCCGACGCACCGACGCCGTCACGGAATCGCTCGAGCGACACCGGACGGTTGCCGTTGGCCGCGAGGAAGGGATCCGCGACGAGCTGCACGTACTCGGCCAGTTCCGCCTTCGTGATTCCGAGGTCCGGCCACACCACCCGGTTCGGGCTCGACAGCGCGACATCGCGCTCTCCGTCGGAGTCGGTGATGGTCAGGGTGACACGTTCTGAGGCCATGCTCCGACCCTAGAGCGATGCTCCGACCGACGGAACCCCGCACCGCGGGGGCCACCGGCTCAGGTACCGCTCAGTCGCCGAGGGCGACAGCCAGCGCGAGAACCGGGGTGAGCGCATCCCGCTCGACGACGATCGACGGACCCGCGGAGTCGACGATCACGCCCGCCATGTCGGAATGGCTCGACAGGACCTTCGCCAGCTGCTCCGGCTCGAACGGGAGCGGACGGTCGCCGCGGCCCAGCGCGATCACCTCGAGGGGGTGGGAGAACAGCTGCAGGAAGCGGCGCCCGTCGGTGGTCTGCGCCTCGGCGATACCGGCCTGGCCGCTGCCGTCACCCTCGTTCACGGCGACCCACATGCGCTTCACCGCGAGCGCTTCGCCGACCTTGAGCGTCGAGTCCTGCTCGCGCGGAGCGGCGAGGATCGTCTTGACGGTCATGTCGACGTCGGCCTGTTCGAGCGTCTTCTGCAGCAGATCGGTGGGGAACACCACGCGATGCGGGGCGGAGGCGTTGTCGACGATGAGGCCGGCGAAGTCACCGGACACGACCTGCTGGAGCACCGAGGTCACCGGCTGCGCGACGGCAGAGGTCGCGGCGGGGTCGGCCTCGAGCTGTACCGAATCGCGCACGGCACGGGCCGAGCTGAAGGCCAGCATGAACTGCCGGTCGTCGTTGTCGCGCACGACAGCGACCGACAGCGGCTTTCCTTCGCTGATCTGCGCACGCGCGTCGCCGTTCACGCGGATGTAGAGGTGGCCCTGGAGCGCCTGACGCATCACACCGAGGAGCTGGTCGTTGCTCGCGCCCGCCTCGATCTCGGTGAGAGCCTCGCGGAGCAGCACGTTGTCCTTCATCCCGGCGACGGTCTCGGTCTGCTCGGGCGGCAGGGGCGAGGCGAGCGGAAGACGCCGTTCCTCGGGAGCTGCGGGCTGCGCAGGCGGAGCGGGCTGCACCGGACGCGGGTCCGCGGCTGCTGCCTCGGGCTGCGCATCGGAGGTCGGCAGCGCGACCTCGGGCCCGGCCTGGGCACCGACGCCGCGGAACGCCTGCACCGAGATGCCGATCGACGGCGCCTCGACGGGCTGCTCGACCTCGGTCACGGCATGATCGGCGTTCACGGCATCCGACCCGGTCGCGGTCTCCTCCGCGTCGGGCGCGGGGGTGACAGCATCGTCTGCGGACTTCTTGCGGCGGGAGAAGAGGGCCATAATCAGCCAGCCTAACCGGCATTCCCCCGCGCGCTCCGCCGGTGACCGGCGCGCGGCGCGGGCTAGATCTTCTCGATCGGCGCGACCTTGATGAGGAGCTTCTTCTGCCCCGCCGAGTCGAACCGCACGTGGGCGATGCGCTTCGCACCCTCGCCGGTCACGGCATCCACCCGCCCTTCGCCGAAGTCGACGTGACGGATGCGGTCGCCCGCCGTGAGCTCGAGGTCGCCGTTGTCGCGCATCTTGGCCGTGACCCGGTTGGGGAACTTGTCCATCGCGGTCGACAGCGGCTTCAGGGAGTCGCGACCGGGCAGCGCCTTGACGGCGAACCGGTCGCTGGAGCCGGAACCGCCGAACCCGCCCTGGCGACGGGCGTTGAGCGCCCGCGACTGCATGCCCCCGCGGGAGTTCACATCTCCCGGCGACTGCCGCCAGTCGATGAGGTTCGCCGGGATCTCCTGCAGGAAGCGGCTGGGCATCGCCACGGTGACCTCGCCGAACTGCGCTCTCGTCATGGCGAGCGACAGGTGCAGCCGCTTGCGCGCCCGTGTGATGCCGACGTAGAAGAGGCGTCGCTCCTCCTGCGGCCCACCGGGCTCTCCCGCCGAGATGCGGTGCGGGATCAGATCTTCCTCGACACCCGTGACGAAGACGGCGTCGTATTCGAGGCCCTTCGCCGTGTGCATGGTCATGAGAGAGACCGACCCGGACTCGTCGTCGAGGTCGTCGGCATCGGACACCAGCGCGACCTCGGTGAGGAAGTCGACGATCGTGCCCTCGGGGTTGTTGCGGGCGAAGTCGCGGGCGACGGCCACGAACTCGTCGAGGTTCTCGACACGGGCCTCGTCCTGCGGGTCGCGGCTGGCGCGCAGCGCGTCGAGGTAGCCGCTCTTGCCGAGCAGCACGCCCAGACCATCAGCCACGCTCGTGGGGGGCGGCACCTCGCCGGTGGCGGGAGTCAGGATCGCGGCGGCTTCGGCGAGCACGGCGTCGAGCTGCCCGATCGCCGCCTGGATCTTCGGTCCGACCCCGAGCTGACCCGGCATCGACAGCGCGTCGCGGAAGCTGATGCCGTGGTCTTCGGCGAACCGGGCGATGGCCGTCTCGGTCACATCTCCGATGCCGCGCCGCGGCTTGTTCAGGATGCGTCGCACCGACATCTCATCGGCCGGGTTCGCGACCGCGACCAGGTAGGCGAGTGCGTCCTTGATCTCGGCGCGGTCGTAGAACTTGGTGCCGCCCATGATCTTGTAGGGCACCGCGGAGCGGATGAAGATCTCTTCCAGCGCACGGGACTGCGAGTTCGTGCGGTAGAACACGGCCATCTCGGAGTACGGCATGCCCGCACGGTGCAGCGCCTCGACCTCGTCGGCGACGAACTGCGCCTCGTCGTGCTGCGAGTAGCCGGTGAAGCCGATGATGGCGTCGCCGTCGCCCTTGTCGCTCCAGAGCTTCTTGTCCTTGCGGTCGAAGTTGTTGCCGATCACCGCGTTCGCGGCGGAGAGGATGTTCTGCGTCGACCGGTAGTTCTGCTCGAGCAGCACCACGCGGGCGCCCGGGAAGTCGCGTTCGAACTCGCTGATGTTGCGGATGTCGGCACCGCGGAAGGCGTAGATCGACTGGTCGGAGTCGCCGACCACGGTGAGCGAGGCGCCCGGTTCGCCGGCATCCGCCGTGGGCGCGGGATCGGGCTCGAAGATCATCATGCCGTTGGAGGCATACGGGTCGGGGGCAGAGCCCGCAGCACCGGAGACGGGGCGGGTGAGCTCGTGGATCAGCGAGTACTGCGCGTGATTCGTGTCCTGGTACTCGTCGACGAGGATGTGCCGGAACCGGCGACGGTACGTGTCGGCGACCTGCGGGAACGCCCGGAACAGGTAGACGGTCTGACCGATGAGGTCGTCGAAGTCGAAGGCGTTGGCTTTCTGCAACTGCCGCTGGTAATCGGCGAAGACCTCGACGAAGACCCGCTCGGCCGGGTCGCTCATGTTGGCCTGCCGGGCGTAAGACTCGGCGTCGGACAGCTCGTTCTTCAGCTTGGAGATGCGCGACTGCACGGATGCCGGGGTGAGCCCGTAGGCGTCGGCCTCGTGCTCCTTGACCAGGCGCTTCAGCAGCGCGCGCGAGTCGCCGGAATCGTAGATCGTGAACGACTTCGTGTAGCCGAACTGCTGGGCCTCGCGGCGCAGGATGCGGACGCAGGCGGAGTGGAACGTCGAGATCCACATGCCGCGCGCGGCGTCGCCGATCAGTCCTTCGACGCGCTCCCGCATCTCGCCGGCGGCCTTGTTGGTGAAGGTGATCGCGAGGATCTGGCTCGGCCAGGCTTCGCGCCCGCGGAGCAGCGAGGCGATGCGGCGGGTGAGCACGCTCGTCTTGCCCGATCCGGCGCCCGCGACGATGAGGAGTGCGGGCCCGCGATAGGTGACGGCCTCGAGCTGTTGCGGGTTCAGGCCGGCGAGGAGATCGTCCTGCCCCGGGGCCCCGGAGGAGCGGGGGCCGACGGATCCGGGGACGATGAGAGGAGCTTCGGTCATGGCCTTATGAGTCTAGGCGTCGGCACCGACACTGCGGCACGAGGATGCCCCAGCCGAGGCGGCTGCGATGGGGTGCGCGGGACGACCCGCGCACCCGATCGATCTCAGACGGTGCGCGTGCGGCGTCGGACCGCCACCCCTCCCGCGACCAGGAGCATCAGTGCCAGCGCGATCGCGGCGACGGGGAACTCGGCACCGGTCGCGGCCAGACCACCCGCTCCGTCGGCGACACGGATGTCCGCCCAGCCGAGCAACACTCCATCGGCGTCGTACACCGCGATCCGATGCGCACCCAGCGCGGCATCGGTCGGTACCGTCACGGTGATCGCCCCTGCCGCGGACAGCGCGCCTGTCGCGAGCTGCACCGGGTCGGAGTACATCCACACCGCGATGTCCTCTCCCGCCGCGTCCGCGCCGACGGTGACCGTGACCTTCTGACCGCGGGTGGCGACCGCGGGATCGACCGTCACGCCGTTGCGGTTGCCGTCGACCAGGTCCGTGCCGGGCAGCGGCGGATTCTCGCCACCGGGGTTCTCGCCACCAGGGGTCTCCCCACCCGGGTTCTCGCCACCGGGATTCTCACCGTCGACGCCCGGAAGCGTTCCGGTGCGCAGCGACTCGGAGGCGAAGCCGTCGGCGAACCACCACACCGGACGCTGACCGTCGACCGAGAGCGAGGCCGGCGCGGTCGCGAAGCCCTCGTTGTTGATGTCGGGCATGCCGGCAGGACGCGCGTACTGGACAATGCCCGGCTGGGCGGTGCCGTTGAGGGTGATCTCGGCCGAACGGCCTTGGCAGCCGTCGTCGCAGACGGCCCACAGCGTGCCGCGCACGCTGTCGTAGTCGAGAGCCATCACGCCGGCGAGCCCGGGAGCGACCTCCGAGACCAGCGTCGCGGTCCCGTCACCGCGGAGGGCGAAGGCGTACACGTGGCCGTTGTCCTCGACCGCCACCAGGAACAGTCCGCCGCCGTGGCCGGCATAGTCCGCGGGCTTGTACGCCGCGTCGGTGTTGTCATCGAAGAGCTTTCCGGCGAGCGCGGCATCCGGCACCCACTGCACGGCCTCCATGCCGAGGTTCGCCCCGACGGAGGGCAGCAGCGCGGTGAGGTCCCATTCCTGCTGGGCGACGAGGTCCCCGTCCGACGCCTCCGGGTCGACCTTCAGCACCTTGTTCTGGTTCACCCCCTTGGCACCGTTGTCGCGCTCCGAGGCCACGTACACGAAGCCGTCTCCGTCGACCGTGATGCCCTCGGTGTCCGGACCTGCGGCACCCGCATCCGCGGCGTCCTTCTGGAAGCGGACCCGCTTGCCCGCATCCCAGCCGTCGACCTTCTCGACCGAGCCGTCGGCGTGCGCCTCGAGCTTCCAGATGCGCCCCTCGCCGTTGTCGACCGCCCAGAGGAACGCGCCGTCGGCGGTCTCCTGCACGTCGAGCCCCGAGCTGTCCTCGAGGAACGTCGGGATGCTGTCGAGCACGCGGACCTCGGCCGATCCGGGCCACGGCGAGACGGTGACCTCGCCGGCGCAGACGTTCGCGGCGCCCTTCGAGGACGCGGTCGTCGCGGCGAAGGCACCCGTCGTGTCGGGGCAGCGCCCCCAGGTGATGGCTGCGTGTCCCTCGCCCCAGCTGGTCTCGTCGACGAGCAGCTCGCCGTCGAACAGTCGCACCGCGTCGCCGCCGCCCAGGCCGAAGCCGAGCTGCTCGCGCTCGATGACGAGGTACTCCCCCGCGCCGATGCGGGTTCCGTCCGGGATCGAATAGGCGTGGGTGTCGTCGTCGTCCTTCACCACGATGCCCGAGACGTCGAGCGCCGCGTCGGTCGGGTTCACGAGCTCCACCCAGTCGTCGGGCGAGCCGCCGTCGGACTCGACCTCGTTGAGGCGCACCGGATTGCCGCAGGCGTTGCGCAGCCCCTTGGTCGAGACCGCGACATCGACGAAGTCACCGGAGCCGTCGGCGCAGCGCGCCAGCACGCCCGCAGCGTGGGCGGTGTACACATGCTCGTCGACGGTGTTGCCGTTCGCATCGCGGACCGTCACGGTGTCGCCGTTGCCGAGACCGAAGACGAAGTTCGCCGGCTGGTCGAAGACGAAGTACGCGCCCGGCTGCAACGTCGTGCCGACCGGCAGCGGTGTGGTCTCACCCGCATGACCGCTGGGGTCGCTGTCCATGACGCTCCAGCCCGACAGATCGACGGCCGTGCTGCCGGTGTTCGCGACCTCGACCCAGTCGGTGGTGTCGCCGTTCGACTCGATCTCGTTGATCACGACGTCGGGCATGACGCACGAGTTGGCGGCTCCGGGCGTCGAATGAGCGAGTACGAACGCGCCGACACCGTCCGGGCAGCGTGCGAGCGTGGCGGCGGAGAAGTCTCCGTCGATCGCCGCGTGCCCCTCCCACGGGAGGGTGTCGTCGATCTGCGCTGCTGCTGCGTCGAACAGGCGGATGCGGTCGGCGCTGCCGATGCCGATGGGGTCGCGGAACGCGGCCTCGGCTCCTCCGACGAGACCGATCGTGCCCTCATCGACGACGAGGAACTCGCCCGCTCCGATCTGCGTGCCGGCCAGGAACTGCCAGCGGTGATCGTCGGAGTTGTCGCGGATCTCGTAGCCCGAGATGTCGAGCGCCTCGGTTCCGGGGTTGTAGAACTCGACCCAGTCGGCGGGCTGCGAGTCGACCTCGTTGATCACGATGGAGCCGGCGACGGGAGCGACCGTGCAGTCGTTCGCTGCGCCGGGGGTCGCTGTCGTGGCATGTGCCCACTCGCCCGTGCCGTCGGCGCACCGGGCCCACACCGACAGCGGCGCGGTGTTCTCGTAGGCATAGGAGTCGGCCTCGGCGCCGCTCGGGTCGAAGAGCACGACCTCGTCGCCCTTGCCGAGTCCGAACGGGAAGTCGATGTCCTTCACGAGGACGAGGAACTCGCCGGGAGCGAGCGACGTGCGCTCCGGAGCCTCCCCGAAGCTGTCGCGCTTCTCGTCGGCGACCTTCCAGCCGGCGAGATCGACCGTCTCGGTGCCCGCGTTGTAGATCTCGATCTGGTCGGCGAGGCCGGTCGCCGCGTCGTCGTAGACGATCTCGTTGAGCACGAGGCTCGGCGCGGCCGAGACCTTCTCCGCCGGGCGGATGCCGGGAGAGGCGCCGATGGCGGCGGCGGGAGTGGCGAGCAGGGCGGCGGCGCTCAGTGCGCACACCGCCGCGACCGCGGCTGCGGATTGCAGGCGGGGCATGGAGGACTCCTGGGGGTCGGCCGGCAGGCCCCAGGCGGGGCCCGACCGGACTCAGTCGGGTACCAGCCCAGACCACCGATCCCGCGTGGCCGCGAGGAATCCCTCCGGTGCACGGAAGGTGAACGGGAGGTGGCGACTTCCCGTTCCCCTTCCGTTCTCACATCCTCAGGCGATGCGGGTGCCCGGCGGCAGACGCTTCGCGGGCGTCCGCGTACGTGCCCATGCCCCGGCGAACAGCGATCCGGCGATGACGATCTGCACCCCGAGTCCCACGAACCAGCTGGGCACCGACGAGTCCATGATCTCCTCCGGCGTGCGGTAGCCGCCGTTCGGGTCGCACTCGTCCCAGCGCTGTTCGAGCGGCGACTGCTGCGCGCTGCGCACGCCGAGCTTGATCTGGCCGAACAGGTCGACCGGGTAGCCCTCGGGCGAGAACTCCGTGGGGGTCGCATCGGCGAGCACGACGAACGGGTTGGCCGACAGCGCCCACCAGACGTAGTCGAATCGCGGCACCTCGTAGGTGGTGCCGACCTCCCACTCGTCGCAGATGGGGGCGCCGTTCGCGTCGTACGGGCGCGAGTATGTCGTCGCCTCGCTGCGCACGGCCATGCCGCCCAGCCCGAAGGCGATGAGCGTGCCGAACACGAGGCCGGCGACCACGAGATACGTCGCCGCGACCGAGAACAGCGGGCGGGCGATGAGTCCGCTCAGGCCGACGCCGATGGCCGCGACCACGATGATCTCGACCGCGAGCACGAGCAGCGAGACCAGCAGCACGAGCGCATCCGCTCCCCCGCCCAGGAGCGACAGGGCGAGGAACGGCACGGCGACGAGCAGGAAGGCGCCGCCGGTCGCGATGGCGGCGAGGAGCTTGCCGAGCATGATGTCACCGGTCGACGCCGCGGTCACCTGGACCGCGGCGAGGGTCGCCGCATCACGGTCGCCGTTGATCGCGTTGCCGCTGAGGGTCGGCGAGACCAGCACGACCAGCAGCAGCACGATGTTGACGACGATGGAGTAGACGCCGGCACCGACGAAGTCGCCCCAGGAGTACACGGCGAACGCGAGTCCGGTGACCCCGAGCAGGATGAGGGCGAAGACACCCAGGAGGACGTACCAGCCGACGCTCCGCAGCCGCTGGGTCAGTTCGAGTCGGGCGATGATCCCGATGTTCGCGAGGCTCATGCTCCCGTCTCCGTTCCGGTCGGTGCTGCGGGGGCGGGTGGCGCCGGAGGCGCGGCGGGTGGTGCGGCGGGGGAAGCGGGCGCAGGCGCCGCCGGATGCTGCGCTCCGGAGGCGGCGGCCTGCGGCAGCGGCGCATGCGACAGGTTGAGGAACGTGTGCTCCAGATCGCTCTGCGCCGGGGCGAACTCCGCTACCGGCAGGCCCGCCTCGACGAGCCGGCGCAGCGACTGCGCCGCAGCGTCTTCACCGGCGAATCCGACGAGTACCGCTCCGCGATCCGTGGCGAGGGAGTCCGGGGACAGGCCGAGGTTCGATGCCACCTGCCAGGTGTCGGCGTTCAGACGTTCCGGCGTCGCGCCGGCCAGGCGCACGCGCCACGCGCGCACAGAGGTCTGCAGGGGAGCCGCGTCCACCACGGCACCGGCCACGAGGAAGACCGAATCGTCGACCACCTCCTCCAACTCCGAGAGGATGTGGCTCGAGATCAGCACCGTGCGCCCCTCGGCGGCCAGGCGACGCAGCAGCTCGCGCAGTTGGACACGCGCCTCGGGGTCGAGTCCGGATGCCGGCTCGTCGAGAAGCAGCACCTGGGGGTCGTGCACGAGGGCGCGGGCGAGGCCGAGCTTCTGCTTCTGTCCCCGCGACAGCACCTTCGCGGGCGAGTCCGCGAGCTCCCCAAGCCCGACGAGTGTGAGCAGCTGCTGCGCCCGCGCGGCGGCGTCCGGCTTCTCGATGCCGTACAGGCGGGCGGTGGTGACGATGGTCTCCCGCGCCGTGAGCGACGGCCAGGCGCCGAGTGCGTCCGGCATCCAGCCCAGCAGACGCCGAGCCGCGAGCGGGTCGACCGACGGGTCGACGCCGCCGATGCTGATCGTCCCGCTGTCCGGGGCGAGGAGTGAGGCGAGCATGAGGAGCAGCGTCGTCTTGCCCGCTCCGTTCGGCCCGACCAGCCCGGTCACGCGGCCCGGCTCGGCTCGCAGGGTGGCCCCTCGCACCGCCTGCACCGTTCCGAACGCTCTACTGACGTCTTGCACCACGATTCCGGTCATGCGGTCAGTCTGGCATCCGGACCGCCGCGCGCCCGGGACCTCGGGGCGGATGCTCAGACACCGAGCCTCGGGGGTGACACAATCTCCCCATGCGCACGATCCTCAACATCATCTGGGTCATCCTGGCCGGATGGGCCCTGTTCCTCGGGTACGTCCTGGCCGGCATCCTGCTGTGCATCCCGATCATCACGATCCCGTGGGCGATCGCCTCGTTCCGTATCGCCGCGTACGCGATCTGGCCGTTCGGGCGCGAGGTCATCAGCAAGCCGACGGCCGGCGTCGGCTCGTTCCTCGGCAACGTCCTGTGGGTGATCCTCGCCGGCTGGTGGCTCGCGATCGGCCACATCGTCTCCGGCATCCTGCTGTGCGTCACGATCATCGGCATCCCGATGGGAATCGCCGACTTCAAGATGGTCCCGATCTCGCTCATGCCGCTCGGCAAGGAGATCGTCTCCACCCGTCGCGGCGCGTTCGACCGCACTCTCTGACCCGGCCCCCGCCTACACTGGGGCGATGGATGCCGCCCGCCTGATCGCCTGGGATCACGAGCTCCGCTCGGCGCACTCGCGCCTGCGCGCGGCGCTCGCCGCCACCCGTGAGGCCCTCGATCAGGGCGGCTCGGCGCCCGATGCCACGTCCGAGCTCGTGCTCTTCTGCATCGGCTTCTGCACGGCTCTCGACGGCCACCACGGCGCCGAGGACCGCATGCTCTTCCCCGCGCTGCGCACGGAGCATCCCGAACTCGGTGGCGTGATCGACAAGCTCATGCAGGACCACTCGATGCTCGCCCACCTGCTCGGCTCGCTGCGCACCGCGGCGGAGCGGGGAGATGATGCGCCCACCATCGCCGGGCACCTCGACGGCATCGCCGCGATCATGGAGTCGCACTTCCGGTTCGAGGAGCGCGAGATCCTCGAACCGCTGCGCGCACTAGCGCTCGACGGCGACGTGAAGACCGTCCTCGGTCCGCTCTGACGAACGGTCGGCCGGAGACGCCTCCGCTCAGCTGCGGAAGAACGCGACGCCCAGATCGGGATGGTCCACGAACACGCCGTCGATACCCTGGCGCGCGATGACGCCCCACTCCGACTCGTAGTCCCCGAACGCCGAGCGCCCTCCCGAGCCGCGGAACTCCGGCGACAGGAACGCGTTCTCCGGCCGGCACGTCCACGTGAAGACCGCGAGGCCGCGCGCATGCGCATCGGCGACGATCGTGTTGCCGCGGTCGAGCAGCATCTTCTTGTTGACGCTGATGCCGTCGACACGTCCGACGAGGCCGTCGAGCCCCTGCGGGGTGACGGTCGCCTTGTACGTGAGCGCCTGCTTGCCTTCGGCCACCAGCCGGTCGTACGGGCGACCGGTCGCCTCGATCAGGTAGATGTACGACGCCGCGACGCCGCGCTCCCGCAGCTGCCCGAGCACCGTCGACTCGAAGCACTCGATCACCAGCGGCAGCTCTCCGTCGGCCCACCCCGCATCCCGCAGCTCACGCTCGATCAACGGAGCCAGATCGAGGCCGATGCTCGCGAAGTACGTGGCGTGCTTGACCTCGAGCACCACACCGATCTCTCGGCCGTGCTCGACCGAGCCGTCGCGCACGATGTCGAGCACGTCCCGCAGGCGGAGGATGGCCTGCGAGTCGTCGAAGCTCGCGCTCGACACCCGCACCTCGGGCAGGCGCTCGCGTCCGCGCAGAGTCGACAGCTCCGCCCAGGTGAAGTCCTCGGTGAACCAACCGGTCAGCGCCTGTCCGTCGACGCGCTTGGTCGTCTTTCGGTCGGCGAACTCCGGATGCAGGGCGACGTCGGTCGTGCCCGAGATCTCGTTCTCATGCCGCACGACGAGGACGCCGTCCTTGGTGGCCACGACGTCGGGTTCCACGGCATCCACGCCCATGGCGAGCGCGAGCTCGTAGGAGGAGCGGCTGTGCTCCGGTCGGTAGCCGGGCGCACCGCGGTGCCCGATGACGAGGGGTGATTTCCTGGGCACGCTCTCAGCGTAGAACACGCCTGGAGCGGCACCACCCGAGTATCGTGGAGGCAAGAGACCTACAACCCCCTTTGGAGTGAGGCCCACCAATGAGCAACTTCGCTTTCAACAACCCTGCTTTCCAGCAGCAGGACCCGCGCAACGTCGCGACCTACCCGGGCGGACCTCAGGCTGCTCAGGGCGCGCAGAACGCCTCGCTCCAGCACGGGGCGATGGATGTCGCGGCCAACGCGCAGCTCGAGGGCATGTACGCCGCACCGCCTGCCGGTGCGATCGAGACCGACCGGATGTCCGTCGAGGACACCGTCTGGAAGACCGCCGGCCTGTTCGCCATCCTGCTCGTCACCGCAGCCGTCGGCTGGGTGTGGACGCTCGGTGGGATCGACGCTCCGCCGTACAACCCCCAGAACCCGGCGCCCGTCAACATGATGCCGTGGATCATCGGTGCGCTCGGCGGCTTCGTGCTCGCGATGGTCATCACCTTCACCTCGCGCAAGAAGGTGCGACCCGCGCTGATCTTCGCCTACGCCGCGCTCGAGGGCCTCTTCATCGGTGGCATCTCGGCGTTCTTCGAGGTCATCTACCCCGGCATCGTGTTCCAGGCCACCCTCGCGACCGTCTCGGTCGTCGGCGTGACCCTGGCCCTCTTCGCAAGCGGCAAGATCCGCGCGTCGAAGAAGGCGACCAAGATCTTCATGATCGCGATGATCGGCTACCTGGTCTTCTCGCTGCTGAACCTCGTCCTCATGTGGACCGGCGTCCTGCCGCAGGATCAGGCGTTCGGCATGCTCAGCGCCACCATCATGGGCATCCCGCTCGGCGTCATCATCGGCGTCCTCGTCGTGATCATGGCCGCGTACTCGCTGGTGCTCGACTTCGACCAGATCCAGCAGGGCGTCCGCAACGGCGCTCCCCGCCAGTACGGCTGGCTCGGTGCCTTCGGCATCATGGTCACGGTCGTCTGGCTCTACGTCGAGATCCTGCGCATCATCGCGATCGTCCGCGGCAACAACTGACGCGAACCGCAGTACGAAAGGCCCGTCTCCCTTGCGGAGGCGGGCCTTTTGGCACATCCGGGGAGGTGCGCGCAAGGGGTTGTCGTGCGGTCGCGAAGACCGGCAGTGTGGGTGTTACGAGCCCTGGCCCCCCGGGGCTCCCGACACATAGGAGCTGACCATGAGTTTTCTCGGCTTTCTTCTCCTCGGCCTCATCGCCGGGGCCATCGCCAAGCTGATCCTGCCCGGCAAGCAGGGTGGCGGGTGGTTCATCACCCTCCTTCTCGGTGTCGTCGGCGCCCTGCTCGGCGGCTGGCTCGGCAGCCTGATCCTCAACCGCCCGCTGACCGAGTTCTGGGATCTCGGCACCTGGCTCCTCGCCATCGCCGGTTCGATCATCGTCCTGCTGATCTACGGCTTGATCGCGGGTCGCGGTCAGAAGGTCAACGACTGACGCTCCCGCATCCTCGACGCCCGTCCCCTTCGGCAGCCTCGCGCTTCCCGAAGGGGGCGGGTCATTTCTCTGCGCCGGCGGCTTTCCGCTCGAGCAGCGACCGTTCGCGATCGTTGCCCGCGAGGCCGGCGGCGACCGCGAACTCGCTCCGTGCCTCCTCTTCGCGCCCGAGCCGCCGCAGCAACTCCCCCCGGGTCGCGGGCAGCAGGTGGTACCCGCGCAGCGCTCCCGAGCTCGAGAGCTGATCGATGATGCGCAACGCGGATGCCGGGCCGGTCGCCATCGCTACAGCGGCGGCACGGTTGAGCTCCACGACCGGCGAGGGTGCTATCCGGCCGAGCGCCTCGTAGAGGAGCACGATGCGGTCCCAGTCGGTGTCGTCGACGGATGCCGCCACGGCATGACACTCGGCGATCGCGGCCTGCAGGCAGTAGGCACCCCGACCGCGACCGAGCGCGTCGGCCGTCGCGAGTGCTGCTCGACCACGGGTGATGCGCCCGCGATCCCACCGCCCACGGTCTTGATCGGCGAGCAGCACGGGGTCGCCGTTTCCGTCCACACGCGCAGCGAACCGGGCCGCCGTCAGCTCCATCAGCGCCAGCAGGCCGTGCACCTCGGGCTCGCGCGGCATCAGCGCCGCGAGCACCCTGCCGAGACGAATGGCCTCGTCGCTCAGCTCGGGCCGCATCCATTCCGGGCCGCTGCTCGCCGCATGCGCCTCGTTGAAGATCAGGTACAGCACGCCGAGGATGGCACTCAGACGCGCGGCATATTCCTCGCGGGGCGGCACCTCGAAGGGTACGTTCGCCGCCGCGAGCGTCTTCTTCGCCCGCACGATGCGCTGCTGCACGGTCGCCGTCGGTACGAGGAAGGCACGGGCGATCTCCTCGCTCGACAGGCCACCGACCACCCGCAGCGTCAGGGCGACCTGCGCCTCCTTCGACAGCACCGGGTGGCAGGCGATGAAGATCAGGCGCAGCACGTCGTCGTCGACGGCATCCGGGTCCCACAGCACGTCCGGAGACTCGGCCTGCTCCCGCTCCAGGTCGCGGGCGAGAGCGGCGACCCGGGCATCCAGACGCTCCGCCCGGCGCCATCCGTCGATCGCCTTGCGCTTCGCCACCGCCGTGAGCCAGGCCCCGGCGTTGCGCGGCACCCCCTCGACGGGCCACTGCCGGAGCGCATCGACCAGCGCCTCCTGGGCGAGGTCCTCCGCGAGCCCGAAATCGCCGACCATGCGGGTGAGCGCCCCCACGATGCGCGCGGACTCGATGCGCCATACCGCGGCGACCGCGCGCTCCGCCGACCCGTCATCGGGGGCGGAGCGCTCGGCCTCGTCGTTCGCGGATCCGTCCATCACTGCTGTGCGCGCTGGGCCTGCTCCTCGCGCCAGCCGGCTTCCTTCTCGATCCACTCGTTGTCGGCCGGGAAGTCCTCGACGCCGGTGACCCGGCGCACTTCGAGGAACGATCCGGCACCGAGGGGTGCACGGCTCGCCCATTCGGCAGCTTCCTCGCGCGACGAGACCTCGAGGATCCAGAAGCCGTTGAACAGCTCCTTGGTCTCTCCGTAGGGGCCGTCGGTGATGAGCGGCTTCTCCGCGCTGAAGTCGACGACGAATCCCTTGGCGGCATCGGTCAGGCCCTCGCCCGCGACCAGCACGCCGGCCTTCATCATCGACTCGTTGTACTTGCCCATGGCCTCGATGACCTGCTCGAAGGGCATCTCCTTGTATGCCTCGACGGCGGTGTCGTCTGCGCGCATGATGAGCATGAACTTCATGATGTTCTCCTTGTTCGAAGGGCCGTCTCTCGACCCTCTCATTCCAGACGTCGAACGGGAATGCCGCGGATCGACATCGGCGACGGAAATCTTCGAGATTTCTTTCGCGGTCGCGAGGAGCGCATCGTCACCCCGACTCCGGGGCCGAGGAGAGCGGGGGTGTCAGCGACGCGGTGGCGCGGAAGCGACCGCAGCGATCACGGCGGTGAGGGCATCGAGTGAGCGCTCCGGGCTCCACGCCGCAGCGACCGTCGGGGCCTCGGCGCTCAGCGCCGCGAGCCGATCGGGTTCGGTCAACAGGGAACGGATCGCGTCGCCCAGCGCGTCGACGTCTCCGCTCGGCACCAGGGCACCGCCGCCCTGCTGCAGCACGTCGCGGATGCCGTAGCGCACGTCGTACGAGATCACGGGAGTGCCGTGCAGCAGCGCTTCGACCACGCCGAGGGGCTGCCCCTCGAAGGCCGTGGAGGTGACCAGGATCGACGCCCGGTCGAGAACCGTCGCGGGTGAGTCCGTGTATCCGGCGAGCACGACGCGGTCTCCGGCGTCGAGCTCCTCGATCAGAGCGTGCAGGCGCTCCTGCTCCGGGCCGCCGCCCCAGATCTCCATCCGGGCACCGGGCACGTCGGCCGCAAGGAAGGCGCGGATCGCGTGATCGATGCGCTTTCCCGGTGCGAGGCGGCCCAGCACCACGACGAGGCCGTCTTCGCGCAGGTCGTCCCGACCCTCGACGGGAGCGATCGGATTGGGCACGACCGCGTGCAGAGCCGAATCCCCGAACCGGGCCACGACGTCGTCACGCTGCGTGGCGGTGGGCCAGATCACGGCGTCGAACCGGTCAGCAAGGCGGAACCACCGGGTCCAGAGCGTGTTCATGGTCGCGTCCGGCGTATAGGGCGCCTCGACGTGCATGGTGTGAATGGTGTGGACGATGCGCACCCGCGGATCCGACCAGTCCGCGATGAGCTCTCCGAGCTGGCGAGACTCACAGATCACGACGATGCGACGGTCACCGAACGCGGCCGCCACATGATCGAGCCACGCGCGGTAGAGACCGCGGAAACCGTGCAGCGCGCCGGCGACCTCGCCGGCGCCGTCGTAGACCAGGACCGGCTCCGCGGTGAGGTGCCAGTCGGGGTTGCCCGGGATGACCGGGAGCGCCGCGAACGGGCGCCCGTCGGCATCGGTCAGCACACGGTACTCGACGTCGGGGTCGGCGGTGACGGCGGCATCCGCTGCCGCACGCAGCCATCCGGCCGCTCCCCCGTCGGACGCGACCGCTTCATCGAAGAGGTTGCGCATCCGCGACGGGTCGGTGAGCGCCCCCTGTTCCGCGAACGTCCTGCGGTGGGCAGCGTGATCGGCCGCGGTTCCCGGGTCGAACGTCAGGAGCTGCGGGCCGGCCCCCTCGGCGACGCCGGCACCGGCCAGCTGCCGGGCGCGCGCGAGCGTCGCGATCGTGTACCCGCCGTCCAGACCCGGGATCAACCGGCTGGACAGCACCAGGTACTCGGCGTCGGGCAGAGCCGGCGCCGTATGGGGGAGCATGGTGC
Organism: Microbacterium maritypicum; assembly: GCF_041529975.1. Lineage (NCBI taxonomy): Bacteria > Bacillati > Actinomycetota > Actinomycetes > Micrococcales > Microbacteriaceae > Microbacterium > Microbacterium maritypicum. The sequence goes on along the minus strand of NZ_CP168030.1, from coordinate 1,056,660 downwards.
TCCCTACTCCCACTCGATCGTCCCCGGCGGCTTCGACGTGACGTCGAGCACGACGCGGTTGACGTCGCGGACGCCGTTCGTGATGCGGTTCGAGATCTTCGACAGCACGTCGTACGGCAGACGCGTCCAGTCCGCCGTCATGGCGTCTTCGCTCGACACGGGGCGCAGCACGATCGGGTGACCGTAGGTGCGGCCGTCGCCCTGCACGCCCACCGAGCGCACGTCGGCCAGCAGCACGACGGGGCACTGCCAGATCTCCTGGTCGAGACCCGCCTTCGTCAGCTCTTCACGGGCGATGGCGTCGGCCTCACGCAGAATCTCGAGACGGTCAGCGGTGACCTCACCGATGATCCGGATGCCGAGACCGGGCCCCGGAAACGGCTGACGTCCGACGATCGCCTCGGGGATTCCGAGCTCGCGGCCGATCGCTCGCACCTCGTCCTTGAACAGCGCGCGCAGCGGCTCGATCAGCTCGAAGTCGAGGTCGTCGGGAAGGCCGCCCACGTTGTGGTGCGACTTGATGTTCGCGGTGCCCGCACCGCCGCCGGACTCGACGACGTCGGGGTAGAGCGTGCCCTGCACGAGGAACTTCACCGGAGCGCCGCCCGAAGCCTTCGCCTCGGCGACGAGGTCGAGCTGCACCTTCTCGAACGCGCGGATGAACTCGCGGCCGATGATCTTGCGCTTCTCCTCCGGGTCGGTCACTCCCTCGAGGTGACCGAGGAAGGTCTCTGCCGCGTCGACGGTGATGAGACGCACACCGGTGGACTCGACGTAGTCGTTCTCGACCTGCTCGCGCTCTCCCTTGCGGAGGAGGCCATGGTCGACGAAGACGGCGGTCAGCTGGTCGCCGATCGCCTTGTGCACGAGTGCCGTGGAGACCGCGGAGTCGACGCCGCCGGAGAGAGCGGAGATGACACGGGCGTCACCGACCTGCTCGCGGATGCGCTCGATCTGCTCGGCGATCACGTTGCCGCTGTTCCAGTCGGAGGCGAGCCCCGCACCCTTGTGCAGGAAGTTCTCGATCACGCGCTGGCCGTGGTCAGAGTGCTTGACCTCCGGGTGCCACTGCACGCCGTAGAACCCGCGCTCCTCGTTCGCGAACGCCGCGACCTTCGTGGCCTCGGTCGTGGCGAGCACGTCGAAGCCCTCAGGCGCCGTGGCGACCTGGTCACCGTGGCTCATCCACACGTTCTGCTCCGCCGGCTGACCGCCGAGCAGCGTGCCGCCGTCGCCGGAGATCGCGGCGTCCGTCGCGCCGTACTCGCGCAGTCCGGTGTGCGCGACCTCGCCGCCGAGCGTCTGGGCCATGTACTGGAAGCCGTAGCAGATGCCGAGCGTCGGGACGCCGAGGTCGAAGACCGCCGGGTCGAGCTTCGGCGCGCCCTCTTCGTACACGGACGAGGGCCCGCCGGAGAGGATGATCGCGACGGGGTTCTTGGCGGCGATCTCCTCGGCCGTGGCGGTGTGCGGCACGATCTCGCTGTACACACCCGCTTCGCGGACTCGACGGGCGATCAGCTGCGCGTACTGCGCGCCGAAGTCGACGACGAGCGCAGGACGCTGCTGGGTCTCGGACTGTTCGGTCAACGGACACCTTCCGGGGCGGGGGTGGAGGCCTCGGCGGCCTCTCGGGTGGCGAGATAGGTCTTGACCTCACGGGCGACGACCGCCTCCATGAAGAACGACAGCAGCGGGATGACACCGCCGAGCGCGAGGAGGATGAAGCGCGGGAAGCGCCAGCGCATCAGGCTCCACATGCGGAAGCACGCGAAGAGGTAGACGACGTAGAACCAGCCGTGCGCCACCAGGATGAACAGCGAGAGGTTGAACCCGTCGCCGAGCGAGGTCATCTCGCAGGAGTTGGTCATCGGGGCGAACAGCGACCACCACTGGCAGTCGGGGCCGGCGAGCACGCCGGCGAACCAGAGCGGTCCTCCGGAGCCTCCCATGAAGAGCTCGAGGTGGATCGGCGTGTACTTCAGCACCATCTCGGTCAGCAGCAGGAGCAGCATGACTCCTGTGATGATCGACGCGATCTGGTAGAACTTCAGCGCACCGCGGATCGCCGGAAAGCTGGCGACTTTCGGTTCGGGCATGCGTCCAGTCTAGCCGCCGGGAAATCGTGCCGATTCCGGCCTCCGAGGCATCGGTCAGGAATCGAGAAGCAGGTCGTCCAGCGCCTCCGTAGCGTCTTCTGCATGAACACCACGATCGATTCCCTCACCCTCGACGTTCCCGATGTGGACGCCGCCCGCTCCTTCTACGCGCGGGCCTTCGACCTCGGCGATCGTCTGCATTTCCGAACCGCAGATGCCGAGACCTCGGGCTTCCGCGGTTTCACCCTCTCGCTGGTCGTCTCCCAGCCGGCGAACGTGCACGCCCTGATCGATGCGGCCGTCGCCGCTGGGGCCACCGTGATCAAGCCCGTCTCGAAGTCCCTGTGGGGCGTCGGCGGCACGATCCAGGCCCCGGACGGCACGATCTGGAAGGTCGCCACCTCGGCGAAGAAGGACACGGCCGCGCCGAGCCGCACGGTCGACGAGATCATCCTGCTGCTCGGCGCCGCGGACGTGGTCGCCTCGAAAACGTTCTATGCGGACCGCGGCATCCCCGTCGGCAAGAGCTTCGGGCGCAGTTACGTGCAGTTCGACACGGGGTCGGGACCGATCGGCCTCGGCCTCTACCGACATGCCTCGCTCGCCAAGGACGCAGGCGTTCCAGCAGAGGGCTCCGGTTCGCATCGGATCACGGTCAACGGCGTGCTCGGCGCGGCCGTCGACCCAGACGGCTTCGTCTGGGCTCCGGTCGCGGTGACAGCCTGACACGGAGACAAGACGACGAAGGCCGCCGGGATCGCTCCCGACGGCCTTCGCCTGTGTCATCCGACTAGCGGATCAGAAACACTCTTCCCCGATCAGAACCACCGGGTGAGCAGCTCCCAGAGCCAGTCGAGGATCGCACCGATGATGCCGCCGGCGCGGTTGACGGTGACCGTGGCGGTCGCCGCATCCCCGTCGGCCTGAGACGCCGCCACGGTGTACTTGCCCGACGGCGCGCTCTTCGGCACGGTGACCTGGGTGCTGAACGTGCCGTCCGCCCCCACCTGGACCGTGCCGACCTGGACCGGCTTGCCCTTCTTCGGCCGCAGCTCGATGTTCACCGTCTCACCGGGCACGTAGCCTTCGCCGGTGACCTTGAGGTTCTTGCCCGCTGCCACCTTGGAAGACCCCAGGGTGATCGTGCCGGCGAACTCCTCCTCACCGGCGATCGTGAACGGCACCTGCACCGTCGTTCCGGTTCCGGCGACCGCGACGGTCAGGACCTGCTCGCCGAAGACGCCCGACGGAACAGTGAATGTCAGGCTCGCGCGCCCGCCCTCATCGGTGGTGTCGACCACGGCCGGGTCGACGGCTCCGGTGGCGAGCACCGTGTCGCCCAGCGAGAGCGTCACCTCGCCCGGTGCCGGCTCACCCGCGCTGAAGGCCAGCGAGGAGAGCGACACCGTCACCTGGTCGCCGGCGCTGTAGCCGTCGGCATCCGCCGCGCTGACAGCGACACCGACTGCCCGCTGGGCGTAGTCGGGGCTCGCGGTCTTGTTCGCGTCGAACCAGTCGACCATCGACTGCAGGTCGATCTTGCCGGTGTCGCGCTTGCCCGCGCCCTCCTTGAAGGTGAAGAAGTTGTCTCCACCCGCGGCGAGGAACGAGTTGGCGGCGACCGTGTAGTTCGCCGCCGGGTCGACCGGCGTGCCGTTGAGCGTGATCGACGTGATCCGCGAGCCCTGTGCCGCGGCGGGGTCGTAGGTGTAGACCAGCCCCTCCGAGACTCCGAGCTTCAAGAACGGACGCGCAGAACCCGCCGGCTGCCACTGCTCCTCGAGCACGCCCTTCAGCTGCGCACCGGTGAGCGTCAGCGTCACCAGCGTGTTGGCGAACGGCTGTACCGTCGCCGCCTCGCGATAGGTGACGTTGCCTGCGGGATCGTTCGCGTTGGACGAGGCGTAGGTGAGGTTCGCGCGGATGCCGCCGGGGTTCATGAGCGCCAGGTCGGCGCCCGTGGACCACTGCTGCACGTCGGCGACGAAGTTGCCGATGGTGGACTCGCCACCGCGGTTCTCCGTCTTGCCGTCGCTCTGGCGCGCCCGGTTGAAGTCGGCGGTGATGTCGCCGACCTTGATCGCGCCCAGGATGTCGGCCTCGGCCTTGGCCTGGTCGACGATCGTCTGTACCTCCGGCACCGCCGGATACAGCGGCTTGCCCGCAGCGGTGAGGGGCTTGATCTCGTTGGTGATCGAGATCAGGTCCTTCGTCTTCGGGTCGACCTTGATGTTCATCAGGCCCAGGTTCTCGCCGTACTGCCCCGCGGAGACGACCGGGCGGCCGTCGATCACGTGGTTGTACGCGAGGTGGGTGTGCGCCGACACGATCGCGTCCACGTCGTCGTCGACGCCGTAGACGATCTCGCCGAGGGGCGAATCCGGAGTGATGCTCGACAGCTCGACGCTGGATGCGCCCTCGTGTACGAGCAGGATGACGACATCCGCCTCACCGTTGGACTCGTCACCGTCGCGCAGATCGTCGGCCACCGCGTTCACGGAATCGACGATGCTGCGGACCTCGAGATCCTTGATGCCCTCGGGCGAGACGAGCGAGTCGAGGTCTTCGGTCACCGCTCCGACGAAGCCGACCTTCACGCCGTCGAGTTCCTTCACCCAGGCCGGTGCGAGCGCGGGCTCGCCGGTCTCGGTGACGAACACGTTCGACGAGATGTACTCCCAGTCCGCGCGCTCCTGCACGCGGTCGCGCAGATCTTCCCAGCCCTGGTCGAACTCGTGGTTGCCCGCAGCGCTGACATCGAGACCGGCCGCGTTCAGCGCGTCGATCGTCGGGTTGTCGTCGTTGATGAACGAGGTGAACGTCGACGCACCGATCAGGTCGCCGGCACCGGCGAAGATCGTGTTCGGGTTCGCGTCGCGGAACTGCTTCACGGCTCCCGCGAGGACGGCGGCACCGGCGGCGGCACCGTCGGCCTCGACCCGGCCGTGGAAGTCGTTGACCGTGACGACGTCGATGCTCACCGGCGGGATCTCCGAGGAGACGCCGACGATGATCGGGTCATGGTCGCTGGAGCGGTAGGGCGTGCCCTCCTCGGTGGCGCCGTACGCGTAGCCGCGGTCGCTCCACTCCGGCGAGTTGATGCCCCACACGCCCGCGCCCGTGATCGACGACACGAGCGACGGCGACGCGATCACGTGGTCCAGCGAGCCGAGCTCGCCGTCGAACGTGTACGTGTACTGGCCATCGGTCTTGTCGGCGACGAGGTCGCTCCACCCGTTCGACGTGAACACGTCGATCGGGTCCTCCTTGCCGTAGGCGTTGAAGTCGCCGATCAGCAGCATGTTGCTGCTGCCGGTCGTCTCCTCGAGCTCAGCGGTGAAGGCGAGGATCGCATTCGCCTGCTTCACGCGGTCGGCGTTGAAGAAGCCCTGTCCGTCGGCCGGCTCGGCACCTGCGCCCTCGGGCGGTGACTTCGACTTCAGGTGGTTCGCCACCACGGTCACGACGCGACCGTCGATGTCGAACGCCTGCGCGATCGGCTCGCGGGCGTTGCCCCACACGGTCTCGTCGGTGACCGTGGCGCTGTCGCCCACGGTCTCGACGGCGTCTTTCTTGTAGATGATCGCGTTGGTGATGAAGTCGGTCGTCGCCGCGTCGTTCAGCGCGGCGGGCGTGGGAACGTAGCCCCACACGTCGCTGCCGGCGTCGGCGTTGAGGCCGGCGACCAGATCCTTGAGCGCCGTGTCGACGGGCTTGCCGAGCTTCACCGAGTTCTCGATCTCCATGAGGGAGACGATCTCGGCGTCGAGTCCGTTGATCGCCGCGACGATCTTGGACTTCTGGATCGCGAACTGCGCCGCGTTCGCGGCCCCGCGGGCGTTCGAGTTCTCACTCTTCAGCGTCGTGAAGTAGTTGTAGACGTTGAACGACGCGACCTGCACGTCGCCGCCCACCTCGGGCGCGGACTCGGTGCGCGGGTTCGTCGCCTCGAAGCCGACCTTGAGGTCTGCGGACGAGGAGTCGTCGATCGGCACGACGGGCTGCAGACGCCAGTCGTTGAAGCCCCACTGCAGCACATAGCCGTTGTCGCCGAAGTCGACCGTGTCGCCGTTGCGGACGACGGCATCCTTCGTGAAGTACGGCTGCTCGCCCGGGTGTCCGCTGTTGGACACCTGGATGGACCAGCCGTCGTCGAGCAGGATGCGGTTGGCGCGGTTGGCCGCGGCGATCGCCGCCGCCTCGTCGCCGGGACGCGTGGTCTCGGTGCTCTTCACCGCGAGGTCTGCACCGGCGTTCAGCCACAGCGTGCCGAAGTTGAAGAGCTGGTGGCTGGAGGCGAGACGGTAGCTGCCCTCGGGAGCCACGTACATGTTCTCGTACTGCTCGCGGTCGGCACCCTGCACCGTGGCGGGCAGCGGCGTGACGGCAGGAACGCCGACGCCGGCGGTCAGCACCTCGATGTCGGCTGCTGCGGCCGGGCTGAGCTGTGTCTGCCCGAAGTACTCGCTCACGGAGCCGGTGACCGAGACGAGGTCTCCGATCTCGAGGCTCGGAGACAGAGCGTTCAGGAAGACGAACACGCCGTCGGAGGCACCGGGAGTCGCGTCCGCCGCGCCGCCGGAGCCCTGCGTCTGGATGACGATGCCCTTGTAGCCGCCGGTGCGGTAGTCGGCCGTGACGACGCCTTCGACCTGCACGGTCTTGCCGCTCAGCGGAGAGACATCGGTGGTGCCCTGCACCTCGGCGATCGTCGCCTTCGTCGGCTCGCCGCCCGGGTCGGTGCCCGGGTCGGTGTCGCCGGAGTTCTGCGGGGTGATCGTGGCCGAGAGTGTGAAGTCGGCGCTGTTGTCGTCGGTGTCGACGCCGTCGGTGCGGTTCAGCGACTTCACGTCGGTGTTGCCGGCGGGCGGGGTAGCCGCCTTGGTCTCGAACGTGTTGGAGGTGCCGTAGCCGAGCAGGTCGACCACGCCGTCGACGCCCACGACCGAACCGGGAGTGAGAGTCACCGCCGCCGTGCCCTCGACGAGCGCCAGCGTTCCTGTGGTGCCGCTCGGGGTCAGTGTGCTCGTGGCGTCCGGAGCGGGCAGTTCGGCGCCGTTCGCGCCGTTGCTGTTGCCCTGCACGAGGTAGTGGCCGCCGGCCGGGATCACGCCGGAGAGCGTGGCGACGCCGTTGGCGGCGCCGGTCCCGGTGCCGGAGCGGTACTGCAGCGACATGCCGTCGAGGGTGATCGGCGCCGAGGTCGGGTTGTAGAGCTCGACGAACTTGTTCTTGAACGCCGCCCCCGCGCTGCCGCCGGAGAGATACGCCTCGTTGATCACCACCCCCGTGCCGGTGGTGTCGGCGGTGGCGGGCACAGCGGCCAGCGAGCCGAGGCTCAACGTGGCGACGCAGGTCACGGCGAGAGCGCCGATGCGCCCCCGACTTCTACGGTGCGAGACGGAACCCATGCGGTTCTCGTCGTCTGGAGCGGACATCATCGGTGCTGTCTCCTCGGTCGGGTTCGACACTTCTCAGGACTGACGCTGCACACAGGGGAAACTCCCAGCATGCTCACATGGTGCGAGCATACGTAGCGGTCCGGACATCCTCAACGGAGTTTTCCGATTCGTCATCGAGCGCTCACCGGATGGCCTCGACGACCCCTGACGAAGGTCGCTATCGCGAGGCGGCGGCACGCAATTGCGCAGCGTGACGCGCGCGGATGCGCGGATCGATCAGACGGTTTCCGCCGCGGCCGCGTCTTCGAACTCCTCGACCTCGCGCTCCCAGGCATCCTTCGCGAGGCGATACCAGAGGTAGAACGCGAACCCCGCGAAGATCGCCCACTCCACCGCGTAGAAGACGTTGAGCCAGTTCACCGGCGACATCTCCTCGGGGGCCGGCGACGAGATGTCGACCAGACCGGCCGTCGCCGTCGTCGAGGCCAGGTAGGGGCGGTAGACGTCGAGCTGCTCGATGTCGTGCCAACGGCTGAGGAGGGCCGCGGGCGACATCCGATCCAGTTGCTCGGGATCGGAATGCGGCGGGACCTGGGGGCCCTCGTCCGAGATGATGCGCCCGGTGATATCGACAGGAGAGCCGTCGGCACCCGCCTCGAGCTCCTTCACCGCAGCGTCCGCGGTGGCCCGGTCCGGCGCCCAACCGATCGCGACCGCGATGGAGGTGCGCTCGTCGACGCGCAGCTGCCCGGTGACCCAGTAGCCCTGGACGTCGTCGTTGAACCGGCTCGACACGACGATGAAGTCCTCGGGAACCCAGACACCGGAGGTCTCCACACGCTGCCCCACGAGCGGCTCGGGAAGATACTGGCCCGGTTCGAGGACCTCGGTGAGCTGCTGCACCTGCTCGGTGGCGCCGGGGTCGGGCGGATCCGTCTCGATCGCACGCTCGAGCTGCCACTGCCCGAGCCAGGCGAACACGCCGGCGACGAGGAGGCAGAGCAGCAGCATGCCGATCCAGCGTCCCCGGAGCATAACCTCACGCAGGGTCGGGGGGAACAGAGCAGGAGTCGTCACGGTGGTGCGCTGAACCTCAGGCCTCGTACGGTGCGAGCACGACCTCGACCCGCTGGAACTCCTTGAGGTCGGAGTATCCGGTGGTCGCCATCGACTTTCGCAGCGCACCGATCAGGTTCGCGGTGCCGTCGGCGACCGGCGCGGGGCCGTAGAGGATCTCTTCGAGCGTGCCGATGCCGCCGACCTCGACCCGACGACCGCGCGGGAGCTTCGGGTGGTGGGCTTCGGGACCCCAGTGGAATCCGCGGCCGGGCGCATCGGTGGCGCGGGCCAGCGCGACGCCGAGCATGACGGCGTCCGCCCCCATGGCGAGCGCCTTGACGATGTCGCCCGAGGTGCCGACGCCGCCGTCGGCGATCACGTGCACGTAGCGGCCACCGGATTCGTCGAGGTAGTCACGGCGCGCGGCGGCGACGTCGGAGACCGCGGTCGCCATCGGCGCGTGGATGCCGAGGGTCGCGCGGGTCGTGGACGCCGCTCCCCCGCCGAAGCCGACGAGGACGCCGGCTGCTCCGGTGCGCATGAGATGCAGTGCCGCGGTGTAGGTGGCGGCTCCGCCGACGATGACGGGGACGTCGAGGTCGTAGATGAACTTCTTGAGGTTGAGGGGCTCGGCGACGCTGGACACGTGCTCGGCGGAGACCGTGGTGCCGCGGATGACGAACAGGTCGACGCCGGCGCGGGCGACGGTGTCGTAGAACTCCTGCGTGCGCTGCGGCGTGAGCGAGCCCGCCACCGTGACGCCGGCCTCGCGGATCTCCGCGAGGCGACGGGTGATGAGCTCGGGCTTGATCGGCTCGGCGTACAGCTCCTGCATGCGGACCGTGGCCGTGCCCTCGTCGAGACCGGCGATCTCGGCGAGCAGCGGCTCCGGGCTCTCGTACCGGGTCCACAGACCCTCGAGGTCGAGCACACCCAGTCCGCCCAGCTGACCCAGCATGATCGCGGTCTGCGGGCTGACGACGGAGTCCATGGGGGCTCCGAGCACCGGGATGCCGAAGCCGAAGGCGTCGATCGTCCAGGCGGTCGACACGTCCTCCGGGTTGCGCGTGCGCCGAGACGGCACCACCGCGATGTCATCGAACGTGTACGCGCGACGTGCGCGCTTTCCTCGGCCGAGCTCGATCTCCATGGTCACCCCTCCAGCCTACCCGGGCGCGGCGGTCGACTCGGGCAGAGCTCGAAGCGTCGCGGAACGGCGACAGCGCTCGAAGACATCGAGCACCGAGTGCACCGCCTTTCACCCGGATGGGGGGATGACCGACCTTCCCATCGCCAGCGATCGTTGGCCTGCGGGATCCGAGCGGGTCCCGTTCTCTATGAGAGGTGACTTCATGACCCTGTGGGCCAGTTTCTGGGACATCGTCTGGTGGTTCCTGGCGGTGTTCGTCCTGTTCGCGTACCTGTTCGCGCTGTTCGCGATCATCACGGACCTGTTCCGCGATCACAAGCTGAACGGGTGGGCGAAGGCGGCCTGGCTGCTCTTCCTTGTCTTCGTCCCGTTCCTCACCGCGCTGATCTACCTGATCGCCCGCGGTGGAGGGATGGCGGAACGCGGCGTCCGCGAAACGCAGGCCGCGCAATCCGCCGCCGCCGACTACATCAAGTCCGTGGCCGGCAGCAGCCCGAGCGACGAGATCGCGAAGGCGAAGGCCCTCCTCGACGGCGGCACCATCACCGCTGCGGAGTACGAGCAGATCAAGACGCGCGTGCTCGCGGGCTGATCCGAGGCGAAGCAGGGGCTCGTGGTCTCACGCGACGGCGAGCCCCTCCCCGTGTCGATCCGGTCAGAGCAGACCGACACGGCGAGCAGCCTCGACCGCCTCGGCACGTCCGTTGACCTGGAGCTTGCTGTAGATGCTTCGCAGCTTTGACTTGACGGTGTTGGCGCTGACGTACCGACGCCCTGCGATCTCGGCGATGCTCTGGTGGGCGGGAAGCTCCCGCAGCAACTCCTGTTCCCGCGCCGTGAGCTTCGCGATCGTGACGGTCGCGGCCTTCTCCGACATCGCCATGTCCGGATGCGCGAGGATCTCCTCTGCCACAGGCCGCCACGCCCCCAACCGTTCGATGCGTGCACGCAGCACGACCGACGGCTCGTTCCCCTCCTGGAGGAACGGCCGCACGGCCCCCAGCGGCGCCGCGCACATCAGCGCGTTCAGGATCGCCGCGGTCGCCGACGAGTCACGTCTGTGGCGGTGCGCGTGAACGGCAAGAGCCACCCAGGCAGAGGCCAGAGCCAGCGGGGTGAATCGTGGAGCACCGCCCGCCAAGGCCTCACGGAGGACGTGATCGCCCTCACGGTTCGGATGCCGGAGGAAAGCCGCTGTCGCCGATTCGACGCTGTATTCGCCGAGTACACGACGACAGCGCGCCAGGAGCCGGTCTGCCAGCGGCACGTCGCCCTGGCGGATGGCGGACCCGATCGCAGGAACCACGGCATAGGCGAGGCTGGAGACCGTATCGGAGAGGTCGTTCTCGATCAGAGCCACCACCCGCGCGAGCGCGGCGCCGCCCCCACGACGAGTGAGCTCGTCGAGCGCGAGGAGCATCTGCGTCAAATGGTCGAGGCGTGCGCCGGCACGAGGACTCCAGTGCTCCAGCACGCTCGTCGAGAGAGGGTCGGCCCGGTGATAGGCACGCGTCGCCTGGAGGCAGACGGCGCGCGCAGCCACGGTATCCCGCTCATCGGCGCCACTGAGCCGGTCACGTTCGATCTGGAGGAGGACAGGCTCCATGTCGACCCGACTCGGCGCCCGGGAGACGATCGACAGCGCACTCTCCAGGATGAGCATCCGCAACCACCGCAGTTCCGAGGTGTCGGCGGTCGGCGAGCCGAGGTGCACGAGCGCCGCGCTCATGTTGTCGTTCATCTCGCCATCCACCCCTCCCGTGGTCCACACCTGCACATACTCGAGAAGGAGTGCGGTTCCGCGGGAGCAGGACGCGTCGACGGCTAGTGGCGGCCGGTCCCGCATGTCGCCCCGCCGCCGATTCGCGTGCGCCCACAGCGCGTCCACGATCTCGTCCACGGCGGTCCGCTCAGCCCTCCGCTGGGCGTGGGTGCGGACACGGAGGAGCTGCGCTGCCCCTGGGCGATCGGGGAAGTGCGGAATCGCGAGAAGCAGCCCCATATCCGCCTCCAGCCTCTCGCGGTCCCGGGGCGCGACCGCGCGAACGGCACGCATCACCGGGCCGGATTCGCCTTGGAAGATCAACTCGTAGCCGTGCTGATCGAGGAAGGCGGCGAGCGCGGCCGCGTCTGCGGCCCGGACTGTCTGAGCGAGGGCGCTGCGCAGATCGCCCCTCGCCGAGAACCACCGCGCCGCTGCTGCGTGGGCGCTGTTCGCCCGTGGGAGATCGCGTCGTCGCTGCTCTGCGGCGAGAAACGCCCAGAGGATGGGATGGAACCGATACGAATCCGCGTCCTGTCGCATCACGAGCGAGTTGGCACAGGCGAGCTGCTCGAGAACACGACCGGCGTCGGGACTCCCCGTCACCGTGACGGCGAGTGCTGCCGATACCGTCGGCGCGACAGCCGACCAGACGAGCACTTCTTCCTGCTCCGGATCGAGAGCGGACAGCACCTCGGTGACGAGATAGTCGGCGACAGGGCGACTGTCGCCGTCGAACCGATCCACCACCGAGCCGTCGCCCGTCTCCCGCAGACGGCGCACGAGCACGAGTGCGGTCGCCCACCCACCGGTGCGGGCGAGGAGACCGCGGAGCTGCTTCCCGGTGGGGGCTGTCACATCCGCGAGAAGGCTGGTCGCCTCGTCGGCGGTGAAGGCGAGATCGGCACCGGAGATCTCGCTGGTTCGCACCCACCTGGCGGGCGACACCGGAAGTGCATCGAATCTGCCGGCGAGAACCACCCGAAGGCGGCCATCGCCGCTGTCGACCGCCGCCGCGATGGCCTCCCGCGCTTGCGCCGACGGCCGATCCAGCTGGTCGATCACGAGATACACCCGGGAGGCACCTGCCGCCCTGCTCCGCTGGATCGCGTCGAACACCTGTGCCTCATCGGCGGCATCTGCGAAACACACCAGGCCGTCGACGGTGGCCATCCACTGCCGGAGAAGCACGGACTTGCCCGAGCCGGCGGGAGCCCAGATACCCACGACCCTGATCTCACGCTCGAAGGCGTCGAAGATCCGCCGCAACCGAGGTCGGTCGACCAGGCCGCTCCGTTGCAGGAGCGCAACCACTGATCCGTGTGCGTGAGTGATGTCCCCGAGATCTATCATCTCGGTATTATTTCACCCTTTACTCGCGGACTCGCGTCGGTCGTGGTTCTGCTCTCGTCAGCGCGTCCGAGCGACCCGCTTCTCGTCCCACACGGGCTCGTCCGATTCGTAGACGTCGCCGTCCGACCCGAAGACCAGGAAACGGTCGAACGACCGGGCGAACCAGCGGTCGTGCGTCACCGCCAGCACGGTCCCCTCGAATCGCGCCAGGGCCTGCTCCAGCGCCTCGGCCGATTCCAGATCGAGGTTGTCGGTGGGTTCGTCCAGCAGCAGCAGCGTCGCCCCGGACAGCTCGAGCAGCAGCACCTGGAACCGCGCCTGCTGCCCGCCCGACAGCGAGTCGAACGTCTGCTGCGCCTGCCGCACGAGGCCGTACCGATCGAGCGCCGAACTCGCGGCATCCCGCGGCATCCCCGCCCGACGGTCGTCGCCGCGGTGCAGGATCTCCAGCAGCGTGCGCCCGACGAACTCCGGATGCGCGTGAGTCTGGGCGAACAGTCCGGGCACGACACGTGCGCCGAGAGTCGCCGTGCCGGTGTGCGCCACCGTGGTCACCTGCTCTCCTGTCGACGTGACGTGACCGAGCGTGGCATCAGGGTCGCTGCCGCCACGGGCGAGCAACCGCAGGAAGTGCGACTTGCCCGATCCGTTGGAACCGAGCACTGCGACCCGGTCGCCGTACCAGACCTCCGCGTCGAAGGGACGCATGAGCCCGGTCAGCTCGAGACGCTGTGCGACCACGGCCCGCTTGCCGGTGCGTGCGCCGCGCAGACGCATGTCGAAGTCCTGCGTGGGCGGACGCTCCTCGGGCGGGCCCGCCTCCTCGAACTTGCGCAGGCGCGTCTGCGCCGCCTGATATCGCGACGCGAACCCGTCGTTCGCCGACGCCTTGACTTTGAGGTTCGCGACGAGGGTGCGCAGCTTCTCGTGCTGCTCGTCCCAGCGCCGACGCAGCTCGTCCAGTCGGTCCATCCGGTCGGTCCGCGCCTGCTGATACGTCGAGAAGCCTCCGCCGTGCACCCATGCCGTGGCACCGGCGCCGCCGGGCTCCAGCGTGATCAGGCGGTCGACGGCGCGTGCGAGCAACTCGCGGTCGTGCGACACGAGCAGCACGGTCTTCGGCGTCTGACGCAGCTGCTCCTCCAGCCACCGCTTCGTCGGCACGTCGAGGTAGTTGTCCGGCTCGTCGAGCAGCAGCACCTCATCGGGTCCGCGCAGCAGGGCTTCGAGCGCGAGCCGCTTCTGCTCACCCCCCGAGAGGGTGGTGAGTTCGCGATACCGCGCCCGCTCGAACGGCACGCCGAGCGCCGCGACCGTGCACTGATCCCAGACGGTCTCGTGTTCGTATCCACCGGCATCCGCGTACTCGGCGATCGCCGTGGCGTAGGCCATCTGCGTGTCGTGCTCGTCGCGTTCGATCAGTGCGTTCTCGGCGGCCTCGAGAGCCTCGGCCGCCGCGCGGATGCGAGCCGGCGCTACGCGCACCAGCAGCTGGTGCACGGTCTCGCCCGCCTCGCCGTGACCGACGAACTGGTCCATGACACCGAGACCGCCATCGATCGTGACCACGCCGTCATCGGCGGGCTGATCACCGCGGATGATGCGCAGCAGAGTGGTCTTGCCCGCCCCGTTCGGTCCGATCAGGGCGCTGGTGGAGCCTGCACCCACCCGGAACGTCGCCTCGTCGAGAAGCGGTCTGCCGTCGGGGAGCGTCAGTGAGACGCTGGAGACATCGATGTAGCCCACGGTGCGTGGCCGTCCTTCCGCCCGCGCATGCCGAGCCGACCAGGCTATCAGGCGCGGGTGCCGCGCACCGAACCGCGCTCAGCCGAGAGCGCTCGATGTCGGCACGGGCGCCGCGAAGAGGTCGAGCACCGGGCAGTGCGCATCCACGACGGCGCGCAGGTTCTCGTACTGCTCGGCGCTGTCCGGGCCCGTGATGTCGACCGAGACCCGGACATCGTGGAAACCTGCCCTCCCCGATTCGTCGATGCCGAAGAGCTTGCGCACATCGAGGTCGCCCTCCGCGGTGATCTCGATCTGGTCGATAGTGAGACCGAGCGCCTGCGCGTAGAGCCGGTACACGACCACCTGACACGAGATGAGCGCACCCAGCGCGTACTCGACGGGGCTCGCCGCCACATCGTCGCCGGCCAGCGCACCGGGCTCGTCGACCAGGAAGCGGTGCTTCCCTGCGCGGATCTCGGTGGCGACGGAGCCGATGCCCCGCCCGCTCACGCGGTAGGTGAGCTGTGCGTTCGCGGCATCCGCGGCGATCCGCTCGTTCCACGCGGTTCCGGCGTCGGTGAGTCGCCGAGCGCGTTCGGCGGGAGTGACATCGCCGATACCGGCGAGCTGGTCCTGGAGGAGAGTCATGGCCCGACGGTAGCGATCCCTGCGCTCGGGCGGCATGAGGACCGTCATCCGGCTTCACACCCGGAAACGGAGCGTCACGGACGCGACGCTCCGCCGTTCAGATCACCGCCGGAGCTGCTCGACGCGTTCAGATTCGCCCCAGGCGCGATCCGCCGTGAGCGCGACCGCGTCGAGACGCGCCGCCACCGCGAGGCACAGCCGATCGCCGAGCGAGAGGCCGCTCCCACGCTTCCACAGCCGGGCCGCCTCCTCGGCGTCACGGTGCGACACCGGCTCGACGCGCAATCGATAGCTGAGCAGCAGTCCGGACGCCACGCCCCAGTCGGCACCGGATGCGCGCACCTTCCGCGCGACCTCGGACCAGTTCGCCGCTCCGACCACCGCATCGTCGAGAACCTCCTCCACGCGATCGGCTCCGGGTTCGCCCTGCAGGAATGCGAGGAGTGCGGACGCATCCAGGACGATCACGCAGCGGCGTCGTCGGAGCTCGCGGCCGCCCGACGTTCGGCGAGGAGCGATTTCAGAACGTCTTTGCCTTCGAGCTGAGACCTGACGAGGGCCTTGGCCTGCTCGCGGGTGACCAGGATGACCCCACCCACGGTCTCGATCATCAGCAGCGGCACGCCCTGCTCCCAATGCTGGCGGCTGCGGAGCTCAGCGGGGATGACCAGCCGACCGCGATCACCCATCGGCGCGACGAACGTGGTATCCATGGATCTACGGTACCACTCATGCGCACGCAGTGGGATGTCAGTCGGCGCGGCTCAGGCTCGTCAGCACCTCGGTGCGGGGTGCCGACGGGAGGACGAAGCGAAACTCGGTGCCCACGCCCTCCTGACTCGTCACGTCCATGCTCCCGCCGTGCGCCAGGACGATCGCCCGGGTGATCGTGAGCCCGAGACCGACACCCGGCACGGCATTGCGCGTCGCAGTCGACGCACGGAAGAACCGGGTGAACAGCATCCCCTGTTCGTCTTCCGGGATCCCGACGCCCGTGTCCTGCACGGCCAGCTCCACTCCCCCGTCGACCGGACGGACGCGGGCGTTGACGCGCCCGCCACGCGGGGTGAACTTGATCGCGTTGGACAGCAGATTGTCGAGAGCCTGACCGATCCGCCCGGAGTCGATCAGGAGAGGAATGGCGTCGGAACCGACCTCCGCCGCGATCTCTATGCCCTCGCGCTGCGCGTGCGGACCCGCCGAGACAACCGCCGATCGGACGAGCTCGGCGATATCGACCTCTTCGCGCTCGAGCGGGAACCTCCCGGACTCGACCTGCGCGGTGAAGAGCAGATCACCGACGAGGTTGAGCAGACGCTTCGCATTGCGCTCGATGATGCCGACGAACTCCTGCTGGTCGACGGTGAGCGGCTGACCGGGATCGTTCTGCAGCAGATCGAGGAAGCCGATGATCGCGCTCAGCGGCGTGCGGAGCTCGTGGGAGATCATCCCGACGAACTCGTCCTTCATGCGCGCGACCTCGACCGCCCTGGTCTCGTCGGTGAGCACGAACAGGTATCCCTGCTGCGCGCCGGCGCCGTCCTTGTGCGGGGTGACGGTGACCCGGGCGGGAACCGTCGTACCGCCCGCCGTCGTCACCTCGACGTCCCCGTCGACCGGGAGCCCGGCATCAGCCTGCGAGAACAGCGCCTGGATTCCAGGAGAGAGGTCCGCATAGCCGGGCAGAAGCTCGTGGTCCGAGCCGGGACGGTCGACGTTGTCGGCGGCCAGCATCGACAGGACCGCCGTCGAGAAGAAGCGGTCGATGCGCACGTCGTCGCGGGCCTCCTCCGCCGAGAGTCCCAGCAGGCGTTCCGCTCCGGGATTCCAGGCCGTGATCTTCCCACTGCAGTCCGTCGCGATCACCGCCTGCGCCGTGATCGACGCCCACAGGCTCTCGAACGAGTCCAGCAGCTCGCGGTACTGACGTTCCTTGTCGCGGAGCTGCACGATCATCGCGACGTTCTCCGACAACGCTCTCGTGCGTTCGACGACGAGCTCCTCCGCCTGGTCGACGCGCATGCGCTGCTGCCGGGAGAGCTGGTTGATGACCGCGGCCACCGCAGAGAACACCAGCGGACCGACCACCCCGCGCAGCCACTCGACCGAGGTGTCCGGGGGGTTGGTGAAGTACGGCATCAGGAGCGCGATCGAGGTCAACCCGCCGACGACGAACACCCACCGGATGCCGGGAGCCGCGGCCAACCAGACCACGGGCAGGAGCACGAGCGAGGAGAAGAGCGAGGTGGCGCCGCCTGTGCCGGTGCGGAAGAGACCGAGACCGACGATATCGACGATGGGGATGAGCAGTACGGCCCAGCCGTCATGCATCCCCCGCGTCGTGAGCACGGCGGCGAGCACGGTGGCCGCGAGGACGACGGCGATCCCTGCCACCGCGGGCATGACATGCGTGATCGGAAGATCGGGGACCCACCAGGTCAGGATCGCCGCGATGACCGTGGCGATGACCGTCGGCGCCTGCTTGAGCAGCGGGCTCGGGTTGTCGAAGACCTGATACCAGCGGTTCTCCGCGCGGCCGAGCGGCGTCGCCCTCATCGTGGCACCCTTTCGACGATGGCGTGCAGGTCGGCGCCCGTGATCGGTTTCGGCAGCGCGGCATCCGCCGGCGGGTAGTCGGCGGCATCGAGCACCGAGCTGATCACGAGGAAGCAGTCGGGGAATCGCTGCTGCACCAGGCGCGCGCAGGCCTGCCCGGAGATTCCCGGGAGCAGCAGATCGAGCACGGCGACCACCGGATCGATGTCCGGGAAGGCCGCGATCGCCGACTCGGCGTCGTGCGCGATGAAGACATCGAAGCCCTCACGATCGAGATAGCGCCGCAGGAGCGCAGCCTGGTCGGGAGCGTCCTCGACGACGAGGGCCAACGGCCTCCCGGTCATCGAAGGAACAGCTCTCGCACGACGACGACCACGACGACGACGACGAGCGCGAGAACAGCCTGCGGGATCAGTCGTCGCTCGCGCCGGGCATCCGCGACGATCTCCTCCCGCTCGGCTTCGGGTGACGGTGCAGCGTTCATGAGTCGACGCGTCCGATCTTCTCGGTCTTGATCCAGGAGGCGTCAGCACGACGCCACTCTTTGATGTAGGAGTCCACGGTGATCGCGCACAGCAGGGAGCCGTAGCCGCAGATGTAGAGCAGGAGCCCGGCGAAGAAACGCCCGCCCGGAAGCTTCTCGACCGCGCGCGCGAGCCAGATCCCGAGCATCGAGATCGGGCCCCAGAGGTAGAAGATCACGGCCCAGAGGATGCGCGTCTCGTCGGTGAGATCCAGTCCGACGGCCTCGAGACCGGATTCGAATGCCCACGGGAAGAGGGCGATCACCATCAGGAGGAGCGCACCCAGCCCCGGGAACATGATCGCCTCGCGCCAGGAGTGCCGGCCCGTACGGGGATCGAGCTGCACCGCGTACAGCATCGAATACAGGTAGATGCAGGCCGCCGAGATCCACATGAAGCGGAAGACGAACTCCGCGATGTCGCTGTGCAGCACGAGCAGAGCGAGCATTCCCGCCGCGGCGAGCAGCATGAACGCGGGCAGCAGGAGGATGGTGAACCAGGCCAGTCCGAACGAGAAGCTGCCCAGGTTGTGCTCGCGGCTCGGACGGAACCACAGCTTGCGGTAGATCGAGGTCAGCTGCACGTTGCCGCGGGCCCAGCGCAGTCGCTGCTTCCAGAGGCTGTCGATCGTCCGCGGCTCTTCGGCGAGCACGACGGCGTGCGGCTCGAACACCATCCGGCGACCCTTGAGCTGACCCTCGAACGTGGTCATCGTGTCTTCGGCGAGAGTCCCCGTCGGGATCCGCCCGCCGATCGCCTCGAGGTTGGCCCGCGAATGCAGCTGGGCGCCGCCGGCGAGACAGGCGATCGCGCCGCCGACGTTCTGCACCCGACGGGCGGAGAGCTGGCCGATCACGTACTCGATCGCGATGAACCGCGTGAGGTAGTTGCGGTCGCGGCTGCCCTCGGCGATGTAGGCGGTCACCGCCCCGACCTTGTCGTCGGCGAGATGCCGGCTGAGTTTGCGCAGGGAGTCGCGCGCGAAGATCACGTCGGCGTCCATGATGAGCACGGCTTCGGTCCAGACGTCGGCGAGCACCACATCCAGGCCGTGGTTGAGCGTGTGAGCCTTGCCCTCGCCACCCCTCTCGCGCCGCAGGTGCACGACCCGTCCGGGGTGGGCATCGGCCTTGGCCCCGACGATGGCGGGGGTGTCGTCGGTGGACGCGTCGTCGACGACGAACACGCGCAGGCGATCGGCGGGGTACTCCAGCTGGAGCAGCCGCTCGATCGCCGGGCCGATGACAGCCCCCTCGTTCCACGCCGGGATGATGACGGCGACGTTCGGATGGTACGGCGCGGCCTTGCCGTAGTGGTTGCGGAACGCATGCACCGGCAGCATGAGGAACTGCAGTCCCGTGTTGATCACCGGCAGCGTGCCGACCAGGACGCAGAGCAGGAGCACGATGACGAGTGCCGTCTCGAGCCAGGTCAGATCGGCCATCAAGACACCTCCACCGCATCGAGCAGCGGGATCACGCGCGAATAGCGGCCGACCTCGGCGGCGTCGTGGCTGTCGGTGGAGGCGACGATCACTCCCCCGGCGCGGCGGAGGGCCGACAGCGCTTCGACGCCGGGGCACCCCCACTTCTCATTGACCTCGACCAGGGTGTCGGTCTGCGCCGCGGCGAGCGCCCACGCCTGCGTGCGCTCCGGGCCGAGATCGAGCTCGGACAGACCGATCTTGGGGAGGATCGAGAAGCAGTGCGCAAGCTGATTCCCGGGGTACCGACGCATGGTCGCGATGAGCGCGTCGACGAACTGATCCAGCACGTCGTCCGGGGCCCACCCCGCGGCGATCCGATCGCGCACGGTCGAGGGGCCGAGGGGGCCGTCCGTCCCGGGGAACTGGTGGTCGGCGATCAGGATCCGGTCGATGCCCTCCGGCAGCACCGGGATGTCGAGCGACCCCGAGGCATCGAGGATCTTGGCCTCGACGCCCGAGAGCACGATGAGTCCATCGGGCACCCGCAGCGCGCGCACGGCGGCCAGGTACTCGGGCACCCACGTGGTGCTCTGACGCACGTGGTCGACGAGACGCAGCGAGGTCAACCCGGCCGCGACCGCGGCATCGACGTTCTGGGCGAGCGTCGAGACGGCATCGTCCGAGAAGGTCGAGTGCACGTGATGGTCGCCGCGCAGTACGGCGTGGGTCACAGCTCCTCCTGATGACCCGCGTGCTCGGAGACCAGCAGGTCGTCGACCTCGACGATCACATCTTCGAGGAAGCGCACCGACGCGACTTCGCGGAACGGAACGCGCACCGGCAGCTCGCGTCCGAGGAACAGGTCGGCCACGAGTGACGGGATGTCGACACCGGCCGCGATCGTCAGCGGCAGCGCGCCGGGGAAGCGCGGATTGACCTCGAGCAGCACGGCCCGGCCGGCGCGGTCCCGGCGCAGCTGCACGTTCGCGACGCCGACGAGTCCGATGGCGCGGGCGATCGATGCCGCCGCCTCTTCGAGCTCCGGGTCCTGCACGGTGCGTCCGGCGATGGCGACGCCGGAATCGACCCGCGCACGGGTGCGGGGCACCGCGGCGACCACGTGACCCGTCGCATCCGCGATGACGTCGACCGAGTATTCCTCCCCCGGAAGGAAGTCCTGCACGATCAGACCCTCGTCCGTGGGCAGCGCCTCGAGGGCCGCGCGATCGGGCACGAGACGCACGCCGCGGCTGCCGGCACCCTGGCGCGGCTTGGCGAAGACCGGGAACTCCCAGTCGACGGCCTGCGCGTCGGGGCCGGCGAGGACCGTGCGAGGAGTGAGACCGGTCGGCGCGCACCGTTCGGCGAGCGCGAGCTTGTCCAGCGCCGTGTTCAGCGTGTCGGCCGACGGCGCGGCGAGCACGGCGGGTGCCAGTTCGTCCCGCCGCTCGGCCAGGGCGATGAGCTCGACGTCGACCGTCGAAATCACGAGATCGAGTTGATCAGCCTCGACCATGCGCGCGATCGCCGGCACGAAGTCGTCGTCCCTTCCTGGTGGGACCAGGCGACGCTGGGCCGGGGGCACCAGATAGATTCCGCTCGCCCAGCCGTCCATGTCGGCGGCGAACACGGTCAGATCGGATCGGCGGAGGAGGGATCGGATCACGGCGACTCCGGCCGGTCCGCCTGCTCCGGTCACCAGCACACGCTTCGTCATCAGCTCTCCCGTCGGCTGAGTTCATGGGCGCCGATGAACTCAGCCGTCTCGCGCACCACTTCCAGGGGTTCCACGGCTGTTCCGCCGCCGAACCGCGACCAGTACCGCGCCGTCGCGGTGACGAACTCGGGTGCCAGGTAGTCGCGATTCGCCGTCTGCGAGCTGAAACGCTCCAGCAGCCGGAGCTTGTCGTCGAGGTACTGATCGATCCGCACGAACCGGGTGGGACGGAAATCGATCGTCGACGACGGGCTCTGATAGCAGGCGACCGTGCCCACGCGACGGGTCGCCACGATCGTGGCCTCGCTCACCGCACGGTGATCCTGGTGCCGGTCGTTGCTCGAGTGCGTGTAGACGATCGTCGGCTGGATCTCCTGCACGACCTCCTCGATGAGGCGCACGGTCGAGCCGCCGCCGGAGATCTCCGTGTCCACGAGATCCTTCAGGAACAGCCGGGCGCCGAGCATCTCCGCCGCCGCCAGCGACTCGTCCTGTCGGCTCGCGGCATCGCCGCCGCGGGCTCCGCGGGACAGGGTGAGGATCGTGATCTCGTCCTGCGCACGCGAGTGAGCAGCGAGGAGTCCCCCGACCCCGATCTCGACGTCGTCGGGATGGGCGCCGATCGCGAGCACGCGCTCCGTCGGGCGCGCCTCTTCCCGGCGACGGCGTCCTTCCTCGACCAGTCGCATGACCGACTCGACGAGCTTGGCGTTGTCGAGGGGTTTGGTGAGGAACTCATCGGCCTGTGCGCGCAGAGCCGAGACGGCGTACTCGACCGACACGTGGGCGGTCATCACCACGACGGGAACGGTGGGGACCGTGCGCCGGAGTTCGGCGAGCAGTTCGAGTCCGTTGAGTCCGGGCATCTCGATGTCGGTCACGACGACGTCCGGGCGCACCTGCGCCACGCGTTCGACAGCGGCCCGCCCGTCTTCGGCGACGTCGACGATGCAGCCGGCCCGCCTCTCGAGCACGGTCTTCACGAGCAGGGCGACGTCGGCGTCGTCGTCGACGACGAGGACTCTGGGAGCATCCTCAGGCATGTGTACAGCTCTCCTTGGGGAGGTTCCCTGACCGATGGGGATCGGCGAGTGCGATCTCGGCGCCTTCAACACCGGGACCGCAGGGAAAGTCGAGCGGGGTATGTCGATTCTGGCATAGCCCGTTCGCCACCCGGGCCCGCGCGGATCACGACCTCGCGGCAGCGGCCTTCTTCTCCTGTTGGTAGACCCGGATCGCCTCGTAGCGGTCGGCCGAGCGGGCGCGACGCTTGGCCGCCTCGTCATCGCGATTCTTCGGCGGGGCGGTCGTGACGAGTTCGTCCAACAGGGCACGGGTCGCCTGCGCGATCTCGGCGACCGCGCGGTCGAACGCGGCGCGATTGGCACGCGACGGCGCGTTCGCCCCGGAGATCTTCCGGACGAACTGGAGGGCCGCCTCGTGGCACTCGTCGTCGGTCGCGGCGGGCTCGAGGTTGTTCAGCGGAACGATGTTTCGGCACATACCGGCACGGTACGCCGGGCCGTAGACAGACGGAAGGGGCCGGATGCGCGCGGCATCCGGCCCCTCTGCGAAGATCCCGTCGGGATCCGACGTCACTTCTTGTAGTTCGGTGCTTCCACGACGATCTGCACGTCGTGCGGGTGCGACTCCTTGAGCCCCGCCGAGGTGATGCGCACGAACTTGCCGCGCGTCTTGAGCTCTTCGATCGTGCGCGCTCCGACGTAGAACATCGACTGACGGAGACCGCCGACCAGCTGATAGGCGACGGCGGCGAGCGGGCCGCGATACGGCACCTGCCCCTCGATGCCCTCAGGGATCAGCTTGTCGTCGCTGGGGACGTCGGCCTGGAAGTAGCGGTCCTTGGAATACGAGGTCTGCTTGCCGCGGGTCTGCATCGCGCCGAGCGAACCCATTCCGCGGTACTGCTTGAACTGCTTACCGGACTGGAAGACGATCTCGCCCGGGGACTCGTCGGTTCCGGCCAGGAGCGAGCCGAGCATGACGGCGTCGGCACCGGCGACGAGAGCCTTGGCGATGTCACCGGAGTACTGCAGTCCCCCGTCGGCGATCACGGGCACGCCCGCCGGTCGGGCCGCCAGCGAGGCCTCGTAGACGGCCGTGACCTGGGGCACTCCCACACCTGCGACGACGCGCGTGGTGCAGATCGACCCGGGACCCACGCCGACCTTGACCGCGTCGACGCCCGCATCGACCAGAGCCTGGGCGCCCTCACGGGTCGCGACGTTGCCGCCGACGATGTCGATGTGCTCGAACGACGCGTCGGCCTTCAGTCGGCGGACGAGGTCGATGACGCCCTGGGACTGCCCGTTGGCGGTGTCGACGACGAGCACGTCGACACCGGCGTCGCGCAGCGCCTCGGCACGCTCCCACGCGTCTCCGAAGAAGCCGATCGCGGCACCGACGCGCAGGCGGCCCTGGTCGTCCTTGGTGGCGAGGGGGTACTTCTCGCTCTTGTCGAAGTCCTTGATGGTGATGAGGCCCGCGAGCTTGCCGTTGTCATCGATGAGCGGCAGCTTCTCGACGCGGTGCTTCGCGAACAGCGCGATGACCTCTCCGGCGGCCACCCCGACCGGCGCGGTGACGAGGTTCTCGCTCGTCATGACGTCTTTCACGAAAGTGCTCTGACGCTCGAAGCCCGACACGAAGCGCATGTCGCGGTTGGTGATGATGCCGACCAGCTTGCCGTCGTCGTCGACCACGGGCAGCCCCGAGATGCGGTACTTGGCGCACAGGTTGTCGACCTCTTCGACGGTCGCGTCCTGGGTCGTGGTGATCGGGTCGGTGATCATGCCGGACTCGCTGCGCTTGACGCGGTCGACGTGCGCGGCCTGGTCGGCGATGGAGAGGTTGCGGTGCAGGATGCCGATGCCGCCCTCGCGCGCCATGGCGATCGCCATGCGGGATTCGGTGACCGTGTCCATCGCGCTCGACAGCAGCGGGGTGGCGACCGAGATGCGGCGGGTGATCCGCGACGAGGTGTCCGCTTCGCTGGGGATGACGTCGGTGTGCCCCGGCAGGAGCAGCACATCGTCGTACGTCAGTCCGACGAAGCCGAAGGGATCGTGCTGTTCCATGGATTCTCCTTCTGCGCGAGTCGCGCATGTCCGAGTGCGAGGGGGTGGTCGACGTCGGCCTTTGCGGGGCCACGGCCCGTATGAAGATTCTAAGCGCGACGCACCCGAGAACATTCCCGGAGCCCGCCGTTATCGGACCGTTGACCGCGACGGTAGGTGATTCGGGGATCGCACACTACGCTCAAATGCGTCGTCCATCCCTGCGGTTCATACCCGATGCCGCAGTGACAGCACTCACAGTGGAGGTTGCGTGGGACCCACAACAATCGCCGTGCAGCGAAGGCGCCCCTGGGCCGTCATCTGCCTCGGTATCCTCATGGCGCTCATGGCGTTCCTGTTCCTGCCCCCCTCATCGGCCTCGGCTGAGACGACGGACGACGGGCAGGAGGTCACGGACTTCTACTTCGCCGGTGTCGTCACCAATGCGGATGAGCCGGTCGAAGGCGTCGTCATGTCCATCGAGGGCAACGGCTTCGAAGCCGAGACGGAGACCGACGCCGAAGGCAAGTGGCGCCTCTACGTGCCGGAGATGGAGACGTACACCCTCACGGTGGACGAGTCCACGCTGCCGAAGGGCGTCATCGTCGACGCGACCCAGCTCCCCGAGGGCATCCAGCCCGTCTCGGGGACCACCGCGTCGTTCGAGCTCGAATTCGGTCTCACCGGCACGAAGATCGTCAACTTCTTCCTCGGAGCGGGCGAGCGGGTCACCGTGTCGTTCCTCGATCAACTCCTGTCGCGCATCGTCGGCGGCCTGAACTTCGGGCTCCTCCTCGGACTCGCCTCCATGGGCGCCGCGCTCATCTACGGCACCACCCGCCTGTCGAACTTCGCCCACGGCGAGATGGTCACCTGGGGCGCGGTCGTCGCGCTGCTCTGCACGACGTTCTGGCACCTGCCGCTCTGGCTCGGCATCATCGCCGCCGTCATCGGCGGAGCCGCGCTCGGGTGGGCGCTGGATGCCGGGATCTGGAAACCCCTGCGGCGAAGAGGCCTCGGGGTGGTCCAGCTCATGATCGTGAGCATCGGGCTCTCCCTCGCGCTCCGGTACGGCATGCAGTACTTCATCGGCGGCAACACGTACCAGCTTCCGGGAGCGAGCCCCGAGCCCATCCGCCTCGGACCCATCTCGCTGTCGTACATCGACATGATCGCGATGGGGACGAGCATCGTCGTGATCCTCGGTGTCGCGTTCTTCCTCACCAGGACCCGCACCGGAAAGGCGACCAGGGCCATCTCGGACAACCCGCAGCTGGCCGCGGCATCCGGCATCGACGTCGACAAGGTCATCCGCACGGTGTGGATCCTCGCGGGCGCTCTCGCCGCGATCTCCGGCATCCTGTGGGCGTACTTCCGCCCCGGTGTGAAGTGGGACATGGGTATGCAGATGCTGCTGCTGATGTTCTGCGCGATCACCCTCGGTGGCCTCGGCTCCGCGATCGGCGCCCTGATCGGCTCGATCATCGTCGGCCTCGCCGTCGAGGTGTCGACCCTGCTGGGTGTGCCGTCCGACCTCAAGTACGCCACGGCACTCGTCGCGCTGATCATCATTCTGCTGGTGCGACCGCAAGGCATCCTCGGACGCAAGGAAAGGTTGGGCTGACGCATGGACTTCGGAAGCATCTTCGGCAACACCGCCTCCTATCTCTTCAGCCCGACGACGATCGCCTACGCCCTGGCGGCGACCGGCCTCGCCGTGCACTTCGGCTACACCGGCCTGCTCAACTTCGGCATGGCCGCGTTCATGGCCATCGGCGGCTACGGCTACGCGATCTCGATCCTGACCTTCGGGTTCCCGTGGTGGGCCGGCGTCCTCGTCGGCATGCTGGGCGGCGCGGCATTCGCTCTGATCCTGGGTATCCCGACCCTGCGTCTTCGTGCCGACTACCTCGCCATCGCGACCATCGCCGCCGCCGAGGTGGTGCGGCTCATGTTCGTGACCGAGCTCTTCAAGGACTGGACGAACTCCGCCGGCGGACTCTCCGGGTACCACCAGAGCTTCCGCGACTCGAACCCCTTCCCGCCGGGCACCTACGGCTTCGGCCCGTGGACCTACAACGCGACCGATCTGTGGGTGCGGGTGGTCGGACTGATCGCCCTCGTGATCGCCGTGCTCGTGGTCTGGGCGCTCATGCGCAGCCCATGGGGTCGGGTGCTCAAGGGCATCCGTGAGGACGAGGATGCGGTGCGCTCGCTCGGCAAGAACGTCTTCGCCTACAAGATGCAGGCGCTCGTGGTCGGTGGTGTGATCGGCGCCGTCGGCGGCATCATCTTCATTCTGCCGTCCGCGGTGATCCCCGGCAGCTACTCCACGTCGCTGACGTTCTTCCTGTGGACGATCCTCCTGCTCGGCGGCGCGGCCACCGTGCTCGGCCCGACGCTCGGCGCGGTGCTGTTCTGGGTGGTGTTCGCCTTCCTCGGTGCGCTCCTCCCCGCCATGGCGAACGCCGGCTACCTGCCCATGTCCGGCGCACAGGCCGACGTCGTGCGGTACATCGTGATCGGCGTCGTGCTGATGCTGATCGTCATTTTCCGCCCGCAGGGCATCCTCGGAAACAAGAGGGAGATGACCTTTGTCAAGTAATGACGACGCGGTGGTCACGCCCGCGAAGAGCACGCCCCGCGCCAAGACCGGAGGCCTGGCCGCCGGTCCCGCCGCGCCCGGCGTCAAGAAGGTCGACCCGATCCTCATCGTCGATGCGGTGGAGCGCCGTTTCGGCGGTCTCACCGCGGTCGATGTCGACCACCTGGAGATCCCGCGCGGAGCCATCACGGCGCTGATCGGCCCGAACGGCGCCGGCAAGACGACCCTGTTCAACCTGCTGTGCGGCTTCGACAAGCCGAACGCCGGCACCTGGTCGTTCGACGGGAAGAACCTCTCCGGCATCCCCTCGTTCAAGGTGGCGCGGATGGGACAGGTGCGCACCTTCCAGCTCACGAAGTCGCTGTCGCTGCTGACCGTGCTCGAGAACATGAAGCTCGGCGCGAAGGACCAGCGCGGCGAGGGCTTCTGGGCGGGGCTGTTCCCCTTCCTCTGGCGCAAGCAGGATCAGGAGATCGAGGCACGGGCGCACGAGCTGCTCACCCGCTTCAAGCTCGACGCCAAGGAGCAGGACTTCGCCGCATCGCTCTCGGGCGGTCAGCGCAAGCTCCTCGAGATGGCCCGCGCGCTCATGAGCGACCCGACCCTGGTGATGCTCGACGAGCCCATGGCCGGTGTGAACCCCGCGCTCACGCAGTCGCTGCTGGAGCACATCCTCGACCTCAAGGATCTGGGGATGACGGTGCTGTTCGTCGAGCACGACATGCACATGGTCCGCCACATCGCCGACTGGGTGGTCGTGATGGCCGAGGGCCGTGTCGTCGCCGAGGGCCCGCCCGACCAGGTCATGGAGGATCCGGCCGTCGTGGACGCCTACCTGGGCGCACACCAGGACGTCGATCTCGGGGCCGTCACCGGTCGTCTTCCGGTGATCTCGGAAGAGGACGCGATCCGGATCCGGGAGCAGATCGAGACCGAGGTCGAGGCCGAAGTCGAGGCCGAAGACGTCGAGGAGGAGAAGGCATGACCGACGCATCCGCCCCCACGCCCGCGCCCGCGCCCGCGGAGCGCAACGAGATCAAGAACGACGACGTGATCGTCGAGCTGACCGATGTGCACGCCGGATACCTGCCCGGGGTGAACATCCTCAACGGCGCGAACCTCGTGGCCCACAAAGGTGAGCTGATCGGCATCATCGGCCCGAACGGCGCCGGCAAGTCGACGCTGCTCAAGGCGATCTTCGGCATGGTCGAGATCCGCTCGGGCGATGTCACGGTGAAGGGCGAGAGCATCGTCGGGCTCAAGGCCGACAAGCTCGTGCGCCGTGGCGTGGCCTTCGTGCCGCAGACGAACAACGTGTTCCCGTCGCTCACGATCCAGGAGAACCTGGAGATGGGGCTGTACCAGAACCCCAAGATCTTCGCCGAGCGCCTGGAGTTCGTCAGCAGCATCTTCGGCGAGTTGGGCAAGCGCCTGAAGCAGCGCGCAGGGTCGCTCTCGGGCGGCGAGCGACAGATGGTCGCCATGTCGCGGGCGCTGATGATGGATCCGTCGGTGCTGCTGCTGGACGAGCCGTCGGCTGGCCTCTCCCCCGTGCGTCAGGACGATGCCTTCATCCGCGTCTCCGACATCAACAAGGCGGGCGTGACGACGATCATGGTCGAGCAGAACGCGCGCCGCTGCCTGCAGATCTGCGACCGCGGCTATGTGCTCGATCAGGGCAAGGACGCCTACGAGGGCACCGGGCGCGAGCTGCTGAACGACCCCAAGGTCATCGGCCTCTACCTCGGCACGCTCGGCACCGACGCCGCCTGAGCGCGTCACGCGGGAGGGGGATGCCACGCGGCATCCCCCTCCTGCGTGCATGGCGGGCATCCGTCGCCTCTCGGCGCGAGCGTCCGTCGGGAGTTCGTGCATCCGTCGGGTCCTCGCCCGGCGTTTCTCCCGACATCCGTGCGAGCTCCCGACGGATGAACCGGGACGGGACGGGGCGGGACGGGGCGGGGACGGGGCGGGGACGACGAAGGCCCCGGATGCTGAGCATCCGGGGCCTCGTCTGTGCGCTTACTTGAGGCGCGTGGTGGTGTTGTCGGCGCCGAACTCGTAGACGCCGATCGCGGCGCCCTTCGGGTCGTTGTTCTCGTCGAACGTGATCTCGCCGGAGAGGCCGTCGTAGTCCGCCGTGCCGCCGCCGTTGATGATGTCGGCGCACTCGGCGTACGTGGTGCACTTCTCGCCCTCGTCGCCACCGCCGGACACGGTGCCCATCTGCTCGGCCATGTCGGCGCCCTCGACGGAGCCGGCAGCCAGAGCCGACAGCGCCATGAGGATGACGGCGTCGTAGGCCTCAGCCGAGTAGGTCACGGCGTCGATCGGGTCGTTGCCGTCGGCGGTCCAGACCTCGTTGAGCTGGTCGAGGAAGTCCTGCGGCAGCTCAGCGCCGGCGCGGGTGCCCTTCGAGCCCTCGAGGTTGACCGAGACGTCGGTGCCCCAGTCCTTCAGGTTGCCGTCGACGAGGTACAGCGAACCCGTGTCGACGCCCGCGTTGCCGAGCAGCGGCGCGATGGTCGCGAACTGGTCGTACGAGACGACTGCGACGGCGTCGGGCTTGGCGGCCGCGATCTCGGAGACCTGAGCGTTGAACTGGCCGTCGCCCTGGTTGAACGATGCATCGGCGACGACCTCGCCGCCGGTGCCCTCGAACGTCGACTTGATGGCTTCGAACAGGCCGGTGCCGTAGGGGTCGTTCTGGTAGATGATGCCGAGGGTCTTGTGACCGTCTTCGGCGATCTGGTTGCCGAGGACCTCGCCCTGCAGGTTGTCGCTCGGTGCCGTGCGGAAGTACAGCGGGTTGATGCCCGAGAAGTCCGGCGACGTGTTCGACGGCGAGACGGTGAGGATGCCCGCGCCGGCGTTGCCGTCGAGGATGAGCTTGGTGACGCTCGACGACGCTGCGCCGACCATCGCAGTGATGCCCTCGTTCTGGAGGTTGGTGATCGAGGTCTCATACGCCTTGTTGTCGAGGTCACCCTCGTCGGCGGTGGTGAGGTCGATGGTCACGCCGGCGTCGGCCTCGTTGATCTCGTTGACAGCCAGCTGGACGCCGGCTTCCATCGGAGCGCCGAGGAAGGCGAGCGAGCCGGTCGCGGGAAGCAGCGAGCCGAGCTTGAGCGTCAGATCGACGGCCGGCTTCTCACCACCTTCGCTGGGCTCAGCGTTCGGCGTGCTGCTGCAGCCGGCGATGACGATGGCGGATGCGCTGATCAAAGCGATCCCTGCGAAGACCTTCGCGGTGCGCGAACCCTTCATTGCGTTCATGGTGCTCCCTTGCGTAACTGAACGTGGATTGTGACCACGGGCGGGTGCTCTAACACTAGGGCGTGATACCCGTCCACAGGGGGTGCAAGTATCTCGGTGCGTTAACGATCCGATACCGGGATTCCGGGCCGGAGAACCGCGGGTTCAGACGAGTTCGGGCTGGCCGATCCGGCGTCCTCGACGGGCGGCGATCAGCAGGTCGACGACGAAGACGCCGATCGCGATCCAGACGATGATGAACCCGGCCCAGCGCTCCGGCGGCATCGGCTCGTGCAGGATCGCGACGCCGATGAGGAACTGCATCACCGGGGTGATGAACTGGATCATCCCGATCACCGTGAGGTTGATCCGGCGGGTTCCCGCCGCGAACAGCAGCAGGGGCACGGCCGTCGCCACACCGGCGAAGGCCAGCAGCACCGCGTGCACCCACCCGTTGCCGCCCATCGTGATGCCCGCGGGAGTCGTCGCGACCACGATCAGCTGCACGACGGCGATCGGGATCAGCCAGAACGATTCGAGGGTGAGACCGCTGACGGCGTCCACCGCCGGACCGATCTTCTTCTTGATGAGCCCGTACACCCCGAAGGACGCGGTCAGCGAGAGCGCGATCCAGGGGAAGTCACCGTAAGCCACGATGATCACGACGACCGCGATCGCGGCGATGGCGATCGCGGCCCACTGCAGCCTGCGGATGCGCTCTTTCAAGACGAAGACACCCAGCAGCACCGTGGTGATCGGGTTGATGAAGTAGCCCAGGCTCGTCTCGACCACGTTGTCGCTGAGCGTTCCGATCAGGAACACCTGCCAGTTGATGTAGATCAGAACACCGGCGAGTGCGGTCCAGCCCAGCAGCTTCGGCTGCCGCAGGATCACGCCGAACGGCGCCCAGCCGCGCGTGACCGTGAGCAGCAGGATGCAGAAGACGAACGACAGCAGCACCCGCCACGCGACGACCTCCCACGGACCGGTCGGCACCAGGAGGAGGAAATAGAGCGGGAGCACGCCCCAGAGGAGATAGGCGGCTCCGGCGTAGGCGACTCCGGCGGTCTGGGTGGCGCGGGTCGTCTCGGGGGTCACCGCACAACACTATGCCCGCGTCGACGGCCCGAAGAGCGACGGTGAGCCGTCCTCGCGGAGTTCGGCAGGAATCGGATGCTCGATGGCGGGATGCAGAAGGGGGCCCGGATGCCGAAGCATCCGAGCCCCCTTCGAGGACCTGGGCACCACCTCTTCGAGAGGGGCGGAACCCGGTTCCGCAGATCAGCGGACGACGACCGCCAGGACGTCGCGAGCGGACAGGACGAGGTACTCGTCTGCGCCGAACTTGACCTCGGTGCCGCCGTACTTGCTGTACAGGACACGGTCGCCGACAGCGACGTCGATCGGAACGCGGTTGCCGTTGTCGTCGATGCGGCCGGGGCCGACGGCCACGACCTCGCCCTCCTGGGGCTTCTCCTTGGCGGTGTCGGGGATGACCAGGCCACTCGCGGTGGTCTGCTCGGCCTCGACCTGCTGGATGACGATGCGGTCTTCGAGCGGCTTGATGGAAACCGACACGGTCTACCTCTTCTTTCTTGACACTGACACGAAAGACTTGTTCGCACTCTCAACCCGAGAGTGCTAATCCAGTCTATGCGCTGGGCTGGCACTCATGCAATGCGAGTGCCAACGCACGCCGTGATTCAGTGATGCGAGCGGGAATTAGGCTGAGGACGTGGAGATGTCCGAGCTGCGTGCCCTGCTGACCCCCGCCGGTCTCGAACTGCTCGACACGGTCGGGACGATCGGGTCGACCGCCGACGTCGCCCGCGCCGTGTCACGGCTGCGTGCCGCCGGGCACTCCCCCGAGCTGGTCTCGGCGGTGGTCGGCCAGGCGCACCTGCGGTCCAAGGCGTCGGCGAAGTTCGGCCCCTTCGCCGCGCGGATGCTGTTCACCCGAGCCGGGCTCGAGCAGGCGACGCGGCTCGGTGTGGCCGCACGACACGCCCAGCGGATCCGCAGCGCGGGGTTCACCACCGTTGCCGACCTCGGCTGCGGGATCGGCGGCGACGCCCTCGCGTTCGCCGGAGCCGGACTCGATGTGCTCGCCGTCGATGCCGACGAGGTCACCGCCGCCATCGCGGCCTACAACCTCGCGCCCTTCGGAGAGGGCGCGGTGGTTCGGCACAGCACGGCGGAAGACGCCTTCGAGGGCTCGGATGCTTCGAACGCACGCGCGATCTGGATGGATCCCGCCCGGCGCACCTCCGGGCACAGTGAGACCCGCCGCGTCTCTGCAGACGACTACTCCCCCTCGCTGGACTGGGCCTTCGACGTCGCGGCGCGCGTGCCGACGGGCATCAAGCTCGGCCCCGCGCACGACCGCGACGCTCTTCCCGCCGACGCCGAGGCGCAGTGGGTGAGCGCCGACGGCAGCGTCGTCGAGCTGGTCGTGTGGAGCGGCGCCCTCGCCCGAGAAGGCGTGCGACGCTCGGCGCTCGTGATCCGCGGCGACCGATCGCACGAGATGACCGCACCGGCCGACGTGGCCGATGAGCCCGTGCGCGAGCTCGGCGCCTTCGTGCACGAGCCGGACGGCGCCGTGATCCGCGCCCGCCTGATCGGCGATGTGGCCCGGAGCCTCGATGCCGGGATGCTCGACGAGCACATCGCCTATCTCACCTCGGATGCCGCGCTGACGAGCCCGTTCGTGCAGTCGTTCCGCGTGCGCGAGACCCTGCCCGCCAACCCCAAGGCGATCAACGCCGCTCTCAAGGCGCACGGCGTCGGTCGCATCGAGATCAAGAAGCGCGGTGTCGACATCGACCCTGCGGCGTTCCGGAAGAAGCTCACGCTGCGCGGTGATCAGGAGGCCACGCTGATCCTCGCGCGTATCGGCGATCAGCGGCGGGCGATCCTCGCCGATCGGGTTCCGGCCGCGAGCTGATCGCGACCCGCCCCGCCGGGGTCAGCCGTCGTCGCCCGGGTCCTGGAGCTCGATCCGCCCGCCCGGCGACAGCTGGATCATCAAGGGGTCATCCACCGCATCGGACACCTCGTCCACGCCATCGGGCGCTGCGGAGTCGACGGAGACAGTCAGGTACGGCGTCTGCTGGTTCGTGAACTGCAGGTCCAACGCCGCGGTCGCGACCCGCGCACCCGAGGGGTCGACGGTCTCGAGTTTCACAGTGAGTCCCTCCGCGAACGCGGTCTCGAAGCCCTTGCAGACGACCGGCCCGGCGGCATCCACGATCAGGCACCGCTCGGTGGCGCCCTGTTCCGATAGCCGATCCCCCAGCCACACCGGCGCGTCCCGGAAGACACCGACGAGCGAGAGACCGAGCTCGAACCCCTCCGTCGTCAGCGATTCCGCCCGGTCGCGCACGTCTTCGGGGAACTGGGCCAGGAGCGAATCGACCCCGCCCCACCGTTGGATCGCGACCAGCGGCTCCCCCGCTGTCGAGAGGAGCATCGTGGCCTGGATGATGTCGGAGCCCGTCTCCCCCGGGAGCGACAATGACGCCGACAGTCCGCGCTCCGACTCCTCCGCGGCGAGACAGTTCGTCTGCGACTGCACGCCGACGTCGAGGACCAGGCAGGCGGCCGATCCCTCGTCCTTCGTCGCGTACCAGACGAGGGCATCACCATCCTGCGCGACCGCGCGGACCGAACCGGGATCGAACGCCTCGGTGACCAGCTCTCCGAGGCGCTGCTGCTGCTCCGCCGTCAGCGGGATGCCGCCGGCTCGCGGCGCGAACAGCCCCCAGCCGATGCCGACGCCGAGCGCGAGCAGGACGGCGGACACGGCGACCAGCGTCGCCACCACCTGCCGGCGCATCGAGCCTCGAGCCGGGGTCGGGGGCGTCGGCTGCGGCGTCGGCGATGCCTGCGCATCCGGAGCACGCTGCGTGAGCGCTGCGGAGGGAACCTCGGCCGCGTCAGAGGCCGTGTTCGCCGCGAACGCTTCGTCGACGGGCCCGATCGCCACCTCTGTCTGGTCCCCCCTCATGGATCCGCCGCCGCCGTCGGTACCGTGGCCGGCCTCCGACCGCTCCGGGGACGCGGCCGCGGCGTGCGAGCGACGCGAATCCTCGAGCGCGCGCAGCCGCTGCGATTCCGTTGCGGTCAGCAGCCCTCCTCGGCCGTAGGCCTTCCGCTGCAGTGCCCGTAACTCTTCGGCCTCAGTCTCCGACGGCACCCGAGGCATCTCCCTCCCGGGTGATGGTCAGATACCCGGGCCCCCGATTCGACATCATCTCCAGGTGCGTCACGCCGCCCGTCTCCGTGTCGACGACGTTGAGCACGAGGCTCGAGGCCTGCTCCTGCATGGTCTGCGGGTCGGCACAGGTGACCGGAGCCTCATCGGTCGATCCGTCGTAGATGAGGCACTGGTTCTGCGACTCGGTCTGCGAGGCCATCCAGATCGGCACGTCGCCGTCGTAGCCGACGACCCAGAGCGAGCCGGCGTCGAAGCCGTTCTCCGCCAACCGGGCCGCCGTCTCCGATTCGGCCTCGTTCGCGTAGGTGATGCCGCTCTCCGTCGGGTCGTAGTCGTAGACGCTCACCGCGACAGCGGGTTCGCCCGATGCGGTGAACAGCATCTGCGCGCTGACCTCGCGCTGCAGGCCCTTGTGACCCTTGACCGAGATCGAGCCGTAGATCCCGGTTTCGGCGATCATCTCCGTACGGTCACAGGACGGAACCGTCGCTTCACCCGTGCCGAGGATCAGGCAGGTGCGCTCCTTCGTGTCCTTCGTCGCCGTCCAGATGACCACGTCCTCCTCGACGCTGAGCGCGCGGATCGAACCGGGATCGTACACGCCGGCCGCGACGAGATCGTTCTGCCATCCCTGCTGGTCGGCGGTCAGCTCCACCGCCGCGGCTCCGGATCGGCCGAACGCGAGCCAGCCGACCCCCACCCCGATCGCGAGCACCGCGACGGCCACCAGGGCGACCGGCCGCCAGCGCGTGCGGAGCAGCGAGAACAGGGAGCGCCAGGACGACGATGCGGGCGAGAGGGCGTCGACCGCGTCGTCTGCCGCGTCTTCCCCCGCGGACACTCGGCCCTCGTCGGCGGGCGCGGCTTCGGAGACGGCGACCGCGGTATCGGGCTCGGCGGCGGCGCTCCGCTCCACTTCGCCCGGGTGTGCGGCGGGTGCAGCCTCGGCGACCGGTGCGAGCCTGAGGTCCTCCAGCTCGCGGAGGCGTTCGGCTTCGGCCGATGTCAGCGAGGAATCGCGACCATACGCCCGCGCCTGCAGGGAACGCAGCTCCTCCGACTCCTCCGGCTCGAGCATCCGGTCAGCCGAGCTTCTCGAACTGCATGCCCGCCCAGACCAACCAGCCCAGGCTGTACGCGGTCGCGCAGAGGCCCAGCACGAGCGCCCACAGCGCGATGGAACGGCTCTCGAGCGGACGACGCAGCGACATGATCGCGGCGATCACCGCGACGACCGCGACGGGGATCCCCCAGCCGACGAA
Organism: Microbacterium maritypicum; assembly: GCF_041529975.1. Taxonomy (NCBI): domain Bacteria; kingdom Bacillati; phylum Actinomycetota; class Actinomycetes; order Micrococcales; family Microbacteriaceae; genus Microbacterium; species Microbacterium maritypicum. The sequence goes on along the minus strand of NZ_CP168030.1, from coordinate 1,020,818 downwards.
GAACGATGCTCCGAGCGCCACGATCGCGGCGAGCAGGGCCCACGGCGCGAGGCGGGTGTCGTCGACCGGGATGGCCCCGGTCGTCGGCTCCCACTCCGCCTCGCCCGGGGCATCGATGTCGGGCCCGCTCACCACCACGGGCTCGATGCCGACGGGGCCGGTGGGCAGTTTCGTGTAGCCCTCGCGACGGGCGCCGGGAAGCCGCGGCGCCGCCCCGGGATGCTGCTCGACCTCGTCACTGGCGCGTTCGACGCGCGCCGGCGGAGTCCGGGGGGTCTTCGCGTCGGACGAGCCGGAGACGTCGCTCATGCGGGCACCGCCTCGGCGATCTGGATCTCGGTGACCGGAAGGGTGGAGTCCGCCCCGAACGCCAGAGTCGAGGGGCGCCGGCCTGAGGAGATCAGCTCGGCGGCCAGCGCGGCGATCATCGCGCCGTTGTCGGTGCACAGCGAGAGGGGCGGGATGCGCACCGTGACTCCCGCCTCATCGGCACGCCGGAGGGCGACCTCGCGCAGCCGACGGTTCGCGATCACGCCGCCGCCCAGCAGCAGGCGCGGCACCCCGAGGTCGGCGCAGGCCGCGAGTGCCTTGGTCACCAGCACGTCGACGACCGCCTCGCGGAAGCTCGCGGCGACATCGGCCACGGGCACCTCGACCCCGTCGGCCTCGCAGCGCTCGACCCACCGGGCCACCGCGGTCTTCAGCCCCGAGAACGAGAAGTCGTACCGATGCTTCGCCAGATCCGATGCGCGGGAGAGACCGCGCGGGAACCGGATCGCGTCCGGGTCGCCGTCGGCCGCCGCCCGGTCGATCTCGGGACCGCCGGGGTACGGCAGCGACAGGAGCCGGGCGACCTTGTCGAAGGCTTCGCCGGCGGCGTCGTCCATCGTCTCGCCGAGCAGCTCGACGTCGGTGGTGAGGTCGCGGACGTGCAGCAGCGAGGTGTGACCACCGGAGACGAGCAGCGCGATGGTCGGGTACTCGAGCGGCGCGGAATCGGCCGTGAGGATGTCGGCGGCGATGTGGCCGACGAGGTGGTTGACGGCGTACAGCGGCTTGTCGATCGAGACGGCCAGGCCCTTGGCGGCGCCCACTCCGACCATGAGCGCGCCCGCGAGGCCGGGGCCGCTCGTGACGGCGACCGCATCGAGGTCGTCGAGACGCACCCCTGCTTCGGCGAGTGCCGCATCGATGGCGGGCTGAAGCGCCTCGAGGTGCGCCCGCGCGGCGACCTCGGGCACGACGCCGCCGTATCGGGCGTGCTCGTCCATGCTCGACGCGATGGTGTTGGAGAGCAGGGTGCGCCCGCGGACGATGCCGATCCCGGTCTCGTCGCAGCTCGTCTCGATGCCGAGGACCAGAGGTTCGCTCATGCCTTCGCCTCCTCGGTCGTGTCGTGCGATGCCGGGTGGCGGCGCAGTTCCAGACGCATCACGATCGCGTCCACGTCGTCCGGCTGATAGTAGCGGGGGCGACGGCCGATCTCCTCGAACCCCTCCGCGAGGTACAGGCCTTCCGCCGCGGGGTTGTCGGCCCTGACCTCGAGGAACACCTCACGGGCACCGCGCTCGGCCGCGGCGGCCAGGAGTGCACGCAGGAGCGCGCGGCCCCGACCCTGCCCGCGGTGCTCGGCGAGGAGCGCGATGGTCTGGATGTCGGCGTCGGCACTGCCACGCAGCGCGCGCACGCCGCCGTAGCCGATGACCGCGCCGTCGTGGTCGTCGACGAGGTAGCGGCCGTGGATGCTCGCGAGCTCGGCGGCCATCGTCTCGCGGCTCCACGCGTCGGTCGGGAAGGACCGCTCCTCGATCGCCATGATCGCGTCGAGGTCGTCCGCGGTGGCGTCGCGGAGGGTCATGAGCCGACCTTCTTCGGTGCACCGGGCACCGTCACGTCGGGGTGGCGCATGTAGAGCGGCTCGTCACCCGTGAGCGTGCGACCGGCTGCCAGGGCGCGTGCTCCGACGCGCGCCAGGTCCGCCGCCGACAGGGTGGCGACATCGATGCGGCGGATGCCGTCGAGGTGCGCGTCGGCGTCGGCCGCACGCACGAGGACGGTGTCGGCGACGATGTGCGGGATCCCGTCGGCATCGAGCCCGTCGAAGACGGTGATCGCGACCTCGCGTCGGCGGGCATCGGTGACGATCGCGAACGGCTGCGACTCGGTCTCGAGCGCGGTGAGAGCGGCGGCGAGATGGCTGGGGACCGGGACGACCGGGATGCCGCGCCCGAGGGCGAAGGTGCGGGCCGCGGCGATGCCGATGCGGAGCCCGGTGAAGGGTCCTGGGCCCATGCCGGCGATGACATGCGTCACCTCGCCGTCACCCGCATCGCTGAGCGCCGCGACGAGCAGATCGCCGATCACCTCGGCGTGGCCCAGCGGGTCGGTGGCGGCGGCTTCGGCGCGTCGCGCCCCGTCGGCATCGATGAGGGCGACAGCGGTGCCCAGGGAGGTGTCGACGGCAAGGATCACGTCTCCAGGGTAGCCGTGGTCGCGCTGTGAGAGCGGCCCGGAGTGCCCGCGGCTCGCGCCTCAGCCCAGCGGAGCGCGGAGCGGGTAGTCCTGATCCTCGAGGATCACCTGCGACGCGGCTCCCGTGGTGCGATTGACGATCACCGGCGCCATCAGGTTCACGCTCACGCCTTCCGTGGAGGGGTGGGCGACCACGAGGACCAGTGCGTCGTCGGCCGAGGCGAGCGCGAGGCTCTCGGCCTGGTCGTCGGTGAGGATCGGCGCATACTCGGCGAGCACGGTGCTCGGGTCGACGAGGTACAGGCGCAGATCCGCGTCGTCCACGGCTCGCATCGAGAACAGACCGTCCGCACCGTCGACCGGTGCGAGAGCGAAGTCGACGTGCGGCGCGAGTCCCGGAGGGGGCGTCAGGAAGCTGAGAGCCGCGGTCATCGCAGGAAGTCCATCAGCGAGGGCTGGAGAACGCGCGCGTTCACCGCGAGCGCGGAGCGGTACACGAGCTCCTGCGCTTGCAACCGCACGAGCACCTCGATCGAATCGACGTCCTCGACCGCCGTGCGGCGGGACTCGAGGGACACGGAATTCTGCACTGCCGCCTCCTTGGCGCGTTCGATCTGGGACTGGCGGGTTCCGACGGAGCCCTGCACTCCGAGCATGGCGGTGCGTCGATCGTCGATCTCCGCGAGACGGGGGCCGACGTTCGTACCGGAACGGAGGTCGGCGACGATCTTGTCGACGAGCGCGAACACCGAGTCGTCGCCGGTGCCGAAGACCGCGGCGCCGTCGGTGTCGACGCGGACGGATGCCGCGTCGGAGACGCGGCGGCTGACCTCGGAGCCCGCCACGCCGCTGTACGAGTAGTCCGCGGCGAAGGCCGCCGTGTCCGAGGTGCCGGCGAACACCGAGCGACCGAGCAGTCGGGTGTTCGCCTGGGACAGGAGCTCCTTGCGGATGCCCTCCAGTTCGACGGCCAGGGCCTCCTTGGCGGTGGCATCCAGCGCACCGTCGTTCGCCCCCTGGGCGGTGAGGTCGCGGACCCGGCCCAGCAGCGAGGTGCTCGCGGTGATCGCGACATCCGCCGCCGTGACCCACGCGAGCCCGTCGTCGATGTTGCGTGCGTACTGGTCGTTGCGGCGCTGCTCCGCATGCAGGGCGAGGGCCGCGGCCGCGGCTGCCGGGTCTTCGGACGGAGTGGCGAAAGCGCGCTGCGATGTCGCCTGCTCCTGCAGACGCGCCAGCTCGGTGAGGTTGGACTGCAGCTGGCGCATCGCCGTCTGCGTCATGGATGACGATGTCACTCGAGAGATCACGGTGCTCCTTTATCAGCGTCCGACGAGACCCGTGCGGTTGATGAGGACGTCGAGCGCCTCGTCCACCGCCGTCATCACGCGGGCTGCGGCCTGGTAGGCGGTCTGGTACGTGAGCAGGCTGATCGTCTCCTCGTCGCCGTCGACGGCGGCCACGGACTGCTGCGCCCCGACCGCGGCGACCGCGGCCGAATCGGAGACCTTCGCCCGCTGCACGTCGGCGGCTGTCGCCACCCCGAAGCGCGTGACGTGGTCGGACCAGAGGGCGTCGGGCGAGGTGGCGCCGCGCCCGATCTGCGAGATCAGGTCGGCGTTGGTCGCATCCAGCGCACCGGCACCCGGTGCGGCGAGCGCCAGCTCGGACGGGGTCGTCACGGCGACCCGCAGTCCGAGCGCGGCCGACCCGGTCGTCGGAAGGGTGAAGAAGTCGCCGCCCGGCTGCCCGGACGAGGTGACACCCGCGCGGTGCTGCGCGTTCAGCGCACCGGCCAGGGCTGTCGCCACCGCGTCGTAGGTCGAGGCGAGCTGCGCGAGCATGCCGCCGTCGGCTGCAGGTGCGAGCACGGCGAGCGAGCCGCCGAGCTCGCCGCCGTCGATCGAGGCCGGGAGATCGGGCGCGGATTCCCACGAGACGGTGAAGCGCTGCCCCGCGTCGATCGTGGCCGGGCCGTTGAGGACGAGGTGGCGCGCATCGGAACCCGAGACCAGCGCGTTACCGCCGACGCGGAGGGTCATCGACCCGTCGCTCTCGATGGTGGCCGCCGCCCCGGACATGCGGGCGACGTTCTGCGCGAGCACGCTCCGCTGGTCCATGAGCTCGTTCGCCGAGCGCCCGGAGGCGAGGGCGTCGCGGATCTCGCCGTTGAGCACCGCGATCTGGTCGGCGGCGGCATTGACCTGCGTCACGGTGCGCTCGGCGGTGGCCCGCGCGTCGCTCCACTGGGTGGCCACGGTGCGGTAGCCGCCGGCGATGTGGGACGCGAGCTCCTTGGCGGATTCGAGGATGGTGGATGCCGCTGCACCGGAGTCCGGTGTGTTTGCGAGATCTTGCCAGCCGGACCAGAACTTCGACAGTCGCGCCGCCAGTCCGTTCTCGGTGGGCTCGGCGAGCGAGGCCTCGATCGTGGTCGCGGCGACCGCGCGCGTGGACCAGAAGCCCGATGCGGCGAGCGAGTCGCGGACGCGGGCGTCGAGCAGGGCATCGCCGAGACGGGCGACGCCGTCGATCGAGACGCCGTGTCCCGGCAGAGCGCCGACGCTGAATCGGCCGGTCTGGGCGATCGCCGCGATGGCCGAGGTCTGGACCCGCTGACGCGTGTAGCCCTCGGTCTTCTGGTTGGCGATGTTCTGCCCGACCACGTCCATGCCGCGTCGGGCGGCGGCGAGTCCGCTGGCCGCAGTGTTCAATCCGCTGAAGGTCGACATGATCCCCTTCCGGTCACATCTCGGTGTCGATGATGCGCGCTGCGTCGTCGCGTGCGCGGTCACCGTTCGTCGTGTATTCGCCCGTCTCGTGCCCCAGCGCGGCGAGCGTCTCCTGAGTGGCACGGAGCACGCCGCTGAGCTGCTCCGTGTTCGCGTCGCGCAGCTGCTCGACCTCGGCGGCGAGCTTCGTCAGCGCGCGCATGTGGTCGGCGAAGACCTCCTGCCACGCGCCCTCCGGCGCGTGTGCGACCAGTTCGCGGATCGTCGCGCCCTCCGGAGCCCCCCACTCCTCGGCGACCGCGGCGACCTCGACCGTGCGCGCGAGTCCCGCGCCACGCAGGCGATCGAGGACCTGATCGATCTCACGCGCGGCGAACTGGATCCATTGGGATCGCCCGGCTGCGAGCAGCAGCTGCTGTTCGTCTAGTTTGAAGAGCAGCATCTCGAGCAGTTCACGCTCGCGCCACAGCTGTATCGATAGTTCGTTGGCTCCCATGATCCCCTTTTCCCCAGTGATCGCCACGCCTGTTAACGTGGCCAAAGGTCACTATCGGCTGCCGCGCCCCTAAGGTTACTATGTGGAACGGCGATGGGTAGTTCTCCCCATGTACAGATCACAAGAAGTGTGATAAGTGCATCTACTCGTCTCCTTGGAGCTTCCGGAGTGAATCCAGAGAGGTGGATCATCCCCCATGTCGTCGCGCGCTGAGCGCAATCTGCTCATCGAGAGCAACCTCCCCCTGGTCGGCTACCTCGCCTCCGAAACACACGCCCGAGCAACCCATATCCCCCGCGACGAGCTCGCGGCCGTCGGAGCGCTCGCGCTCGTGACCGCCGCGGACGCGTTCGACCCGTCGCTGGGCGTCCCCTTCGGCGCTTACGCGCGCCGCCGCATCCTCGGGGCATTCGCCGATGAGATGCGTTCCATGGACTGGGCCTCCCGCGGCATCCGCAAGCGCATCAAAGAGACGGTCGCCGTGCGCGAGACCCTCACCGCAGGACTCGGCAGAACGGCGACGGCGGCCGAGGTCGCCACCACGATGGGCGTCGCGAAGGACGTCGTCCTCGAAGCCCTCGGCGATGCCGCCCGCACCGTCACCACACTGGAAGACCCCGCCGCCCGCGATGTGACCGCCGACATCCTGCTGCCCGAGGAATCGGCGCTCGTCGGTGAGCGCCGCGAGGTGCTCGAGCAGGCCGTCGCCGCGCTGCCGGAGCGCATGCGCCGGATCGTGCAGGGCGTCTACTTCGAAGAACGCCCCGTCAAGGAGATCGCCGAAGAGCTCGGGGTGACCCATTCCGCCGTGTCGCAGCAGAGGTCGGAGGCCATCCGCCTGCTGCGCGACGCCCTGGACCGGTACTTCGCCGAAGGCGCCGCCCCCGCCACGACGACCCGGGTGTCGGCCGGAGCGCGCGACGCCTACTTCACACGGATCGCCGATGCGGCCAGCGCGCGGATCGCCGGCGTCTTCCGCGAATCGGCCCCCGCCTAGCCTGCTTTCCCCGACGCGCCCGGCTAACGCCCGCGCCGCCTCCGCCGATAGGTGTGTGCGGGAGACCACGGATGGTCTCTCGCACAACGAAATTCACGGAGGAGAACCCTTATGGGTATGCAGATCAACACCAACGTGTCGGCGCTCAACGCCTACCGCAACCTGTCCAGCACGCAGAACGACCTGTCGAAGTCGCTCGAGAAGCTCTCGAGCGGTCTGCGGATCAACCGTGCAGCGGACGACGCCGCCGGCCTCGCGATCTCCGAGGGCCTGCGCTCGCAGGTCAACGGCCTGAACGTCGCGGCGCGCAACGCCCAGGACGGCATCTCGGTCATCCAGACCGCGGAAGGCGCCCTGACCGAGGTCCACTCGATCCTGCAGCGCGTTCGCGACCTGACCGCTCAGGGTGCGAACGACTCGAACAACGCGAAGTCGCGCGAAGCGATCCAGAAGGAGATCAACACCCTGGGTGATGAGCTCACCCGGATCGCCGAGAGCACGAACTTCAACGGCATCAAGCTGCTCTCGGGTGGCACGACGCTGACGTTCCAGGTCGGTGCGGGCGCGGTCGCCGCCGAGGACCAGATCTCGGTCGGCCTGACCAACTTCGCCACCCTCGGAGCAGACATCAAGGGCTACGCGCCGACGATGACGGATGCGGCCACCTACGGTGCCGCGCTGGCTGACATCGACACGGAGATCCAGGCGGTCTCGACCGCACGTGCCGGTTACGGTGCGCTGCAGAACCGCTTCGAGTCGACCATCAACAGCCTCAACGTGTCGGCGGAGAACCTGTCCGCCGCCGAGAGCCGTATCCGCGACACCGACATGGCGTCCGAGATGGTCAAGTTCACCTCGGCGAACATCCTGTCGCAGGCGGGCACGGCCATGCTGGCCCAGGCGAACCAGTCCAACCAGGGCGTTCTCCAGCTCCTGCGCTGAACCACGCCATAGGGTCCGGGCGGCGGTCGCGACCGTCGCCCGGACCCCGTCCGCTCCCGACCTGCAAAGGCGAACATGTCTCTCTCGCTCGACGGCCTCGTCTCCGGCCTGAAGACCACAGAGGTCATCAAGGCCCTGATGGACGTGCACGCCATCCCGCGTTCGCTGCTCAAAGCGAAGATGGATGACAAGAACGGCATCGTCACCCAACTGCAGACGCTGAACACCGCGATCCAGAACCTCGCCACGGCCGCCGAGAAGGCCGCATCGCGCGACGGACTGGCACGCTTCACGACATCGTCGTCGTCGAACACCGTCACGGTCGCCACCCGCACCGGCGCCGCCCCGGTCGCGGCGGAGATCGTCGTCGACAAGGTCGCGAAGAATCACACCATCGTCTCGGCCGCGTCGAATGGATGGCCCGTCGACCCGCCGGTGATCACCCTCGAGAACGCCCAGGGCGAGCGTCTGCAGATCGAGGCCGACGGCGCCTCGATGCAGGAGGTCGCCCAGGCCATCAACGAAGCGGGCTTCGGAGTCGTCGCGTCAGCAGTGCCCGCGGGCCGCGACGCCGACGGCAACCCCCTGCACCGCCTGCAGCTGCGCGCGGCCGACTCGGGCGAGGGCGGCCAGTTCCGCGCCTATCGCGGTGACGTCGCCGCGGTCGAGGCCGGCACCGCATCCGACATCGCCACCGAAGCGGGGGCGGCCGTGATCGCGGTGGGCGCCGACGCACAGTTGCGGCTGTGGGCGGGCACCAGCGCCGAACAGGTGCTGACCTCGTCGAGCAACACCTTCACCGATCTGTTCGACGGCGTCGATGTGACGGTGTCCGCGGCATCCGCCGACCCGATCACGATCGGCGTCACCATCGACACCGAGGCCCGCACCAAGGCCTCCGCGGAGTTCATCGCCGCAGTCAAAGACATCCTGACGCGTATCGACAACGGGTCGAAGGCCACCGTCGCCGCGAACCAGGGCGACAAGACCACCCTGGGCGTCTTCACGGGCGACAGCACCGTCCGATCGCTGCGGACGGCGATCGCCGATGCCATCCAGCATCCGGTCGATGGGGTGTCTCCCTCCTCCATCGGCATCGAGACCGACATGTACGGCGTGCTGAGCTTCGACGAGGAGAAGTTCGCCGAAGCCCTCGCGAAGGACCCGGATGCGGTCGCCGGACTGTTCTCCGACGTCGCCTCGCGCGTGCAGGACACCGCGAAGGTGTACTCCGACAAGTACGACGGCCTGCTCACCTCCCGCATCACCGGCCAGGAGAGCGAGGTCAAGAGCCTCGGCGAGCAGATGGAGCGCTGGGACGTGCGCCTCGCCCAGCGGAAGGCGACGCTCGAGCGCACCTACGCCCGCCTCGAGGTGATGCTGTCGCAACTGCAGTCGCAGTCGACCTACCTGTCGTCGCAGATCGCTGCCCTTCCGACCTCGAGCTCGGGGAAGTGAGCATGAACGCCGCCCTGCGTGCGCAGCAGCGCTACCGTGACGATGCCGTGCTGTCGGCACCGCCCGAGCGTCTCGTGACGCTGCTGTACGACCGGCTGCTGCTCGACATCGAGCGCGGCGAGGCCGCACAGCGAGCCGAGGACTGGACCGAGGCGAATGCCCAACTGCAGCACGCGCAGGCCATCGTGTCGGAGCTGACCTCGTCGTTGACCGACGACTGGAACGGCAGCGCGGGCCTCCGCTCGGTGTACGTCTTCCTGTCGCAGACCCTGATCGGCGCCAACATCGGCCGCGATCCCGAGCGCACCCGTGCGTGCCACGGGATCGTCGCCCCGCTGCGGGACGCCTGGCACGAAGCCGCCAGGACCGTCGCGGAGACCCGGTCGTGAGCGCCGACGACGTGACGGCGGAGTGGACCGAACTGCTGGATCGCCTCGAGCTCGACGCCGACCGCATCCTCACGGCTACCCCCGGAACCGCCGACACGGCCGTCATCGAACCGTGGACGCCGCCCTCCACTCCCCTGCCCATGCATCTCGCCGATCGCGCCCGCCGGGTGGTCGAGCGTCAGCGCCTCGCGATGGAGCGCGCCCGCACCGATCTCGACGACCTCCGACAGCACCTCGGCGCGGTGGACCGGATCCCGGGGACCCGTCGCCCCGATGCTCCCGCATTCCTCGACGTGGACGGCTGAGACCGCTCCCTAACGTCGTGCGCGACCCTGCCGATAGGACAGGGAGAGCACGGATGGCTCGCAAGACTCGGCCATGGATCGGCCACACCACCACACACGGGGAGCGGTCGTGTTCGATTCTGTGACCATCAACGCGCTGACGAGCGCGCTCGACGGCCTCGCGCTGCGCCAGCGGGCGATCGCCGACAACATCGCCAACATCAACACCCCCGACTATCACGCCAAGCGGGTGCGCTTCGAAGAGGCGCTCGCGGACTCGGTCCAGGCGGGTGACGGACGGGTCGGCTCGACGGTCGGCACCTCGCTCGAGCCCACGCGCCTGAACGGCAACAACGTCAACCTCGACACCGAGACCCTGTCCAGTGTCGACACGATGCTGCGCTACCAGTTCGCCACGCAGGCCGTGAACGGCTCGTTCGCGTCGATGCGCGCGGCGATGAGGACCTCATGACCTTCGACGCGATCGGCATCGCGAGCACCGGCCTGACCGTGCACCGCAAGTGGCTCGACGCCATCAGCGACAACATCGCGAACATCAACACCGTGACGGCGACCGACGGCGCCGCCTTCCGTGCGCGGTACATCACCGCCCAGACCAGCGACCAGTCGCCGGGTGTGTATGTCGCCGGCGCCGTGCAGGGCAGTGCGGAGGGGCGGCTCGTGCATCAGCCCGACCACCCGCTCGCCGACGCCGACGGCTACGTCCGCTACCCCGACATCGACCTCGGCGACCAGATGAGCCAGCTCATCCTCGCGCAGCGCGGCTACCAGGCCAGTGCCGCGATCGTGGACCGTGCCCGCAACGCCTACGAATCCGCCCTCCAGATCGGACGCAGCTGATGGATCCCCTCTCCGGCGTCGAGGGCATCTCCTCGGCGTTCACCCTCGCCCCGCCCACCGCTCCGGCGAAGGCGGCCGACGACACCGCCTTCGCGAACAGCGTCACCGGGGCGATCGACGAGCTGCGCTCCCTGCAGTCCGAATCCGACGCGCTCAAGGTCGCCGCCGTCACGGGTGACCTCGACGACATCCACTCGGCCATGATCGCCTCCTCGCGCGCGTCGGTCACCCTCGAACTCGTCGCCGCCGTGCGCAACAAGGGCGTCGACGCGTTCAACGAGATCATGCGGATGCAAGCCTGATGCCCCAGGCCGTCACCAACGTCTTCCAGCGGATCGGACGCGTGATCGCGGGCTTCACGCTCGCGCAGCGCACCATCGCGATCATCGGCGTGGCCGTGCTCGCGCTCGGGATCGTCGCGCTCTCCAGCTGGCTGACCCGCCCGACCTACACCCCGCTGTTCTCGGGGATGAGCGCCTCCGATGCGAACGCCGTCGTCGAGCAGCTGCGATCGTCTTCCGTCCCCTACGAGCTCGCCGACGGCGGTGCCACCGTGCTCGTGCCGGAGAAGGACGTCTACGACCAGCGGCTCGCCGCCGCCTCCGCAGGTCTCCCCGGTGCGAGCTCCGGCGGGTACTCACTGCTCGACGACATGGGCGTGACCACCTCGGAGTTCCAGCAGTCCGTCACCTACAAGCGCGCCATCGAGGGCGAGCTCGCCGCGACCATCTCGTCCATCGAGGGCGTGACGGCGGCCTCCGTACAGCTCGCCATCCCGGAGGAGAGCGTCTTCGTCTCGGAGACCGTCGACGCCACCGCATCGGTGTTCGTGGAGACCTCGGGCAGCTCGTCGCTCACCTCGAAGCAGGTCGAGGCGATCGTGCACCTGACCTCCGCCGCGGTCAGCGGCATGAAGCCCGAGAACGTCGCCGTCGTGGACCAGAGCGGCCAGACCCTCTCGGCCGCCGGCGTCGGGGCGATCGGCGGCGTCGACCAGCAGGCCGGCGACTACGAGGCACGGGTGACCGCGAGCGTGCAGCAGATGCTCGACACCGTCGTCGGCCCCGGCAATGCGACCGTGACGGTGGTCGCCGAGATCGACCGCTCGGTCAACGAGCGTGTCGAAGAGACCTACACCCCGGCGGAGGGCGCGCCTCCGCTGACCGAGCAGTCCCGAACGGACACGCAGAACGGCTCGAGCTCCAACGCCGGTGTGCTCGGACCCGACAACATCGCGGTGCCGTCGGCCGGCGCGGACGGCACCTCCGAATCCACGGAGACCTCGAAGACCAACGCCGTCAACAAGAGCACGCAGAGCACCTCGACCCCCGCCGGCAACGTGCTGCGCCAGTCGGTCTCGGTCGCGGTCGACGCGGGTGCCGGTGGCGACCTGAGCACCGCGCAGCTGACCGAACTGGTCGAGACCGCCGCCGGGATCGACACCGCACGCGGCGACTCCATCGCCGTCGAACTCGTCTCGTTCAGTCAGACGGATGCCGAAGCCGCACAGGCCGCCCTCCAGGCCGCCAAGGACGCGGAGGCGGCCGAGCGTCAGGCCGTGCTCCTGAACACCGCCATCATCGCCGCCGCGATCGCACTGCCCCTGCTGCTGGCTGTCATCGCCGCCCTCGTGCGGATGCGGCGCCGCGCCAACTCCGCGACCGAGTTCGATCAGCTGTTCGGCGACCGGCCTGCCCCGTTGTCGGCGGCCCTCGACCCCGGTGCGGCCACCGTCGCCATCGACCAGGCAGCCACGACGCCGCTGGCCTTCCTGGAGACGACGCCCGACCCGGAGCCGGAGCCCGACCCCGAGCCCGCCCAGGTGAGCCTCGAGCGCCGCCGCGCGGAGATCGACTCGCTCACGCGGCAGGACCCGAAGCGCACAGCCGAGCTGCTGCGGACCCTCATCGACGACAGGCAGCACGTATGAGCGGGTTGACCGACCGGCAGACGGCGGCCGTCGTGCTGATGAACCTCGACCGCGCGCAGGCGATCGAGGTGATGAAGCACCTCTCGGAGTCGGAGGCCGAGGCCGTCGCCACCGAGATCATCGAGCTGCAGGACCTGGACGCCGCCACCACCGCCCAGGCGCTCGGGCAGTTCCACCGGATCGCGACCGGACACCTGCCGCCCGCCCGCGGTGGTCGTGACCTCGCGGCCGGTCTGCTGGAGGCATCGTTCGGCGCGGAACGTGCCGCGGCAGTGCTCGGCCGGGTGGGTTCGACGTCGATGAACTCGTCGTTCGACTTCCTCGGCTCCGCCGACCCGGCACAGCTGGCGACCCTGCTCGACGGCGAGCTTCCGCAGACCGTCGCCCTCGTGCTCGCACACCTGCCCACCGACCGCGCGGCGGCCGTGCTGGCAGCGCTCCCCGACCCGACCCGCACCGATGTCGCCCACGCGATCGCGACCATGGGCACCGCGTCGCAGGAGGCGATCGCGATCGTGGCCGACGCGTTGAAGACCCGCACCGGGAGCTTCGCGAGCCGCGACGCCCCGGAGACCCTCGGCGGCGTCGAACCGCTCGTCGAGATCATCGCCCGCTCCGGGGCGACCGTCGAGAAGGCACTGCTCGCGAGCATCGAGGACCGCGACAGCGCCCTCGCCGAAGACATCCGCTCGCGCATGTTCACCTTCGCCGACATCGTCAAGCTCGACGACCGCGACACGCAGCGGGTGCTGCGCGGCATGGACATCCGCTCGCTGGCTCTGGCGCTGAAGGGCGCCAACCAGGCGATCGCCGATCTCATCCGCCGCAACGTCTCCGAGCGCAACCGGGAGAACCTCGATGAGGAGGCACGGACCCTCGGTCCGGTGCGCGTCTCACAGGTCGAGGAGGCCAGAGCCGAGATCGTCCGCACCATCCGCGCCCTGGAGGCGGCGGGCGACATCACGGTGCAGCGCACCGACGAGGACGAGTATGTCTACTGACGCGTTCTCTCCGGTGCTGTTCCCTCGTCTCGACGGACGCGCGGACGGCGCGGAGCATGCGCGCGCCCGGATGCGGGGCTACGCCGAGGGACACGCGGAGGGCTTCCGCGCCGGACTCGCCGAGGCCGAGTCGGCACAGCGGGTCGCCGCCGCGGAGCAGGCAGCCCGCGACGCGGCAGCCGCGCGCGAGGTGGCGACCGCGGTGTCTGCTCTGCAGGCCGCCGCCCTCTCACTGGGCGAGCGGGAGCGCGAGCTCACCGCTGCTGCACGCGATGAGGTTCTGCGCGGCGCGATCGAACTCGCCGAGCTCATCCTCGTCGCGGAGCTCTCGGATGCCGGCTCGTCTGCCGCGGCCGCCGCGCGGCGCGCACTCGCGGTCGCCGACCCCGCCGACATCCGCGAGGTGCGCCTGCACCCCGACGACCTGCGCACTCTGCAGACCGCGGAGTCGGACCTGACCACGTTCGCGCTCGTCGCCGATGACACGCTCGAGCGCGGCGATGCCGTCGCGATCCTGGCGCACGGCCACATCGACGCCCGGATCGGCAGCGCCCTCGAACGTGCCCGTCGCGCCCTCGCGGAGGCCGGGTCGTGACGGCCTGGACCGCCGTCCGCGAGGCGGTTCGACCGGAACGCATCGGCGTCGTCTCCCAGGTGCGCGGCCTGAGCGTGCAGGTGCGCGGTCTCGAAGGGGCTGTCGGCGACGTCGTGACCCTCGACGGGGTCGATGCCGAGGTCGTCGCGATCGGCGAGGGCGGGCTACGATGCATGCCCCTCGGGGCCGTCGCCGGGCTCACCGTCGGGGCGCCCGTGCGGGGCCGCGGTGGCGCCCTGCGCGTGCCGACCGGGACCGCTCTGCTCGGCCGCGTCCTGGACGGACTCGGTCGGCCGATCGACGGCAAGGGCCCGTTGACGGGTGCGATCTCGGTGAGCCTCGACCACGCTCCGCCCTCGATCATGGGGCGCGACCGGATCGACTCCCCTCTTCCGCTCGGGGTGCGCGCGCTCGACACGCTCGTCAGCGTGGGTCGCGGGCAGCGCGTCGGGCTCTTCGCCGGCTCGGGAGTGGGCAAGTCGTCGCTGCTGTCGATGATCGCGCGCGGCACCGAGGCCGAGGTGACGGTGATCGCCCTCGTCGGCGAGCGCGGCCGTGAGGTGCGCGAGTTCATCGAAGACGACCTGGGGCCGGAGGGACTCGCTCGTTCGGTGGTCGTCGTCTCGACCTCCGACCAGCCGGCCATGGCGCGCATCCGGGCCGCGTACACCGCCACCCGGATCGCCGAGGCCTTCCGCGACGACGGCGCGCACGCCATCCTCATGATGGACTCGCTGACCCGCGTCGCGATGGCGCAGCGCGAGATCGGCCTGTCGGCCGGAGAACCCCCCGCAACCCGTGGGTACCCGCCGTCGACGTTCTCGCTCCTCGCCGGTCTGCTCGAGCGCGCCGGCACCGACCGGGGTGGCTCGATCACCGGCATCTACACGGTGCTCGTGGACGGTGACGACCACAACGAGCCGATCGCCGACACCGTGCGCTCGATCCTCGACGGCCACGTCGTGCTCGACCGCGCGCTCGCGCTCTCCGGACACCATCCGGCGATCGACGTGCTCGGCTCCGTCTCCCGCGTGGTGGGGAAGATCACCGCCCCCGGGCAGCGGGCACACGCGGCGACGCTACGTGCGGTGCTCGCCGCGCGTCGCCGGGCCAACGACCTGATCGACATCGGCGCGTACCAGCCGGGTGCCGACGCCCGCATCGACGCCGCGATCGCCCACGAACGGGCGATCTCCGCTTTCCTCACCCAGTCGCTCGACGAGACGAGCGCGATCGACGAATCGTGGCGTCGACTCGACGAGCTCGTCTCCGGTTTCGGAGGAGTCTCATGACACGGTCGTTCTCCCTGGCGGGCCTGCTGCGTGTGCGCGAGATCCAGGAGCGCGCCGCGGCCCAACGACTCTCCCGCGCGGTGCTCGACGCCCGGCACACCGAGGCCCGCGATCGCTCCCTCCGCGCGCATCTGGCCGGGGCCGGGAGCGAAGCCGTGGACGTCCGCTCCCTGGCGGCGCTCGCGGCCGCCCGGGTCGCCGGGCGGACGCTGCTCTCCGACCTGACGATGCTGGCGGAGCTGCAGGAGCAGACGGTCGACCAGGCCCGCACAGAGCACTCGGAGGCGCGACGAGCGATGCGCGGACTCGACCGTCTGGCCCAGGCCCACGCCGTGCGGGTGCGGGCGGCCGAGCTGCACGCCGAACAGGCGGAGCTCGACGAGATCGGATCGCGCACCGACACGGAGGGGCAGTCATGACCGCTCTCGGCATCGTCGACATGCTCGACCCTCGCGGGTCGCGGCCGAGCGGCGCGGCGCCTTCGCGCGGCGCGACCCCGGGTGCCGCGGCCTTCGCCGACGTGATCCAGGATGCGGCGCGGGCTGAGCTCGCCGACGACGCGCCCACCGATGGCGTCCTCGCTGAGGGAGTGTCGTCGGGTGCGTCGACGGGAACCGAGACGACGGATGCGACCGCCGAATCCGCTGATCCGGTTGTTCCGGTGACCGCATCGCCTCTCCCACCCCTCACGATCCCGAGCGGGTCGGGGACGGGGGCTCCCGTCGACGGGAGCGCATCGGGAGCGAGCCCCGACCTCGACGGGACCCCGCCACCGGTGGATGCCGGGGAAGACACCGGAGCGGCGGATGCCCCTGCGGAAGCCGCCGACCCCAACCCGATCGCGGCGTCCGGCGCTGTCGCCGCATCGGTCGATCCGGCACGCACCACCGCATCGACGGCAGTCCTGGCCGCATCATCCGTGCCTCCCGCCGCCACCGGCGTATCGTCGCCGCGCGCCTCGACCGGGCCCGCCGCCGTCGGTGCGGCATCGGCTCCGGTCGGCAACGCCGCTGTCGCCGGCGCATCCGGCGCGAACAGCACGACGGCGGATGTTCCGGCCGAGACCGCTCTCCGCCTCGTCACCGCCCCCGCCGGGCCGCATGGTGCCGTCGTCGCGGCTGCCTCGTCGGAACCGGCACCGGGGTCGAACGCCGACCCGGCACTCCTGGCCGGGGCAGCCACCGCCGCTGACACGGCACCCGACGCCGCGCCGTCCTCTGCAGGCTCGACTCCGGTCGTCGCCGCCCCCGCCGCGTCGGTACCCGCGACCGCGGATGCCGCCGGCCCGACGGCCGCCGTCACCGCACCGGCACACGCATCACCGCCCCCGATCGCCCCGACGACGCCTGCCGCCGCGGCCGCGATCGCCCGGCCGGTGCTGCTCCCCCAGATCACAGCCCCCGTCGTCTCCCTCGCCCAGGCCGCAGACGGTGATCACAGTCTCACGCTGACCGTGTCGCCGGAGAACCTCGGGCCGGTGACCGTGCGCGCGCACATCTCCGGCGGGGCCATCCACATCGAGCTGCACGCCCCGAACGATCTCGGCCGCGAGGCGCTGCGGGCCGTGCTCGCCGACCTGCGGCGGGATCTCGCGGCAGCGGCACCGCACGCCTCCCTGATGCTCTCGACCTCGGACGACGGCCCCGGCTCGTCGAATCCGCAATCGTCGCCGAACGGCGGCGGCTCCGCGAACGGCAACGCGGCGAACGGGAACGCGGCGAGCGCGGGCGGCGGCCAGGCCCGCGGCGACGCCCCCGCCGACCGGAATACCGGCGCGCGGCCGAACCCGGTCGTCGTCCCCACCGCACCGGACGGCGCACCATCCGGCCCCCTCGACTCGCCGCTCGGCGGCATCGATGTCTTCGCCTGATCCGAGAGGAACCCCATGACCACGGTCGACCCCATCACCGGCACCATCCCGCCCACCGGCGTGCAGACAGGAAGCACCACACCTCCGGTCGAACGCAAGAAGACGCTCGACTCGGAGGTGTTCCTGAAGCTGCTCGTGACCCAGCTGACCAACCAGGACCCCAGCTCTCCGATGAACACGAACGAGATGATCTCGCAGACCACGCAGCTCGCGTCCATGGAGCAGCTGACCGCGCTGTCGGCCACCTCGACCGAGAGCTTCGCGCTCAGCATGCGGCAGACCGCCGCCGCGCTCATCGGCCATGAAGCGCAGTACGTCGATGCCGACGGTGTCACTCAGAAGGGCATCGTCACCTCGGTCTCCTACGCGGGCGTTGTCCCGCTCGTGACCATCGGCGAAGCCTCCATCCCCCTCGACGCCGTCTCCGGCGTCTCCCTCGTCCCCAAATCCTGATCAGCCCCGCACCCAGAAAGGCACCACCATGCTCCGCTCCCTCTTCGCCGGAATCTCGGGCCTGCGCTCGCACCAGACCATGCTCGACGTCACGGGCAACAACATCGCCAACGTCAACACGACGGGCTTCAAGGCCTCAGCCGTGCAGTTCCAGGATTCGCTGTCGCAGCTGCTGCGCAACTCGATGATGCCGCAGACGAACCTCGGCGGTCAGAACCCCGCCCAGGTCGGTCTCGGTGTGCAGGTCGCCGGCATCAGCACCAACTTCGCGTCGGGGGCACCGCAGCCCACCGGCGTCCCCACCGACCTCATGATCGCCGGCGACGGCTTCTTCGTGGTGCGCTCCGGCGGCGAGACGCTGTACACCCGCAACGGCGGCTTCTCGTTCGATGCGAGCGGCAAGCTGGTCTCGGCCGACGGCGCGCTCGTGCAGGGCTGGACCGCGCGCGGCGGAGCCATCGTCCCGGGTCAGGGCATCGGCGACATCACGCTCCCCGTGGGCGCTCTGAGCCCGGCCGCCGCGACGACCACCGCCCGGGTGACCGGCAACCTGCCTTCGGGCGCGGCCGTCGGCGACACGCTCGTGCGCGACATCAAGACCTACGACGCGCAGGGCACGGAGACCTCGATGCGTCTCACCTTCACCCGCACGACCGCCGGCTGGGACGTCACCGACGCTGCCGGCGCGCGCACCCCGCTGGCCTTCACCGACGGCAAGCAGGCCGGCGCTTCATCGATCGTGTCCGGCGGCATCACGGTCGATCTCTCGGCGGTCACCGGCTTCGCCGACGTCAGCGACATCGCCATCAAGGAGCAGAACGGCAAGCCGGCCGGCACCCTGAGCTCCTACGCCCTGACCAACGACGGCAGCCTCGTGGGCACGTTCAGCAACGGCGACACCGAGGTGCTCGCACGCATCGCACTGGCGGGCTTCGTGAACCCCGGCGGACTCGAGAAGACCGGGTCCTCCCAGTTCCGCCCCAGCGGCAACTCCGGCCAGCCGACGCTCGGCGAGGCCGGAACCGACGGCCTGGGCGGCATCATCAGCGGCGCCCTCGAGATGTCGAACGTCGACCTCTCGCAGGAGTTCACCAACCTGATCGTCGCGCAGCGCGGCTTCCAGGCGAACGCCCGCATCATCACCACGAGCGACGAAGTGCTGCAGGAGCTCACGAACCTCAAGCGCTGAGCCGCGGCCGCTCGCTGCTTCCCCGGGAGGGTTCTCCGCGTGATCGCGGGGAGCCCTCCCGGTCTGCGTTCAGATGCTCATCTCCGCCTGGATACGGCGGTCGAGGTCGTCGAGTTCTGCGAGCAGTTCAGCGGCGACCCACACCCTGTCCCGCTTGCGCCCGGTGATCTCCTGGACGAATCCCGCTTCTTCGAGCCGGATGATGGCCTTGTAGGCCTGCTGCTCGGACGCTCCCGAGCGCTGCTCGATCTCGGCAGCCGCCATGACGGGGTGGTCGTAGAACGCAGAGATAAGCGCGGCCGCTGCTGACCCGGCACGTGGGCGCAGCTCGTTCGCCCACTCCTCCGGCAGGGCTTTGATGCGGGCGATGGATACACGCGAGCACACAGCCGCCGCACGTGCCGATCGGGCGAACAGGTCGATGAGTGGCGTAGGGTCGCCCCGCCGATAGTCGCCCAGCGCGGCGAAATAATCGTCCCTCTTGGCGAGCAGACCGCTCGCCAGCGGGACGACCGCGTTCACCGTCGCGCCTCGGCGACGGAGCACCGCCGATACGAGAGCTCGACCGAGGCGGCCGTTGCCATCCGTGAACGCGTGTATGGACTCGAACTGCGCGTGCCCGATCGCGGCCTGCACCATCACCGGGACGTCATCCCGGTTGAGAAAGGTGATCAGGTCGTCCATCAGCGGAGCGACTCGTTGCGACGCTGGCGGCACATGCAGCGCACCGCGCGGCGAGTGGTCACTCCCCCCGATCCAGTTCTGCATGTCACGCAGACGGCCCGCATAACTCGCCTCCACGGGGTCGTCCTTCATCAGTTCATGGTGAGCCGCCAGCAGATCATCGACCGCGAACCGGCCTCGATCGCCGACGCCGGTGACGAGCGCGTGCAGCGCGGTGCTCGCCGCCACCATGCTCGTCGCCGAGGAGTTCGAACGGTTGCCCGCCAGCGCCCTGGCGTAGTCCGTCGCGGTGGCCGTGATCCGCTCGATCTTCGATGATGCGACGGATTCCGTGCGCATCATGAACCGACTCAGCGCCGCCGAATGCCCTTCGGCGTCGGTGTCCGCCTGTGCGACGGCGAGCAGCGCGCGCTCCGCGGCGACGATAGTCGCCGCGGGTGCGAGAAAGTCGAGATCCGCGATCATCGGGGGAATGGACGCCTCCACCGACGCCAGCATCCGATCTGCTCGCGTACCGCCGCGAACCTGCTGGCGCCAAGGAAGCGTCTCCGTGGCATGTTCTGGCCACCCGGTTCCCTGCGCATCTGCCTGGGGTTTCATAAAGCCGATTATCGCACCCGAAACTAAGGTTTAGCATCCTTAACCACGAGTAACGGAGCGACTACTCGTGTTTACAGCACCAGTGCGCCGGTTCCCCGCGCCCACCGGCCCCGTCGCTAACGCCCGACGCTCACCGGCCGACAGTCACCTCCGACAGCCCAGGACGGGCCGTCGGGTCCGCGCTCTCCGGAACGCGGACGGATCTTTCCAGGATGGAGCCCATGATCGTCCTCACGCGCCTGAACCGTTCCCGGTTCGCGGTGAATCCCGACCTGATCGAACGTGTCCAGGCAACGCCGGACACGACGCTCATCATGGTCGACGGCGCGACCTTCGTCGTCACCGAGACGATGGACGACGTGATCGCGCAGATCACCCGGTTCCGGGCCGGCGTGCTCGCCGCGGCTGCCGCGATGATCACGGCGGCCGACGACGCCCCCGCAGCTCCCACCGACCCCGAGACGGACCGCTGATGGATCCGTCCCTCCTCCTCGGGCTGGTCCTCGCGTTCGGCGCTTTGATCGCCATGATCAACCTCGAAGGCGCGACCATCGGCTCGCTGCTGATCCCCGCCCCGATGGTGCTGGTCTTCGGAGCCACGATCGCCGTCGGCATCGCGAGCGGCACCGTGCGCGATGCGCTGCATGCGGTCAAGTCGCTCCCCCGCGCCTTCCGCGGCGAGCGCCGCACCGCGTCGAGCATGATCGACACGGTGGTCGGCTACGCCGAGAAGGCCCGCGCAGAAGGGCTCCTCGCCCTCGAGCAGGGGCTGGAGGACGAGAAGGACCCGTTCCTGCGCCAGGCACTGCAGAGCATCGCCGACGGCACGGACGCCGAAGACCTGCGAACCCTGCTGGAGGATGAGCTCACCTCGACCGCTGCCCGTAACCGCACCGCCTCACGCTTCTACATGACCCTCGGCGGCTTCGCCCCGACGGTCGGCATCATCGGCACCGTCGTCTCCCTCACGCATGTGCTGGAGAAGCTCGACAAACCCGACACGCTCGGTCCCATGATCGCGACGGCATTCGTGGCGACGCTGTGGGGTCTCCTGTCGGCCAACTTCATCTGGCTGCCCATCGGCGGACGCCTCCAGCGTCTCGGCGAGCTCGAGCTCGAACGCATGACCGTGCTCATGGAGGGCATGCTCGCGATCCAGGCCGGCGCCCCGCCGCAGTTCGTCGGAGAGCGCCTGCGCGCCCTCGTGTCCGAGCGCCCCTCCGCCCGCTCGGGCCGTCGCACCCGCACCCGCGCCGCGGAGGAGACGGAGACGGAGCCCGCGCCGTGAGCGTCCGGGCCCGTCGCCGCGTGCCCCAGGAGGAGCACAGCGGTCCGGACGAGCGGTGGATGGCGTCCTACATGGACATGGTGACCGTGCTGATGTGCATGTTCATCGTGCTGTTCGCGATGTCGACCGTCGACCAGGAGAAGTTCGAGGCGCTCAGCGCGTCACTCGCGACCGGCTTCGGCCAGGAGCCCTCGGAAGACGTGGATGCCGTCACGGGGGTCGTGGTGCCGCCGGAGCTGGTCGACGAGAAGGGCGAGGACTTCGCCGACATCGAGCTGGCCGCGGCGCAGACCGAGTTCGACGAGCTCTCGGCCCTCCGCGAACGGCTGCGCACGGTGCTCGCCGAGAACGGCCTCGAGGCCGACGTCACCTTCACCATCGACGAGCGGGGCCTCACGATCGGACTCGTCAGCGCCGAGACGTTCTTCACCACGAACAGCACCACCCTCAGCTCGAAGGCCGTGCTGGTGCTCGACGCGCTCGGCTCGGTCCTCGTGACCGCGCCGAACGAGATCTCGGTCGAAGGCCACGCCGACGTCCGCGGATCGGTCGCCCCGTTCCCCACGAACTGGGAGCTCTCGGCCGGTCGATCCACCCAGGTGCTGCGGCACCTCGTCGAATCGTCCGGGCTCCCGCCGGCGCACCTGAAGTCGGTCGGGTTCGGCGACACGCGGCCCGTCGCGGCGGGTTCTTCGCCCGCGGCGCTGGCCCAGAACCGGCGCGTCGACATCGTCGTCCTCTCCGATGCGACGGAGGAGGTGCGAGCACTCATCCCCGAAGCACAGGCCGCGCAGCCGGCCTCCTGACCGTTCCCTTCTAACGCACGTCGATCGCCACCCGATAGTCGGGTTCGTGGTGATCGAGGACAGCGTGCGCTCCGACGTGCGCACAGCGACGGCGTCGACGACCGCCGAAGTCGAGGTGTACGACTTCGGCCGTTCGGCGACCCTGTCGCGCGAGCACACCCGCGCCCTGGAGCTGGCCTTCGAGACGTTCTCGCGGCAGTGGTCGGCGCAGCTCTCGGCGAAGATCCACGTACGTGCCACCATCGCCGTCGAGCATGTCGGGATGCTGACCTACGGCGAGTACGCCGCCTCGCTGCCGACCACGACGACCTTGATCGTGTGCGCGCTGCCTGACTCCGACGAGCGGCTCATCGTGCAGCTGCCGACCTCCGCCGCCACGACCTGGATCGTGCAGATGGTCGGTGGACGAGCGTCCGCGACGTCGGAGGACCGCACGTTCACCCCGATCGAGCAGGCACTGATCCGCTCTCTCATCGTCGACGCGCTCGAGCACCTGACCGGCTCCCTGGACGGACTGCTCCCCGCCGGCGTCACCGTGAGCGGCATCCAGTACAGCTCGCAGTTCGCCCAGGTCGCGGCATCGGGAGAACCGGTCATCGTCGCCCGCTTCTCGATGCGCCTCGCGGGTCGGGCGGTGCCGGTGAGCATCATGCTGCCGGCGTCGGTCCTCGCCGGCTTCACCGTGCGCACCTCCGACGCCGACCGCGCCGCAGCGCCGGGCCTGGTCCGACGCCAGGTCGAGGTCTCCCCCATCGAGCTCTCGCTGCGTCTGGCCCCGCGCGCCGTGCTCCCCCGTGAGGTGCTCGACCTCGCCGTCGGCGACATCATCTCCTTCCCGCACTCCGCCGATCGCCCGATGCTGCTCGCCGTGGGCGATCAGACCGTCGCCACCGCCGCTGTGGGCAGTGCCGGCGCCCGTCTCGCGTGCGTCGTCGCCACCACCGTCCCCGATCCCGTCTTCGCCGAGGAGCCCGCGTGACCAGCACCACCACCTATGAGTCGGCCGTCGCGGCCGCCTTCGCCGCGTCGTTGCCGACCGCCGCTCCCGTCACCGCCCGCGCCTCGCAGGTGTCCGGGGATACCGGCGACGCCGTGATCGTGCAGTTCGTCGGTGAGGCCAGCGCGCAGCTCGCCGTGCAGCTCTTCGACGCCGAGACCCTGGTCGACGGGCTCTCCGGAGCGCCCCTCGCCGATCGGCTGCGCGACGCGCTGGAAGCCTCGACGAGCACCCTGGGAGCCGGCGCGCTCGGTGATGCCGTGATCGGCGATGCCTCTCCGCTCTTCTCGAACCCGACCGCGCAGCTCTTCGACCTGCAGGACGATGCGGATCGCACGGTCGGACGCCTCGCCGTCGTCGTCACCCGCGCTCCGGCGGCGGCATCGAGCTCGACCCGGCGTCTGCACCGCATCGCCGGCGTCGAGATGGAGCTCACGGTCGAGATCGGCCGAACCCGCATGTCGGTGCGCGATGTGCTCGACCTCGAACCCGGCCGCATCGTCGAGCTCGACCGTTCCGCCGGCGCCCCGGCCGACATCAAGCTCAACGGCCGCATCATCGCGCACGGCGAGGTGGTGGTGGTCGACCAGGACTACGCGGTGCGGATCACCCGCATCCTCGAGAACGTCGAGGCCTGACCCTGGACGACCTCCTGCTCGGCCTGCGGGTCGTGCTCTCGCTCGCCGCCGTGCTCGGGGTGCTGTGGTTCCTGCAGCGCCGCGTCGCACGCACGCAGGCGCGTCGGCGCGACGGCGAGGTCATCACGGTGCTCGGGCGACAGGGCGTGGGTCCGAAGGCGCAGGTCGTCGTGGTCCAGACCGAGGACGCCCGGTACGTCCTCGGTGTCACCGAGCACGGCGTGAGCGTGGTCGACAAGCTTCCGGTCAAGGCCGCGGCGCAACCCGATGCAGACACCCACTGGTCGGCGGCCACCGCGGACGCCGCATCCGATGCCGCGGAGTTCGACCGCATCCTCGCCGCGACCGCCCTGACCGAGACGACCGCGGCATCGCCGACCCGGCCGGCTCCGCAGCGCCGGGTGCGTCATCGGAACGATCCCCTGCGCGGCTCCATCCTCTCCCCCGAAACCTGGCGGCAGACCGCCGAGGCCATCCGGCGCACGCGATGAGCGCGTCCCGTGGGATCGTCGACGGCCGCGCGCTGCGACGGGTCGCACTGATCCTCCTCGCTGCCTTCGCCCTGGTCGCGGTGCTCACATTGCTCACCGGCACCGCCGCCCACGCCGAGGTCACCCCCGACGACCCGGGCGAGGGAGTCACGATCGACATCAACGGCGTCGACGGCGGCCCCTCGGGTTCGATCCTGACCCTGCTGGGCATCACGCTGCTCTCGGTCGCCCCGGCACTTCTGCTGATGATGTCGTCGTTCACGAAGATCTTCGTCGTGCTGGCGATGACCAGGAATGCCCTGTCGCTGCCCACGATCCCCCCGAACCAGGTGCTGGCCGGGCTCTCACTCTTCCTGTCGCTGTTCATCATGTGGCCGGTGCTGACCGAGATCAACACGGTCGCCGTGCAGCCGTACATCGACGGCACGCTCACCTTCACGCAGGCGATCGACGTCGGCCAGCTGCCGCTCCAGGAGTGGATGCTGCGCTTCACGCGCGAAGAGGATCTGGCCCTGATGACGCGGATGGCGGGGCAGCCGAACCCCGAGGATCCCTCGAGCGTGCCGATGTACACGCTCATCCCGGCGTTCATGATCTCGGAGCTGCGCGCCGCCTTCATCATCGGCTTCGTCATCTTCGTGCCGTTCCTCGTGATCGACCTCGTCGTCGCCGCGGCGCTGATGTCGATGGGCATGATGATGCTGCCGCCGGTCATGATCTCGCTGCCCTTCAAGATCCTGCTGTTCATCCTCGTCGACGGCTGGGGCCTCATCATCCGCGCCCTGCTGGAGAGTTACGGGGGTGTCGGATGAGCCCGGAAGCGGTCATCGACATCGGCACCCAGGGCCTGATCATCGCCGCGAAGCTGGCCGCCCCGGTGCTCGTCACGGCGCTCGTGGTCGGCTTCGCGATCTCGCTGCTGCAGTCCATCACGCAGGTGCAGGAGGTGACGCTGTCGTTCGTGCCGAAGATCGTCGCCGTCGGCATCGCGCTGCTCATCGCCGGCAACTGGATGATCGCCGAGATGATCGCCTTCACGAACGAGATGTTCGCCCGCATCCCCACCCTGCTGAGCGGGTGACCGCGTGTTCATCCCCATCGACTTCGCGTGGCTCGAGGCGACCATGCTCGCCGCTGTGCGCATCACCGCCTTCATCATGATCGCCCCGCCGTTCTCCTACGGCGCCATCCCGGTGCGGGTCAAGGCGATGCTCGCCATCGGCCTCTCCCTCGCCGTGGGCACCGCGGTCGCTCCCGGCTACGAGAACCTCGACACCGGCCCGTTCCTCGGAGCCCTGGTGCTGCAGGTGCTCACGGGAGCGCTGCTCGGCTTCGTCGTGCTGCTGTGCTTCTCGGCGCTGCAGGCGGCCGGCAGCCTGATCGACGTGTTCGGCGGTTTCCAGCTCGCGCAGGCGTTCGACCCCCACTCGCTCGTGAACGGCGCCCAGTTCACCCGGCTCTTCCACATCACCGCGCTCACGCTGCTATTCGCCTCCGGCGGGTATCAGCTGATCCTCGCCGGCCTCGCCCGGAGCTTCGAGGCGGTGCCCGTCGACGGCATCTTCGAGGTGGCCGGGCCCGCCGAACTCCTCATCGACGGGGTGTCGCAGATGGTCCTCGCCGCCGTGCAGATCGCAGGTCCCCTGGTGCTGGTGCTGTTCCTCGCCGACGTCGGGCTCGGACTGATCACCCGGGTCGCGCCGGCGCTCAACGCCTTCGCGATGGGCTTCCCGGTGAAGATCCTGCTCACCCTGCTGCTGGCCGGTGCCGTGTACGCGGTGCTCCCCGGCATCGTCGACGCCCTCTCCGGGCAGGCGCTGAAGATGATGCAGGGGGTGCACGAGTGAGCGGCACCGACACCGGCGAACGCAGCGAGAAGGCCACCGACAAGCACCTCAATGAGGCCCGCAAGAAGGGGCGTCTCTCGCGCAGCCAGGACCTCACGGCGTGGCTCGGCATCGGGGCAGCGGCGATCGCCATGCCCGCGGCGATCGCCCTCGGCGCAGGCGCCGGGACCGAGCAGCTCCTCACCGTCACCTCTCTGGTGTTCAGCCCCACGCCGGAGGCGGCACTCGGTGCGCTCGAGCGTGGCCTCGCCTCCGTGCTCCCGACCATCGCGGTGATGCTCGCCGCCGTCGCGATCGTCACGCTGATCGGCGCCGTGGTCCAGGGCGGCGTGCATCTGAAACCGCTCACCGGGCGCTTCGAGCAGTTCAACATCGTCAGCGGCATCCGACGCGTGTTCGGCCTGCAGGCGCTGTGGGAGGGCGCCAAAGCCCTGCTGAAGACCGCGGCGATCGGCATCGCGCTCTGGGTGGTCATCGCGGGGCTGATGCCGGTGCTCACCGCCAGCGGCGCCCATTCGATCTCGCGCCTGCTCGGCACGGCATCCGAGGGCACGGCCGCCCTGCTGCAGACCGCGATCGCCGTCGGACTGGTCCTCGCCGCGATCGACATGTTCGTCGTGATGCGCCGCAACCGCAAGCACACGCGCATGACCAAGCGCGAGATCCGCGACGAGAGCAAGAACTCCGAGGGCGATCCGCTGATCCGTCAGCAGCGGCGGTCCCGGCAGCTCGCCGCCAGCCGCAACCGCATGATCGCCGCGGTCGCCGGATCGGATGTCGTGGTCGTCAACCCGACGCACATCGCGATCGCCCTCCGGTACGAGCCCGGTCGCGCGGCCCCCAAGGTCGTCGCGAAGGGCAGCGGTGTGATCGCGGAACGCATCCGTGACGAGGCCGTGCGCGCCGGTGTGCCGCTCGTGCGCGAGATCACGCTCGCCCGCGCCCTGCACGCCGCGTGCGAGCTCGGCCAGGAGATCCCCGAAGACCTGTACAACGCCGTCGCGCGCGTGCTGGTGTTCGTCGACGCGCTGCGTCGGCGCGGCGCCGCCCGCGGCATCCACACCCTTCCCTACCGGAGGACCGCATGAGACAGCTGTTCGTCAAGCTCATGGTGCCCATCGGGGTCGTCGGCATCATCATGCTGCTCGTCGTCCCGGTGCCGCCGTTCCTGCTCGACATCCTCATCATCCTGAACATCATGTTCGCACTCGTGATCCTGCTCACGTCGATGTTCGTGAAGAAGCCGCTGGACTTCTCGGTGTTCCCCTCGCTGCTGCTGGTGGCGACGCTGTTCCGGCTCGGGCTGAACGTCGCGTCGACCCGGCTGGTGCTCGGGGAGGCGTACGCAGGTCAGGTGATCGAGGCGTTCGGGGCGATCGCCGTCGGCGGCTCGCTCATCATCGGCGCCGTGGTGTTCCTCATCCTCGTCGTCATCCAGTTCGTGGTCGTCACCAAGGGCGCGGAGCGCGTGGCCGAGGTCGGCGCCCGGTTCACGCTCGACGCCATGCCCGGCAAGCAGATGGCGATCGACGCCGACCTCAACGCCGGTCTCATCACCGATGCCGAGGCCCGCGAGCGCCGTGCGGAGGTCGCGGCGGAAGCCGACTTCTACGGCGCGATGGACGGTGCGTCCAAGTTCGTGAAGGGCGATGCGATCGCCGGCCTCGTCATCATCATCATCAACCTCATCGGCGGCATCGCGATCGGCATCGTGCAGCACGGCATGGCGATCGACGAGGCCGTGAGCACGTACAGCCTGCTCACGATCGGCGACGGGCTCGTCACGCAGATCCCGGCACTGCTCATGGCGGTCTCGACCGGCATGATCGTCACCCGCTCCACGGCCGAGGCCGAGATGGGGACGGCGGCATCGGCGCAGCTCGGGCAGTCCCGCAACGCGCTCATCATCGCGGGATGCGCCGCGATCATCATGTCGCTGATCCCGCACATGCCGATGCTGCCGTTCGTCGCGATCGGAGCCCTCCTGCTGCTCGTCGCGCAGCGCATCAAGGCGAACCAACAGCGGGAGGAGGCGATCGCGGCCCAGACCCCGACGGCCGCTCCGACCGACCAGCCGGAGGAGCTGATCGAGAAGATGCGGGTGCACCCGCTCGAGATCCTCCTCTCGCCCGACATCGTCGATCTGGTCACGGGCGGCCCGGACGACCTCCTGGCGCGCGTGAAGGCGCTCCGCCGCCGGATCGCCCTCGACCTGGGCCTGATCACCCCGCCCGTGCGCACCCGCGACAGCATCGAACTCGCACAGGCGACCTATGTGATCCGCATCGCCGGGGTCGAGACCGGGCGCGGCACGGCACCGATCGGCTCGGTGCTGGCCCTCGGACAGGGCCTGGAATCCCTTCCGGGGACGGCCACGCTCGACCCGGTGTTCGGGCTGGAGGGCAAGTGGATCCCTCTGGAGATGCGGCACAGCGCCGAGTTCGCCGGGGCCACCGTGATCGACCGGGCCAGCGTCATCATCACGCACCTCTCCAGCGTGATCCACGCCCACGCCGCGCGTCTGCTGAGCCGCGAGGACGTCCGTCAGCTCACCGACGCCCTCAAGCAGGCCTCCCCGGCCGCCGTCGAGGAGCTCACGCCCGCCCTGCTGTCGCTGGCCGAGATCCAGCGCGTGCTCCAGGGTCTCCTCGCCGAGCGCGTGCCGATCAACGACCTCAGCCGGATCTACGAGGCGCTCGCGCTGCGCGCCAGGACGTCGACCGACCCGGAAGGACTGATCGAGGCGGCGCGGGCCGCGCTCGGCCCGGCGATCGCCGCGCGCTTCGCCGACGCGGGCATCCTCCGCGTCGTGATGATCAACCCGCTCCTCGAGCAGGCGATGCTCGAGAACCTGCGTCCCGGCGACGAGGGCACGCAGATCGTCTTCGACCCGCAGCGCATGGAGTCCGTCGTGGAGTCCGTGAAGCAGGCCGTCTCCTCGGTTCGCGAGGGCGGAGAGCCGGTGCTGGTGTGCGCTCCGTCGTTGCGTCCGGCCGTGCGACGACTCGTCTCTGCGCAGACCGACGGCCTCCCCGTGCTCTCCTACACGGAGGCGACGTCCGCCGCGCTCACCATCGAGACGGTCGGCGTCGTCCGTGACGCCCCGGCCCCGTCGATCGGCGCCGTCTCCGCGGCAGTAGGCTGAACGAATGCTGGTTTTGACGAGGCGGATCGGTGAGAGCGTGCGCATCGACGGCGACATCGAGATCACGCTGCTCGAGATCAAGGGCGACAGCGTGCGGATCGGCGTGAAGGCGCCGCGAGAGACGCGCATCCAGCGGACCGAGATCATCGAGGCCGTGGTCGCGGAGAACGTGTCTGCCGCTGCCGAGACCGGCGCCGATGCCGAGGATGCGATCGTCGCCGCCCTCGCCCGTGGCCGCGAGTCGCGCCCGTCCTGACCCGCATACGGACGGAGGATCGTCGTCCGCCGTCGACGACCTCAACCTCTCAGGCGACCGTCGCGTCGGCCTCGGCCGCTCGCTTCCACTGATCGCCACCGGCCTCTCGTGCCCGCGCCGCCGCCCGTCCTGCAGCGGCCACCAGCACGTCGTAGTCGTAGCCGCAGGTGTCGGCCGTGGCCCACCCGATACTGGCGGAGGCGCGGACGCCACCGACGGCCCGGTCGTGGTCGATGTCGGAGATCCGGCTCAGCACCGCCCTGACATGGAACCTGACCGCTTCATCGCTCGCACGGATCACCACGACGGCACGGTCGTCGGCGATACGCTCGGCATCGGCCAGCGGCGGGAGCGCCTCCTGGATGTCGTCGTGGAAGCGATCGACGATGCGTGCGAACTCCGAGCCCGACATCGCCTCGCGGAGGTCGGCGGGGTCGTCCAGACGCACCTCGAGAATCGACCAGCCGTGGTCGTTCTGCGCCTCCGCCTTCCGGAGCCGCCGACGGGCGCGCTGCGCGACCCCATCCGTCTCGGTGGGTCGGGACTCCCCCGCCCGCACCAGCAGCACGAGCGTGAAGGCCGCGCAGGTCGACACCACGATGGTGCCGACGGCGTTCATGCCGCGCAGGGCGTCCAGCTGCTCCGCGGAGCTCGCCGTGCCGATCGTGAGCGCACTGACCGCGCTGGCGACCGACACGATCACGAAGCCGCAGGACGCCAGGGCGAGCGGGAGAATGATGTCCCGCGAGACCGGCTGCCTGCGCAGCAGCTCGTAGGCGACGAGACCGGCGAAGACGCCGCTGCCGACGAAGACGAGGTTGAAAGCGGACAGATACCAGGGCGAGTCCGATGTCGCGACGAGCAACACGGGAGCGACGGCCACGAACACCACCACGATCCACCAGGGAGCGCGTCGTCCGAGGTGCACCCGCAGACCGATCCAGATCAGCGGTTCGAAGCAGAGCAGCAGCGCCGATGCCGCACTGCGAAGCGGCTGGAAGTCGTTCTGGTGCCCCGCGAGCCAGAGGTATGCGCCGAGCATGCCGAGCCCGAACGCGGCTCCCCAGATCACCGTCGCCCGCGAAGGGCGGGCGAGTGTGGCGAGGCCGAGCACCAGCACCGTCAGGACAGTGACGACCGCGACCATGCTCGTGGTGATGTCGACGTTCACGGGCACGAGAGGCGTCATGCCTGCACCTCTTTCTTACGACGGCGGGGAAAACGGAGTGTGACGGTGGTGCCCTGCCCCACCTCGCTCGTGACCTCGATGGTGCCCTCGTGGGCGACCACGATCTCGCGGGCGATGCCCATGCCGAGACCGGTGCCGGCGATGCCGCCGCGGATGGCGGCGTCGGAACGGAAGTACGGTTCGAACAGCCGGGGCAGCTCATCCGGCGCGATGCCCATGCCCGTGTCGGAGAGGACGAGCTCGGCCTGCGCACTCATCGCCCGCAGCCGGGCCGTGATGCGCCCACCGGAGGGCGTGTACTTGACGGCGTTGCTGAGCAGATTGTCGAGCACCTGACGCAGCCGGAAGGCATCCCCGTGGATGATGAGGGCATCCACGCCGACGATTTCCAGCACCTGGCGATTCACCGCGATCAGCGGCGCAGCGGATGCGGCGGCGGCATCGAAGATCTGACGAAGGTCCACAGGCTCGAACGGGTCCTCGGTCGGCGGCACGGTCTGGTCCAGCATGGTCGTCACGAGCTCCTGCATCCGCTCTCCGGCATTGGCGATGACCTCGAGCTGCGCGGGGACCCGGCCCGGCAGATCCTCGCGCTCGCGCAGCAGGTCGACGTGGCCGACGATCGCGGTGAGGGGATTGCGCAGCTCGTGGGAGACGATCGCGGTGAGTGCGCGGCGCTCCTCTGCTGCTTCGAGGAGCATCGTGACGTCGTCGATGACGACGAGCGTGATCTGGTCGCGCGCCTTCGCGCTTGCCACCGTCTGCGTCGTCACCTCCAGCGCACGCCACTTGCCGGTGCCGTCGAAGAGCCAGACGCGCTCGTCCTGCAGCTGCTCGCCGGCGGCCGCCCTGGCGAGGGTCGTGCGCTCGGGGGGCACGGTCGCGCCGCGCCGTCCGTCGTACTCCACGGCCGCCGTGGGCAGTGCGGCTCCGAAGCGATCCCGCCCGTACAGCACCCGGTAGGCATCGTTCATCTGCAGGATGCGTCCCTCCGCCGTGACCACGACGAGGGCCACCCCGAGCGCATCGATGATCTGCGTCACCCGCTGCTGGTTGGTCTCGGCACGCTCCGCGGCGCGGTTGATCTGCTCGGAGCGACGCTGGAGGAGCCGCCGGGAGGCGCGCGCCCGCTGCGCTCCGATGCGGACCGTCACCCCGAGGAAGCCGAGCGTGATGATCGCGGTGAGCACGCGCAGCAGCACGTCGGCCGGCGTGCCGGTGCGATCGGAGAACACCGCCAGACAGAGTCCGATGAAGGCGATGCCTCCCACCACCCACGGCATGGTGAAGTATGACGCCAGCCACACGACCGGGAAGACCCACAGGAACCCGAGCCGCAGGTCGGGAGCGTTGGTGGTCAAGCCCACCGCGAGCGCGTCGAGGAACGGCACGACGATCACCGCGTTCGGTGGGAGGCGGTGCCACGGGACGAGCAGCGTCGCGATGGTCGTGACGACGATCAGCGTGATCCCCGCGAGGAAGAAGGGTATGCCGAGAGTCTGCGGCTTGAATGCTGCGACCATCACGACGATCGCCACCATGCTGCCGGTGAAGACCAATTGCCAGCGCCAGATCGACACAGTACGGATCATCGACGCTCGCCCTCCCCCAAGAACCTCAGCTTTACCGCAAGATTACTCAAAGATCGCGGGTGCCAGCTCTTCAGGCGTCCCCGCAGCCCTAGCATTCTGAGTGGGGGCCGACACTGCGACTGGGGAACAACGCAGACGCTGGGGCCACGCGAATGGGGATTCGCAGGCACCGGGGCCGCGGCTGGGGAGCCGCGGCCCCGCCCCAGTCAGGTCGCCGTGTCATCGGCGGGAGCGAGGCGATAGCCCACGCCGCGGACTGTCTCGATGTAGCGCGGTCGCGCAGAGCTGTCGCCGAGTTTGCGCCGCAGATTCGCGATGTGCGTCTCGATCGCGCGCTTGTCCGGCTCGCTCACGTAGTCGGTGGAGCCGTCGGGAGCGCCGCGCAGCCCGCGCGCGAGGTCCGCTTTGCTGCGCACCCGGAGCTTCGCTTCGAGGATGGCGGCGAGCAGGTCGAACTCCGTGGGTGTGAGGTCGATCCGCTTCTGCCCGATCAGCACGAGCCGCGTGTCCAGGTCGACGCTGAGGTCGCGGTGCACCAGGCCCCGCCAGGTCAAGACGGTGGCGCCTTCCGTCCCCGGCTCGTGCACGACGGCCGGGGCCGGCGTCGGGTCCGGGCGCGTGTCGACGATCCGGGGGCGTCGGAGGAGCGCCTCGATCCGCGCGCGCAGCTCTCGGGGCCGGAACGGCTTCACGAGGTACTCGTCCGCACCGGAGGTGAGCCCGAGGACCACGTCCGACTCGTCGGAGAGCGCGGACAGCATGATGATGAACGTGTCGCTCACCCGGCGGATGCGTCTCGCGACCTCGAACCCGTCGATGCCGGGGAGATTGATGTCGAGGGTCGTGATCACCGGCTGGTGTTCCTCGATCGCGGCGATGCCCTCCGGCCCGGAACCGGCGAGGTGGGTCTCGAAACCGGCGGCGAGGAACACCTCGTCGAGGAGCGAGCGCACACCCGGGTCGTCTTCGATGATGACGGCGACGAGCGGCGGGCGCACAGCCGCCGTCACGTGATGCCCTCGCGCACGATCGTGACGATCCGCGGAGCGTCGGCGTCGAGCTCTGCGGGGTCGAGCTCTGCGGGGTCGAGGTCGGAGGCGCCGACCGGCCGCTCGAGCTCGATGTCCCACCACGAATCGGCGAGCTCTTCGGCCATGCCGCGTCCCCACTCGATCACGACCACCGAATGCTCCAGGTCCAGGTCGAGGTCGTCGAGCTCCGCAGCGGAGCCCAGGCGGTAGGCATCGACGTGCACGAGCGGAGCCCGGCCGGTGAGCGACGGATGCGTGCGCGCGATCACGAAGGTCGGACTCTGCACGGGTCCGCGCACCCCGAGCCCCTCGGCGAGGCCGCGGGTGAAGGTGGTCTTCCCGGCGCCGAGAGGGCCGGTGAGGATGAGCAGGTCGCCCGCCTCCAGCTGCTCGCCGATGCGGAGGCCCAGCTGCTCCATCGCCTCGGTCGTCGCGATCTCCCGCCGGCCGAGGAAGGCCGGGTCGACGCTCATGATGCCCGCCGGGGGACGCGGGGACCGATGCGCGTGACGATCTCGTAGTTGATGGTGTCGGCCGCCGCAGCCCAATCGGCGGCGGAGGGTACCCCGAGCGTGGGGTCGCCGAAGAGCACGACCTCGTCGCCGATCGAGACCGGGGTATCGCCGACGTCGACGACGAACTGATCCATCGCGATCCGCCCGACGTTCGCGAAGCGGCGTCCGGCGATCGAGACGGGGAGTCGCCCCGAGGCATTCCGCGGCACACCGTCGGCGTATCCGAGCGGGACGAGGACCAGCGTCGTGTCCCGGTCGGTGCGGTGGTCGTAGCCGTACGAGACGCCCGTGCCCGCCGGCACTCTGCGCACGGCGGCGATCGCTCCGCGGAGGGTCATGGCGGGTCGCAGCCCGAGTTCGGCGGAACTGCGGTCGTCGAAGGGGGACAGGCCGAACAGGCCGACCCCGATGCGCACGGCGTCGAGTCGCATCTCGGGCAGGTCGATGGCGGCGGCCGTGGCGGCGATGTGGCGGATCTCCGGGTGGATGCCGAAGGATGCGGCCGCGGCGACACCTTCCTCGAACTTCGCGAGCGCGGCCCTGTCGTCGTCTGCCGAGGTGTTCGAGAGGTGGCTGAACAGCCCGACGATGCGCAGCCGTCCGATGCGTTCGAGGCGCGCGGCCTCGGCGAGCACACGCCCCCAGTCGGCCGGGGCGATGCCGTTGCGTGACAGCCCGGTCTCGAACTTCAGGTGCACGCCCACCGGGCGGTCGACCGTGGCCGCCGCGGCAGCCGCTTCGAGCTGGTCGAACGAGGAGATGCCGAGCTCGATGTCCTGCGCGGCCGCGTGCTCGAACCTCTCCCCCGGCGCGTGCAGCCACGCCATGAGGGGCGCGTGCACGCCCTGCCTGCGCAGTTCGAGCGCCTCGGGGATCTCGGCGACGCCGAGGCGCGTGGCACCAGCCGAGAGCGCGGCTACAGCGGTGGCTGCGGCGCCGTGCCCGTAGGCGTTGGCCTTGACGACGGCGATGACCTCGACGCCGGTGAGTCGGCGGAAGTGCCGCACGTTGTCGGCGATCGCGTCGAGATCGATGGACGCCTCGCGGAAGGGGACGGTCACAGCGGGGCTCCTTCGGCGACGACGAACGCCGCGGCCAGGCCGGCGTCATGGGTGAGGGTCAGATGCAGAGTACGGATGCCGCGCTCCTCGACGACCGCGGCGGTCGAACCGGTGAGGACGAAGTGCGGGCGTCCCGACGGCTCGGAGGCGATCTCGATCTCGGTCCAGTGCACGCCGTCTGAACCGCCCAGCGCCTTGATGAGCGCCTCTTTGGCGGCGTATCTCGCGGCGAGCGAGGGAAGGCGCAGCGTGCGCTCGGAGGGGGCGAAGAGCCGCTCCCTGAGGCGGGGCGTTCGGGTCATCGTCCGTTCGAATCGCGGGATGTCCACGAGGTCGATGCCGGTGCCGATGATCACCCGTTCAGCCTAGCGAGCATGCGTCGCATCGGAATCGTGCGAATGGCCTCGTCTCCGTGGAAACAAGGCCATTCGTGCGACGTGAAGACGGGCTTACTCGACCGTGACCGACTTCGCGAGGTTGCGGGGCTGGTCGACGTCGAGTCCCTTGGCGGTGGCGAGTGCCATCGCGAAGATCTGCAGCGGGACGACGGCGAGCAGCGGCTCGAACATCGCACCGGCCAGCGGGATGTGGATGACCTCGTCGGCGAACGGCAGCACGGCCGCGTCGCCCTCTTCGGCGATCACGATCACCCGGGCGCCGCGAGCGCGGATCTCCTGGATGTTCGAGACGACCTTCGAGTGCACGAGCGCGGAGTGACGCGGAGACGGCACCAGCACGAACACCGGCTGTCCCGGCTCGATGAGCGCGATCGGTCCGTGCTTGAGCTCGCCGGCGGCGAAGCCCTCGGCGTGGATGTACGAGATCTCCTTGAGCTTGAGCGCACCCTCGAGCGCGATCGGGTAGCCCACGTGGCGACCGAGGAACAGCACCGAGCGGGTGTCCGCCATCCAGCCGGCGAGCTGCGTCACGTGCTCCTGCTCGCTCTCGAGGACCTTCGCGATCTTCTCCGGGAGAGCTGCGAGCTCGGCGACGTCGGTCGACGCGTCGGCGATCGCTCCGCGCACACGGCCCATGTGCAGGCCGAGCAGCAGCAGCGCGGTGATCTGCGCCGAGAACGCCTTGGTCGACGCGACGGCGACCTCGGGGCCGGCGTGGGTGTAGACGACGGCATCCGACTCGCGGGGAATCGTGGCGCCCTGCGTGTTGCAGACCGACAGCGTGCGTGCGCCGCGCTCGCGGGCGTACTTCACGGCCATCAGCGTGTCCATGGTCTCGCCGGACTGGCTGATCGAGACGACGAGGGTGTCGGCGCCGATCACCGGGTCGCGGTAGCGGAACTCGTGCGCGAGCTCGACGTCGACGGCGACGCGTGCCCACTGCTCGATCGCGTACTTGCCGACGAGCGCGGCATACGACGCCGTGCCGCAGGCGGTGATGATGACACGGTTGATGCCGACGAACAGCTCGTCGAGTCCGTCGAGCTCGGGGATGACGACCTGGCCGTCCTGGATGCGTCCGCGGATCGTGTTCGCGACGGCCTCGGGCTGCTCCGAGACCTCCTTGGCCATGAAGCTCGACCATCCGCCCTTCTCGGCGGCGGCGGCATCCCACGACACGTCGAACGGCTCGGCCTCGACGGGCGTGCCGGCGAAGTCGGTGACCGTGACGGCCTCCGGCGTGATCGAGACGATCTGGTCCTGTCCGATCGACAGCGCCTTGCGGGTGTATTCGATGAAGGCGGCGACATCGGAGCCGAGGAAGTTCTCACCCTCGCCGAGTCCGATCACGAGCGGGGAGTTGCGGCGGGCGCCGACCACGAGACCGGGGTGGTCCTGGTGCATCGCCAGCAGGGTGAACGCGCCCTCGAGACGGTTCACGACGCTGCGGAAGGCCAGCTGCAGGTTGCCGCCGTTGCCCGCGTACTCACGCCCGAGCAGGGCCGCCGCGACCTCGGTGTCGGTCTCGCTGCGGAACACCACGCCATCGGCGAGCAGTTCCTCCCGCAGGGCCGAGAAGTTCTCGATGATGCCGTTGTGGATCACGGCGAGCTTGTCGTCGTCGGCCAGGTGCGGGTGCGCGTTGACGTCGGTCGGTCCACCGTGCGTCGCCCAGCGGGTGTGACCGATGCCGGTCGACCCGTCGGGCAGCGGCGCGTCGGCGAGCGAGTCGCGCAGCATGGCGAGCTTGCCCGCCTTCTTGCGCATGCCGAGTGAGCCGTCCCCGTCGATCACGGCGACGCCCGCGGAGTCATAGCCGCGGTACTCGAGGCGGGCAAGACCGGCGAGAAGGATGTCCTGGCTGGGGCGCGGGCCCACGTATCCGACGATTCCACACATGGGATCAAGAGTAAGGCGGGTTTTTTGCGAGTCGTCCGTACATTCTCCCGCCCCGAACGGCGCTCAGAGTTTGCGCAGCAGCACGGTCTCCACGTCGTGATCCGCGCCCTTGCGCAGGACCAGTCGCGCACGGTGCCGCGTCGGCATCACGTTCTCGACGAGGTTGGGCATGTTGATCTCATTCCAATATCCGAGTGCAGTGGTGATCGCCTCCTCGTCCGTGAGGTGCGCGAACACGTTGAAGTAGGACGACGGGTTGGCGAACGCGGCCTGGCGGAGGGCGAGGAAGCGGTCGACGTACCACTTCTCGATGTGCGAGGTGTCCGCGTCGACGAAGATCGAGAAGTCGAAGAGGTCACTCACGGCGACGTCGTTCGGCGCGGGCGGCGGCTGGAGGACATTGAGGCCCTCGACGATGACCACATCGGGACGACGGACGACGACGTTGGCGTCAGGCACGATGTCGTAGCGCATGTGCGAATAGAAGGGAGCGCGCACCTCGGTCGCGCCGCTCTTGACGTTCGTGAGGAACTCGATCAGCGCGCGGCGGTCGTACGACTCTGGGAAGCCCTTGCGATCCATGATCCCGCGGCGCTCGAGTTCGGCGTTCGGGTAGAGGAAGCCGTCGGTGGTGACCAGCTCGACACGCGGAGTGCCGGGCCAGCGGCTCATGAGCTCGCGCAGCAGGCGCGCGATGGTCGACTTGCCGACCGCGACCGACCCGGCGACGCCGACGACGAACGGGGTGGTCGTGTCGTCCTCCTGGAGGAACGACGACGTGGCCGCCCCCAGACGCTTGGTGGCGGTCGCGTAGAGGCTGAGCAGGCGGCTCAGCGGCAGGTACACCTCGCGCACCTCGGTGAGGGAGAGCCGGTCGCCGATGCCGCGCAGCTCCACGACCTCGGTTTCGGTGAGGGGCTGCTCGAGTCCGGCGGCGAGCCGGGCCCATTCCGCGCGGCCGATCTCCCGATAGGGCGACAGCGGCAGCGTGGGGTCGACGGTGGTCACGGAGTACATCGTATCCGCGTGCTCGCACGCGTGACGCGCCGGACGCCCCTTACCCCGCGGGAGGGAAGGGGCGTCCGGATGCGACGTGCGTGCGTCAGGATGCCGACGCCGCTCGACGGCGAGCCACCAGCAGACCGCCAGCACCGAGCAGGACCAGGGCGGTCACGCCGCCGGCGATCAGCAGCCCGGCATCAGCTCCCGTGTTGGCCAGCCCCGATGCCCCCAGCGTCACGGAGGTGCGAGCCACCTCGACGCCGTCGACGAACACGACGACCGCGTGGCCACCAGCCGGGACGGATGCCGGGATCGTGGCGTTCAGCGCGAACGTGCCGTCGGCCGCGGCGGTCGTGCTGCCGAGCACCGTGGGCGTGGAGTGCAGCTCGATGCGCACGGCGTCGGAGTCGGGGTCGACCCCTTCTCCTTGCACCCTGATCTCGCCGCCGGGGCGCAGATCGCCCGTCACGGTGACCGAGGCGTCACCCGTTGCGGGAAGCTCCCCCTCGCCGCTGCCCGGCTCACCGCCGCCGGGCTGGTCGCCGCCCACGGTGACGGAGGCGGTGGCGGAAGCCGGCGAGCTCCCGATCTCGTTCCGCGCCGTCACCGACGCCGTGTGGGTGCCGACCGGGACCCCGGTGAAGGTGTGGCTGGCGACGCCCGCCGCGATCTCGACGGTGGTGGCACCGAGCGTGACGGAGTATCCGGTGAGCGGCGATCCGCCGTCGGATGCCGGGGCGGCCCAGCTGACCGTGACGGCATCGCCCACAGCGGTCACCGTCGGAGCCGACGGCGCCGCGGGAGCGGTCACCACGGGCTCGACCCCGAGTCCGAAGAACTGATCGAGCTTCGCGAGCGCCTCATCGGCGAACGCGAGGTTCGCGAGGCGACCGGCCTCGTACTGCTCATCGGTCTGATTCGGCCGCTTCGCGGGGCCCTGCAGGTCGGAGATCCACCACCATTCGGTCATGTACTCGCGGAAGCCCGCCTCGCCGTTGTCCTGGATCCAGTTCTTCGTGATGGGGGCAGCCGTGTCGGAGCCGTCGTAGTCGAAGAGGTACGGAACCTGCAGCTTGCGGGCCGCGACCTTCTCCGCCGCGGTGTCGCCGCCCGGGTGGTACTCGACCCGCTGGCCGGCGCTGCCGTTCAGGACGTACTGGGTCTGGAGGTTCGGGAGGTGCTTCTGCACCAGGTCACCGTAGAGGTGCGCGATCGACGAGTTGGAGTCGCGGATGTGCGCGTTCGCCCCGCTCCAGCCGTCGAGGCGCAGGTCGAACACGTACACGGTCTGCACGCCGGACTCCGCGGCCTTGTGGTTCACGTCGCGGATCACGGCGCGGGTGTTGTGGCACCAGGTGCCGCCGAACAGGATCGTGTGCTCCCCGTCCGCCTCGAGCAGGTCGACGAGCTCCGGGTACGTGATCGACTGCAGCACGAAGTCATCGGCGTCGGCGTCCGTGAAGATGGTCTCGCCGTACGCGGTGAGGTTGGTGCTGTACGCCGCACGGTGGCGGGAGTTGACCGCGGTCGAG
Organism: Microbacterium maritypicum; assembly: GCF_041529975.1. Taxonomy (NCBI): domain Bacteria; kingdom Bacillati; phylum Actinomycetota; class Actinomycetes; order Micrococcales; family Microbacteriaceae; genus Microbacterium; species Microbacterium maritypicum. The sequence continues at coordinate 980,886 of NZ_CP168030.1, read as the reverse complement.
AAGAACTCGTACTGCGACTGGGTGTCCAGCGTCGCATGGCCGTTCACGGCGACGGCCTCGAACACCGATGCCACTTTCTGGCGGTACCCGTCCGTCGCCGCCGAGGTGGTGTCCTCACTGCCGCCGAGCGACGAGACGATGCGGTCCTCGACGCCCTCCACGCGGCGGTCGCCGTCGTAGACGAAGAGGTAGGGGTCGGTGCCTGCGCCGAACTCGGGGGTCGTGTCCTTGTTCAGGTACCCGTCGACGAGGCGCGTGTAGAGCGCGCCAGCGGCCTCGCCAGTGACCCCAGTGACGAAGGTCCGGATGTCGACGGAGGCACCGTCCAGCAGTGGATCGAACGTGTAGATCGCGTCGACGCCGTACTGCTGAGCGACCTGGTCGATCTGCGCCGCGGTGGCGACGGTGGTCGGATCGCTCGGACCGCCGAGGAGGAACGCGTAGGTGCCGTCGCTGTTGAGGAGGCTCTCGAACCGCTCGAACGTCACGGACTCGAAAACCGAGCCGGCGCGGAGGCCCGGGATGGTGTCGGCGAAGTAGTCGAACGTCGGGGTGGGGACCGGGGCGGCTGCTGCCGGGAGGGCCGTGAGACCCGCGGCTCCGCCCGCGACGAGCGCCGCGATGACGGACCCCGCGGCGAGACGTCTGCCTCGTGCTGTTCTGGACATGATGAAGGTTTCCTGTTCTCGGTACGTGTGTGTTGGGGTCAGAGGATGGGGGTGCCGTCGTCGGATGCCGCGGCCGGGACGGTCGCTGTCGCGCTGGAGCGACGACGCAGCCACCACCAGGTGAGCAGCCCGCCGGCGACGACGACGATGCCGCCGAGCGTCAGCGGCGCCGCCAGGGGGATCCCGGCTTCCACGGGCGCTTCGGCTGTGACGGTCGCAGCGGTCTTCGCCGTCTCCGTCTCCTCGCCGGCGATCTCCACGCCCGCGATCGACTCGGACGCCGGAGAGTCGCCCACGGCGTTCGTCGCGATCAGCGTGAGGTCGTAGGTGCCCTCGCCGAGTTCGATCTCGTACTCGGTGGCATCTGCCGGAAGGGCGATCGGCGTGCCCTCGTTCAGGACCAGCTTGTAGCCGGTGAGCGCGGAGCCGCCGTCGGCCGGAGCCGTCCAGGCGAGGGAGAGCGTGGTTCCGTCGATCTCGTGGGAGAGGCCGCTCGGAGCCGTCGGAACCGTGGCCGCGACCGCCGCCTTCTCCGGGGTCGTGCTCGTGCTCGTGCTCGTGGTCGTGGAGTTCGACGTACCGGCCGCCGGCTTGTCGTTGCCCGTCGCGGGTGGCTGCGCGGGCTTGGGCGCCGGAGCGGGGGCTGGCGCCGGCTTGGGAGCGGGAGCCGGAGCCGGCGCGGGCTTGGGCGCGCCGCCGCCGCCGGAGACCGCCGCCGGGGGTGCCTCCACCGTGGAGTCGTAGGGGTAGCCGCCGAGGCCCTCGCAGGCTCCCAGGTCGAAGTTGATCGAGCACAGGTCGCAGACGTCGCCCGCGGCGTGTGCAGCGGTCGGGATCGCGATCGGGGCGAGCAGGAAGGCGGCGGAAACCGCGAGGGCGGACAGTACGCGGGAACGGCGGACGGATTTCATCGGGAGACTCTCTCGTGGATCGGACGGGCGGCGGGCAGCTCGCACTGCCCGAGGGGGAGGTCGGCGGGGATGCCGAGGTCGGAGACGACGGGTGTCGGGCCGGTCTGCGCGCGCCGACGCTCCCGCCGCGATGCGGGCTCTGCCGGAGCCTCGACGGGCCGCCGTTCGCCGCGGAAGACGGCGTCGTCGAGCACGCCCAGGCGGCGTGCCACGATGGTCGCCGCCGTGGCCGCCGCGGTGACGTTGGCCATCGTCGATGCGGTCCCGGCGACCGCGCTGATCGGGATGAGGACGACCAGCACCTCGATGGGGAGACCGGAGGCGCTGAGCACCGCGGTGGCGGTGATGATGGCGGTGCCCGGGACCCCGGCGGTGCCGATCGAGACCAGCAGGCAGAGGAGTGCGAGGGCGACGTAGTCCCACACCGAGTACTCGATGCCGAGGACGTTGATCGAGAAGACCGCGACGATGATCGGCCAGATGCCCGCGCACCCGGGCATCCCGATGGTCGTGCCGATCGGAGCGGTGAACGCGGCCACGTCCTCGGGCACGCCGACCTTGCGGGTGAGGGTGGGGATGGTCAGCGGGAGCGTCCCCACACTCGACTGGGTCGTGAACGCCGTGTACTGGGCGGGGGTGAGGAGGCGGAACCACCGGATCGGATTCACGTCGGCGAAGACTCGCAGCAGCACGCCGTTCACGACGTAGGCGTCGATGAACGCGATCCCGAGTGCCAGCACCAGAACGAGCGCCAGCGCCAGCACGGTCTCGATGCGCGTGACGGCGGTGGCCGTCGTCGTGGCGACGAGGGCGAGGACCGCATACGGAGTGAGCTCGATGATGAAGCCCACCGCGGTCATGATGACCTTCTTGGTGCCGTCGATCACGCTCTTGAACGAGCGCAGGTTCGGGTCGTCGCTCCGGTTGGCGACCAGGTAGGCGACGGCGAAGAGCAGGGCGAACAGGATGATGCCGGTGATGTTGTTGCCGACGAAGTCGCCGGCGATGTTCGAGGGGAAGAGTCCGAGCAGCACCTCGTCGAGCGGCTTGATCAGCCCGGTGAGCGTGTCGCCGCTGCCCTCCTGCAGATCGAGCTGCACTCCCTGCCCGAGGCCGACGCTCAGCGCGATGGCGAGGGTGAGGACGATGGCGATCGCGTTGGTGAGGAGCAGCCAGAAGGCGCTCGACAACCCGATCGTGCGCAGCTTCACGGCCGATCCCAGCGAAGTGACGCTGGACAGGATCGAGATGAAGATCAGCGGAGCCACGATCGCCGTGATCACCTGCACGTAGAGGTCCCCCAGAACGGCGACGTACTCGAGGCCGTCACGGAACCCGATGCCGATCCCGATGCCGACGCCCAGGGCGATCAGGACGAGCGAGGTGAATCCCGCGCCGCGGCGACGGAGCAACGCGATGCCGACGAACGCGACGAGGGTGACGGTGAGCGCTGCGATGGGCAGGAGGACGGCGCTATCGGGCATGGCGCGAGATTATCGATCTGCTGTGAGTCGCCTTTCGGGCGGGTCGATCTGTTGCCATGTGTGACGAACCGTGTCGGCGCCCTGTTTCCGAGGTCGGCCGTACGATACGAGCGCGATGATGGCTTCGGGCGCGAGTAGTCTCTTCCCGTGCGCCTGGGAGTCCTCGACATCGGATCCAACACCGTCCACATGCTGGCGGCCGACGTCCGCCCCGGTGGACGTCCGCTCGCGACGACGAGCGACAGGACGGTGCTGCGCCTGATGCGCTACCTCACACCCGACGGCGCGATCTCGGAAGAGGGCGTGGTCGCGCTCGAGGCCGCGGTCGCCCAGGCGCGTCGCGTCGCCGAGACCGAGCGCGTGGATGCGCTGCTCGCGACGGCCACGAGTGCGGTGCGCGATGCGCGCAACGGAGCCGACGTGATCGCCCGCATCGAGGCGGCTCTCGGGCAGCCGCTGCAGGTGCTCGACGGTGAGACCGAGGCCGAGCTGACGTTCCTCGCCGTCCGCCGCTGGGTCGGATGGTCGGCGGGGCAGCTGCTGCTCCTCGACATCGGCGGGGGCTCGCTGGAGATCGCCGCGGGCGCGGAGGAGATGCCCGATGCCGCGGCATCCGTCCCCCTCGGCGCCGGACGCATGACCGTGCAGTTCCTGCCGAACGACCCGCCCGGTGAGGCCGACGTCGAGAAGCTGCGCACCCACGCCGCCGAGACGCTCGCCACGGTCCTGCCGCAGTTCGCCGCGCTGCCCCGGCCTGACCACGTCGTCGGTTCATCGAAGGCCATCCGCTCGCTGGCACGGCTGGTCGGCTACCCGGCGCCCGGGTGGTCGGGGACCGAGCGGATGCTGCTCCCCCGGGCCTCGCTCGGCTCGTGGATCCCTCGGCTGGCGCGGCTACCCGCGTCGGCCCGGCAGGAGCTCCCCGGCATCACCCCGGATCGCACGTTCCAGATCGTGGCCGCGGCGGTGTCGCTGCATGCCGCGATGACGGCGCTGAAGGTGGAGGAGCTCGAGGTGTCGCCGTGGGCACTGCGTGAGGGCGTGCTGCTGCGCTACATCGAGCAGCTGAGCTGGAGCGACGCCCGAAGCTGAGAGTCGCGCCGGGGCGCCGCGGCTACCATGACGGGATGTCCTCCGCCACCGCTGCCCCCGTCCGCGCCGGGGCTGCGACGGCGCGGGTCGCACTCGTCGGCTACCTGCTCTTCATCGGCTTCACGGTGTGGCTGCCGGCGAACGTCTCGGCGAAGGTCACCGGTCTCGTCGGCGTCATGGCTCGATGGGTGTCCGACGCCGGCATCGCTCCCTACTACCAGAGCGCCGTGGTGTTCGAGTTCCTGGCGAACGTCGCCCTCTTCGTCCCGGTGGGATTCCTGCTGCCGTTCGCCTGGTCGCGTCTGCGGCTGTGGCAGGTGGTGCTGATCGGCGCCCTGATGAGCGGGCTGATCGAGTCGGTCCAGGGTCTCATGCCCTCGCGCTACCCCACGATCTCCGATGTGATCGCCAACAGTCTCGGAACTCTCGCGGGTGGCGTGATCGCGGTGCTGCTCATCCTGATGCTGCCGTCGCGGCCTGCACGGAGCCCTAGGCTGGTGGCGTGAACCCGCAGCACGACGATGGTCCGCCGGCCGGCATGAGCCGCCGGGAATGGCGCGAACGACAGAACTCCGCCACCGCCCCGGAAGCGCCGTCCGCACCCGTCGCCCCCGCATCCGCCCCCACGGAGGATGCCGCCCCCCTCGCCGCGATCCTGGGCGCACCGGCGTCGGATGCCCCCTCGTCACGCCTCACGATCCTCACCGTGTGCACCGGCAACATCTGCCGGTCGCCGCTGGCCGAGGTCATGCTACGGGCCGACCTCGAACCGCTCGGCGTGCGGGTCCACAGCGCGGGCACCCATGCCCTGGTAGGTCACGGCATGCCCGAGCCGGCGCTGGAGCTGGCCGCGCAGGCGGGCGTCGATCCCGCGACGGCATCCGCCCACCTGGCCCGCTACCTGGTCGAGCCGCTTCTCGAAGACGCCGACCTCGTCCTCACCATGGCGCGCGAGCATCGGTCGCACGTGGTCAAGATGATGCCCAACCGACTGCGTCGCACCTTCACGGTCCGCGAGTTCGCGCGCCTCGCATCGACGGTGAGCACCGACGACGCCCGCGCTGCCGCCGATGCGGCCGGCTCGTCGTCCCACGAGCGGTTCGCCGCCGTGCTGCGTGCTGTCAACGATCAGCGCGGCGTCACCGCCTCCTCCGGGGATGACGACGACGTGATCGACCCATACCGGCGGTCGCGTGAGACCTACGCGCGGTCGGCGGCGGAGCTGACTCCCGCGCTGGTCGAGGTCGAACGAATCGTGCGCGCCGCCCTCACGTGAGCCGTGTGCGCCTCCGGCGGCGGGGTGTTCGCCGTATGCTCATTCTCATGTCTGCATCCCGGCCTCCCCGCGGGATGTGCGAGGGGATGAAGAGTTGGAACTGAGAGACTACGCGCGCATTCTGCGCGCGCATTGGATCGTCATCGTCGCGGCCACGCTGGTGGGTGCGGCCCTCGCGTTCGGCTGGAGTTCCCTCCAGCCGCGGGTGTACTCGGCCGACACGACAGGCATCGTGACTGCCGTGGGCGGAGACGGCACGAGCGGTTCCGCGCTCGTGGGCAACCAGCTCGCTCAGAGCAGGGTCAAGTCGTACCTCAATCTCGGTTCCTGGCGGGCGGTCGCCGAGCATGCGATCGACGAACTCGACATCGACGCCTCGCCCGACGTGCTGGTGAACCGGGTCACGGTGACGAACCCCGTCGACACCACCGCGCTGAAGGTCACCGCCACCGGGCCGACGCCCGAGTCGGCGCAGGCACTGGCGCAGGCCTGGCTCGACGGCATGGCGATCGAGATCGAGAAGCTCGAGGGCGGCACCGCCGAGACGCCGGCGGCGATCTCCCTCATCGTCGGTGACTCCGCACGCCTTCCCAGCACCCCGTCGTCGCCGAACACGCGACTGAACGTCATCATCGGCGCTCTCGCCGGTCTCGCCCTCGGTCTCGTCTACGCGTTCGTGCGGCACACCGTCGACCGTCGCGTGCGTCACCCCCGCGACATCGAGCGCGAGACGGGCGTCTCCGTCATCGGCACCCTCCCGCTCGAGAAGTCGATCGCCGACGAGCGACAGGTGATCGATTTCTCGCTGGAGTCGCAGCACGGGGTGTCGCACCACCTCATCGAATCGATGCGCGAGCTGCGCACGAACCTGCAGTTCATCGACGTCGACAACCCGCCGCGCGTGATCGTGGTCACGAGTTCCGTGCCCGGCGACGGCAAGTCCACCGTCTCGGTCAACCTCGCCTCCAGCCTCGCCGCCGCCGGACAGTGGGCCATCCTCATCGACTGCGACCTGCGCCGCCCGGTCATCGCCGACATCTTCGGCATGTCCCACGACGTCGGCCTCACCGATGTGCTCGCGGGTCGGGCCGAGCTGCAGGATGTGGCGCATCGCCCCTCGCGCGACATCCCGCTCGCCGTCGTCGGCGCCGGGCGCATCCCGCCGAACCCCAGCGAGCTGCTCGGGTCGCAGCGGATGCGCGACTTCCTGGCGGAGATCAGCAAGTCGGCGATCGTCATCCTGGACTCCCCGCCGGTGCTGCCGGTGACCGACGCCGCGGTGCTGGCCGCGAACGCAGACGGCGTGCTGGTCGTCGTCTCGTCCGGGAAGACCACCTTCGACATGCTGCAGCGTGCGATCGACAACATCACGCGCACGACGGGTCGGGTGCTCGGCGTGGTGCTCAACCGTGTGCCCCGCAAGGGTGCCGAGTCGGCGTACTACGGCCGCGAGTACTACGGCGCCTACGAGCGCTACGCGAAGGACGGCGGCGACAGCGAGAGCACTGAGCCCGACGCCGCGCCCGGTGTACGCCGGCGCGGCACCGCTCAGGTCTGAGTCACCGCTCGGTCTGCGGCCCCTCTCAGGGCTGAGTCGGCGGCAGCAGGATCCCGTCGGCGATGAGCACCTGCACGGCCGTCTGCACGATCGTCACGGGGTCTCCATCCGCGGGCTCCCCGTGCGCGCTCACCACGGCGTCGACGAGCTGAGCGAGCGCGCTCCCCCCTGCGGCCGCGGTCCAGATCGTCGGGCCGATGCCGTCGAGGACGTGCACCTGTCCCCCGGTCGGCGTCCGCCGCAGCACGGCGATGCGGCCGTCGAGCACCAGCTCGTCGACCGTCTCCGCACGGCGGTATGCGTCCGCGACTGACGTCTCGACCACGGGTGCGGTGCGGGTGACGATCGACGGAATCGGAGCCGGCTCGACGTCGAGCAGATCATCGATGATCCCGTCGATGCCCGTCACCTCCCGGTAGCGCAGTCGCACGGCACCGCCGGTGGCTTCGAGCAGCGCAGCGATCCGCTGCAGGGGTACCGGGCCGTCGGAGAGATAGCTGGTCTGCGGCCCCAGCAGCGCCAGGGCATCCGCGATGTCCAGCGGTTCGATCTCGGGCGCTTCCGGGCCCTCCGGCGAGCGATCGATCACGACGATCTTCGCCACCCGCAGCTCATCGGGAAGCGGGTGCGCGCCGCCGATGCTCGACAGCGCGACCTGAGCCTTGGGGACGGCATCCTGTTCGATGATCGACAGTGGCTTGCGGTAAGGCACCACGCGACCGGTGTCGTCGATGCCGATGGTCTCGTCACTCACATACGCGTAGCGCTTCGAGAGGTGGCGCGCCGCCGTCGTCTTGCCGGTGCCGGATGCCGCACTGAGGACCACGACGCGACCGTCGTCAGTGGCGAGACCGGCAGCATGCAGCATCCAGATCGGGTCGTGTCGGCGGTGCGCGAGGGCTTTGATCGTGACGTCGGTCGAGAGCGCGGAGAGGGCTGCGGCGTCCTCCGTGTCGGCCGGAACCACGGCGACCGCATCGGCGACTCGATCGCCCTCGTAGCGCGCGTCCGTCCAGGCAGCGGCGGCGCGAGCCCGGAAGTCTTCGTCGCGTTGAGAGGCGTCGATCTCGATGACGGCTCCGACCGCGTTGACGAGGAGGCGATCGGACATGGCAGCAAGCCTATCCACGTTCTTCGACTCGGCGACCCGCGCACGCGAAAGCACATTCCGCGCAGGAACAACGCACATTGCGCGCTTTTCGTCTATTCGTCCGATTTTCCCTGACGGGCGCTCTACGGTGGCTCGCAGTGAGGCTCCTGGGGGATGCAGATGAGTTTCGTGTCGTCTCACTACACGAATTCGAGATCTGCATTGACAGGAGGTCCGGGATGATTGAATCTATATTCAATACACCGCTGTATCGGGGCTTCGGCTTCGAGGCCGCACCGATCGCAGAGGCGCTACTGCCGCTCGCTGGCACCCTGAAAGGGGACGTCTCGTGAGTCATTCCCACGCTCAGGTCATCGACGACAGAGAGCTCGCGAAGCACGGTGTCCGGCGGGTCGGAGACCGCCCTGGACTGCGTTCCCGGGAGCGTGCCTCCGGCGGTGTGCGCCTGCTCAGCACAGGCGGAGGGACCTCCGAACTCCACGTGGACACCGTGAGCTCGTACCCCGACCACGCCGTGTTCGCGTTCGTCGAAGCGCAGGCGTTGTGGTCACGTCTCGAGGGCGAACCCTGGGTCGAGACCGACGGCGGTCTCGTCGTCGCCGCACACGGCATCGCACGCCGACTGCGGTGGGCCGGACAGTGGCGCTTCGTCGCCGCCCTCGTGCCGCGCTCGGCCATCGCCTCGTTCGTGCCGTCGCTGCCTCCCGATGCGAGCGTGTTCGCTGACCGCCGGCTCCTGGATACCTCGATGCAGCAGTTCATCGGGTGCCTTCTCGACACCGACGACAAGGCATCTCCGATCGAGCAGTACGCGATCGAGCAACTGGTGATGGAGATGTGCGGGGCGGTGCTCCTCGACCGGATCGGCGGGGTCAGCGGGCAGGGCTCGCCGCATGCCGTGCTGCGTGAGCGCGCCATCGCGGTGATCTCGCAGCAGTGCGGCGACCCCTCACTGAACCCGTCACGTGTGGCGCACGAGGTGCAGTCGTCGTTGCGGCAGCTGCAGCTCGTCTTCTCCGAATCCGGCAACAGCGTGGCGGCCGAGATCCGTCGGCAGCGCGCGCGGCTGGCGCACTCGCTGCTCGTCGACAGTCGCTACGACGTGCTGAGCATCGATCAGATCGCGCAGCGTGCCGGATTCCACTCTCCGATGAGCATGCGCAGGGCACTCGACGAGGCCTATCGGGCCACCCCGCGCACACTGCGCTCCTCGCGCCGCGCGTAGCTCCGCGCACGCGGAAACGAACAGATCGCGCAGGTTGAGCGCACCCTGCGCGTAGTTCACCGAAACCCCCTTCCTCCCCCTCTTCCTCTCCCTACTTTGATGACCACGAAGAGGCTCCTGGGGGATGCAGACAACGTGTCGCCTCTTCACGACACAGCGGGAAACCGCATCTGCATCGAACAGGGAGGGCACTCACGTGACCGAAGAAATCCAGAAGAACAAGGGCATCTCGCGCCGCACGATCGTCAAGGGCGCGGCATGGTCGGTCCCCGTCATCGCGGCAGCCGTCGCCACGCCGCTCGCGGCCGCGTCGCTGGTGAACGATGACCTCGTTCCCGCGCTCAGCGGCCCGATCTCGCTGAACCTCGGCCTGCCACCCCTGACGCTGGCGACCATCAACACCGTGAACACGCTGACGATCACCAACAACGGCACCGACGCCTCGCCCGCCGGCGCCACGGCCGTCGTGCAGTACAACCCGGGCCTGCTGAGCCTGAACATCGCCAACGTGGCCGGGGTGTCCATCGGTGGGGCAGACGGCAACTACACGCTGACGCTCCCGTCGATCCCCGCCGGCGGCAACATCGTGATCGGCCTGGGCACGACGCTCGACTCGCTGCTCAACGTCGGGCTGCTCACCTCGCTCCTCGGCGGACCGCAGCAGGTCATGTCCGCGACCGTCACCGGCGACTCGGTCACCGGCAACAACTCGACCTCGCAGAACGTGGGCATCAACCTGCTCTGAGCGGATTTCGATGGGAGCGCCGGGCCCAGCACCGACGCTCCCATCGTCGCTCCGGCCACCGCCGATGGTGGCGGCAGGGCGACGTGCAGCACCGAGCGGGCGGATCCTTCCAGGATCCGCCCGCTTTTCCGATCCGGGAGAATCAACCCATGAGCGCATTCCTCGTTCCGCTTGCCTTCTTCCTCGCCGTCGTCTTCGCCGTGAGCGCCGTCGGAAAGCTCCGATCGGCCGATCGCGGAAGCGCCGCCTTCGCGGCCTTGCGTATCCCTGTCGGTCACCCGAAGACCGCGGCCGGAGCACTGATCGCCGTCGAGGCGGTCGTCGCCGTCGGGCTGCTCGCGACGGACGGCTGGCTCTTCGTGGTCTTCGCTGCCGCGGCGCTCCTGCTGACCTCCGGCCTTCTGATCGCCGTCATCCGGGCGCACCGCCTCGGCGCCACCGATGATTGCGGCTGCTTCGGCGACTGGCTCCCCTCCGCGATCGGACCTCGCCTCATCGTGCGCAACGCGGTCCTCACCGCCATCGCCGCCTCCGTGCTGGCAGGGGCCGTCGCCACGGCCGCCGTCTCCGAGCCCGTCGGGATTCCGGCCACGCTCCTCACGGGCCCGACGGTGCCCCTCGTGCTCGGCGCTGTCGGTGCAGGATTGCTGATCGCCGTCGGCGTCTGGTCCCTGGTCCGCGCATCGAACGCCGCCGGACGAGCGGATGCGCAGATTCCCCGTGGAGCCGGCGCCGTGCTGCTGCCTGGCACTGCGGAGATCGTCGACGTGCTCGCCCCGGCCGCCCGCGCCCGACTCCTGGTGTTCGTGGCGCCAGGGTGCCACGCGTGCGCGACCGCCATGACATCACTCAAGGCCGCAGAGGCCACTCTGGCGGCCGTTGTCGACGTTTACGTGATCCAGCGCGCCGTGAGCGTCGCGGCGAGCACAGAGCCGCCGCACGACCTCCCCGCTTCGACGCGCTTCGCGCTCGACGTGGGCGGTTCTGTTGCGGCGGTGCTCAGCATCGGAGCGGCGACCCCGGTGGCCGCCCTCATCGGCACCGACGGGACGCAGGCCGGGCCGCTGGCGGTCGGCAGCGACGAGGTGCGGGTGCTGATCGACAGCATCCGTGCGGCGGTCGAGGTCTCCCCCGCCTGACGCGGTGTCAGTGGCGCGCGGCTGCGATCATCGCCTCCGGAGCAGGGGCTTGCGCCGACCGGTCAGCCAGCCCATCACCCATTCGACGGGGCCCGTGCCGACGAACCGCCACCAGAGCCACCCCACCAGGATCATGCCCGGAACGATCACGAGCCACCCCGGCCAGAAGTTCTCGGTCGGACGTCCGTTCGCGTTGTTCCACAGCGCGATGAGCCCCACGTGCAGCAGGTAGAGACTCAGCGCGACCTGTCCGCATGCGACGAGGGGCACGAAGATCGGGCTCCAGAAGCGCTTGACTCCGTCGCGTCGAGCGGTCGCGGCGAAGACCACGATCACGTAGACCGCGAAGACGAGGCCGAAGTCTTTCAGGGTGTCGAGGTAGTCGCCGGACTGCACGCCGCCGAGCCGCTGCCCAACAGCCCAGGCCACGTAGGCAAGCGGTGCCGCGATCGCCAGCACTGTGAGCAGTCGGTCGCGCTGCAGACCGTGCCGGATGAGGAGCGCGCCGATGAGGAACATCGGCAGGAGATTGAGCACGCGGTAGTGCGATCCGAGGAAGAGCCACTGCATGATGTCGGCGACCGGGGCGGGCGCCGTGTACACCCAGGTCCAGGTCCGGGCGAGGTCCACCAGCGGTTGGCTGATGAGCAGGAGGACCGCCGTCACTCCGATCACCACGGGCGTGCGCGCGAGGAGGATCGGCGCTCCGAGGATGATGGTCACGCCGAGATACGCCAGGATCACGTCGACCCACGAGCCCCAGGTCGCCATCCAGACGCCCAGCGCGATCAGGAACAGTCCGCGGATGACCTGCTGCAGAAGTGTGACGCCGACGCGTCCGCCACGGCGCCAGACGAGCTCTGCCGACATGCCCATGACGAGCGCGAACAGCGGCGACGCCAGGTCGCTGAGGTTCGCCGTCACGAACTTCGCGGCCCAGGGCAGTTCGGGCAGGAACGGGTTCGCGTGCGCGATCACCATCGCGACGATCGCGATGCCACGGAGGACGTCGGGGATGAGCAGTCGCTGGGCTTGCGACGCCTGCGCGGACTCGAGCAGGCGGGGACCGCTGTCACCGGAATACTGGGCCATTCACTGACAGTATTGTGTCGACACCGCAGCGCGCGAGCCGGAGAGCAGATGATGACGACAGATGCACCGAGACCGCGTCGGCGACTCCTCGGGAACATCTGGGTGAACATCGTGCTCGCCCTCGCGCTGACCGGCATCATCGTCGCCTTCATCGGCCAGCCGTCGTCCGGATCCATGTCGCCGACGCTCGAGCCCGGCGACCGCCTCATCGTCAACCGCCTCGCCTACGTCGCCGCAGACCCCGCGCCGGGCGACATCGTCGTGTTCCGTCCCGATGAGGCCTGGGGTGAGAAGCCGGCGGCCGGCGGAAACTGGTTCTCGCAGGCGTTCCACTGGGTCGGCGAGACCACCGGCATCCGGCCCTACGTGCTGGTGAAGCGGGTCATCGCCGGACCCGGGCAGACCGTGGAGTGCTGCGACGCCCAGGGCAGGGTGCTGGTCGACGGCGAGCCGCTCGACGAGCCGTATGTCGTCAAAGATCTCCCGTTCGTCACAGATTCACTCGACTGCGACAGCGAACCGATGTCGACCCGCTGCTTCGCGCCGGTCACCGTTCCGGAGGATTCGTATCTCGTGCTCGGAGACAATCGGGCGAACTCGGCCGACTCCGCGTACCTCTGCCGAGGGACGGCGGATCCGGACGAGAGCTGCTGGCGCTGGATGACGCGCGACGACGTGTTCGGCAAGGCCGGGGCCATCCTGTGGCCGATCGGGCGGTGGGGCGGGCCGTAGGCCGGTCGGCGCGGAGGCCAGTTGTCAGACCCAGCCGATCAGGTCGCGCTCGCGCAAGTCCTCCATCATCTGCTGTACCTCCGGCCGGATGCCATCCGCGTCGACGTCATAGCGCTCCGCACACCACGCGGTGATCTCGGTGATCGAGATGTGAGGTCGCTCGATCATGGCTTCCCAGATCGTCATCGCCGGTCCTTCCAGGGCGAGCGGTTGGAGGTCTCCCCCGTCAGTCCCGAGCACGAAGGTCTGCGATGAGCTCGTCGAGTATGCGACGTTCGACCGCACGGCCCAACTCGGCTCGTCGACGAGCAACCCCTCGCTGACGAGCTCGTCGAACACGACCTCGAGGGGTGTGTTTTCGCTCCTCTCCGGAGAGGACTGATCCCGCACGATACTCAGGAGCTGCTCCCTACTGGCCCCGTCGGCGTGCATCCACAGCGCGCGCGCGTGCGACTGCAGCGCTTCCAGCTCCAGCCCGTCGCCCGATCGACGGACGACGAGCACATCATGGTCGCGCTGGAGGTAGTCGTGCGCGGGCCCGCGGAACCACACTTTGCTCCCGTCATTCGTCGGAACCGATGCGGGAGCGGAGTGCACGGGAGACGGTGGCGCGAACCGCATCGTTCGAGGCCCCTCGGCAAACCGCTCCGCCACCTCGCGGAGAGCGTGGGACAGATCTCCGACAGCGACTCGTCGAATACGGCTCGTGCTCCCGGCGATCATCTGCACCGCCCGGAGCACGGGGGCGCTTTCATTCGGCGAGCCCTGTTCGATCGTGTGACGCGCGAGCGCGAGGACACCGTCCTCTTGCTCGGCATCGGCAACGCTCTCCCCGTCGCCCAGAAGGAGCGCGCCGATGAGACGAGCTGATCCGCCCACTGCACCGTTCTCCAGCGCGTCGCCCGCGATCGTCGTCGACGCGGCCCGATGCACGATGTTGCCCGAGCGGTCAGAAACCCAGCTCCCTGGCGGCAGCCTCGTGTGACGCGCGCTGAGGGCCGCCATCACCGCGTGCGCTTGCTCGCTTCCATCCAGGGTGACGATCAGGGCAGAGCCGCGATCATCCACGAGCAGGTCTGCACCGAAGTCGATGAATCCGCGTTGGCGATGGATCCCGGCGACGGCGGCGTCGACCTCTCTCCGCACGAGCTCCATGCCGCTCCCAGCATCGGTGTCAGCCGCGACCACGACCTGGGTCTCCGCGGAAACCGGGACGCTCGGCATCATCGGGGCGTATTCGGCGTGGACCGCGTCGATGAGGTCTGTGTTGCACCCACTCAGCGTTATCCCTACGGTGACGTCGGCGATCTGGACCGTGAGCCCTTCAGATCTCGCTGAACCGCTCCCCGCAGCTCCCTGCCCGCTCAACGGTCTGCACCGCGTACGTATCGCAGCGTCGCGGTGAATCCGCGTCCCCATCGAGCAACCTGATAGGACCAGGCCTGCCCTCGAGATGGGAGAACCGACGCATCGTTTCGAGGAATCTCGGCCCGCGGCACCCAGGCCGCGCGCAACAGGAAAGCCGGCCATTCCGAAAACGGCTGCCGCCGCAGGGCGATCCACCAACTCGCGGCACCACCGTCGGCAGCGAAGTCCCGGTGTGCCTGCCAGGCGCGCTGCTCCTCTGCCGTGAGATCGTTCTCGGGTTCCACCCCTGTGATGTCGCGCAGCTGATCGCGGAGCACCCACTGCGCGCGACCCTTCGTCACGAGATCGAGGAAGTCGCGCCGATCCGTTTCGGAGAAGTCGTCGCGAAGCGCATCTCGAACCCACGCCCATTCCGCCTGGTGACGGACGACGGTCATGTTCCGCAGCGCATGCATGGCAGCGATCGCCGCCGCACCCGGACGCCCGGGGAACAGCACGGTGACTTCGCCGATCGGGATCGCGCATCGACGCTTCCACAGCTCATCGAACACCACAGATGGATCCGCGAAGAAGCCGGGAAACCACAGATGCACATCGATGTCACACGGCCAGGAATCATGGATGTACGTGCGGGAGTGGTTCGCGATCAGAGTCGGTGTCTCTCGCGCGACACGCTCCTTCCACCCGGCAGCCTCGATGGCAGCGCAGAAGGCATCGAAATCGCTAGGCGCCACGAGGACGTCCGCGTCGGCGGCCGTCCGAGCAGGACGGAGGCCGTGGTACTCGGCAAACGGGCCTTTGATCGACAGCACCCGGATATCGTGACGATCGCCGATCGCCCCGCAGAGCGCATGGGCGAGCGTGGTCGCGTGCCCGAGGCTGAGGCTTGAGGTCACGGCATCGGTGGCTCTCACGACGCTCGCCACTTCGCTATCCGCCGCAAGAAGTCAGAGTGACAGGCGTCTCGCGCGTCATCGGCGTGTGCCATACCTCCAGGTCCTCTCCCCCCGCGGGCACATCAGTGAAACGAACATCGATCACATGTTCGCTCACGTAATGGTTCAGCACTTCGACCTTGACGGCAGGGCGTCCGAGGTGCTGACCGACCGCGAGCGGTGTCGCTGCCTGCCCATCGATCTCGACGCTCGCGAACATCGAACCGACCGGCCCGTAGAGGACGACATAACTGCTGATGTCACCCAGCGGGTAGTAAGGGCCCGCGATGTAGTAAGGAAGACGCGCAGCTTCCGCCTCGTCGAGAGACGACTTCAGAGTCACCGATGCGCTCGTCTCCCCGTCGGCCGCGCAAGCGTCGATACTCATGTCGAGGTAGTAGCTCTTCTTCGAAGCGGTGTTGTCGTTCACGAAAACACCGAGCAACGGGTTACCCTCCGCTGCTGTCGGCATCCGACCGCTCATACGCGATGACGCGATCAACGCCATCTCGTCCGGGTCCTCGCTTGTGTAGAGGATGCGCCCTTCCGCCGCAGCGCGCCCCAGCGCGGAGATCAGGCCGGTCGGCGACCCGGTACCGCTTGTCAGCGCAGTGAACACCGCATCGGCGGCTGCTCCGAAGAACGCGTTTTGCATCAGGGGATCTTCGTATCGGAAATACGCCTCGTTCAAGAGAAGCGGTACGGCGTTCTCGGCCGTCAGAGTGTCGCCGGTCGGTAGCGCGACCGGGCCCGTCGCGGCGAGGAGATACGAGAGAGCCACAGGGTCCATCGAGATGTACGCGTCAACGTTCGTCTGCACATCGCGATCCCACCACCCCTGCAGAATTCCCGACGCCGTCGGGAAGTCGGGAACCATCGTGAAGTCGGGGGTGTAGCGGCCGATCTTGTCTCCATAGATCGCGACCGCTTCCGGGTCGAGGGGAACGACGGGTTCGTCCAGGGGCTGCTTGAAGTCAGAGCTGTCCACATGCTCGGTGATGGAAATCGCCCCGTTGTCGACGTGGATGACGATGAAAACTGCCGCGTTCCCGCCGAGGCTACGGGCCTCAGAGTTCCCCTGGAACATAACGAGGTAGTCCCGCGCTCCACCCGCTCCGAGCGCTTCAGGAAGCACGCCGAGGATCTCGTGCACCGGAGCGAGCGTCTCGTCCAGTTTCGCGAGTGCGCCTTCGAGCTTGACGACTCCCGCCGATACTTGGTCGATCAGACCGGACTTATCGATCTTGTTGATCGTCGAGGATGCCTTCTCCACGCCAGTGGCCACGCCGTCGACGACAGTGGACAGCTCGCCGAGCGCTGCCACATCGATGCGTCCACCGCTGGGCGCGAGCGCCGCCAGGTTGAGCTGGGTTGCCGGCGTCACGACGTCCGCGACGAGCGCGTCCGTCACTTCCGCGACCTGACGAACAGCCGCAAGGTTCGACCCGACCCACGGCACGTACTCGGCAAATGCCCACAGACGGCCCTGCGTGGGCTCTAGCGCGGCAGACGTCTCCTGCGCCAAGCGCGCTGCTGCCTCCGTTGCAGCGGCCGTGTCCTGCGCGAGGACCGACTGCTGGACGGTCTGCACCTCGCCCATCGCCGCTTCAAGATGCGCACGCGTGGTCATCGCCCGGTCATACAGTTTCACGGCCGCGAAAGCGGCACCGGCGACGATGAGCACCAGCAGCACGCTGACTGTGAGCCAGATCCACACTCGACGGCGGCGGCGCGGACGGGGGCCGTCATCACCGCGCGGCGGAAGGTCGTCAGTGGGGGGCTCCGCAAGAGAGCGCGCTTCGCGCCGCGTGCGGGGCTGGGGGTCCTCCTGATGCATGTCTTCCATTCAATCAGCGGGCGCAGTGGGGCCCGAACCGGGCGCGGGACAACCGAAAGCGATCACGCAGTCCGACGTGTCTTTTGCGAGCCGTTCATCATCTCGGGACGCTCTTGGTTCGCGAGTCCAACAGCCGGAGGAGCGACATCACCCCGCTGTGTAGCGTTGTCAGCGGCTCGCAGAGCGAGCATGAGCACGGCGATGACCGCGGCTGCCTTCACCGCGTAAAAACCGGCGAACAGCATGGAGGCTCCGAGCAGAGCCCAGATTGAGTACTGCCATTCGCTCTGCCGAAGGTAGACCAGCAGGCCGACGATCAGTGCGAAGACGACGGCGCTGACAATAACGCCGGAACTGACCAAAGTCTCCACAACGAAGTTGTGCGGTGCGACACCCTCGTAATCGGCGTAGCCGACCCCAAGGAGGAAGTTCTCGTCGGTTGCCATCATCCGGTCGAACGCATTGCGGAACGTCTCGAACCGTCCGTTGTCGTCCAGGAATCCTTCTCGACCTCGGACCGAGCCCGCGTACAGGTCGTACATCCACCAAGCGAGAATTCCAGCCGGGACGATAGCAAGCCGCGCACCGAATCGGCGGGCGCCCTTCGGCGGGAACAAGATCGCGAGGCCGAGTACGACAGCGCCCACGATGATGCCGGTGCGCGAGGAATTGACCACGATTGCGAACGAAGAGACGACGGCAAGGATGACGGCCATCTTCCAGCGCCCTCGGCGCCACAGAGTGGGTGCCAAGACGATTCCGATGGCTAGCAGTCCAGAGAGGACACTGTAGGCGGAGACCGTGAGGTCATAGGTGACGCGCTCGGCGAAGAAGCTAATGGAACCCAGCGAAATCCCTAGGCGACTGTGAAGTTGCCATTGAACAAGAACGCCGATCGCGAGCGCAAGTTGCGTCGACGCCAGGGTCGACAACAGACGGTTTGCGGCGTCTTTGTCCAGCGTGGCTCGGATCCAGGATCGCGCTTCATAGACGATTACTGCTGGAACGGTAAACATCAAGAACTGAGCGATGTAATACCACCCATCGGCACCGTCACCCGACGACAGTCCGGTCAGGATGCTGAAGGCCACGATGATGAACAACGCCACCAGGATGACCGGAGACATGCGTGTGATGTGCGGTATCACCATCACAAGCAGTGCAACGAGGAGAAGCGTTGTCCAAGACGCGACGTGATGAAGACCCGGCAGTACGGGGAGCGCGTAGAGGGGCATCGTCAGCACGAGCATCGTCAGAAGTTTCTCAAGCCGTGAGCGGCCTCGACGGACGCCAACGATCACCATCGTGACCACGACAGTCGCAAACCCTGCGGGCGGGGCGGCCAGATACGCGACGATGTTCACGAACGCCAGCAAGAATGCCACGCCTACTCCCCCGGTGCTCTGCTACTTATCGGCTCAGTCTAGGCGGAAGGCACCCTCATGAAGAGCAAGGCGCCCGCTACTTCGCGCGGACGCCCCTATGCGATCAGTCGGCGACCGAGGAGATAGGGCACCCCCACGACATCCGCAGGATGCCGATGATCGCCTCCCAACGGCCGACCTGCAGCCCGGGGCGAAGAACTGGAGTCCCCTGGACGAGAGTTGGGCGGAGTCGGCCGCCGGGCACGCTCACTTTGTTGATGCGGACCGCCTCTCCAACACAGATGTGTAGACCGCAAAGTTCGCCTCGAAGGAGGCGGCCATCGTGAAACGACGCGCATTCGCTACGGCGCCTGCTGCGAGAGCTGCGTATCGTTCCGGCTCCAGCGCCCGGAGAACGGTGGACGCTACCGTCTCGGGCGTGGTCGTGTCGAAAAGGAGGCCGGACTCGTGGTCGATCACCACGTCGTCGAATCCCTCTACTGCAGGGCCCACCACGGGAAGACCAACCGCTTGCGCTTCCGCCGCCACGAGGCTGAACCCCTCGAACTTCGACGTGGAGAGCAGCAGGCTGAATCCCCGCAGCAGCCCCGGAATGTCTTTGACGTTGCCCAGCAGTTGCACCCGATCACGCAGACCCCTCGTTTCGATCTGCGATTGAAGTTCGTCTCGTAGCGGGCCATCGCCGGCAATGTCGAGAGTCGCTCTTGGCAAGAGCGCCAGCGCATCGATGGCGATGCGATGCTGCTTCACGTCTGTCAACGACCCGACAGAGATCAGGCGCGGTCGACCCTCGGGGGCGTTCCACGTGGCGGAGAAGAAATCGTCCGAGACACCATTCTGAGCCGTGACGATCGGTGTCCGGCTCCGGATCGAGACGGCGTGCTCGATGAGTCTTCGCTCTACTCCTCGTCCGATCGCCACAACGCGGTCGTAGTGGTCGTAGGCCCACCGCTCCGGCAGTCGGAACCGAGCCCTATCCATCCGACGGTTGTGAGTGCTGTGCTCGGTAAAGATCTTCGGGCTTCTCAACGTCGCCGCCCAGTACATCGCAGGGAAGAGGTGCACGTGCACGATGTCGGCATCGGCCGTAAGCTTTCGCAGCCGAGAAGGCAGGCGAGGGTCCTTTAAGGAAGCACCTGCCACGGAGATGGGAATCTGCCTATCCTTCGCTATCGCCCGCGGAATCCCGTCGAGGTCCGCGAGAACAACGATGCCGACGTCATGCCCCTGAGCGATTCCATGCGTGGATAACTCGACGACCATGCGCTCTGCTCCGCCTGTGGCCAGCGCGTTTATGACGTGGACAATTCTCACAGCGGCACTCCATTTCTCTCATGATCGCGAAGCACTCGCAGACCCCAGCACCAGGTTGCGACATCCGATATCGCGAGTGCTCCGTAGATCAGCCACAACGACGCGATCAAGTCGAGACCGCAGACAAGCGCAATGCCAGCTGTGCCCGCTACGAGCACGACACGCGTAATCTCCAGCCCAAGCGAGTCCAGCCCCCGCTGTAGCAACTGAGTGAGGTTCTTGGTAGCGGAGACAACCAAGCGCGTCGCCACGACTATCGACATAGCTTGAGCAACCTGACCCGCGACGGCCCATTCTTCTCCAAAGAGCAGAGTGAGGCCCCAAGGTGCCAACAATCCCAGAACGGCGCCCGCCAGCAGGCCGATGATCGCGAGCGCTAGGGAAGTCTGCAGGTAACGCTGCAGCAGCCCTCCGCCACGTTCCCGGAGGGAGCGTGCGAGTTCGCTCTCGAACACCGTTCCGACTGCCAGCCCAAGCAACGTCACCGGTATGGCAACCACCCGCTCAGCCATCCCGATGACGCCTGCGGCGCTGAGCCCGAACACACTTGCGCCGAAGAGAAGGGGCATCTGCTGAGCCAGCAAGGTCAGGAAGGCGATCGGCATGAAGATCACCGGGAAGCGCCAGTACAACCGCAGACTCGCGAGCGCCTTGCGCAGTGATGCGCGCCCACGCAACCGCCGCACGTATGGACTCAGCAGGGTGGCGCCGACACTTGAACCGATAGCCGCTCCCGCGACCAGGCCTGCCGATGTGACGCCAGCGAGCCCAAAGGCGAACTGGGCGGCCGTGCTGCTCGCGGATTGTGTTGCGGTACGAATTCCGAGCGAGCCGTAGTTGCCTGACCGCGAAGCAAGAGGCACGAAAAGTGCGACGGCTGCGGAGGTCAGCAAGAGAATCGCAACCAGCACGGACGTCACCGGGTCGCGATCAAAGGTCCCGAACAGCCATGTCCCGGCGCCAACGACCGCCGAAACCACGACGGCGATCGCCAGCGCCGCCCAGAGTAGCGACTTGGTAGTGGACTCGAGGGGCGGAAGCAGGAGCGCACGATCGAGGCGCAGGACTGCGATGGGAAGCCCGAGCGCAGTGATCGTCAGCGCAAGCGAATAGACACCGAACTCAGCGGGAGAGTAGATCCGCGCGAGAAACGGAAGCGCCACGAAAGTGACAACCTGGCCGACGAGCGTTCCGCCGCTGATCAAGAGCGCACTGCGCGCTCCGGCGAGACGGGCCTTCTTCAGCGCCATCCTCAGTCCTTGCGCAGCGCGAACTCAGCTACCGCGGCATCCAACTGGGAAAAATCGAGCTGGGGTGGTCGTACCTCCGCGCGTCCAGCAACCATCACTTCATCGATGACGCGCAGCAGTGACTTTGTATCCCTGCCATCGGCAAACCGAATGAACGGGCACGCGTCCTTCAACCAATCCTCGTAGGTGCCCGTGATCTTGTGATTGGAGTTCGGAAGCACGACACAGGGAGTCCTCGTCACGGCCGCAAAGATCATGCCGTGGAGGCGATCGGTGACTACCACCCGAGCCCGGCGGTAGCGGTCCATCATCGTATCGACCACCTCGGCAGGTGATGCGTCTCCGCTGGGGTCGTAAGCAACTTCGTGGTCCTGAAACACGACTGACTCGGACACTGCGCCGGCTGCCGCGAGGATCTCTTCGTGGTCAGCCTCGCTGAGAGCTCTCTCACTATCTCCGCGCAACACGAGTAACGCATGAGAACGCTGCTCTTGCTCGTCGCCCAGTCCTGTCATTGAGAGAACGATGTCCGGCGAGAACCCGACCTCTCCGTCGAAGATCTCCCTCATGATCTTCATACTCGTACGCTCTCTCACGAAGAGGCGTAGCGATGAGTGGCGC
Source organism: Microbacterium maritypicum (assembly GCF_041529975.1). Classification (NCBI taxonomy): domain Bacteria; kingdom Bacillati; phylum Actinomycetota; class Actinomycetes; order Micrococcales; family Microbacteriaceae; genus Microbacterium; species Microbacterium maritypicum. Next base: position 959,143 of record NZ_CP168030.1, on the reverse strand, counting down.
TGGAATGCGGCCCGTTCTCGCCGCCCAAATACTCTCTTCGCGTCGTCTGAGCTGTAGATGATCGATTGGGGAAACGAGATCATGGGGAGCTTGCGGAGATATCGAATGACGAAGACGCGCCCGAAATGCGCGCGGGGATACAGATCTCCGGTACTGCCCCCTCCGACGAGGAACACGAGGTCACCTTCGCGACTCCGCGTCTTGATGGAACGTAGCCATGCGTACGTTTCCGCGAGCGGGATCGATACGACGTCGTAGCCCGGAATCTTCCGCTCGAGGTACTTCGCCTCGGCGACTCCGATCGCGAGATCACCGATGTTCCCGTAGTCGGGCGTGAGGAGCAGGAATGCTGTCGGTCTGTCTCCCTCACGCACGAACGTCCGCCCACCGCGTAGCGTTGCCGCTCGTTGATAGAACGGAATCAACATGTGCTTGATCCGGCGAATCATCTGGTACTCCTCATAGTTGTTCGCGCCGCGCTCGCGATGGATCGCACTCGCATGAGCGACCAGACGGCCCCGATGCCTGCAAAGGAAATCAGCGCAGTGAGCTTCTGCGCTTTCGGCGTGCGCCGATAGCGCAGAACATCGCCGCGGTAGCTCCGTATTGTGCCTGGCACAACAGGATCGAGGTCACGGAGATCTGCGAGCCTCGGCACTTGAGAGATGATGTACGCGCATTCCATCATCGCCCGCGCCTTCGCCGCACCCACCAGGGTCGGCTCCTCCAACCGACAGAACTCCACCGCCTCCTCCGCGAACCGCACCGCCTCGACACGTCGCCCGTAGTCGGCCCGCCCCGTGATGCTCCCTCGTCGCTGAACATAGAAGTATCCGACGCTGTTGATCACAGCGACGGCTCTCGCTCGCGAGACCAACTTGTATGTGACGGGGAGATCTTCGTGGATGGAGCCGACGGGGTACTCGATTCCGTCGAAGGCATTGCTCCGGTACATCTTCCCCCACGCGCTCGTTGTCAAGCCGTCCTGGAGGAAGAGACGTTCCAGCGCTACCTCCCGCGGCCAAAACTCGTACGTGGCGTCCGGCGTGTCTGTTCGAGCATCCACGTATCCCTCAAGCACCCTCAAGAAACCAATGGAAGAAAGGTCTGCGTCCGTCTCGATAAGGGGACGCATCAGGGCAGCCACGTAATCCCGGGCGACCATGTCGTCGCCATCGACACACGTGATCAACGCGCCTACCGCGTGACGAATACCGTGGTTGCGTGCGTCTGACAGCCCGCCGTTCACTTTGGTCAATACCCGCACTCGGTCGTCGGTCTGAGCGATGGCTTCGCAGATCGAACCTGATCGATCAGTGGAACCGTCATCGACCAGGATGATCTCCAAGTGAGCGTAGCTCTGGCCCAAAATGCTCTGAACGCAGGCCTCGACGAGTGTCTCGATGTTATACACGGGGACAACGACGGATACGAGCGGGCTAGCCTCATCGCGTCGGTATGGCTCAGTACTCATTGCTTGACCTCGTTAGTCGGATCCGGGTCGGCGAATCTCGAAGGAAGCCGTGGAAGTGATCGTGGCACGTCGTGCGGGAGTGGCGAGACTCGGATTGGCCGTCATCGATGTCTGCCCGCACGCATGAGTTCTACCGTATCGACCCATGCATCCTGGACCGTCTCCCTCGCGAACTTCTCGCTGACGAATCGGGATGCTGCGGCCGCCATAGTCAGTGATGCCACTCGATCGTGCAGTGCAGCGAGAAGTTGCTGCTCCAACGCCGGAGCGTCGTCGATGGGCGCCAGTCGCCCCGTGTCTCCGTCGGAGACTAGGTCGACGATCCCTGTGGCCTTCGTCGCCACGACCGGAACTCCCGCCGCGAACGCCTCCAGGACGACGGTCGGCAGTCCTTCGCGTCGACTCGGCAGACAGAAAACGTCGGAGATCGCCAGGTAGGGGGCGACGTCGTTGACCTCGCCGACGATCAACAGCCGCGGCAGCGATTCCCGGAGATGGCGCTCCCCGTCGAGCCCTGACTGATCGTCGACTCCGCCGATGACCAGGAGCCACGCCGATGTCTTGCGCTCGACCTTCAGCATGGCCTCCGCGAGTGTCGCCAGGCCTTTGTCGGCAGTGAGCCGGCCGACGAACGTGACCACCTGCGCGGAAGACGGTATTCCGAGTTCCCCTAGAAGCGATGCGCGCGTGTCCTCGTCACGGGTCGCGGCGTTGAAGCGGTCGACATCCACCCCGTTCGGGCTGCCTGCGCCGAGGACATCGACCTTCTTCGCTGAGACGAGTCTCTCAGCGACGGCACGATCACGAAGTGATGGCCCGACCGCGATGACGCTAGTCGACGCGGCACAGCTGATGCGCTCCATCATCCGAAGGAATGATCGCAGCAACCCCCTCGCGCTCTCGAGACGCAGTCCGTGAAGTTCGTATACGCGCACCGGCGCCCGGGTGATAAGGGCAGCGACACCACCAAGGAGCCCGGCCTTCGGAGTACCCACAACGACAACGTCCGGCCGCAGCCGCCGCAACAGCCGAACCCAGTCCTTCAGGCCACGGAGGTCGGCAACGGGGCTCGGCGCGCGAGCCATTTCGAGGACGTGATTAGTCACGCCGGGGTGCTTGCCGAGCCCCAGCCCGATTTCTCCGGCTCCGGCGACAACGTGAACTTCCCACCCCTCATCGGCAAGTCGCTGGTAGAGGCCGTCGTGGTAGCGAAGCTGGTAGTCGATCGTGACGCCGAAGACGATCGTCGGGCGTTCAGCGGACATGATGTGCCTCTCCTGCTGCGAGCACGTCGCGCAACCAGCTATCGTCTCGAGACACTCTGTCGCTCGCCCATCCGCTCACCTGAGATTGTCCGAACCACATCATCTCGAGGCGCCTCGCCAGGCCGGCGAACTGAGGTGCGATGCGTCCCGCGAAATAACCTGCCGAGAGCGCCGAGGAGCAGAGCCATCGCGGGATGACCAGCGGTGACCGCTCGCCTCCAGCCACGCGCAGGACGTCGGCGACGGACAAGCCCTCCCAGGGCTGCAAGACGATGCCGGGCACTTCGCCCTGCTCGGTGCCGATCGACTCGATCGTGGCAGCGAGACCGTGGAGGCCGCTCACGACCGACGGCTGAGTGCCGGGGGCAGCAACGCTTGCCAGGCGGGAGCCAGCGAGACGTCGAAGATTCTGGGTGGTTGGCCTACCCGGCCCCTGAACCGAGGTGGCACGCACGATGACGATTCCACCCGTGGCGTTCGGATCCGTCCCAGCCACTGCGAGGAGGGCGAGCTCGCCCAACGCTTTCGATCGCGAGTAGGGGGAGAACGGCGCGTACCTGGGCGTCTCATCGAGTCTCCGCGTACGCCCCTGCACCGCCGCAGAGCTGAGTTGCACGAAGCGCACGGCTCGGGCCTGTCGGCTCGCCTGAGCGAGGACCGCAGGCAGATATGCGTTCGCACCCCAGAGCTGTCGCGTCGCATCGCCGTCCGGCGCAGCCGCTCCTGCCGCATTGACCACCACATCGACACCGACCAGCTGTTCGACCATTCCCGCGAGGGAAGCGTCCGTTTTGGCAGACGCGGCGAGCACGACGCCGTCGAGAACATCGACGTCATACTCAAGCCGAGGTGCCGGCAGCTCGACCACCTCGTATCCACGAGCGCGCAGGTGGCGCACCACACCAGCGCCGACGAAACCTGACGCTCCGATGACGGCCCATCGGCGTCGCTTCCCCGGCGCCGAGGGCGCGGGCACGACCTCGGCGGAAGCGGCGAGCGGACGGTGAGGCGAACTCGGCAGGCGCGAACCTCGCAGTCTCGGCAGCGCCAGATAGAACGCGCAGAGGGCGACGATGATCGCCAGTCCTGCCCAGATCGGTAGTGCACCGTTCCAGGCGAGGTACCCGATGAACGCCGTCGCCACGCTAATAGCGCCGACGACTACCGTCACCGAACCGTGGACGAGCCCCGTGTCCGTCAGCCGTTGATACGCGTGCGTACGGTGTGCCGACAACACTCCCTCACCGCGCGCGAATCGCCGCACGACGGTCGCACCGGTGTCGGCCAGCCACGGTGCGAGAACCGGCACGACGAGAAGCGGACTTACGCCGAGCGACAGAGCCATCACGACGATCACTCCGATCGCTGATCCGAGCAAGTAGCTTCCGGTATCCCCGAGGAAAAGATGCGGTCGCCGCAGGTTCCAAGGCAGGAAGGAGGTGAAGGCGGCGGCGAGAATGACGCCGGACGCTGCAAGCCACGGCTGATCGGATGCGACGCCCGCGACGACGAATGCCACTCCGGCAACCGCCCCGTGGATCCCGGAGATGCCGTTGATGCCGTCGATGAAGTTGGCAACGTTGATGTACCCGGCGATGAAGATCATCCCGATGATCGCCCACCACCCGGATTGCGACGCGACCGCGAGGATGACGATGCTGGCCCCAAGCCCGATGATGAGCTGCAGAGACAACCGCAAGCCCGAGCCGAGACTGAGCAGATCGTCCGCGAAACCGACCGCCGCTGCCGAGTTCGTCGCGATCAGGAGAAGCACAAGTGGCACGGCATCCATACCGAGCGCAATCGCCAAGATGAGTGCCGCGTCCCAGGCAAGCAGAGGCGCCAGTCCTCCTCCCCGGAGGGTAGGAGCAGAGTGCGAGGAGCGCTCGTTTGGCACGTCGACGGCGCCGATCCTGGAGAGCAGCGGACGAATGGCGAAGGGCAGCACTGCGCCGAGAACCAGCGCGAGAGTGCCGACGAGCCAGAGCTCAGCCGCCATCAGCGGCGTCCAACGTCGATCGGCTCGATCGCCACCGTGTCATTGATCCGCGGGCTCGCGTACATCCGGTCCATCCAGCCCGCCTTGTCGAGCCGCTCGGGCGTGATGATGTCGGCCCGCGTGTGCGACACCTTCGGGTGGAAGGGCCGCTCCAGGTTCTCGCGCGAACCGACGAGCTCTTCGTGCAGCTTCTCGCCGCGGCGGAGTCCGGTGAACACGATCTCGACGCTCTTGCCCGACATCGCGATCATGCGCTTGGCGACCTCGAGGATCGACACCGGCTCACCCATGTCGAGGATCAGCACCTCGCCCGCACGCCCGATGCCGCCCGCCTGGACGACCAGCTGGCACGCCTCGGGGATCGTCATGAAATACCGCGTCGCCTCGGGATGGGTGACCGTGATCGGCCGCCCCTCGGCGATCAGCCGCTGGAACGTCGGCAGCATCGACCCGCGGCTGCCGATCACGTTGCCGAACCGCACCGAGAGGTACCGCATCCCGGTCACGGATCCCGCCCAGGCGGTGAGCTTCTCGGCGACGCGCTTGGAGTGTCCGAGCACGCTCGTCGGGTTGGCCGCTTTGTCGGTGGAGATGTTGACGAAGGTGTCGACGCCGACGGCACGCGCGGCGTTGATCACGTTGAGCGTGCCCAGCACGTTCGTCTTCCACGCCTCGTCGGGGTACTGCTCGAGCATCGGCAGGTGCTTCAGAGCGGCCGCGTGGAACACGACCTCGGGGCGCCGGTCGACGAAGATGTCGAGCAGGTTCTGCTCTTCTCGGATGTCCGCGAGGACGACGTCGCGAGAATCGAGCAGCCCGTGTCCGAGCGTCCCGAGCTGGGCCACCTGGAGTCCGGTCTCGTCGCGGTCGATCATGATCAGCTCGCTCGGCCCGTACTTGGCCAACTGTCGGCACAGCTCCGAACCGATGGAGCCACCGGCACCGGTCACCAGCACGCGTCGACCGGTGATGTACCCGGCGATCAGCTCGACGTTCGTGTCGACGGGGTGGCGTCCGATCAGGTCCTCGATGCTGATGTCGCGCACGTCGGTGACGGACTGCTCCCCCGACGCGAGCGTCGCGAGCGTGGGGGTGACCGCGACGCGCAGACCGGCACTCTCGGCACGGTCGCTCAGCGCACGCAGCAGGGTGCTGTCGGCATTCGGGATGGCGATGACCGCGAGCTTTGCACCGGTGGTCCGGGCGGCCGACGCGATGTCGCGCGTGGTGCCCAGCACCGGGACGCCGCGCAGTCGCAGGTTGCGCTTGGCCGGGTCGTCGTCCAAAAGGCCGACGGGCCGGATCGGCGAAGACGGATCGGTCGTGACGTTCGCGAGCAGCTTGTCGCCGAGGAATCCCGCACCGATGATCAGTGCTGCCTCGGCATCCGCACCGGGTTTGCGTGCGCGCTCGATCGCGAGGCGGGCCACGTAGCGCACGCCGAACATCAGCAGCAGCACGAAGGGGAAGGCGAGCAGCAGCGTTCCGCGCGGGATGCCGACCACCGGGCCGATCGGGATGACGATGAGGGACAGCAGGATCGCCTCGATCACGACGATCAACGCCACCGCGCGGACCTCGTCGAACGAGCCGTAGGTGAAGCGCCCGCGGTAGAGGGCTGTCGCGAATCCGACCGCCATCTGGATGATGCCGGCGGCGAGCGCGAGCACGATGGTCGAGATCCACCCCTCCGCGTCCATCATGAACTCGAAGCGGAGCGCGATCGCCAGCACGACGCCGAAAGTCCAGGCGAGCCCATCGACCGCCGCGGCCAGCATGCGGCGTCGCCGCTGCTTCACCGACACCTCAGACAATATTGGAATATTGCCGGTAGACACGTCGACAGACCCATCCGGAATCAAGATACGGAGCCCCCTCAGACTTATTCACTCTCCTGGAGATATGTTCTCACAGCGAATGACCAGGTCTGAGCGTTATGGCGTTCCCTCTCCGTCCGGCGGCGGGTCGGTGCCGGGGTCCGGGTCACCGCTACCGGGGTCCGTGACCGGCGGAGTGACGCCGGTTCCCGGATCGGTGCTTCCCTCCGTGGGCGGATTCTGAGTCCCGTCGCCCTGCTGCTGCTGTTGCTGCGGCTGCCACTGGTTCATGTCCTCGCGCTGGTCGCGCTCGATCTCGAACCGCAGCTGGTCCGCAGCCAAAGCGACGAACGCATCCCGGTAGGCCGCCAGCGCCGAACGTCCCTCGACCGTCCACAGATCCGCGGCAGCGACGCGCGCCGCCGCAGCGGTCACAGCCGCACGCAGCGACTCCTCGCCATCCGGATAGCGGCCGAGCGCGGCCTGGGCTGCAGGCACGAACGAGGCGGCGTACGCATCCACCGCCGCGTCTGCGGCGGGCCGGAGAGCATCGAGCCGCTCCCGAACCGCCCGCATTTCGGCGGTCGCGTCATCCATCGCGACCAGACGCTCCTGCACGCCGTCGATCGCGCCGCCGACCTCCACGAGCGAATCCTCGTCGATGTCGGCACGTGCGTACTCGGCGGGCAGCTCGGGAACGGTGATCGCCGCCAGCCCCGAGGCGTAGGCGTCGACGGCCGCGAGCGCCGTGGCGAGCGTGGCGGCGTCGGTCACCGCGATCGGCGCATCGTCGGTCTCACCGGCCGGATCGGGGGCGGTGCTCGTCCCGGTGAGCGCACTCCGAAGCGGGGCGACTTCCGCCGTCTGCGCGTCGATGTCGGCGATGAGCCGGTCCTGAGCCGTCTTCAGGGACTGGTGAGCATTCAGGAGGGCGGCCTCATCGGCCTCCAACGACTCCACGGCACTCGCGGCCGGGCTGGCCGTCGCCATCTGGATGCCGCCGACGGTGCCGGCGACGACCAGCGCCACGACGGCGAGCGAGGCAGCCGACAGCGTCACGGCGTCGACCGACCGTCTCGGGCGCTTCTTCGAACGGGAGGACTCCCCGGAACCTGCACCGACCGGAACGGCGGTGCGGGCGGCAGCCTGAACCATGTCGGCGAGCGCCCTGGCGTCTGCGTCGGACGTCGCCGCTGCGCCACTCTGCCGCGGCTCCCCGATCATCTCCCGCAACCGGCGAGCCGTGTGGTGGTCGTCGAGCACCACACTCCCTGCGTCGCCGGCGCGGGGCCCGTCGGGGAAGAGATCGTTGAGGTGCGTCATGTCGCCTTCATAGGAATCGGTAGTCTCGGAAGACGATACCGCCGATCGCACCCGACCATGCTGGAGAGCTATGGACATCCATGACTACCTTCGGGTGTTCCGTCGACAGATCGTCGTCATCGTCGCGAGTGTTCTGATCGGGCTCTCCACCGGCGCGCTGGTCGCGATGCTCACTCCTCCCCGCTACCAGGCTTCGACCGAGGTCATGGTGGCCGTGCAGGTCGCCGACACCGCCACGCCCGCGGAGCGCTCGCTCGCGACCGGCTACGCGAAGCAGGCTGTCGAGACCTACCGCTCACTCATCACGAGCTCACTCGTGCTCGATCCCGTCGTCGAAGACCTCGGCCTCTCCGCAGCCCCCACGGGCATCAGCGCCTCCGCACCCCTCAACAGCGCGATCATCACGATCACCGTCGACAACCGCAACCCGGGGCAGGCCGCCCGCATCGCGAACGCCGTCGCCGACAGCTTCGCCACGGTCGTCACCGACACGCTCGAGAGCCGGGAACAGGCGGCTGCGTTCAGCATCCGCATCGTCACGCTCGAACCCGCTCAGGTGCCGACGAATCCCGTCGCGCCGAACCTCTCCCTGTCTCTCATCATCGGCTCGCTGCTCGGGCTCGCGGTCGGCGTCGGCGTCGCTCTCCTGCGTGCGACGCTCGACCGCCGGGTGCGCGTCGCCGCCGACGTCGAGGCCGCCGTGCCGGTTCCCGTCCTCGGACAGATCCCGCTCGACCCGGACACGAGAGAGCACCCCCTCGCCATGAGCACCGCACCGCACGGCCTCCGCGCCGAGGCCTACCGCAGCCTCCGCACCAACGTGCGCTTCTTCTTCTCCGGCAACCAGGGCGTGTTCGTCGTGACCAGCTCCGGCCCGGGCGAGGGCAAGTCGACCACCGCGGCGAACCTGGCGCTCGCCTTCGCCGACGCCGGTCAGCGCGTGGCCCTGCTCGACGGCGACCTCCGGCTCCCCCGCGTGGCGGAGTACTTCGGTATCGAGGGCGGGATCGGGCTCAGCGATGTGCTGGCCGGACGCGTGCAGCTCAACGACGTCATCCAGCGCTGGGGCCGCAGCGCCCTGTTCGTCCTCCCGGCCGGCACCGTGCCGCCGAACCCGGCCGAGCTGCTCGGCTCTTCCGCGATGGAGAGTCTGATCGAGACGCTCACAGAGGCCTTCGACGTCGTCATCATCGACGCCCCTCCGCTGCTGCTCGTGACGGACGCCGCCGTGATCGCGCGCGTCACGACGGGAGCCCTCCTGATCGCCGCCGCCGGATCGTCGCAGGCCAACCGGCTCACCGACGCGGCCAAGAGCATCGAGTCGGTCGGAGCCCGAGTGCTCGGCACCGTGTTGACGAAGGCACCGGTCAGCGCGGCCGCGAGCACGGCCTACGGCACCGCCGCGGCGGCGACGACGCACTGACCACACGCAGCGGCCGGTCGTCCCACCGTCGCTGTGGAAGAATACCGGGATACCGTTTTCACGGCCCGCCTTGATCGGCAGCGGTCGCATTGCATCAGGGGGAATCTGCCGCGTGGAACTTCGCGACTATGTGCGTGTGCTGCACAGAAACTGGATCCTGATCCTCGTCCTGATGGTCCTCGGCCTCGCCGGCGGTGCCGGCTATGCCGCACTCCAGCAGCCGAAGTACGTCGCATCGACGCAGCTGTACGTCTCGGTCCGCACCGAGGGCGCCGCCACCGGCGACCTCGTGCAGGGCACGACCTTCGCACGACAGATGGTCACGAGCTACGTCGACGTCGTCGGCACGGCGCTCGTGCTCGAACCCGTGATCGACGAGCTCGGCCTCGACGACTCGGTCTCGGGCCTCAGTAGCCGCGTCACCGCGACCACGCCGCTCAACACGGTCCTGATCGACGTCAGTGTGACCGACGGAGACCCCGAGCAGGCCGCGGCCATCGCCAATGCCGTCGCAGTGAGCTTCCAGGACGCCGTGCAGAAGACGCTCGAGCAGCCCGCCACCGAAGATGCCGTCAGCCCGGTGCGCATCACCGTGACCGAGCCCGCCATCGCCTCCTCCACGCCGACGAGCCCCAACGTGCGCCTGCTGATCATCCTCGGCGGCATCATCGGCCTCGCACTCGGCCTCGGCATCGCGATGCTCCGCACCGTGCTCGACAACCGCATCCACACGCTCCACGACATCGAGGCGCTCACCGATCGCCCCGTCCTCGGCGGCATCGCGTACGACCCGGATGCCACCAAGCGGCCCCTCATCGTGCACGCCGATCCGCGCAGCCCGCGCGCCGAATCGTTCCGCAGCCTGCGTACGAACCTGCAGTTCCTCAACCTCGACTCGGGCCCCCGCATCTTCGTCGTCTCCAGCGCCGGCCCCGGCGAAGGAAAGTCTACGACCACCGCCAACCTCGCCATCGCCCTCGCCGAGACGGGAGCCCGCGTGGCCCTGGTCGACGGCGACCTGCGGCTGCCCCGCGTGGCCGACTACCTGGGCATCGAGGGCGGCGTCGGACTCACCGACGTGCTCATCGGACGCGTGGACGTGGCCGACGCGCTGCAGAAGTGGGGCACGTCCGACCTGTACGTCCTGCCGAGCGGGCAGGTCCCGCCGAACCCCAGCGAGCTGCTCGGCTCGGCCGCGATGGATCAGGTGCTCACGTCGCTCGGCGACTACTTCGACTACGTGCTGATCGATGCCCCGCCGCTGCTGCTGGTGACCGACGCGGCCGTGGTGGGAAGCAAGACCCGCGGAGTGATCCTCGCCGCCGCCTCCGGCAAGACCAAGAAGCAGGAGCTCTCCGGAGCACTGCGCGCACTCGAGAACGCCGGCGTGCAGATGCTCGGCGTGGTCGTCACGATGCTGCCAACCAAGGGCCCCGACAGCTACGGCTACGGCTCCTACACCTACGGCTCGACGCACGACCTCGACGGCGAGACGTCGACGGATCGGCGGAAGGCGAAGAAGGCCAAGAAGGCGAAGAGCGCCAAGAAGCGCGAAACCGCTCGCGCCTGACCTGCCCGCGACCGAGCCGCACCACTACTTGGTCGGCGCCACCCGGAAGACGATGCCGTGATAGAGCACGAAGCGCAGCAGGACCACGATGACGATGCTCGTCAGGTTCACGAGGTTGACGGCGACCGCGCCCGGCTCACGACCGAGGACCGCGCCGACCGCTTCGACGCCCACCCAGACGAGCACGGCGCCGATGGCCGTGCAGACGGCGTTGGTCACGAGGAACAACGTGACCTCGGAGACCCGTCCGCGACGATCGCGGTGACGGAACGTCCACTCGCGGTTGCCGATGTACGCGTTCACGAGCGCGACGAGCGAGGCGACGATCTTCGCGGCGACCACATCCCATCCCCACACGAAGACCAGCAGATTGAAGACGCCGACCTCGATGATGGTGCTCAGCGCACCCACGACGAGGAAACGGCTGCCGACGCTGGCGATGCGACGGATGCGGGAGGGAGGGTTCATGGCTCAACTAGGCTACTGGCTGATCCCCGCGCCCTCCGCCACCCCAAGGACCCCGTGACCCTTCGCCACCTCGCCGTCGTCATGCCCGCCTACAACGAGGCCGAGGGCATCCAGGGCTTCATCGACGAGATCCGTGACTGCGTCTCCCCCCTGGCCGACCACGTCTCCTTCCACGTCGCCGACGATCGCTCCACGGATACCACGGCCACGGTGTTCGACGCCGTCTCCGACGTGACCGTCGAGGTGCAGCCGCTGAACCGCGGCCACGGCCCGACCGCGCTCTCGGCCTACCGCGCCGGGCTCGCCGCCGACCCCGACGTGCTGGTGCATGTCGACGGCGACGGGCAGTTCTACGGGAGCGACTTCGTTCGGCTCATCAACGCGCTCACCACCGAAGACGCCGATGTCGTCCACGGCGTGCGCGACGGCCGCACCGACCCCTGGTACCGCAAGGTGCTCACGGGCGCCGTCGGCCTGCTGATCGCCCTCGCCGCCGGACGCCGCATCCCCGACGTCAACACCCCGCTGCGCGCCTACCGCCCCGCTGCCCTGCGGCTGCTCGTCGACGCGACCCCGCCCGACGCCACGGTGCCGCACGTGCACTTCTCCCTCGCCGAGGCGCGCGCGGGCTTCACCGTGCGCTACCTCCGCGTCGCCAGCATCCCTCGTCGGGGCGAATCGACCACGGGCACCATGTGGGGGCGAGGGAACTCGGTCACCCTGCCGCCGAAGCGTCTGCGCCGGTTCGTTCGCGTCGCCCTCGTCGAGGCGTGGACCCTCTCTCTGCGGCCATCCGCTCCCCTGCGCGGCATCCGTCTTCCGGAGACCGTCGCGCGATGACCCGAGCACGCACGGTCGTGTTCTGGGCGGCGGCCGTCGCCCTGCTGATCGGTCACGTCATCGTGGCCTGGCACAGCCTCGTGGTGTGGCGCTTCTGGGAGGACGAGGCCTTCAACCTCACGGTCCCGCTCAATCTGCTGGACGGACTCGGATACTCCAGCGACGGCGCGCTCTCCGGCTCGACCATCACGCCGTTCGACCCGCGTATCTCGACCGGGCCCGTCGTGCTCCTGCCCGTCGCCGCGCTCCTCGCGACCGGGATGGACCCGGTGCTGGCCGCACGTCTCGTCCCCTTGGCCTTCTGGGTGGCGCTCCTCGCCGGCCTCGCCGTGATCGGGCGACGCATCGGCGGACGCTGGGCCGCTCTGCTCGCCGTGGCCGTGCCCCTGGCGTTCACTGCGGATGCCGGCTTCTCCCCCATCCAGGGCCCCGCCGACCTGCTCGGCGAGATCCCCGCGGCCGCGCTCCTCGTCTGGGCCCTCACACTGCTTCCCCGCCGCGCCTGGCTCGCCGGGCTCCTCGTGGGCCTCGCGATCCAGGCGAAGCTCATCGCCGCCCTCGCCCTTCCCGCCTTCGCCATCGCCCTGTGGGTGCTCTCCGACGGCACCGGCTGGGCCCGGGTGCGCGACACGCTCCGGCGGTCGTGGCTGCCCCTCCTGCTCGCCACCGTGCCGACGCTGCTCCTCGAGCTGGGCGCGCTGCTGTCGCTGGGGTTCTCCGGTTATTGGCAGCACGTGCGCGACTTCGCCCACTTCCTCCGCACGGGCGGGCAGGGCGACGCCGCGACCACGGTGCTGCAGAAGCTCGGCACGCTGGCGGACTCGTGGTCGCTGCCCGGTTTCGTCGCCGTGTTCGGAGCGGTCATCGCCCTCGGCCTCGCCATCACCGGCATCGTGCGGCGCTGGCGTGACGCGAGCGCAGCGGACCGGATCGTGATCGCCTACGCCGTAGCGGCGATCGTCGGCGCGCTCGCCTTCGTCGGCTGGTGGGCCACCGCCTCCCGCCTGCCGCTGTGGGTGCGGCACCCCGCGCCCGGCATCCTCGCATTCTTCCCCGTCATCGCCGCGGCCGCGCTGTGGGCGGTGGCCGCCCTGCCCCGCCGCAAGGGCGCGCGCGTCATCGGGATCATCGCCGCGTCCGCTCTGGCCGCCATCATCGCCGGCGGCGGCGTGGCTCATGTCGTGTCGACGTACGAGCCCCGCACCACGCTGGAGAGCCAGCGCACGGCCCTCGTGCCGCTCACGGCCTGGGTCGAGGCGAACGACGTCGAATGGCTGGCGGCCGAGCCCTGGGGGTACGCGGTCGCGCCCATCGTGCTGACGGGTGCGCACGTCGGGCTCTTCGACGCCCCCGCCATGGCCGACGTGCCACGGCTGACCACTCAGCCCTGCACCACCGAGACGCTCGTCGACGCCGGCCAGTACCGCATCTGCGCGGCACCCTGACCGCCGCCCCTCGGCTCCCCGTACACAGAGAACCGGCCGACCGCTGAGATCAGCGACCGGCCGGTTCCGAGGTTCTGCGAGCGTCAGAGCGAGAGGCGCTCCTGCACGACCTCCGCCAGTCGTCCGGCGTAGGCGTGCACCGACTCCGCATCGGCGGCTTCGACCATGACGCGCACCAGGGGCTCGGTGCCGGACTTGCGCAGCAGCACGCGGCCGGAATCACCCAGCTCACCCTCGATGTCGCGCACAGCCTGCTGCACGACCTCGTCGTCTGCGACGCGATCCTTGTCGACGTCGCGCACATTGATGAGCACCTGCGGGTACACGGTCATGATCGATGCGAGCTCCGCGATCGACTTCTTCTGCCGCGCCATCTCCGCCACCAGGTGGAGGCCCGTGAGGATGCCGTCACCGGTGGTGGCGTACTCGCTCATGATCACGTGACCGGACTGCTCGCCGCCGAGCGCGTATCCACCCTCGTTCATGTCTTCCAGCACGTAGCGGTCGCCGACGGCGGTCTGACGCACCGTGATGCCGTGCTCGCGCATCGCGACATGCAGGCCGAGGTTGCTCATGACGGTCGCCACGAGCGTGTCGTCGGTGAGGCGTCCGCGCTCCTTCATCGACACCGCGAGGATGGCCATGATCTGGTCGCCGTCGATGTGATTGCCCTCGGCGTCCACGGCGAGGCAGCGGTCGGCGTCGCCGTCGTGGGCGATGCCGATGTCGGCGCCCAGACGCACGACAGCCTCGGCGAGGTTGTCGAGGTGGGTCGAGCCGACTCCGTCGTTGATGTTCCAGCCGTCGGGGTCGGCCCCGATGACGGTCACCTCGGCGCCCGCGTCGCGGAACGTCTCGGGCGAGACGCCGGATGCCGCGCCGTGGGCGCAGTCGAGCACGACGTGGATGCCCTCGAGACGGTTCGGCAGCGAGCCGAGGAGGTGCACGACGTAGCGGTCCTCCGCGTCGGAGAAGCGGTCGACACGACCGACGCCGGCACCCGTCGGGCGCAGCATCTCGCCGTGCATGGCCTCTTCGATGCGCTGCTCGACCTCATCGGGGAGCTTGCGGCCCCCGCGGGCGAAGATCTTGATCCCGTTGTCGGGAGCGGCGTTGTGCGAGGCCGAGATCATGACACCGAAGTCGGCGTCACGGTCGGCGACGAGGAACGCCAGCGCCGGGGTCGGGATGACACCGGCCTCGAGGACGTCGACCCCCGAGGAGGCGAGCCCGGCCGAGACGGCCGACGTCAGGAAGTGTCCGGAGACCCGGGGGTCGCGGGCGACCACTGCGGTGAGTCGCTTGCCTTCGGCTTTGCGAGCCTCCGCAGTACGGCCCTGGCCCAGGACGACAGCAGTCGCCTGGGCCAGGGTGAGCGCCAGGTCGGCGGTGAGGATGCCATTGGCAAGTCCTCGCACGCCGTCCGTGCCAAAGATCGGCATCGGAGCAGTGGACCTTAACGCTTCGAGTACTGAGG
Organism: Microbacterium maritypicum; assembly: GCF_041529975.1. Classification (NCBI taxonomy): domain Bacteria; kingdom Bacillati; phylum Actinomycetota; class Actinomycetes; order Micrococcales; family Microbacteriaceae; genus Microbacterium; species Microbacterium maritypicum. Next base: position 944,042 of record NZ_CP168030.1, on the reverse strand, counting down.
CGCCTTACGGGCCTTCTTGAGTCCGGCCTTCTTGCGCTCCTTGACGCGAGCGTCACGCGAGAGGAAGCCGGCCTTCTTCAGGGTCGGACGGTTGTTCTCCTCGTCGATGCCGTTCAGCGAACGGGCGATGCCGAGGCGGAGCGCACCGGCCTGGCCCGAGGGGCCACCACCGGAGATGCGCGCGATGACGTCGTATGCACCGGTGAGGTTCAGCACCGTGAACGGGTCGTTGATCAGCTGCTGGTGCAGCTTGTTCGGGAAGTAGTCCTCGATCGTGCGGCCGTTGACCGTGATCGTGCCCGAGCCGGGGACGATGCGCACGCGGGCGATGGCCTGCTTGCGACGGCCGACAGCGGCACCCGGGACGCTGAGGACGGGGCGGGGAGCCGCCTCGACCACGTCGGTCTCCGGAGTCGACGTCGAGAAGTTCTGGGGGGTTTCGGTGGTGTCCTGGATGTCAGCCACGAGTATGTCCTTAAGTCTTTACGGCGCTTACTGGGCGACCTGGTCGAGGGTGTACGTCTGCGGCTGCTGCGCGGCGTGCGGGTGCTCGGCACCGACGTACACCTTGAGCTTGGTCAGCTGCTGGCGGCCGAGGCTGTTCTTGGGGAGCATGCCACGGATGGCCTTCTCCACAGCGCGAACCGGGTTCTTCTCGAGGAGCTCGGCGTAGGTGACCGACTTCAGGCCGCCCGGGTAACCCGAGTGGCGGTAGGCCAGCTTCTTCTGGAGCTTCTGACCGGTGAGCGCGACCTTGTCGGCGTTCACGATGATGACGAAGTCACCCGAGTCGATGTGGTTGGCGAAGGTCGGCTTGTGCTTGCCACGCAGGAGCGTAGCGGCGTGCGAAGCCAGACGGCCGAGAACGACGTCGGTGGCGTCGATGACGACCCAATCGCGCTGGACTTCGCCAGCCTTGGGGGTGTAAGTGCGCGTCACGATAGTGCTGCTTTCTTGTGTCGAACGGAGAAGTTCGTGAATCCCACTCCGGGGTGGTTCTTCCCGACAGGGAGGAACACGCCAGTGGAGGGCTCACGTTCGGACGATGCCCACTTCCCGCGAACGGGAAAGGCACCAAAGGGAAATCATACGCCACCGGGCGCGGATGCCCAAACCGCCGACTCAGTCGGGTTTGACCGTGACCAGGATCGGGCGGTGGTCGCTCGACCCCTGGGGCAGCGTCGTGATGCGCTCGATCTCGAAACCGGCCGAGGTCGCGAAGTCGTAGTGCCCGCGGAACACCCGGTAGCGCGTGTAGGTGTGGTCGTCGCTGAGCGAGAGGGCATAACCGTGGTCGCGCACGGCCTGACCGAGGTTCTCCTTGAAGATCGGGTAGTTGTAGTCGCCGACCATCAGCTGCGGCAGACCCTCCCCGAGAGTCGCGAGCTCGGTGAGCGCCGCGCGGATCTGGTGCCGACGCAACGAGTTCAGTGCGGTGAGCGGTGCGGCATGGAACGAGGCGACGATGAAATCCTGGGCGTCGTCGATGTCACGCAGCCGAGCGCCGAGCACACGCTCGTGAGCGGGTTTCGCGATCCGGTCGTGCAGCGACTTCTTCAACCCGAGGGTGCGGATCGACTGCAGATGGTAGGTGCTCGAGCGGTAGAACAGCGCGAGCCCGAGGCGGTTGCCCTGCGTCGCATCCGCGAGGACCAGGTCGCCGATCTCTGCGGGCAGCTCCGGAACGTCGCACTCCTGCAGACACAGGATGTCGGGGTCGTGCTCGCCGACGATGGCGGCGAGTTCACCGGCCGCGCGATGCTTCTGGAGGTTGTACGAGATGACCTTCATGACCGTTCCACGCTACTCGCCCAGGCTGTGGTCGGGCTCCGGATCACGAACGCGGCTCGTACCGTCACGTCGAGCCCGCGTCTGCTCCGCGCGCGTCGCGAGCAGCTCGTCGGCGGGGTAGCCGACCTCGGTGAGGATCAGGCCGCGCGCCGCCAGGACCTTGAACTCGCTGGTGCGCGTCAGGGCGTCGCGCAGCAGCACGACATCCTCGACGTCGAGGCGTCCCTCCCCCACCGCCGCGCACGCGCCGACGAGTGCGCGCACCATGCTGTGGCAGAACGCGTCGGCCTTGACCTCGGCGATGAGAACGCCCTCGGCATCACGCACCCAGCGGTAGTCGAGCAGCGTGCGGATCGTCGTCGCCTCTTCGCGCGGCTTGCAGTACGAAGCGAAGTCGTGCAGGCCGATGAGGCTGCGAGCCGCGGCATCCATCGCCTGTTCGTCGAGATTCCCGCGGATGTTCGTCGTGTCGTGCCGACGCAGCGGGTCGAACCCGGCCTGGGTATCGGCGAGACGGTAGCGGTAACACCGCCACACCGCCGAGAACCGGGCGTCGAACCCCTCGGGAGCGATCGACGTCTTCGTGACGGTGACATCGGAGTAGGCACCGAGCACCCCGCGCATGCGCCCGGCGATGGTCTCTGCGGGAGCCAGCGGAGCCCGCCCCTGCCTGGCCTCGATGCGCGACCACTGCTTCTCGTCGAGGTCGACGTGCGCGACCTGACCGCTGGCGTGCACTCCCGCGTCGGTGCGGCCCGCGACGACGAACTGCACGTCGGAGCCGACGATCCGCGCGAGGGCCGCCTCGAGAGTCCCCTGCACGGTGCGGAGCGTCGGCTGCTTCGCCCACCCGCGGAAGTGGGTGCCGTCGTAGGCGATGTCGAGCCGGATGCGCACGGAGCAAGCCTAGGACACGTCCGCGGACGTGCCCGGGCGACCTCAGATGCCGCCGTCGATCGAACGGATCGTGACGCTGGGTTCGTCCGGCACCATCACCTGCGTCTCGCGGTTCAGGCTCTCGCCGCGGAAGAACCGCTTCGACCGCGGGAACAGGTACCAGACGAACATCAGCACCAGACCGAATGCCAGCGAGCCGACGCCGATCACGAATGTGCCGCCGATGCCGAACAGGACGGTGTACCCGTAGTCGACGTCCCACATGTCGATGGCGGACTGGATGAACGCCCAGGTCAGCATGAGTCCGCCCAGCAGCGGGAAGAGTCCCTTGAAGAAGAAGTCCCGCGGCGACGCCGTCAGATCCTTGCGGAAGTACCAGACGCACGCGAATCCGGTGATGGCGTAGTAGAACGCGATCGCCAGGCCGAGCGACAGGATCGAATCCTGGAGGATGTTGTCGCTGATCAGCGTCATGCCGATGTAGTAGGCCGAGGCGACGACGCCCATGACGATCGTGGAGAACGACGGCGTCTTGTAGGTGGGGTGCACGTCCTTGAACTTCGCCGGCAGGGCGCGGTACACGCCCATCGCGAGCGTGCCGCGGGCGGTCGGCAGGATCGTGGTCTGCGTCGACGAGATCGCCGAGATGATCACCGAGACGACGAGCACCCAGCCGAACGGGCCCAGCAGTCCGTCCTTGATCGCGAGGAAGAAGTCGTCGGCGTTCGCCTCGTTGCCCAGGCCCGTGCCGCTCTCCCCCAGACCGGCGTACATCATGGCGGCGATGGTCACGGCGACGTAGGTGAACAGCAGGATGACGGTGGTCAGCAATGCGGCACGGCCCGGGATGCGCTTCGGGTCCTTGGTCTCCTCGTTCAGGGCGAGGCAGGTGTCCCAGCCCCAGTAGATGAAGAGGGCGAGCAGGATGGCCTCGGTGAAGCCCGACCAGTCCGTGAAGGCGAAGGGGTTCATCCACTCCCAGGAGAAGGGCGTGGGGTTCGGGGCGGTGCCGGCGAAGAACTGCCACAGCGCGGTCACCACGAAGATCGCGAGCGCCAGGTACTGGATGCCCAGCAGGATGTTCTGGATGCGCTCGCCGATCTCGACTCCACGCCAGCTGACCCAGGTCATCGCAGCGATGAAGAGCACGGCCACGACGACCACGCGCCAGTCGTTGTTCTCGAGGTCCTGTCCGATCAGTGACCAGAAGTAGACCGAGGCGATCTGGGCGAGGTTGGCGAGAACGACCATACCGGCGACGGCGACACCCCAGCCGCCCATCCAGCCCACCCACGGACCGAACGCCTTGGTGCCCCAGGTGAAGGTCGTGCCGCAGTCGGGCACCGCGTTGTTGAGCTCTCGATACGCGAAAGCGATCAGGAGCATCGGGACGAAGGCGATGATGAAGGCGATCGGCGCCTGCGCACCGACGGCGAGCACCACGAAGCCGAGCGTCGCGACGAGCGAGTAGACCGGGGCCGTCGAGGCGAGACCGATGACGGTCGACCCCCAGAGTCCCAGGGTTCCCGCAGCCAGACCCTTGCCGTCGGGTCGTTCCAGATGAATGGGCGTCGTTGCTGCCATGTCAGAACAGTAGGGCCACCGCGGTTATCGCGTCAACGGTTTCTTTCACCGACCGAATCCGCGGCCAACGGCGCATCCTGGCAACGGAATCCGCAGATTCAACCCCTTTCGAGCATCCCGTCGGCGTGGTCGGCAACCCATTCCATCAGCGGCAGCATCCGCTCCATCAGATCGCGGCCGAGCGGAGTGAGGCTGTACTCCACGTGCGGCGGCACCGTCGGGAGCGACTCCCGATGCACGAGCCCGTCCTCGGCGAGCGTGCGCAGCGTCGAGGCGAGCATCTTCTCGCTGATGCCGTCGACCTCGCGACGCAGTGCACCCCAGCGGTGCGTGCCGTCGGACAGGCAGGAGAGCACGAGCACACCCCACTTGCTCATGATGTGGTCGAGGACGACCCGCGTGCCGCAGTTCTGATCGAAGACGAACGGCGTGGATTCCTTTATCTGCGCGAAACTAACCGTCATGTGGGTACCTTACTTCAAAGTGGGTACCCGCCGATCGGAATGCGCGCGACCCGTCGCGAGGTTGTCGAGGGTGTCACTTACGAAAGGACCCTCATGACCATCCTCGTCACCGGCGCGACCGGCAACCTCGGACGCCTCATCATCGCCAGCCTCCTCGAGCGCGGCGCCGACCCGCAGTCGATCGTCGCCGGAGCCCGCGACACCGCGAAGGCCGCCGACCTCGGCGTGCGCGTCGTGCGCCTGGACTACACCGACCCCGCCTCGGTGGCCGCGGCCGTCGAGGGCGTCGACACCGTCGTGCTCGTGTCCGGATCGGAGGTCGGACAGCGGGTGGCCCAGCACCAGGCGGTCATCGACGCCGCGAAGGCCGCCGGGGTCTCCAAGTTCATCTACACCAGCGCACCGAAGGCGACCACCAGCGACCTGGTCCTCGCGCCCGAGCACAAGGCGACGGAAGAGCTGATCGCCGCCGCGGGACTCCCCGCCGTGATCCTCCGCAACAACTGGTACACCGAGAACTACGCCGCCGACCTCGCTCGCGCCGCCGAGACCGGCGTGCTCACCTCGGGCACCGGTGACGGACGGGTCGCCTCGGCCAGCCGCAAGGACTTCGCAGAGGCGGCGGCCGTCGTCGCGCTCGAAGACGGGCACGTCGGCGAGGTCTACGAGCTCGGCGGCGACGTCGCCTGGACCTACAGCGATCTGGCCTCGGCCTTCTCCGAGATCACGGGACGCGAGGTCGCGTTCGTCCCGGTCTCGTTCGACGAACAGCTCGCGGCTCTGCGCGAAGCCGGTCTCGATGAGGGAACGGCCGGATTCGTCGCCGCGCTCGACGCCGGGATCCGCGGTGGCGCGCTGGCCGAGACCGACGGGACGCTCGCGCGGCTGATCGGACGCCCCACCACCCCGCTGGTCGAAGGGCTGCGCGCGATCGCCTGATCGCCACCGGGTTCTCCGTGGGATGCCGCCCTCCTCCGAGGGCGGCATCCCCCGTGTCATCCTGCGGGGGCTGCCTCTGCGGACTGCACGTGCACGACCGTGAGGGTGATGCTGTCCGGCCGGAGCCCCCGCGTCTCGAGCACCGCATCGACCGCGGCGTGCACGGCGCGAAGGGCATCCGCCGATCTCGCGTCGGAGTCCACCCCGATCGACACCTCCACGGCGATGCCGTCGCCCACCGGCGCGACCGACACCAGCGGCTCATCCTCCTGTCGCCCGCCGAGCGCCGCGGCCCCCGCGCGCAACAGATTCGAGATGAGCGAACCGGAGCGGTACACGCTGCGGACACCGGGAGTCGCCCGCACCGCCGTCTCGATCTCGGCGGCGAGCGCCGGCCCTGCATCGGTGACCCTCAGCTCTCCTGCGTCCATGACGACACCTCCCTGATGTCCCGGATCGCGATGTCGATCGCGACGACGTTCAACTCCGTGTGCGCACGAAGGACCCGATCCACCTCGCCCCGGAGGCGGTCGGCGACCACCGGGATCGGCTGCCCGTGCAGCGCGCTGGCGTCGATCTCGACGCGGATCGGCTCATCCGCGACGGTCACGTCGCCGATGAGGCGGCAGCGCCCGATGAGCAGTCCCTGCACGGTGCTCTCGGCCGAGCGGATGAGTCCGCGCACCGCCCCCTCGGTGATCCCGAGATCCGTCGACGGATCCGGGGACTCGAACGGGATGCGTCGGCCCGAGCGCGCATCCATGGCGATGCCGCTGAGGATGCGGTCGACCCAGCTCCCCTCGACCTCCGGTTCCGCGGCGGTCTCGGCGGCCATCAGCTCCGCGCCGAGGCCGTGCAGGCGTTCGAGCGCGTCCAGCGCCAGCTGACAGCCGGGCGACTCGTCGATCGAGCGGTCGGAGGGCTGTCGTCCCGCTTCGAGGTAGTCGGTGAGCTCGTCGAGCGTGTGCCCGTCGAGATCGCTCGGTTCCAGACCGAGACGGCGGACTTCTGGCATGTCTCTCTCGTCAGTCATCGCCACTCCTCCATCCGTACGATCATGTATTTCCGGGCCCGCGCGAGCAGTCCTCGCGCGGTGGAGACGGGAATGCCGAGCTCTTCCGAGATCTCCTCGTAGGAGTAGCCGCCGATCTCGCGCAGGACCCAGCATTCGCGCTGGGCATCGGGCAGCTCGCGCAGCGCGGCACCGACGGCGGCGACTCCGGCTCGCACCTCGACCACCGCCGACGGCGAGGCGTGCAGAGGTGCCGGGCGATCGATGGAGTCGATGTCCACGACGGGTCGGGCCGCACGAATGCGATCCACCGCCTTCCGACTCACGATCCGCATCAGCCAGCTCTTCACCTTCGACGGGTCGTCGAGCTCGCCGAACCGCTGCCAGGCGGTGACGAACGACTCCTGCACGATGTCGTCGACATCGGCCGAGGCGTTCAGCATCCGCTGCGTGTACGCACGCATCATCGGCGTGTATCTCCGCACGAGCACCGCGAAGGCTTCGACATCGCCGTCCATCGCACGTCCGGCGACGATGCCGTCGTCGGCCTGCTCGAGCGCTCTGCGAAAGCGTTCCTCTTCCATCTGTTCCCCACCCCTCGATCCGATCCCCACAGGAGATTCGGAACCGACGCCTCACCGGATCGGATCCTCGCCGACCGACCTGGGAGTGATCGGGGAGGAACCCGGTCGGGTCCCTCCCCGCGTCCGCTACTTCTTGAACGCATCCTTGACGTTCTCGGCCGTGTCGCGGATCTCGCCCTTGGCCTGCTCGGCCTTGCCCTCGGCGACGAGCTTGTCGTCGTTGGTGACCTTGCCGACGGCCTCCTTCGCCTTGCCGGCGACCTTCTCCGCAGCGGCCTTGATCTTGTCTTCAGCGCCCATGGCGTCTCCTTTTCTCATCGCACCCGTGTCTCGGGTTCGCGTGTTCACGCACGTGGTCCGTGCGTTGGTCTGTGTCGCCGTCGCACCCGATCACCGCACTCTCATCGGCGAGCGGAAACCCTCGCTCCAGCGCCGGTCCGAGAGGTGCAGCAGGATCGGGATTCGAGACCCCAGCAGCTCGTCCCATTCGCCGATCGCCGCCTCGGCCGCCGCGACGACGTTCGCCAGTGGAGCCCCCGGCCGCACGGTCACGGCCAACTCGACCGCGCGCGTCTGACCGACACGGTAGGTGCCTGTGCGGGCCGAGAGCACATCGGGTCGCCGGATCAGCGGCTCGGTGAGCACGGCGTCGACCACGTTGCGATCGACAGTCGTCCGCCCGGTGGCGGTATGCACGTCGAGCACGGTCTTCGAGCGCCCACGTCGGCGCGAGATCAGGAACACCACCAGCAGAACCGTCAGCACCAGCGCAGCCGCCGCCGCGAACAGCAGCGGCATCGGCACCGGGCCGATGCCCATCACCTGCCACGTCCGGTCGTCGACGGATTTCCACGCGGCCGCGACTTCTGCCGCCGGCCGCCGCACCCACGCCGGCGGATCACCGGCGGAGAGCACTCCTGCCGCGAGAGCGACGGCTCCAGCGATCAGAAGCGCCGCACCCACGAGGAAGAGCACGCTGCGGTTCACGAATCGGTTCGTCGCGTTCATGCGACCACTCCGTTCGGTTCGACGATGACGCGCGGGGTGGCCGAGAAGCCGATCCCCGCGAGGATGTCGTTCGCTGCGTCCTCGGCGTCGGCCACCCGGACGAAGACGCCGCTGGTCGGAGTGATGCGGACTTCGACCGTGCGCCGGCCGACGAAGACGGCCACCCGGCTGCGTTCGACGCCGGCACGACGGGCGACCGCTGCGGCGATCGAGTCGGCGATCACGCCGTCGTCCACGAGCAGCGCGGTCCGTTCGGTGAGGCGTGCCCGCCGTGCCCGTCGTCCGGGCAGCAGTGCGAGCGCGAGGAGCACCACGGCGAGAGCCGTGAGCACCCCACCCACGGCGAACAGCACCGGCGGCTGCTGCACCCCGACGGAGATCTCCTCGAGCGGTCGCGCTGCCGCATCACGGAAGCCGCCGTCGACAAGCCACCACACGGCGCCGGCGAGCAGCGCGATCAGGAGCAGGGCACCGATGGATGCGACCACCACCGCCGCGGCAGTGCGGGACGTGTGCGTCTCGCGACGCAGGACGCGGCGATATGTCGCCTGTTCGTTCGTCATCGCACTCTCCTCTCCGTACTCCGGTGGACGCCCGAGTACCGGACGTCCACGGTGCCGACCTGACGGCCGGCCAGTTCTCGCATGCCCTCGATCAGACCGGTGCGGAGTTCCTCCCCGCCGGCGACCAGGTCCGTTCGACGCGTCGATGCCACGGCCACGGGCACGGTGACCGCGATCCGCAGTGCACCGTGATCGTCCGACAGCTGCACCCCGACGTCGCGAGCCGAGACCCGGGCGACATCGTGCGCGATGCCCGCGGCGAGCCGTTGCAGCGCGCGGGCGGTGAAGGTCGTCGTCCCCAGGACGGCACCTGCCTCCGCCAGGGGTGAGCGGTCGGCCGTCATGAGGAGGAGCGCCGGCCTCGGAAGACCTCGGCGAGCGCCCGCAGGTCGAGTCGACCGTCGATGATGCGGCCGGCGACCGCGCCCACCAGCATCGCCAGTGCCACGAGCACGAAGGCCCAGAAGCCCAGAGCCACCCAGGTCAACGCGAGGGCGGCCGCAGCCGCCGCTCCGATCACCGACGCGGTCACTGGACTCGCGTCTCCTGCGTGCCGTCGCCCTCGTCATCGGAGGGGATGTGCACGTCGTTGACGGTCACGTTGACCTCGGCGACTTCCATGCCGACCAGTTCCACCATGGCGCGGTGGATGGCGGCGCGGACGTCGTCCGCCACCTTCTGGAGCGAGACCGGGTACTCGGCGACGATCGTCACGTCGACCGCGACCTGAGTCTCCCCGACCTCCACGCGGATCCCCTGCGAGAGGTCGGTGGTGTTGAGCGCGTCGCGGATGGCCCCCACCATGCGCGCGGTGCCCCCACCGAGTGCGTAGACGCCGCTGACCTCGCGAGCGGCGATGCCGGCGATCTTCGCCACCACCGCATCCTCGATCGTGGTCTTGCCCGCAGCAGCCCCCTGCTGCGGTGCGACGATCTGGGTCTTGGGCTGAGTACTGCCGGTCACGTTCGCCATCTCGAGCTCCTTCATCCGTGTATCCGTCCCCCTGCGGAGTGCGGGTCGCCGTTCAGCGACACCACTAGGACGGATGCCGGGCGGAGAACGTCACAGATTCGTCGGAACTTTTTCGTCCCCGCCTGAGCGGGCACTCACAGTGCACTCCAAGGAAGAGAGTGCAATATTGCACTCTATGAGCGACAGTGCAGATTCACTGCGGGAGCAGCGCAAGCGCGAGACGTCCCGTGCACTCACCGATGCCGCCCGCCGACTGACGACGGAGCAGGGCTTCGCGGGTTTCACCATCGAAGAGCTGTGCGCCGAGGTGGGCGTGTCCCGACGCACCTTCTTCAACTACTTCGAGAGCAAGGAGAACGCGGTCTTCGGGTTCGCCACCATCGACTCGCGCCAGGAGGCCCTCGAAGAGGAGTTCGCCTCGCAACACGGTGACCTGCTCGACGACTTCATTCAGCTGACGATCCGCCGCTTCGAGCTGTTCAACCCGGTCGAGGATGCTCCGGCGATGTTCGCCGTGATCGAGCAGGAGCCGCGTCTGCTCAAGGCCGCGTTCGAGCAGCTCGCCAAGAACGAGCGTCGCGACATGGGGCTGATCGTCCGCCGCACCGGAGACGACGCTGATGCCGAACTCTGCGCCGAGGTGATCGTGCACACCGTCGGCGCGCTCGTGCGGATGAGCATGGACCAGCTCCTGCACCACCAGGCCACCGAGCCGTTCAGCGACCTCATCACCCGACGTCTCGACCTCGCCCGCTCGCTCTACGCACGGTCACAGAAAGCCCACTGAATGTCCGCCACCGCCACGAAGGATGCGCCCTTCCTGCTCACGAAGCGCCGCATCTGGATCATCTTCAGCGCCCTCATCGCGGGCATGCTGCTCTCCAGCCTCGATCAGACCATCGTCTCGACCGCCATGCCGACCATCGTCGGGCAGCTCGGCGGCGTCGACCACCAGGTCTGGATCACCACCGCCTACCTGCTCGCCACGACCATCGTGATGCCGATCTACGGCAAGTTCGGTGACGTCCTCGGCCGACGCAACCTGTTCCTGGTCGCCATCGCGCTGTTCACCCTGGCCTCGGTCGGCTGCGCCTTCGCCACCGACTTCTGGATGTTCGTCGTCTTCCGCGCCCTGCAGGGCCTCGGCGGCGGCGGCCTGATGATCCTGTCGCAGGCGATCATCGCCGACATCGTGCCGGCCAACGAGCGCGGCAAGTACATGGGCCCGCTCGGCGCCGTGTTCGGTCTGTCGGCCGTCGCGGGGCCGCTCCTCGGCGGCTACTTCGTCGACCACCTGACCTGGCAGTGGGCGTTCTACATCAACATCCCCGTCGGCATCGCCGCGTTCATCATCGCTCTGGTCGCGCTGAAGCTGCCGAGCAAGAAGGCCGAGAAGCCGATCGACATCTTCGGCGTCATCTTCCTCTCGATCGCGACCACCTGCCTGATCTTCTTCACCGACTTCGGCGGCGACAAGGAGTTCGGCTGGGATTCGCTGGCCACCTGGGCCTGGGGCGCCGGCCTGATCGTCGCAGCCACGGCCTTCGTCATCACGGAATCGCGGGTCAAGGACCCGATCATCCCGCTCAGCCTCTTCCGCAACCCGATCTTCGTGAACGCGACCGCGATCGGACTGGTGCTCGGAATCGGCATGTTCGCGGCGATCGGCTTCGTGCCGACCTTCCTGCAGATGTCGTCCGGCACCTCGGCGGCGGAATCCGGTCTGCTGATGATCCCGATGATGGTGGGCCTGATGGGCACGTCGATCTTCTCGGGCATCGCGATCTCCAAGACCGGCAAGTACAAGATCTATCCGATCCTCGGCACGATCATCACCGGCATCGCGATGGTCTCGATGACCACCCTGTCGGCCTCCACACCGATCTGGTTGATCTGCACGTTCCTGTTCGTGTTCGGCGCCGGGCTCGGCCTCATCATGCAGGTCGTCGTCCTGGTCGTGCAGAACGCGGTCCCCGCGGGCGAGCTCGGCACCGCCACCAGCACGAACAACTACTTCCGCGAGGTCGGCGCGTCGCTGGGAACCGCCGTGTTCGGCACGATCTTCACCACGCGCCTGACCGAGAACCTCACCGGGGTCTTCGCCGGGGCCGGTGCCTCGCCGGATGCCGCGTCGCAGGCCGCGTCCACGATCGACCCCGCGACGCTGAACACCCTCCCCGACGAGGTGCGCGACGGCATCGTCACCGCGTACGCGGACGCTCTGGCGCCGGTGTTCTGGTACCTCGTACCCTTCATCGCACTCGCACTCGTGCTGTCGCTGTTCCTCAAGCAGATCCCGCTGTCCGATCAGGCCGGACTCGTCGCCCGCGGCGAGGCGATCAGCGGTGAGGAAGCGGAGCGCATGGAAGCCGAGCAGCGCGGCATCGCCCATCCGGACGATCTCGCAACGGCGGATGCCGGGCCGACGGACACAGGTTCCACACCGACGGTCCGCTGACATCCTCGCGCCCTCACCCTTCCGATGAAGGGTGAGGGCGCGACGGTGTCAAGCCCCTCCCTTTCCGCGAAGCGAGCGGTCATCCTTCATCGTGGGGACAGGCAGGAGAACGATGGAGCACGACCCGGACCGCAGGTTCGCCCTGGCGCGCGTCGGCGACACCGACTGGGCGATCCATGATCTGCACTACCCGGAGGGCGATCACCGCCGAGTGGTCTGCACGATCTTCGAAGACGCGCCGACGGAGTTCGAGGTCCTGTGGCGACGCGACCTCCCCCTCGCCCTGCGGTACAGCTCCGCAGAGGACGTGCTCGACGCCGTCCGGAGGTTCCAGGACGCCTCTCGGGCGACGCGGCCGATCCCGATCCCGCACCTCCCACCGACGCGCAACCGGGGTGCGGGTCGGAGCGCTCCTCGCTGACACGCCGAGATGCCTCCGCTGGACGCACAGCGCCGGCCTGCGCAAAGCTGACGTGAACACGCCGGCCCTCCCCCACCGCCTGGAGTCCTCATGACCTCTCCCGCACCCACCGCCACGTTCTGGAAGAGGTTCTGGGAAAAGGGCGGATGGTGGCGAGCGCTCCTCCTCACGGCCGCGTACTTCGTCCTCTTCCAGCTGCTCTCGCTGTCGTTCACTCCGCTCGCGCTGAACATCCAGGAACCGAGCAGCGCGGCGGGCCTCGCCGTGTTCTACGTCCTGCCCGAACTCGTCGGGGCCGTCATCCTCGCCGCCTTCACCCTCTCGGTCGGGTGGTGGCGCGAGGTCTTCGGCCGGCAGCCGATCCGCGGCCGAGGCTGGATGTGGATCGCCATCGTTGTGGTGCTGCTGTTCAACATCCTCCGCTTCGCGACGATCGACTACGGCAAGGCGGGCTTCGACGTCGTGCTGACGTGGCTCCTGGCCGGACTCCTGATCGGCTTCACCGAGGAGGTGCTCACTCGCGGCCTGGTCGTGAACCTGATGCGCAAGGCGGGCCACCGCGAGGTCGTGGTGGCCGTGGTCTCGGCCGCCCTCTTCGCGGGACTGCACGCGGGCAACCTGCTCAACGGGCAGAACCTCCTCGCGACCGGGTTCCAGCTGGTCTACACCTTCGCCTTCGGCATCCTGATGTACCTCGCGCTCCGCGTGACCGGAACGATCATCGCGCCGATCCTGCTGCACGCGAGCACCGACCCGAGCATCTTCCTGCAGACCGCCTACCCGGCGGAGGGCGCGCTCACGGGCTTCGCCGGTCTCGGCAACATCGTGGTGGTCGTCGCCGGCTTCGTGACGATCTTCTTCATCCGCGGCCGCGTCGGCGACACCCGCCCGGACTTCAGCGAGACACGTCCGGCCTGACCGCGCGTCACGCGTCGGTGCCGCGCTGCACCGACAGCGCCCACACCTGCTCGATCGGGGTGAAGCCGTCCTCGCCATCAGCACCGTGGAAGCCTTCGACGAACCGGCCGATGTCGGCCTGCCACGCGTCGTTCACCGGCGAGGCCTCGACGACGCGCATCGCGGCCTCGAAGTCGGCGCATTCGACCAAGTGGAAGAGGTGTCGCCCGGAGCGCCAGATCGTCCAGTCGTGGATGCCCGCGACGCCGAAGAGGTCGCGCAGCGCGTCGGGGATCCGGGCGTGGTGGGCTCGGTAGTCGTCGACCGCGCCCTCGGCGATGATCGAATGCAGGGCGATGCGCATGTGGTCCCCTCCGCGCTCAGATCGATTCCGGTGACAGGACATGCCCGGCGTGCTCCAATGCGTTCCACAGCGACTCCGGAATGCTCGCCGTCGCGCGGGCGACGGCCTCCGTCACCTGCTGCACCCCGTGCATCCCCACGACGGCCGAGACCACCTGCGGCATCCGCAGCGGATACTGCACGGCTGCCGACGGCAGCGTCCCGCCATGCGCGCGGCAGATGCGCTCGAGCTCGCGCGCCCGCTCCACCACGTCCTGGGGCGCATCGGCGTAGTCGTAGCTGACCCGGTCGGGCACGCTGTCACGGGCGAGGAGTCCCGAGTTGTAGACGGCGGCGGCGACCACCGCGACACCACGCTCGCGCGCGAGCCGCAGCATCCGCAGACTGGCGGCCTGCTCGAGGAGTGTGAGCCGGCCGGCGCACATCACGATGTCCGCGTCGGTCTGCTCGATCAGGTCGGCGAGCATCCCGGCCTGGTTCATCCCGGCGCCGTACGCTCCGATCACGCCCTCGTCGCGCAGCGCCGACAGCGTCTGCGCACCGGTGGTCCTGGCGGCGTCGAAGTGGTCGTCCGGGTCGTGCATGTACACGACGTCCACCCGGTCGACTCCGAGCCGGTCCAGGCTCGCCTCGAGCGACCGCAGCACGCCGTCGCGGCTGAGGTCGTAGACGCGACGCACGTCGGACGGCACGTCGAAGAGGTTGGCCATGTCCCGCAGGTGAGCCGTCTCCGGGCTCGGGACGAGTAATCGCCCGACTTTCGTGGAGAGCACGTACTCGTCCCGCGGATACGCGGCGAGCGCGCGGCCGAGTCGGCGCTCCGAGAGCCCGAGTCCGTAGTGGGGCGCCGTGTCGAAGTAGCGGATGCCGGCGTCCCAGGCCGCGTGCACCGACGCTTCCGCCTCCTCGTCGGTCATCACGCTGCCCAGATTGCCGAGCTGGGCGCATCCCATGCCGAGGATGCTGACGTCGAGCCCGCGATGCGTGCGAACGGGGATCATGAGGCCTCCACCGACGATCCGTGGATGTGACTCATCACGGCCGCGCTCATCGGTTGGTAATCGTGCGTGTTCTCGACGACGCCGCGCACGATGAATTGGTCCATGACGACGATGCGGTCGGCGAGAGTCACCATCTCGGCGAGGTCGCTCGAGATGAGCAGGATCGCCATGCCGTCGTCGGCGAGCCGCCAGATGAGTTCGTAGAACGCGCGCTTGGTGCGCACGTCGATCCCGACCGTCGGCTCGTCGATGATGAGCACACGGGTCCGCGCGGCGAGCCACTTGGCCAGAGAGACCTTCTGCTGGTTGCCTCCGGAGAGCTGTCCGGCGAGCTGATCCTGCGAGCTGATCCTGATGTCCAGGGCGTCGACGTGGGTCTGCACCGCGTCGCGCTCCGTGCGCCCGGGGACGAATCCGAGGACCTTCGAGATCTCCGACCAGATGGTGACGGCGACGTTGCGCGTGATCGGCTGCAGGAGGAAGACTCCCTCCTCCTTGCGGTTCTCGGTGACGTAGCCGATGCGGAAACGGCGCAGGGCATCGCGCACGGAGCGGATCCGCACCGATCTGCCGTCGACCTTCACCTCTCCCCCGACGACTCGGTCGAGTCCGAGGATGGCTCGCGCGAGCTCGGTGCGGCCGGCGCCGACGAGCCCGTACATCCCGAGCACCTCTCCCGGATGAACCGCGAGCGAGATGCGGCGATGCCCGGCGGCGGTGCTGACATCCGTCAGCTCGAGCGCGGGCGTGACGGTGCGGTCGACCTCGCGCTCCTCGACCTCCAGATCGGCGAGCGTGCGGCCGACCATCCGCGCGACGACCTCGTCATGGGTCGTGTCCGCGATCGGCTGCGAGGGCATGACGGTGCTGCCGTCGCGGAGCACCGTGATCGCATCGCAGTGCGCGAACACCTCGTCGAGCTTGTGGCTGACGAGGACGACGGCGGTGCCCTCGGCGCTGAGCTGGCGCACCACTTTGTAGAGCCGGTCGGCCTCGTCGTTGCTGAGTGAGGCGGTCGGTTCGTCGAGCAGGAGCACCTTGGCGCTGCGGTACAGGCCGCGGGCGATCTCCACGAGCTGGATCTGCGCGGCCGAGAGCTCACGCATGGGCGTGCGGGGATCGATGTCGAGGTCGAGCATGTCCAGGCAGCGCTTCGACTCGCGCCACACCTGCCGCCAGTCGACCGCGCCCGCACGGCGGGGCATCGCGGAGAGGGCGATGTTCTCCCCCACGGTGAACTCGCGGACGACGTTGCGCTCCTGATGCACGACACCGATGCCGGCCGCCATCGCCTCCAGCGGGTTCGAGAACGAGATCTCCTCACCGCCCAGGATCAGGCTCCCGGAGTCAGCGCCCTGCACACCGGTCACGATCTTGATGAGCGTCGACTTGCCCGCACCGTTCTCGCCCATGAGCGCGTGCACCGAGCCGGCCTCGAGGGTCAGGTTCGCGTCGGCGAGCGCGGTCACGCCAGGGAACGTCTTGCGCAGATTCCGGACTTCCAGTGCGACGGTCATCGCTTCACCTCCGCCAGTGCGGCTTCCGCTCGCAACGATCTGATCCTGCTGGCATGTCGAGACGCCTGCACCTCGCGCAGCTTGCCGAGAGCCACGGTACCCAGCACCACCGCACCGACGACGAAGTTCACGACCTCGGCATCGAAGCGGAAGATCGGGCTGGCGGCATCCACGAGCCGCACGACCATCGCCGCGAGCACCGTGCCGAGGACGGCCACGGTCCCTCCGGCAAGCGCGACGCCGCCGATGATCGGTGCGGCGAAGCTCGGCAGCAGCCAGTCGCCGCCGACGGTCGTGTTCACGCCGGGGAGGAACGAGATGCTCACCATCGCGGCGACGCCGCAGAGGAGTCCGGAGAGCGTGTGGGCCACGATGAGAGCCCGGTCGGTCGAGATTCCCGCGAGCTGCGCGGCCGAGGCGTTGCCCCCGCTGGCCAGGAGCTTGCGTCCCGACACCGTCTGTGCGAAGTAGAGGGCGACGATCACGGCGACCACGAGCGTCATCAGGAAGATCGTGGGGATGCCCAGGATCTCCGACCGCCCGAAGGCGGCGAGCTCGGGCCAGGCCTTGCGCTCGATCGTACGGGTGCCCACGAGGGCGTACTGCACACCGATCAGGATCTGCGACATCGCGAGAGTCACGATGAAGCCGTTGATCCTGGTCCCGACGACCAGCAGGCCGTTGACGAGGCCGAGGACGGCGCCGGTGAGCACGGCGACGAGGGCACCGATCCATGGGGGGACGCCCCAGGAGGTGACGATCACGCCGGTGAAGCAGGCCGCGACACCGCCTATGGCACCGACCGCGAGGTTGAGCTGCCCGACGCAGAGCGTGATCATCTGGGCGAGCCCGATCAGGATCGGCACGCTGACGAACCGGAAGAAGCTCGTCATCGACACCGGGCCGAAGAACTGTCCCGACGTCGCCATGCCCAGCACGGCTGCTCCGACCACGACGATCCCGACCAGCAGGAGGTTGTTCGCGCTGATCATGCGTTTCATCGGTGGGCCTCCGCCTCTTCGAGTTCGACGGCGAGCGTCGCGGCGGACTCCGTCGCTGCGGCGGGACGGCGTCGCGCGAAGAGCAGCCGCAGCCGGTCCGTGGCGAGTGCCGCCAGGAGGATGACGCCGAGCAGGACGTTGAGCGTCTCGAGCCCGACCCCGAACAGCTCGAGCCCCTTGCGGATCACCGAGGTCAGCGTGATGCCGAGCGCGGTGCCGACGATCGAGACCAGGCCGCCGGCGAGCCGCGTGCCGCCGAGGATCGGTCCGAGGAACGAGGAGAGCATGAACTCGCTGCCGATGGCGGGGGTGAACGACCCCGTGCTCGCGGCGAGCAAGAACCCGGCGATCGCCGCGAGCAGCCCGGAGAGGGCATGCGCGAGGATGGTCCGGCTCGCGGTGGGGATGCCGGAGAGCTCCGCGGCCTTCACACTGCTGCCGGTCATCAGGACTTCGCGTCCGCTGCGGGTGCAGGTGTAGAAGTACCAGATCACGGCCATGCAGCCGAGGGCGGGCAGGACCATGAGCGGCACGGCGTTCGAGCCGCAGTAGCCGAACATGCAGACGTCGGCGAAGGTGCCGCGACCGATGGTCTCGAACCCGGCGGGCGAGACCGTGAACGCCTGGCCGGTGCTCCACGACTTGTACAGCGTGGGGATCAGCCCCAGCAGCGTGAAGCTCATCGCGAGAGTCACGATGAAGGAGTTCACTCCGGTCTTGGCGATGATCCATCCGGCGAGCGCGCCGAGCGCCGTACTGGCGAGCACCCCGAGAGCGAGCCCGGCGAGGAGCGGCAGGCCGAAGTTCTCGAACGCGGCACCGGTGACGAGCGCTCCGATCCCCGCGAGCTGTCCCACAGCGAGGTTCATGTGGCCGATCGAGAGCACGACCATCTGTGCGAGCCCGACGACCGTGAAGATCGCGATCGTCGTGAGCAGCGGCGCGATGACGAAGGGGCCGTTGAGGAACGCCGGCTTGAGGATGGCCAGGGTCGTGACCAGGACGACGATCAGGACGACGAGGAGCGCGCGCGGTGAGCGGAGCTCGGCGCGTGCGGCAGCGCCCAGACGCGACATCAGAGCACGATCCGATCGTCCATGGCGTCGCGATCCCAATCGATCCCGAGACCGAGCGTCTCGGGGGCGAGGGCGCGGCCGTCTTCGATGGTCATGCCGGTCCGGGTGATCGCGCGCAGCTGCGGGATGTGCTCGACGTAGCGTCCGTTCGGGACTGCGGCGACCAGGCTCACGTGCAGCTCCATGAGGAAGTGCGGGCACACGTGCACGTTGAACGACTCGGCGAGGTGCGCGACCTTCAGCCAAGGGGTGATGCCGCCGATGCGGGCGACGTCCACCTGGACGATTCCCGCGGCGCCGCGGTCGAGATACTCGCGGAACTGCGCGATCGAGTACATCGACTCCCCCACCGCGATCGGTGTCGAGGTCGATGCCGCGAGCCTGGCATGCCCCTCGATGTCATCGGCGGGCAGGGGCTCCTCGATCCAGCCGAGGTCGAGTCCGTCGAACAGCCGCGCACGGCGGATGGCCTCGGCGGAGGTCATCGATTGGTTGGCGTCGACCATGATGTCGAAGTGCGAGCCGACGGCCTCACGAACGGCCGTCAGTCGCTCGCGATCCTCCTGTCCGCTCGGCTTGCCGATTTTGACCTTCACGCCTTTGAGTCCGGCGTCCTTCGAGGCGAGCGCTCCGGCCACCAGCTCGTCGGTGTCGAGGTGCAGCCACCCACCCTCCGTGTCGTAGAGGGGGATGTCACGACGGAACCCTCCCGCGAGGCGCCACAACGGGAGTCCCGCTCTGCGCGAGGCGATGTCCCACAGCGCCGTGTCGACGGCAGCCAGTGCGAGCGAGGTGATGGCCCCGGTCGTCGTCGCGCGGGTCGAGGCGAACAGGCGGTACCAGACCGCCTCGATGCGGTCGGCTTCCTGGCCGACGAGGATCGGGAGCAGGTGGTCGCGCAGCATCGACAGCACTGCGCGACCTCCCGTTCCGATCGTGTAGGAGTACCCGAGGCCGTGCAGGCCATCGCTCGTGGTGAGTTCGACGAAGATCGTCTCCTGAGACACGAAGCTCTGCACGGCATCCGTGCGTTCGGTCTCGACGGCGACGTCCACGAGGAACGCGCGAGCATCGGTGATCGTACTGGCCATCGGGTACATCTCCTGGTGTGGGTCAGATCACTTGCAGGTGAGCAGCTCGTCGTCGAACTGCTTCTTCACCTTCTCGGCGAACGCGACGCGCTCGTCGTCGTACGTGTCGACGTTGTCCTTCGTGACGACGAACGAGCCGGAGTCGACGATCACTCCGGGGTCGGCCATCTCGCAGGTGCCGCTCGCGAGCTGCGCCAGCACCCAGCTGCCCACATAGGCCTGGCCGGCGGGGTTCTGCGCGACCGTTCCGTAGACGGAGCCGTCGCGGATGCCGTCGAGGATGGTGGCGTCGTCGTCGATCGCGACGAGCTGGATCTCGAGGCCGGATTCGGCGATCGCCTCAGCGCTCGCCACGGCCGGGTTGTAGGCCGTGGTGACGATCGCGTTGATCTCGGAGCCGCTCGCCGCGAGGAGGTCGGATGCCGCCTTCTGGGCGGTCGCGAGGTCGGTGTCGACATCGGTGATGGTCTGGAGCAGGGTCACGGCGCCGTCGGTCTCGTCGATCGCGCGCTGGACGCCTTCGATGCGACGCTGCGTGTTGGAGTCGACGTTGTTGCCGGTCATGTGCACGATCGTGCCCTTGCCGCCGATCGCCTCTATGGCCGCAGCGGCAGCCTGGTAGGCGGCTTCCTCGGTGTCGGTCGAGAGGCAGAACGCGGCGAGGTTCTCGTCGCCTGCCGGACAGGAGGCGATGGATCCGACCGCGACCCCCGCATCGGTGAGCTTCTTGAAGGTCGCGTTGATGTCCGTCGGGGAGACGCCGAAGATGCCGAACGCGTTGTAGCCGTTGGCAACGAGCGAGTTGATCACATCGTTCTGCTTGGTCTGGTCCCACTCGGCGGTCTCGTTGAACGTGACCTCGCCGAGGCTGAAGTCCTTGGCCGCCTTCTCGCCGGCCTCGATCCAGGGCTGGAAGTACGGGTGGGCGCCGCCGGGAACGAGGGCGACGCGCACGTCGGACAGATCCCCGCCGGCCCCGTCGCCGCCGGCATCCGGATCGGCGTTCTGCGGGGTGCACGCGCCGAGCGCGAGGGTGAGGGCGGCGGCTGCCGCGATGACGGCGCCGAGCCGCACGTGCTGTGTGATGCGCATCTTTGAGCCTCCAGGAAAGGGTTCCTTTTGAAATATCGTATTTGATCTTTCAAAGGATATGATGGCTGCACTCCGCCACTATGTCAAGGGAAAGGTCGGATGTCTACGCTCGGTCAGTTGCCCTCCTTCACCCCCGGTGCACGCACGATGCTCGGCGACGAGGTGTACGGCGCGCTCCAGCAGTCGATCCTCGACGGCACCTTCCCGCCGGACGCACGCATCAACGCCGGCGAGCTGGCCCGGCAGTTCGAGGTGTCGCCGACCCCCGTGCGCGAGGCGCTCGCTCGACTCGAGTCGGACGGGCTCGTCGAGAAGCTCCCCTTGCGCGGGTACCGCACGACCGATCTGCTCGACCGGACGCGGCTGACCGAACTCTTCGAACTGCGCCTGCTGCTGGAGCCGGGCAGCGCGGCGAGCGCCGCCGAACGCCGCTCGGCCACGGACCTTGAGGAACTCGCCCACGAGGTCGAGGCGGGGCGGACCGCGGTCGGCGAAGCGGACGCCTACCGCCTGCTCTCCCGCCATGACGTGCGACTGCACGATCTCGTGTTCCGATCGGCGCAGAACGAGACGGTCCGCCAGGCGTATGCGCGCACGCACTGCCACCTGCACACGTTCCGACTCGCCTACACGGGCGCGTACGTGTCCGACACGGTCGACGAGCACGCGGCCATCGTCCGCGCCATCACCGACGGCGATCCGTCCGCGGCCGCCGAGTCGATGCGCACGCACATCGAGCGTTCCCGCGACCGGCTGATGCGCGTCGTCGACTGACACGCGCACGCCTGCTCTCTCGCGGCGCCGGGCCACATCATCGGCTATACCGCGCCCGTTCAGGAAACGACAAAACCCCCGGATGACCGGGGGTTTTCATCTGTAGCAGGAGCGGGGCTTGAACCCGCGACCTCACGATTATGAGTCGTGCGCTCTAACCAGCTGAGCTACCCTGCCGCGAGGCATCCGTCCGCGTGAGAAGAATGCTGCGAGCCCCGAGTCAGGATTGAACTGACGACCCCTTCCTTACCATGGAAGTGCTCTGCCACTGAGCTATCGGGGCGTGCTGCCCCTCGCGGGGCAACCGTACGAGAATACCATTACTGTGGCGTCCTCATGAAATCCGGGCCGGTCAGTACGACGTCCGCCCGGCGTTCTCCTTGAGCCACGGCATCGGATCGATGGTCGACCCGTTGACGATGAGCTCGAAGTGCATGTGCGCGCCGTAGGAACGGCCCGTGTTTCCGGTCTTGCCGACGACCGTGCCGACCTTGACGGTCTCGCCGGCCTTGACCTGCAGCGAACCGTACTGCATGTGCGAGTAGTGGCTCGTGATGACCGAACCGTCGATGACGTGATCGATGTAGACGGTCACGCCGTAAGCGCCGCCCTGCTCGGTCGCGATGCGGACGGTGCCGTCGGCGATCGCCTGAACCGGGGCGCCGTCGCCGGGAACGAAGTCGATGCCCTCGTGCAGACGGCCACTGCGCATGCCGTACCCGTAGCTCATGCCGACGCCGACCAGGAAGGGCCACTGGATGGCCGCGTCGGGGTCGTTCGTGAAGATCTCACCCGAGTAGTTGATGCCCTGCTCGGCGGCGACCTGGACCAGCGAGACGGTGCTGAAGTCGTCGGACCGCGCAAGCGTCTCGTTCTCGACGCCCGAGGGTGCGACGAAGGCCTGGATCTCGTCGTCGGCCGCTCCCTTCGCGTCGGCGGCAGCAGCCGAGACCAGCGAAGTGGCGGCGACCGAGGTTCCCTGAACCGCGGCGACGGCCTCGGCGGGAAGAGTCATGGAGACGGCGAGGAGCCCTGCGAGGCTCATCACGCCGACGCTGGCGCCGACGGCCACGACCTTGCGGAAGCTACGCGGGCGGCGCGCGACGACGTGGGCGGGCGCGTCGGGCTGCGCAGAGTCCGCAGCCGGCGACTTCCGCGCGGTGAACGCGGCGGCGGCGGAGTCGACCGTCGGGATCGAGCCCGTGCGGAAAGCGCGGGACGCACGCTCGAAGGCGTCGGCATCGTCTTCGAGGGGCAGGTCGGTCGCCGGCTCCGGCTCGGCCGCAGCGTGGGCCTCGTCGCCGGTGGCGATCTCGATGATCTGCTCCACCTTGTCGACCGCAACCGGCGAGGCGGGCACATCCGCGATGATCGGCTCGGGCGTCGGGGCGATGAAGGGCGGTTCGACCACGGTGTCATCGGTGGTCTGTCGCTGGCGTGCAGCACGGCGGGAAAGCGGAGCGACGACGGCGAGGGCGATGGCTGCGGCTTCTGCCGCGGAGTCGGGTGCCGTCGTTCCCGCCGCGGAGGCTTCGGGGGCCTCAGTGCGGAGTCGGCTGGACCGGCGCGTGGGCGCAGAGGCAGCCTGGGAATTCTCGAAGGGCAAAGCGTTTCTCTCGGTCGTGCGTCATGCTCGGGGGCGCAAACTCAGACTTTCACCTTCGGGTGGCGAAAGTAACGATCGGGTAAACCATACCCTGATCAGCCTGGGAATGCCATGAATCGGTCAGTGTTTCGGGTCGAGGATGTCGAGCAGTCGGGCGTGCACGTCGCGACCTCCGGCCACCAGCATCGGCCGCGTCGACTCGACGTCGACGCGGGACACGCAGCCCCCCGCCTCCGTGATCAGAAGTGCCCCGGCGGCGTGGTCCCACGGGCGGAGCCCCCGCTCGAAGTACCCGTCGAGCCGACCGGCCGCGACGTAGGCGAGGTCGAGCGCCGCAGCACCCATGCGTCGAAGATCGCGCGCCATCGGCATGACGCGCGCCACCGTGGCGAGATCGCCCTCGTGGGTCGCAGGGTCGTAGCCGAACCCGGTGCCCAAGAGTGCACCAGCCGGAGTCTCCTCGGTCACCGCGAGGCGGCTTCCCTCCAACCATGCTCCGTGGCCACGGGCCGCCGTGAAGATCTCCCCGAGCGCGGGCGCGTTGACAGCTGCGGCGAGTGCCACCCAGGTCTCCGGGTCGGGTTCGCCCTGCACCGCGGCGATGCTGACGTTGTACGCCGGGATGCCGTAGGCGTAGTTCACCGTGCCGTCGATCGGATCGACGACCCACGTGATCCCGCTCGCACCCGGCTCAGCCCCCGACTCTTCGCCGAGGAAGCCGTCGTCGGGACGGGCGGCGCGCAGACGCTCTCGGATGAGCGCCTCGACCTCGCGGTCGGCGTCCGTCACGATGTCGGCGAGGGTCGTCTTGGTGGCGGCGAGACGCACCCCGTCACGCCGACGGGCTCGGGCGAGCGCCCCTGCTTCCCGGGCGATCTCGGTCGCGAGTTCGCCGAGCTCGAGTTCGAGCGTCACTGTGCAGGGTGCTGGGGCGCGGGCGGCGGCGGCGGGAACGCCTGCGGTTCGCCCTGCTGCGGGGCCGACGCCTGGCCTCCGGCAGGCGCAGGAGGGACGAGGTGTCCACCCGGAGCGGCGGGCGGCGCGAACTGCGGCGGCACGGGCTGCGGGGGCACGGGCTGCGGCGCGACCGGGAAACTCGACGCGGGCGCGGCAAGCTGCTGCTGCGACGGCGCCGGGGTCGGATATCCGGTGTAGTAGGCGTTCCAGTCGGGCGACGAGTCGGGCAGCGCCGGCAGCGGGGTGACGCCGTCGGCGTAGGTCGGCCACGACGGCGCCGGTGCGACGCCACGAGCGGGCGACGCCTTCTTCTTCGGCGCGAACAGCGCGTTGAGCAGCGGGATGAGCGTGGTGCCGACGGCGACGAGGATCGTGAGCGCGACGACGATCCGCCAGTAGAGCTCGCCGTAGTGGAACGTGTTCGGGAAGGCGAGGAAGAACACGAGCATGCCGACGAGTCCGACCAGGAAGGTGATCGTGACGATGTAGATCACACGGGTGAAGGTCGTGACGTGCCGTTCAGCGGCGGGAGTGAACAGCCGCACATGCAGGAGGGCGAGCTGCAGGATGCCGATGACGAGCAACAGCTGGAAGAAGCGCTCGGCCCCGAAGAACATGCCGTCTTCGGGGAGCCAGATCTTGACGGCTCCGACGAGGAGCGCGACGATCCAGCTCACCATGCTGGCCAGTTGCAACCAGTCGGGGCGATTCGGCGCGAGGCCGGCCTCGAGGATCGCGATCCCCGCGAAGGCCGCCAGGAGCAGGATCGTGAGGAAGGCTCTTCCGATCAGCCCGTCCTGATCCCCAACGAGCACCCAGATGACGCACACGAGCGCCGCGGCGATCAGTGCGCCGATGGCGATCCAGAGGGATCCTCTGATCAGCAGCGACATATTCTTCTTCTCACCCTGCGGCTGCGTGGTGATGTCCGGCTGGGACATGGCGATCCTCTCGTCGAGCGGCGATGCCTTCATCCTGCCACGCGCATCGCCGCAGGCGAGGGCCGAGCGCCGTGCTGAGGAGAAGTCGTCACCCGACGCCGATGCGGGTAGGAGAAGTCAGCCCGACTTCCTCGCGGAGGCGGCAGCGAAGGCCGCGACCCTCGCCTGCGCATCCGGAGTCTCCAGCGCTGCGCCGATCGAGCGCGCCTCCTCCGTCAGCTGCTCGACGAACGAGCGTTCGGGCTGCGAGCGCACGAGCCGCTTCGCCTGTCCGTACGCGTCGGCTGCGCCGGCGAGCCAGAAGCGCGCGATCTCCTCGCCGCGGGCACGCACGGCATCCGCCTCGGCGGCACCGTCGGCGCCTTCCACCGACTCGGCGACGAGCCCCCACTCCACGGCCTCCGATGCCGACAGCAGCCGGTCCTGAAGCACGAGCTGCAACGCGCGACGCTGGCCGACCGCCCTGGCGAGCTGCGCCGACACCGAGAGGTCGGGAGTCAGGCCGATGTTCGCGTACAGGCTGCCGAGCTTGGAACGCGACCCGACGACCGCGTAATCGCTGGAGAGCAGGATGCCGAGGCCTCCGCCGGCCGTGGTGCCGTGCGCGGCGGCGACGACGGGCACCGCAGACTCGGTGAGCGACCGGATACCGGCGTTGATTACCTCGGCGAGCGCGGTGATCTCCGCACCGGATGCACCCATCGTCGTGGCCATGTCGATGACATCGCCGCCGGCACAGAAGGCCGGACCTGCCGCATCGATCAGGATCGCCTGCACGTCGGACCGCGACGTCGCCTCGGCCGTCGCATCCCTCCACGCGTGGGCGAGGTCGGCGTTGAACGCATTGAGGCGAGCAGGACGGTTCAGCGTGAGCCGAGCCATTCCCTCTTCGACGGCGAACAGGATGGCATCACTCATGGCTTCTCCTTCGAGCACAGGACGTGTGGTCCAGCGTAACCGTGATCAGTTCTGCTCCCAGACCTGCGAGACGAAGCTCTCCATCCGACGCCGCGTGCCGTCGAGGCGGAAGTCGACCTGCCCGGGAGTCCGGATCTCGTTGGGCGCGAGCGGGTGCGCCAGACGCACGTTCTCGTGGCACGACAGATCGGCACACATGTAGGTGCCGAACGAGTCCCCTCGTCGCCCCGCCTCTCCCGCGCGCCGTGCGGAGAGGAGTGCGATCTGATTGCCCGGCTGCATGGTGTGGCAGATGTTGCACAGACCCGAGCGTCCGCGCCCCGGCTCGGTGGCACGGAGGACGACGCCGAGAACCCCATCGCCGTGCGGGACCAGCACATAGCCGCGTCGATTGGCGCTCGGATCCTGCCAGGCGAAGAAGTCGAGGTAGTCCCAGTCGACGAGCAGGAAGTCGTGCGGCATCTCCATGGTCCGCAGCTCATCGGCATCCGCATTGACGAACGATGCCCTGACGTCGGCCTCTGTGAGCGGTCGCATCGCTCCAGTCTATGAACGGGAGGCACCCGAGGGCGCCGCAATGCCCTCGGCACCTTCGGATGAGCGATCCCGGATGAGGAAGCCGAACCCGAACGCGATGAAGAACATCAGCACTCCGTAGACGGCGGCGGGGAGGCTCAGCTCCACAGAGCCGAGCACGGACTGCGCGATCACGATCGCCAGCGTCGCGTTGTGGATGCCGATCTCGAACGACGTGGCGATCGCCTGCCGCTTCCCCACCCGCAGCATCCGGGGGACCAGGAACCCGATGGTGAGGCTGATCAGACAGAACAACACCGTGATGAGGGCGAGCTGCGTGAAGTTGGCCACCAGCAGTGTCCAGTTCGAGGCCACCGCGCCCGCGATCACGACGATCAGGATGATCACCGAGGCGATGCGCACCGGCTTGTCCATGCCCGTGGCGAACGTCGGCCAGAAGCGGCGCACGAGCATGCCCAGGGCCACCGGCAGCAGCACGATCGCGAACACCTCGAGCGCCTTCGACCACTGCAGTCCGAGCCGATCGTCGAACGGTTGGAAGTAGGCGATGGCGAAGTTGGTGATGATCGGCAGTGTGATCACCGCGATGACCGAGTTCACCGCGGTGAGCGAGATGTTCAGCGCGATGTCTCCGCGGAACAGATGGCTGTAAAGGTTCGCGGTGGTACCGCCGGGCGATGCGGCCAGCATCATCATGCCGACGGCCAGGATCGGCGGGAGCTGGAACGCCAGCACGAGTCCGAAGCAGATCGCCGGCAGCACGACGAGCTGACAGAGCAGCGCGATGATCACCGCCTTCGGCTGCTTCAGGACTCTCGCGAAGTCGGCGAGAGTGAGGCTGAGGCCGAGACCCAGCATGATGATGCCGAGGGCGACGGGTAATCCGATGGTGGTCAACGCTGATCCCATGGGACTCAGTGTGGCGGATGGAGGGTCTCGGTGTCACCCGTATATCGCGCTGAGATGATCACACGAAGTAGCCTGCAGGAGGTTCCCACGGCTCGCAGCGGGAGCACGAGGCGGCGCTGCGGATGAAAGATGGTGCGATGGAAGACTCGAACGGCTGGCGACCGCTGATCGCGATTCTCGCGAACCCGGAGACGCGCCGGGTCGCCGCCGAGGTGATGCTGGGCAGCAGTCTCGCGTCGGCCACGGAAGGTCTCTCGCCCTCCCGACGCCGACGGGTGACGGAGGCGGTCACGCAGAGCGGGCTCGTCGACGCGGAGACCCAGGCGCTCGCGCCCGACGTGTTCCGAGAGATTCTGGCGTCGGCCACCGTTCCCCGGCGCGAGGGGATCGAACGGTTCACCGACGGAAAGCGCATCCGCCAGTACCCGGCGAACCTCCACGAGCGCGGGGAGCTCCTCGCCTGGGTCGCCCGCGCTGTGTTCTCCGAAGGAGAGGTCGTCACCGAACGCGAGGCGAACAGCAGGCTTTTGCCGTATTCGGAAGATGTCGCCGTGCTCCGCCGTTATCTCGTGGACTACCAGCTCGTGGAACGCCGCTCGGATGGCAGCCGGTACGCGCTCACCGGCAGCGGACCGGTCGTCCCGACGGACGGGTGACAGCAGCCGCCCGGAGCGCCGTCAGGGGTCGACGAGCTCGAACGTCATCTCCTCCGGCCCCGGCCCCCAGGGGTCGAAGATGATGTCGGGATCGTAGACGTCGAGAGGGTGTTCCACCATCGACCCCAGGTAGCCGTCGGAGTCCATCGCTCGGAAGGTGAACCAGTACCAACCGCGGGAGTTCATCCGCAATCGCTTGAGCGCATACCCGGTGTCGTCGAGAGGGATGATCGCCGAGTGCCCCTGCATGGTGGTCACGTAGATCGTTCCGTTCGCCGGCCCCGTGACGGCTATCACCAAGCCTGTGGTGCTCGCCTCATCGACCAGCATGTCTTCCGTGCCGACGATGTTCTCGAAACCCTCGACGACGATGGGCTCGATGGTGAAGGTGCCCGTCGTGGCCGGAGACTGCCCGGTGGCATCGAACGCCCAGGCGCGATAGTCGTACGTGCCGGCGGGGAGCTCCAGAGCGCGCGGGTCGAAGGACCACGCACCGTCGGCGGCGACGACCGGCGTGTACCGCGCACCGTCGACTTCGATCGCGACAGCCGACCCTGGCGTGGCGGTGCCCGCCACCACCGGAGCGAGGTAGCCGGAGGATGCCGCAGGGCTGGTGACCCCCGGGCCGAGGGACGAGCCCGGATTCTCCCCCGGATCCGGCGTCGTCCCCGGCGCCGTTCCCGGCCTCGTGGGGTTGCGCGGTCCGGGGGCATTCGGGTCGTCGACGAGGTCGATGGAGTCGATCGACGGGTCCGAGTTCCAGCGTCCGGTTCGCGGAGGGGACGGGGGCGCGGACGGCGCGGGGGTGGCCACCGTCCCGTCGGGCGCTCCGACGACGGGGGCCGGCGCTCCGACGTGAGGGACGGACGGCGCCGCACTCCACGGCTTGTCGCCCTCCGCGGAGGGCGCGGATACGGCCGGCGTGGCTCCGGGGAGCAGCAGCGAACCGAGTATCAGGGTTCCGGCGGTGAGTACGCCGAGGCCGCCCGCCAGAAGACTCGCAAGACCCGCTCCTGCTCCGGTGGCGATGACCGCGGCCGCCACCGCGGTGCCGGGAGCGAAAGCTCCGGTGGACGGCAGGATGACTCCCAGTGCGCCGAATCCGACGGCGGAGAGGGTGACGCCGTGCAGGCGCTGGGCATCAC
This sequence comes from Microbacterium maritypicum, assembly GCF_041529975.1. Lineage (NCBI taxonomy): Bacteria > Bacillati > Actinomycetota > Actinomycetes > Micrococcales > Microbacteriaceae > Microbacterium > Microbacterium maritypicum. Next base: position 914,868 of record NZ_CP168030.1, on the reverse strand, counting down.
TGCGAAGGGTGACGAACAGGTCGCCGCACACGTCACATGAGGGCACATGCCCGGCCACTTCCTGCGCCACGACCTCGTCGAGCGGCTCGGTGAGGTGTCGCGGGAGCAGGCGAGCGACATGAGCCTCGTCGTCGCGCAGCGCGAGAGGCACCTGCGACGTGAGCCAGTGCATCTTGAGCCCGGAACGGGCTCGTCGTTGCAGGGCGGATACGGCGTTGGGCTTGATGCCGAGCTCGCGCGCGACCTCCGGGCGGGGGACGTCAGCGACCTCGGTCAGCCACAGCACGCGTTGCCAGCGTTCCGGGAGCTCTTGAAACGCCCCGAGGAACTGCTGGGCGTTCGTCTCCCGCTCGACCAGGCTGAGCGCATCGCGGAAGTCGGCCCGATCGGGCTCGACGGTGTCGTCGATGTGGTCGGCATCCTTGCGCCACCGGATCGCCGTGTTGCGGATCACCGCCTTGAGATACGACCGGAACGCGAACTCGGGCCCCGCGTCCGAGGTCGTCACCTGCTGGTAGATGGCGAGCAGCGCCTCGGAGGCGAGATCCTCCGACCGCGAAGGGAACAGCCGGTGCGCGTAGCGGAGTGCAGCGCCGATGTGTCGCTCCCACAGCACGGCATACGCTGCCTGATCACCGTCCCGAAGCGCACGGAGGAGTTCGGCATCACCGCGAGAATCTTCCACGTCTTCCCTCTCCAGAAGAACGCCCGCTCATCTCCGACGAGCAGCTGACCGTAGACAGATCCAGGCGGTCGGTCCACAACTGAATCTGTGTTCAACGACGGGGCTGGGCTCATATTAGCGGCAGCGGACAGGGCCGCGGAGTGGGGAACTCCGCGACCCTGTCCTGTCCGGGCGCCCGGTCAGGCGACGAGGCGGCGCCGCCTCGTCAGCATCAGAACAGCGCCGGCCAGAACAGCGAGCAGCGCCGCAGCGATGCCCGCGATCGGTGCCGGGGCGCCGGTCGCCGCGAGGTCTCCCTTTCCACCCGGAGCCGGTGTGGTGGGCACACCGGGATCCGCCGCTTCGACCGCGACCGTCTGCGCCGCGTCATCGAGGTCGGTGTGCACCGCGACAGGGTCCCCGGTGACATCCGTGCCGACGAAAAGCCCCTCGAACGCCACCAGCACCGTGCCGGCGGACTCTGCCGTGACACGGAACGACACGTCGACCGAGCCGTCCGGAGCGGTCGGCGTGAACGTGGTCGACCCCGTGATGGCCGTCGGCTCCCCGTTCGCCTTGTCCATCAGCACACCCGTGACCGTGTACTCGGTTCCCGGCGTCAGGTTGCGGTACGCGATCGTGTCGATGAGGGTTCCGCCGCCCGGAGCCAGAACATGGTCCTGGTCAGCGGCATCGACCAGCGATGTTCCGATGAACGGCTCAGGTGCTTCCGGCGCCTGCTCCACCGTGACGGTCTGCGCGAGGTCGTCGATGTCCTTGTGCTCGGCCACCGGGTCTCCGGATGCGTCCGGGCCCTCGAAGAGCTCCTCGAAGGCCACGAGCACGTCTCCGGCGAAGCCCGCCGGCACGACGAGGTTCACACCGACGGAGCCGTTCGCCGTCGTCGGAGTGAACGTCGTCGAACCCGTGATGCCGGTCGGCTGACCGTCGGACTTGCGCACCAGCTCACCCGAGACCGTGTACTCCGTGCCCGGAACCAGGTTCTGGTAGGCGACGGTGTCGATCACCGCTCCCCCGTTCCATCCCAGCACCCGGTCGCCGTCGGCGGCGTCGACCAGCGACGTCCCGATCACCGGCTCCGCTGCACCGGGCTGAGCGGCCCATTCCACGGTCGCCTCCCCGGTCGTCTGCGTCGCCTCGGGTGCCACCAGGATGATCGACTGCGCGTGGTCGTCGGCAGTTGGCGTGCCACCCGGCACGTTCGGCACCGAGACCACCATGCCGGTGCTGCTCGATCCCTCGGCCGCGACCCGAACGGTCGCGCTTCCCGCTGCCGTCGATGCACGCAGGTCCAGATACAGTTCCTGACCGTCGACGACCGCGTCGAGGGCCACTGCCGCCCCGTTCACGTCGGTGACCGCCACGGCGGGATCGACGGAGACGGAGGCCGAGGCCCGGTTGGTGTTCACGACGAACGGTCCGATGAGGGTCCCCGCGACCTGCGCCGCATCCGGCGCCGTCACGGTGGCCATGACCTCGAGATCCTCTGGGGTCAGCCCTGGACTCGCGTTCGCGCCGTTCACGAGGTACCAGTAGGCCGCCTCCGAGTCCGGCGTCTCCCATGGCCACGCGGCATCGAACGTGAGGTCCGTATAGCGCCAGATCGCATACTGCGTGGCCTCGATCGCATCGTTCCGCGAGATCTGCGCGACCCCGGCCGACGCTGCGAGATCTGCGAGGCTCACCGCGGGATAGCTGTGGGCGAGCACCCACAGCACCTTCCCCTGCACGGCAGGATCCACGAAGTAGTTGCTGCCGAGGAAGTCGCCGCCGTCGCCGACAGTGCCTACCCGGCCCGTCTGCGCCGTCACCTGGTTCTCGAGGCAGTACGCCCACAGGTCAGGATCCCCGCTCGGGATCCCCTCAGACCAGATCGGGAAGACCCCCGTACCGCTGTAGCCTTCCTTGCTGCCGATGTAGACGGAGTCCCCCGGGGCGACCTCTGCGGCTGCTGCGGCGCTGACGCCCGCGGGTGCGATGAGCGCACCGAGGACGAGCATCGCCCCTGCGACCCATCCCGTCGACCGAGTCGACCTCCTCGACGGCATCATGCGAGGCAGGCGGGGTTCACCGCGGTGAAGCTGAACGGGCCCACCCAGATGTTCTGGTTCGGCCGATCCGTGCCCGCACGACCCGAGTTGTTGGCGACGAAGGTGAGGTCGAATGCACCGACCGTCGCTGCGGTGACCGCGATGTTGCCTCCCGTGTTGGTGGGAATGACCTCGACGTTCGGGGCGCCGGTGAACGGCCGCCACGGGTTGGCGGCCGTCCCCTGTCCGCGGATCCAGTCGGAGTTGTAGACGCCGGTCCCGGCCCCCGCCGAAAGGTAGACGCGCTCTGCGCCGCCGAGGGCATCGACTGCCTGGAAGCCGTCGATGTCCTTGATCTTGTACGTCAAGTTCTCGACGATGGTTGGCGCGCCATCCAGGGCGAAGCTGAATGTCACCCGCTCGCCTCCGCCGATGTTGTTGAGGTTGACGGTGTCGAGCGACAACCGCACGCTGGGCAGCGACTCATTGCCCTGCGTGCTGGAATCCAGAACGAAGTTGTTCGTCGTGTTGATGGTCATGTTGGCCGCCCCGTTGGGCACGGCGTTGAGCGTGAGCGTGAAGTCCTTGCCGTCACCGAAGAGGTCGGTCCACGTGAACACGGACGAGGTGGCGCTCAGCCGTGTGTACGTGGCGGTGCTCGTGCTGACCGTCGCCGTGCAGTTCGTCGTCGATGCAGCCGCCAGTGGTGTGGCCACGGCGGCGGCGATCACGGGCAGCGACCATGCTGCTCCCTTCACGATCGTCCTGCGCGACATGCCGCGCCCCGGGACTGCTACCTCGTTCTCATTCATCTGTTCCGAATCCCCTCGATTGGACGCCGATGCCTCCGGTGTGGACGCCTGTGCGTCGATACACCTACAAGGAGTCAGACGGCCTCCGAAAGTGACGCGAGGTGGAGAAGAAAGAGCCGAAAAGGCGGAGAACGTGACGCGAATCCACTTTCCTGACCCCCTCGCGTCACCTCCGAGTGCATTCCGACTCCTTACCGAGGGACGACAGAGAGCCCACGGAACAGAGGGCTCGACAGAGCCGGACAAGGAACGAACATGCAGGAAGAACTCGACACCCACGGCCTCTCCCGCCGGACGCTCGTCAAGGGGGCGGCGTGGTCGGTGCCGGTCGTCGCTGTCGCGGTCGCCACTCCCCTGGCCGCGGCCTCCACCACGGCACCGCCCGCCACCTTCTGGGCGACGGGAGCAACCGTGAGCGTCGTGAGCGGCAACGTCACCAACTTCACGGTGGAGGGCAGCGACGCGGACGGGAACCTCGCGCTGCTTCCCGCCGGCACGAGCGTGACGATCGTGCCCGACCCTGGCGTCACCCTGGCAGTCACCAACGCCATCGGCATCGTGGTGACGACGAACCCTGACGGCTCGATCACGGGCATCATCACCGCGAACGACATCACCAACATCCGCATCCAGTTCCGCCCCACGGGTGCGTCCGGTTCCGGCTACGCGATCACGACCAACATCGACATCGACCCGTTCACCGAGACGATCGACGTCACGCTGCGCTGATCCGATCACGAAGAGATGGCCGGCCCGCCGATGCGGGCCGGCCATCTGCGTCACACCGCCCGAGCATTGACCGGCAGCCGGGCCGGAGGCGCTATCCCGCGAGGAGTCCGAGCCCGCGGATGCCGTCGACGACGTTGTCGTGGTCCTGCGCAGACGGCAACCCCGACATCGTCGCGACCGCGACGACACCCACACCCTCCACGCGGATGGGGACAGCACCGCCGGCGACGGCGTAGACGGCGGGATCGAGCCACCCGGGTTCGTACATGTCGCGCCCGCCGTTCTCGATCCGTGCCTCCAGCAGCGCGGTGCTGGTGTCGAAGCGGAGGGCCGTCGCGGCCTTCTTCTCCACCCAGGAATCGTTATCGGCGGTCGCGCCCGGCAGCGACGCGTGGAACAGGATCCCGGACGAGGTGCGCACGTCGACGGCGACCGGATGACCAGCTGCGAGTGCCCGTTCTGCGATGGCACGCCCGAGCTCCCACGCGTCTTTGCGGTCGAACCGGCGCAGGACGAGTTCGACGTGCTCGTTCTCCAGCTGGGCGAGCCTTGCGTCATCGACCATCGGTGCTGCCTCTCGTAGGTGGTTCGAGTGAGACTGTAGCGGGCGAGGGCAGAATTCGAGGACTCCGTCGGCGGCTGGGCACGGGACCGAGGGCGCGGTCCCCCGTCGCGTCCTCTCGCCGAGACGATCGGATCAAGCCGAAAGGCCGCTGACTCGAGTCAGCGGCCTTTCGAAACGTCCTGGTCGGGTCCGAGGACCTCCGTGGTGGCGAGTGAGGGATTCGAACCCCCGAATGCTGAGCAGTCTGATTTACAGTCAGATCCCTTTGGCCGCTTGGGTAACTCGCCAGAGCGCACCCGTCCGACTTGAACAGCCAACCGGGGGCACGAAAGATAAGCATACCTGCCCGAGCCGGGTCGAAGAAATCGAACCGTCAGCTGCCGTGGACCCCGCGCTGAGCGTCCGCCAACGACTCCGGAGTCCGCAGCAGACCGCCCTCCGCGCGACACGTCGCAGCCGCGATGTGCATGGCGCGGAGGAGGAGCACACGCCACTCCCTCAGCTCGGTCGGGGACGTGGACACCAGCCCAGCGGCAACGGCTGCGAGCGTCGCATCTCCTGCGCCGACCGTGTCGATCACGTCACCGGCGAGCGGGGTGATCGGCGCGGAGGCGATGCCCGCTTCCGTGTCGAGCGTCGCGCCGGCAGCACCTGCGGTCGCCAGCACCGCAGCGGCACCGATCTCGCGAAGCCGCACTCGCAGCGCGTCGAGATCGCCATCGTAGAGGAGCGCGGCATCGTCGGCGCCGACCTTGACGATGACTGCCGATGCGGCGATCCGTTCGAACCCTCGGACGAACTCGGCCCGATCGTGCAGCATCCCGAGACGTGGATTGGGGTCCACGGCGACACGGGCATCAGCGAGGGCACCGACGAGAGCATCCACCTCGCTCGGCACGTCGAAGGGGAAGCAGCTGATCGCGACGAGCCCGGCATCCGCGATCGCCTCGCGCGCCTCGTCCGAGTAACGGATGCTGCGCTGCCGGGCCGCCTCGTTGAACACGTACTCCGGTTCACCGTTCGCCGCCCGCCGCACGATCGCGCGTGAAGACCCGAGGGGTGCCTCGCTCGAGATCAGACGCACGCCGTGATCGGAGAGGTACTCGCGGATGTGCGCGCCGGCCTCATCGTCACCCACCATGGCGATCAGAGTCGTCTCGATGCCGAGCCGACGCAGGCCCACGGCGACGTTCAGCGCGGCGCCGCCGACCAGTTCACGCACCCCCGCGGCATCGTGGATCTCGTCGATCAAGGCATCGCCGATCACGACCACGGACCGAGCGGAAGATGTCTCGTTGCTCACCCGCCGACATTACCGCGCCCGCTTCCCCGCCACCCCGCCGTCGAGTGCACGGCCTCGTGTCGAGCGCACGGCTCGTCCACGCGAACTCGCCGTGCGCTCGGCAGCAAACCGTGCACTCGGCGGATGGCAGCGCGCACGAAGAAGGCCCCGGGGCGAACCCCGGGGCCTTCCTCAATCACTCAGTACTCAGTTATACGTACCGGGGGTGATGTCGTCCGTCGAGAACGCGTCGAAGTCGACGTATCCGAAGTCGCCGTCGGCGTACGCGCCGTCGGATGCGAAGATCCGGTTCGGGTAACGCTCGCTCTTGGCTTCCTCGGTGGCCTCGACCGTGACGTCGCGGTACTTCGAGAGACCGGTTCCGGCGGGGATGAGCTTACCGATGATGACGTTCTCCTTGAGACCGACCAGCGGGTCGCGCTTGCCCTGCATCGCAGCCTCGGTGAGCACGCGGGTCGTCTCCTGGAAGGAGGCGGCCGACAGCCACGACTCGGTCGCGAGCGACGCCTTCGTGATACCCATCAGCTCCGGTCGGCCCGACGCGGGGCGCTTGCCCTCTGCCACGGTCTCGCGGTTGATCGACTGGTAGCGCTTGAGGTCGACCATCTCACCCGGCAGCAGGTTCGTGTCGGCGTGATCGACGACAGTGACCTTGCGGAGCATCTGACGGACGATGACCTCGATGTGCTTGTCGTGGATCGGCACACCCTGCGAGCGGTACACGCCCTGGACGCCGCCGACGAGGTAACGCTGCACCTCGCGAGCACCCATGACGCGCATGATCTCCTTGGGGTCGAGCGTGCCCACCAGGATCGGCTGACCGACCGTGACGTGCTGCCCGTCCTCGACGAGAAGCGTCGCACGCTTCAGCACCGGGTAGATGACCGGCTCTTCACCGCTGTCGGGCGTGAGGATGACCTTCTTGCCCTTGTCGGTCTCGTCGATCGCGATGCGGCCATCGGCCTCGGCGATCGGCGACGCGCCCTTGGGGGTACGCGCCTCGAAGAGCTCCTGCACGCGGGGAAGACCCTGCGTGATGTCGTCCGCCGATGCCGAACCACCCGTGTGGAAGGTACGCATCGTCAGCTGGGTACCGGGCTCACCGATCGACTGGGCCGCGATGATACCGACGGCCTCGCCGATGTCGACGGTCTTACCCGTCGCGAGCGAACGGCCGTAGCACTGCGCGCAGACACCGACGGCGGAGTCGCAGGTCAGGACCGAGCGCACCTTGATGGTCTCGACGCCCAGAGCGACCAGCTTGTCGATCAGCACGTCACCCACGTCGTCACCGGCAGAGGCGAGGACCTCGCCCTTGCTGTCGACCACGTCGGAGGCCAGCGTACGAGCGAACACCGAGTTCTCGACGTTCGCGTCGCGCACCAGCTCGCCCTGCGAGTTCGGAGCGGCGATCGGGAGCTCGAGGCCCTTCGACGTGCCGCAGTCCTCTTCGCGGATGATGACGTCCTGCGAGACATCCACCAGACGACGGGTCAGGTAACCCGAGTCGGCGGTACGCAGAGCGGTGTCGGCCAGACCCTTACGGGTACCGTGCGTCGCGATGAAGTACTCCGCAACCGACAGACCCTCGCGGTACGAGGAGATGATCGGACGCGGGATGATCTCACCCTTGGGGTTGTTCACGAGACCACGCATACCGGCGATGTTCCGGATCTGCAGCCAGTTACCACGGGCGCCCGAGGACACCATGCGGTTGATGGTGTTGTCCTCCGGGAAGTTCGCCTTCATCGCGGCCTGGACCTCGTCGGTCGCCTCGGTCCAGATCTTGATGAGCTCCTGGCGACGCTCGGAGTCGGTCGTCAGACCCTTCTCATACTGCGACTGGACCTTCGCGGCCTGCTTCTCGTAGCCGGCGACGATCTCCGCCTTGTTCGGCGGGGTGAGGATGTCGCTCAGGGCGACGGTCACACCGGAGCGCGTGGCCCAGTAGAAGCCGGCGTCCTTGATGCGGTCCAGCGATGCAGCGGTCTCGACCTTGGGGTACTCCTCGGCCAGCTTGTTGACGATCTGCGACAGCTTGTTCTTGTCAGCCTGCTCGCGGACGAACGGGTAGCCCTTCGGCAGCGTGTCGTTGAAGATCGCCTGACCCAGCGAGGCGTCCACGAGACCGTGGCGCTCGTAGCCCTCGGGAGCTTCGCCCTCGAGGAAGGTCAGACCCGGGATGCGGATGCGGATCTTCGCCTGGAGGTCGAGGGTGCCCTCGTCCTTGGCCAGGATCGCCTCGCCCACCGAACCGAATGCACGGCCCTCACCGGCTGCGCCCTCCTTGACCGTGGTCAGGTGGTGCAGACCGATGATCATGTCCTGCGAAGGCAGGGTGACCGGGCGTCCGTCGGACGGCTTCAGGATGTTGTTCGACGCGAGCATCAGCACGCGGGCCTCGGCCTGAGCCTCGACCGACAGCGGCAGGTGCACAGCCATCTGGTCACCGTCGAAGTCGGCGTTGAACGCCGCGCAGACGAGCGGGTGCAGCTGGATGGCCTTGCCCTCGACGAGCTGCGGCTCGAACGCCTGGATGCCGAGGCGGTGCAGCGTGGGTGCACGGTTCAGCAGAACCGGACGCTCACGGATGATCTCCTCGAGCACGTCCCAGACCTCGGGACGGGTGCGCTCGACCGCGCGCTTGGCGGCCTTGATGTTCTGCGAGTGACCGAGGTCGATCAGACGCTTGATGACGAACGGCTTGAAGAGCTCCAGAGCCATCTGCTTGGGCAGACCACACTGGTGCAGCTTCAGCTGCGGGCCGACGATGATGACCGAACGGCCGGAGTAGTCGACGCGCTTGCCGAGCAGGTTCTGACGGAAGCGACCCTGCTTACCCTTCAGCATGTCGCTGAGGGACTTCAGGGCACGGTTTCCGGTACCGGTGACGGGACGACCACGGCGACCGTTGTCGAACAGTGCGTCGACGGCCTCCTGCAGCATGCGCTTCTCGTTGTTGACGATGATCTCGGGAGCACCGAGGTCGATCAGACGACGAAGACGGTTGTTGCGGTTGATGACGCGGCGGTACAGGTCGTTCAGGTCGGAGGTGGCGAAACGGCCACCGTCGAGCTGGACCATCGGGCGCAGCTCCGGCGGGATGACCGGGACGACGTCGAGGACCATCGCGGCCGGGCTCATGCCGGTCTCGAGGAACGAGCTGACGACCTTGAGGCGCTTGATCGCACGGATCTTGCGCTGGCCCTTGCCCTCGGAGATCTGCAGACGCAGGTTCTCCGCCTCGGCGACCAGGTCGAACGCCGCGAGGCGACGCTGGATCGACTCGGCGCCCATGTAGGCCTCGAAGTACTGACCGAAGCGGTCCTGCAGCTCGTGGAAGACGTCGTCCTCCGGGCGCAGTGCGCCGACCTCGAGGGTGCGGAAGTCTTCCCACACGCGCTCGAGCTTGGCGATCTGCTCGTCGGCACCCTTGCGGATGAGGGACATCTCCTTCTCGGCGGCGTCCTTCACCTTCTTCTTGGCGTCGGCCTTGGCACCCTCTGCCTCGAGAGCAGCGAGCTCCTCCTCCAGCTTGGCCAGGCGCTCCGCGATCTTGGAGTCGCGGCGGTCGCCGAGCGTCTTCAGCTCGAGGCGGATGTTGTTCTCCTGCGTGCCCAGGTCGCGGTGACGAGCATCCTCGTCGACCGAGATGACCATGTAGGCGGCGAAGTAGATGACCTTCTCGAGGTCCTTCGGCGCCATGTCGAGCAGGTAGCCGAGACGCGAGGGCACACCCTTGAAGTACCAGATGTGGGTGACGGGAGCGGCGAGCTCGATGTGACCCATGCGCTCGCGACGGACGGAGCTCTTGGTGACCTCCACGCCGCAGCGCTCGCAGACGATGCCCTTGAAGCGGACACGCTTGTACTTGCCGCAGGCGCACTCCCAGTCGCGGGACGGGCCGAAGATCTGTTCTCCGAAGAGACCATCCTTCTCCGGCTTCAGGGTGCGGTAGTTGATGGTTTCGGGCTTCTTGACCTCACCGTACGACCACGCGCGGATGTGGTCCGCGGTGGCCAGGCCGATGCGAAGCTCATCGAAAGTGTTTGACTCGAGCACTGATTCTCCTGTGTCGGAATTCTTTTTGAGAAGTCTGCTGGGGTGTGCTCGGGAGCGGGGCTCCCGAGCACACCAGCGGATTAGATCTCGTCGATCGAGGCGGCCTCGAAGCGGCTGGAGATGTTGATACCGAGTTCCTCTGCGGCGCGGAACGCCTCATCGTCGGTGTCGCGGAGGTTGACCAGCGTGCCGTCGGCCGAGAGGACCTCGACGTTCAGGCAGAGCGACTGCATCTCCTTCATGAGCACCTTGAAGGACTCGGGGATGCCGGGCTCCTGGATGTTCTCGCCCTTGACGATCGCCTCGTACACCTTGACGCGGCCGAGGATGTCGTCGGACTTGATCGTGAGGAGCTCCTGGAGCGCGTACGCGGCGCCGTAGGCCTCGAGGGCCCACACCTCCATCTCACCGAAGCGCTGTCCACCGAACTGCGCCTTACCACCGAGCGGCTGCTGGGTGATCATCGAGTACGGACCCGTGGAACGTGCGTGGATCTTGTCGTCGACCAGGTGGTGCAGCTTCAGGATGTACATGTAGCCCACGGAGATCGGAGCCGGGAACGGCTCACCCGAGCGGCCGTCGAACATCTGGGCCTTTCCGGTGGAGTCGATCAGACGGACACCGTCGCGGGTCGGGGTGGTCACGTCGAGGAGACCGGCGATCTCCTCCTCGCTCGCACCGTCGAACACCGGGGTGGCGACCTTCGTACCGGGAGCCGCCTCGAAGGCCTGCTCCGGCAGACGAGCCGCCCACTCCGGGGTGCCCTCGACCTTCCAGCCCTGCTTCGCGATCCACCCGAGGTGGGTCTCGAGGACCTGACCGAAGTTCATTCGACCCGGGATACCGAGCGGGTTCAGCACGATGTCGACCGGGGTGCCGTCCGCCATGAACGGCATGTCCTCGATCGGGAGGATCTTCGCGATGACACCCTTGTTGCCGTGACGGCCGGCGAGCTTGTCACCCTCGGTGATCTTGCGCTTCTGGGCGATGTAGACCACGACGCGGCGGTTCACGCCGGAGCCGAGCTCGTCGTCGCCGTCTTCGGCGTTGAACTCCTTGACGGCGATGATCGTGCCCTGCTCACCGTGGGGCACCTTCAGCGAGGTGTCACGGACTTCGCGGCTCTTCTCGTTGAAGATCGCGCGGAGCAGACGCTCCTCGGCCGACAGCTCGGTCTCACCCTTCGGCGTGACCTTGCCGACGAGGATGTCGCCGGGACGGACCTCGGCGCCGATGCGGATGATGCCGCGCTCGTCGAGGTCCTTCAGCAGCTCCGGGCTGACGTTGGGGAGGTCACGGGTGATCTCCTCCTTGCCGAGCTTGGTGTCGCGAGCATCGACCTCGTACTCCTCGATGTGGATCGACGAGAGGGTGTCGTCCTTCACCAGGTCCTGGCTCAGGATGATCGCGTCCTCGAAGTTGTAGCCCTCCCACGTCATGAACGCGACGAGGAGGTTCTTTCCGAGGGCCAGCTCGCCGTTCTCGGTGGCGGGGCCATCGGCGATGACCTCTCCGACCTCGACGCGCTCACCGGCGTTGACGACGACCTTCTGGTTGTACGACGTGCCCTGGTTGGAGCGGTCGAACTTGCGCAGGTGGTACTCCTGCGTTCCGCCCTCGTCGAGCATGACGACGACGCGGTCTGCGGAGACCTCGGACACGACACCGGCCTTGTCGGCGGTGAGCACGTCACCGGCGTCGATGGCCGTGTAGCCCTCCATACCGGTTCCGACGAGCGGCGAGTCGCTGCGGAGCAGCGGCACAGCCTGACGCTGCATGTTGGCACCCATGAGGGCGCGCTGTGCGTCGTCGTGCTCGAGGAAGGGGACGAGCGAGGTCGCGACCGAGACCATCTGGCGCGGGGAGACGTCGATGTAGCCGATCTCCTCGGGGACGAACAGGTCGACCTCGCCGCTGCCGCCCTTGGGGCGTGCCAGGACGTGGCTCTCGCGGAAGCGACCCTTGGCATCGAGCGGGGCGTTGGCCTGCGCGATGTTGAAGTCGACCTCTTCGGACGCGGTGAGGTAGTCGATCTGGTCGGTGACGACGCCACCCTCGACCTTGCGGTACGGGGTCTCGATGAAACCGAACGAGTTGATGCGCGCGAACGTCGCGAGAGCACCGATCAGACCGATGTTCGGGCCTTCAGGCGTCTCGATGGGGCACATGCGGCCGTAGTGCGACGGGTGGACGTCACGGACCTCGACGCCGGCGCGGTCACGCGAGAGACCACCGGGGCCGAGCGCGGAGAGACGACGCTTGTTCGTCAGACCCGCGAGCGGGTTGTTCTGGTCCATGAACTGCGACAGCTGCGACGTTCCGAAGAACTCCTTGATCGCGGCGACGACGGGGCGCACGTTGATCAGGGTCTGCGGCGTGATGGCCTCGATGTCCTGCGTGGTCATGCGCTCGCGGACGACGCGCTCCATGCGGGACAGACCGGTGCGGACCTGGTTCTGGATCAGCTCGCCGACCGCGCGGATGCGACGGTTGCCGAAGTTGTCGATGTCGTCGGTCGCGAGACGGATCTCGGCCTTCTTGCCACCGCGGATGCCCGTGAAGGTCTCCTCGGTGCCTGCGTGCAGGCGGACGAGGTATTTGATCGTGGCCACGATGTCCTCGACGGTGAGCACCGACGAGTTCAGCGGCTGGTCCAGGCCCAGCTTGTGGTTGATCTTGTAGCGACCGACCTTGGCCAGGTCGTAGCGCTTCGGGTTGAAGTAGAAGTTGTCGAGGAGCGCACGGGCTGCCTCGGCGGCCACCTGCTCGCCCGGACGGAGCTTGCGGTAGATGTCGCGGAGCGCATCTTCCTTCGTGACGATCGTGTCCTTCGCGAGCGTCTCCTCGATCGAGGTGTAGCCGGCGAACTCGGCGAGGATCTCCTCGCTGGTCATGCCCAGCGCCTTGAGGAAGACCGTGACCGACTGCTTGCGCTTGCGGTCGACGCGCACGCCGACCTGGTCGCGCTTGTCGATCTCGAACTCGAGCCATGCACCACGGCTCGGGATGACGCGAGCCGACACGATGTCCTTGTCACTCGTCTTGTCGGGGGTCTTGTCGAAGTAGACACCCGGCGAGCGCACGAGCTGCGAGACGACGACGCGCTCGGAGCCGTTGATGATGAACGTGCCCTTGTCGGTCTGGAGCGGGAAGTCGCCCATGAAGACCGTCTGGGTCTTGATCTCACCCGTGAGGTGGTTCATGAACTCGGCCTCGACGTACAGCGGAGCGGCGTAGGTCTTGCCACGCTCCTTGCACTCCTCGATCGAGTACTTCTCCGGCTCGAGGTACGGGTTCGTGAACGACAGCTGCATCGTCTCGCCGAGGTCCTCGATCGGAGAGATCTCCTCGAAGATCTCGCCGAGACCGCTGTTCTCGTTGACGTCGGTGCGACCCTGCTTCTTGGCCTCGGCGACGCGCGCCTTCCAGGCGTCGTTTCCGACCAGCCAACCGAAGGACTCGGTCTGCAGGGCAAGAAGGTCTGGGACAGTCAGCGTGTCGGAGATCTTGGCGAACGAAAGACGGGAAGCTCCGCGTCCGTTCTTGGTGGTGGTGGATGTGGATGCGTTGCGAGCAGCAGCCAAGGGAATAACCTCCGTGAGCCCCGCAGGGCTTCTCGATTCCTTTGTCGTCAGGTGGAGTGTGCGCCCGGGAACTCAACAGATGCCGACCACCATATGAGGGCAGGGAGAAGCGAGCGCAACTACCAACTATACGCACGATTGTGCGACATGGCAAGCGGAGTCCTTGACCAATCTCGGATGCTGCGGTATGAGCATCCGATCACCGGGTCGGCGCACGGCCGACCCGGTGATGTCAGGACGCGATGTTCAGCTCGTTGCCCGGGATCGACGCCAGCAGACGCCGCGTGTACGGGTCGCGCGGGTTCGTGAAGATCTCCTCAGAGGTCGCCGCCTCGACGAGCTTCCCGTCCTTCATCACGCACACGTAATCGCTGATGAGGCGCACCACCGCGAGGTCGTGCGAGATGAAGAGGTAGCTCAGCCCGTACTCGCTCTGCAGGTCGCCGAGCAGCGTCAGGATCTGGTCCTGCACCAGCACGTCCAGCGCCGACACCGGCTCGTCGCACACGATCAGATCCGGAGACAGCGCGAGCGCCCGGGCGATCGCGACACGTTGCCGCTGGCCGCCGGACAGCTCTGACGGATACCGGCGCAGCATCGACTGCGGCAGCGCCACGTCGTCGAGCAGCTGCCGGACGCGCTTTCGCCGGTCGGCGTTGCTCCCCCTCTTGTAGAAGTCGAGCGGCTCGGCGATCAGACGTTCGATCGTGAACATCGGGTTCAGGCTCGAGTACGGATCCTGGAAGATCGGCTGCACCTGCTGCCGGAACTCCTTGATCTCCGCTCGGCTCAGCGACGCGATGTCCTTGCCCTCGTAGCGGATCAGCCCGCTCGTGGGTTCGATCACCTTGAGCAGCATCCGCGCGGTCGTGGTCTTGCCCGACCCGGACTCCCCCACGATCGCCACGGTCTCCCCGCGCGGGATCACCAGCGACACGTCGTCGACGGCCACGAAGTCCTCTCCGCGCCCGCGCACCGGGTACACCTTGGTGAGGTTCTCGATCTCGACGATGTTGTCGACCGGTGCCGCCGCGCTGGAGGCGTCTGCTCCGTCCACCCGTTCCTTTACTTGGAACGCCTGAGGTTGCAGCCGGGCGACGGCGACCGATGGTGCCGCCTGCACGAGCGACTTCGTGTACTGATGCTGCGGATCCTCGAGGATCTGTCGCGCGTCGCCCTGCTCGACGACCTTGCCCCGGTGCATCACGATCACCCGCTCGGCCCGCTCAGCGGCGAGGCCCAGGTCGTGGGTGATGAGCAGCACCGCCGTTCCCAGCTCACGGGTCATCGCGCCGATCTGGTCGAGGATCGTCTGCTGCACCGTGACGTCGAGCGCACTGGTCGGCTCGTCGGCGATCAGCAGCCGTGGCTTGCACGCCAGACCGATCGCGATCAGGGCGCGCTGACGCATGCCGCCGGAGAACTCGTGCGGATACTGCTTGGCGCGCCGCTCCGGATCGGGGAGGCCGGCGGCGGTCAACGCCTCGACCACCTTCGCCTGCACGTTCTGCCGCGTGGCGAGTCCGTGCGCGAGCAGTGTCTCCGCCACCTGCGTGCCGATCTTCGCGACCGGGTTCAGGTTCGACATGGGGTCCTGCGGCACGAGGCCGATGTCGCGACCGCGGATCGTGCGCAGCTCGTGCTCCGGCGCGTGGGAGATCTCCTTCCCGTCGAGCCGGATGCTGCCCGACGCGATCTTCCCTCCCCCTGCGAGCAGCCCGATGATGGCCATGGCCGTCGTCGACTTGCCCGAACCGGACTCGCCCACGATCGCGACGGTCTCACCGGGTCGGATCTCGAGGTCGACACCCTCGACGGCGTGCACGACGCCGTCCATGGTGGCGAAGTCCACGGCGAGCCCCTGGACGGACAGCAGCGGCTCGGTGGACATCTGATTCTCCTTCGCGGCGCGCATCGCGCCTTCGTCGCGGGCGTTCATCGTGCCCTCGTCCGTGGGTCCATCGCCTCACGCAGCGCTTCGCCCAGCAGGGTGAAGCCGAGCGCGGTGACGGCGATGCAGATACCCGGGAGGAACGCGAGCCACGGGGCGATCGCGAGCTCGGCCTGCGCGTAGGTGAGCATGCGCCCCCACTCGGCGGTCGCGGGGCCGCCGCCGCCGAGACCGAGGAACGACAGCGCGGCCGCATCGATCACGGCCGTCGCGAGCGTCAACGTGCCCTGGACGATCACGGGGCCGATGGCGTTCGGCAGCACGTGCGACATCGTGATGCTGCCGCGGCCGAGACCGAGTGTCTGCGCCGAGAGCACGTAGTCGCTCGACCGCTGCTGCAGCATCGACGCACGGAGCAGCCGAGCGAAGATGGGCACCTGGGAAGCACCGATCGCGATCATCACCGCGAACGGCGTCTGCCCGAGGATCGCGGCGATCGACACCGCCAGCAGCAGGTTCGGCACCGAGAGGATGATGTCGACGACGCGCATGATGAGGGTGTCGACCCACCCGCCGAACGTGCCGGCGAGGAGGCCGAGGATCATGCCGCCCACGAGTCCCATCGCGGTGGAGATGACGCCGATCATCAGGGAGGCCTGCGCACCCCAGATGAGCTTGGACAGCACGTCGCCGCCGAAACGGTCGAGGCCCAGCGGGAACCCCGGCACCTCGCCCGGACCCGGGATGTAGGTCGGCGTGATGTACTTCGCGCCGGGAAGCGCCGTCTCCGGGTACGGAGCGAGCCACGGAGCGAGAGCGGCGACCAGGAGGAACAGCACCACGATGACCGCGCCGATCCATGCGGTCGGGTTGCGGCGGAGCCGACGGAACACATCCCGCCAGAAACCGCCGGAGCCCTTCTTGAGGTCGGCCTGGGCGATCGCGACGGTGTCGATGCTGCCGCCGCTCTCGGCCGACGGGCCCTGGGCGGGTGGGAGGGCGATGCTCATGAGACCGCCTCCTTTCGGACGATGACGAGGGACATCACTGCACCCTCACTCTCGGGTCGATGAAGCTGTAGGAGACATCGACCGCCAGGTTGATCAGCGCGTACGCGATCGCGATGAAGATGATGAATCCCTGGAGGACCGGGAAGTCCCTGGTGAAGATCGCCCGCGCCAGGAACGAACCGATGCCCGGGAACGCGAACACCGTCTCGGTGAGCACGGCGCCCGAGATCAGGAGTCCGGTCTGCAGGCCGATCGTCGTGATCACCGGCAGCATCGCGTTGCGCAGGATGAAGCGGTTGCGCAGCGTCGGGGCTCCGACGCCCTTCGCCCGTCCGGTGCGCACGTAGTCCGCGTTCTGCACCTCCAGGACGCTGGCCCTGGTGATGCGGACGATGATGGCGAGAGGGATCGTGCCCAGCGCGAGCGCCGGCAGGATCAGATGCAGGATCGCATCCCACGAGGCATCGAACTCGCCCGTGATGATGCCGTCCCACACGTAGAACCCGGTGGGATGGGTGGCGTCTATTCGCGGATCCTGACGGCCGTCCGACGGCAGCCATCCGAGCTGCACGGCGAAGACGTACTTCAGGATGAACGCCAGGAAGAACACCGGGATGGTGATGCCGATCAGGCTCAGCACCACCGACGCGTGGTCGGTGAGCTTGCCGTGACGACGAGCGGCCCAGTATCCGAGAGGGATGCCGACGCCGATCGCGAAGATCAGCGCCATGACGCTCAGCTCGAGCGTCGCCGGGAAGCGGCGCATGAACTCCTCGACGACGGGGCGGTTCGTCTGGATGGACGTTCCGAAGTCGCCCTGGAGCAGTCGCCCGATCCAGGTGAAGTACTGCTGGATGAGGGGTTCGTCGAAGCCGTAGAGCTCGTTGACCCTGGCGACGGCCTCCGGTGTGGCCTTCTCGCCGAGTAGGGCGACCGCGGGGCCGCCGGGAAGGGCTCTGACCCAGGCGAACAGCAGGATGCTGAGCCCGAACAGAGTGGGAATGAGGAACAGCAGTCGCCTGCCGATGGTGCGCAGCACGAAGATCTCCGTCGATCAGAAGGTACGCCGTGTCCCGGTCCCGCGCATGTGTGCGGGACCGGGACTCGGCATATCAGATGGTCAGGCCGACTACTTGGTGAGGACGATGTCCGTGAAGACCTCGTCGTTCACCGGGCTGGCCGGATAGCTCTTCACGCGGGGGTCGAACGCCAGAGTCGGCGCCGGGTGCGCGAGCGGGACGCCGGGGATGAACTCGGCGACCATCTCGTTGATCTCCTCGTACAGCGGCGTCTGCTCCTCGAGGCTGGAGACGCCGCGCGCCTCGGTCAGCTTCTGGAACAGCTCCGGGTTGTCGAAGCCCCACTCGGAGCTCTTCTGTCCGAAGAAGACGCCGACGAAGTTGTCGGTGTCGTTGTAGTCACCGGTCCAGCCCAGCAGGTGGATGCCGTGATCCGCGGTGCCGGTGGTGCGGTCGAGGTACTCGACCCACTCCTCCGAGACCGGGGTGGTCTCGACGCCGACCTCGGACAGCTGCGACGACAGGACGGTGTAGATCTGCTCGGGGTCCGGCATGTACGGACGCGAGACGTTGACCGGGTAGTTGAACGTGAGCTTCAACGGGTTGGCCTCGTCGTAGCCGGCCTCGGCCAGCAGATCCTTGGCCTTCTCGGGGTCGTAGTCGTAGGTCGTGACATCGGGGTTGTACCCGTTGACGACCTCCGGCACGAACTGCGTCGCCTTCTCGGTGCCCTCGGGGAGCACCTGGCTGATGAGCGCGTCCTTGTCGACCGCGTACGACAGCGCCTCACGGACCTTCGGGTCCTGCAGCTCCGGGATCGCCTGGTTGAACGCCAGGTAGAGGATCGTGAACGGCGGGCGCGACACCATCGTGAAGCCGTCGTCGTCGAGTGCCTTGGTGTCGGCGGGACCGACCAGGTCGTAGCCGTCGATCGAGCCGGACTCGAGCGCCTGGCGGCGGGCGGTCGGGTCGTCGATCGTGCGGAAGATGATCTCGTCGATCTGCCCCGCCTCGCCCCAGTAGTCGTCGTAGGCCTTGAGCGTGACCTGCTCGCCCGGTGCCCACTCGTCGAACTGGTAGGGGCCGGTACCGACCGGGTGTCCCATGGCGTACTCCGACAGCTGCGGGGCCTCGGCGGAGCCGGCGACCTCGTCCGCACCGAACTCCTGCAGCGCCGACGGGCTCTGCATCGCGAACGACGGCAGCGAGAGCGACGGGATGAAACCGGCGAACGGCTTGTTCAGCTCGATCGTGACCGAGTAGTCGCCATCGGGGGTGCACGACTTGTACACGGCATCGGCCGCGTTGGACGCGTAGCCCTTGAAGAGCTTGTTGTAGTAGTAGCCGAACGCTTCCGAGGCGGCGAGACCGGTCCAGTTGAACCAGCGGTCGAAGTTGACGCAGACGGCCTCGGCGTTGAACGGGGTGCCGTCCTGGAAGGTCACATCCTCCTTGAGGGTGAACGTGTGCGACATGCCGTCGTCGGACGACTCCCACTTCTCGGCGAGGAGCGGTGCCGGATCTGCCGTACCGGGCTTGGTGCCCACCAGACCCTCGAAGATCTGCCGCGAGACGCGGAAGCTCTCGCCATCCTGCGCGAAGGCGGGATCGAGGCTGGCCGGGTCGGAGGATGCCGCGAACACGAACGTCCCGTCGACATCGCCTCCCGCGTCCGCATCGTCGTCGCCCCGCTCGCTGGCGACGCACCCTGCGAGGGCGATCGCGGCGATCGTGGCTCCGGTTACGGCGATGAGTCCTCGCCGACGCTTGACTGATTGGTGCATTGTGTGACCTTCCCTGTCGGGCGCTTCTTTGCGCGTCCCGAGGCTTCTTCGCCTCGGCGACGGTGATGACTAGACGGTACCCAGCAGATCGGCAGATGCCAAACGCATCCGCATTGCAATCCGGTATCGGCGGGCGCCCTGCCGATCGGGTAGTGTCCAGACCGTGTCCGACTCCACCCCGCTCGCCATCTGCTTCGGCGAAGGCATGGTCGCCCTCGTCGCCGCCACAGCCGGACCGCTGGAGGACTGCCGCACCTTTCACCGTTCCCTGGCCGGAGCGGAATGGAACACCGCCATCGCTCTGTCGTCGGCCGGCATCCGAACTGCTGTCCTCTCCCGGGTCGGCGACGACGGATTCGGCCGGTTCCTCACCGCGGAGCTGCGCGCACACGGCGTCGACGACACGGCCGTGGAGATCGACGATCAGGCGCCGACCGGGCTCTATGTGAAGGAGCTCGTCGCCCGTGCGGACGGCGCGGTCGACGGGACGATGCACTACTACCGCGCGGGCTCCGCGGCCGCCGCGATGTCGCCCGAGAAGCTGGCTGCGCCGGTGGCATCCACCCTGCTCGCCAGGGCCGCGCTCGTGCACACCTCCGGGATCACGCCCGCCATCTCCGCATCTGCGCTCGCCGCCCAGGAGGCGCTGTACTCCGACCATCGTCCCGGCCGGCTCGTCAGCTTCGACCTGAACTGGCGCCCGGCGCTGTGGCGTGGCCGCGAGGCGGAGGGCAGGGAGATCGTGTCCGGCTTCGCCCGCCGCGCCGACATCGTGTTCTGCACACGCCCCGACGCGGAAGCGGTGTTCGGGACCAGCGATCCTCAGGAACTGCGCGCACAGTTCCCCCAGCCGCGCTACCTGGCGGTCACCGACGCCAGCGGGGCCGTCGCCTTCGACGGCGAAGAGCGTGCCGAGAGCGACGCGCTCGATGCCCCGGTCGTGGAGACCATCGGCGCGGGAGACGCCTTCGCCGCGGGTTTCCTCGCCGGGGTGCTGACCGGGTTGTCGCTCACCGGGAGCGTCGCCCGCGGGCACCGCATCGCGACCCGCGCGCTCCTCAGCACCCGCGACCACGTCGACTGAGCCGTGCGCCGCGGGGCGGAGAACTCGCCGTGGGGCGGAAGTCGCCCCGGGTTTCTCCGCCCGACACGGAGGATGCCTCCCCACACGGGGAGACGGGCACGGGGAGTCAGGTGCGGCGGCGGCGCGCGGGAACCGCGTCGTGGGTGCGCTGCAGAGAGACGGCCACCGGTTCGCCGCGGTGCTGCACGACACGGACGAACAGCACGTCGACCAGAGCGAGCTGGGCGATGCGGCTCGACATCGCCGCCATCCGGAACGGCGACTCGTGCGCGTGCGTGAGCAGCACGACGTCCGCCGCGAGCGCGAGAGTCGACTCCGCGACGCTGGTGACCGCGACAGCCAGCGCACCGGCATCTCGGGCGACCTCGAGCGCCCGCAGGGTCTCTGCGGTCTCCCCGCCGTGCGAGAACGCGATCGCGACGTCATCCGCCGTGCGTAGCGAAGCCGTCGTCACCGCGAGATGCGGGTCCGGCGAATGCGACACGGAGCACCCGATGCGCGACAGCTTCAGCAGCAGATCCTGCGCCGTCAGCGACGATGCCGCCTGTCCGAAGAGGTCGATGTGCCGGGCATCGACAACCGCGCGGGCTACCCGGTCGAGGGCTGCGGCATCGAGGGCGAGGGCGGTCTTCTCGATCGCGTCGATCTCCTGCGCGGCGAGCTTCGCGGCGATGGCCGTCGGCCCGTCGTCCGGATCGATGGCCGTGGTGTCCAGACCGAACCGCGCCTGCTGCGCCTGGGCGAGCGTGATCGCACGGGCGACCGCCACGCGCAGCTCCCGGTAACCGCTGTACCCCAGCGACTGGGAGAAACGGGCCACCGTCGACAGCGAGGTCCGACAGAGCTGGGCGAGGTCGTTGATGGCCAGGTCGACGACGAGCGTCGGGTCGCCGAGGATCGTCTCCGCGACCCGCGCCTCCGCGGCGCTCAGCTTCGAGAGCGAGCGCCGCACACGTGCCAGAACGTCATCGTCCATGGAGTGATCCTGTCCTCAGTCGGCGCTGGCCCTCTGCTTCACGGCGAAACGCCCCAGAAGCGCATCGCGCGCCATCTGCGCACCGAGCCTACTGGCCGCGGCGACCTCGACGGTCGGCAGCGGCAACGGGTTCGTCGTCGGTAGACCGACATTGACGACGACCGCTGCCGGATCCCGCACCGCCGCCCGTTCGACGAGAGCCCGCTGCGCGGCATCGGTATCCGGACGGTCGATCAGCAGCACCGTGGTTCCGGGAGCTGCGACGACCTCGTCCAGCACACGGTCCTGCTCGGCGAGCGGGGTGGATGCCACATCGAGGCGCACGCGCAGACCGTCGTCGGCGAGCGCGTTCGCGACATACGAGCCCGCGCTGTCGACCGCGAGCGTCGAGCGGCGACGGGCATCGATCACTGCGAGCTCGGATGCTGCAGCGGGGGTGTCACCGGTGACCATCAGCACGCGACGCACGATCTCCGCGGCATCGAAGTCGTCGGCGGTCTCCTGGTCGCGGTCGGCGGCCGCGCGGAGCTTGGCGGCGAGGGCGGCGACCCGACGGGCGGCCTCCTCGACGCGCTCACGCGAGAGCGAGCCGTCACGCAGTGCGGCGACGATCCCGTCACGGGCCGCACGGAAGTCTCGCTCGTCCTGGTCGGGAAGCGCGGCGTCGCCGGGGTTGGTCGGGTTTCCGATGCAGAGCAGGTCGGCACCGGCGGCGAGGGCCAGGGCTGCTCCCCCACCGAGTCCGACGGTCTCGCGGATGGCGGCCATGTCGAGCGCATCCGTGATGATGACGCCGTCATACCCCCAGTCGCGCAGCTTGCCGAGCACCCGGGGGTTGAGCGTGGCGGGCTGCTCGCCCCACGCCGGGACCACGATGTGCGCGGTCATCACGGCATCCACGCCCGCGTCGACGGCCGCGCGGAACGGTTCGAGGTGCACCCGCTCGAACTCCTCGAGATCGAGGGTGATCTCGGGGAGGGAGTGGTGCGAGTCCATGTGGGTGTCGCCGTGACCGGGGAAGTGCTTGACGCATGCGGCGACCGCCGCATCCTGGATGCCGTCGATCGTGGCGACCACGTGCCGTGAGACGAGCGCTTCGTCGTCGCCGAACGCCCGCACGCCGATGACCGGGTTGCGGGGGTCGGTGTTGACGTCGGCGACCGGGCCGAGCACCACGTTGGCGCCGACCGCGCGCACGCGCCGAGCCAGCTCTGCGCCGGTCTTCTCCGAGGCCACCAGGTCGTCGAGCAGACCGAGCTGGGCTGCTCCGGGAACGGTCGACCCTGTGGCGGATTCCAGGCGGGTGACGCTGCCGCCCTCTTCGTCGATACCGATCAGGGCGTCGGGGTTCGCGTCGAGGATCGCCGCGCTGAGCGCCGGGAGTCCTTCGCCCACGTTCTGGCCGAAGTACACGACCCCGGCCAGGCCGTCACGCAGTTCGGCGCGCAGCCACTCCGGCGCCTCGGTGCCGAAGAACCCCGGCCACAGCACCCCGTTCGCGAGGCGCTCGAGTTCGTCGGTCATCCCTTCACGGCTCCCGCGACCATGCCGGAGGCGAGCTTGCGCTGCACCAGCACGAAGAAGATCATGACCGGGACGGTGATGATGGTCGACGCGGCCATGATGCTGCCCCAGTCGTTGGAGTGCAGGCCGAAGAACGACTTGAGGCCGATCGAGACCGTGTACTGATCGGTCTGGGCACCGAGGATCGTCATCGCGAAGATGAACTCGTTCCACGCCGTGATGAAGCTGAAGATGCTCGTCGCGACGAGGCCGGGCATGACGAGCGGCAGCAGCACCGAGCGGAACATCCGCCACCAGCTGGCACCGTCGATGTAGGCGGCCTCCTCGAGCTCGACCGGAACGGCGGCGACGAAGCCGCGCAGCATCCAGATGCCGAAGGCGAGCGACAGGGCGACGTAGACGACCATGAGGCCCAGGATGCTGTTGAGCAGGCCGAGGCTCTTGACCTGGAGGAACAGCGGGATGACGAGCGCCTCGAGCGGCACCATCTGCACCACGAGGATCATCATCAGGATCATCGTGCGGAACTTGAACTTGAACCGCGCGACAGCGACGGCAGCGAGCAGGCACACGAGGGCGCTGACGAGGACCGTCACGAGGGCGACGATGGCCGAGTTGCGCAGGTACGTGCCGAAGCCGCCGTCGGTGAGGACGAATGCGAAGTTGTCCCACGTGAACTCCTGCGGGATCAGCGACTGCCCACCACTGGAGGCCTTGCCGTCGAACGCGCTGGAGACCATCCAGTACACGGGGAACAACGTGAAGATCAGGACCGCGGCGACCGCGATGCCGAGTCCGATCCGGGAGCGGAGCCGAGGGCGCGGGTTCACAGCTCGTCCTCCTTCATGAGGGAGCGGATGTAGACGATGGTGATGCCGATCAGGACCAGCGTGAGCAGCACGGCGAGCGCTGCACCGAAGCCGTAGCGGTTCTGGCCGAACGACTCCACGTACGACCAGACGCCGAGGTTCAGCACCTGGCGGTTTCCGCCACCGCCGCCGGGCATCAGGTACACCTGCGCGAAGACCTTGAAGTCCCAGATTGTCGAGAGGATGATCACGACCGAGAACACCGGGCGGAGCGTCGGGAAGATGATCTTCCAGAAACGACGCCAGGCGCCGGCGCCGTCGAGAGCCGCCGCCTCGAGCATCTCCTTCGAGACGCCGAGGAGTCCGGCGAGCACGGTGATCGCCACGAACGGGAAGCCGTGGTGCACGACGTTCAGGAGCACGATCGCGTAGAAGGACCACTGGTTCGTGAACCAGTTGACCGGATCGTCCATGAGCCCGAGGTCGGTGAGGACCTGGTTGAAGATGCCGCGGTCGGCATCGAAGATGAAGGTCCAGACGTAGGTACCGGTCACGGCGGGCATCGCCCACGCGACCATGATGCAGCTGGAGACGATGACGCGCCACGTGGTGCCGAGCCGCGCGAGCAGCAGGGCCACGAGCGTGCCGACGGCCACCGTGACGAAGACCGCCACAGCGGCGAAGCCGACGGTGTTGGGCAGCACCACCGTCCAGAGAGTCGGGTTGGTGAGCGCCTCGACGTAGTTGTCGAGACCGATCCAGTTGTTCTCCCCGGTGTTGATCTCGCGCAGGCCGTAGTCCTGCAGCGAGTAGATGAACACCTGGATGAGAGGCCAGAGCATGAGCACCGCGAGGATGACCAGCCCGGGCGCGAGAAGAAGCCAGGGGCGGGCCGCGACGATCGAGAGACCGCGTCGCTTCCGGCCGCCGGCCACGGAGGCGGAGGTGGACTCCGCCTTCGTGGCCGGCAGTGGCGCTTGCACCATCGACATGGAAGGGATGCTTCCTTACTGGTTGAGCAGTTCGGTCATCTCGGCGGAAGCGTCCTTCGTCGCGGTCGCGACGTCCTTCTGTCCGCTGAGGATGGCCTGGATCATGGAGTTGGTCGTCTTCTTCGCCTGGACGGCGCCGAAGTTCGGGGTGACCGGGACGGATGCTCCGCCATCGACCATCTGCTCGGCGAACGGTGCGACCAGCGGGTCGGTCGAGGCGAGGGCCTCTTCCATCGCGGACTGCACACCCGGGAAGTATCCGGTCTCGTCCGACCACTGCTCGGCGAACTCGCCGGTCGTGACGAGCTTCACGAACTCCCACGCCAGGTCGGCGTTCTTCGTCGTGTTGAAGATCGAGAGGTGCGATCCACCGAGCACCGACGGGGCGATGCCGCCGTCCTTCCCGGGGATGACCGCGGCGCCGATCTTGCCCTCGAGGTCGGGGTTCGCCTCGATGAGCGAGTTCGGCGTCCACGAGCCCGAGAGCATCATGGCGACGTTGCCCTGCGTGAACGCGTCACGGAGGTCGGTCTCCTTCCAGGTGGTGGCACCTGCGGAAGAGAAGCCGTGCTCGGTGGCGAGGCCCGTGTAGAACTCGATGCCGGCCTGCGATTCGGCGCTGTCGAGCTCGCTGGTCCAGGTGTCGCCGTCCTTCGTGGCGATCTCGCCGTCGGCACCCCAGACCCAGGGGTAGACCTGGAACTCGGCGTCGCCCGGAACCGGGAACGGCAGCATGTCGGGCTTCGCGGCCTTGATGGCGTCACCCGCGGCGACGATGTCGTCCCACGTCTTCGGAGCCTCGAGACCGAGCTCCTCGAACACGTCGGCGCGGTACATGAGCGAGCGGACACCGGCGTACCAGGGCATGCCGTACAGCTCGTCTTCGTAGGTGCCGGCGACCTCGAGGCCCTCGACCAGGTCGTCACGCAGGCCCTTCTCGCCGTCGACGTACTCGTCGATCGGGAGGAGCGCGCCCGCGTCGGCGAACTCGGCGGTCCAGGTGGTGCCGGTCTCGGCGATGTCAGGAGTCGTGCCACCGGCGATCGAGGTCACGAAGCGGTCGTGCGCGTCTGCCCACTGGATCTCGTCGATCTTGACGGTGGCGCCGGTCTCCTTCTCGAAGGCTTCGGCGACGTCGTCGTAGAAGGCCGACGCGTCCGGGTTGGTGCCCTTCATGATCCAGACGGTGAGCTCTTTGCCCTCGCCGTCGGTGGAGCCTGTGTCACCGCCGCCGGCGCAGCCGGCGAGGGCGAGCGTGGCCACGGCGCCGAGCGCCACGGCCGGAAGAATGCGCTTGTGCATGCGGGGATCTCCTCTTTGAAAAGTCCAGGCGAATATCGGGTATTCACCGGGGGTTAGGAAAAAGTATCCACGACTAACTAATTACCTGCAAGTTCCTCTCACAATCGTCATGCGGCCGTAACATCCCCATCAACGCGGTCTCTCCCACGTGTTGCCCAGGCTCGGCCTGCGCGGCGCCCGCAGGGTCCGCCGGTAGGCTCGCGGGCATGCGCCGCCACGACGAAGCCGACCGCTCCACGGTCGCGCGCCATGCGACTCTCCCCACGCCCGGGCCCGCCAAGGGCTTCCTGAAGATCGCCGGGATCACGCTGGGCGTCATCCTCGTGTCGGCGATCGCCGTCGCCGCGTTCATCGTGACGGACTACTTCAATCGCTTCAGCGACGGTGCCGTCACCCTCGAAGACGCCCCCGAGGTGGAGCCTCCCCAGATCGGCGCCTTCCCCGGCGAGTTCAGCATGCTCATCATCGGCACCGACGAGTGCGGCGAGGTCTCCACCGGGCTTCTCGGAGAACGCTGCTCGGAGGCCGACGGCGGCATCCTCAACGACGTGAATCTGCTCGTGCACGTCTCGGCAGAGCCCCGCAACGTCACGGTGGTCTCGCTCCCCCGCGACCTGATGATCGAGACCCCGGAGTGCACCCTCCCGGACGGATCCGTCGCCTCCGCGACCAACAAGACGCAGATCAACTCGATCTTCCAGCGCGCCGGACTCTCCTGCGTCGCGAAGACGGTCACCCAGCTCACGGGCATCGAGATCCCGTTCGCCGCGAAGATCGCCTTCGACGGAGTGATGGAGGTCACCGACGCGATCGGCGGTGTGGAGGTGTGCATCGGCGGAGAAGGCATCCGCGACCGACACACGGCTCTCGACTGGGAGCCGGGACCGCGCACCGTCTCGGGCTACGAGGCGCTCCAGTTCATCCGCACCCGGCACGGTGTCGGCGACGAGAGCGACATGGCCCGCGTCTCGAACCAGCAGCAGTACATGTCACGCCTGGTGAAGAAGATCATGAGCGACGAGGTGCTCAGCGATCCGGGCAAGGTGCTGGGACTCGCCGACACCGTGGTCGACAACATCGACCCGAGCGACGAGCTGGCCAATCCCGTCCGGCTCGCACAGCTCGCGCTCTCGATCAAGGACGTGCCCTTCTCGGACTTCGTCTTCCTGCAGTATCCGGTGTTCGGTGACCCTGACGACTCCGACCGGGTCGTCCCGAACTACGACGCCGCAGCCACCATCTGGGACGCGCTGAAAGCGGGCCAGCCCGTGCAGCTCACCGGCGGCGTCAGCAACAACGGGGGCGTCGAACTCGTCGAGCCCGCACCGGGCACCGACCCCGAGGCCCCGGAGGCGACCCCTCCGGCCACGGGCGCCCCGGCGACCGAGACTCCCGCACCACGCGCGACGCTCGACCCGGCCATCTCCGGTCAGACGGTCGAGCAGGAGACCTGCGCCAACGGCAAGCTGCGCTGACGCATTCCGCTGACGCGTAGGCTCGGGCCATGGGCCGGAACCGATCGCGCGACGTCGAGCACCCGCAGGTCCGCCTCGACCACGGGGGCATCGCCAGCATCGTGCCGTCGGAGTTCACCAGCGGGTTCGAACTCATCGTCGACGACACCCCGCAGTCGCACGTCGACCTCGATGACCCCACACACCTGCATTTCGAGTACATCGTGCGCATGGGCGCGGTGATCGATCAGCTCGCGCCCGGGCCTCTCACCGCCGTGCACCTCGGCGCCGGCGCGCTCACGATCCCCCGCTACATCGACGCCACCCGCCCCGGCTCCCGCCAGCAGGTCATCGAACTCGAAGCGCCGCTCGCCCAGCTGGTCCGCGAACATCTGCCGCTGCCGAAGGGCGCCGCCATCCGCATCCGCATCGGTGATGCACGGGAGGGAGTGGGTCGGCTTCCGGGCGCCCTGCAGGCGAGCTGCGACCTCGTGGTCTCGGATGTGTACTCCGGAGCGCAGACGCCCGCCCACCTCACGAGCGTCGAGTTCTACCGCGAGCTCTCCGGCCTGCTCGCTCCCGGCGGCGTGCTGCTCGTGAACGTCGCGGACGGCCCGGGCCTCGCGTTCGCCCGCAGGCAGGCCGCGACGATCGCCGAAGTGCTGCCCGAGATCGGCATCCTCGCCGACACGCAGGTGCTCAAGGGACGTCGGTTCGGAAACCTCGTGATCGCGGCATCCGCTTCTCCCCTGCCGACCGAGTGGCTGCCGCGGATGCTGGCGGCCGGCCCGCACCCGGCGAAGATCGCGCAGGGGGCCGAGGCCGAGGCCTTCTTGCAGGGGGCGCGGATCGTCACGGATGCCGATGCCGTCGCGTCGCCTCGCCCCGACGCCTCACTCTTCCTCCGCTGACCTCGACCGGATCGATCGGGTGTGCCCCGGCCGCGCCGCGGTATGTCACGGGTCGGATGCGCCGACCAGGGCGCGCCGCCCCGACGAGCGCTCGACCGGAAGGCAGACTGGACGGGGACGCTGCGGAAGGAGAGCAATGAGTTTCATCCGGGGATACGACCAGGAGACGCTCCGCGAAAAGGTCGATCTCGACGAGTGCGCGACGCGCCTTGCCGAGATCGAGTCGCAGCGCAGCCTGCCCGCACTGCTCGAGCGGGTGTGGCTGCTGAAGGTGCTCGACCGCCTGGACGAAGCGCTCGTGCTGGCCGACGAGACCGTGCGCCAGGCGCGCATGGCCGGCACCCGCAAGGACGTGCTGCGCGCTCGAGTGCTGCACGCCACGATCCTGCAGTATCGGGGGGCACACGCCGCTGCCGAGCAAGAGCTGGCGACCTGCGCGACCGAGGCCGAAGGCCAGCGCTGGCTGTCGATCGCGGCATTCGCGTACCAGCACCACGGCAAGAACGCTTATGAGGCCGGCGACTACGAGACGGCGCGAGAGAGCTTCAAGCAGTCGCTGTTCCTGCGACGCGAGTCCGGCGCAGAGGACCGCGAACTCGAGACCGTGCTGCTCGCGATCGAGGCCGCCGAGCGCCGCCGCCCCTCGCAGCTCGTCGCGGGCTGAGCATGCCCTGCGACCACGATGTCGGTCGCAGGGCATAATCTGGGCGCATGGCGGAACTCGACCGTGTGCGCGTCTGGGGCGAAGCACTGATCACGCTGCATCTCGACGACAGCTGGACCTTCGGCTTCGACCATGCCAAGCGCCGGGCCGGGCAATGCGACTACACGAAGAAGCGCATCACGGTCTCGCGCTATCTCGCCGCCCGCTTCGAAGACGACGAGATCCACCAGGTGCTGCTGCATGAGGTCGCGCATGCACTCGCCGGACATGCGGCTGCACACGGACCGGCATGGAAACGCGTGGCGAAAGAACTCGGCTACGTCGGCGGCACGACCCATCACGGGGAGACCGCTGTCGAGCTCGCGCCGTGGGTGGGAAGCTGCCCTGCCGGCCACGTGACCTACCGGCATCGGCGGCCGACGAGGGCGACCTCGTGCGCACGCTGCTCACGCACGTTCGACGCCAGACACGTCTTCGCATGGACCCGCCGCGAGATCCCGTCCGACGTGCGTCTCGCCGCTCAGATGCCCCGCTGACCGCGGCTCAGCGCGGCAGGTCGTCGGGGTACTCGTCCTCGAGCGGGACGGAATCTGCCTGCGCCTCCGCGGCAGCGCGGCGTCGACGCAGCAGCGCGGTGATCGCCCGCCAGCCGACGAGGAACACCCCGAGCACGATCGTGGCCACGATGATGAACGGCGCCTCGGCGGTGTCGCCGCTGAGCACGCGGATGAGCATGCCTCCGGCGACCGTCACGACCCAGACCACCGTGCCCCACAGCACCGACCACGGCCGACGCGGCCTGCCGGGGAGCAGTGCCGCGAGCACATGACCGACCGCGAGAGCGATCAGGAACGGCCAGGCGGTGAGCAGGAACCCCGCCGGATTCTCATCGTGCGAGGCACGACCGATCGCGGCGAAGACGAGCACGAGCACGATGTCGACGATGACGGCGGGGAGGTACCTCATGCCACGACCCTACGTCGCGCCGGCCGAACCATCGTCTCCCGCGCGGCGTCGGGCGGAGATCACTCGAACCGAGTGAACAACCCCTCGCGCAAGACGGGGACGACGTCGACCGCGTCGAGCACGGCGGCATCCGTCGTCGATGTCGGCGTCAGGCCGGATGCGTCGATACGAGCGGTGGAGGCCACGCCATCGGCGAGCTCGCGCCCCGACCCGCTCGCGCCGATCATGTGCCGCAGCGCACCGCGGAGCGCGCGGAAGCCCTCGGCGGCGACCGCCGCATCCGGCGACGTGTGATCGATGCCCCGATCCGAGAGCGCCAGGATGACGGCCCCCGCGCCGAGCTGATCCTCGACCGCGAACCGCAGCACACCCCCGGCATCGACCTCTCCTGCGGCGATGACCGCCACCGAGGTGCGCGCCTGTCGACGCTCCTGCACGGTCTGCACCGCGCGGGCGACAGCCGAGGCGTTGCGGATGCCGCCGACGAGGACGGTCGCCTCCGGGGAGGCCGCGGCGGCGACGGCGGCGCCATTCCGCGACCATCCCTCGGCCTCGGCCAGAACCACCTCGGTGTCGGCGACTGCGGCATCGATCACGGTGGACGAGAATCGCAGGACATCCACGACCACGA
Source organism: Microbacterium maritypicum (assembly GCF_041529975.1). NCBI lineage: Bacteria > Bacillati > Actinomycetota > Actinomycetes > Micrococcales > Microbacteriaceae > Microbacterium > Microbacterium maritypicum. Next base: position 884,081 of record NZ_CP168030.1, on the reverse strand, counting down.
CGATGTCGGCGGGTGCGAGACGGGCGAGACCCGCCGTGCCCCAGTCGAGACGGACCTGATACGTGGACTGATCGAACGGCGACGGCATCCGACAAGCCTAGAGCCGTCAGTCGGCCGCGAGTGCTTCGACCGGCGCCACCCGAGTGGCCAGTCGCGTGGGTGTGGCAGCAGCGACCAGCGTGAGCACCGCCGTGGCGACGACGATGATGGCGACGGGGATCCACGGGATCTGCGGGGCCACGAGCCCGGCTGGAGTGAACTCCGGCAAGGTCGGAACCGAGCCGAGCAGCGACTGTGCCGCGATCCACCCATACGTGACGCCCAGCACGAGACCGGTCAGCGTCGCGGCCACCGTGATGTGCGTGGCCTCGAGCAGCACCATGCGACGCACCTGACGGTTCGACAGCCCGATCGAGCGCAGCAGTCCGAGCTCGCGGCGACGCTGCACCACGCCGATCGTGAGCAGGTTGACGAGGCCGACGGCCGCGATGACCGCGGAGACGGCCACCAGTACCATCATGATCGCGGCGAACGCGTCGAACGGGGCGAAGAACTCCTCGGGGATCTCGCCGGTCACCTGACTCATCATCAGACGTTTCGCGGACTCGAGCGCGACCGCGAACATCGTCACCAGCGTCACGCCCATCACCACGCCGATCGCCATGCGGGACGACCGCTCCGGATAGCGCAGCGCGTTCTCGGCGGCGAGGCGCGCGGTCGCGCTCGAGCCGAACATCCGGCCCACCAGGCGCAGCACCGGCGGCATGAACAGCACGGACCCGAGAGCGAGCCCGGTGAAGGAGAGCACACCGCCGAAGAAGGCGATGACGACGCCGAGCGGAGTCAGAAGTCCGACGACCACGCCCGCGGCGAGGAGCACGGCTCCGGTGATCAGCAGGATCCAGGCGCCGACGTGCCGTCCGGCCTTGCCCGATACCTCGTCGTGGGTCCGCTCGACGGAGCCGCCCAGTGCCTGCAGCGGGGTCACCGAGAGCACCCGCCGGGAACCGGCCCAGGCGGCTGCCCAAGTCGTGAGTGCGACACCGATCGCGGGCAGGGCGACGAACGGCTGTGCGAGCGAGAAGGACGCCGGGGTGTTCTCGATCAGCTGCGTCCCGATCTGCACACCGATCAACGCCAGCACGAGCCCGGCGAGTAGGCCGATCACGGCGCCGAGGACACCGACGACGAGACCCTGTCGTCCGACCTGAGCCCGCTGCGAGCGCGCGGTCGCCCCGATCAGACGCATGAGCGCGATCTGCCGCGTGCGTCCGGCGATGATCGTGGAGAAGGTGTTCGCCGTGACGATCGCGGCCACGTACATCGCGACCACGGTGAGCAGCACCGACAGCAGCGCGACCACGAACGCGAGCGTCTCACTGTCTCCGATGAACGGGTCTGCCTGCAGGACAGCGCCGATGTATGCCGTGATCTCTACGAGGAGCACACCGAACGCGGCCGAGAGCGCGGCGACGAGGATGCTGGCGCCCATGCCCCGGTCGCGCAGCCAGGCCAGTCGAGGACCTGTCGCCCGCGTCTCGGGGACGACCGTGGCGACGGCGGTCATGCCGCCACCTCGGCAGCGAGCATGTAGGCGGAGATCTCCTCCGCGGTCTGGCGCGGGTGGTCGGCGACGATCCGGCCGTCGCCGAGGTAGAGCACGCGGTCGGCATGGCTCGCCGCGATCGCGTCGTGCGTCACCATCGCGATGGACTGCCCGTGCTCGCGGCTCGCGGTGGCGAGCAGACGCAGCACCTCGCGCCCGGTCTGGGAGTCGAGGTTGCCGGTGGGCTCATCCGCGAACACCAGGTCGGGGGCGGTGGCGAGGGCGCGGGCGATGGCCACACGCTGCTGCTGTCCGCCCGACAGTTGATGCGGGCGGTGGTTGAGGCGCGAGCCGAGTCCGAGCGTCTCGATCAGTCCGTCGATGCGCGCCCGCTCGATCGCGCTCGGCCGACGGCCGTCGAGCTCGAACGGGAGCATGATGTTCCCCAACGCGTCGAGAGTGGGCACCAGGTTGAACGCCTGGAAGATGAAGCCGACGCGGCGGCGGCGCAGGATCGTCAGGTCGATGTCGCCGAGGCCGGTGATCTCGGTGTCCCCGATCCACGCGCGCCCCTCCGTCGGGCTGTCGAGCCCCGCCATGATGTGCATCAGCGTGGACTTGCCGGAACCGGAGGGGCCCATGATCGCGGTGAACTGTCCGCGACGGATGCCGACGCTGACGTCATCGAGCGCACGGACGGTGCCTTCGCCCGAGCCGTAGGTCTTCTTCAGGTGCTGGACGCGGGCGGCGAGCCCCAGGTCGGTGGTCGTGATCTCCATGCCTTCGACGCTATTTCCGCGGCCCCGCGCCGGTCATCGCCCGGCCGGAGCATCCGCGTACATCGCAGGGATGATCCGCACTCGGCCCTTCCCCGGTCGATCGGCGGTCAGGCGAGGCCGTGCTCGAAGGCGAATACGACCAGCTGCACCCGGTCGCGAAGCGCGAGCTTCGTGAGGATCCGGCTGATGTGCGTCTTCACGGTCGCCTCACTCAGGTATTCCCGGCCCGCGATCTCGGCATTCGACAGGCCACGAGCCGCGAGCGCGAAGATCTCCTTCTCCCGGTCGGTGAGGGTGGTGTACTGCGGCGGGACGGGCTTGGGCGCCTCGGCGAAGTGCGCGAACAGGTCGCGCGTCGCCGAGGCGGCGATCACACTCGACCCGGAATGCACGGTGCGGATCGCGGCGAGCAGGAACTCCGGATCGGCGTCCTTCAGGAGGAATCCGCTGGCCCCCTGCCGGATCGCTCGGGCCGCAGCCTCGTCGAGGTCGAACGTCGTGAGCATGACGATGCGGGGAGGCTCCGGCCGGGTGAGGATCTCGGCGGTCGCCGTGAGTCCGTCCATGACCGGCATCCGGATGTCCATCAGCACCACGTCGGGCCGCGTGGCACGGACGACGTCGAGTGCCTCCTGTCCGTTGCCGGCTTCGCCGACCACCTCCAGGTCGGGTTGCGAGGCGACGAGCATCCGGATGCCGGCGCGGAACAGCGCCTGGTCGTCGACGAGCACGACTCTGATCATTCGGAAGCTCCGATCGGAAGCGAGGCGTGGACCACGAACTGTGCCCCCCGATGCTCGGCTTGCAGACTACCGCCGACGAGCTGCGCCCGCTCGCGCATGCCGATGACGCCGTGCCCACCGGGCCCGACCGTCGTCTCCCGCGGCACCGTGTTCCGCACGTCGATGTCGACCCGATCGGGAAACCACGCCAGGTGCACGTCGACCGCACCGTCGCCATGGCGGATCGCGTTCGTCAGCGCCTCCTGGAGGATGCGATACACGGCGAGCTGGATCGCCCCCGGTGGTTCCCCCGGAGGCATCGGGTCGACGGTGACACGCGGCTCGATCCCCGCCTGCCTCACCTGCGCGAACAGCGCTTCGAGGTCGGCGAGCGTGGGCTGCGGGCCGTCTCCCTGCCGGTGCCGAAGCTGGGTGAGCAGCATCCGCACGTCGCTCAACGCCCCACGGGCGGTCTGTGCGATCGTGCCGAGCGCCTCCGTCGCCATCTCGGGTTTCGCCGCTGCCGCGTAGCGCGCACCGTCGGCCTGCGCGATCACGACGGCGAGAGAGTGGGCGACGATGTCGTGCATGTCGCGGGCGATGCGTACCCGCTCCTGCTCCTCGACCGCGAGCGATTCGGCCTGCAGCTGCGCGGCACGGGTCCGACGTGCACGCAGCACGACCCGCCACAGCAGCCCGCACACCCACGCGAATCCGAGCGCCATGACGGAGACGATGAGCAGCAGGGTGCCGGTCGTGACCTTCTCCCAGCCGGTACCCGTCCCGAAGGCGACGCCGTTCACGATGACCATGTACACCGCCGCGACGATGCCGCCGAACAGCGCGGAGGCGAACCCCCACCAGAGCACCCGCCTCGTGCCCCACGCCGCCGTGGCGTAGAGCACGAGCAGGATGGCGAAGTCGATCGGCAGCGGGCCGAACCCGGCGATCATCTGGAGGATCGCCCCGGCCCAGGCGGCGACCAGTGACCAACCCGGCGCAAGTCGTCCGATCGCGACACCGCCGAACATCAGCACCGCCGCGAAGACGACCGCCACGACGGACACGCCGCCGATCGCCGTGTTCCCGGTCCCCGGCCCATAGAACACGAGAGACATCGGCATCAGCACGAGGAAGAGCAGCGCCGCCCCGACGATGTCGAGGGTCAGCGCCATGCGGGAGAGCGGGCGGATCACTCCCCCACGCTACGCGAGCGCACCGCACGGACACATCCGCCCGTGGATGTATCCGTGCAGTGTCAGACGCGCGCGAGGATCTCGCCGTGCGGCACGAGGAACCAGCCGTCGCCGTCGTCGGCCCAGCGCTTCCAGGCATCGCTGATCTCCTGCAGATGCGCCGGAGTCGCCATGTCGCTGTCCACCAGCTGCCGCGCGAGCGCGGACTCGAGGATGCGGTCGGCCCACATCCCGCCCCACCAGGCACGCTCCGCAGGCGACGCGTAGCACCAGGTGGATGCCGTCGCCGTGACGTCGTCGAAGCCCGCGGCGCGCGCCCAGGAGAGCAGCCGACGACCCGCATCGGGTTCACCGCCGTTCGCACGCGCCGCCGCCTGGTACAGGGCGAGCCACCGATCGAGTTCGGGCAGGACCGGGAACCAGATGAAGCCCGAGTAGTCGGCATCGCGCGCGGCGACGATCCCGCCGGGTACGGTTACGCGGCGCATCTCGCGAAGCGCCTGCACCGGGTCGCCGACATGCTGCAGCACCTGGTGCGCGTGCACGACGTCGAACGAGTCGTCGGCGAAGCTCAGCGCGTGCACATCCTCGACCGAGAAGTCGAGGTTGGCCAGGCCGCGTTCCTCGGCGAGGCCGCGCGACAGCGACAGCGCGTTCTCGTCGATCTCCGTCGCGGTGACGTGGGCGACGACGCCGGCGAAGTCGACGGTGATGGTACCGGGGCCGGCCCCGACGTCGAGGAGTCGGGTCCCGGACGTGAGGTGGGGGCGGAGGTAAGCAGCGGAGTTCCCGATGTCGCGCACGTTGTGCGAGCGGAGGACTGATTCGTGGTGTCCGTGCGTGTACGAGGCCATGCGTTTCAGTGTGGCAGAGCGCTCAGACCGGCCCGCTTCGCCACCTCGTCGACCACCGGCTGCGTCGAGGACATCGGTGTGCCGATGAGGATCTCTCCGATGCGCAACGACGATGCCCGCTGACGGGCTCCGGTCGCGATGATCCTCTCGATCGCGTCGGCGGACGCACCGTACAGGTCGTCCCCGGCGAGAGATGCGCCGTCGGCTCCTTCCGCCCTCCGGACAGCGTGGCCGCGGCGCGTGCGATCGTCGGCATCGAGTCGGAAGAACCGGACGTCCGCTCGCGGGAAAGCCGCGCGTACGTCTTTCGGCGAGACCTCGAACGGTGCGACGACGATCAGCGCCTTCGCCCCGACCTCGGCGAACACCGTCTGCACCACCGCTGCGGCCTCTGCTCCGTTCACAGCATCCGCATTCCACGAGAAGCTCAACTGCGCGACGTCAACGAACCCCGTGCGCTCGCCCGCAACCCATTGCCTGCGAGCCAGCTCCCAGCCGACGCGCGAGGCACCGGCGCACCTCGGACCCGTGATCCAGATGACCCGACCCGTCGCATGCTCTTCGGGGAATACGACATCGGATGCCACCTCCGCCCCGCCTGCCGGCCGGGCGATCACTGCCTGCACCGTCTCCTCGATGGTCGAGTGCGCCGTGTCCAGTCGTTCCCATGCGGGGTGCACCGCGCTCGCCTCCTCGGTGCCGGCGGCGAGTGCGGCATCGACCTGTTCGCGCTCCCACCTCCGGGGAGCCAATCGTCTCCGCCTCGTCTCCTCATCCGCATCCAGCCACAGGGACGACGTCGGGAACCCGCTCGCCGGCGGCGGCTGCGACGGATCGGCGACTCCGGACACCACGAGACGTTCGACACCCGCGTCGCGGAACCGCACGGCGAGCCGGGCGAGTGCGGTCTCCTTCAGCGCCCACCGGTCGGGGTCGTCGGACGGCGCGGGGTAGCACATGCCGAGCTGATCGATGTCGACATACCCGGTCGGCACACCGTCCGACGCGAGACGCTCGGCGACAGCCCACGCGACGGCGCTCTTCCCCACCCCCGGCACTCCCGCCAGCCGCAGCACATCCATGCGACCCAGTCTGGCAGCGGCGATCAGCGCAGGTCGGCGACGGCCCGCCGGATCGCCTCACGGTCGGGCTTGCCGGAGAGCAGGACATCCATCTCGTCGACCAGGATCAGACGGGAGGGACGCGCGTGCTTGCCGAGCTCTTCCGCGACAGCCTCACGGGCCTGCGCGAGCTGCTCGGACTCGCTGCGCCGCAGCACCTCGCCACGCGCCGCGACGATCACCGATGCCTCCCCCCAGCGCTCATCCTCCACGCCGACCACGACAGCCTCGTGCAGCCCCGGGACACGCCGGACGATCCGCTCCACCCGATCGAGGGAGATGTTGATGCCGCCCGACACGATCACGTTGTCGGCCCTCCCGTGCACCCGCACGATCCCGTCTTCCACCAGACCGAGGTCGCCTGTGCGATACCAGCGGATGCCGTGCTCGTCCCGCACGAAGGTGCGCGTCGTCAACGAGGCGTCACCGAGATAACCCTCGGCGAGCATGGGCCCCGCGATGCGCAGCTCCCCGTCGACCGTGCGAACGCCGACCGTGTCGAGCGGCACGCCGTCGTACACACAGCCACCGCTGGTCTCGGTGGAGCCGTATGTTCGGACCACCCGCACGCCCAGGTCGGCCGCACGCTCGCGAAGCGGCTCCGGCAGCGACTGTCCGCCCACCAGGATCGCCCGGTACGCCGTCAGCGCAGCACGCACGGCCGTGTCGTCGGCGGCCTCGAGCAGCGTCGCGATCTGCGCAGGGACGAGCGAGGTGTACAGCTCGGGAATCCCCGCCCCCGCCGAGGGACGCAGCATCGCCAGTGTCGCATCGGCGAAGGACGCAGGCGAGAACCGGCCGTCGAGCACGGCCGGCCGGGTTCCCGCGACGATAGAGCGCACCATCACCTGGAGCCCTGCCACGTAGCCGGCCGGCAGAGCAAGCAGCCAGCGGCCGCTCCCGATCCTCGCCGCCGTCGCCTCGGCACTCGCGCGCAGCGCCTCACCGCTCAGCGCGACCCGCTTCGGTATGCCGCTCGACCCCGAGGTCGCGATCACCGCCGCGATGCCGTCCGCCACGTTCTCGGGCGCACCGGCCACCATGCCGAGCCCCAGCGCCGGTCCGCCCTCGAGCGCGCGCTGCAAGGCCTCCCGCAGCAGATCCGGATCTTCGGCGTCCGTGGTGGTCAGGGCGGTCATGCGGGTCTCCGGCTCAGTAGTGCCAGGGGAACGACGACCAGTCGGCGTCGCGCTTCTCGAGGAAGGAGTCGCGACCTTCGACGGCCTCGTCGGTTCCGTAGGCCAGACGGGTCGCCTCGCCGGCGAAGACCTGCTGTCCGACCAGACCGTCGTCGACCGCGTTGAAGGCGAACTTCAGCATGCGGATCGCGGTGGGCGACTTCGTGAGCACGGTGCGCGCCATCTTCAGGGCCTCGCGCTCGAGATCGGCGTGCGGTACCACGCGGTTCACGGCGCCGGCCTCGTAGGCACGCTGTGCGGAATATTCCTCGGCCAGGAAGAACACCTCGCGGGCGAACTTCTGCCCGGTCTGCCGTGCCATGTACGCCGAACCGTACCCGGCGTCGAAGCTGCCCACGTCGGCATCCGTCTGCTTGAACCGGGCTTCTTCGGCCGAAGCGATCGTGAGGTCGCACACCACGTGCAGCGAGTGCCCGCCGCCGGCAGCCCACCCGGGCACGACCGCGATGACGACCTTGGGCATGAAGCGGATGAGCCGCTGCACCTCGAGGATGTGCAGGCGGCCGACAGCCGCGCGGCTCGCACCGTCGACGATCGCCGTCTCCGCATCGGAGTACTTGTAGCCGTCGCGACCGCGGATGCGCTGGTCCCCACCCGAGCAGAACGCCCAGCCGCCGTCCTTCGGGCTCGGGCCGTTTCCGGTCAGCAGCACCGCTCCGATGTGCGCATCCTGCCGGGCGATGTCGAGCGCACGGTAGAGCTCGTCGACGGTGTGCGGGCGGAAGGCGTTGCGCACCTCCGGACGGTCGAAGGCGATGCGCGCGACCCCGCCGTCGTTCGACACGTGGGCGGTGATGTCGGTGTAGTCCTCGGCGCCGGGCGCGAGCACCCATTCGGCCGGGTCGAACAGATCGGAGACGAATGCGCTGGTCACGGCATCCACCCTATTCCTCGCCCGCCCCCGCCAACGGAGGAAGCGCCGCCCCGAGCGGGACGGCGCTTCCTCGATCGCGCGTGGTCAGCGACGACGAGCGCGGACCGTCTTGATCCAGCCGTCGACGATGTCCCAGCCGACGCCGAGCGCGATACCGAATCCCAGCAGCACGGCGAGGATGCGGAACACCCCGCCCTCGTCGGCCGATTCCGCCTGTCCGGCCGCGAAGCCCTCCCCGCCGGCCGCCGTGATCTGCGCGAGGAACTCCGGATTCACCAGGTCTCCGGTCAGCAGCGGGACGAGCACCCAGGCGAGGAACGCCAGGGCGAGGATCGTGTTCGTCACGGCCAGCCCCGTGGTCCAGCGGCCCCTGCGGTAGAGCACGACCGCGAACACGGCCTCCGCGACGATGAGCAGGAACAGGACCCCGATCCCCCACGGCCACAGTTGCGGGTTCAGGATCGGCAAGGTCTCGCCGTCGACGTGGACGAAGCCGCGGTAGCGATCCCAGAGGAGAGCACCGATCGCGATGCCGAGGAAGACGAGCGACGCGATCAGCTCGCTGCGCCCCACTCCCTTCTCGGTCGGCTCCGGCAGCTGGTCGAGATCCCACTTCTCGATCGCCGTCGTGCTGTTCGAACGCTCGAGGATGACGAAGACGAGCGTGGTCCAGAAGCAGATGTGGAGGATTGCCCCGCCGGTCGCCACGATCGACGTCGAGATGATCTCGCCCACGGGGGCACCGGAGATGGTCTGTCCCAGTGCGACGCCGCCGAGGACGCAGACCGGAACGATCATCAGCAGCAGCTTGAGCAGTCGCCACCAGGTCAGATAGAAGCGCGGGCCGAGGAGGTACAACGGGCGATCCGCGTACCCCGCGGCCAGGACCCCGGGGTCGCCGAGCTCGGTGAGGACGGCGCGTTCGGCGTCTTCCGGCGCCTCCCCCTGCTCGAGCCTCGCCTCGATCGCGTCGGCGATGGAGGCTTCGAGCTCGGCGCGGACGTCGTCCTGTGCCTCGGGCCGGAGACTGCGGATCGTCGCGCTGATGTAGCGCTCGGTGAGTGTGGCTGTGGTGGTCATGTCAGTTCTCCTCTGCGGTGAGGGAGGCGATCGCCGTGGTGAGCGACCGCCATTCGTCGGTGAGGGTGTCGGCGAGGCGGATGCCGGCATCCGAGGTGCGGTAGAACTTGCGGGGCCGGGCCTCGTCGGTGTTCCACTCGCTCGTGAGGTACTCCTGCTTCTCGAGTCGTCGCAGCAGCGGGTACAGCGTGTTCGCGTCGGTCGCGAAGCCTCGCTGTTCAAGCTGCTCGAGCAGCGAGTATCCGTATCCCGGCGTGCGCAGCAGCTGCAGGCAGGCCAGCACCACCGTGCCGCGGCGCAGCTCCTGCAGGTGCGTGTCGAGCGTCTCGTTCATGTCGATCACATTACTGTGCGCCACACACCATTGTCAATCACACATTTATGCCTGACCTACCCCCGCCCCCTCGGGATAGCCGAGCGCACGGCTTCTCGTCGAGCGCACGGCTTCGTCGCGTTTACACGCCGTGCGCTCGGCAGCAAGCCGTGCGCTCGGGGGCGAGGCGGGGCGGGCCGGGGCGACTCACCCGGGGGACGAGCGGCGCGGCGGGGCTTCCACGGAGCAGAATGGGCACATGATCCCGCCGCTCGCAGACCTGATCGACTCGGCCAGGGTCGTCGCCCTCCCGATGCACAGCCGCTTCCGCGGCGTCGAGGTGCGGGAGGCGCTCCTCTTCGAGGGCCCGCGGGGATGGGCGGAGTTCTCGCCGTTCGTGGAGTACGAGGATGCGGAGGCCGCGACCTGGCTCGCCGCCGCGATCGACTTCGCGTGGCGCGAGCAGCCGGCGCCACTGCGCGACCGGATCGGCGTGAACGCGACGATCCCCGCGGTGGATGCCGCCCGCGTCGCCGAGGTGCTGGACCGGTTCCCCGGATGCCGCACCGCCAAGGTCAAGGTCGCCGAACCGGGTCAGAACCTCGCCGACGACGTGGCGCGAGTCCGCGCCGTGCGTGAGGCGATGGGACCGGAGGGACGCATCCGCGTGGATGCCAACGGCGCCTGGAACGTCGACGAGGCCGAGCACGCCGTCCACGCCCTGGGCGAGTACGACCTGGAGTACGTGGAGCAGCCCTGCGCGACAGTGCCGGAGCTCGCGGATCTGCGCAAGCGGGTCAAGTACATGGGCATCCCTGTGGCCGCCGACGAGAGCGTGCGCAAGTCCTCCGACCCGCTCGCCGTCGCCCGCGCCGGTGCAGCCGATCTGCTCGTCATCAAGGCGCAGCCGCTCGGCGGCATCACCCACGCGCTGCAGATCGTCACCGCAGCGGGGCTCCCGGTCGTGGTCTCGAGTGCTCTCGACACCGCGATCGGCCTGTCCCAGGGCGCCGCACTCGCCGCAGCTCTCCCGACGCTGGATTACGACTGCGGGCTCGGTACCGCGTCGCTCTTCCTCGACGACGTGGCGGACCTGCGTCCCGTCGACGGCTCGATCCCGGTGGGTCGGGTGACGCCGGATGCCGAGGCGCTCAGCCGTCTCGCGGCCTCAGATGAGCGCCGTGAGTGGTGGGTGGCACGGCTCGCCCGCTGCCACTACGAACTGACTTCCCGCGCGAACTGAACCGATCCGGATCGTCGAGCGACACCGCTGCGGAGGTCAGTGCGCCTCCGCGTGCTGACCGAGAACCTCGGCGAGGTGACGCGTCGCCAGATCCGCACTGCGGGGCCCAGGCTCGCCGTCCGCGCCGAAGATCGTGAGGATCTCGGCGTCCTGCTCGCCGTCGGCGCCGAACCAGTGCGGCGTTCGGGTGTCGAACTCCGCGACCTCTCCCGCGTCGAGCATCACGTCGCGGTCGCCGACGATGAGCCGGATGCGGCCGGTGAGCACGTACATCCAGGACGAACCTTCGTGCGCGGTGAGCTTCGGCTCCGACGCCTCCCGCGGCACGATGATCTTCCACGCATGCCTCTCCCCCGGCTGGCGAGTGAGCGCCACCACGGTCCGACCGTTGACGCGTCGCGGGCGTAGTCGCACGCGTGGATCTCCGGTCTCGGGAGCACCGACGATGTCGTCGAGGGAGACCCGATACATCCGCGCGAGGGGCAGCAGCAGCTCCAGGCTCGGCCGCCGCTGACCGGTCTCCAGGCGGGAGAGCGTGCTCTTCGAGATCCCGGTGGCCGTGGCGACCTCGGCGAGCGTCAGCCCTCGGCGAGCGCGCAGCGACTGGAGACGGGGGCCGATCTGTTCCAGTGTCGCGTCGAGCACCGATTCCTGTTCTTCCATGGCTTCATAGGATCACAGGCGTCCCTGTTTCGGCAACACGAGTTGCTGATCGAGCGCTCCGCGATCGATGCTGACGGTATGACGGAGACTTCCACCCCCACACCCCTCCTTCGCGCGGGCACGGCCGGGCTCGCCCTCAGCGTCCTGGTCGCATCGCTGGGGACGAGCGCCGCGAATGTCGCGCTCCCCACGATCGCCGTCGAACTCGACGGCACCTTCGCGCAGGCGCAGTGGGTGGCCCTCGCCTACCTGCTCACGATGACGGCGACGAGCCTCACGGTGGGGCACCTGGGCGATCTGATCGGGCGCCGTCGGGTGCTGCTGCTCGGCATGGGTGTCTTCACGATCGCGGCGGCACTGAGTGCGATCGCGCCGTCGCTGTGGATGCTGATCGCCGCCCGCGCACTGCAGGGCATCGGTGCCGCCGTCATGATGGCACTCCCCCTGGCGCGCGCCCGCGACCTGGTCCCGCCGGATCGTCTCGGCCGCGTCATGGGCCTGCTCGGCACCACGGCCGCGGTGGGGACCGCCTCCGGTCCGGTGCTCGGCGGGCTCCTGATCACGGTGGCCGGTTGGCCGGCGATCTTCGCCGCCATGGTGCCGCTCGGACTCCTCGCCGCAGCCCTGGCGGCGGTGACCGGAGCGGAAGCACGGCAGGCAGGCAGCCCCCGACGCGGCTTCGACCTTCCGGGCATGGTCCTGCTGACGGTGGCGGTCGCCCTCTACACGCTCGGCGTCACCGCACCGGGCGATCAGGCCTCGTGGCCGACGCTGCCCCTCCTCGGCGGAGCGGTCGTCGCCACCGGACTGTTCGTGATGCGCGAGCGTCGCGCGAAACACCCGTTGCTGCCGCCGACCCTGCTCAGGAACCGCCGCGTCTCGCTCGGCGCAGTCCTCAACCTCATCGTGGGCACCGTCATGATGAGCACCCTCGTGGTGGGCCCCTTCTTCCTCGCGGGCGCTCTGCACCTGCCGCCCGCGGCGATCGGCGCCGTCATGGCGGCCGGTCCGCTCGCATCGATCTGCACCGGCGTGCTGGCCGGACGCGCGGTCGACCGGTTCGGCACGCACCGGATGACATCGGTCGGACTCGGCGGCATGCTCCTCGGGGCGCTCGCGCTCGCCCTGCTCCCCGGGTGGTGGGGGCTGCCGGGCTACATCACGGGCACCGTGCTGCTCGCTCCCGGTTACCAGCTGTTCCTCGCCGCCAACAACACCGGCGTTCTGAACTCGACCCCCGCCGACCGTCGCGGTGCGGCCTCGGGCCTCCTGGGACTCTCCCGCAATCTCGGTCTCGTCACCGGTGCCTCCGTGCTCGCCGCGCTTTTCGCGGCAGCATCCGGTTCCGGCGAGATCGCAGCCGCCTCCCCGGACGCGCTGACCTCTGCGTTGCGGACGACGTTCCTCGTGACGGCCGCGCTCCTGGCAGCCGGCGCCCTGCTGTCGCTCGCGCCGAACCGCGCACGATCGAGCGATTCCGCGACCGATGCTCCGGCGACGCGCGCTACGACTCGATGATCAGCTGCACGAGACGGCCGAGCTGCTCGCTGCCCGCCTGGCGCAGCTGCGCGTCGTCCTGGCCGGCCATCGCCCCGCGCACGGTCATGCCCTCCCAGAGGATCATGAGCATGCGTGCCGCGGTCTCGGCCGGCAGGCGCAGCTTCAGCGCGCTCACCGAGACGATGTCGTCGATGATCTGCGCGATGCTCGCGACCATCTCGCTCTCCTGCGCGAGGTACGCCTCGCCGAACTTCGCGTCGCGCAGAGCCCGGATGCGGATCTCGCTCAGCAGCATCACGCCGAGGCGGTCATCGCCGCCGAGCTCCATGATCTGCTGCACGAGCTCGATCGGATCGCACCCTTCCACCAGGGCACCCTCCGCCGTCAGTTCCTCGACGCGGGTGCGCACTCCCCTCACGCGCACGTCGGAGACGCTCGCGGCGAGCATCAGGAACAGCTCGTCCTTGGATTCGAAGTTGGAGTAGAACGCACCGCGGGTGAATCCGGCTCGCTCGCACACGGCCTCGACAGAGGCGCCGTCGAGACCGACCTCGGCGAAGACCTGCGCGGCGGCCTCGAGCAGACGGGCACGCGTGTTCTCACGGCTGCGGGTTGCGGGTGTCGACATCGAAACCTCCTGACCCTTCACTCTCGCACGATTCACACCCGGCACACAGATTCCGATGTGCCGGTCAATTTACGATACATGTATGTATCGGATACACCTGTGTATCCGATCAGTACCCCTCGGAGGAACGCGTGTCCACACTCCTGTCCTCGCTCGGCCGCTGGTCCTTCCGGCACCCCTGGCGAGTCCTCGTGTCCTGGCTGCTCGCGCTCGGCATCGCCGGAGCCGGAGCACTCGTGCTGGGAGCGGGCACCGACAACACGTTCTCGATCCCCGGCACTGAATCACAGGCGGGCCTCGAGCAGCTCTCGCGGTCGTTCCCGCAGGTGAGCGGGACAAATGCCCAATTCATCGTCGTGGCAGCCGACGGCGACGAGATCACCGCCGACGACTACCGCGACCACATCGAGGATGCCGTCGACGAACTCGGCGACCTCGACGGTGTGCTCGCCGCCACCTCGCCCTACGACGAGATGGTCGAGGGCATGATCAACGACGACGACACCGCCGCCATCGTGCGCGTGCAGTTCGACGGCGAGTCCACCGATGTCTCGGACGAGACGAAGGACGCGCTGCGCTCCGTCGTGAGCGATCTCGACGCCGAGCTCCCGGACGGCGCACAGACCTCGCTGGGCGGCGACCTCTTCGCGATCTCGATCCCCGGCGTCACCCTCACCGAGGCGGTCGGCCTCCTGATCGCGCTGCTCGTGTTGATCGTGACCTTCCGCTCCTTCGTGGTGGCCGGGCTGCCGCTGCTCACGGCGATCCTCGGCGTCGGCATCTCGATGGCGGGCATCTTCACCGCGACGGCCTTCGCGACCGTGTCGTCCACCACCCCGCTGCTGGCGCTCATGCTCGGGCTCGCGGTCGGCATCGACTATGCGCTGTTCATCATGGCGCGACATCAGGATCAGGTCCGCGCGGGCGTGGATCCCGAGGAGTCCGCCTCGCGCGCCGTCGGCACCGCCGGATCGGCCGTCGTGTTCGCCGGCGTCACGGTGCTCATCGCACTGATCGGCCTCGGCTTCGCCGGCATCCCGTTCCTGACGACCATGGGCATCGCGGCCTCCGTCTCGGTCGCCGTCGCGGTCGCGATCGCGGTCACGCTGACCCCCGCATTCCTCGGCTTCATGAAGGGCAAGGTGGTGGGTCGCCCGAGGCGCGCGCCGAAGGCGAAGAAGAACGCAGACAGCGATGATGCGCCCGCCGCTCCGGTGCGCGCGAAGGGCAGCGCGCGGTGGGTGAACGGCGTCACCAAGCGCCCGATCCTCGTCTCGCTCGCCGTCGTGATCGGCCTCGGTATCGTGGCCATCCCCGCGCTCAGCCTGAACCTCGCGCTCCCGAACGCCGGCGTGCTGCCGAAGGACTCGGAGGCGCGTCAGACCTACGACCTCGTGGCCGAGGAATTCGGACCGGGGTTCAACGGACCGATGATCCTCACCGGCACGATCGTCACCTCGACCGACCCGCTCACCCTGATGGAAGACCTCGGGGATGCCGTCGCCGAGGTTCCCGGAGTCAAGGAGGTCGCGCTCGCGACCCCGAACGAGACCGCCGACACCGGGATCGTGCAGATCGTCCCGGAGACCGCTCCGGACGACCCGGCGACGGCCGACCTCGTGCGCGAGCTGCGGAGCCACCACGACGAGTGGCTCGATGAGTTCGGGATCGACCTCAAGGTCACCGGCTTCACCGCCGTCGGCATCGACATCTCCGACCAGCTGGGCAATGCGCTGCTGCCGTTCGGCATCTTCGTGATCGGGCTCTCGCTCATCCTGCTCACCATCGTCTTCCGCTCGCTGTGGGTGCCGATCACCGCAGCCGCCGGCTACCTGCTCTCGATCGTCGCCGCGTTCGGCGTGGTCGGCGCCGTGTTCGAGTGGGGCTGGTTCGCCGATCTGCTGCATGTCGCCAAGGTCGGTCCGATCATCAGCTTCATGCCGATCATCCTCATGGGCGTGCTGTTCGGGCTCGCGATGGACTACCAGGTGTTCCTCGTCTCGCGGATGCGCGAGGACTTCGTGCACGACCCCGACTCGAAGAGCCCTGATCGGGCCACGCGACGCGCTGCCGCGCTGCGCACCGTCCGCAGCGGCTTCACCGGCTCAGCCAAGGTCGTCACCGCCGCAGGGCTCATCATGTTCGCGGTCTTCGTGGCGTTCGTCCCCGAGGGCGACTCGTCGCTGAAACCCATCGCCCTGGGCCTCGCGGCCGGCATCGCGATCGACGCCTTCCTGGTGCGGATGACACTGATCCCCGCCCTCATGGCGATCCTCGGCGAGCGCGCTTGGGAGCTGCCCGCGTGGCTGGAGAAGATCCTCCCCCGGGTCGACGTCGAGGGCGAGGCCGTGGAGCGCGAGCGCCACCTGGCCGAATGGCCGGGAGACGGCTCGATCGTCGCCGCGGATGATCTCGACATCAGCGCCGATGCGCCGATCGTCGAGAACCTCTCGCTGCGCATCCCGGAAGGCGGAGCACTCATCGCGACCGGTGGCGACGTGCGGGCACGACGGGCACTGGCGCTCACGATCGCGGGCCGGGTGACACCTACCGACGGACGACTCCGCGTCGCAGGCCATCTGCTCCCCGGACGCGGAGCCTGGGTGCGCGCACACGTCGGCTGCGTGCTGGTCGACGACGCCGACGCCGCCCTCGCCGATCTCGCCGAGGCGCTGCGCGGAAAGTCGCAGATCGTCGTGATCGACGGGATCGACCGCCTGACCGGCGGCCAGCGCGACCAGGCGGCCGCGATGCTGCGCGATGCCGCGGCCTCCCGCACGCTCGCGGTGTTCGCCACCGCCTCCGATGCCGACGCGGCACGGACCACCCTCGCCGAGGCCGGATGGCCCGACGCACAGACTCTCGACACGCGCGCTCCTCGCCGGAGCGCCGCAGAATCCACCGAGGTGACCGCATGACCCTCCCCATCGAGCGTGCGCGCTCCCGCAAGCCCATCACGTGGCTGACCATCCTCGGCGTGCTGCTGCTGCCGGCGGCGGTCGGCGGCATCCTGGTCGCGGCCCTGCAGAACCCGACCGAGCGTCTGGACTCGATGACCGCGGCCATCGTGAACCTCGACGAGCCGGTGACCATCGACGACCAGGTCACCCCGCTCGGACGCCAGCTGGCCGCAGGTCTCGTCGAGGGTTCGGACGACCTCGACTCCAACCTCACGTGGGTGATCTCGAACGAAGACGATGCGGCCGACGGTCTCGCCGACGGTTCGTACCAGGCGGTCATCACGATCCCCGAAGAGTTCTCCGCGGCGGCCACCTCGGCCGGTCAGGCGATCTCGGACGGCGGCGGTGAGGCCGAGCAGGCCACCATCACCGTGACCACTCCCGACGACGGCCTCGTCGCCGACGACCTCATCACCGGCCAGATCGCCGATGTCGCGGCCTCGACGATGGGCACCATGCTGTCCGAGGCGACGACCGAGAACATCCTGGTCGGCTTCACCACCATCGGCGACCAGATCGGCGAAGCCGCCGACGGGGCGCTGAAGCTCGCGAACGGTGCGCGGGACGCCGCGACAGGAGCGGCAGCCATCCCCGACGGTGCCACGAAGCTGGCCTCGGGCGCGGGCGAGCTCGGGACGGGTGCGTCGTCGCTCGCCACGGGCCTCGACACGATCGCCGGGAAGACGCGGGAGGCTGCGGCGGGTGCTGCGCAGATCGGTTCGGGGCTGACCGGCGGCGGCAACCAGCTGCAGCAGAGCGTCGGCGGGACACAGCAGCTCGTCGGAGCGATTCAGGGCGCGTCGACATCGGCGAAGAGTGCAGCGAGCGGATCGGCCGCTCTCGCGCAGAAGCTGGGCGGGCTGGCGCAGACCGCCTGCACGCCGCCGGTCGCTGACCAGGATGAGTGCGACCTCCTGACCTCGCTCGCCACGGACGCGGGCGCGGTCGCGACCTCGGCTGGAACCGCCTCCGGTGTGCTCAACAGCCCGAAGGTCGCCGGCGGAATCGCCGCCCTCCCCGGCTCGCTCAGCACGATCGCCTCGAGCATGACCCAGGCGGGTGTCGGCGCCACCCAGCTCTCCGGCGGGCTCACGCAGCTCGCCGACCAGGGCATCGCCGCGTCCGCCACCGGAGCACGCGGGATCGCGACCGGTGCGACCCAGCTGTCCACCGGCGCGACCGCACTGGCCGACGGCACGACCGAGCTGGCGACCGGGATCGACACCCTGGCGACCGGGACCGGCGACCTGGCGGGCGGGCTGCGCACCGCATCCGACTCGCTCCCCTCGTTCAGCGACAGCGACTCGAAGTCGCTCGCCTCGGTGATCGCCGACCCGGTGTCGTCGAACTCCTCGATGGACACGATCTTCGGTCCGACCGCCATCCCGCTGCTCGCCGCCGTCGTGCTGTGGTTCGGCGGACTCGCCACCTTCATCGTGATGCGCGCCCACACCGCCCGCACTCTCACGTCCCGGCGCTCATCCGCCGCGCTGACGCTGCGTGCGTTCGCACCCGCCGCCCTGATAGGCGCGGGACAGGGGCTGCTCGTGTCACTGATCGTGCAGATCGTGGCGAGTTACGACGCCGCCACCTGGTGGGCGTTCGCCGGAACAGCCGTGCTTGCCGGCGTGGCGTTCGCAGCCGTGAACCAGGCCCTCGTGGCCCTGTTCGGTGGCGTCGGGCGCTGGATCTCCGCCCTCGTCGGTGTGCTCGCCGTCGCGACAGGTCTCATCTCGACCGTGCCAGGGTGGCTCTCCAGCATCGGCGCAGCGCTCCCCACCGCTCCGGCGTTCGCCGGCTTGATCGCGGGAAGCGGCTCGGCCGTCGCTGCCCTGGTCGTCTGGGGCGTGCTGTCCCTGGTGGCGACCACGCTCGCGGTCACCCTGCGCCGAACGACCTCGGCCAAGGCGGTCCTCGCCACCGCCTGACCCGCCCCCTCCCCCTGGACCCCTGCCAAAACGGAGACCATCCGCTCCCGGCCCGGCGCGTCGAAGTATGACGCGGCGCGCCGTGCGTGTTTCGGTCTCCGTTTCCGCACAGGAGACGCGCGACCCTAGGCTCTCGGCATGCGCCGACCGTTCATGGACACCACCGAGCAACTCACGAGCCTGGAGGGCCAGCAGTACCTCGTGCTCCGGCCCACCGCGGGCGTCGGCGAGGTCTACCGCGAAGTCCAGAATGCTGCGCTCGCGCGCCTCGGCATCCCGGCACGGCATCCGCACACCGGGCACGTCACGCTCCGAGGGTTCTACGAACCTGAGCGGCGTGAAGAACTCGCCGAGGGGATCCGCGCCTGGGCGGCGAAGCAGCCGCCGATCGAGGTCATCGCCGAGGCCGTCGACGAGTTCCCCGCGCCCTGGCAGATCCTGATCGTCCGCCTCGCCCGCAGCGACTCGCTCGTGTCGGCGTATTCGACCCTGACCACCGCCCTGGATGCCACGGACTTCCGACGCCTCGGCGAACTGCCATTGGCCGACTGGACGTTCCACCTGTCCGTGCTCTACGGCAAGACCCTCGATGCCGCCGAGTGGGGCGCTCTCGCGCAGGCCGAGTCCCGCGTGCTCCGGCCCGCACCGGCCGAGGTCATCACCGAGGCCGAACTGGTCTGGTACCAGGACGGCATCGAGCACGCCGAGGTCCTGCCACTCGGCGGCTGACCGGCCG
The DNA here is from genome assembly GCF_041529975.1 of Microbacterium maritypicum. Taxonomy (NCBI): domain Bacteria; kingdom Bacillati; phylum Actinomycetota; class Actinomycetes; order Micrococcales; family Microbacteriaceae; genus Microbacterium; species Microbacterium maritypicum. The sequence continues at coordinate 864,739 of NZ_CP168030.1, read as the reverse complement.
CCGGACCGGCGAACCCCTCGGCGACCCCGTCCCCGGCCGTGCAGTCAGGCCTCAGGATGCCGGCACGAACGTGCGAGCCGCCTCCAGCAGCAGCCGCGCCCCGAACCCGGTGGCACCCGCGGTGCGCCAGGAGTCGTCCTTCTCGGTCTGCATCGTGCCGGCGATGTCGAGGTGCGCCCAGGGGGTCTCACCGACGAAGTGCTCGAGGAACAGCGCCGCCGTCGTCGCCCCCGCGAACGGACCGCCGAGGTTCGCGATGTCCGCGATCTCGGAGTCGAGCTGCTTGCGGTACTTCTGCTCCAGCGGCAGCTGCCACACCGACTCGTCGACGGCCTCGGAGGCCGCGCGCACCAGGTCGACCGTCGCCTGGTCATTGCCGAAGACCGGCGCGGTCGCGGCGCCGAGCGACACCAGCGCGGCTCCGGTGAGCGTCGCGATGTCGACGATGGCATCCACCTCGTCTTCGTTCGCGAGCACGAGCGCATCGCTCATCACGAGGCGCCCCTCGGCGTCGGTGTTCTTCACCTCGATCGTGGTGCCGCCGCGCGCAGTCAGCACATCGCCGAGCTTGTACGCGGTGCCCGAGGGCATGTTGTCGGTGCACATCAGCCAGCCCGAGACCTTGGCCGTGACCCCGGCGTCGCGCAGTCCGACGAAGGCACCGAGCACGGCGGCTGCGCCGCCCATGTCCATCTTCATGAGCAGGTGCATCGGGTCGCTGGGCTTGAGGCTGATGCCGCCCGAGTCGTACATGATGCCTTTGCCGACGAGGCCGAGATGTCCCGTGCCGCCGCCGCCGGGGGTGTAGACGAGCTTGATCATGCGCGGCTCCTCCACCGAGCCCTGGTTCACACCGAGCAGTCCGCCGCAGCCGAGATCGATGAGCGCCTGCTTGTCGAAGAGCTCCACCTCGAATCCGAAGCGGGCGCCGAGCTCGACGGCGATCTCGCCCATGTTGACCGCGGTCAGATGTCCGGGAGGGGTGTTCGCCAGGTCGCGGGCGACGACAGCGGCACGCACGGCGGTGAGGGCAGCGGCGACGGGCTCGGTCGTCCCTCCGGGGACGTCGATCGTGAACGCCGCGAGCGGGACGTGCTTCGACGACCCGTTCAGCACCGAGTAGCGGTAGCGGGCGAGCAGCGCCCCTTCGGCGAGCGCGCGCACGGCAGCTGCGGCATCCACTCCCGCGAGGTCGTCGATCCGCAGGCCCAGCGTCTCCCGCCGCGAGGCGGCCCTGGCGAGAGTCGCGGCGGCGTCGCGCAGGCCGCCCGCCCCGGCATCGGCCTTCGCCCCGAGACCGACGGCGACGAGGTCGGGTTCTCCCGCGCGCGGAAGCACCATCGTGGTACCCGGCTTCGCCGTGAAGCCGGCGTTCTCGAGTGCGTCGCGATCGAACCCGAGGTCTGCGGGCACCTCTCCGTCGGAGTACACCCCGATCCCGATCGCCCCGACATCGGCGGCGACCTCACCCACCCGGATCCGGACCGCATCGACGGCGTCCAGTCCCGGGGTGGTCTTCAGATCGGCGGGGATCAGCTTGTTCGGCCTGCGGTCCATGAGTCTGCTCCTTGTTCTGCGATGCGGCGTCGAGATCCGTCCCTGCACCCTGCGGGACGGGAGACGGGTCAGCCGACCATGTCGACCGGTGAGCCCGGGCCCCAGGGGATGCCGAGGAGGAACCAGACCACGTACAGGGCGGTCCACGACAGCAGCATCCACACCGCGTACGGGATCATCAGCGCGATGATCGTGCCGATGCCGGCCTCCTTCTTGTAGCGCTGTGCGACCGTGACCATGAACGGCAGGTAGACCATGAGCGGGGTCAGCACGTTCACCGGCGAGTCACCGACGCGGTAGGCGGCGAGCAGCGTCTGCGGTGCCACATCGAGCGACGCGAAGATCGGGATGAAGACCGGGGCGAAGATCACCCACTTCGGCACCAGGCCGGGAAGGATGAAGTCGAGGATCACGATCACGACGATGAACGCGAGCAGCAGCACGATCGCGGGCACGTTCGCCTGCTCCAGCAGTTCGGCGGCCGAGATGGCGGCGACGGTGGGGAGGTTGCTCCAGTTGAACAGCGCGATGAACTGGGCGATCATCAGGAACATCACGAGCAGGCCGCCCAGGCTCCCGAACGTCTTCGCGATCGCACCGACCGCGGCCGAGCCACCGCGCAGCGTCTTCGCCCCCGCCCCGTACGCGAGGCCGCACACGAGGAACGCGAGCGAGATGATGAAGACCAGGCTGGCCATGAACGGCGTGGTGCCGATGATGTCGCCCGTCTCCGGGTCGCGCAGCGGTGCGCCCGGCGGCAGGGTGAGCACGAGGATCACGGCGACGAAGCCCAGCAGCGCCCAGAACGAGAACTTCAGCCCACGGGCCTCGGCGTCGTGGTCGACGTTCTCGGCCTCGTCCGCGATCGTCATCTCTTTGCGGTCGTATTTTCCGAGCCGTTTCTCGGTGACGAGGACGGTCACGAGCAGCGCCACCGTCGTGAGCAGGAACGTCGACACGATCCCGAAGTAGAAGTTCTGCGTCACCTCGATCGGCTGCATCCCGGCACTGGTGAGCACTTCGTTCGTGATCTCGGTGAGCATGCTGTCGCTCGGGGTGATGAGGAGGTTCGCGCCGAACGCCGCCCCGACGCCGGCGAACGCACCGGCGAGCCCTGCGAGCGGATGCCGCCCCACGGTGAAGAACGCGGCGGCAGCCAAGGGAACGAGGATCAGGTAGCCGGCATCCGTGGCCACCGAGGAGAGCACGCCGACGAAGATCAGGATGAACGCGAGCCAGCGACGCGGTGCGACCTTGACCACGCGGCGGATCATCGCGCCCATGAGTCCTGCGTGCTCGGCCACGCCGACACCGGCCATCGCGATGAGCACCACCGCGACGACGCCGAAGCCGGCGAAGTTGTCGACGAAGGACGAGAAGAAGAAGCGGATGCCGTCGATGGACAGCAGGTTGCGCACCTCGAAGGTCTGCTCCTCGATCGTGTAGTCGGGAACTTCCGCGGGCATGCCGGTCGTGGTGTCGTAGATCTCCCAGTTGCCACCGAACTGCTCGTTGACCTGGGAGAACTCGTCCTTCGGGACCGGGATCACGACGTCGTCCGTGACCGACACCCCCACCCAGGACAGGATGGCGGAGAGCACCGCGATCAGACCGATCAGGTAGACGAACATGATCGTCGGGTCCGGCACCTTGTTGCCGACCTTCTCGATCCAGTTCAGGAATCCCTTGCTCTCGGCATCCGAGGCACTCACCGACTTCTCCGCAGCCATAGCCCCCATGATCGTGTCGCGCGAGAACCTCCTGCAAGCACACCCCCTAGAACTAGGGGGGTCGCCGCGATCCGAAGCGCGCCCTATCGTGGGGCCGTGGACCCGATCGTCGCGACCCTCGTCATCCTGCTGTGCGCGGTGATCGCCTTCGTCTCCAACCGCATCCCCCTCGGTGTCGTCGCCGTCGGTGTCTCGGTCGCTCTCTATCTGACCGGCGTGCTCGACCTGGGTTCGGCTCTCGCCGGATTCGGCGACCCGACGGTGCTCTTCATCGCCTCCCTGTTCGTCGTCAGCGAGGCGCTGGAATCGACCGGCATCATCGCGTGGGCCGGGCAGGAGGTGGTCGCCCACTCCGGCACCGGCCGTCGGCGGCTGCTGCTCACGATCGGGCTGCTGACCGCCGCGATGACGGCGGTGATCAGCGTGAACGGCTCGGTCGCCTCGCTCCTGCCGCTCGTCGTCGTGGTCGCCGCCCGCGCGGGGATCCGCCCCTCGCAGATGCTGATGCCGCTCGCCTTCTCAGCCCACGCGGGGTCGATGCTGACCCTCACCGGCACGCCGGTGAACATCATCGTGTCCGAGGTCGCCACCGACAACGGCGCCCGACCGTTCGGCTTCTTCGAGTTCGCGCTCGCAGGGCTCCCGTTGCTCGTCGGCACGCTCGCGATCATCCTGCTCCTGGGCAACCGGCTGCTGCCGGAGCGCACTCCGGCATCCGCACCGATCGACCTCGAGCGCCTCGCGTCCCTGCTGCGCACCGACTATGCGCTCGCCCCGGACCGGGCGCTGGTGTCCGCCTCGCGCGGAGTCGCCGAGGTCGTCGTGCCGCCGCGCTCCAGCCTGATCGGCCTGCACGTGTTCCCCGGCATGTGCACACCGTCGGGCGACCTCGTCGTGCTCGGTGTGCGGCGCGGGCAGGAGGCGCTGGACGAGTCCGGCACCGACCTGCAGGCCGGCGATGCCCTGCTCCTCGACGGCTCCTGGGACGACCTCCAACGGCACACGTCCCAGCGCGACGAGGTCCTGGTGGTCGACGCGCCACTCACCCTCCGCCGTTCCGTGCCGCTCGGTGCGGGCGCGAAGCGGACGGCGGTGATCCTGCTCGCGATGATCGTGCTGCTCGCGACGGGGATCGTGCCAGCCGCGATCGCGGGGCTGCTCGCCGCGGGGGCGCTGATCCTCACCCGTGTCGTCTCGATGACCCAGGCCTACCGCGCGATCTCCTGGACGACGGTCATCCTCGTGGCGGGAATGATCCCGCTCTCCACGGCATTCCAGGAGACCGGTGCCGCGCAGCTCATCGCCGACGGGCTGCGCTCGTTCCTCGGTGACGCGGGTCCGCACGCGGCCGTGGCGGTGATCGTGCTGATCACGCTGGTGCTCGGGCAGCTCATCAGCAACACCGCGACCGTGCTCATCGTGGCTCCGGTGGCCGTCGCTCTGGCGGCCGCGATGGATGCGTCGGTGCTGCCGTTCCTGATGGCTCTCACGATCGCCGGGGCGGCGTCGTTCCTCACCCCCGTCGCGACGCCGGCGAACCTCATGGTGATGGAGCCTGGCGGCTACCGCTTCGGCGACTATGCGCGCTTCGGCTGGCCACTGACGGTCCTGTTCTTCGTCGTCGCGGTGTTCTACGTACCGCTGATCTGGCCGTTCACGGGCTGAGCGAGTCCGGCCTCCCTCACCGGTTCTGCAGGACCAGCCCGTCTTCCACGGCCCGCCGGAACAGGTCGACCTTGGTCGGTGCGGCGCGATCGACCGCCGCGTACTTCGCCCGGATGCGACGGATGTGATCGAGCACGGTCTCACGGGACAGGAACAGTGCCTGCGCCACCCTCTCGGCCGTCTCTCCCGAAGCGTAGAGGGACAGCACCTCGGATTCCCGGCGGCTGAGATGCGCAGCGACGAACTGGTGATCCGCGTCGAGGGCGGCCGCCCACTCGGTCGTGGCGAGGATGTGGCCCTGCGCCGCCCGTCGCACCGAGGAGGTGATCACCTCGAGGGAGTCGGACTTGTTGATCATGCCCACAGCACCCGCTCGCGCCGCTTCGCGGAGATGATGCGGCTGATCGCCTGCGGTGTAGGCGACGACGCTCGCGCCGAGGGGTTCGAGGGTGCGCAGATTCTCAGACGGAGTGGAACCGTCGGATAGCGAGAGATCGAGCAGGATCACGTCGAGCCGCCGAGCGCGGCTCGCAACCTCAGCAGCCGTCGCACCGCTGGCCGCTACCCGGATGCCCCCGCTGCGATTGAGGATCGTGGCGATGCCGAACAGCATCGCAGGGTGATCTTCGACGATTCCGACGAGTACGGGCATGTGGGCTCCTGCCTCGGGCGCGCTCCCCTGCGATGAGCATACAACCGCGTATCCGCGGTTTCGGCGGCATGTTTGCGCACGTGTCGGACGCACGAGACCCGTCCGCGCGGATGGTGCCGCGGACGGGTCTCGGGTGTGCGAGTGGTCGAGACTCAGCTCAGGCCGGAGTAGGCGTGCAGGCCCTTGAAGAACACGTTCACGATCGTGAAGTTGAAGATCACGGCCGAGAAGCCGACGATAGCGAGCCACGCCGAGGGGTTGCCGCGCCAGCCGCGGGTCGCACGTGCGTGGATGTACCCCGCGTAGATGACCCAGATCACGAACGTCCAGGTCTCCTTGACGTCGAAGCCCCAGAAGCGGCTCCAGGCGTAGTAGGCCCAGATGGATCCCGCGATCAGCGTGAACGTCCAGAGGATGAACCCGATGATCGTGAACATGTACGCCAGGCTCTCCAGGCGCACCGCATTCGGGAAGGTGCGGAGGAAGCCCGGGCCGGTCTTCGCCGCTCCTTCTGCGACGAGACGCTCCCGACGCGATTGCATGAGCTGGATCACCGAGAGCGCGAAAGCGAGGGCGAAGAACGCCGTGGCGAGCGAGGCGACGAACACGTGGATGACGAGCCACACGCTCTTGAGCGGGTCCATGAGCGGCGAGACGTCGACATAGAAGTTCGTCGCTCCGAGGCCGAGCAGCACCACGACGAGCCCGGTGATGAAAGTGCCGAGGAAGCGCAGGTCGAGGCGCGTGAGGACGACGAGGAAGACCGCCACGATGAGCAGCGTGCCCATCATCGCGAACTCGTAGAGGTTCGCCCAGGGCACGCGACCGGCGGCGACGCCACGGGTGACCGCCGCCGCGAGGTGGAAGACGAATCCGAGCACCGTCAGCGAGGTGCCGATCCGCGCCATCACGAAGCGCTGCGGCGGTGGCTCCGCGCCGGCAGCGCCCGAAGCCATGATGGTGGCTCCCCCGCCGGCTCCGACGAGCACCGACTCGCGGACGGTCTGTGCGTCGGCCGTCGCCTGCGAGCGCCGTGCGAGATCGAAGGCGTAGGCCACGAAGGCCGCCGCGTAGATCGCGATCGCCGTCCACAGCAGGACCGGCGAGATCACGTTGAGCTCGAGCATGGTGTCAGTCTACTTTCCGGGTGTCGGGAGCCGGGGCGTCCGGCGCTGCGGGATCCTCCGCGATGTCGTCGTCGGCGGCATCCGTCTCGGCGCGCACGACGGTGCCGCCCGCCGCGTCGAGGAGTCGGGCGTGACCGGCGACGAGATCGTCTACGGCGGCCGCGAGGGTCGGGTCCTCACCGCGAGCGAGCGCGGCGTATTCCAGCGCGATCTCCCCGTCGTGCGCGGTGGCCTTGACCCACACGCGCCGACGCGGCACGAACAGGGCGATCATGAGCCCGCCGAGCGCCAGCAGCGCGAAGCCGAGCACCCACACACCCGACTCGTCACGGTGGATCTGCAGCGACGCGAATCTCTTCACCGATTCGGAGGAATCCGTCGCCCCGGCCGGAGACTCGTCCTCGAAGGTGACCGAGCCGAGGCCGTTCGGCAGCTGGGCCGTCTGTCCGGGGACGAGCTCGATCGATTCGACGTCGGTGCTGCGACCGGTGAGCTTGGTCATGCCGGTGGTGTCGAGCACGTACACAGAGCGCGGCACGCCCTCGTTGATGCCGAGGTCGCCGGTGTACACATCGAGCGTGAGAGTCGGGTTGGTGAGGTCGCCGTAGGCGGAGAAGAAGGCCCCGCTCTCGAGCACACCCGTCGTCGGGTAGAAGAACCCGACCAGGCCGACCTGTTCGGCGAGGCCGTCCGGAATCTTCAGCACACCGAGCGAGGTCATGTTCGTGTCCTGCGGGAGGAACGGCGTGCTGTTGGTGAAGACCACATTGCCGTCCGGGTCGCGCACGGTCACGGTCGGCGCGTAGCCGTTGCCCAGCAGGAACACGTCGTCGTCGGCCACCCCGAGCGGCTCGTTGACCTTGACGGCCCCCGTACGCTCCTCGCCGTTCTCCTGCACCGTGACATTTGCCGAGAAGTCGCCCGCCTGGCCGGAGCCCGGTTCCCCGAAGGGCTGGTAGGTCACGTCGAACGAGTCGAGGCGCATGGAGTAGGGCGAGAACGCGTCGTCGGCGACGAAGCGACCGCGGTTCATCGAGTCGTAGTCGAGCAGGGTGTTCGCGAAGGTCTCACCCTCGACCAGCACCCGCTGGCCCGTGTACGAGAAGCCGCCGCCGACACCGACCGTCACGAGCACCCCGACGAGCGCGAGGTGGAAGAGCAGGTTGCCGGTCTCGCGCCAGTATCCGCGCTCGGCGGAGACCGAGAACGTGCGGCCGCGGTCGTAGCGCTCCACGCGGTAGCCGAGAGCCTTGAGCTGCTGGGTGGCGACGTCGATCGACGCGGCGGCTTCTGCCTCGGCGTCGCCCGTCTTCGTTCCCGAGTCGGCAGCGGGATCGCGCGTGACGGCACGGTAGTCCTCGAGCCGCTGCAATCGCGCGGGAGTGCGCGGGGGACGGGCGCGCAGCGCCTTGGCGTGGTGCTTGATGCGCGGGATCACGCAGCCGACGAGCGAGGCGAACAGCAGCAGGTAGATCGCCGAGAACCACGGCGACAGGTACACGTCGAACATCTTGAGTCCGTCGAGCACCGGGAAGAGATCCGGGTTGTCGCGTTCCCACTGCGTGACGCCGTTCGGGTCGGCCATGCGCTGCGGGAAGATCGAGCCGGGGATCGCCGCGATCGCGAGCACGAGCAGCAGCACCAGCGCCGTGCGCATCGACGTCAGCTGCCGCCAGCCCCAGCGCAGCCAGCCGACGAAGCCGAGACGCGGCTGGGTGATCGAGTCGTCGCCGTCGACGTGGTCGGACGGGCGGAGCGGATCGCTGGAGTCGCTGTTCACGGCACCCTTGTTCTTCGTGGTGGTCTTCTCGGGGCGGGTCTTCTCGGAGTGGTCAGAGCGGGAGGATGACACTGCCCATCACCGCCGTCAGTCGAGACATGATGTCGGTCCACAGGCCGGTGACCATCAGGATGCCGAGCAGGATCAGCAGCACCCCTCCGATGACGTTGACCACGCGGATGTGGCGGCGGAGGAAGCCGATCGCCTTCGTCGCCCAGCCGAAACCGAGTGCGACGAGCAGGAACGGGATGCCGAGCCCGAGCGAGTAGGCGAGGCCGAGGAAGCCCGCGCGCACCGGATCGCCGGCGTTGAACGACAGGGCGAAGATCGCCGTGAGCGTCGGGCCCAGGCAGGGCGCCCAGCCGATGCCGAGCGCGATGCCCAGCAGCGGAGCGCCGATGATGCCGGCCTTCGAGTCCACGTGGAAGCGCAGCTCGCGCTGCGCGAAGCCGAACAGGCCGAGGAAGACCAGGCCCATGGCGATGATCACGACACCGAGGATGCGCGTGATGATCTCGCCCCACTGCAGCAGGAAGACGCTCGCCACGCCCCCGAGGGCGGTGATGGAGACGAAGACCAGACTGAAGCCGAAGATGAACAGCAGCACGCCGAGGACGAGCCGGCCGCGTGTCGCGGTCTCAGCCGTCTGCGTCGTGGCGCGCCCTTCGCCGTCGGCGGCGACGGCCGGACGGGGGGCCACGGCCCCGCCGAGGAAGCCGAGGTAGCCGGGCACGAGCGGCAGCACGCACGGAGACAGGAACGAGACGAGTCCCGCCAGCATCGCGACCGGGATCGCGATCCACAGGGCCCCGGAGCCGATGATCGCTTCGGGGTTCACAACGCTACCGGGGTGTTCACGAGTCCTCCGCGAGCGCGTCCTTGACGAGCGTCGAGAGGATCGAGGGGCCGTCGATGGGGCCGATGATGCGCGCGGCGACACGGCCCTGCTTGTCGAGCACGAGCGTGGTCGGGGTGGCAGCGATCGGCGTGACCTTCGCGAACGCGAGCTTGGCCTCGGCGGTGTCGACGTCGATCAGGCTCGGGTACGTGATGTCGTGCTCCTCGGCGAACACGACGGCGGTGTCGGCCTGGTCGCGGGTGTTGATGCCGACGAACGAGACATCTTCGCCTGAGAAGTCCTGCCACACGGCTTCGAGGTCGGCGGCTTCGAGGCGACACGGCGCGCATCCGGCGTACCAGAAGTTGACGACGGTGACGTTGCCGGCGATGTCGGCGCTGTCGAACTTCTCGCCGGTCTCGGTGACTCCCCCGAACTCCACGGGCTCACCGCGCTCGGCGACGGGGATCTCAACGATCGCGCCGTCGGCCGCGACGTAGCCGGTGTTCTCGCCGCTCAGAAAGGATTGGCTGACCGGATCGGGAGCGCAGGCGCTCAGACCGATGGCGAGCACCGCAGCGAGCGCGGCACCGACCGCACGGCGTGAACGCCGGGTGCGGGAGGAGCGGCCGCTGCGGATCTGACGGACCGTCGAATCGCGTGGCACGACTCCGAGTTTACGCAGAGGATCCTATGCGCGAGGTGGATGTGGGGCGGCCTGAGACCTCGGTCAGAACCGCGCCAGGACGTCGTCGACGCCGGCCCGGAACCGCGGGCAGGTGGCGATGTCGTGAGCCCGGCATCCCATCGCGTGTTCGGTCATCTCACGCGACCGGCGCATCTCTTCCATGCGCCGATCGAGGTCGTCGAGGTGCTGCTGGAGCACCTGGTGTCGACCTGCGCTGCCGTCGTCGAGCAGCACGGCGATCTGGTCGAGCGTCATCCCGGCGGCCTTGCTGCGCTGGATCACGGCGATGCGCACGACCTCGTCCTCGCCGTAGCGGCGGCGTCCCGCCGAGTCACGCGGCGGCCGCAGCAGACCGACCGATTCCCAGTGCCGCAGTACGTTCGTCGGCAGCTCGAACCGGGCGGCGACATCTCCGACGGACCACGGATGCTCAGCACTTGACTTCATGTTGACATGAAGTCACAGACTGGCGGGGAAAGCAACCTCCCACCGGAAGGACCACCATGTACGACGCCATCGTCATCGGCGCAGGGCCCGCAGGACTGCAGGCCGCTCTGACCCTCGGACGCATGCACCGCTCCACGCTGCTGCTCGACTCCGGCGAGTACCGCAACGGCACCGTCCTGCACATGCACAACATGGTCGGCGAAGACGGTGCGCCGCCGGCGGAGTTCCGCGCCACCGCCCGTACCGAGCTCTCCGCCTACGCCGACGCGGAGGTCCGCGACATCGGCGCTGCGAGCATCGCCGGGACGGACGGGGACGGTTTCCAGGTCACCCTCGCCGACGGTTCGGCGGTCGACGGGCGCCGCGTGATCCTCGCCACCGGCGTCGCCGACGACCTCCCTCCCGTCCCCGGACTGCAGGATCTGTGGGGCACGCACGCTTTCATGTGCCCGTTCTGCGATGGACATGAGCACGCGGACAAGCCGATCGGTATCGTCGGTGCAGCTCCTCGAGCCGAGCACCTGATCGGCCTGCTCGGGCGCATCGTCGGCGACATCACCGTCTTCCCCGTCGACGAGGCGTTCTCCGCCGAGGATGCGCGGACCCTGGAGGCGAAGGGTGTGCGCGTGAGCAGCACTCCCGTCGTCTCGGTCGAGAACGACACCGACGGTGTGCGGATCCGCACGGACGACGACGAGCGCACGGTCGCCGGCATCTTCGTGGCGGCTGGAGCGATGCGTCAGCGGGCGCCGTTCGCCGCGGACCTCGGGCTGGCGATGCTCGAGTCCGGCTCGATCGAGATCGACGAGTTCGGCCGCACCTCGATCCCGGGCGTCTTCGCCGCCGGTGACCTCGCCCACCGCGCCAGCCTCCCCGGCCCGATGGCGTCGGTGCTGCTCGCGGCCGCCGCCGGTCAGCTCGCGGCGGTCGGCATCATCCAGTCACTCGCCTGAGCGGGACGTTTCGTCTCGTCGCTGCGCTCCTCGCTCAACGACCGATTCGGTCGTTGAGCGAGCGCAGCGAGACGAAATGCCCACGCGAACGAAAGTCAGACCGCGCCGACGTCGACAGCGGAGCCCGTCGCGGCGGGCTCCGCGTAGGCCACCTCGCGCCACACATCACCGACCCGCTCGAACGAGGTGACGCTCGACAGCGCGCAGCGACGGGTGCGCGGGTCGTGCCGCAACGGCAGACCCGCGACGCGGAGGTGCGTGATCCAGATCGGCGCCTGGTGCGAGACCATCACGAGGTCCCCCTCCGGCGCCGCATCCCAGGCCTCGTCCATCACGCTGAGCATCCGCTCCGCAATGGAGGTGTACGGCTCGCCCCAGCTCGGCACAGAAGGCTGGCGCAGGTGCCACCAGTTCATCGGGTTCATCAGGGAGCGACGCATCTGCGTGCCCTCGAACACGTTGGCCGGCTCGATCAGGCGGATGTCCGTCTCGGGCACGAGGTCGAACCGCTCGGCGAACGGCTCCGCCGACTCCTGCGCCCGCTCGAGAGGCGAGGCGTACAGGGCGACGACGGGGCGATCGAGCGACGCCAGGTGGTCGGCCGCGGCCGCTGCCATCCCCCGGCCTGCCTTGCTCAGGTGATAGTCGGGAAGCCGCCCGTAGAGCACGCGAGCAGGGTTGTGCACCTCACCGTGTCGGACGAGGTGCAGACGAGACGCCGTCATGTCACGCCTTGCGGTAGCGGGAGTCGCCGAAGCCGAGGATGAAGTATCCGATGAACGAGAACACGAAGAGCAGGAAGAACGAGAAGACCCCGCCCTTGCCGAAGCGCGCGCCGACCTTGACGGCGACGACGATCGCGAGCACCACGTTCGCGATCGGCACCAGATAGAGCAGCACCCACCAGCCCGACATGCCGGCGATGCGCAGCAGGAAGATCGCGTTGACGATCGGGATGAGGGCGAGGATGCCGGGGTATCCGGCCTTGGTGAACACCTTCCACCAGGCGACGGCGAGGAGGATGTAGAAGATCAGCGCCACCACGCCGGAGGTTCCGGAGAAGATCTGGCTGACGAAGTCGGGGACGACCGGGACGTCGGCCGCGGGGACGAGGGTGAGATTCATGGGGCACCTTCCGTTCACAGCCACCCTACTGATCGACGGCCCACCCCGCCGGGAGGAGCCGCGCACCCCCGTAGAATGGCCGGGTTCCCCATTTCCCAGATCAGAAGGAATACTCCGTGCTTCGCACCCACTCGGCAGGCTCTCTGCGAGCCGAGCACATCGGTCAGACCGTCACCCTCTCGGGTTGGGTCGACCGCCGTCGTGACCACGGAGGAGTCGCTTTCATCGATCTGCGGGATGCCTCGGGCATCGCCCAGGTCGTCATCCGCGACGAGGAGATCGCCCACCCGCTGCGCAACGAGTTCGTCCTGAAGGTGACCGGCGAAGTGTCGCGGCGCCCCGAGGGCAACGCGAACCCGAACCTGCCGACCGGCGAGATCGAGCTCATCGCGACCGACGTCGAGGTGCTCAACGAGTCCGCGCCACTCCCCTTCCAGGTCTCCACGGCTGTCGCCGACACCGAGACCGTCGGCGAGGAGGCACGCCTCAAGTACCGCTACCTCGACCTGCGTCGTCCTGCCCAGGCGGCGAACCTGCGCCTGCGCTCGAACGTCTACAAGGCGATCCGCGACGTGCTGCACGCCGAGGACTTCACCGAGGTCGAGACGCCGACCCTCACGCGCTCGACCCCGGAGGGCGCCCGCGACTTCCTGGTGCCGGCACGTCTGAGCCCGGGAAGCTGGTACGCCCTGCCGCAGTCGCCGCAGCTGTTCAAGCAGCTGCTGATGGTCGGCGGCGTGGAGAAGTACTTCCAGATCGCGCGCTGCTACCGCGACGAGGACTTCCGCGCCGACCGCCAGCCCGAGTTCACGCAGCTCGACATCGAGATGAGCTTCGTCGACCAGGAAGACGTCATCACGCTGATGGAGTCGCTCATCGTCGCGATGTGGAAGACGATCGGTGTCGAGGTCGCGACCCCGCTCCCCCGCATCACGTACGCCGACGCCATGGCCAAGTACGGCTCCGACAAGCCCGACCTGCGCTTCGGCCTCGAGCTCGTCGAAGCGACCGAGTACTTCCAGGACACGCCGTTCCGCGTGTTCCAGGCGGAGTACGTCGGTGCCGTGCGCATGCCCGGTGGTGCGAGCCAGCCGCGCAAGCAGCTCGACGCCTGGCAGGACTGGGCCAAGCAGCGCGGCGCCCGTGGTCTCGCCTATGTCCTGTTCAACGAAGACGGTTCGCTCGGCGGCCCCGCGGCCAAGAACCTGTCCGAAGCCGAGCAGGCCGGACTCGCCGCCTTCGTGGGCGCCGAGCCGGGCGACTGCGTGTTCTTCGCCGCCGGTTCCACCAAGGAGAGCCGCGCACTGCTCGGCGCCGCCCGCGTCGAGATCGGTCGCCGCCTCGGCTACCTGAACCCGGACGAGTTCGCGTTCACCTGGGTCGTCGACGCTCCGATGTTCGAGCCGGCCGCCGACGCCGTGGCCTCGGGCGACGTGGCCGTGGGTGCCGGCGCCTGGACTGCCGTGCACCACGCGTTCACCGGTCCGAAGCCCGAATTCCAGGACACGTTCGACACCGACCCCGGCTCGGCCCTCGCCTACGCGTACGACATCGTGTGCAACGGCTCCGAGCTCGGCGGCGGCTCGATCCGCATCCACCGCGAAGACGTGCAGAAGCGCGTGTTCGAGGTCATGGGCATCAGCGACGAGCAGGCCGACGAGCAGTTCGGCTTCCTGCTCGACGCGTTCAAGTTCGGCGCACCGCCGCACGGTGGGATCGCGCTCGGCATGGACCGCGTGCTGCAGCACCTGTCCAAGACCGAGTCGATCCGTGAGGTCATCGCGTTCCCGAAGTCCGGCAACGGCTTCGACCCGCTGACCTCCGCTCCCGCGCCCATCACCGACGCGCAGCGCGCCGAGGCCGGCGTCGACTTCGAACCCGAGGACGACGAGGCCTGACGACCGTTTCGTCTCGCTCCGCTCGCTCAACGACCGGGTTCCTCCCAGGGGCCTCGGTCGTTGATCGAGGAGCGCAACGCCCAGCCAACGCCAACCTCGGTCGTTGAGCGAGGAGCGCAGCGACGAGACGAAACGCCGTTCAGCCGAGGAGCGCGAGCACGGGGACGATGTTCTCGTTCCACACGTCGACCCCGAGCTTGGCGATCAGGCCGACCACGACCACCAGGAAGACGACGCGGATGAAGGTCGTCCCCCGCGAGATCGCCATCCGCGACCCCAGGTAACTGCCCGCGACGTTCGCCACCGCGAGGATGCCGCCCAGCAGCCACAGCACCGCCCCGTGCGGGATGAACAGCATCAGCGCGCCCGCGTTCGTCGCGAGGTTCACGATCTTCGCCTTCGCGCTCGCCTGCAGGAAGTCGTAGCCGAGCAGGGCGACGAGCGTGATGACGAGGAAGGTGCCGGTGCCGGGGCCGATCATCCCGTCGTAGAACCCGATGCCGAGCCCGGCGGCACCCGCCATGATGTGGTGTTTGTGCCCGTGGTACCGCAGCTTCGTCGCCGCGCCCATCTGCGGCCGGAACGCGGTGAACAGAGCGACGACCAGCAGGGCGATCACGATGATGGGCTTGAACGCGGCGGGCGGCAGTACCGTCGCGACGGCCGCGCCCCCGAACGAGCCGATGAACGCGATCGCCGCCATCGGCAAGGCCGTACGGATGTCGGGTTTGGCGCGGCGGTAATAGGTGACACTGCTGGTCGCGGTGCCGAAGACGGAGGCGAGCTTGTTGGTCGCCAGCGCCTGCACGGGCGAGATGCCGGGGATCAGCAGCAGCGCCGGCAGCTGCAGCAGACCGCCCCCGCCGACGACCGCATCGATCCAGCCGGCGCAGAACGCGGCGATGACGACGAGGAGGAGCATCCCCCAGGTGAGCTGCTCCAGTCCGAGCACGGCGCCGATATCCACTCGGCCATGATTCCAGAGAGTCGGCCGCACGCCGGCATCCGCTCCGCCCGCTGGCAGACTGGTCGCATGCTCGAGGCCCTCCCACTGCCCCACTCCTTCGAATCGCGCATCGGGACGGCCGTGCTCCGCCGTGCGGTGGTCGATGACGCGGATGCCGTGATCGCGTTGCTCGCGGACGACCCGATCAGCGCGGCGCGGGGCGATGTGGCATCCGACGAGGATCGCCCCGTGTACGCTCAGGCCCTCACCGAGATCCTGGCCGAGCCCTCGAACGATCTGCTCGTCGTCGAGCTCGACGGCGCGGTCGTCGGCACGCTGCAGCTCACCTCGATCCCCGGGATGTCACGCCGCGGCGCGCGGCGACTGCTGGTCGAGGCGGTACGCGTGCACAGCGGTCTGCGGTCGTCGGGCATCGGATCCGCGGTGATGCGCTGGGTGGGTGAGGCGGCGGCCCCCGCTGTCGGCGCGTCGATGGTGCAGCTCACCTCGGATGCCGCCCGCACCGACGCCCACCGCTTCTACGAGCGCCTCGGCTACGTGGGCTCGCACCGCGGCTTCAAGTACAACGTCCCGCAGGCCTGACCCGCGCTTCCCTCGGCCGATCGCAGCGTCCTCGGCCTGATTCTCGGATTCGGGCCGAGCGAAGCGCGTAAGGCCGAGCGAACCGCACCCCGCATCCGTCCCGCCACCACCGCGACACTCGCCGTTCACCCGGCCCGGGACGGTCGGCAACCTGCGCCTCATAGTGTCCTCTCGCAACCCGAAACCGGCGCACCCCGCCGGACACCGAGAGGACACTCATGGCTCGCTTCACCCGCCGCGCGCGCATCGGCGCCGGCATCGCCCTGGCCACCACGGCCGTACTCGCGCTCACCTCCTGCGCGTCCGCCACCGACGCACCGGCTTCGAGCAGCGAGGGGGTCGATGCCGCCGCGGCCACGTCCGTGGAGGACTTCGGCACGTTCGCCGACCTCGAGGCCGCTGCCAAGGAGGAGGGGTCGCTCAACGTCATCGCCCTTCCCCGCGACTGGGCGAACTACGGCGAGATCCTCGACCTGTTCACCGAGAAGTACCCCGAGATCACGATCAACGAGGCCTCGCCCGACGTCTCCAGTGCCGAGGAGATCCAGGCCGCCGAGACCAACAAGGGCCTCGACACCGCGCCCGACGTGTTCGACCTCGGTCTGACCGTCGCACTGCAGAACACCGACACGTTCGCTCCCTACAAGGTGCAGACGTGGGACGAGATCCCCGACGAGCTCAAGGAGCCGACCGGACTCTTCGTCGGCGACTACGGCGGATACATGTCGATCGGCTACGACTCGTCGAAGTTCGATGCGCCCGCCGAGCTCGCCGACCTGCTGTCGCCCGACTACAAGGGCGCCGTCGCGATCAACGGCGACCCGACCCAGGCCGGCGCCGCGTTCGCCGCCGTGGGCCTCGCCACCGTGCAGTCCGACGGCACGCTCGACGACTTCCAGCCCGGCATCGACTTCTTCTCGGACATGCAGAAGGCCGGCAACCTGCTCAAGGTGGATGTCACCACGGCGACCATCGCGAGCGGCGAGACCCCGGTCGTCTTCGACTGGGACTACCTGAACGCCTCGCACACGGCCGACAACGAGGACTGGAAGGTCGTCGTGCTCGACGGCACCGGATACGCCGGCTACTACAACCAGGCCATCAACGTCGACGCCCCGAACCCGGCGGCGGCCCGCCTGTGGCAGGAGTTCCTCTACAGCGACGAGGTGCAGAACCTCTGGCTGAAGGGTGGCGCGCGTCCGGTGCGCATGGAGGCCATGACCGAGGCGGGAACGATCGACGCCGACCTCGCGGCCGCGCTCCCCGAGGCTCCCGAGGAGACCGTGGTGCCGACCGAGGAGCAGTCGACGAACGCCGGCACGCTGCTCGGTGAGAAGTGGGCCGCGGCCGTCCAGTGACGACAATCTCCGCACCGGGGGTGGATGCTGCGGCATCCGCCCCCGCCACGGCCGCCGGGCCTTCGCAGCATGCGAGGGCCCGGCGGTCCGGCCCGTCCCCCGCGTGGCTCGGGCTCGTCCCGTTCGCGGCCTACGTCCTGCTGTTCCTCGCCGTGCCGACCATCCTCGCGATCGGCTCCGGCTTCTTCGACGACGACGGCGCCTTCACCTGGACGAACGTCGCGGCCCTCGCCGACCCGGTCGTGCTGAACACCTTCGCGAACTCCGCCTGGCTCTCCCTGCTCACGGCCGTCGTCGGCGCGGTCGTCGGCGCGCTCGTCTGCTACGCCCTCCTCGGCATGAATCCCGACGGGGCGATGCGCCAGTCGGTGGATGCTGCGGCCGGCGTGCTCGCGCAGTTCGGCGGGGTCATGCTGGCGTTCGCCTTCATCGCCACGATCGGCATCCAGGGTGTCGTCACCCTGTTCCTCCAGGACACGTTCGGGATCGACATCTTCGCGAACGGCGCCTGGTTGTACGAGCTGCCCGGGCTGATCCTGCCCTACATCTACTTCCAGATCCCGCTGATGGTCATCACGTTCATGCCCGCCCTCGCCGCGCTCAAGCCGCAGTGGGCCGAGGCGAACCTCACTCTCGGCGGTAGCCGCTCCAGCTTCTGGCTGCGCATCGGCTTCCCCGTGCTCGCCCCCTCGTTCCTCGCCAGCCTGTTGCTGCTGTTCGCCAACGCGTTCTCCTCTTATGCGACGGCCGCCGCTCTCGCCAGCCAGGGTTCGCAGATCGTGCCGCTGCAGATCCGCACCGCCCTCACGAGCGAGACGCTGCTCGGGCGGGAGAACCTCGCCGGAGCCCTCGCACTCGGCATGATCGTCGTGGTGACGGTCGTGATGTCCCTGTACTCGCTCATCCAGCGCCGCGCGGCACGGTGGCAGTCGTGAATCGCCTCGGTCCCTCTCGCACGACCCGCTGGGTCATCGGCATCATCGTCGGCGCGTTCTTCGCCATCCCCCTCGCCTCGACCTTCCTGTTCACGCTCCGTGGGAAGGAAGGACCGACTCTCGAACACTGGGCCGCCCTCTTCGATCCGGCCGCCTCCGCCGCCATCAAGCCGATCTGGACGGGCCTGGGCAACTCGCTCGTGCTCGCGGTCGTCACGGTCGCGATCGTGCTGCTCCTGCTCGCGCCGACCATGATCCTGGTCAACCTGCGCTTCCCGAAGCTCAAGCCCGCATTCGAGTTCGCGGCGCTGCTGCCGATCTCGATCCCCGCGATCGTACTCGTCGTCGGGCTCGCGCCGCTCTATCTGCAGATCGGGCGGACGCTGGGCACGGGCACCTGGACCCTCGCGTTCGCCTACGGCATCACCGTTCTCCCCTACGCCTCCCGATCGATCCAGGCCTCGATCGATGCCGCCGACCTGCGCACCCTCTCCGAAGCGGCGCGCTCACTCGGCGCGAGCTGGCCGACCGTGATCCTGAGGGTGCTGGCGCCGAACCTCCGGCAGGGACTCCTCGCGGCATCGCTGATCTCGATCGCCGTCGTGCTGGGCGAGTTCACGATCGCCTCGCTCCTGAACCGCCCGGTGTTCCAGACCGCCATGGTCGTCGTGCAGAAGCAGGATCCCTACGCGCCGGCGATCTTCACCCTGCTGGCGCTGGCGTTCGTCTTCCTTGTGCTCCTCCTCATCGGCCGCGTCGCCCGCGGCACCGGAAAGGCCCGCTCATGACCCTCGATCAGGCGCTGCCGCGCACCAAGGACAACCTGCTCCTGGCACGAGCCGGTGAGGGGACCCGCGTCGAGCTGCAAGGCATCGTGAAGAGCTACGCCGGCACGCGCGTGCTGCACGGGGTGGACCTCGACATCGCGCCCGGCGAGTTCGTCTCGCTGCTCGGCCCGTCGGGATGCGGCAAGACGACGCTGCTCCGGGTGCTCGCCGGACTCGAGGGCGCCGACGAGGGTGCGGTGCTGCTCGGGGGCGGTGACGTATCGCGTGTGCCGACGAACAGACGCGACATCGGCATGGTCTTCCAGTCGTACTCGCTGTTCCCGCATCTGCGGGTGGTCGACAACACGGCATTCGGTCTGCGGCGGCGCGGCGTCGGCAGGCAGGAGGCGCAGAAGCGTGCGCTCGATGCCCTCGCGCTGGTCGGCCTGGCGGACTTCGCCGACCGCTTCCCGCACCAGCTCTCCGGCGGGCAACAGCAGCGGGTCGCGCTCGCGCGGGCTCTCGTCACCGAGCCCAAGGTGCTTCTGCTCGACGAGCCGCTGTCGGCCCTGGACGCCAAGGTGCGCGTGCAGCTGCGCGATGAGATCCGCCGCATCCAGCTGCGCCTCGGCATCACGACGGTCTTCGTCACGCACGACCAGGAGGAGGCGCTGGCCGTCTCCGACCGGATCGCCGTGATGAACGCGGGGCGGATCGAGCAGATCGGCTCTCCGGAGCAGTTGTACACGACCCCTTCGACGGCGGGGGTCGCGGCCTTCGTGGGGCTCTCCAGCGTCGTCTCCGGCGTCGCCGAGGGCGACCACGTGCTGGTGTGGGGGCAGCGCCTGCCGCTGCAGTCGCCAGCAGACGGCCCGGTCGATGTGTACCTCCGACCCGAGAACGTCTACTTCGCGTCGGAGGCGGATGCCGCCACCGACGCCCTGGTCGAGGAGAGCACCTTCCTCGGCAGCATGCGCCGCACCCTCGTCCGCACCGAGTCGGGCGAGCTCGTCCGGGTGCAGCACGCCCCCGGCATCCATCCCTCGTTCGGCGACCGGGTGCGCATCGCCGTCGCCCCGGAGCCGGTCGCGGTGCACCCGCGCGGGTGAAGCCGCCCTTCCCACCGATATACCGGGACCGCTAGCGTGAGCCGCGAGGGCGGGTTCCCTCCATCCGAAAGAGAAAGGACGCCTCATGGCAGGCACGTTCGAGCTTTACACCGACAAGTCCGGTGAGTACCGGTTCCGTCTGAAGGCCGGCAACGGCGAGGTCATCGCGATCAGCGAGGGCTACTCGTCGAAGTCCGGCGCGCTGAACGGCATCGACGCCGTCCGCCGCAACGCCGCCGACGCCGAGGTCGTCGAGGTCGACTAGCTCGACACCCCCACTTCACGACGAGACCCCCTGGTGCAGACGTCTGCAACAGGGGGTCTCGTCGTGAAGGCGGGGTCTCGGCGGACCCTGCCGCCGCAACCTCAGAGCACGCGCGCCAGGAAGTCCTTCGTGCGCGGATGCTGCGGGTTCGCCAGCACTTCGCGCGGGTCTCCCTCCTCGACGATGTGTCCGCCGTCCATGAAGATCAGGCGCGAGCCGACCTCCCGCGCGAAGCCCATCTCGTGCGTGACGACGAGCATCGTCATCCCCTCGTCGGCCAGTGAGCGCATGACCTGCAGCACCTCGCCGACCAGCTCGGGGTCCAGTGCCGAGGTCGGCTCGTCGAACAGCATCATGTCCGGGTTCATGCACAGCGCACGCGCGATCGCGACGCGCTGCTGCTGCCCGCCGGACAGGTGTCCGGGGTAGGCATCCGACTTCTCGGACAATCCCACGCGCTCCAGCATGGCGCGCGCGATCAGCTCGGCTTCCTTCTTCGAGCGCTTCTTCACCCGCTGCTGGGCGACCGTCAGGTTGCCGAGCACATCCAGATGCGGGAAGAGGTTGAAGCTCTGGAACACCATGCCGATGCGCGTGCGCACACCGTCGATGTCGACGTCGGGATCGGTGATGTCGATCCCCTCGATCAGCACCTTGCCGGCGGTCGGCTCCTCGAGCAGGTTGACCGACCGCAGCAACGTCGACTTGCCGGAGCCCGATGGTCCGATCACGCAGACGACCTCGCCTCGGGTGACGGTGAGGTCGATGCCCTTGAGCACCTCGTTGTCGCCGAACGACTTCACGAGCCCCTGCACATCGATCGCGGGGGCATGCACATCGATCAGTTCGGTGATCATCGCTGCCTCGCCATCCGACGCTCCAGCCACGCGCTGAAGCGCGTGAGCGGGATCGTCACGATCAGGTACAGGATCGCCGCCATGATCAGCGGCGTTCCGTTCGCGTTCTGGGTGCTCGCGTCACGCGCGAAGTTCGTGAGCTCTTTCGACCAGATGAAGGACCCGGCGATGAACAGCAGCGAGGTGTCCTTCAGCAGCAGCACGAACTCGTTGGTGAGCGGCGGGATGATGATCCGGAACCCCTGCGGCACGACGATCCAGAACGTCGTCTTCATGGGCGACATACCCAGCGAGCGCGCGGCCTCCGTCTGCCCCTTCGGGACCGCCTGGATCCCGGCGCGGATCGTCTCGGCCATGTACGCCGAGGCGACGAGGATGAGACCGACGAGACCGAGCACGACCGGTCCGCCGAGCTTCGACCCGGGAACGCCCACGGCGATCGGCAGGATGTAGGCGATACCGAAGATCGTGAGGATCGCGGGGAGTCCACGGAACAGCTCGATCCAGCACGTCGCGATCCAGCGGAACGGGGCGATGACCGACAGCTTCATCAGGGCCAGCAGCACACCGAGCAGCAGGCCGCCGACGAACGCCACGGCAGTGAACCACAGGGTGTTCACGAGTGCGGTCGTGATGATCCCGGGGAACATCTTCGCCGCGACCGCGGGGTTGAAGAACAGCGGTCCGATCTTCGCCCAGTCGGTGGTCACGATCGCCCAGACGGCGATCACGATCAGCACCGCATAGACCGAGTACCGATACAGCTTGCTCTTGGTGGTACGCCTCAACGCCATCGTCGAGGTCCTCCCGCTCTACCGACGCCGCCGGTCACTTGGCCGCGAGGTACTCGTCGTAGATCTTCTGGTAGCCGCCGTCGTCCTGGAGCTCCTTGAGCGCCTTGTTGATGGCTTCACGGAGCTCGTCCTTCTCGCCCTTGGCGAAGGCGAAGCCGTACGACTCGTCGGTCGGGTAGGTCTCGACGATCTTGTAGTCGGAGTCAGCCTGCTCGTGCTCGTAGTTGACGGGCTGGTCCTGCAGGATGGCCTCGATCTGCCCGGCCTGCATGGCCGGCCACAACTCACCGTCGCCGCCGTACTGCACGAGCTGGGCTCCCTTGGCGTTCTCGGTCGCGTAGGTCTCACCGGTGGTGCCCTGCTGCACGCCGACGTTCTTGCCGTCGAGGTCGTCGATGGACTTGATGTCCGAGTCGGTACGCACGAGCAGCGACTGCAGAGACTCGACGTACGGGTCGGAGAAGTCGATGTTGGCCTTGCGCTCCTCGGTGATCGTCATGGCCGACGCACCGATGTCGCACTGGCCCGAGACGAGGATCGCACCCGACTGCAGCGGGTCGAAAGCCACGTCCTGCACGGTGACCTTGAGATCGAGCTTCTCGGCGATCGCGGTGAGGAGATCGATGTCGAAACCGATGATCTTCCCGTTGTCGTCCTCAAACTCGAAGGGCGGGTAGGGAACGTCGGAGCAGACCGTGAGCGTGCCGGCCTCGATCAGACCGTACTCATCGCCCGCGGCGGGAGCGTCACTGCTTCCCGCATCGGACGAACCGGTCGCGCAGCCGGCGAGCGCGAGAGTGGCGGTCGCCACGAGGGCGAGACCGGCGATGAGGTTACGACGAGGCATGTCGGCTCCTGTAAGACGAGGGCGGGGTGTGCCCACGGACGGGTAGGAGAACATCTAAACATGCGGCCCGTCGCGTGACCAATGACATCAGTCGGTCGACGTATCACGTTTGCGTTGCAAGTGCACGTCAGTGGCGACGTGGAACCGAGTGCCGAGAGTTCTGGGACCGGGCGCCACGATTCAGCATTCACGGAGGAAGCGGTGCGCGGCTACCATCCGAGTTCGCTCGCGCACCGCGTATCCACGGCCATTGCCTTACGACCCTTATTCCGCTACCACGCGGCTCCAAAGTATGCGTACTTGTTCAACGGCTTGTACACGGTTACCTTCATCTGGCCCCCGGGAACACTCGGGCACACTTTGGACTTTGTCGTACCCGTACCCTCAAGGGTGCACGTGTAGTTGTACGGACCGAAAAGCGTGACCTTCACTGTCGAGGTCGCGTTGGTGTTGTGCCAGTTGATCGTGACGCTTCCCGATGTCGTATGAGTCTTGATCGTCAGCACGCACGTCGTGACAGTCCCCCCGCAGGACGTTCCTACCGAATCTGCTGCTTGCGCCGGGAGGGCGATTCCCACCGTCAACGCCACGGCGGCAATCGCGCCAAAAGCTACCTTGTTCCACCTGTTCATCGCCGTTCGCCTTTCGCCGTTGGCCACTCTGAGCGGTGGCCGTTCAGCGGAGAACGTAGCCAAGAACTACGCTGCCAGACGGCAAGTGCTCCAGGTATGTGGAAAACACCTACAAGCCGAATGCAACGAGACGCGGTCTCAGACCTCGAAGTCGACCGCTGCGCGCGAGGCGACCACCGAGCGGATGTAGCCGGCGACCTCCTCGTGCGCGGGATGCACCTGGTACGCGTCGATGTCGGCGACCGAGTCGAAGTCGGCCACGAGCGTCACGTCCCAGTTCGTCTCCGGGTAGGCCGCGTTGGCACCGGCGGAGATCGACAGCAGCTGCGGCACGACACCCTCCAGGGCGTTGAGGCGACGAGCGACCTCGGCCGCCTGCTCGGCACGCACGGCGGCGTCTTCGGCCGCGAGCTTCCACATCACGACATGGCGGATGGTCACAGGGATTCCTTCGTCTCGGTTCGCGCCTCACCGCGGACCGCGGTCTCCAGCGCCTCACGCAGTCGTTCGGGCGATACGCGCCAGTGCGCGTGCAGATCGCCGTCGATCAGGACGACGGGGATCTTCTCCCACCACAGCTCATACAGTGCGGGGTCGTCCTGGATGGACGCCTCGACGATCTCGATCTGCTCCGCGGCGGCGTCAGGCAGCTCGGCGACGACAGCGTCGATCACGTCGGAGGCCACCTCGCACAGATGGCAGTCAGGCTTGCGGATCAGGGTCAGCGTGGTCACGCCGACGGCACCTCGACAGCGCGCCCCTGGGAGATCCACTCCCCCGTGCCGCCCTCGACGTTGGTGGCATCGAAGCCGCGTGACTCCAGCGCCTCGACGACGCGGGCGGAGCGACCGCCGGCCTGGCAGATGACGTCGAACGACTCCGCCGGCAGTTCATCGAGCCTGTTGCCGATCTCGGACATGGGGATGTTGACGGCGCCGGGCACATGGCCTGCGGCGAACTCGTCCACCTCCCGCACGTCGATGAGCGGAACACCCGACCGCTCGGCGAGTTCGGTGACGGTGATCGACTTCATGAAATCCTCTCGGCGGTACGGATCTGCGGGCAGAGACACAAAGCGCCCGTCCGAAGACAGGCGCTCGTGTCTGGTCGCTTACTTCTTGTTGCGACGCTGGTGGCGAGTCTTACGAAGCAGCTTGCGGTGCTTCTTCTTCGCCATGCGCTTGCGGCGCTTCTTGATGACAGAACCCACGGAAACCTCACTAAGTCAGTGGCTGGGTGTCGCCGAAATCGGACACCCGGGTACGGGCACGGAAAATGCCTCGGGTCAGTCTAGCAAACCCGACGGGCTCCGCCGCGCGCGCCTCAACCGACGTCGGCGATGGGCCGCTGCAGCGCATCGGCCACGGCGGACTCGGGCACGCGATAGCTGCGGCCGAAGCGAACGGCCGGCAGCTCCCCGGCGTGAACCAGCCGGTACACGGTCATCTTGGACACGCGCATCAGCTCGGCGACCTCGGCCACCGTGAGGAATCGGACATCTGGAACCTCGGGCATCCCACGTACCCCTTTCTCGATGTGCACACTCTATGGGGTAGCTGGGACGCATGTAAACCCATGTGGCCCGTGTGATCAACGGGACGAATGCGCGGTCACTGACCCGCGACGAGGGTACGCACTGAACCCGGGACGCGGGTCAGGCCGGCTTCTTCGCCTTGGCCAGTCGTTCGCGCGCCTCGCGAAGCGCCTGCCGCTCGATCTTGTGGGCCACGCGCAGAGCCTTCTCCGCGTCACGCACCGCCCTCTGCGCCTCCTTCAGACGACGGTCCCCCGCGAGTTCTACGGGCTCGAGGTCGACCCAGTCGGTCGCCACGGATCGCGGCTCACCACGCTCGAGGGCGGCGATGTACGCAGCAACGCCGTCGAGGGTCCGCTCGACCCCGAAGCGGAAGGGGTCGGCCGCGGAGAGGAACACGTCGTCTTCGATCGCGCGATGCAGCGCAGGGAATTCCTCCGCGGTGATCACCCGATCGAAGAGCTCGGCCTCGCGCGCAGAGACCTCGTCGGGAGTGAGGCCGCTGCCGCGGGCCTGCTCCGTGTAGCCGGCCAGCACGATCCCGCACCAGCGAGCATGCCCCGTCATGGCGAGCGCGACGGCCAGCCGCTCCTCGGCGGTCAGCGGGGTCTCTTCGAGCGCGGCGAGGCCTGCATCGAGCCAGGCGGAGCTGTTCGGAGTGATCGGCGATCCGGTGATCGGCAGCGAGAGCATCCAGGGGTGGCGCAGGTAGAGCATGATCTGCGCCTCGTACAGCGCCAGCAATCGTGCACGCCATCCGTCGACCTCGAGGTGGCTCGCCGGCGGAAGCCCCGTCGCCTGCTCCTGCATGAGCAGCAGCAGATCGTCCTTGGCGGTCACGTACCGATAGAGGGACATCGGCGTGAAGCCGAGCTTCGCCGCCACGGCCGCCATGGAAACGGCGCCGATCCCCTCGGCATCGGCCAGCTCGACGGCCGCATCGACGATCTTCTCGACGCTCATCTCCCGCTTGGGTCCGCGCTGCGGGTTCGCGGCGACACCCCAGGCGAGCGCGATCCCCCGTGGCAGCTCCGGCGGCTCGGTCTCAGTCATGCGCTCATCCTACTTCTGTTTATTTAATAAACAGTGTGTTACGGTCATACACAGTTGCGTTGCTCATACACAGTTTTCTTCATACACAGAAAGGATCGCCTGATGGACACAGCCATCGAGGTGCGCGGCCTGCACAAGGCCTTCGCCCAGAAGACCGTCGTCGACGGCCTGGACTTCACCGTCGGACGCGGAGAGGTCTTCGCCCTGCTCGGACCAAACGGGGCGGGAAAGACGACCACGATCAACATCCTCACCACACTCACCCGTGCCGACGCCGGTGCGGTGGCCGTCGCCGGGTGGGATGTACACACCCACGCGGTCGAAGTGCAACGCCGCATCAGCCTCACCGGTCAAGCGGCCGCCGTCGACGACGCCCTGACGGCGACGGAGAACGTGGTCATGTTCGCCCGGCTCGCCGGGCTCGGCCGCGCAGCCGCCGCGCGTCGTGCGACCGAACTGATCACCCAGTTCGATCTGACCGAGGCCGCCGCCCGCACCGTGCGCACGTTCTCCGGGGGGATGCGCCGTCGACTGGACCTCGCCCTGAGCTTCGTCGTGACCCCCGAGGTACTCTTCCTCGACGAACCGACGACCGGCCTCGACACCCGGAGCCGCCGCGACCTGTGGGACATCATCCGGACGCTCGCGGCGTCAGGCACCACGGTGTTCCTCACGACGCAGTACCTGGAGGAGGCCGATCAGCTCGCCGACCGGATCGCCGTGCTGCACGACGGCCGCATCGCCGCGCTCGGCACACCGGCGGAGCTGAAGGCGCGCATCGGCGGAGACACGGTCGAGCTCCATGACGGTGACGGCGCACTCAGCCGACGGATCCCCACCGACGGCACGGTCGCCGACCTGCGGCGAGCGCTCGACCTGCTCGATGAGGAGGGAGCCGACGGCGTCGTCACGCTGCGCCGCCCCACCCTCGACGACGTCTTCCTCGCCGTCACCTCGCCCACCTCGACTTCTCGCCCCGTGAAGGAGAACGCATGAACGCCACCCTGGCCACGCCTCGACCGACGGCATCCACCCCCTCCGCGCCCACTCCGCGTCCGAGGCTGCGCGGGTTCGCCGCCGAGGCCGTCTTCGTCGGACGGAGCCTGCGCCATTCCGTGCGCGACGGCGAATCGCTGCTGATGGCGATCATGCTGCCGGTGATGCTCATGCTGATGTTCACATGGGTCTTCGGCGGCGCCATCGACCCTTCGGGCGCATACGTCGACTACGTCGTGCCGGGCATCATCCTGACCTGCGCCGGCTTCGGAGCATCGTCCACCGCCGTGTATGTCGCGAACGACATGCGCACCGGCATCATCGATCGGATCCGCACCATGCCCCTGCGTGCAGGCGCCGTGCTCACCGGGCACGTCGTCGCCAGTGTGCTGCGGAACCTGGTCGCCACCGCGATCGTGATCGGCGTCGGCGTGCTGGTCGGGTTCCGACCCACCGCGGACCTCGGGGAATGGATCGCGCTGGCGGGCCTCATCACCCTCTACATCCTCGCGATCACCTACCTGTTCGCGGCGATCGGTCTCGCCGCAGGAAGCCCGGAGGGCGCGAACGGCTACGGTTTCGTCCTGCTGTTCCTGCCCTATCTCTCCAGCGCGTTCGTGCCCGTCGCGAGCATGCCGGAGTGGCTGCAGCCGATCGCGGGCAACCAGCCGATCACGCCCATCGTCGAGACGATCCGCGCCCTCCTGATGGATACGCCCCTGCAGGGCGAAGCCTGGTGGGCGATCGGCTGGTGCCTGGTCATCCTACTGATCGCGGTGACGTGGGGCGCGTGGCTCTTCCGCCGCAAGGCGGGACGTCGCTGAGGATGCCTCAGGCGCCGAGGCGCTTGAGTGCGTTGGCGACGGCATGCTTCGCGGAGGCCGCGGCGCGACCGACGACCTCCGCGGCGTGCGCGGCGCTGTCGTTCACGGGGTAGTCGATGTCGGGGGCCTCGTCGCCGTACGCATCGACGAGGAAGGGGACCAGCCAGTCGTCGACGACCTCGAGCGGCTCGACGGCGAGACTGTAGAAACGACGCTGTCCGTCTTCGCGCACCGAGACCAGCTCGGCATCGCGCAGCACCTTCAGGTGCTTCGACACGGTGGGCTGGCTGATGCCGAGGTCGGCGACGATCTGGCTGACGCTGGTGCCCGTCTCTCCTTCTTCCGTGCGTCGCAGCAGGAGCTGGAGGATGTCGCGCCTCGTACCGTCTGCGATCACGTCGAAGATGTCCGTCATGTGATCAGGGTAGTCGGCTCCGGCACGGAGTACCATGACGAAGGCTCGGCGACAGGCGCCGCGTGTCCGCAGCGCGCGGGCAAGAGAGAATCACGAGGGGGCAGCGATGTCGGGCATCGTTTCGGCGTCGTCCCCACGACAGGCCCTCAAAGGCGCCGCCGGACGGGTGAAGCACCTCGTCACGTCCTCGCCCTCCCGCTTCGCGATCGTCGTGTTCGCGCTCCTGATCCTCGTGTTCACGGTGCTGCTGTCGCTGCCGATCGCCTCCGCGAGCGGCACGGTCACACCGCTGAGCGATGCGCTCTTCACCGCCGTGTCGACGATCTGCGTCACCGGCCTCGCCACCGTCGACATGGCCAACCACTGGTCACCCTTCGGCCACGTCCTGATCTTCCTCGGGGTGAACATCGGCGCCCTCGGCGTCCTCACGCTCGCGTCTCTCATGGGGATGCTGATCTCCAAGCGGCTCGGGCTGCGGGCCAAGCTGCTGGCAGCGGGCGACACCAATCCTCTGCGGGCACACGGCGGCGTGGTGAACGAGAGCCAGACCGTGCGACTCGGCGAGGTCGGGCAGCTGCTGACCACGGTCGCCGTCTCGGCCCTCATCATCGAGGCATCGCTGGCAGCCCTGCTGTACCCGGCGCTGGTGATGGCGAAGGTCGACCCCATCGCCGCACTGTGGGAGGCCCCCTACTTCGCGGCCATGGCGTTCACGAACACCGGGTTCGCACCGAACGACGGTGGCGTCGCGGTGTTCGCGGACGACTATCTCGTGCTGTTCCTCCTCATGGTGGGTGTGTTCCTCGGCAGCATCGGCTTCCCCGTGATCTACACCCTCGCGAAGCACGTCTGGCACGTGAAGCGGTGGTCGCTGCACACCAAGCTGACACTCGTCACCACGGTGCTGCTGTTCATCCTGGGCGCCGCGGTCTTCGTCGTCCTCGAGTTCAACAACCCGAAGACGTTCGGGTCGATGGATGCGGCCGACACCACCTTCCAAGCCTTCTTCCTCTCCGCCATGACCAGATCCGGCGGCTTCAACGTGATCGAGATGGACGATCTGAACGGCTCGTCCCTGCTGGCCGCCAGCATGCTGATGTTCGTCGGCGGCGGCTCCGCCTCGACCGCCGGCGGCATCAAGGTCACCACTCTGGCCGTGCTCGCGATCGCCGTCTGGTCCGAGGCCAAGGGCCGCCAGTCGGTCGAGGCCTTCGGCCGCCGCATCCCCAGCGACGTGCAGCGCGTGGCACTCAGCGTCGTCGCGTGGGGCGCGACCATCGTCGCGCTCTCGACCATCACGATCTCCCAGATCACCAAGGACGACATCAGTCACGTGCTGTTCGACGTCATCTCGGCGTTCGGCACCGTCGGCCTGTCCACGGGGCTCACCGCAGAGCTCCCTGATTCGGCCTCGTACGTCATGGCCGCGACCATCTTCATGGGGCGCGTTGGTACAGTGACACTCGCCGCGGCGGTCGCCGCGACATCGCGAACGCAGTACTACTCACTGCCCGTGGAAAGGCCGATCGTTGGTTGAAGTCCTCCGGGGCGACGCTCCCGTCCTCGTCATCGGTCTCGGTCGGTTCGGCGCTGCCTGCGCCGGAGAGCTCGACCGCCTTGACCGCGAGGTGCTCGCGATCGACGACAACCTCGAACTCGTGCAGAAGTGGTCCGACCGCGTCACCCACACGGTGCAGGCCGACGCGAAGAACATCGACGCCCTCCGCCAGGTCGGCGCCCAGGACTTCCAGGTCGCCGTCGTCGCGGTCGGGTCCTCGATCGAGGCGTCCGTGCTGATCACCGCGAACCTCGTCGACCTGAAGGTGCCGCAGATCTGGGCCAAGGCGGTCTCGCAGTCCCACGGCAAGATCCTCGCCCGTGTCGGTGCGAACCATGTCATCTACCCCGAGCGCGAGGCCGGCGAGCGCGTGGCGCACCTCGTGAGCGGGCGGATGCTCGACTTCATCCGCTTCGACGACGACTTCGTCCTCGCCAAGATGTACCCGCCGAAGTTCATCCGCGGCGTCGGCCTGAACGAGTCGGGCGTGCGCTCGAAGTACAAGGTCACGGTCGTCGGTGTGAAGAGCCCCGGCAAGCCGTTCCGCTACGCCGAGGCGAACACCATCGTCACGAACCACGACCTCATCATCGTGTCCGGCACCAACAGCGACATCGAACGCTTCGCCGGCCTCGACCGCTGACCTCGGACACGTCCGGATACCTCGACTCCCCCTCACGGCGGATGCATCGTCGTGCACGGCCGTGGTGGGATGGGACTCATGACCGACAACGCAGCGGCCCCTCCCGTCCTCGCCCTCCGCGGGCTCCGCAAGCAATTCGGGCAGAAGATCGCGGTCGATGACCTCTCCCTCGATGTGCCGGCCGGATCCATGCTCGGGCTCCTCGGCCCCAACGGCGCGGGCAAGACCACGACGCTCGCCATGACCACGGGTCTGCTGCGGCCGGATGCCGGCGCCGCGTGGGTGCTGGGCGCGGACGTATGGCAGAACCCCGCCGACGCGAAGGCCCGGATGGGCGTGCTCCCCGACGGCATCCGCATGCTCGACCGCCTCACCGGTGCCGAGCTGCTGCGCTACACCGGGTTGCTGCGCGGCATGGCCGAAGCCGAGGTGGTCTCGCGCAGTGACGAGCTCCTCGCCGCGCTCGGCCTCACCGATGCTCGGGACCGGCTCGTGGTCGACTACTCGGCGGGCATGCGCAAGAAGATCGGCCTGGCGTGCGCGCTGATCCATGCACCTCGTCTGCTGATCCTCGACGAGCCGCTCGAAGCCGTCGACCCGGTGTCCGGCGAGACGATCCGGCAGATCCTCCGGGCGTTCGTCGACGGCGGCGGCACCGTGGTGCTGTCCAGCCACGTGATGGAGCTCGTCGAGTCGATGTGCGATCGGGTCGCGATCGTCGCCGAGGGACGCCTGCTCGCGAACGGCACTCTCGACGAGGTGCGCGCCGGACTGTCGCTGCAGCAGCGGTTCCTCGCCCTGGTGGGGGCGCATGACCTCGGGACGGAGACGCTCGCATGGTTGCGCTCCTCGTAAGCCTGCGCTGGCGCCAGCTGCGCCACCAGTTGTCGCGCAATCCCTGGATGGTCGTCACCCTGATCATCACCGGACTGATCGCCCTCGGATTCCTCGCCGCACTGACGGCGGGACTCGTGGCGCTGCGGTTCGCCGCCCCTGACGCCGCCGTCACCGCGATCGTGCTGGCGGGCACCGTCATCGTCCTCGGCTGGTGGGTCGGGTCGATCCTGGTCAGTGCCGATGACTCGCTCGCGCCGGAACGGTTCGCGCTGCTCCCCCTGACCGCAAGCTCCCTGCTGCCGGGCTTCGTCGTCGCGGGGGCGACGACGGTGGGCGGCATCGGCACCACCGTCGCACTCCTGCTCATGCTCCTCGGCTGGTCGGTGAGCCTGCCTGCGCTGCTGACCGCCCTGATCATGATCCCCGTCGCCGTGGCCACCTGCGTGCTGGGCGCGCGCGTGGTGAGCGGTGTGCTGGCCGGCTGGCTCGCCCGACGCAGCGCCCGCGACCTGGTGG
Organism: Microbacterium maritypicum; assembly: GCF_041529975.1. Taxonomy (NCBI): domain Bacteria; kingdom Bacillati; phylum Actinomycetota; class Actinomycetes; order Micrococcales; family Microbacteriaceae; genus Microbacterium; species Microbacterium maritypicum. The sequence continues at coordinate 832,790 of NZ_CP168030.1, read as the reverse complement.
TGATCGTCGGCGTGGTGCTTCTCTCCTCGTCCGGTGTCCTGCTCAACGTGGGGATCGGCGCGCTGGTCCGGGTGAACGATGTCGGCGGAGCCTTCACGACCATCGCCGACATCGCCGCCTGGACTCCGATGGGCGCCGTCTTCGGCGTCTCCGGATCCGTGGCTCAGGGCGACTTCCTCACGGCGGCGCTCCGGCTGCTCATCGCTCTCGCCACAGTCTCAGCCCTGTGGTTCGCGGCACAGGGCCTGCTCGCTGCGCGCCTGGTCGCCCCCATCCAGGACGCCGGCGGCGGACGCGTGCGCTCGGCCGGGCTGCTCGACCGGATACTGCCGGCCAGCCCGGTCGGGGCGATCGCCGCCCGCACGCTGCGATACTTCCGGCGCGACCCCCGGCAAATCGTGAACATCGTGATGCTCCTGCTGCTGCCCGCGATCTTCATCGGGCTCTCCCTGATGAACGGGCTGCAGGACGAGTCCATCGGGTTCGGTCCGGCCATCATCCTCATCCCGACGATCAACGCGCTCCTCACCGGCACGATCGTGCAGATGGCGATCGCCTACGACAACGACGCGGTCGCGGCCCACATCCTGAACGGCGTCAGCGGCGCCGCGGATCGGGCAGGGCGACTGCTCGGATTCGGGCTGATCGCGATCCCCGTGACGCTGCTGCTGTGCGCGGCCACCTGCCTGATCGCCGGCCGATGGGACCTGCTCCCCGCAAGCATCGGGTCGGCCTTCGGCCTGACGGCGATCTCGGCAGGCGCCGGGGCCTGGGTGGGCAGCTTCCTTCCTGGCCGCGCGCCCGCACCCGAGGCGAATCCGCTCGGTCGTGGCTCGTCCGGCGGCGTGCAGTCGCTGCTGGCGATGATCATCATCGGGCCGATCACGCTCGTGCTCGGGGCGCCGGCGCTCGGGTTCGCCATCGCCGGCATCTGGAATCCTGCGCTCGGCTGGGTGAGCCTCGGCTGCGGCGTCGTGCTCGGCGCCGCGGCCCTGTGGGGCGGGGCGGTGCTGGGCGGCAGCATCCTGAACCGGCGCTGGCCGGAAGTTCTCGCCGAGGTCTCCAGCGAGAGCTGAGCGGAGGTCGGGCGGTCAGGCGTCGATGTCGAGGACGAGTTCGACCACGCCATCGACGCCCAGGCCCTCGCGGTCCTGGAGCACCTTCTTGATCGGCACGATGTAGCCGCCGTCCTTCGGCCAGAGGGCCGTGGTCACGGTGGTGGAACCGATGGTGACGGATGCGGGGATCATCCCCCACCCGTACGTGACGATCGACGCGACCTCGTGGATCAGCTCGCTCTCGGCAGGCGGCACGGTGACGAAGTGGAACGGCGCCGGCCCGCGCCAGTACCAGATGACTCCCTCGATCCGCAGCTGCATGGATCAGGCCCCGGCGGCGAGTTCCTTCGCCCGCGCGAGGGCTGCGGCCGCGGCATCCGCGAAGGTGCGGTCGAGCTGCGCGTCCTGCAGAACGGCGACCGCACGCTCGGTGGTTCCCTTGGGGCTCGTGACACGACGACGCAGCTCGGCGGGGTCCTCCCCCGACGCGTCGAGCAGCGCGGTCGCACCGATGAAGGTCTGCTCCACCATCAGCCGGGCGTCGGCGTCGGCGAAGCCCATGCCGACAGCGGCCTTCGTGAACTCCTCGATCAGCAGGTACACGTAGGCGGGCCCGGAGCCCGAGATCGTGGACAGCGCGTCGATCTGCGACTCCGGAACCTCGACGACCGCGCCGACGGTCTCGAACAGCCGGCGGACGAGGGCGAGATCCTCGGCGGTGGCGGCGGAACCGGCAGCGAGACCCGTGACGCCCTTGCGCACGGTCGACGGCGTGTTCGGCATCGAGCGGATGACGCGGGCGTCGGCGCCGAGCACGTCGGCAAAGGTCTGGAGCGTGACGCCGGCGGCGACGCTCACCACGATCGCGTCGTCCGTCAGGTGCGGAGCGATCTCGCGCAGCAGGTCGGGCACCATCGCGGGCTTGACGCCGACCAGCACGATCCGCGCGCTTGCGGCGGCCTCGGCGTTGCCGTCCGGCCGTTCGGCGAGCGCGATACTCGTGACCCCGTCGAGGCCGGCGAACGCCTCGGCCTTCTCCGCAGTACGGTTCGTCGCGGTGATCCCGCCGTCGATCCGGATGCCGGAGGCGACCACACCCCGGAGGATCGCACCGCCCATCGAACCGGCACCGAGAAAAGCGAGAGAAGGAAGCGAGTGAGCCATGTCGTCATCCTACGGCGGGCACTCCCGCAACCTCGGGCGGGCGGTTCTAGACTCGTCCCATGAGTGCATCCGGAGGCAACAAGGCCATCGTCGCGGCGTTCCTGGCGAACCTGGGTATTGCCATCGCGAAGTTCATCGCCTGGGCCCTCTCCGGCTCCGCCTCGATGCTCGCCGAGGCCATCCACTCCGTCGCCGACTCGGGCAACCAGCTGCTCCTGATGCTCGGCGGACGCAAGGCCCAGCGGGAGGCCGACCGCGCACACCCGTTCGGCTACGGCCGGGAACGCTACGTGTACGCGTTCGTCGTCTCGATCATCCTGTTCTCGGTCGGTGGCCTGTTCGCGATCTACGAGGGCATCGACAAGCTCACGAACCCGCACGAGCTGGACAAGACCTGGTGGTGGCTGCCCCTGGTCGTCCTCGCCGTCGCGATCGGGCTGGAGTCGTTCTCCCTGCGCACGGCCGTGCGCGAGAGCAACCTCGTGCGGGAGAAGGGGCAGTCGTGGGTGTCGTTCGTGCGCCGTTCGAAGGCCCCCGAGCTGCCGGTCGTGCTGCTCGAAGATGTGGGCGCTCTGACCGGTCTCACCTTCGCTCTGCTCGGCGTCGGGCTCACACTGCTCACCGGCAACCCCGTTTTCGACGCACTCGGCACCGTGATGATCGGTGTGCTGCTCGTGCTGATCGCCATCGTGCTGGGCATCGAGACCAAGAGCCTGCTGGTCGGTGAGGGCGCGACCCAGGCCGACCACGACCGGATCGTCGATGCCATCAACGCGGGCGACGAGATCGAGAAGATCATCCACATGAAGACCCTCTACCTCGGCCCGGACGAGCTGATGGTCGCCGCGAAGATCGCCCTCAACGCCGACAAGCCGCTGCGCGAGGCCGCCGATGACATCAACGCGATCGAGGCCCGTATCCGCGACGCCGTGCCGGTCGCGCGCATCGTGTACATCGAGCCGGATGTGTACCGCCCGGCGATCGACCCCGAGCCATCGACCGACGTCTTCGTGCTGAAGTCGTCGGACTGATCACGGAGTCCGACATGATGCAGGCGAAGAAACTCGTCGGGCTCCTGGGCGCGGCCGGTCTGGCCGTCCTGCTCTCCGGTTGCTCCCTGAACACGATGCTCTGGGGCGACGACGGAGCTGGGGTGATCGAGACTACCGAGGGCCTGATCGACGCAGCGACGGAAGGCGAAGCCGACTCGTACACGTGCGAGGGTCACGACCCGGAGCTTCGCGAACCGGCGGACTGGGAAGGGCTGTCCGCGGAGGAGCCCGAACGCTTCGTGGCGGACTACTGGCCGGATCAGGTCCCCCTGGAGCCACGCTGGAACATCGGCCTCTCCCTGCCTACGGAGCGCGTGGCCGGTGGCGTGGAATTCCCCGGCTACGTCTTCTACCAGGAGACCGACGACGGGCTGTGCGTCGTCGACGTCACCTGGTGGACCGTCGAATCCGAGGGCTGACGAGCCCGACGCGTGCACGCTGCGGCTCAGCGCCGCTGCTCGAAGAACGTCCGCAGCAGTGCCGTCGCCGCCTCCGCCTCGATTCCGCCGATCACCTCCGCCCGATAGGGCAGCCGCCGATCACGCAGCACGTCGTACATGGAACCGGCCGCACCCGCCTTGTCATCCCAGGCACCGAAGACCACCCGACCGACGCGTGCCTGCAGGATCGCGCCGGCGCACATGATGCACGGCTCGAGGGTCACGACCAGCGTGTGCCCCTCGAGATTCCAGGACCCGACGGATGCCGCCGCACGCCGCAGCGCCTCGATTTCGGCATGCCCGGTCGGATCGTTCGTCGCCGCGCGGGTGTTGCGCCCCTCGGCGATGATCCGCCCGGCGGGGTCCAGGACCACGGCGCCGACGGGGATCTCCGACTCTGCCGCGGCCTCGGCAGCGAGCTCGAGCGCACGCCCCATCGCGAGGTCGTCGGCAGCGGTCATGCGTCGAGCCTACGACAGCCGCCGGCCGCCGCCGGTGCCTCGATGTCGTTCCCGGAGGCGCGGCGCATTACCCTGTATCCATGCGCGTTCACGTGGCCGACCACCCTCTCATCACTCACAAGCTCTCGGTGCTGCGCGACGTGCGCACCCCTTCGCCGGTGTTCCGGCAGCTCACGGAGGAGCTCGTCACGCTGCTCGCGTACGAGGCGACCCGCAACGTGAAGGTGAGCCCAGTCGAGATCACCACGCCGGTGACGACGACGATGGGCGTCAAGATCTCCGAGCCGCGACCGATCGTGGTGCCGATCCTGCGCGCCGGCCTCGGCATGCTCGAGGGCCTCGTCAAGCTGCTCCCGACCGCCGAGGTCGGGTTCCTCGGCATGGTCCGCGACGAGACGACGTTCGAGCCGACGACCTACGCCGAGCGCCTCCCCGACGACCTCAGCGACCGCCAGTGCTTCGCGATCGACCCGATGCTGGCCACCGGCGGCTCGCTCGCCGCGGCGATCCAGTTCCTGTTCGACCGCGGCGCGAAGGACGTCACCGCGATCTGCCTGCTGGGCACACCGGAGGGCGTCGCCGCGATCGAGGCCATGGCCGGTGACCGCGATGTGACCCTCGTGCTGGGTGCGCTCGATGAGCGTCTCGACGAGAAGGGGTACATCGTGCCCGGGCTCGGCGACGCCGGCGATCGGCTCTACGGCACGGTCTGACCCGGCCGACTGCACTCCGCGACGCGGTCGTCTCACAGAGCCCGTCGAAGCGGGGGCACTCAGTCCGCCGCGCCGACCAGACGGGCGAACGCGCTGAGACGAGCGACTCCCTCCGGGGTGTACGGCAGATCGTCGAGCAGTGCGGGCGAGTGGATCAGGTAGGCGACAACCTGCGCGCGGGAGATCGCCACGTTCAGTCGGTTCTGCAGCAGAAGGAACTCCGGGCCGCGCGGAGCGTCCCGCCCGCTGGAGGCCGCGAGCGAGGTGATCGAGACGACCGCCTCCTTGCCCTGGAAGTTGTCGACCGTGCCGACCGGGACGTCGTGATAGCCCGCCGTCGCGAGTGCATCGAGCACGAGCTGACGCTGTGCGTTGTACGGCGTGACCACGATGATGTCGGCGGGCACGAGCGGCCGGGTGGACCGGGACTCGTCGTTGTCGGTGAAGGAGCGACCGATCAGGTCACGGACCAGCCGGACGACCTCGGCCGCCTCCTCGGGCGACTGCGTGGAATTGCCGCGGTGCCGCAGGGGGATGACGTGCAGACCAGGTTCGATCCCCTGGACCGCCCGCAGCTCGGTACCGGGGGCTGACGCCAGCTGTCCCGCGTAGGCCAGCGTGGACACCGGTGCCGCGACGAAGGGATGCATCCGCCAGGAGCGCGCGAGGAAGTAGCCGTACTCCGGCCGCACGACCGGGTCGCCATCCATCACCCAGCCGAGCGCGGAGGCGTCGACCGGTTCGGGGTGGGCGCCCTGACTCACCTGCGGAAGCTGCTGCGGATCGCCGAGGAGCAGGAGCCGCTTCGCCCCGGCGGCGACCGCGATGGTCGAGGCGAGCGAGAACTGCCCCGCCTCGTCGATCACGAGCAGGTCGAGCCCGTCGCGGTCGACCCGCTGGGTGTTGCTGAAGTCCCAGGCCGTCCCGCCCACGACGGCACCCTCGGAGGCGTGCTCGGCGAGGAAGGCCGCCATCCCGGGCTTCGGGATGGCGGTATACGAGTGCGTCGCATCCGGATCCTTCGGAGCCTTGGCGACCTGAGCCGGTGCGACCCCATCGGCCACGACCCGCTCGAGCAGCGTCTCGATGATCGCGTGCGACTGCGCCACGACGCCGACCTTGAAGCCGTGCTCGTTCACGAGGCGTGCGATGACCCGGGATCCGGTGTAGGTCTTGCCCGTTCCCGGAGGGCCCTGCACCGCCAGATAGCTGCGGTCGAGGTCGAGCACCGCCGACACGATCGCGCCGACGGTGTCGTCGCCGGCAGCGGGGAGAGGTTTCCCCGACACGGTGCGCGGAGGAATCCGGCGCAGGATGTCGGTCGCGGCGTCGTCCGGGAACCCCGGAGCTGCGGCGTGCACCGCATCGGCCCACTCGTCGATCGCGCCCTGGAGGGACACGACGCGTGGCGGTGCGGCCGGGGTGAGGGCGAGCGGCAGTTCGTCCCAGGTCTGCCCCTGCACCGCCGACTCGGTGATGAGGTAGCCGTCGTCGAGCACCTCCGCCACCGTGACGGTGTGCGGCACATGCACCGCCCGCGAAGGGACCTCGGTGTCGAACGGCGCCGGAACGCCGTAGAGCGCGAACGGCTGCGACCCGGCGCCGAGCGTCGTGCCGGGCGACACCTCGCCACGGATCTCGACGTCACGAGACATCACCCGACGCCCCTCACCGATGCTCCAGTCACGACGGACGGTCGAGGACGGGCGGTCGACCCGCACCACATCGCGCGTCCCGTCCCACATGGTCACCGGCTCGCGAAGCCGCTGGAAGTGCGACACCCAGAAGCTCTTCGCCTCGCGCGGGAAGTAGTCGATCGCGGCGGCCGCGAGCCGATGAACGAGCCCGTCACCACCCGCCTCGACCGCGCGCTCGGCATCTGCGAGGAGGGCGACCGAGCGCGGCGACGGCTCGTAGATGACCTCGTCAGCCTCGTCGGGCGGGGCCGGGGTGACACCCTCTTTACGCGCGATGTCGATCAGCCAGTTGCGCAGGCGCCTGGTCGACACGCAGTCGTAGCGGTTGTAGTCGGCGAGGTCGGCGAGAACTGCGTCTGCCCCGGCCTGCTCCCCCGCAGCGGCGAGCTCACGGGCCGCGACGTACTGCACGATCGAGTCGTCGCCCTTCTGCACGTCGCTGGTTCGCACGTCGGCGCCCATGTACAACGGCTCGAGCTTCTTGATCGAGTACGAGCGCGAACCGACGCGCACCGTCCGCAGCACGAGCGGATACAGGTCGACGAACACGCCCTCGCGCAGCAGCCGATCCACCTCGCCCTCGCGCACCCCGTGCCGTGCCGCCATCGCCACCAGGTGCGAGGTCTCGTAGGGCGCGTAGTGGTAGATGTGCATGCCGGGGTGGGCGATCCTGCGCGCATTCACGAAGTCGAGGAACGTCTCGAGCGCGCGCTTCTCGTCGGCGAAGGTATGCGCCCAGAGGGCCGAGTACTGGTCGGCGTTGTCGACCCACCCGAAGAGGTAGTCGATTCCCCAGTGCCCCTCGCCGTCGGCGGCCGGCTCCGTGTAGAGGGGGTCGCCCTCGAAGTCGAAGAAGATGTCGCCGTGGCTTGGCAGCGGGAGGGTGTGGATCGCCGGCGCGTAGTGCACGTCGTAGGTGGGCCGCCCCTCGGCATCGGCGCGCAACTGCAGTCGCGCCTGGTCGCGGAGCGTCTCGAACGTGTCGATGTTCATCCCCGCTGGCGGCCCCGATGCCTCCGCCAGGGCATCGATCGTCTCGATCCCGGACGCACGCAGTCGCGCACGCTGCACCGGGCGCATCCGCGCGACCATCAGGAGATCGCGGTGGGCGAGCACCTGCTCCTCGCAGGTCGCGCATCGCCCGCAGGCCACGACCTGAAGGTCGCCGCGATCGTCTCCCCAGGCGAGCGGCGCACCCGTCGCCCCGTCGGCGATGCGCCGGTCGGCGATGAGCGCCCGCAACCGAGCCCTCCGCACCTGGAAGAGCGGAAGGAGATCGTCGACCCGATGGGTGCTGAGTGTGCCGTCGCCGAGGATCAGGTCGACCTCGTCGGAGCGGGGGATGCCGAGCCGGTCGAGCTGGTCGACATATGCCGCGAGCTGCATGAGGGCCGTGACCCGGGCCTTGCGCGCCAGTTTGGAGTCCTGCACCCGCCATCGGCCGTCGTCGTCTTTGCGGAGGAAGTCGGCGAACCCGACGAACTCGTCGGTGGAGAAAGCCGCTTGGAACACCACGAGCGCATCGGAGCGCAGGGCCGCGACCGTCTCTTCGATCGCGGCCGCCAGAGCCTCGGCATCGACCGACGAGACCTTCTCGATGCGGTGGACACTCGCATCGCCAAGTTCGTCGATGTACCGGGCGAGCACGTTCTGCTCGTGCACGTCGCCGAGCTCGGCGGCACGCTTCAGAGTCGCGTCTTCGGGCTCTTCGACGGCCGGGACTCGCCCCAGCTTCGCGTCGATCGCCCGACACCACGCGAACTCGCACTCGGCGGCCGCCTTGAGGTCGCTTGCGCTCCAGATGACGCGCTGCGCCTGAGTGTCGATCCGCACGATGCTCCCGTTCTGTCGGATGCTTCGACACTATCCGCGGCATCCGACACGACGCGAAGCGGCGCCTCCGCAGATGCGAACGTGCGGTCAGCGCCACCAGGTGTCGTCGGGGGTCACCGGGAGGTGCCGCTTGTGCTGCGTGGCGAGGTATCGCGCCTCGATGCGGCCGGCGACCTCCGGGTCGACCGGGCGCCCCTCCAGGAAGTCGTCGATCTGCTCGTAGGTGAGACCGAGTTCGTCCTCGTCGGCACGACCGGGCTGGCCGTCGAGCAGGTCGGCGGTGGGCACCTTGAACGCGAGACGATCCGGAGCATCCAGGAACTGCAGGAGCGAGCGCCCCTGACGCTTGGTGAGACCGGACAGCGGGAGGATGTCGGCCGCGCCGTCGCCGAACTTCGTGTAGAAGCCCGTGACCGCCTCGGCGGCGTGGTCGGTACCGATCACGAGGAGACCGTCGTGACCTGCGAGCGCGTACTGGGTGACCATGCGGAGGCGAGCCTTGATGTTGCCGCGGTTGAAGTCGCTGATGTCGCTCGTAACCGCGAACTCGATGTCTTCCTCGACGCCGTCGACGCCGTTCTGGATGTTGACCTCGACGGAGGAGTCGGGCGCGATGAACTCCAGCGCGGCCTGGGCGTCATCGGCATCGTGCTGCACGCGGTAGGGCAGACGCACGGCGAGGAACTTCGCCTCGCCGCCCTCGGCCCGCACCCGCTCGACCGCGAGTTGGGCGAGGCGACCGGCGAGAGTCGAGTCCTGCCCGCCGGATATCCCGAGCACATACCCCTTCGCCCCCGTCGTGCGCAGGTAGTCGGCGAGGAAACCGATGCGACGCTCGGTCTCGGCTTCGGGGTCGACCTCGGACCTGACACCGAGGTCCTCAGAGATCTGCTGCTGCAACGACATGTGATCCTCCGCTCGTTTCCTCGAATCAGTATCCCGCTTCCGTGTTACGTCGGGGTGACGTCGCGGCGTTCGGATGCTCCTGCCAGTCACGACCTGAGAGAATGGGGCAGTGAAACTCCTCGTCGCCGCGCTCGCATCCGAACTGTCCGCCTTCCCCGAGGAACTCGAGGGCTTCGACCGTCTCGTGACCGGCCCGGGCAAGCTGCAGGCGACGTACGCCCTGACGCGTGCGCTCGACGCCACCGTCTACGACGAGATCGTGGTCGTCGGCACGGCGGGCGCGATCGATCCCGACCTCGAAGCGACCGTCCACGAGGTCGGCACCGCGTTCCAGCACGACGTCACCGACCTCGACGGCGTCGCCGGCCAGCACGTGTCGCTGCCGGCGCGGGTCGCCACTGGGCGCGACGGCGTGCTGATCGCGACGGGCGACCACTTCGTCGAGGATGCCGAGGTCACCGCCGTGATCCGTCCTTCCGGAGCGGCACTGGTCGACATGGAGACCTACGCCTACATCTGGGTCGCAGGACAGTTCGGCGTGCCCATCCGCGTGTTCCGCGCCGTGTCCGACCAGGCTGAAGACGGCGCATTGACCGACTGGCGCGAGGCGGTCGCCCGCTGCAGCGTGCAGCTTCGCGACTTCATCCGCACCGAGTACGGGGTCTGACGCGGCGGAGGCCATCGGCTTCCGCGTAGGCTCAGCGGGCCTCGATGATGCTCGGACCGTTCGGCAGCGCCCGCACCGTGAGCTGCGCCGGGATCTGCTCCTGCATGGCCTCGACATGGCTGATGACTCCGACCGTCCTGCCGCCCTGTCGCAGCTCGTCGAGCGTGCGCATGGCCACATCGAGCGTGTCGCCGTCGAGGGACCCGAAGCCCTCGTCGATGAACAGCGTGTCGAGGCGGATTCCGCCGGCCCGGGCCGTGACCACCTCGGCGAGACCGAGTGCGAGTGCGAGTGAAGTGAGGAAGGTCTCGCCGCCCGACAGCGACTGCGGCGGCCGCGTCTGCCCGGTGAAGGCATCGGAGACCACGATCCCGAGTCCGGATGCTGCCCCTCGAGCCGCGAGCGCGTCGGAGTGCTGCAGCTGGTAGCGGCCCGTCGACATGTCGTGCAGGCGCCGGTTCGCCGCGTCGACGATCTCTTCCAGCTCGGCCGCGAGGACGAACGTCTCCAGCGTCATCTTTCGGGTGTTCGCGCCTCGCCCGGCGATCGTGTCGGCGAGGTTCTGCAGCACAACGAATTCGGCGGCATTGGCGGCGGTGCGCGCATGCTCGGCGGTGGCGGAATCGATCAGTCCCCCGAGCCGTTCGGCCGTGCCCGCCGCTCGAGCCGCCGCGTCGACCGCCTCGGTCCAGATCGCTCGGGCGGCCACCGAGGCCTCTTCGACGGGCGCGAGGTCGATCGGCTCCTCCGGCAGCGTCCGCAGCTCCAGATCGAACAGGATCGCCCGTTCCTTCTCCCGCTGCACGGCGTGCTCGGCGATGCGCGCGTCCAGTGCCTCCTGCGTCGCGACGGAGCGGAGGGCGTGTTCAGCGGCGGTCACATCGTCGAACGGCGAGTCGGCGATCGCCTCATCCCGCTCGGCCTCCGCCTCGGCCAGCGCCTGCGTCCTGCGCAGACGTTCTGCCATCGCCTGGGCGACCGCGCGGGCGGCGGAGATCCTGGTGGCCATGTCGTCGAGACGCTCGGCGACCGTGTCGAAGGAGCCGCGCGCCTCGGCGATCAGCGTGTGGGCCTCCGTGCTCCGCTGCTGCAGCAGAGCGTGCTGCTCCCGCGCCCGAGCGAGCGCCGCCATGCCCTCGGTCTTCTCGGCCTCGAGCTGATCGACCCGGGCGACGAGGCCGCTCAGTTGCACGTCGAGCACCGTCAGCTCATCGGCTGCGGCCAGGCTGAGCGCGTGGGCTGCGGCGGCTGCTTCGTACTCCGTCTCGGCCTGGTCGACGCTCCGCCCGTCCGCGCGGGCGGAGACAGCAGCGAGTTCAGCTCGCAGGCTCGAAGACGCCGCGGAGCGTTCGCGCTCCCGCTGCGCCGCGACGTCGCGGGCCTTCTCCGCTTCAGCGATGTCGTCGGGCGAGACAGGATCGGCGTGCGTGGCCGGAGCCGGATGCTCGAGTGAGCCGCAGACCGGACACGGATGCTCGGGGCGCAGGCTCGACGCGAGTTCGCCGGACATCCCGTCGATGCGGCGCTGCCGCAGCTGTGCGAGGTTCGTCTGCGCGGCGGCGTGCACAGCAGTGGCGTCGGCGAGTTCGAGCTCGGTCGAGGCCTGCGTCTTCTGCAGCCGCTCCGCCTCGCGAGCCGCCGTGCGTCGAGCGCCTGCCTCTTCCTGGGCCGCTCGGGCATCGCCCACGCGGTCGGCCAGACGACGTTTCTCGTCGCGTTCCGCTGTCAGCGCGGCGATCGCGGCGGGGAGGGCGGCGCGTTCCGCTTCCCCGGCTTCGAGGCGCGCGGTCGCCGCCGCAACGGTCTCGTCGGCGGACTGCAGCTCGGCCTCGAGCGCCGACGCCTGGCCCTCGAGCTCCCGCGCGCGCTCCCAGGAACCGCTTTCCCTGGTGCGCGCAGCAACCCAGCCGTCGAGGTCGCCATCGACGGTGACCTCGAACGCGTCCCACACCGCCCGTGACCGCTGCTCGTCTTCGGCCGCCACGGTGACCGCCGCCTGCGCTCGGGCTGCGGCAGTGATCGTCGACCGCACCGCCTCGGCGGCACGCGCGGCTGAGAGCTCGGCGCGGGCCTCGTCGATCGACGGCGCATCGGCATCCAGTCGCTCGAGCGCTGTCCGGGCGCGATCACGTTCCCCCTGGGCATGCTTCTCTTCGCGAGCGGTGGCGAGCGCCGCATCGGCATCGGCCGCACGCTTCTCCGCCTCCACCCGCTCCGAGGCGCGGCGCTCCGCCCGATAGTCGGCACGCGCCCTCGCTCGTCGGAGTGCCTCGAGACGCCCTTCTATCGGCGGGGGGCCGGACACCGCCGCGTCCTCGGTCGGCGCTGTCACGTCGTCGGAGAGCCCGCTGGTGATCACGAGCTGCTCGGCCTCGTCGATACGCGCATTCACCGTCGCGAGCCGAGCGCCGAGTGTCTGTTCCGCCTCCCGGCGCCGCTCGTCGAACCGTGCCTGCACGTCTTCGAACCGCTGTGTGCCGAACAGCCGCCGCAGCAGTGCCTGGCGGTCTCTGCTGCCCGCGAGCAGGAACTCCGAGAATCGGTTCTGCGCGAGGAGGATCACCTGGAGGAACTGCTCGCGGCTGAGCTGGAGGATCTCATCGAGCTCGCCTGCGACATCGACGGCGCGAGCGGCGCGACCCACCCAGCCGGCATCGGTCCACTCGTCGAGGGCGACGGCCGAGGCCTGCTTGGTCATGCCGCCGCCACGTTTGGCGGGACGCAGGTACTCCGGTGAACGGGTCACACGGAAACGGCCCGCCGGAGTGCTGAACTCGACCACCACCTCCGACGGATCGTCGGGCTCGCAGTGATCGCTGCGCAGCCGCTTCTCACCGCCGTCGTAACGCGGCACCCCGCCGTAGAGTCCGAAGCACACGGCGTCGAGGATGCTCGATTTACCTGCCCCCGTGCGGCCGGCGATGAGGAAGATGCCGTCATCGGCGAACGCGTCGAAATCGACGACCTGCCGCGAACGGAAGGGACCGAAGCCCTCGACCTCCAGGCGATGGAGACGCATCTAGACGAGTGCCTCCGCGCGCACGCGCTCATCGAGCACCGCACGGATCAGCTCGTGCTCGACCTCGGTGGGCCCGTGTCCTGCCCGCACATGCTCGAGGAACGCCTCGATGCGGTCGGCGTCGGTGACGGCGGAGCGCAGCCGCTGCACGTACGACTTCTCCTCCACCTCTGCGACAGCTGCGGGCTGGTGCTGAACCATCGCGCAGTGGGGATAGCTCTCTCGCAGACGCCGCATCGGCTCGGACTGCGGCACCGCATCCGTGTAGACGGCGCAGACCCAGTCGTCGGCGTGTGCGGCGACGGTGTCGGCTGCGAGGATCTCTCCGAGCGAGCCCGTGAGCGTGACGAGCCGACGCGGAACCGGCAGCTCGAGCCACTCGACCGTGGCGAGGCCCTCGGCGTCGAGCTCGACCAGCCAGGATCCGCGCGGCTTGTCCTGCTCGCCGAAGCTGTAGTGCAGCGGAGCACCCGCGTACCGGACGCGCTCGCTGATCTGCTGGCGCCCGTGGATGTGCCCGAGCGCGACGTAATCGGGGCCGTCGAAGACGCTCAGCGGCACGACGTCGAGTCCGCCCTGACGCACCTCGCGTTCGAGCCCGACGGTCGCGTCGACGCCGGCCGCGAAGCAGTGCGCGATCGCCACTGAACGTCCCTCGTGCTCGCGCATGCCGGCGCGGACCAGATCCATCGCATGAGCCATGGTCTGCGCCTGCGTGCGCAGCTGCCGCCCCGAACTGTCACCCTCGGGCCAGTGCTGACGGACGATCGCCGGTTCGAGGTAGGGGATTCCGAAGAAGTGAACAGGCCCCTCGGGGTCGGCGATGGTGACCGGCACGCCGACCGCGAGCGGATCTGTCAGCACGTGGATGCCCTCGCGGAGCAGCCGGGCCTGGAAACCGAGTCGCGCGGCCGAGTCGTGGTTGCCGCTCGTGACGATGACGCGGGCGCCCGTCTCGTGCAGTGACACCAGCGCATCGCCGAGCAGCGTGTACGCGGCGCCCGACGGCGTCGCGGAGTCGAAGACGTCGCCCGCGACGACGACGACGTCGACCGCGTTCTCGCGAACCTGCTCCGTGAGCGCGCCGAGCACCTCGGCCAGCGCGTCCATGGTCGAGTTGCCATGGAACGTCCGGCCGATGTGCCAGTCGGAGGTGTGCAGGATTCGCATACTCACACGGTACGAACACCCTCGGACATTACGTGCGAGGCGTGCCGCGGCATCCGTTCCCGGGGCGGGAATCGGGCGATCTACGCCGGGACGGATGCCGCGACCACGGCTCAGTGCGCGGCGAGGGCCCGCTCGCCCTGCGTGGGCATCAGCTCCTCCTTGGTGCCGCGCACCAGGAACATCGCGATCACGGAGGCGGCGACCATGAAGATCGCGGCGGCGATGAACGTCCAGCCGTATGCGTCGGTCAACTGCGACGGCGTGACGTCGGCCTGAGCGTGACCGCCCACGGAAGCCGCGTACACGGCGGTGAACACCGACAGCCCGATCGATCCGCCGATCTGCATCGCCGAGTTCGCCATGGCGGACGCGACGCCGGCATCGTGCGGGGCCACCCCCGACAGCGCCAGGTTCTGCAGCGGGATGAAGATGAAAGCCATGCCGACACCGAGCACCACCAGCGCAGGGGCGACCTGCAGGAGGTACGCGCCGTCCGGCGTGATCCCCGAGAGGTAGACCATCCCCGCCGCGGCGAGCAGCGGTCCGACGATGAGCATCGGCCGCGGTCCGATCACCGGCAGCAGCCGGGTCGCGATCGGTGCGATGATCATGGTCGCGATCGGCAGGGGCAGCGTGGCGAGTCCTGCCGGGAACGCCCCCATCCCGAGCACGAACTGCAGGTGGAACGTGAGGTACATCGTGGCGCCGATCATGATGGCGCCGGCGACACCCTGGATGAGGAACGCGCCGCCCCGGACGCGGTCGGCCACGATCCGCAACGGCAGCAGCGGCTGCGCGACCCGGCTCTCGATCCAGACGAAGACCGCGAGCAGGACGACACCGAGCACCAGGAACGTGATCGTCAGCGGATCGCCCCAGCCGTGCTCGGCGAGGCTGAACCCGTAGACGAGGGCCCCGAGCCCGAGGGTCACCGTGATGGTCCCCCAGACGTCGTACCGATTCTCACCCTCGGCCCTGCTCTCGGTGAGGAAGAGGGCGCCGCCGATGAGCCCGACCACGACGAAGAAGATGTTCACGAAGAGGCACCAGCGCCAGTCGGCGAATTCGGTCAGCAGCCCGCCGAGCAGGAGGCCGACCGCCGCCCCCGTTCCCGCGACGGTGCCGAACACGGCGAAGGCGGTGTTGCGCTCACGGCCGGAGGGGAACGTCACCGTCAGCAGAGCCAGTGCCGCCGGAGCGAGCAGCGCCGCGAAGACGCCCTGGAGCCCGCGGGCGAGGATGAGCTCCCACCCCTGCTGCGCGAACCCGCCGTACAGCGATGCCGCGCCGAATCCGATCATGCCGATCATGAAGATGCGCTTGCGGCCGATGTAGTCGGCGAGGCGTCCGCCGAAGAGGAGGAGCGCACCGAACGCGAGGGCGTAAGCCGTGACGACCCACTGCCGCTGTCCGTCGGTGAGACCGAGAGCGGCCTGTGCACGCGGCAGCGCGATGCTCACGATGGTGCCGTCGAGCACCACGACGAGCTGAGTGAGGGAGATGACGATGAGTGCCCACCACCGGGAATGTGGACGGGCGCGCAGGGATGAAGACATGGAAAAACCTCCGGTGTCTGATGAGGATGCCGGAGGTTTCGAGCCTCGGATCAGCGCGCCTCTCGGCGCCTGACCACCTCAGCCAACGGGGCTGAGCAGAACTCCATTCTATCGCATGATGTTCGAGGAGGAAGCGGAAGGTCCCCTGACCCACCCTCGTCGCGACGATCGGCACGCGGTGATGCGAGATGCGCTGTGCACCTTCACCTGTGCGGCGTGCGGGGCTGCGCGATGCGATATCAGGGCTGCCCTCCGCCCGACAGGTGCCGGCTTGCCCCGCCGACTGAGGGTTGTGCCCGCTTCG
The DNA here is from genome assembly GCF_041529975.1 of Microbacterium maritypicum. NCBI lineage: Bacteria > Bacillati > Actinomycetota > Actinomycetes > Micrococcales > Microbacteriaceae > Microbacterium > Microbacterium maritypicum. Next base: position 816,750 of record NZ_CP168030.1, on the reverse strand, counting down.
TCGTGACTACCGACTTCCGCTCTCCTCCTCGAGGTCGTTCGACCAGTTCGCCTGCTGGATCCGGTTGTCGAGCTCCCGCAGCTCCTGCGCGACGGCGTCGGCCCTCGATCGCAGCTGCGCGACCGGAAGCGCCGAGACCTGCCGCAGCTCCGACCGCATCTGGCGCAGGTACTGGTCGTTGGATCCGGATGCCGCGGCGGCCGCATCCGTCAGCACGGAATGGCGCAGGCGCAGCACATCGCGGGCGGCGAGCGCATCCGTCATCGTGCCGGCCGCGCCCAACTCGAGTCGCGCGTTGGTCGCATTGATGCGACGGATCAGGTCACGCAGCTGGGTCAGGGCGGCGTCGGCTTCGACGATGAGCGCCGCGGCGTCCTCTGCCGGCTCCTCCCCCTCCTGGAAGCGGGCGTTCGCGACGATGCGGGCACGCAGCTGCTCGATGCGGCGCTGCAGATCGGCTCGTGCGGTGAGGGCCTCAGCGAGTTTCATGGGCTCATCCTCGCAGCAGGCGGCCGTAACACGGCGTCATACAGCAGGCGAGTCAGCGCGAACGCAGCAGCGGGGCGTGCTCGGGGTTCGCTGCGAACCAGTCCGCGACGTACCAGCAGACGGCGTCGACTTTGCGGTCTCCGCGCTCCTCGATGTCGGCGACGGCCCCCTCGACGACCTTCCCGGCATAGCCGTTGCCGCGGAAAGTCGGGACCGTGAAGGCTCGCGTCAGAGCGATCGTGTGTCCGTCGTCGCGGTAGTCGAGAACGCTCACGAGCTTTCCGTCGCGCATGAGCGTGTAGCGCGACGCGTCCTTCTCGTCGGTCAGGATGAAGCCGCCGACAGTGTGCGAGATCGTCATCCGAGCAACGTTACGCCCGCTCACGGTCGCCCGGGCGTTTTGACATGAGCGGTCATGATCGGACATAATCCCCCCATGACCACCAACGCAAGCCCTTTGTCCGCCCAGGAGGCGAACAGGACTGCCGGGATGATGATGCCCGGTCGCGTTGGCATGTGTTGCCGAATGTGTCGCTGAACGAACAGCCACCCCGCCTGACCTGACTCCTCGACATCTGCGAGGTCAGAGTCACCGAGCATCCACCCTTTGCTCGCTTCCCGGCTCCGCCGGTCATTCATGCAACGCATCAGAGCCCCGCTCGATCCGGGCTCACGTCCTGAGGACTCATCATCATGTCGAACACCGCACTTCTCGAGCGTCCCGCCACCACCGCCGCGATCCGCACGCAGCCGGACGCCGCTGCTCCCCTGGCCGCCGCCGGAGCCGATCTGCCCGCCGTCCGCTCGCCCCGCGGCTTCGCCCTCTACGTCGGACTCGACGAGATCAAGGCAGCCGAAGCCGGGGTCAGCCTCCCCCTCCTCGTCGACGCACTGCGCCGCACGCTCGCCGAGCTCGCACCGGGAGCCGAGACCCACGCCACGGTCGCCCTCGCACCGCACGGCTCCGGGGGCCGCGACCTCGACGTCGTCCGCCTCGCCCTGCAGGAGCCGGGTGCCATCGCCCGCACCAAGGCCGCCGCCGAAGAGGACACCGTGGAAGAGGAGACCGGCGTGACCGTCGACATCTCCCGCAAGCGCGTGCTCATCGACGGAGAGTCCGCGGCCTTCACCTACAAGGAGTTCGAGCTGCTGCAGTACCTGGTGCTCCGTGAGGGACGCACGATCGAGCGCAGCGAGCTGGTCTCCGCGCTCTGGCAGGCACAGGACGACGAGACGCCCGGCGAGCGCACGATCGACGTGCATGTCCGCCGCCTTCGCGCCAAGCTCGGCCGCTACGAGGACATCGTCCGCACCGTGCGCGGCATCGGCTACCGGTTCGACCGCCACGCCGACGTCGTCATCCGCTACGGCCACGGCACCCCCTCGCCCGACCGCTTCTGAGTCACCCCGGGTCGGTGTCAGGACCGGCGCGTAGGGTGGGCGCATGACCCTGATCGAGCACCCTGCAGCGGCCGACGCCGCGTCCGCGGATGCTCGATGGGAGACCGTCTACCGGCCGCCGCATCCGCTCGATCTTCGACGCACCGTCGGCATGCTCCGCCGCGGCGGCACCGATCCGACGATGATCGTCGACGGCGGCGTCATCTGGCGTGCCGTGCGCACGCCGCTCGGCCCCGCGACACTCGCCCTGCGCATGTCCGGCGACGAGGTCAGGGTCTCGGCCTGGGGTTCCGGAGCCGAGCACGCTCTCGAGGGCGTTCCCGCACTCTGCGGCGCACACGACGAGCCCGGCGACTTCGACGCGTCGCTGCATCCGCTCATCGCAGAGTCCGCCCGGCGCACCCCCGGACTGCGGCTCGCCCGCACCGACGCAGTGTTCGATGCTCTCGCCTGCGCGATCATCGAGCAGAAAGTCACCGGCATGCAGGCCTTCGGCGCTTGGCGCTGGCTCGTCTCCCGCTTCGGCGAGCGTGCGCCCGGCCCCACGCCGCGACCCATGTTCGCCGCACCGACAGCCGCGCAGTGGTTCCGCATCCCCTCGTGGGCCTGGCACCGCGCCGGCGTCGAGCCCCCGCAGTCCCGCACCATCGTGCGCGCAGCCGAGCGCGGTGACCGCATCGCCCGTGCCGTGAGCGCGGCCACGACCGGCGCCGACCGCGACCGCGTGCTCACCAGCCTGCCGGGAGTCGGCGTCTGGACCTCGGCGGAGACCCGCATCCGCGCGCTGGGTGATCCCGATGCCGTCAGCGTCGGCGACTACCACCTGGCGCACGAGGTAGGGCACGCGCTCACCGGGAAGCGCACCGACGACGACGGGATGCTCGAGCTCCTCGAGCCCTGGGCGGGTCAGCGGCAGCGTGTCATCCGCCTCATCTTCGCCAGCGGGGTTCAGGAACCGCGCCGCGGACCCCGTCTCGCGCCCGAGGACCATCGCGGCCGCTGACTCCGTCCGCTTATGCTGGGGCCATGTCCCGTTCTGCGCTACGCATCTCCATCACCGTCGGCCTGCTCGTCGTCGGAGTCGTCGTCGGGTTGATCTTCCAGAACGTCTGGCTCGGCGTGCTCCTGGCCGCCATCGTGTGGCTGGGATGGTTCCTCGGCTACGAGTCGCGTCGTGGCAACAACGCCGGCGTCAACGACGAGGATCACGGCATCGAGCTCTGAGGCCCCTGGCACCGTATCGTCCGCTCAGTAGTAGACGGCGAGCGGCCCCGACGGACCGTCGACGACGCGCACCGGGGTGTCGAACACCCGGGTGAGCACCTCGTCGGTCATGATCTCGGCCGGGGACCCGAACTCCACCACCGCTCCGTCTTTCATGGCGCAGATGTGGTCGGAGTAGTGCCCGGCGAAGTTGATGTCGTGCAGCACGATGACGATCGTGCGTCCGAGTTCCTCCGCAGCCCGGCGCAGGTGTTTCATCATCTGCACCGCGTGCCGCATGTCGAGGTTGTTCAGCGGCTCGTCCAACAGCACGAACTCGGTGTCCTGCGCTAAGACCATCGCGACGTAGGCGCGCTGGCGTTGCCCGCCGGAGAGCTCGTCGAGATAGCGCCCCTCGAGAGGCCCGAGATCGAGGAAGTCGATCGCCCGGCTGATGATCTCCTCGTCCGCCCGGGTCAGCCGCCCCTTCGAGTGCGGGAAGCGTCCGAAGCCGACCAGCTGCCGCACGGTGAGCCGGGTGACGAAGTGGTTCTCCTGGCGCAGGATCGACACGACCTTCGCGAGGTCCTTCGATTTGGTGGAGGCGACGTCGAGCCCGGCGATCTCGATCGCACCGGCGTCCATGCCGTTCAAGCGACCGATCATCGTCAGCAGCGTCGACTTGCCGGCGCCGTTAGGGCCGATGAGCGCGGTGATGCCGCCGGCGGGGATCTCGAGGTCGACGGGGCCGATCGCGACCTCGCTGCTGTAGTCACGGCGGACGCCGTCGAGTGCGATCACAGTCTGCCCTTTCTGAGGATGACGATGAGGAACACGGTGCCGCCGACGAGCTCGATCAGGATCGACACCATCCCCTGCGCGTAGAAGACGTTCTTCATCACGAAGTACGCGCCCGCGAGGATGGTGAACGCCGTGAGCACCGCGACGGGAAAGATGAGCCGATGGTCGTGCGTGTCGGCGAACTGATACGCCAGCGTCGCCACCAGGAATCCAAGGAACGTCATCGGACCGACGAGCGCGGTCGAGGTCGCCATCAGCACGGCCACCAGGAAGAGCACGAGGAAGAGCTCGCGGCGATGGTCGACGCCGAGGGAGCGCGCGGCATCCGGCCCCAAGGCCATCAGGTTCAGCCGACGGGATCGCAGCCACAGCAGTGCGGATGCCGCGACGACGAGCGGGATCGCCAACGGGAGGTACGAGGGATCGGCGTTGGACACGTTGCCGAACAGCCGGGCGGCCAGCACGTCGAACTCGCTGGGCGTGAGCAGTCGCTGCATGAACGTGGCGATCGCGCCCAGTCCCCCGCCGATCACGATGCCCACCAGGAGCATGATCTGCAGGTTCCCGTATCGACCGGACAGCAGCCAGCCGTAGAGCGCGACCGCGAGCCCGACCATGATCGCGACCTGGATCGCGAACTGGCCGACGCCCTGGATCGCCACGAGCCCGGCCACCCCGAACAGGTAGACGGTCGAGGTCTGCACGACGCGGTAGAGCGACTCGAAGCCCATGATCGACGGCGTGATGATGCGGTTGTTGGTGACAGTCTGGAAGCTCACGGTGGCGATGGCCTGCGCGACCGCGACGAGCGCCATCACCGTCACATCGATCGCGCGATGCTGGGCGATGCGCCAGAACCCCGTCGAGCCGACGGGCATGGGGTTCCCCCACGCGAGGAGGCCGAATCCGGATCCCGCGGCCAGGACGATGAGGATGCCCAGCACGATCAGGTAACGCCGACGCGCACGCGGGGTCGTGAACGAGCCGGCCGAGCGCGTCGCCGGGGTCGTCGTCAGCTGCTCCCCCACGCCGCTAACCACGTCGACGCTGCCTCAGCAGAAGCAGCACGAACACCACGGCCCCGACGACGCCGAGGATCAGCGACACCGGTACCTCGAACGGCATGATGATCGTGCGCCCGATGATGTCGCACACCGTGACGATCGCGATGCCGAGCAGGCACACCCAGGGCAGGTTGCTGCGCAGGTCGTCGCCGCGCACCATCGAGACGATGTTGGGCACGATCAGTCCGAGGAAGGGCAGGTTGCCGACGACGACCGTGACCACGCCCGTGGTGATCGCGATGAGGACGGTGCCGAGCAGGATGATCCGGTTGTAGTTCACGCCGACGTTCGTGGCCACCTCTTCGCCGAGTCCGGCGATGGTCAGCCGATCGGCGACGAGGAAGACGATCACACCGATGATCGCCACGATCCACAGCATCTCGTACTGGCCGCGCATCACCGAGGTGAAGCTGCCGGCGAACCACACGCCCAGGATCTGCAGCGAGTTGGTCGCCAGTGCGAGATACGTCGACAGGGCGCCGACGACCGCGCCGAGCATGATGCCGACGATCGGGACGATGAGCGAGGACTTGAGGGCGACGCGGCGCAGGAAGGCGAAGAACACCATCGTGCCGACGAACGCCGCGAGCACTGCCCCCGCCATCCGTAACGGGAGCGACGGCTGCGGGACGAGGATCATGACCATGAGGAGTCCGAGCCCCGCCCACTCGGTGGTTCCGGTCGTCGTCGGCTCGACGAAACGGTTCTGGGTGAGCAGCTGCATCACGAGGCCTGCCATCGCCATCGCCGCGCCCGAGAGGACGAGGGCGATCGTGCGGGGCACGCGCGTGATCTGGAACATCTCCGCGCCGTCGTCGGCTCCGGCGATGTCGTACACGCCGGTGAACAGCGAGATGACGAGGAGAACGACGACGACGAGCACGCCGATGAGCAGCGTGCCGTCGAAGAGCCGCCCGGTGTACCGGGGCGGCGGGGTGATGTCGGTGGAGACCATGATGACGGTGCGGCGGCACCCGAATCATCCGGATGCCGCCGCGTTGCCTCAGTTCTTCGCGGCCTCGAGGGCGTCGGCGAAGTCCTCGAGGAACGTCGTGTACGTCTGGATTCCCTCGTTCAAGTAGGTGTCGGTGGGCATGTAGACGATCTGCTCGTCCTTCACCGCCGTGACACCGGCGAGCGCCTCGGAGTTCTCCAGGATCTCGGCCGCCTGCACGTAGTCGGGGGTCTCCGCAGCGAACACGGCGTCGCGGTCGAGCACGAGGATCCAGTCGGGGTTCGAAGCCGCGATCGCCTCGACCGAGATGTCGTCGCCCTGGTGATCGTCGGTCGCGTCCTCGACCTCGAGCGCCGGCGTGAGTCCGAGGATGTCGTAGATCGGGCCGAGCGAGCGGCCGACGGTCGGGGCGAGGTACCCGATCTCACCGCCGGAGGTGTTCACGGCCATGACGGTGTCGGCGTCGTCGTAGGCGGCCTGGGCGCGCTCGACGGCGGCGTCGAAGTCATCCACCAGCTTCTGCGCCTCGTCCTGCTTGCCGAAGATCTCGCCCAGCGCGGTGACCTGGCGCTTGAGCTCCTCGTCGAAGGGCTCGCCTTCACGCGGCTCGAGGTCGATGATCGTGGCTTCGGGCACGAGGTCGGCGATGGCCGCGTTGTGCTGGGTGAAGCGCTGACCGCTGATGATGAGGTCGGGTTCGACCGCGACGACGGCCTCGAGGTCGGGTTCGCTGTGCAGTCCGATGTCGACGATGCCGTCGTCCTTCACGTACGACACGGTCTCGGGCATGAGCGCGACGGCGCCGGCCGAGAGCTCGACTCCCCAGTCGGAGAGCGTCTGGAAGGTGCGGTTGTCGAGGGCGACGACGGAGGCCGGAGGGGTCGCGATCTCGTGCGTGCCGGTGTTGTCCTCGATCGTGACGGATGCCGCCGCAGGTTCGTCCTTCGCAGGTTCCGCCGTGCTGCCGGAAGCGCAGCCGGCGAGGGCGAGGAGGCCGACGAGCGCGACGCTCGTGGCGGTGAGGGTTCTGGGCACGGACATGGAGAGACTCCTGTTCTGCGGGATCTGTGCGCACGCGATGGCGCCGGGAGGCCGAGGTTAGGGTGCCCTTCCCTCGACATATTTAGGTTAGCCTTACTTCATGAGCGATACGAAATCCGGCTTCTCGATCGAGCGTCGCGGCCTCGAGCTGCGCTTCCGCACCGTGACCCTCAGCGCCCGCGAATGGCTGGCTCCCGACTTCGTGCGGGTGCGACTGACCGGCTCCGACCTCGTCGGCTTCGAGTCGCTGGGTTCCGACGACCACATGCGGCTGTTCTTCCCGGCAGGGCCGGTCGGCTCCGTCGAGGAGCTGCGCGCGTCTCCGAGCCGTGAGTACACGCCGCTGGACTGGGGTGACGACTGGCTCGACGTCGAGTTCGCCGTGCACGGCGATCAGGGCGTCGCGGCGCCGTGGGCGGCGACGGCTCCGCTCGGTTCGTCCATCGGCGTCGGCGGCCCCCGCGGGTCGGCCGTGCTGGTCGGCGAGCCCGACGGATGGCTGCTCGTCGGCGACGAGACGGCGATCCCCGCGATCCGCCGCTTCGCCGCGCTGATCCCCGAGGGAACCCCCGCACGCATCGTGGTGGAGACCGTCAATCAGGGCCGCGAGTTCGACATCGAAGCGCCGGTCGAGGTCGAGTGGCTGCACCGCGGCGATGCTCCTTCCGGCTCCGAACTCATCGCCTTCCTCGAGCGCCTGACAGCCGAAGATGCCGTGGGCTCCGACCCGTTCGTCTTCATCGCCGCCGAGCAGTCGATTGTCAAGCCGGGCCGGGCGCTCCTCGGCCGATGGGGCGTCGACACCGCGAACGCCGTCGTGAAGGGCTACTGGAAGCGCGGCGAAGCCGAGTACCACGCACCGCACTGAGCCCGTGCCGGCTCCGAGGCCTCCACTGTCGGCGGGAGGCCGTACGGTGGTGCGTACCGTCGTTCGGCACCGTTTCGGAAGAGGAGTGCTCATGAAAGGTGACCGCCTGCAGCAGTGCGCGCGGGACCGCGCCGATGAACTGCCGGGGTCTCGACTCGAGCATCCTTTCGGCCCCGAATGGGATGTGTTCAAGGTGCGCGACAAGGTGTTCATGCTGCTCACTTCGGCCACGGGCGAGGCCATGGTGACCCTCAAGGCGGCGCCCGAAGACGGCGACGCGCTCCGCCGCCAGTTCGATGACATCATCCCCGGCTATCACATGAACAAGAAGCACTGGATCTCGCTCCGCCCCGGCGGCAAGCTGCCCCAGGACCTCGTCCGGGAGCTGGTGACCGAGTCGTACCTCCTCGTCGTGGAGAACCTCCCTCGTCGCCAACGGCCCGTCGACCCCGCCACATTCGGGAAGATCGCTCCCTGACGCCGTCGGGCGTTTCTGGAAGACTGGGCCGCATGGCACTTCTGGATCATCTGGGCATCACCGTCGACGACCTCGAGCGCGGCCGAGCGCAGTTCCATCCGGTCCTCACCGCCCTGGGCTATCAGAGCGGCGGCGAAGACGACCATTCGATCTCGTGGCACAACGGCGAAGAGACCGAGATCATCCTGTACACCTGGGACGAGGACTCCGCCCCGCACCGGCACGGCAAGGTCGGCTGGCAGCACATCGCCTTCGCCGTTCCGACGCGCGACGAGGTCGAACGCCTGCACGCGATCGCGTTGGATGCGGGCTGGACCGCCGTGCGTGACCCCAAGGAGTATCCCCGCTACTCCGAGCGCTACTACGCCTCATTCGTCGAGGACGCCGACGGCATCCGCATCGAATTCATGTACAACCCGCCGCGCGAGACGGCTTGACTCCCGGGCGTGTCGCCCCCTAATGTGGCAAAGCTGTGCCGATCGGCCCAGCACGCCAGCCGAGGAGTCGACGGATGACCGCCCAGCGGAACCTTCCCATCGGAGCGGTGTTGCAGCTTCAGTCGAAGCGCAATGACCGCAACGAGTCGTACCCTCCGGCGCGCGCCGTGTGACAGCATCCGCTCTCGCAACGCCCCGCACCGTCAGGTCCGGGGCGTTTTCCGTTCGGAGAGCACCCTGACCTGTGGCTGACCACCACCACAAGGAAGGAATCATGGAGAGGCTCTCCGCACGGCTGCTGTCGTGGGCGTCGCTGATCGACGAGAAGACACTCGCTCAGGCGCACACCACGGCCCGCATGCCGTTCATCCACCCGCACCTGGCGCTGATGCCGGATGCGCACCTCGGCAAGGGGGCGACGGTCGGCTCGGTCATCCCGACGCTCGGCGCGATCATCCCCGCGGCCGTCGGCGTCGACATCGGCTGCGGCATGATCGCCGTCCGCACCCAGTTCACGAGGAACGACCTCGAGGGTCGCGACCTCGCCGAGCTTCGGGAGCAGATCGAGCGCGCCATCCCGCTGTCGGCCGGCAGATACAACCGCAAGGTCGTCGCGACCGCCGAGCCGCGCATCGCCGAGCTCGAGCAGCTCGCCGAGAACAACGGCTTCGACCCCGCGAGCTACGCCGGCAACTGGCGCCTGCAGCTGGGCACGCTCGGTTCGGGCAACCACTTCATCGAGGTGTCGGTCGACGAACTCGACCGGGTGTGGCTGTTCCTGCACTCGGGCTCCCGAGGCGTCGGCAACAGGATCGCCGGGCACCACATCTCGGTGGCCCAGAAGCTGGCGAAGCGATGGTGGATCGACCTCCCCGACCCCGACCTGGCGTACCTGGTCGAGGGCACCGAGGAGTTCACCCGGTACATCCGGGAGCTGCGGTGGGCACAGCACTTCGCCCTGCTGAACCGGGAGGAGATGATGGACCGGGTCGTGCGGCAGGTGTCCGAGTTCCTCGGCACCCCGGTCGACGAGCAGGAGCGCATCAACTGCCACCACAACTTCACCGAGTCGGAGAAGCACTACGGCAAGCAGGTGTGGGTGTCGCGGAAGGGCGCGATCCAGGCGGACGCCGGTCGTCCGGGACTCATCCCCGGATCGATGGGCACCGCGTCCTACGTGGTCGAAGGACTCGGTGACCCGCAGTCACTGAACTCCTCACCGCACGGCGCAGGTCGGGAGTACTCCCGGTCGGCCGCGAGGCGGACGTTCACGCACGACCAGCTGCGGGAGGCGATGACGGGCATCGAGTTCCGCGACACGGACGCCTTCGTCGATGAGATCCCGCAGGCGTACAAGCCGATCGATCGGGTGATGGCGGATGCCGCGAGCCTGGTGTCGATCCGGCACACGCTGCGGCAGCTCGTCAACGTGAAGGGCGATTGAGAAAAGGAGCCGGGCGGCGGGGAGCCCGCTGCCCGGCTCCGGCCGCATCCTCGTCGCCCTCGTCAGAGCGGCTCGACTACTCCTCCCCGGGCACGCTCGAAAACGTCTTGTCCCCACCTCCCGGGTCACCGATATCTTCGCTGCCCGCGGCCTGGCAAGCTTGCCGAATCGATGCGACGATGACGGGGTGGGATTCATGAATGACGCGCAGATCTGGACCCTGATCGGAGCGTTCAGCGCGCTGATGTTCAGCACCCTCACCGTAGTCTCGACCCTGTTCATCCATGTCGTCCGCAGTGAGATCGGCGGGCTCCGCAACGAGATGAATGCCCGCTTCGACGCCGTAGACGCGCGGTTCGACGCCGTCAACACGCGCATCGACGGTGTCGACGGCGACGTGCAGGCCATCGTGAAGCGGACGTTCGGTCTCGATCGGGAATGATCAGAACCGACGTCAGACGACCGGGGCGACCTCCGCGTCGACGGACCGGTCGGTGAACGCGGCCTTCGGCACGAACACGAGGATGACGGCTGCGACGAGTGCGGTGACACCGCAGACGATCCAGACGGTGAAGTACCCCGCCAGCGAACCGGCCGTCCCCTCGGTCGCGCCGGCGGTCGTGGCGACACCGTGCAGCAGCGCGATGCCGAAGACGCACGAGGCGATCGCCCCGCCCACGGTCTTCACCGAGTTGGTGAGCCCCGTCGCGACACCGGTCTGCGTGGCGGGCGCGGCCGATGCGGCGGCAGCGGGAAGAGCGGCGACCAGCGCGCCGGAACCGAGGCCCACGACGACCATGTTCGTGATGACCTGACCATAGGTGTCATGGAACGGCAGGAACAACAGGAAGCCGAGCCCCACCAGCACCGAAGCGCCCATCAGCGTGACCCGTGGAGTCGCCCATCGTGCGATGGTCGGGAACAGCAGCGCACCCGCGATCATCGCCACGAGGTACACGCCGATGATGAGCGAGGTCGCGAACCCGCTCGTGCCGAGACCGTAACCGTAGACCGACGGATCGGTCCGCGCGAACGTCGACAGCGGCGCCTGAGCACCGAGCACGCTGACTCCGAAGAGGCCCGCGGTGAGGAACACCGGTCCGAGCGCGGGCGAGCGGAACATGCGCACGTCGATGAGCGGGTCTTCGCACCGCAGCTCCCAGAGCACGAACGGGATCACCAGCAGCACGCCGAAGACGACCACGGCCCAGGACCACGGATTCACGAGACCGCCCTCGAGGCGGAGCAGGCTGAGTCCGCCGGTGAAGCAGACGAGGGCCAGGGAGATCAGCACGAGGCCGACCGTGTCGAAGATGCCGCCGGTCGGCTCGGGAGATTCCTTGACCCCGAACAGGATCACGAAGAAGCACACCACGATGAGCACAGCCGGAACCAGGAGGACGACCGTGAGGGGCAGGACGTCGATCAGCGCGCCGCCCACGAGAGCGCCGATGATCGCACCACCTTCGAGGGCGGCGACCAGGAGACCTGCCGCCTTGGCCGTGATGGAGGAGCGTCCTTCCATGCGGCGCGACCGCGACCAGATCAGGGCGATCTCGAGCGGGAGCCACACGACGTAGAAACCCATGAGCGCCCAGGCCGCGAGGAACACGCCGAAGGAGTCCGTGAACGGCAGCACCAGGGCCGCCGCCGCGGTGACGGCGGTGGAGATCAGCAGCATCCGCTTGTGGCCGACCATGTCGCCGAGCTTCGCGAACGCCGGGACGACGAGCGCCGACAGCATGAGCTGCGCACCCTCGAGCCAGTTCACGTCGGCGTCGTGGATGCCGAGGTGCCGGGCGATGTCGCTGAGCATGGGCGTGTAGTACCCCTGCAGCACACCACTCGTGAACTCCACGAACGCGAGGAAGCCGACGACGACGGCGAGGGTGCCCAGAGTGCGGGTGCGCGTCATCGCGTCTCCTGCTTCTTGTTCGGGTACTCCCACTCGAGGCGGGAGGAGGGTGAGATCACCCTAGCCGTTCGAGAAGCGCGCGATGGAATCGCTCTCCGCGCTCCAGCGCGGCGATCTCGACGCTCTCGTCGACGCCGTGGATCGAGGCGCGCTGCGCGTTCGACATGTCCAACGGAGCGAAGCGGTAGACCGCCGGCGAGAAGCGGTGGAAGTGCCGGGAGTCGGTGGCGGCCATCATCACGTAGGGCACTGCCGGAACCCCGGGATGCGAGACCTCGAGCGCGGCCGCAAGCAGCGCGAACTGCGCGTTGTCGGTGGGCGATTCCGGCGAGGGCTCACTGGCCTCGACCACTTCGACGGAGACGCGCGGATCGCGGATGCGACGGCGCACGCGATACACGGTCTGCTGCGTCGTCTCGCCCAGCGCGATGCGGAGGTTGACGGTCGCGGACGCCTGCGAGGGCAGCACGTTGGCCGCAGTCCCTCCGGACTGCATCGTCGGGGCGACGGTCGTGCGCACGAGTGCCGCCGGTTCACCGCCGAGCGCCGCGAACACCTGCCCGGTCAGCAGCGGCGCCGCTCCGAGGAACCGCAGCAGGTGGCGGGCCGGCCCCGGCGTCTGCGCCGCCAGCTGCGACAGCATCCGCAGGACCGCTTTCGAGGCGCGAGGGCGGAAGGTGGCGGGACCGAGGCGGTCGACGGCCCTCGCGATGCGTCGCACGGCGGTGAGCGATGGCGGAGCCGAGGCATGACCGCCCTCGCCGCGCGCCGACAACCGGAGCGTCATCACGCCCTTCTCGCCGACGCCGATCATCGCCGCCCGACCGGGGACGAACGGCAGGGGCGCGTCGACGACGGCACCGCCCTCATCGACCACGAGCCAGGGCACGACGCCGCGTTCGCGCAGGACCCGGGCGATCTCCTCCGCCGCCTTCCCGTAGGTCTCCTCGTTGCCGCCGAACGAGAGATACACGTCGCGGGGCGGAACGAATCCGTCGGCGAGCAGATTCTCGACCGCTTCGAGCACGACGATGAGCGGACCCTTGTCGTCCAAGGCGCCGCGGCCGAACACCGAACCGTCGGCGATCACGCCGTCGAAGGGCGGATGGGTCCAGGCATCGCTCTCATCGACCGGGACGACGTCGTAGTGCGCCATCAGCACGACCGGTCCACCCGATGCCGCGCCCGTGCCCTCCCAGTGGAACAGCAGCCCGAAGTCGGTGTGCCTTTCGAGGCGCAGCTTCGCGTGCGTCAGGGGATAGAGCTCGGCGATCAGTGCGACGAACTCCTCGAACGGCGCGGCACCGCGCTCGTCGAGCTCAGCCGAGACCGTCGGGATCCGGATCATCTGCGAAAGCCGCTCGGCGATGCCGGGGCGCACGGTCGATGTGGTCACAGTCGCCATCGTACCGAGCGCCCCGGCTCCGCCTGCATCCACCCGGACGCAGCGCCGCCGGGCGGTGCTTACGCGTAGTGCCAGAGCACCGTCATGCGCGCCGGACGCGACTCGTCCCACGGAAGCACATGCCAGATCTCCCGCGGCGGGCCCACCCTGGTCGCCTTCTCCTCGTCGATCCACTCGCAGCCGCGGTCGTAGGCGGCGAGGATCGCGGGGAACGCCGTGTCGTCGCCTTCGACCGTGACGGCGACGGCCGCACCGCCGCCGAGTCGATGGCTCCGGATGCCCTCCGGGGTGTCCCGGATGACGCGGTCGACAGGAAGGCACACCTCGATGGGGCCGTCGCTGTCGGCGGTGATCGGGGCGTGGAAGATGCCGAACGCGTCGGAGGGGACGGTGAGACCGCGCTCGGCCGCCTGCGCGCTCAACCGCTCGTGTGCCTCTCGGATGCGTTCGTCGAGCTCGCCGACGTACGTCGTGACGAGCAGACTGAGCACCGCCTGCTCGGGGCGGATGTCGGTCGTGAGGGACTTCGTGTTCATCGGTGATCCTCTGAAATGGCCACGCGCCTGGTCGAGGAGCGTGGCGGTCGAGGCTGCGGACGTCCGTACCTGCTCCCGGAATGCATCCAGAGCCGCGATCGCGTCACCATCAGGCAGCGCGAGCACCTCCTGGATCGCATCGAGGCTCATGCCCGCCGTCCGCAGCAGGGAGATGAGCCGTCCCGTCCTCGCCTGCTCGATCCGATAGAAGCGGTACCCGTTGTCCGGGTCCACCGCATGCGGCACCAGGAGCCCGCGCTTCTCGTAGAGGCGCAGGGCCTTCGGCGAGAGCAGGGCGGCCTCGGAGAAGGGACCGATGCTGAGGAGGTCGATGGAGTGGCTCACAGGGTTCACGATGCTCTCTGCCCTCGGGACAAGGTCAAGCGGTCACCCGCTCCGGGGAATCGTAGCGAGCAGTTTCTGCCGACGTCTCACATTTCGCGCACCTGTCCGGTCAGCCATGGAGAAGGATGTACCGAGAAGACGAAGGAGCACGCATGAGAATCGCCGTCGCAGGAGGAACCGGGACCGTGGGCCGGCACACCGTGGAGGCGGTGCGGGCCGCAGGACATGAGGCGGTCGTGCTCAGCCGGTCGCAGGGAGTCGACCTGGTGACCGGGCAGGGTCTGGATGCTGCCCTGGCCGGTGCGGACGCGGTGATCGATGTGGCGAGCATCCAGACGCTCAAGGCGAGCGCGGCGATCGAGTTCTTCACCGCCGCGACCGGGAACCTGCTGTCGGCGGCAGCGGATGCAGGGGTTTCGCACGCCGTGCTGCTGTCGATCGTCGGGATCGATCGCATCCCCTACGACTACTACGCAGGAAAGGTCACGCAGGAGAAGATCGTCGAGGCCTCACAAGTTCCGTGGACCATCCTCCGCGCGACGCAGTTCCATGAGTTCGCGGGCCAGATGTTCGAGAACGCGAAGGTGGGGCCGCTGCACCTCGCCCCGAACGCGCGGACGCAGCCCGTGGGTGCCGCCGAAGTGGGCGCACGCCTCGCCGCACTCGCTGCCGGGTCGCCGCAGGGTCGCGTGCGCGACTTCGCCGGCCCGCGCGAGGAGAGCCTCGCGACCATGATCCGCGCCTTCGCCCGCCGCGAGGGGTACCGCGGGTGGATACCGGCCCTGAACGTGCCGGGGCCGCAGATGGCGGGGATGCGCGCGGGGCATGCCCTGCCCGGGCCCGATGCGGACCTGGGCGTCCAGACGTTCGACGAGTGGCTCGCGTCCTAGCTCCGGGAACAGCGCGGCGCGGTCGTCGGTTGCACGAGGGAGAAGCATCGTGGATCCGAGGAGGTGGGGATGGAGCTGACCCTGGTGTCATCGTCGTTCTGCGGCGCCTGCGCACGCACTCGGTCGGTGTTGGCCGACGCCGCTCGTTTCCTGCCGGATGCGACGGTGACCGAGATCGATGTCGCTCAGGATCCGGACGCCGCGGAGGCACTCGACATCGACCACACGCCGACCGTGATCATCCGCGATTCATCGGGAGTCGAGGTGTTCCGAGCCACGGGCGTGCCCACGGTTCCCCAGGTGCTCACCGCAGCGGTCAAGGCTCTCCCGGCCTGAGCCCGCCCGTCCTCGTCGGATCTCTTGCGGAGGCAAGGCCCGCGGCGCAGACTGAGCGTCAGCGGTGCCGTAGTCTCACCTCTCACCTCCTGGAGTCCTCATGCCTGCCCTCAACCCGTATCTCTCGTTCCGCACCGAAGCCCGTGAGGCGATGGAGTTCTATCAGGGGGTGCTCGGCGGTGAGCTCGTGATCAACACCTTCGGAGAGTTCCCCGACATGGTGCAGGATCCGAGCCAGAAGGATCTCGTCATGCATGCCCAGCTCGATGCACCCGGCGGACTCGTCCTCATGGCATCCGATTCTCCCGACGGCATGCCCTACGAGAAGCCGCAGGGCTTCTCGGTCTCGCTCAGCGGCAACTCGCAGGACGCGACCCGTGCGGTGTGGGAGAAGCTGGCCGACGGGGCCACGATCACGATGCCCCTGGACGTGCCGCCGTGGGGCGGCCTCTTCGGGATGCTCGTCGACCGCTTCGGCATCCCGTGGATGCTGCACGGCGATCCGGAGGAGTGAGCGGGTACTGCTCAGCGCGGCTGCACGGCTCGACACGCGAGGTGCAGGGCCAGCCGCGCCTCGGGGTCGGTCATGTCGATACCGAGGAGTTCCTGCACGCGCCGGATCCGGACCATGACCGTGTTGCGGTGCAGGCCGAGCGCACTCGCCGTCGCCGCGATGCCGGACTCGTGATCGAGGTAGGCGGAGAGCGTGGTGAGCAGCTCCCCACCGCCGTCGCGCAACGGCGCCAACAGCGATTCCGCCGCCGGGACGAAGGTGTCGTTCCCGGTCCAGGCGAGCAGCAACTGCTCCAGGCCGAGGCTGTCGACACGCACGAACCACCCGGTCGCGGATCGCGATGCGGCGATGCGCGCCGCGTCGCCGGCCTCGTCCAGGGTCGTGGCCAGACCTTCCGCCCCGGCCTGCAGCGACCCGACACCGGTCGCCACCGCGAAATCGCGCAGCACGGCGAGGTGGAGTTCCCGCAGTGAGGCGACGGCGCGCTCCACCCGATCCGGATGCGGGGCTTCCGGGAACGACAGCCATCCGCTGAGTCCGCGGCCCGCCGTGGTCGCATGCGCCTCGCCGTCGATCGCGGAGAGACCGGCGCTCACCGACCGCAGCAGCGAGAAGGAATCGAGTCGTCCCCTCGCCACCACACGGAAGCCGATGTGGTGCCCGCCCGTGCGCCAGCCGCGCTCCGCCATGCGACGCTCGACGTCGGCATCGGCGGCCCCGTGCAGGTCGACGAAGTCCCGAAGCAGACCTGACGACACGGCGACGTCGTTCACGGCCGCCACCTCGTCGATCAGGATGCGCGCCGCGACTGCGGGCATCGCGATCTCTGCCGCGACCGAGAGCGACTGCACCTGCGCCTCTCCGAGCCCGCGTCCGAAGAGCACGAGCCGCAGGCCGCTGCGCCCTGGACTGTCGACGCGCACCGAAGCCGCCGCGGAGTCGCCGGCCTTCGCCTGATCGAGCCAGGAATCGAAGCCGATCGCGGCATGCAGGTGTTCGTCGAGGTGGGCTCCTGCCTCCTGGAGAACCCCGGACGAGTCGATCAATGCGGCCCCGACACCGAGGTTCGCCGCGATGTGCCCCAGCAGATCGGCGAGGTCGTCGGCGGCGTACTCGAAGGACTGGGCGACCTTGCGCACCTGGCTGAGCGTCAGCGCGTCACGGGCCTCGAGCAGCATCCAGCAGGCCTTCGCGAGCTGCACAGGGCGCTCGACGTCGAGCAGACACAGGCCGATGCGGTCGGCGAGCCGGAACGCGCCCGCATCGAAGCCGGCCGCGCCGGGGAGGGCGAGTCCCGTGAAACCGCGGTCCCGCAGTCGTCGCAGCAGCGCGTCCTGCTGCCAGGTCGCGCTCGGGGCCGTCGAGGTGACGATCGCCAGGCGGTCCGCACCGCTGTCCGTCAGCTCCGCCTCCCCCGCTCCGACAGCGACCGCCTCCCAGGCGGTATCCGCAGGGCCGGCGATTCGCCGCAGCCCGCCGTTCTCCGCATGGGCGAGCAATGCGCTCAACCGCAGCCGCTCGATCACGCTGCATCCAGATCGTCGAGACCGTACGCCGACGGCACCACCTGGGACCGCCGGTCGGACCGCGTGTTCCACCACTCGGGCGCGGGGACGGCGAAGACCGCCACGTTCCGGGCGAGACCCAGTTCGGTGACCTCGAGGATCTCCCGGGACACCGCATCGACGATCACGATGATGGTGGGGGCCGAGGCGACGAGGAGTCCGTCGGTGAGCACGGCCAGCGCCTCGGATCGGGTGACCACGCGGTGCACCGCGCCGCCGAGACCGCTGATCTCGACCGCGTTCACGTGCGGGTCCTGGAGCGAGGGCGCGACCGAGACGATACGTCCTTCGGCGAGCAGCTCGGCCCCCAGAGCGTCGGCGAGGAGGGGAAGCGGAGCAGCGGCGGCGGCGAGGTAGGCCCTGCCGAGCTCGAGCGCGTACGCGAGGTGGCCTCCGATCGCGTGCTCCCGCAGATCGCCGACGGTGAAGCCGCCGAGCACCGCACAGCCGACACCGCCGGCCTGGATGATCGCCGATCGCACGACGCGCTCGGCGTCGATGGCCCGATGCGCCTCGACGAGCGCGACTCCGTCGGCACCCGTGTCGCAGGCGAAGACGAGCCCCGGCACGCTGTCGACGAAGAGCGACATCTGGTCCAGCCCCGGCACGGCGCGGCCGGTGCAGTCCGCGTCGAGCACGACGTGAGATCCGGCGAGCGTCAGCGGTGCGAGCCCGTTCATCCCCCCGCCTTCGAGCGAGCAGACCGCGGGAACCGGATGCCCGACCCAGCGCTCGACCGCGTCGAGGAGGCGGGCGAACGGCTCCTCCCCCGGAAGCCGCTCCCCGAGCAGCATCGTCGACCCCACGAACGCGACCCCGAGACAGGGCGTGGCGGGGTCGAGCGAGGAGACCGGGGAGACCTCGATGGGCCAGTCCGTCGCCCGCGCGAGCATGAGTTCGAGCATGGTGGTCGAGCCGCCGCCGCCCGAGCCGAGCAGCGCATAGCCGCGGGCGAGCGCCGTGAGGTCGTCGCGCTGCAGCATCATGCGCTCCAGCCTAGGGAGAAACGCCCTCGCCTGCGGACAGCGTCTCCACCGGGACGAACTCCGCCGAGAGCCCGAATGCGGACGGGCCGAACGCGGCGAGCGCATCGGGAGTGCGCATCATCTCGGGAGTGGAGATGCCCAGCACCCGCACGCGCTGTCCGTACCGGAGCCCCTCGGTCGTGATCGGCTCGGCGGTCTCGTGGTCGACGACGCAGATGAGGTCGGGCACGATCGCCACGAGCGTCTCTCCACGGTGGGCGATGAGGTTCTCGTTCTGGAAGGAGATCTCGAACGTGTCGCCCTCCTCCGCCCCGAGCGGTGCGATGACCGCCCGCCCCTTGGCGAAGCCCTCTGTCGTGCGGCGTTCCACGTCGATGACCTTGCCGACGCAGAGCTCACGCAGGTGCGGGTAGAGAGTCGTCGAGAGGGTGTCGGCGATCGCCTCGAACGGCGAACGGTGCTCCTCTCGGGCGACCCGGATGGCGCGGCCGAGCGCGAGTGCCATCGAGATCGTGCGGGGCACGGCCGTTCGCCGGACGTCGGCTCCGGTCATCGCGTACTCCGCGATGTGACCGACGCCACCGAGGCGGATGGTGATGCCGCGGGCGAGCCACTCCATCTGCCTGTCGTCGTCGCCGGTGTCGATCACGACCTTCTCGCCGCGTTCCCCGGCGAGCGCGAGCGGCGACCCGTGCACGCCGTACACGGCGAAGGTCTCCATGGACAGCTCGGGGAACGCGCGGCCCATGCCGTCGGCGTCCACCACCGGGAGCCCGGTCTCGGCCGCGACGATGAGCGGGATCATCGAGTTGATGCCGCCGCACTCGATCGGCATGGTCGCGTCCGCGGTCCGTCCGAGGTGCTCCTCGAGCGTGCGCAGGGCGAGCGTGGGCTCCGTCCCGGCCGGGATCTTCTCGATCATCACGGTCGGGGCGCCCATCTGCGCCGTCGGGATCACGAACAGGTCGTCGGCGAGCTCGTCCGGGTCGAGGATCGTGATGCTCCCCTCCCCCAGCACCCGCTCGACCAGCATCTTGCCGATGTAGGGGTCGCCGCCTCCGCCCGTGCCGAGGAGCGTCGCGCCGCGAGCGAGATCGGGGAGGTCGGCAGCCGTGAGCTGCCAGCTCATGCCGCGGCTCCCGCCGACGCCGATCCGGTGGAGATGCTGCCGTCGAAACGGTGCGCCGGCATGTCATAGCCGAAGTAGCCGGGGCCCACCATCGCGAGGGCGGCCTCCGAATGCCAGCGCTCATCCGCCGGAGCCGCGATCACCCGCACCCGCTGCCCGTAGCGCAGGCCCTCGGTCGTGATCGGCTCGCCGGACTCGCCGTCGAGCACCATGATCAGGTCGGGAGTGGTCGCGAGAACCGCCCCGTCGGCCTCGGCCACGAGGTGCTCGTTCTGGAACTGGAGAGTCAGCGTCGCACCGGCGTCACCGTCGATGCATGCGCGCCCGCGTGCGAAGCCGGTCGTGGTGGCCCGGTGCACGTCGACGACCTTGCCGTCGAACAGCTCTCGGCCGCCCAGGAGATCGACGACCGCGTCGACCGGGTCGGTCTTCTCGTCGCGGGCCGTGGCGATGCGCTGCCCGATCTCGATGCAGCGCGACAGTGAACCGGAGACGAGCGACTCCCGCGCGGCCGTGCCGGACATGGAGAACCCGGAGATCATGACCGAGCAGCCCATCTCGACGCAGGCCACGCGGGCGATGCGCTCGGTCCAGGAGTTGTCCGCCGTCTGCAGCACGCCGGTGTTGCCCTTCTCGTCGCTGAACGCGAGGGGCGATGCCGTGACGCCGTACAGGGTCGGGAGCACCATCTGCAGCTCGGGGAAAGCGCGCCCCATGCCGTCGGCGTCGACCAGCGGCAACCCGAGCGCGGCGGCCGCGGCGATCGGGATGGTCGAGTTGACACCGCCGACCTCCGCGCACGCGATGTGCGTGACGGGACGACCGAGGTGGATGGCGAGCGCCTTGACGGGCTCCACGACCTCGGCCAGGCTCGGGAGCTTCTCGACCATGACGGTCGGCGCGCCCATCATCGCGACGAACAGCACCAGCGCGTCGTCGGGCACCTCGTCGAGACCGACGACGGTGACGTCGCCGGAAGTCAGCGCCTGACGGGCGAGGAGCGCGCCGATGTAGGGGTCTCCTCCCCCACCGGTGCCGAGAACGGCGGCGCCGCGGGCGAGTCCGTCGATGTGTGCGGGAGTGATGGTCCAGCTCATGTCACGCTCCCATGTCGAGGTCGCCGACGGCTTTCACGCGGATGCGCGTCGCGTTGCCGGGGAGGTACGGGATGGGCACCTCGTCGAAGTCGATGATCGACACGGTCGAGGGTTTGGCGCCGGCGGCGATGGCCTTGTCGACGGCCTCGGCCCGCACCTCGGCGAGCGTCTCCTCGCGGCGACCGGGTTCGATCGCGTAGACCTTGTCGATCTCGCCGCCGACCTGTGCGATCGAGGCGCCGATGGCGTTCGCGACCGCGTAGTTCTCCGGCCGGTGCACCGTGCCGAACAGCGGCAGCTCGTCGGGGAGCAGGATGGATCCGCCGCCGACCGCGACCACCGCGATGGGCTCGGGCGAGGTGCGCATGCGGTCGACGGCCTCGGACACGCGCTCGGCGATGCGCGCGAGCACCCGCTCGACGAACGCCGGGTCGAGGTGCGCGACCTTGCTCGCATCCCCGACCTGCGCGCGACCGGCCGCGACGGCGATGTCGGTGGCGGTCAGAGTCGATCCGCCGAAGACCAGTGCCTCCGTGGTCAGCTTGTAGCCGACGGAAGCCGGGCCGACCTCGGCCGTCTCCTCGTCGACGATGCTGCCGCCGCCGATGCCGAGCGAGAGCACATCGGGCATCCGGAAGTTGGTGCGGATGCCGGCGACCTTGACCTCGTTCGCCGTCTCGCGTGGGAAGCCGTTGATCAGCAACCCGATGTCGGCGGTGGTGCCGCCCACGTCGATCACGGCGCAGTCGTCGAGGCCGCTGGTGGCCGCTGCCCCGCGCATCGAGTTGGTCGGGCCGGACGCGAAGGTCGCGACCGGGTAGCGGCGCACGTACTCCTCGTCCATCAGCGTGCCGTCGTTCTGGCTGAGGAAGATCGGCGCCTCGATGCCCTGGGCGCGAACGGCCGAGGTGAGCCCGTCGACGATCTCCGATGCGAGTTCGCGCAGCGCGGCGTTGATGATCGTCGCGTTCTCGCGCTCCAGAAGCCCGATGCGTCCGATCTCGTGCGACAGCGAGATGGCGGCGTCCGCCCCCAGCACCTCCGCGACGATCTCGGCCGCCCGCACCTCGAGGTCGTGGTTCACGGGGCTGAACACCGAGGAGATGGCGACCGAGCGGATGCCGTGCGCCTTCATGTCCTCGGCGTGCGCCCGGATCTCGTCGGGGTCGAGCGGTGAGATCGGTCGGCCGTCGAACTCGTAGCCGCCGTGCGCGAGGTAGCTGCGGGCCTGGGTCGCTTCGACCAGCACCTCGGGCCAATCGATCAGGGGCGGCAGCGCACGGGTGGCGGGCAGCCCGAGCCGGAGGGCCGCGACCGGTGCGAGACGGCTCGCCTGCACGAGCGCGTTGATGAAGTGCGTCGTGCCGATCATGACGGCATCGATGTCGGCGCCCTCGAACGAGTGTCCGGCCCGCAGGTCCTCGATCGCCTGGATGATGCCGCTGGTGACGTCTGGGGTGGTCGAGTGCTTCACCCCCGCCAGGGTGCGGGTGCCGTCCATGAGGACTGCGTCGGTGTTGGTGCCGCCGACGTCGATGCCGATGTGCATGATGCTCGCTTTCCTGTGAGGGGTGTCTGTCTGTAGCGGTTCAGGCCGCTGCTGTCTGTTCGACCGGTGCGGCCTGCCGTGTGGTGGCCACGCCGACGCCGCGCACCCAGCCGAGCTTGCCCGCGACGATGTAGAGGGCCATCGAGAGGAAAAGGCTGAGAAGCGACGGGATGCCCCACGTCACGAAGTAGCCGACCAGCGCGGAGACCAGCCAGACGACGATCGTCGCAGGGACGATGCGCGGGGCGGTCGCCGGGAGGGTGCCTTCGTCGCGCGTCGCGTCGAGGTCGGGACGCCAGCGACGCACGATGTAGTACTCGGCGACCATGATGCCGGCGATCGGGGGGAACGCGACGCTCAGCACGATCAGGAACTCGGTGAACTGTCCGAGGATGCCGACCGCGGCGAGCACGGATCCGACGACGCCCAGCACGATGGTCGTGGTGACGCGGTGCAGGTTCTTCCCGAACGCGGTCGAGATGAAGTTCACCAGGCCCAGTGTGGAGGAGTACAGGTTCCAGTCGTTGATCTTCAGGGTGCCGGTGAGCACGATGAACAGGCCGATGAAGCCGACCGACGAGGTGACGATCGCGACGATGTCCCCCGTGGCCGCGGCGTGCGCCAGCAGCACGCCGGCGAGGCCGATCACGAACTCGCCGAGGGAGACGCCGACCACGGTCTGCTTGATGACGTCGGCGCGCGAGCGGTTGAAGCGGGTCATGTCGCCCGTGATGATCGCGCCGACGATGAGGCCACCCGCGACGATGCCGGTTCCGGCCCACACGCTCATCGTGGGTCCGGGCGCGGGGCCTGTGAGCAGTTCGCCGATGTCGTGACGGCTCAGCTCGGAGATGACCGACCAGCCGACGAGGATGAGGAACAGCGGCACGGTGATGTTCGCGAGCCACTGCATCCCGACGAAGCCGAAGGCCACGATCGCGGTGACCGCGAGGCCGAAGATGAGGCTCCAGGCCCACACCGGCAGAGCGCCGGGCATGAGGGCGTCGAGCGACTGCGCCGAGATGGCGGACTGGATGCCGAACCAGCCGATCAGGCTGATGCCGATCGCGAGCCCGACGAGGGAGGCGCCGATCTCGCCGAAGCCGGTCCAGCGTGCGAGGAGGGCGGTGTTGAGTCCCTCGCGCTGGCCGATGAAGCCGACCACGCACATGATCACCTCGAGGATGAGCGAGCCGAAGAGGAAGGCGAGGACAGCCTCGCCGAAAGTCATGCTGTAGCCGAGGGTCGCGCCGAGGAGGAACTGAGAGAGGGCCGAGACCTGTCCGAATCGCTGCACGGCGATGCCGAACCAGGATTTGCGGGCCTCGGGAGTCACCCGGGAGAGCGCGAAGTCGTCTGCGTGCGCCGTGCGTGCCATGAGGATCCTTCGGGAGGAGGAGGGGAACGGGTTGTGCGCCACAGTAGCCACGCTCGGACACCGCACGACATGTGCATATCGCACGAGAATCGAACCCGGATGTGCGCATCGCACGTACCCGCTCTGCGTCACGCCCGCGACAGCTCGCGTGGAGACCCCCGGAAACACCGAAACCCCCTCCTGCCGACAGCGGCACGAGGGGGGTCTCGACGTGAACTGGGGGCCTCGACGACCGCCGCGAAGATCAGTGCAGCGCGTTCGTCTCGATGAAGGCGCGCAGCGCGTGCTCGTCGTCACCCATCTCGGTCACGTGCTGGGGAGCGTCGAGCATCTCCTGGAGCTCGGGCGCATAGCCGAGCTCGACACCGATGGCCTCGTGGATCGTCTCGGCGAACTTCTCCGGCTTGGCCGTCTCGAGCACGAGCATCGGAACACCCGGTTCGACATACTCGCGCGCGACCTTGACGCCGTCGGCCGTGTGCGGGTCGATGACCTCACCCGTCGTCTCGTACACCGAGCGGATCGTCGCCAGCCGGTCAGCGTGCGTCGAGGTGCCGCTGACGATGCCGAACTCCTCGAGGAAGCGCTCCTGATCGGCCGAGAAGTCGAAGTACCCCTGGGCCTCGAGGTCGTCCCAGGCCCCCACGACGCGGGCGGGGTCACGGCCGACGAGTTCGAAGATGAACCGCTCGAGGTTCGACGCCTTGGAGATGTCCATCGAGGGGCTCGAGGTCGCGAGCGTCTGAGCGGCGCTGCGCGGGCGGTAGACGCCGGAGCGGAAGAACTCGTCGAGGACGTTGTTCTCGTTCGCGGCGAGTACCAGGCGACGGATCGGGAGACCCATCTGCTTGGCGAAGAAGCCGGAGAGGATGTTGCCGAAGTTACCGGAGGGCACCGTGAAGGACAGCTCGGTCCAGCCACCGGCATCCGTCGCCCGCAGCCACGCCCAGAAGTAGTAGACGGTCTGCGCCGTGATGCGCGCGAGGTTGATCGAGTTCACCGCGCCCAGGTGCTGTGCGCGCTTGAAGTCCAGATCGCCGGCGAGCTTCTTCACGAGGTTCTGGCAGTCGTCGAAGACGCCCTCGACCGCGATGTTGTGCACGTTCGCGTCGTCGAGAGAGAACATCTGCGCCCGCTGGAACGCACTCATGCGGCCCTGCGGCGACAGCATGAACACCGCGACGCGCTCCTTGCCGCGGAGGGCGTGCTCGGCCGCAGAACCGGTGTCGCCCGAGGTCGCGCCGAGGATGTTGAGCACGGCGTCGTTGCGCTCCAGCGTGTACTCGAGCACCTGTCCGAGGAACTGCATCGCCATGTCCTTGAACGCGAGCGTCGGCCCCTCGGAGAGTCCGACGAGCGTCAGCTCGTCGTCGATGGCCCGCAGCGGCACGACGCCGTCGGGGAAGCCGGCGTATGCCGCATCGGTCATCCGCGCGAGATCCGCGCGCGGGATGTCGGTCGCGAACAGCCCGAGCACCTCGGTCGCCAGCTGCGGGTACGTCAGCGCACGCCAGCGCTCGAGCGTTTCGCCGTCGACGGTCGGCATGACCTCGGGCACCGCCAGTCCGCCGTCGGGCGCGAGGCCCTCCAACAGCGTCTCGCTGAACGACTGCGGCTGCATGCCGCCGCGGGTGGAGATGAACTGCACGTTGGCTCCTCGGCTCGGGACTCGGCACGTCCATTCTCGCAGGGTGTTCGTCGGTGAGATGACGGGATGACGGATGCCGCCGCCGCTGTTCAGAACAGCGAGGTCGGCAGAGACCCCTCGTGCTCCAGCAGCCAGCGCTTGGTCTCGAGGCCCTGGCCCGCATCGCCGCCGGAGTATCCGCCGAGGCCGTCGCCGGCCACCACCCGATGACAGGGCACGATCAGGGGGACGGGGTTCGCACCCATGATCGAACCGATCCCCCGGGCGGGGACGTCGGTGCCGCTGCGCGCGGCGAGCCCGCCGTAGGTGATCGTCTCTCCGTGCCCGACCGTCTCGTGGAGGGCGATCGCCGCACCACCGAGCGCAGCGATCGCCGTGAACATCTGCCCCCACGGGAATTCATCCATCTGAGGCTGCGACCTCGGCTCCCTGTCGAAGATGTTCCTCGGCCAGCCGATCGTCGAGGAAGAGAAGCGGATGCGTATGCATCTGCCGCTCGCCGCCGACCTCTGCACTCTGTCCGCTGATCTGCTGTTCGGCGAGGCCCCGCAGATCCTGTTCCGCAAGCCCGACGACGTCCCCCTACAGGAGGGCGACACGCGGGCGTCGCGGAAGCGGTGGGCACACCCGGCGCAGACCCGCCTCGACGACATCACGGGTGCCGACGAAACGCACGCCGAACTCCTTCTTGCTGGCGAGTACTCGGCCGCCCTCGGTGGCTCGTACCTCGCTGTTGCCTGGGATGCCGATGTGCACGACCATGTCTTCCCGAAAGCGTACGCCGCGGATACCGCGATCCCCACGTTCCGTCACGGGCGACTCGCCGGCGTGACGCTCTGGTCCGAGTACCACGACGGCAACGAGGTCTATCGCCTCATCGAGGAGCACAAGCCAGGGACGATTGAGTACACCCTGTACCGCGGCACGGACCGCGCCCTCGGTGTGCCGGTGCAGATCGACACGCGCGAGGAGACGGCGCATTACGCCCGGATGCGCACTGCTTCAGACCTCAACGTCCGGGAGGGCGCCCTCCCGGAGACGGTTGCGATCGGCACCGGCACGAAACACCTCGCCGTCACCTACTTGAAGAACGCGGCGCCGGTGCGCGACTGGCGCAAGCTCGGCGAACTCGCATCCCTCGGCCGCTCCGACCTCGACGGCGTACAGGACGTCCTCGACAAGGTCGACTTCACCTGGTCATCGCTGATGCGCGACGTGGAGAACGGCCAGGGCCGCCTCATCGTCCCCGAAGAGATGCTTGACCTGTCCGGGAAGCCCGGCGAAGGTGCGAACTTCGACGTCTACCGGCAGGTGTTTACGCCGGTCTCCGGCACGCTCGGGAAGGCAGCGGACGGCAACGGCGCGATGGGCATCGTGCAGTTCGCGATCCGAGTCGAAGAACACCTCGCCGTGATCGAGGGCCTCAAGAAGGAACTCGCGTCCGCGCTCGGCTACTCCGAAGCGCACCTCGGCCTCGACTCCGCGAAGGGCCAGCGCACCGCCACGGAGATCGACGCGGACCTGTCCGACAGCGAGCGCACCCGCGACAAGAAGGCCCTGTACGCGAAGGGTGCTCTCGCACGTTGGTCCCTCGCTGCGCTGGAGATCGACAAGACCGTGTTCGGCGGCGCTGACCTCGGCGACATGACCCGGATGCCGGCCGTCGAGTTCGCCCCGGTGTCGCAGGCCGACCCGGAGAGGCTCGCCCGCACCGCGCAGCTGCTCGACGCCGCACGCGCTGCGTCTCGCAAGGAGATCGTCCGCAGCATTCACCCCGGCTGGGATGAGGACGATATCGACGCGGAGGTCGAACTGATCCAGCAGGAGATCGGTGTCCCGGTACCGGAGTCCGCGGCGTTCACGGGCGACGACCCCGCAGGCGTCACCTAGGTGCCCACCTGGTGGCGGAAGACACGCATCGGGCCTTCATTAGGGGTGGGTCTCTGGAAGCCATCGATGTAGGCAGCGGCTTGCGCTGGAGAAACGAGGACATCGTTAGGACCAGAATCAGTCCTGGTTGCGAGTCGTTCGAGGAGGACGTCGTGCGGGACTTCGAGGTAGTAGACCGTAGGGGTCGCACCGAGCGGTGCGAGAAAATCCCGGTAGCGATCGCGGGAGGCCCGGGACCAGAACGAGGTATCGACCACGACTCGGGCTCCGCGGGTGACGAGCTCCTTCAGGCGGGCCTGCAGGTGATCGTGGATGGACTGTATCGCGTCCGCGGGTACCGGGTGAACTCGGTACCCGCGGTTCCAAGCCTCGGCATCGAACGAGAGCAGGACATAGCCGGCGCGCTCGAGCCTTTTCGCGTAGGTGGACTTGCCGGATCCCGCGGGACCGCACATCAAAATCACCTGGTCCGTCATCGCCCCAGCATACGAGCGAACCACCGAGAGAGGCGGGCGCACCTACGTGTTCTATCTCGTGACGTTGTTGTCGGTGGCTGCTGACACAAATCCGCGTCTCCTGCCGCAAGCGATTGCGGACCGACGCGCACGTCGGTGAGACAGAGACGGCTCCGGATTGGCTCGCCCTCAGATGTGGGGTCATCGGAGGGATCTCTCACACAAGTCGTCCGCACACGTCGACCTTTGTCGGACACACCCTAGGCGACGTCCAACACGCGACGGAGTTTGTCGAGCAGACGTTCGTCCTTCACCGGGCCCTCGGGGTCTTGGGCTGAGTGCAGCCAAGCCGCGCCCTCCGCCCCGTCACCGTGAGCACTGCTCTGGTCGCCACGGTCGGCACACCAAGGTCGACCGGAACGTCGAAGCGGCGCAGCGTGCCCGCGAAGTAGGCGGCGAGTTGCGCGAGGGCCTCGGCGAGCAGTGGATCGGCGGTCGGGCCGGCCGGGAGTGCGCTGCCCTCGGGTGG
This sequence comes from Microbacterium maritypicum, assembly GCF_041529975.1. Classification (NCBI taxonomy): domain Bacteria; kingdom Bacillati; phylum Actinomycetota; class Actinomycetes; order Micrococcales; family Microbacteriaceae; genus Microbacterium; species Microbacterium maritypicum. The sequence continues at coordinate 788,402 of NZ_CP168030.1, read as the reverse complement.
AGCGGACCGCCACATGACGCGGGTGATCGCCACGCCGTCGCTGACGACGCCGACGACACCGACCGGAGTCGCGAGCGTTCCGAAAGCGGACATGCGTCGAGGCTACCCGGATGCTCCGACGTCGGGCTCATCACGAGCAGGCCGGGCCGTCGCCCGGTGGGGCTGCGAGACGGCCCGGTCATCTCACCCGCGGGAGACGTGACGCCAGAGCGCGGCCCAGTGCTCCGGGCGCAGGTCACGGGGAAGACGCCGGTCGTCGGCACCCGCCGCCGCGACACACCGTCGCGCTCGGGACATCGGGATGCGTGCCGCCGTGGCCAGCACCGCAGCCAGGTTCGATCCTCGCCCCGTGAACATCGACCGCACGAACGCCTCGTACTCCCGGCGGTCGGATGCCGGGACGAGCGGTGAGCCGCGACGGGTGATGGCCAGCACCCCACCGTCGACGCTCGGTTGCGGTGAGAACCCCCAGGCCGGTACGCGGCCCTCCAGAGAGAACTCGAACCACGGCGCGGACTGCGCGGTCATCATGGTGCCGCCGCCGACACCTGCCCGCTTGCGGGCCACCTCCCACTGCGTCAGCAGCACCGCCTGACTCCACCGGCCGCTGGACAGCAGTCGCCGGAGGATCGGTGTCGTCACATGGAACGGGATGTTGCCGACGATGACCTCCGCGTCGAGCGGATGGCGAGTCGCATCCGCTATCTCGATGCGCACGCCGGGCAGCGCCTTTCGCAGACGATGCACCCGATGCTCATCGACGTCGATCGCCGCGAGGGGTCGCTCCAACCTTGCGAGCGAGCGGGTGAGTGCGCCGTCACCGCACCCGAGCTCGAGGATCGAGCCCGAGGTGCGCCCGACGAGGTCGGTGATGCGGGCGAGGGTCGGACGATGGGTGAGGAAGTTCTGGCCGAGTTCGTGTCGGCCGCCATGGATTGAACGAGGCATGAGTGCGTTCCAGAAGAAGAATCGGAGCACCTCGAAGGAGGGGAGGACGCGAAGAGGCGTCAGAGAGGACTGCCCGTCCCGAGGTGCGATGACATCTCGGTGGACGGCGCGCAGATGCGTGCGGAGAGCGAGCGCGCCGTCAGGCGCGGCGGTCGCGGATCACGAAGTTGCGCCCCATCATGGGCGCTGCGCATATGGTTCCCATGCCTGCCAGCATAACGGCAGTCAGATCCAGCCGCGCTCCTCGGCGATGAGCACGGCCTGCTGGCGGGTGCCGACGGAGAGCTTTCCGAGGATGACCGAGACGTGGTTGCGCACGGTGCCCGGCGCGAGCGCGAGTGCCCGCGCGATCTGTCCGGTCGTCTCGCCGCGGCGACCGGCGCGCAGCACGTCGAGCTCCCGGTCCGTGAGCGGGGAGCGCTCGTCGCTCAGAGCGTCGGCGGCGATCTCGGGATCCACGTAGCGAGCGCCCGCGGCGACCCGGCGGATGACGGCGGCGACCTCGTCGGCACCGCGGGACTTCGGCAGGAAACCCGAGACGCCGGAGGCGAGCGCGCGACGGAGCACACCGGGTCGCGCATGACGGGTGACGACCACGCAGCGCGTCGCGATCGCCCTGTGCAGCTTCTCGGCGACCTGCACCCCGTCGAGTCCCGGCATCTCGAGGTCGAGCAGGCACACGTCCGGCTCCAGGCGCAGGGCTTCGGCGACGGCCTGCTCGCCGTCGGCGCATTCGGCGACCACCTCGATGTCGGGTTCCAGGCGCAGCAGCGCTGCGAGAGCGGAGCGGATCATCGCCTCGTCATCGGCGAGCAGCACGCGGATCATCGAGCACCCTCACCCTGCGTCGGCACCGTCACGACCACCACGAACTCGTCGGCGTCGCGTCGCACCTCGAGGGAGCCGTGCGCCTCCTCGATCCTGCGGCGCACACCTTCCAGCCCGGAGCCGTCGTGCTCGACGTCGACGCCGGGGACCACATCGTTCGCGATCTCGTACCGCCACGCATCCGCGGTCCTGCGGAGCGCCAGCCGCGCCCGCGCTCCCCCGCCGTGCCGCAGCACGTTCGTCGTCGTCTCCCTGATCACGGGGCCCAGCGCGGATGCCGGAGCGGAATCGGCATCCGCGTCGATGGCGGACTCCACCTCGAGCCCGGCCGCGGTGAGAAGGTCGCGGGCGTTGGCCAGCTCATCCCCCAACGGCACCGAACGGAAGCGGGTCGCGAGGTCCCTGGTCCCCTGGCGCGCCTCGTCGACGCTCACCCGGGCGGCACGGAGCTGCTCCATCCCCGCGTCCGGGTCGGTCGGCAGCAGACGCTCCGCGAGTTCCAGCTGCAGAGCGATGACCTGCAGGTGGTGCCCCTGCAGATCGTGCACATCGGTGGCGACCCGCAGCCGCTCCTGCGTGGCGGCGAGCCTCGCCTCGGATGCGCGGGCGCGGTCGAGCGTGATCAGTACGTCCCACCACCACAGCGAACTGACCAGCATCACCGGGAAGAAGACGGTGTACACGGCGGGGATCAGGAACGGGTTGTCGTCGGCGACGTCGAGAGCGGAATCCGCGACGCCGAGGAGGATGAGGGCGATCGTGGCCGTGATCACCACCTTGTACCGCACCCCGCGCGGCCAGTTCAGCAGGACGAGCGTCAGCACGAGGGGCATCACTGCGAGCTGCCAACTGCCGACCACGACGCCGGCGACGACTCCGTAGATCAGGGCGACGAGCAACGGCAGCAGCAGACGCATCCAGCGCACGCCCGGTTCGGCGTCCAGCCGGTGCCGGTAGTCGAGCAGCAACGGGATCGTGGACGTGCACCAGAGGATGCCGCCGACGCCGACCACGAGGCCGACGAAACCCTCGAGGTCGTCCGCGAGGGACGTGAGCGTCCACGAAGCGATCAGGGCGAGCTCGAACGCGATCACGGCGGTCACGGTGTACCACCACGTGGCCGTGACGCCGCGGGACAGCTGTCGCGCCCCCGGACTCGGCTCGACGGGGGCGAGGGGCTCGGCGCGGCTGCTCACGCTCCCACGATAGGGCCGTGACAGTTGTCACGGATGCCGCGTGCGATCCACCCGGGAAGCGGTGACGACCCGACACTGCCGCCACGCCCTCGCGTCGAGTGGACTGGGGTCATCGCAGCGGAGAGACCGTTCGCACCGACATCAGGGAGCACCCCCATGAACCTCATCGAGACCTTCCAGGACCTGGTCGCCCAGGTTCCCGAGCTCGTGCAGCCCCTCATCGTCGCCCTCGCCGGCGCGATCCCCTTCATCGAGGGCGAGGGAGCGGTGAGCATCGGCATCATCGGCGGCATCCCCCCCGTGGTCGCCGCGATCGCCGCGATCGTGGGCAACTTCCTGTGCGTCCTGGTGGTGGTGCTGGTGAGTTCGGGGGCCCGGCAGGCCGTCGTTAACCGCTCGCGAGCCAAGGCAGTCGCCCTCGCCGGCGGCGGCACGACGGAAGAGGGTGCGGTGGGCACCGCGGACACGCACAGCACCCCGCGTCGCGAGAAGTTCCAGCGCGCGTTCGAGCGCTACGGCGTCCCGGGAGTCAGCCTGCTCGGCCCTCTCCTGCTGCCGACGCAGTTCACGGCGACGATGCTCGCCGCCTCCGGCGTCGGCAAGGCCCGCATCCTCTTCTGGCAGGCGCTCGCGATCATCGGTTGGACGACCATCGTCGCCGTCATCGTCGGCAGCGCGGTGTACGCGATCCGCTGAGCAGGTCAGGGTGCGGGGGCGTGACATCTCGTCGCGTCCCCACATCTTTGAGTTCAGCCTGTTCTGAATTCATCATTTTCTGTACAGTGGTCATGTGACCACCGCCCTCGCCTCCTCCCCCACGCACACGGCCGCCGTCGCTCGCCTCGGGCACGCGCTCTCCGACCCCACACGCGCCGGTGTCCTGCTCGCCCTGCGGGAGGGCGCCGCCTATCCCGCCGACCTCGCCGAAGCGCTCGGCGTCTCGCGCCAGGCCATGTCGAACCATCTCGCGTGCCTCCGCGGCTGCGGCCTCGTCGAGAGCGTGCCGGACGGCCGCCGCAGCAGCTATCGCCTGGCAGACCGGCACCTCGCACCCGCGCTCGACATGCTCATGCGGGTGACGCTCATCGTGGAACCGGACTGCTGCTCCGGCGAAGGCTGTACCTGCTGATGACCGCCACGCTCGCCCTCACCCGTCGCGAGACCCTGCATCGCCGCATCCGCCTCATCGTCGGCATCACGATCGCCTACAACCTGATCGAGGCGGTCGTCGCGATCGCCGCCGGATCCGTCGCCTCCTCGGCCGCGCTCATCGGGTTCGGCCTGGACTCCACGATCGAGGTCCTGTCTGCGGGCGCGGTCGCCTGGCAGTTCACGCGCCGTGATCCGGAGCGCTGGGAGAAGCCGACCCTGCGCGTCATCGGGGTCGCCTTCTTCGCCCTCGCCGCCTACGTCACCGCGACCTCGGTGGCAGCGCTGGTCATGGTCGAACGTCCGGAGCACAGCACCGTCGGCATCGTCCTGACCGCCGTCAGCGTCGCCGTCATGCCCTTCCTGTCGTTGGCGGAGCGCCGTGCGGGTCGCGAGCTCGGCTCCGCCACCGCCGTCGCCGACTCGAAGCAGACACTCATCTGCACGTACCTCTCGGCCGCAGTCCTGATCGGACTGGTCGCGAACTCCCTGTTCGGGTGGTGGTGGGCGGATGCCGTCGCCGGGCTGGTCATCGCGGCCTTCGCCGTGCGCGAGGGCATCGAGGCGTGGAAGGGCGACGCCTGCGCGACGTCGGTCGGCATGCTTCTCGAAGACGAAGACGACGAGCACCACGACCACGATCACTGAGGCGCGAGACATCCGCGCGGCCTAGGTTGGGGGAATGGATGCCGCCCCTCCTCTCCCCCGCGACCTCTTCGGGCGCACCATGCTCGTCACCGGCGCGAACGCGGGAATCGGGTACTGGTGCGTGGAGCAGCTCGCCGCGAGGGGTGCGCGGGTTGTGCTCGGATGCCGTTCGCCCGAGCGCGCGACGACAGCGGTCACGGCGATCCGCGCACAGGTGCCCGACGCCGACCTGCGCGTACTGGCGCTCGACCTCGGCTCCCTCGACAGCGTGCGCGGCGCCGCCACCGGGATCGGGGAACGGCTCGACGCGGTGATCTGCAATGCCGGGGTCAAGGCGGCCGACCGCTCGGCGCGCACGAGTGACGGCTTCGACCTCATGGTCGGCACGAACTTCCTCGGCCACTTCGCCCTCGTGGCGCAGCTCGAGTCGAGCCTCGGGCCGGACGCCCGTGTCGTCGCGGTGGGCTCGATCGCCCACCGCTTCGCGACCCTCGACGCGGCGACGCTCGACGCCCCGTGGACCGGCGCTTCGCTCCGGCAGTACGGGCGGTCGAAGGCGGCGCTGATGGCCTTCGCGTTCGAACTGTCCCGACGGTGGTCGGACTCCTCCCGCTCGGCTGTCTGTGCACACCCGGGCTATGCGGTCGACCCGCTCACGCCTGCGCGTCCCGGTCTCGCCGAGGTGTCCGGCGTCGTCCGCGCCCTGTCCGCGCCGACCCGCCTGCTCGTGCAGGGCAAGGACGGCGGCGCGCTGCCCGTCGTCCACGCGGCCACGGCCGCAGACGTGAGGAACGGCGACTACTGGGGCCCCGGCGGTCTGCTCGAGTTCCGTGGGGCGCCGGCGCGGGTTGCCGCATCGGACGAGGTGCGCTCCGCGGCGATCGGGTCCGCAGTCTGGGCGGCTGCGGAGCGCATCACCGGGGTGCGCTTCCCTGCCTGATCCCCGCGCGAATGTCCGACCCCCGGTTCAGGATGCAGGCATGATCACGATGCTGTCGGCTCCGTCCAATCTCGGCCTGCGTCCGCCCGAGCCGGGCAGCGTCCCCGGCGCAGCGAAGGCACCGGAGGCTCTGCGCGAGGCTGGCCTGTTCGCCCGGTTCGCCGAGCTCGGGGCGACCGACTCCGGCGTCGTCCTGGCCGGCCGCTACGTCGACGACGATGCCACGAGACCGCCGGGACACGTGCGCAACGAGGGCGCCACGATCGACCATTCGCGGCGTCTGGCGGCACGCATCGGCGCAGCGCTCGACAGGGGCGAGGCTCCGCTCGTGATCGGCGGCGACTGCGCGATCCTGCTCGGCGCAGGTCTCGCGACCGTGCGCCGTGGCGGCATCGGACTGGTGCATGTCGACGGTCACACCGACTTCCGGCATCCGGGCAACAGCGACGAGTGCGCGAGCGTGGCCGGAGAGGCTCTCGCCGCGGCGATCGGCAGGCACTGGCCCGCCGTCGCCGACATCGACGGGCTCGGTCCGTCCTTCGCGGCCGAGCACACCGCGCACATCGGCCACCGCGACGATGACGAAGATCTGCCGGAGGTACGCGGCATCCTGGGCGGTGTCTTCTCCTCCGCCGACGTCCTCTCCCTCGGCGCCGCCCACGTCGGCGCGGAGGCCGCCGCCGTCGCGGGTTCCGCCTACTGGCTCCAGGTCGACGTCGACGTGCTCGATGCCGCGATCATGCCCGCCGTCGACAGCCCCGACCCCGGAGGGATCGGGGCGGCAGAGCTCACGGCTCTGCTGCGCGAACTGGCACCGCACGCGGTCGGCGCGTCGATCACGGTGTTCGACCCCGACCTCGATCCCGACGGACGCTATGCCCGCCTGCTGGTCGAGATCCTCACCGAAGGCCTCAGCGACCTCGGCACGCGCGTGCAGCAGCCCTGAGCCCGGACGATCGCGCGGTCAGACCTGCGGCTCCCCGACCTGCTCGAGCGTGACCCGCACACGCGAAATCCGACGTCGATCGAGCTCCGCCACCTGGATCGTCGCGCCCGGAACCTCGACCGTGTCGCCGACGACGGCGAGTCGCCCCAGCTGCTCCGTCACGAATCCGGCGATGGTGTCGGACGAGCCGCGCGGCATCGCGAGCCCCGTCGCCTCCTCGAAGTCCTGCAGGTTGAGCCGCCCGTCGAGTCCGTCGTCTGCGGAGATGAACACCTCGGCGTCGTACTCGTCGAAGATCTCGCCGACCACCTCTTCCACGAGGTCTTCCAGAGTGACGAGGCCATCGGTGCCGCCGTACTCGTCGACGACGACGGCGATGTGGTGCCCTTCCGCACGCATCCGGGTCAGGGTCGGCAGCACACGCGCGGACGAGGGGATGTACGGGATCTCGCGCATGAGCGCGCGCAGCGGCCGCGTCGGATCGTCGGACGCGGCCTCGAACAGATCACGGACGTGCACGAACCCGGTGATGTCGTCGATCGAGGTCTCGGAGACGGGGTAGCGCGAGAACGGAAGATCACGCACCTGCGCCATCACCTCGCCGACGCTCGCGGCCTCGTCGAGGGCGACGACCTCCGGGCGCGGGCGCATGACCTCGCTGACCTGCCGCCCCCGCAGGGAGAGCACGTCGTCGAGGATGCGTCGCTCGTCATCCGGCAGCCCCTGATGGCTGGCCACGATGTCGCGCACCTCCTCATCGGTCATCTCGTCGCTCGTCTTGTGCGGGTCGCCGCCGAGCAGCCGGACGAGGGCGTTCGTCGACACCGAGAGCAGCCAGATCACCGGGCGCATGACCGTCGCGAACCCGTTGAGTGCGGGCGCGACCGCGTAGGCGAACTGCGCGTTGCGCTGGATCGCGAGGCGCTTGGGCACGAGCTCTCCGAGCACGAGCGACAGGTAGGCGATCACGAGCGTGAGCACGAGTGTCGCGACCGTGAGGGCGAGAGCCGGCGCCAGCCCCCACGACTCGAGCACGGGCGCCAGGGACGGGGCGATCGATGTCGCACCGTACGCCGCCGAGGCGAACCCGGCGACGGTCACACCGATCTGCACCGCCGAGAGGAAGGTGTTGGGGTTGCGGGCGAGGGCCGCGACCTTCGCCCCGCGGCGCCCGCGCTGGCCGATCGCGTTGATCTGGCTCTCGCGCAGCGTGACCAGCGCCATCTCCGTGGCGGCGAAGACACCGCCGATCAGCACGAACGCGAAGACGAGGGCGATGTTCCAGAGGAGGTCGCCCATCAGCGGGCCGCCTCCTCTGTGGTGGGGTGAGCGCCCGGGATGAACCGGGCGCTCGTACTGTCGGAGTCCGAAGAGTCAGAACAGCGCTGCGCGCTCAAGAGTGCTCCTTCTGGGTGATGGTGGGGGTGGTGTCGGTGGGCGTGGTGACGGCATCCGGGGCGCGACGGGTCTTGATGAGACTCGCCGCCGTGGCCACCGCGATGGTCAGGCCGATGAACAGCAGCGAGAACCAGATCGGGATCTCGGGTGCCCACTCGACGCCCTGACCGCCGTTGATGAACGGCAGCTCGTTGACGTGCAGCGCGTGCAGGACGAGCTTGACGCCGATGAACCCGAGGATGACCGCGAGCCCCTGGGCCAGGTAGACGAGCCGCTCGAGCAGTCCGCCGATGAGGAAGTAGAGCTGTCGGAGGCCCATGAGCGCGAAGGCGTTGGCGGTGAAGACGATGTACGCCTGGTCGGTGAGACCGTAGATCGCGGGGATCGAGTCGACGGCGAACACCAGGTCGATGAACCCGATCGCGATGATCGTGAGCAGCATCGGCGTGACGAAGCGCTTGCCGTTCTTGACGACGGTCAGCTTGTCGCCGTTGTACTCGTCGCTGACGGGCAGGTGTCGACGGACGAACGTCATGAAGCGCCCGTTCGCGGGGTTGCTCTCGTGGTTGCTGAACGCCTGACGGTAGGCGAGCACGAGGAGCAGTGCGCCGAACAGGTAGAAGATCCACGAGAAGTTCTCGATGAGCGTCGCGCCGACGGCGATGAAGATGCCGCGCAGGATCAGCGCGATCACGATGCCGATCATCAGCACCTTCTGCTGATAGATCTTCGGCACGGCGAAGCCGGTCATCACGATGAGGAAGACGAACAGGTTGTCGATCGACAGCGCCTTCTCGGTCAGATAACCGGCGAAGTACTCACCGCCGAACGTCCAGCCGGAGAAGACGCCGATGCCGACGCCGAACAGCAGCGCGAGACTGATGTAGAAGATCGACCAGCGCGCCGACTCCGCGATCGTCGGCTCGTGAGGTGTGCGCACGTGCGCGAAGAACTCATAGACGAAGAACGCGATCGTGACCGCGATCGTGATGATCCAGATCAGGGGGGTGATGTCCAAACGGGCTCCAGACTTCGGGGTGCGACTGCACCGCCAAAGTCTTCTCCATTCCTGAACAGGAACCGGTGGCCCGGGATGCGACGTGCATCCGTAATGACGACCCGACCGTATCGGAGTACTCCCCTTGGGATCTCCAGGCTAGAAGACGACCCTTTGCGATTCCTGTGGGTTCGCCTGGAATGCCGGCACCGGTTGACTCAGTCCTCGTCGATGATGTCCACACCCGCGACTTCGGCACGGTCGATCGTCGCGGGGAGCACGTCGTCGAAGAGCGTGACGAGCACTGCTCGGGTCTGGACCGCATCGCGCGCGTTGATCGCTTCGCGCATGGCGACGGTGAAGGCCTCGATCTTGTCCCACTCGAAAGCGTCCCGCGAGTGCTCGCCGAAGCGCCGGATCTGCGGTCCGAGACGTTCGATGATGACCGCTCGCGCAGCGTTGCCCTCGATGCGGGCGAAGCCGGTGGCGATGGCGCGCAGCGCAGTCCCGAAGCCCGTCACGTCACGTGACTTCACCGACCGCGACATGTCGTCGGCGAGATCCGTGAGGTACGCGACGTCGTCATCCTGGATCACCGGCATGACGTGGCGTACGGAGCCGATCCAGATGTCGCCGAAGAGGTCGACGGCGTTGCGGACCCGATCGAGGTCGATCGGCGCGACTCGCGTGTAGCGGTTGCGCTGCATCTCGACCAGGCCGTGATCGGCCAAGCGGTCCAGCGCGTGGCGGATCGGCGTCTTCGAGGTGCCGAGCCGCTCGGCGAGCTCGTAGTCCCGCAGACGCTCACCGGGGCGCAGCTCGCCGCTGATGATCGCTTCCTGCAACCGGGCGTATGCCTCGTCACTCATGGATCTGCGCTCGAGGGGTCCACCTGAGAGTGCCAATTTTCCTCCACTCGAACGGAAAGCGACGTAGAGCCTGAAGTTCTACCTACCATGCAATGTATCGCATCCCAGAGGCCGACGACCGTGGAAACCGCCGTGAGGGGCGTCCGCCGTCTGAGAACGCACGCAGGTTCGCGGCGTAGCCTGGCGTCGAACCCACCAGCGAAGGCCGCTTCCGACGACGACCGGGAATCGCTGAGGCACGGGTCGCAGAACGCGCCGCCGCAGAGGTCGGCGTGGAGAAGAGGTCATCATGGACGGCATCCGTCCGACCATCCGCACTCGCCCGCCCGACGGCGCTCCACGCACATCGAGCGCGTTCACCGAACTCGCGCAGCAGGTCCGCGGACGCGGACTGCTCCACCGTCGGTACGGCTACTACTGGACCAAGCTCATCGCCGCGCCGCTCGTCCTGGGCGTCTGCCTCCTCGCCTTCGTCTGGATCGGCGACACCTGGTGGCAGCTGTTCACAGCCGCCGTTCTGGCGATCGTGTTCACGCAGATCGCCTTCCTCGGGCACGACGCGGCACATCGGCAGATCTTCGTGTCCGGGCGCTGGAACGACTGGATCAGCCTGATCCTCGGCGACCTCCTCGTCGGCATGAGTTACGGGTGGTGGCAGCACAAGCACACCCGCCATCACGCGAACCCGAACAAGCTGGGGTCCGACCCCGACATCGAGCTCCCGGTCATCGCCGTCTCCCCCGAGGCCGCAGCCCGGCACAACGGACCGGTCATCACCTGGCTGCGCGGACACCAGGGGGTGCTGTTCTTCCCGATCCTGCTACTGGAGGGTCTGTCGCTGCACGCCTCGAGCGTGCGGCGCATGTTCGCGCGCGGGCGACTGGAGCGGCGGTGGGCGGAGATCGCCTTCCTGAGCATCCGCATGATCGGCTACCTGGTGCTGGTGTTCCTCGTGCTCTCCCCCGGCATCGCGTTCGTCTTCCTGGCGGTGCAGCTGGGGCTGTTCGGCTTCTACATGGGCATCGCCTTCGCGCCCAATCACAAGGGGATGCCGGTCGTGCCGAGGGAGTTGACCCTCGACTTCCTCCGCCGGCAGGTGCTGATGAGTCGCAACGTCCGCGGCAGCCGCTTCCTCGACATCGCGATGGGCGGCCTGAACTATCAGGTCGAGCACCACCTGTTCCCGTCGATGCCGCGCCCACACCTTCGGCGCGCCGCACCCCTCATCGCCGAGTACTGCCGGGCCCACGGAGTGCCCTACACCCAGGTGGGCCTCTTCGCCTCGTACGCGATCGTGGTGCGCTACATCAACCGCGTCGGACTCGGCGAGCGCGACGTGTTCGCCTGCCCGCTCGTGGAGCAGCGCAGTCTCGGGGCGGCGGTCGGGTGATTCGCTGACCCTGCGCGCGTTCGACGCGTCCGCTCCCACCCCTTCGTCAGTTAGTCTACGATGTAGATCTACGAAGGGGAATCATGAGCGACACACGATTGCGGTTGAGCGGCATCCGGCGATCCTTCGGCGAGCGCGCGGTGCTCTCCGGCGTCGATCTCGCTCTGCCGGCGGGTCAGATCCTGGGCCTCCTCGGACCCAACGGCGCGGGCAAGTCGACCCTGATCGCCATCGCCAACGGGTCGCTGGCACCCGATTCCGGGTCGGTCACCGTCGGCGGCATCGACCTCGCCTCCCGCCGGGATGCCGCCGCCGCCGTGATCGGCAGCGCGCCGCAACGTCTCGGTATCTACCCCTCCCTCACCGTGCGCGAGAACGTCGCGGGGTTCGCTCGCCTTCACGGCGTGCGCGGGCGTGAGCTGCGCGCACGATGCGCGGAGGTGATCGAGGGGCTGGGGCTGACGAAGAGCACCGGCATCCGCGCCGATCAGCTCAGCGGCGGCCAACAGCGCCGACTGCACCTCGCGATGGCGCTCACCCACAGCCCGCGCCTGTTGTTCCTCGACGAGCCGACCGTCGGTGCCGACGTGGAGTCGCGCCAGCAGATCCTCGACCTGGTGCGCCGCATCGCCGACGACGGAGCATCCGTGCTCTACACCACCCACTACCTCACCGAGCTCGAGCAGCTCCCGTCACGGCTCACTCTCCTGCACGACGGTGTGCTGCGAGATCTCGGAGACGTCAGCGAGGTGGTGAGGTCGCAGGGCGACGGCGTGCGCGTGCGCCTGCAGCCGAATACTCAGCCGCCGGCCGGTTGGGTGCGCGAGGGCGACTGGCTCGTGAGCGGATCGACGGGCACCAGCGCGGGTGAGCTGCTCGCCGAGCTGATCGCGCGTCTCGGCGTGAGCGCGAGCGCGATCATCGATGTGCGGTTCCCTGGCCCGACCCTCGAAAGCGCGTACGTGCGCCTGCTCCACGAGCAGGAGACGCCGACACTCGACGACGCGGAGGTGCACGGTGTTGCGGCATAGTCTCGCGGTCGCAGCGATCGACGCACGGATCCTGTGGCGCGACCCGTCTCCGGTCGTCGTCATGACGGTGATCCCGCTCGTGTTCGTCCCGTTCTTCGTTCCCGGTGCGCGGGGGCAGCTCGCCGCCGCCGGTTACGCCTCCGCGTCCGGTGTCGAGTACGCCGTCCCCGGCCTGGCCGTGCTGTTCGCCCTCCTGTGCGTCCAGCAGGTCGTCACGGCGTTCTTCCGTGATCATCAGTGGGGCACGTGGGACCGGCTGCGGACATCACCGGCCCGCAGCGTCGACCTCCTCCTCGGCAAGTCATTGACGGCATTCGCCGCGCAGTTGCTGCAGTTCGTCGCGGTGCTCCTCGGCGGCGCGCTCCTCTTCGGATACCGCCCCAACGGCTCCGTACTCGGACTGGTCCTGGTGCTCGTGGCGTTCTCGGCGGCGATGATCGGCTTCGGACTGCTCCTGGTGTCGGCATCCCGATCCCTCGAGCTCGCACTGGTCATCGGCAACGTGCTCGCCATGCTCATGGCGGGGATCGGCGGCGCGTTCGGGCCGGTCGAGTCGCTGCCGACCTGGATGCAGACCATCGCTCCGGCGTCGCCCGCATACTGGGCACTGCAGGCCATGCGGTCGCTCACCCTGGATCATGCTGGAGCGCTCGACACGCTCGGCCCGTCGATGGCACTCTTCGGCTTCGCTGCGGGCTTCGTCCTGCTCGCCGTCGCACTGCTCGCCCTGCGCAGGCGGAAAGGAATCTCATGATGACACCTCGACCGGAGCGGATCTCCCGCGCCGACGTACTGTCGGCAGCGCTCGAGTTGATCGACGCCGACGGTCTGGATCAGCTCACCATGCGCCGCCTGGGCACCGCGCTCGGGGCGGACCCGATGACCGCCTATCGGCACTTCGCCGGGAAGTCGGACCTCGCCGCCGCGCTCGCCGACGAGTTCTGGACAGGACTCTCGCTTCCCTCCACCTCCGGGGTGCCCGATTGGCGCGCCTACGCGCACGAACTGATGCGGGCCATCCGCACCGAGCTCGCCGCGCATTCCGGACTCATCCCGATCGTCGCGACGCACCCGATCACCTCCCCCGCGGCGCTCGCCGTGGCCGACGAGGCCATCGGCATCCTGCTCGACCTCGGGGCTCCGGTCGATCCGGCCCTCGGCGACCTCGTCAACGTGCTCGTGATGATCACCGTCGCCTCGGCGATGGGAGAGTTCAGCGCTCCCGCGGGGTCGGAGTCCACCGCTGCGGAGACGACCGAGACCGAGGACGAGCACGACGACACCGAGGCAGCACTGCTGTCGCAGCTGCCCCACCTCGGCCGGATCATCGCCGCGGGGTGGGCCCCGTCGGCCGAACGGCAGTTCGAGGCGGGCATCGGCGCCATCCTGCACGGCTGGCCGTTCGCCCTCCCCCCGACATCGTGACGACGGCCTCGACCGCGTGGCGGATGGCATTCGCACGCATCCGTGGGAATCCCGTGAGCAGCGTCTCGCTGATCCTGCTGATGGCGATCAGCTCCGCCACCGCCGGCGCGGGTGTCGCCACCCTCGTCTCGACGATCGGGGCGACGGAGCGGCTCTTCGCGCTCGCGGAAGCGCCGGACGCCGTGCAGATGCAGGTCGGTCCGCTGGAGACCTCATCGCTGGATTCCTTCGCCGCGACGCACCAGGACATCGTCGACGACCACCAGGTGCAGGATGCGCTCCAGCTCGACAACCAGGACCTTCGGATGCACGGGATGACGGATGCCGCGCGCGACGGTGTGATGGACCTCCTGCTGGTCACCCAGAGCCCTCGATTCGACTTCCTGCTCGGACCCGACGGCACGCCGACGAACGTCCGCGACGGCGAGATCGCCGTGCCCGGCTACTACGCCGACGCCTACGACCTCGCGCGCGGTGACACGGTCGAGATCGCCGTGCAGGGTGACGTGCAGACGTTCACGGTCGCCGACACCGTCAGCGACGCCCAGATGGGGCCGAGTCTGGTCAACTCGAAGCGGTTCGTGGTGTCCGAAAGGGATTGGAACGACCTTGCCGAACGGCTCCCCGTGGAGCACATCCTCACCTTCCGCCTGGTCGACGACGCAGGAGATCGATTCGCGGAGGCCTACCGTCTGGCCGGACTCCCGGCCAACGGTGCGGCCGTCGACGGGAGCCTGCTGCGTCTGATCGCCGCGCTGACCGACGGTCTGGTCGCCATCCTCACCATCCTGGTGAGCATCGTCCTGCTCGCCATCACGCTGCTGTGCCTGCGGATCATGGTCCTCACCGCCCTCGAACAGGACGCCCGTCGGATCGGTGTGATGCGGGCGATCGGCTTCTCGCACCGCGAGGTCTCCTCGACCCTGCTTCTCGGATACGCCGTGCAGTCGGGTGTCGCGGTGCTGGTCGCCCTGCTCCTGGTCTTCCCTGCATCCGCGCTTCTGCGGGGCGGCGACGTCGTCCTTTCGAGCGGGCACGGCAGCACCGGGACGATCGTGATGCTGCTGGCCGTCGTGCTCGCATCCGCGATCCCGACCGCGCTCGCGGCGCAGCTGCTGCGCCGGGTGCGGCGCATCAGCCCGCTGCTCGCTCTGACCAGGCCCGGGGTGTCGGCGCAGACCCGACGTCGTCCGCGTGCGCTGCGATGGGATCTTCCGATTCCTATCAGCATCCGCCTCGCCGCACGCGGCCTCACCACGCGGGGCACCACCGCCGTGCTGCTGATCGTCATGGTCGGCTTCGCGGTCGCGCTGGCGGCCCTGCCCCAGCGCGTGACCCAGACGATCGCGGCGCCCGACTTCATCACCACCATGGGCGTCGGCCAGAGCGACCTCCGTGCCTTCGTCCGCGAGGGTGCGGAAGCCGGCGCGGGCGACGCGCTCGAGCGCTCTCTGCGCGATGACCCCGACATCGCGCGGTTCGCGAAGGTGACCAGTTTCCGGGTCGCGCTCATCGGCGCTGACCACACCGATGACGTCGCCCTGGAAGTGGGCGACACCTCGGCCTTCCCCCTCGCCTATGCCCGTGGCGAAGCGCCCGCAGGGCCCGGGGAGCTGGCGCTGTCGACCCTCGCTGCGCAGACGGCCGGAGTGGATGTCGGCCAGTCCGTCCAGGTGGACTCGGCCGATTCGACCCATCGATACCGCATCACGGGCCTGTATCACGACATCACCAACGGTGGCCGATCGGGGAAAGCCGTCGAGCTGCCCGGTGGTGACGGCATCCCCCTGTGGCAGACGTTCATGGTCGACCTCCGAGACGGCGTCGACCAGGGCGGGAAAGCCTCGGCGCTCGCGCTCGACCACCCGTCGGCGTCGTTCACCGAGCTGGACCGGTTCGTCCACTACACGCTGGGCGACACGGTCGAGCGTCTGAAGACGGCGTCGATGATCGCCTGGGCAGCCGCTGCCGTGGTGATGCTCTTGGTGTTCGCTCTCCGCGGGCGACTCGAGGCGACGCGCGACGAGTCCGATCTGCGTCTGCTGCGGCTCCTCGGATGGTCTCGCGGCGAACTGCGCACGATCGCCCTGTTCCGGGCGACGGGCGTCGCCGGGGCGGGTCTTCTCCTCGGGTGGATCGCGACGGAGTCGCTCGGGCCGGGGGTTCTCGGTGCCACACTCTCCTCGTTCGGCGGAGGCGCCACCGACCTCGTCGCAGCCAACGGCTGGAGCCTGATCACCGGCCCCGTGGTGGCGGCTGCCGCCGTGGTCGGCGGCCTCATCGCCTCAGCCCACAGCCCCGCACTCCTCAACGAAAGCTGACCGACATGCCCCCATCGCCCGCACTCATCACGGCGCGCGCAGTCACCCGACGCTTCGAATCGGCCGCCGGCGACTTCACGACCGTGCTCGAGGGGATCGACCTCGACGTCGCCGAAGGCGACTACCTGGCTCTCACCGGCCCCAGCGGCTCCGGCAAGACGACTCTGCTCTCGTGCCTGAGCGGCCTGGACCAGCCGTCGTCGGGGTCGGTATGCATCGGCGACGACGATCTCTCCGCGCTCGACGACAAGGCCCTCGCACACATCCGTCGCACCACGCTCGGGTTCGTATTCCAGCGCACCGACCTCCTCGACGAGCTGGCGGTGATCGACAACATCCTGCTCCCGGCGGTGCGACGACGCGGCCGGGTCTCCGCAGACACCCTGGCGAATACCGCACAGCTCATGGATCGGCTCGGGATCGGACACCTCGGCGCCCGCGCACCGCACGAACTCTCCGGCGGCCAGCGGCAGCGGGTCGGCATCTGCCGCGCACTCGTGAATCGTCCGCCGATCCTCATCGCGGACGAGCCGACCGGTGCCCTGCACCGGGAGGCCACGGACGACGTGCTCGACGTGATCGATGAGCTGAACGCGTCAGGCATGACCATCATCGTCGTCACGCACGACGATGTGGTCGCTCAGCGGGCGCGGTCCCGCCGTCATCTCGTCGACGGCCGGATGCTCGACGCCGTTCCCGTCTAGACGACCCCACACCCACACCCACACCCACACCGGAATGACACGGAGGAGAACGACCATGCGGATACCTGCCCTGCCGACGCTCGAATGGACCAACGGCGAACTGGATGCGAGCTACGACGGCGACACCGGCGAGCTCACCCTCCATGCGGCACCGGGAGGAGATTGGACCAACGCCTCGCTCGGCGGCCCCGCTCAGCACCGCGCGAGCTTGCTGGGCTTTCGGACCGATGGCGACTTCACGCTGAGTGCCAGGGTTCGCGTCGTCGGGGAGCGGACGACGTTCGACGCCGCCGTGCTGGGGCTGTGGTGCGATGAGCAGTACTGGGCCAAGCTCTGCTTCGAGTATTCGCCCGACGGGCGGGCGATGGTCGTCAGCGTCGTGACCAACGAGTTCTCCGACGACTGCAACTCCACGGTCGTCGAGAGCGACTTCGTGTATCTCCGCGTCTCCCGCGTCGGAGACGCGTTCGCCTTCCACGCCTCCGACGACGGCGACCGGTGGGAGTTCGTCAGAGTGTTCCGCCTGAAGACCGACCTCCCCGTGACGGTGGGCTTCATGTCGCAGGCGCCGATGGGAGAGGACTGTGACTCGCGCTTCGACCGGATCCGGTTCTCGGCGGGAGCTCCGGCCGACCTGCGCGACGGCTCCTGAGGCCGGGCGCGATGTACGGCCAGCACGGCGACTTGTTCGGCACCACGACCTCCTCATCGACGAACGCACTGTGGCGTCAGCGCGATTCCGCACAGATCGTCTGACCGAGCATCTCTGCTCCGGCGTCCTTGAGCAGGCCCCCTCGGCAGTCGTTCGTCCGATCTCACGATGGCTGTCGGTGGCGCAAGCAGCGTGCTGTGGCATCGTCGGCGGGATAGAACGACTCGATACGCAGTTCGTCGATGGTGATGTCGAGCGCAGACTCCACGGCCGCGGACATGCTGAAAAAGCGCAGGTCCTCGCCCGCGACCTCGAGCTCGAGCGGGATGACGACATCCGTGACCGCCGGCCGCCCTACGTCGTCGCCGGGGTAGGCCGCGACCTCCTCCGCCAGGCGACGGAGGCGGGAGTCGCCGGTGCGGTCGGCGCGAGCGCAGACCTGACCGATGAGGTGGGTTCGCCATTGACCGAGGTTGCGGATCCGGGGCGCGAGACCCTCCGGGTGCAGCGACAACCGTACGGCGTTGACGGGAGGCTCGAGGAGGTGCAGTGCGCATCCCTCGAGCAGCACGTCCGTCGCGGCGTTGCGGTCCATAACGTCCCACCAGCGGTCAAGCACCAGCGCTGGGTACTGCGCATGGGCGTCGAGGAGTTGTCGCAACGCCGAGCTGACAGAACGGAGTTCCGGGGCGTTCATCGCCCGCTCGGGATGTGCGGGCGCAAACCCGGCACTGAGGAGCAGCTGGTTGCGCTCGCGCAGCGGTATGTCGAGGTGTGCAGAGAGTCGATCGAGCATTTCTCGCGTGGGCTTGGACCTCCCGGTCTCGACGAAGCTGAGGTGTCGGGTCGAGACGTGTGCACGGGCTGAGAGCTCCAGCTGGCTGAGCCGTCTCCGCTCGCGCCAGCCGCGCAAGAGCACCCCGACGTCGCCGGCATGGATCACGGTCATGACTCTCGACCCTAGCCAACAGTCGTGGTTCGACCCATGACCTCCGAGGTAATCGACGCGACTACCCCTCCGCGCCCAACATGGCTTCACCGCGGCGGCTCCGCTGCGGCCGATACCGAAAGGCCCCGATATGACCCCCATCACCGACTTGTATCTGCAGACCTGGAACGCCTCGGACGCGAACGCTCGTGACCGCCTCCTCGCCGAGCATTGGACGGAAGGCGCCACATACACGGACCCTCTGGTCGATGTCGGTGGACGAGACCAGATCTCGGCCACGATCGGCGCCGTGCGGGAACAGTTCCCGGGGTTCGTGTTCACGCTCGTCGGCGAACCTGACGCACATCACGGCCTCACCCGCTTTCAGTGGGGGCTTGGCCCCGCAGGAGCCGAACCGCTCGTAGTCGGCTTCGACGTCGTCGTCGGCGACGGCCAGGGCCGTATCCACCAGGTCCTCGGATTCCTCGACAAGGTACCCGCCTAACCTCATCACCGCGCACGCGGAGCGGGAGAGGGCTCCGCGTGCGCGGCCAGCTCGGGAAAGCCTGTCCTGCACTTTGACTCGTCACTGTTATCAGGTTGATAATGTTCTCAAGATGACCCCATTCGCAGTAGCAAGGAGCACACGATGACCGACATCACATGCGACCGAGCGGGAGTGCACGTGCAGTTCCCCGGTTGGGAGGCCACGATGACGGGCTTGCCTCAGCTACTGATACCGAGGTCGGCGATCCGCGATGTGTCCACCGAACAGGGGTGGACCTCAGAGATACTCGGGGTGAGATCCGGCCTCGTCGTCTCCGGTTACCGCAAGCTGGGGACTTTCAGGCACCCTTCAGGGGTGCGGCGACTGGTCTCGATGAAGCGCGGGCACCGCTTGCTGCGGATCGCCGTCGACCGAGCCACGATCGGGTTCGACGAGATCCTTCTGAGTACCGACGATGCAGAATCGATCGCCGCAGAGATCCGAGCAGCCGTGCACCCATGAGCGCCTGACGTCCACACCACCCGGTCGGAAACGCGAGGCGGACCATCTCGGTGCCGACGGTCTGGCTGGGCTTTCCGGCACTTCGAGGATCAGACCGGCTGGCTACTCACGCGCGCACGCGTCGGCCACCGAAACCGTTGGACGAATCCGGCGATCGTCTTCGAGCGCGTCGCGAGGACGAACAGTCCGTACCCGATGATCCCGCCCAGGATGTTCGTCAGCCAGTCATTGATGTCCGCGAGGTGTCCGCTGAGGGCGAGCCGCGAGGCGGCCATCTGCGTCAGCTCGATGGCGAGGCTCGCACCGGCGACGACGATCTCGAGGCGGAGTTCCTGCCTTGAGTGCCACCGCTTCTTGTTGAGCACGTTCTTCTGCAGGAGCGCGAAGAACGACTCCATCGCGGCGTTGTCCGCGCAGGCTCCGACGCGGCCCATCGATCCCGTGATCCCGCTCTGGGAGTAGCCGACGATCCGGTTCGAGTGGACGTCTTTGATCGCGCAGAGATACAGCTTGCCATCATCGGTCCAGTGCTCGGTGATGTCGGCGAGCCACAGTTGGTTCAGCGGCCGGTTCGTGGACCAGCGGGAACATCATTTGGGGAGTGGTGACGCCTGCGACAGATACGCGGCCGCCCAGCGAAGAATCTCGTACCGACGTCGGCTTCCACGGAACTATGACCAACGCGGAGTTCGGTCGTGGGCAACACCTCGGACATGAGCTGGGACGCCTGCTCCGCCACGAAACTTTTCCGTGACCAAACCGTTGCATTCGTTATCTCGCCGTTATACAGTGATCACACGGTGAATGTTTGCTGTGGCATACACCGCATGTGATTGCAGGACACTCTTGGTGCAAGGGACAAGGGCCGGTCGGGAGCCTCTCCGACCGGCCCTTTACTGTTCCCACTATTCTGTGAACATGACCGATCGCAAGCTCGCCCTGGAGGCCTGGGAGAGCCTGTTCCGCGCGCAGCACGAGTTGTTCACCGAGATGATGTCGGACTTCGAGCACAGCGACCTGGGTCAGGCCGAGTACGACGTGCTGCTCACCGTCACCCGCTCCCCCGGCATGACCGCGCGGCTGCGCGACATCACCGCGAACATGCTGATCAGCCAGCCGAGCGTCTCGCGCCTGGTCGACCGCATGGTCACGCGCGGGCTCGTGGCCAAGTGCGCCGACCCCGACGACGGACGCGGTGCGCTGATCCGCGCGACGGATGAAGGGGCCCGGGCGTTCCGCTCCCTCGCCACCGTGCACGGGCGCTCGATCGCCGACCGCATGTCGCGCCTCGGCGATGACGAGCTGCGCACGCTGCGCGACCTCGCGGAGAAGCTCCGCACCCGCTGACCCGCTGCCGCGAGAACGGCCCGCTTCCGTTTCTGGCAGGGTGGGGTGCGTACGCCCGCTGTGTCGCGGGCACGTCAGACCGCCCCCTCGGGGGGAACCAGGGAGGTCATCCATGGAGTTCGCCGGAATCGTCGGCATCCTCGTCATCGTCGGTATCGCAGTCGTCGTCGCCGTCGTCCTGCTGCTCATCCTGCTGCTGTTCGCACGCAGCTGGATCAAGGTCGCCCGAGCCGACGAGGCCCTCGTCATCTCGGGCCGCAAGCAGAAGGTGCAGACCGCGGTCATCGCGACCGACGGGTCGAGCCGCTCCGAGATGTCGGAGTCGCCCGTCACCGTCATCGTCAACGGCAAGTCGCTCGTCAACCCGATCACGCAGCGCCATGAGATCATCTCGCTGCGCTCGCGCCAGGTCTCGCTCAACGCCGAGGCGCAGTCGCTCGACAGCGTGACCCTGAACGTCGACGGTGTCGCGATCGTGAAGATCGGCTCCGACCCCATCCTGGTGCGCCGTGCCGCCGAGCGCTTCGCCTCGCAGGACAAGGCCATCGAGCAGTTCACCACCGAACAGCTCGAAGGTGCCCTCCGTGGAATCGTCGCGACCCTGTCGGTCGTCGAGCTGATGCGCGAGCGGAAGAAGTTCTCCGACCAGATCGCCGCCGACGTCTCGCAGGAGCTCGCCGAGCAGGGCCTCATCCTGGACTCGTTCCAGATCAAGGGCATCACCGACAAGGTCGGCTACATCCAGTCGCTCGGCGCTCCCGAGATCCAGGCGAAGCGTCAGTCCGCCGAGATCTCGCAGACCAACGCCGACCGCGCGATCAACCAGAAGAACATCGCGAACCAGGAAGCCAACCTGATCGAGCAGACCGCGCTCGACACGAACACCGCCAACTCGAACGCCGGCATCGGTCGCGCGCGCGCCGAGGCGGAGCAGGCCGAGAACCTCGCCCGCGAGCAGGCGCAGCAGGCCGTGCTGCAGCAGCAGGCCGAGAACAAGCAGGCCCAGCTCGACGCCGACGTCAAGCGCGTCGCCGACGCGCAGCGGTACGAGGCCGAGACCCGCGCCCAGGCCGAGCTCTACACGCGCGAGCGGGCGGCCGAGGCCGCCGCGATCGAGCAGGTCAAGCAGGCCGAGGCTCGCACCCGCATCGCCGAGCAGCAGGCAGAGGCCGACAAGGCCCGCGCCGCCGGTGAGGCCGCGGCTGCCGTCGCGAGCGCCACCGGTGAGGCCGACGCGCTGCGCTCGAAGGCCGAGGCCGAGGCTCACGCCCGACGCCTGCAGGCTGCTGCCGAAGCCGAGGCGATCCGCGCCGAGGGTGACGCGCGCGCCGCAGCTCTCGAGGCCGAGGCCAAGGCCATCGCCTCGAACCAGGACGCCTTCCTCTCGCAGCGCGTGCTCGAGGTGCTGCCGTCGATCATGGCCGAGTTCTCGAAGGGGTACGCGGCGATCGGCAACGTGTCGATCATCGGCGGCTCGGGCCAGGACGGCGCATCCGACGTCGTCGGTGCCGACAACGCCAAGGCCCTGGCCTCGGTGTTCGAGAGCGTCCACTCGGCCACCGGACTCGACCTCGCCGGCATCATCCAGGGGCAGGCCGTCGGCCGCGGCTTCGGAGCCGGTGTCGCGGAAGCTACGCCTGCCGCGCCCGCACCGCGCGTCTCGACGCCGAACACCCCGCCGCCGCCCGCACCGCCGGCTCCGGCAGCGGAGTAAACACACCTTCACGACAGCGGATGCCGCGACCTCTCCGGTCGCGGCATCCGCTGTTTCGACTCCCCGACCGGGCAGACTGGACGGATGACGTCCGCCGCCTTCGACCTCGCCGCCATCGGCGCGGGGCTCTCGTTCGCGGCCGCGCTCGACGAGCTGTCAGCGGCGCTCGATGCGAGCGGATCGGTGGTCGTCACCGCCCCACCCGGCACGGGCAAGACCACCCTCGTGCCCCCGCTCCTCGCTTCGCGGAGCACCGGTCGCGTGATCATCACCCAGCCCCGCCGCGTCGCCGCCCGCGCGGCCGCCCGACGCCTCGCCCACCTCGACGGGTCCCCCCTCGGTTCACGCGTGGGATTCACCGTCCGCGGCGAGCGCTCGGCAGGACCCGAGACGCAGGTCGAGTTCGTCACGGCCGGAGTCCTGCTTCGACGGATGCTCGACGACCCGGGACTCGACGGTGTGGATGCCGTGATCCTCGACGAGGTGCACGAACGCGCGCTCGAGACCGACCTCCTGATCGGGCTGCTCTCGGAGGTGCGCGAGCTTCGGGATGACCTGGTGGTGATCGCCATGTCCGCGACCCTCGACGCGGCGCGGATCGCCGCCGTCATCGGCACGGACGACTCCCCCGCGCCGATCGTCGACCACGATGTCCCCGCCTTCCCCCTCACCGTGCAGTGGGCTCCGAGCCCCGTCCCCCGCCTCGACGAGCGCGGCGTCACCTGGGGCTTCCTCGATCACGTCGCGGCCGTCACAGCATCCGCGGCCGTGGACCTGGTGCGCGAAGACCCGAAAGCCGACGTGCTGGTCTTCGCGCCAGGGGCTCGTGAGGTGTCGGAGATCGCCCGCCGCGTCCGCGCTGCGAGCGATGCCTTCGACGTGCGGGAACTGCACGGCCAGATCCCGCCGGCCGAGCAGGATGCCGTGATCCGTGGCCGCACGCCGACGGACCTTCCGCGCATCATCGTCACGACTTCTCTCGCCGAGTCGTCGCTCACCGTGCCGGGGGTGCGCCTCGTCGTGGACAGCTGCCTGTCGCGGCATCCGCAGCGCGACGCCGGCCGCGGTATGACGGGCCTCGTCACCACCGCCGCATCGCGCTCGTCGTGCGTGCAGCGTGCGGGGCGCGGCACCCGTCAGGGCCCCGGCATGGTCATCCGCTGCGTCGACGAGCGCACCTACGCGGCGGCCCCCGCTCGTCCCGTGCCCGAGATCGCGGTGATCGACCTCGCGGATGCCGCGCTGCTTCTCGCCTGCTGGGGTGCCCCGGGCGGCATCGGACTGCGGATGATCGACCCGCTGCCCGCCGAGAACCTGGCCGATGCGATCACGGTGCTTCGGGCTCTCGGCGCGATCGATGACGACGGTCGCGCCACCGCGGAGGGCCGCGTCCTCGCACGGATTCCGACCGATCCTCGACTCGCCCGCGCACTTCGCGACGGCAGCCCGGTCGTCGGAAGCCGACTCGCGGCCGAGGTCGTCGCGCTGGTGGGCGGCGAGCTGCGCATCTCGGATGCCGACATCGCGCAGGCGCTCATCGCGCTGCGAGGCGGTCGGAACCCGGACGCCCGCCGATGGCGCGACGATGCGAACCGCCTCGAACGCATGGTCCGGGAGACGCCGGGCATCCGCTCGGACCTCGACGGAGTGGGCCTCGTGATCGCGCTGGCGTTCCCCGAGCGCATCGCGCATCGCGTCGAGCGCACTGCCGAAGGAGCGACATTCCTGCTGGCCTCCGGAACCCGGGCCGGGGTGCGGGGTCCGCTCGCAGCGGTGGAGTGGATCGCCGTCGCCGACGTCGCGCGCGCCACCGCGCGCGCCGCGGCCGGGTCCGGCGCGATCATCCGGTCGGCCGCTGTGCTCACCGAAGCGCAGATGGAGCAGGCGGCGAGCCACCTGATGACCGACCGCGTCGAGGCGGAATTCGTCGGAGGCCGCGTCCAGGCCCGACGCGAGCGGCGCATCGGCGCCATCCTGCGGTCCTCGGCGCCCGTGAAGGCGTCGGCACAGGAGGGCCGCGACGCCGTGCGCCGGGCGCTCCGCCGCGACGGGCTCGGTATGTTCACCTGGTCCGACACCGCAGACGCGCTGCGCCGGCGACTCGCACTGTTGCGACGAGAGCTCGGCGATCCGTGGCCCGATGTCTCGGATGCCGGGCTGGTCGACTCCCTCGACGTGTGGCTCGCGCCCGAGCTCGATCGCCTCGCGTCCGGCACCCCCGCAGCACGGCTGGATCTCTCGTCACCGCTTCGGCGCCTACTGCCGTGGCCCGATGCCGTGCGCCTCGATGAGCTCGCGCCGGAGCGCCTCGAGGTGCCCAGCGGATCCCGCGTCCGGATCACCTACCCGGAACCGGACGGTGACCCGCACGCACGGCCGGTCGTCGCCGTGAAGCTGCAGGAGTGCTTCGGGTGGGCCGAGACTCCGCGCCTCGTCGATGGGCGGGTGCCGGTGCTGTTCCACCTGCTGTCCCCCGCGGGGCGTCCGCTCGCGGTCACCGACGACCTCGCCTCGTTCTGGTCCGGTCCCTACAGCCAGGTGCGCGCCGAGATGCGCGGCCGCTACCCCCGGCATCCGTGGCCCGAAGACCCGTGGGCCGCCGTGCCGACCAAGCACACGAAGAACCGCGCGGCGCGCTGAGCTGCGACCGGAGCCGAACTCAGCGCGTGCGCCGCCGCAGCGTCAGCGACGCGAGCACGAGGGCACCCGCGGCGAAGGCCACCACGATCAGCAGCGGACCGAACACTTCCCAGCCCTCGTCCCCCGCGGCCACCGCGTTGATCGTGTCGATCGCGTAGCTGAGCGGGAGCCAGTCCGAGATGGCGTAGAGGACATCCGGCATCTGGTCGCGGGGCATGAACAGGCCGCCGAGGATGATCTGCGGGAACACCAGCAGCGGCATGAACTGCACCGCCTGGAACTCGGTCTGGGCGAACGCGCTGGCGAGGAGCCCGAGTGCCGTGCCGAGCAGCGCATCGACGACCGCGACCAGGCCGAGCTGCCACAGCGGCCCGTCGACATCGAGGCCGCACACCCCGACCGCGAACGACACCGTGATCACCGCCTGCAGCAGGGCCATCAGCCCGAACGCGAGCGCATAGCCGAGGATGAAGTCGGCCTTCTCGAGGGGTGTGGTCATCAGACGCTCGAGGGTTCCCGAACGGCGCTCGCGCAGGGTGGTGATCGACGTGATGAGGAACATCACGATGAACGGGAACAGCGCCAGGATCGCCCCGCCGAACTGGTCGAAGACGCCCTCCTGGTCGCTGAACAGCCAGGCGAAGAGACCGACCAGCAGGCTCGGCGCGACGAGCATCAGGGCGATCGACCGCGGATCGTGCCGCAGCTGGGCGAGCACGCGCCCGGCGGTGGCGAGCATCCGGCGGCCGTTCATCCTCCGGCCCCCTCTCGGTGCTCGCTGGCTTCTCGCCGCGAACGAGGGACGTCGGTATCGCCGTTGCGGTCCCGCTCGATCAGTGTCAGGAACGCGGACTCGGCATCGGTCGCGCCGGTGTCGGCCAGGAGCGACGACGGGGTGGTGTCGGCGATGATCCGCCCCTCCCGCATCAGCAGCAGCCGGTCGCAGCGCACCGCCTCGTCCATCACGTGGCTCGACACGATGAGGGTCACGCCGCGGTCCGCCAGGCCTCGGAACAATGCCCACAGCTCGGCGCGCAGCACGGGGTCGAGTCCGACCGTCGGCTCGTCGAGCACGACCAGCTCGGGGGAGCCGATGAGCGCGACCGCGAGCGACACCCGCGTCGCCTGGCCGCCGCTGAGCGCGTCGACGCGCTGCCCCGCCTGGGCCCGCAGCCCGACTTCGTCGATCACCCTGTCCACATCGCCCTTCGGCGCATTGAGCAGCGAGGCGAAGTACGAGAGGTTCTGGCGCACGCTGAGGTCGCCATAGACCGCAGCGCCCTGTGTGCCGTAGGCCACGCGGTGGCGGAGCTGCCGGGATCCGCCCGGCTCGCCGAGGACGGTGACATCACCCCCGGCGATCCGCTGCACACCGACGATCGAGCGCATCAGGGTGGTCTTTCCGCATCCCGACGGCCCGAGCAGTCCCGTGATCTGTCCACGCGGGATCGTGAAGTCGATCCCGTCGAAGACCTGCACTGCCCCGCGATGCACGCGCAGGTGCGCGATCTCGACGGCCGAGTCATTCATCATGTGATGAATTATGCGCCTGCGCCTCGAGCACGCAGAAGGGGCGGCCTTCCTCAGTCGAGCAGGTGGCGGAGGTAGCGTGTCGGATGCTCGAGGAACGAGCGCCAGTGGTTCACGATCTCGAGGTCGCCCCACTCGGCGGGACGGATTCCCCACTCCCCTACTTCGAGGATCTTCGCACCGGGCAGCGCCGCGAGCACCGGGGAATGTGTCGCGCACAGCACCTGCCCACCATCGTCGGCGATGCGCCGCAGCACCGCGATGAGCGCCAGAGTCGAGTTGAACGACAGGGCGGCCTCCGGCTCGTCGAGGCAGTAGAAGCCCGGCTCGTCGAAGCGGCTCTCCAACAGCGCGAGGAACGACTCGCCGTGGCTCATCTCGTGGAACGGCACATCGGCGCCGGCGGTCGACGGGTTGTCTTCGAGGTAGGTGTAGAACGAGTGCATCGTCTCGGCCCGTAGGAAGAAGCCCCAGCGGTTGGCTCCCACGCCGCGCTGCAGCCGGATCCACTCCGACAACGGGGACTCGGTCGCTCGGGTGCTGTGCCGCGCCTGACGCGAACCGCCCTCGGGCGAGAGGCCGTAGGCGAGTGCGACGCCTTCGACCAGGGTCGACTTGCCACTGCCGTTCTCGCCCACGAGGAACGTCACCCCGGGGTCGAGATCGATCCCCTCCCGCAGCACCTGGGCGACCGCGGGAATGCTCGTCGGCCACTCCCCATCCGGCGTCGGGGCGTCGTCGTTCGGGCGCACCGCGACGACCGGCTGCTGCCGCCGTCGGCGAGAGCTCGGCTCCCAGAACGCCTCCATCGTGCTCCCTCCGCGTGGTGTCTCGTGGAGGCTACCGGCATCCGCGGACACGGCGTCGCGCGGGCGCGATCAGCACTCGATGACGTTGACCGCGAGGCCGCCCTCGCTGGTCTCCTTGTACTTGGTCGACATGTCGGCACCCGTCTGGCGCATCGTCTCGACGACCGCATCCAGTGAGACATAGTGGCTGCCGTCGCCGCGCAGTGCGAGACGAGCCGCCGTGACCGCCGTCGACGCCGCGATCGCGTTGCGCTCGATGCACGGGATCTGCACGAGTCCGCCGATCGGGTCGCAGGTGAGCCCCAGGTGGTGCTCCATCGCGATCTCGGCGGCGTTCTCGATCTGACGGTTCGTGCCACCCATCACCGCGGTGAGGCCGCCGGCCGCCATGGCGCACGCGGAGCCGACCTCGGCCTGGCATCCGCCCTCGGCTCCGGAGATCGACGCGTTCGCCTTGAACAGCGACCCGAGGGCCGTTGCGGTGAGCAGGAAACGACGGATGCCGCGGCGACGGTTCGCCTCCGCGGTCTGCTCCTCGTCGAGGTCGCTGGCATTCTCCAGCGCCCGGACGTCCGGCTCGAAGCCCAGCAGCGCGCTGCCGACCAGCTCACCGTAGGGAGTCACGGCGTTGCCCGCGCCCAGGCCGGAATCGGCGAGGAACCGCCACCAGTACATGGCGACGGCGGGGAGGATGCCTGCGGCACCGTTCGTCGGTGCGGTCACGACCCGGCCGCCCGCCGCGTTCTCTTCGTTGACGGCCAGGGCGAAGGCGCCGAGCCATTCGCCCGGAAGCTCCCTATGGCCCTCGGCCTCGACCGCTTCGAGCTGTCCGCGGATCACCCCGGCCCGCCGCTTCACCTTGAGGATGCCAGGCAGCGTGCCGTCGGCGTGGAGGCCGGCATCGACGCACCCCGACATCGCATCCCAGATCGCGTCGAGCCCGGCCGCGACCTCCTCCTCGCCGCGCAGCGAGGTCTCGTTGAGCCGCGCGACCTCGGCGATCGACAGTTCGTTCTCGTCGCACAGGGCGAGCAGCGACGCGGCATCCGCATACGAATAGGGGAACCCCGCGGTCGTGAGTTTCGCGTCCTCTCCGTCCCGGCGGATGAAACCGCCGCCGACCGAGTAATAGGTCTCCTCGGCGACGACCTGCTCCGCGGCATCCCACGCGGTGATCGTCATGGCGTTCGGATGACCGGGCAGCCGGGTGCGCGGCGCGAAGACGATGTCATCCTTCGCGAACGGGACGTCATGGATGCCGTCGATCGACAGCGCGCCGCCCACGGGGAAGTCCGTCCAGGCGGATCTCACGTCGGCGGGGTCGCACGTCTCCGGCGCGAATCCGCGCAGACCGGCGACCACGGCATCCGGAGTCCCGTGCCCGATCCCGGTGGCACCGAGCGAGCCGTACAGCGTGCTGCCGACGCGCGCCACGCGCGGGAGGACGCCCGTCGCGGTGAGCCGTCGCGCGAAGTCGAGGGCGGCCCGCATCGGTCCGACCGTATGGGAGCTCGAAGGCCCCACTCCGATGGAGAAGAGGTCGAAGGCCGAGACGTACGCAGTCACCCCTCCAGGCTACGCCGCATCGGCGCCTTCGGTTCACCCCGGTTAACTCGGCGCCGCGTCAAGCCCCTTCAGCAACACGTGCTTCCGAGGCATCGTGATCGGACGACACCATGAAAGGGGCCATCATGACGAACAACACTCCCGGACAGGATCCCGCCGAGGCGCAGACGCCCACGCCCACCCCGGCCTCCGACACGAGCGCGGGCGAGGCGACCACACCCGCCGAGGCCGAATCGCCCGAAGACGCCGACCCGAGCGAGGTGCCGAGCACCGAAGACCTCGAAGAGCCGAGCACCGAGAAGGACCCGGGCGAGGAGCCCCAGGCTCCGAAGCGCGAAGAACCCGAGCCCGACCACGAGGCCGTGGGGATCGGGGTCGTCGACACGGAAGAGCCGCAGGCCGGCTGAGCAACTCGCTGAAGCCCCGGATCACCGCCGAGACCCCGCCCTGCAGACATCAGCAGGGCGGGGGTCTCGGCGCGGACGCGGGGTCTCGGGCGACCTACTCGACGAGCTTGCCCGCGGTGTCGACCTCGCGCATGAGTTCGGCGATCTCGGGCGAGACCTCCGGGATCTCCTCGCGGGTGACGCCCGCGGTCGGCGACCACACCAGGTTCACGTGCAGGGTCGGGTCGGTGTCGGGGAAGTCGCTGCGGTTGTGGCATCCGCGCGTCTCCCGGCGCTCCAGCGCGGCCGCGAGCGTGGCACGAGCGGCGAGCGCCGAGGCCTTGAGGTCGAACGCGTGCGCGAGGTCCTGGAAACCGGCGATGTCGGGGTGGATTCCCACGTCCTCCATGCGCCCCTCGATCATGTCGAGGTCGGCGAGGCCGGCACGCAGCCCGTCTTCCGAACGGACGACGCCTGCGTACTCGGTCATGAGGTTGCGGATGGCGCGCTGCAGGGCGCGCACGTTCTCGCGCCCCTCCGCGGCGAGCAGGTCGTCGATCTCGGCCCGTGCTGCCGCGACGGCCGTCGCCGACCGGCGCTGCGCGTCGAGCCCGGCCGCGTGCTCCATCGCGGCCTGCCCGACGATGCGCCCGTAGACCAGCAGCTCGATGAGCGAGTTGCCGCCGAGCCGGTTCGCGCCGTGCAGTCCACTGGAGGCCTCGCCGATCGCGTAGAGCCCCTCGACGTCGGTCTGGTGGTCCTCCGGACGAACCCAGACCCCACCCATCGAGTAGTGCGCGGTGGGGGCGATCTCGATCGGGTCGGTCGTGATGTCGAGCATCTGCAGCTCCATCATCGTCTGGTAGACGCGCGGCAGCCGGGTCATGATCGTCTCGCGCGGCAGGTGCGACACGTCGAGCCAGACGCCGCCGTTCTCGGTGCCGCGTCCTTCCTTGATCTCGGTGTACGCGGCGAGCGCGACACGGTCGCGGGTCGATAGCTCCATGCGCTCCGGGTCGTACTTCTCCATGAACCGCTCACCGAGGGCGTTGCGGAGGATGCCCCCCTCCCCGCGTGCGGCCTCGGAGATCAGGGTGCCGGCGGCGTTCTCCGGTTCGATGATGCCCGACGGGTGGAACTGCACGAGCTCCGGGTCGCGCAGGCGCGCTCCGGCGTCGACCGCGAGACGGAAGGAGTCGCCCGTGTTCTCGTCGCGACGCGACGAGGTGCGGCGCCAGATGCGGTTGTGGCCGCCGGCGGCGAGGATCACGGCATCCGCGTGGATCAGGTAGCGGGTGCCGTCGGCCTGATCGAAGCCGTAGGCGCCGAACACGACGTTGTCGCGCACGAGCAGACGGGTGATGTAGACGTGGTCGAGGATCGGGACCTCGAGCTGCTCGGCCTTTCGCACGAGCGTGCGCTGGATCTCGAGGCCGGTGTAGTCACCGGCGAAGGCGGTGCGGCGGAAGGTGTGTGCGCCGAAGAACCGCTGCGAGATGCGGCCGTCGTCTTCGCGGGCGAAGTCCATGCCCCACCGCTCGAGGTCGCGGATGCCGCGCTCGGCGCCCTGGGTGACGATCTCGACCGTGTGCGGGTTGGCGAGCAGGTAGCTCTCCTTGATGGTGTCGGCCGCGTGCTGCTGCCAGCTGTCCTCGGCGTCCATGGTGCCGAGTGCCGCGTTGATGCCGCCGGCCGCGAGGGAAGTGTGCGCATCCTGACGCGGGCGCTTGCCGACGGCGAGGACATCGACTCCGTGTTCAGCGATCTCGATCGCTGCGCGCAGACCGGAGCCACCGGTGCCGATGACGAGGACAGTGGTGGATATCTGACGTTCGGGGGTAGACATACGCTTCACGCTAGTTAGGAGACCCTAATAACTCCAATGCATAGTTTGACTGGAAACCATGCGGGTAGGCTATGACCATGAACCTCGAGCAGCTCCGCGGGTTCGTCGAGGTCGCACGCCTCGGACATTTCACCCGCGCCTCCGAGCACCTACACCTGGCACAGCCGTCGCTGAGCCGACAGATCTCCACCCTCGAACGCGAGCTCGGCGCCGAACTGTTCCACCGCGCACGCGGCCACATCGCACTCACCGCCGCGGGAGAGACGCTCCTCCCCCGTGCACAGCGCATGCTCGCCGAAGCCGACGCCATCCGCGATGAGATGGGCGAGCTGGCCGGTCTTCGCCGTGGACGCGTACGGCTGGGCGCGCCGCCCACGCTCTGCATCAGCCTCGTCGCCGAGGCGATCAGCGTGTTCCACGCCAGCCATCCGGGCGTCGATCTGCATCTGACCGAGAGCGGCTCCCGACGGCTCGTCGAGCAGTTGGCCGTCGGCGCCGTCGACATCGCCCTCATCACCGAATCCGACGGTCCACCACCGTCGGGCTTCAGCCTCACGCGCATGCCACTGCTCGCCGAAGAGCTCGTCGTCATCTCCGCCGCGACAGAGCCACCGGTCTCGACCATGCCCGCGATGAGCCTCTCCCACCTGGCCACCCTCCCGCTGATCGCTCTCGACGAGACGTACGAGCTGCGAGCGACCACCGACGCCGCCTTCCGCGCCGAGGGCCTGGTGCCCACTCACGTGCTCGAGGGAGCCGAGATGGATGCCGTGCTGCGCTTCGTCGAACGCGGTGTCGGCGTCGCGGTGGTCCCGGCGATGGTGCTGCTCGATCGCCCCGCGCTGCGGTCGGTTCGACTGACGCACCCGATGATGACCCGCACCGTGAGCCTCGCCCACCGTGCCGACGTCACCCCCGCGGTCGCGGTCGCGGCGATCCGCGAGGTCATCGTCGCCACCGCCGCGGAGGTCGCCCGCCGCGACCCCGCGATCACGAGCCTGCTCTGACGCTGCCTGCGGTCAACCGAGAGCGCACCATCAGTCGTCGCGACGCAGCGGCCCGGATATAGCAGAATCCCCGCCGCTTTCGCGACGGGGATTCTGTACTGTCTCAACACAGTGTGCGCCCGAAGGGACTCGAACCCCTAACCTTCTGATCCGTAGTCAGATGCTCTATCCATTGAGCTACGGGCGCCCAGCCCGCTCAGCGGGCCGTGGAACAGCCTACAACAGTCCTGACGCGAAAGCGAAACGAGGCCTCAGTCGCTCGCCGCCTCGGCTTTCTGCTGCTTCTTGCGCCGTTTGGCCCGCGCGCGCTGCTCGGAGGAGAGCGCCTGCAGGTCGACGAGACGCAGCGCCTGCATGCGTGCCTCGCGCATGCGCCCGTAGTCGGGATCTTGATCCGGTCGCATGCCCTCGACCCGCAATCGGCGGTCGAGATTGTGGCGCACGTCGGCCCAGGCGGCGTCCCGCGCCTCTTCGACGATCTGCGCCAGACGTTCCCGGTCTTCCATCATCTCGCGCAGGCGCTGGCCGACCCCGGTGGACTGCTTGGCCCGGCGGCGCAGGTTTCGCACATCGCGGTCGCGGTAGTCGTGCGTGCCCACCGGATCGGAGTGCCGACCCCTGGCCCGCTTACGCAGCGCGGTGACGTTGGCGGCCGCTTCTTCCGATTCCTCGGCCATCGCCCGCAGCGCCTCCCGCGCGTCGTCGATGTACTTCTCCATGTCGAAGACACCGTCTTCGGCGATGGTGCCGATGAGGATGTGATTCTTCACGGCGAGGCGCGCGGCAGCCGTCGCGATCGCGACGCCTTCGGCGATGGCATCCGCTGTCCGTCCCACCGGTACCTCCTCTCCACGAGCGTACCGGTATCACTGGGGCCCGGTGTCGGCCAGAATGGTTCCGGATCAGCATGCCCCACCCCTCCGACATCCGCAGCCACGGCCCCGGATCGCGCACCGCAGGAGACTCATGAAACACCTCGATCTCGCCGGCAGCACCACCGTGATCACGGGCGCCGCGAACGGCATGGGCGCCGACATCGCCCGCCTGCTGGCCACCCGAGGAGCGCACCTCGCCCTGATCGACCACGACAGTGCCGCGCTCGCGACCCTCGCCGCCGAACTGGGAGACGCCCGGGTGACCAGGCACGTGGTCGACCTCCGCGACGACGACGCCGTGTTCGCCGCCGCCACCGAGATCACCGCAGCGCATCCGAGGGTCAACGCCCTCATCACCTGCGCCGGCTCGTCGATGCTCGGAAACCTCGACCAGCTCACGATGGAGGAGATGCGCTGGCTCACCGACGTGAATCTCTGGGGCACGGTGTCGATCACCAAGGCGCTGCTGCCCGCCCTCCGCGCTGCGCCCGCCGCGCACATCACCCACTTCGCGAGCGTGTATGCGCTCGCCGCTCCGGCCGGGCGCATCCCGTACGCGCTGAGCAAGTTCGCCGTGCGGGGCTTCTCCGAGGCACTGCGGCACGAGCTGGAGGGCACCACGGTCAGCGTCGGCGCCGTCTATCCGGCCGGGGTCCGCACCGGCATCATCCTGCACGGGCGCTACGCCGCCGCGATCGATCCGGAAGTCGCCGCTCGTGCCGCCGCCGCACAGGCCGCGATGTACCACACCGACCCGGCGGACGCTGCGGCCCGCATCGTCCGAGCGACCGAGCGAAGGGCTGCCCGCACGATGGTCGGACGGGAGGCACGACTGATCGACGTGCTCACGCGCATCGCCCCGTCGTCGTACTGGCGCGTGATGCGACGGCCGCTGCGCGCGGCGATCGACACGACGACGCCGGTCGCCTGACCGCACCGGGCCGGGTCAGCGGACCGCGCCCACCCAGATCCCCGACGCCCACGCCTGCTGATCGCCGTTGCACCCCACCGAGCCGGGGTAGCCGCGGACGACGGCCATGCAGTTGGCGAGGAACTCCGGGTCGTTGCCGAACATCGAGGCGTACGCGCCGGATGACGTGAGCGCACCCCAGACCCGGAACTGGTAGATGTGCGCGAGCTCGTGCGCCATGGCCCAGTTCAACCGGCCCGCACTCCAGTTCGCGATGTCGCCGCGGTACTTGATGTAGCCGTTGCTGTTGGCGCAGGCCGGCGCGTTCCCGCCCGCGCACGACGACGACTCGTACAGCCCGACACCACCTCCGCCGACGAGGTCGAGCGCCGCCCGCACCCGCGCGTACCCGTCCGGCCCGCTCGATGTCCAGGCCGGGCCACCCGGTCCTGCGCTCTGCGCGGCCTGCACCGAGGCGACCTGAGTGCCGACCTTCTCGGCGAGCGCATGCACCGTGGCCGTGGCCGCCGTGACCGTGGCGGGGTCCCTCGACTCGGCCAGCACGGTCTGCTGGGCCGACAGCGCGGCAGCCCGATGAGAGGCGGTGTCGACCATCCCCTGTGCATTGTCGAAGACGCGGCTCAGGGCCGTGATCTCGGCGACGAACGCCGGCCGCACCGCGAGCACCGCCGCGCGGTCGGCCGTGTCCTGCTCCGCCTGCGCGATCGTCGCCTCGAGATACTCGGTGCGCTGCCTGGCCTCGTGGTATTCCTGCGTCAGGCTGCCGAATTCCGCCACGACCGCGACGCGCTCCCGATCGAGGGCATCCGCCCGCGCGAGCACTCCGGCGGACAGCACGACCGCCGCCGCGAGCGTGACCGCCAGCACCCGGCGCATCACTGCAGGAACCCCGTGGTGTCGCCGATCTCGGCATCCTGCTCAGCGATCTGCGACCGCAGTGCGGTGAGCTTCTGCGCGAGCTCGAGGTTCTCCCCGTGGGATTCCTCCAGGGCGCGCTCGACACGGACGATCTCCGCTTTGACGGCGGTGAGGGCTGCCACCCGCTCCTGATCGGCGATCGCGACCAGCGCGACTCCTCCGAGAAGCAGCAGGCACCCGACCGCGACAGCAAGACTCCGCATCTCGCTCCCCAGAACAGCGCAACGTTTCCGGACCGACTCCGATCGGACCAATATACAACTGGACCCGTCGTCGGTGTTCCCGAATGTGCGCGAGCGGGACGGCGGCGGTTCAGACCAACAGGTCGCTACCGTCGGCGAGACGACGCTCGGCTGCCGACTGGCCGCTGGCGAGGTGAGCGGGCACGATACGGCGGAGCGCTTCCGTGTCGCGTGCGGCCATCGCCTCGAGGATGATGCGGTGTTCTTCGGCCATGGCGAGCAGATCGTCGTGCTGCCCGAACAGCCACCGCAGCCGGGTGAGGAACACCGCGATGAGCTCCCCGAGCATCTCGTTCCCCGCGAGTTCGACCGCAACCTCGTGGAATTCGGCCGCCGCGATCCGCGCAGCCTCCGAGTCCTGGGCCGTGGCCGCCGCGAACTCGCGCTCGTAGGCGGCTCTGATCCGGGCGATACCCGCCTCATCGTGACGCTCGGCGGCGAAGACGAAGATGAGCGTCTCGATGGCCTCACGGACCTCGGCGAAATCCTGGATGTCGCGGCGGGTGAACTCGCGCACGACCGCCCAGGTGCGGGGGCGTGCGACGACGACCCCTTCGGCCACGAGGGTGCGGATGGCCTCGCGGACCGGGAGGCGGGAGACGCTCAGCTCGGCCGCGATGTCGCGCTCGACCAGACGCGACCCGGGCGCACGTCGGCCCAGCACGATGTCGTCGCGCAAGATGCGCGTGACCCTGACCGATTCGAGTTCGCCGCTTGTCCCCATAGCCCCCGCCATCTGGGCATTCTCGCATCACGGGCCGGGTTACTCAACTTTTGGTATCCCAACACGCCCGGGATGCCTCGGTCCGGGACGAGCGCGCGAGACGCGGAAGGTCTCGGTCGCGCTCGCCCCAGAGACCTCAGGGGAGGCGGTTGGCGATCGCGATGTTCGCGGTCAGCTCGTCGGCGTTCTGCCGCACGACGTACGCCGGGCGATCACGCTCGACCCGCCACGACTCGCTCAGCGGCCCGACGTTGACCGTGTCGAAGCCGGCCTCGTCGTAGAAGCGCGTCGCGAACGCGACGGCCTCGGCGTCGTCGCCGGCGGTGGCCAGCGCACGACGGTTCGGGGCTCCGGCCGGCTTGCCGTCGGTCGTGATCTCGGCCGCGAAGATGTGGTTGAACGCCTTGGCGATCTTCGAGTCCGGCAGCGCGCGCTGCACCAGCTCCGACGTCGTCGTCTCTCCCTTGTCGAGAGCCTCGATGTGGCCGTCGCGCTCGAAGTAGTAGTTGTTCGTGTCGAGCACGATCTTCCCGGCGAGCTCTGCGGCGGGGAGCGCGTCGATCGCGCGAAGCGGGACGGTCACGACCGCGACGTCCGCGGCTGCCGCGGCGTCTTCCGCCGTGGCGGCCTTCGCGCGGGGCCCGAGCTCCTCCACGAGGTCCGCGAGCGTCTCCGGACCGCGGGAGTTGGCGATCACGACGTCGTAGCCGTTCGCCACCGCGACCCGCGCGACCTGGCTGCCGATGTGTCCTGCACCGATGATTCCGAGAGTAGTCATGCTGGGGGCAACGTCGAGCACCGCGGACTATTCCCTTCGTGTCGGGCTGTGTCGTCCCGTGACCGGCGTCACAGTTCGCGCAGCAGCGTCTCTTCGGTCCGCCGGTAGCCGAGGCTCTCGTACAGCTCGACGGCAGCGGCGTTGAAGCCGAATACGTGCAGCCCGATCGAGTCGGCGCCGAGTCGTCGGGCCTCGCGTTCGGCAGCGTGCATCAGCTCGCGCCCGTACCCCTTGCGGCGCTGATCCGCGGCGACCTCGATGTCGAGCACGAACGCATGCGCATGTCCGTCGCGTTCGCGCATGCCGAGCCAGAGGATGCCGACCTCGACACCGTCGACGGTCGCCGTGAAGAGCTCCTGCCCCGGGGTGGCGAGCCCGTCCGGCAACTCCTCGACCAGCTGACGGTGCGACTCCGCCGCGGCGTCCTCCGGGGAGAACCGACCGGATGCCACGAGGTCCTGGGCGAATCCCGCTTCCGATGCCGTGACGAAGCGGGGGAACCTCTCCGCGGTCATCGGCAGCACCTCCACGTGTGCGGCGACATCACGCGAGGGCAGCGGCTCGAGCACCATCTGGATCGACGCGACCGTGAAGCCGCGATCGTCGACCAGCGCGTGACCCGCCGCATCCTGCGGGAGCAGCGGCACACTGATCTGCGTGGCGCCCATGTCGTGCGCGATGGTGAGGATCCGCGCCACCAGCTCGTCGTTCTGAGTGCCGGTCAGCTCGGTCTCGACGGCGAGGTCGAGGAGGAACAGCTTCGTGCCGGCGAGCACCAGCCACAGGGTGCCGAGCTCGCGCCGGCCCTCGTCGAGGATCCGCATGACCCGTGCCGTCGGCGTCGCCGCCCCGTGCGGCAGCAGCTCGTCGAAGTACTCATCGGCGAACGCGACCGCATCATCCCCGACACGCCTCCCCGATGCGCGGTTGCCGTCGATGAGGCGCTGTCTGGCCGCGCCTCGCCACTCGTCGAAGCGTCCAGCGGGCAGGGGCTTCAGATGCACGGGCATGCATCCATCCTGCACCTCAGCTGCGGGTGAGCGCGTCCTCGGCGGCGACCCAGGCCAGCATGGCGCACTTGACCCGCGCCACGTACTTCGACACCCCGCCGAGGGCCGCGGCATCGCCGAGCAGCTCCTCGTCGGGCTCGATCTTGCCGCGGGAGCGCATCGCCTCTCGGAACGCCGCGATACGCACCTCGAGGTCTTCGACGCTGAGTCCTTCGGCGAGCTCGGCGAGGAGCGAGGCGGAGGCCTGCGAGATCGCGCATCCATGGCCCTCCCACGCGATCGCCTCGACGCCCCCGTCGGGACCACGGTGCACCTGCAGCGTGATCTCGTCGCCGCAGGTCGGGTTGAGCTGGTGCGACTGCGCCGGGATCTCGTCACGCAGCCCGTAGCCGTGCGGGGTGCGCGAGTGATCCAGGATCAGCTCCTGATACAGGTTCTGCAGGTCGCTCATGCGCCCCTCCGGAAGAAGTCGATCGCTCCGGCGACACCCTCGATCACGGCGTCCACCTCGGCCTCTGTCGTGTACAGGTAGGTGCTCGCCCTGGTGGACGAGGTGACGCCGAGGCGTCGGTGCAACGGCTGGGCGCAGTGGTGTCCGACGCGCACGGCGATGCCGAGGTCGTCGAGGAACTGCCCGACGTCGTGCGAGTGGATGCCGGCGACATCGAAGCTCGCGAGCCCCACGCGCGGCAGATCGATCCCGGCACCGAGCACGCGGACCCCGTCGATCGCGCTCAGCCCGTCGACGAGCCGACGCCCGAACGCGGCCTCATGCGCGGCGATGCGCGGCATCCCCACCTCGGTCAGGTAGTCCACGGCCGCGGCGAGCGCGATGGCCTGCGACACCCGCTGCGTGCCGGCCTCGAACCGCTGCGGCGGCGGCAGGTACTCGGCTTCGGTCGTGGTGACGGTGGTGATCATCGAGCCGCCGGTGAGGAACGGGGGCATCGCGGCCAGGACCTCGCGCCGGCCGTAGAGCACCCCGATTCCGGTGGGTCCGAGCATCTTGTGGCCGGACATCACGGCGAAGTCGACGCCGAGCGCGCGCACATCCAGGGGCAGGTGCGGTGCCGACTGGCAGGCGTCGAGCAGGGTGAGGGCGCCGACCTCGCGGGCGAGCGCGACCAGGCGCTCGACCGGGTTGATCACGCCGAGCACGTTGGAGACGTGCGTGAACGCCACGAGCTTCGTCCGGGCCGTGATGAGTTCGGCGGCGGCGTCGAGCCGCAGTGCACCGTCGTCGTCGAGAGGGATCACCTTCAGCGTCGCGCCGGTGCGGGCCGCGAGCTCCTGCCACGGGATGAGGTTCGCGTGGTGCTCCATCTCGGTCGTGACGATCTCGTCACCCTCACGCAAGCGGAGCCGCTCGGCGGCCGCTCCCCCGCGCCCGAGCGACGCGTTCGACAGCGAGTAGGCGACGAGGTTGATCGCTTCGGTCGCGTTCGAGGTCCAGACGACCTCGTCGTCGTCGGCCCCGATGAAGCGCGCGAGAGTGCCGCGAGCATCCTCGAAAAGCTCGGTGGCCTCGGCGGCCAGCGTGTGCGCCCCGCGGTGCACTGCCGAGTTCATGGTGATCGAGAACTCGCGCTCGGCATCCAGCACGGCCGATGGACGCTGCGAGGTCGCGCCCGAGTCGAGGTACACGAGCGGATGCCCCTGCACCTGCGTGTGCAGGATCGGGAAGTCCTCGCGGATACGCCGCACCTCGGCCTCGCTCAGAGGGGCGATCACGTCGACACCGGAAGAAACGCTCATCGTTCCAGTTTCCCACCTGCGAGCCCGGGGTGGGCCCGCGGGTCAGCGCCCGTCGAGCGTCTTCGCGTCGGCGACCTCGTCGTAGCGGTCCTGCGCGTCGAGCACGTCCTCCACGTGGGACTCCGCCCAGACCTGCAGCGCCTGGAGCGGTTCATGCAGGCTTCGGCCGAGCGGGGTGAGCAGGTAGCGCGAATGGCCGTCGTCGCCGACCGCTCGCTCCAGCATGCCGTCGCGTTCGAGGGCACGGAGCGTGTCGACGAGCACCTTCTTCGTGATCCCGTCCACCCGGTGGTGCAGCTCGCCGAAGCGCAGCGGCTGCTCGTGCAGGAGGACGACGATCATCGCGGTCCACTTGTTCGCGATGCGGGCGAGCGACGCCCGAGACGGACAGCTGGCGGAGAACACCGTCCACGTGCGCGACATGCGCTGCTCCTCCCGGTGACGTTGAAGTAACCGCGCCCTCGGCGAGACGCTGGATGCTCCAGAGTACCGACCACACGAGAAGGAGCATCATGTCGGCGATCGACGTTGTAGGACAGTACGGTGCGGCCCTGGCCGCGGGAGACATGGGGGCACTGGCGGCCACCTTCCATCCGGATGCCGTGTGGCACCAGCCCGGCGCCAACCAGGCATCCGGCGACCACGTCGGCCCCGACGCGATCCTCGCCCACCTCGGCCGCTTCATGGAACTCAGCGGCGGCACGTTCGTGCTCGAGACCGACTCGGCGACGGAGGCCGGCGACCTCGTCTCCGCCACCGTGCGCTTCCGTGCGCAGCGCGCCGGACACGATGACCTCGACCAGCACGGCGTCGACGTCTTCCGCATCGCGGGCGACCGCATCGCCGAAGTCTGGCTCATCAGCGAGGACCAGGAGGCGGAGGACCGCTTCTGGGGTCAGGGCTGACCGACCGGCGTCGGGCGGTCGCACTCTCGACCGCTCGACGCCCGCGCCCCTAGGCTCGACCCATGATCGCCCCGGACACGCTGCTCGCCTTCGTCGTCGCGGCGTTCGTCATGGTCGTGATCCCCGGTCCGACCGTGCTATTCACGATCGGCCGGGCCATGGCTCTCGGGCGGATGGGCGGGTTCCTCAGCATCCTCGGCACGGCGATCGGCTCGATCGTGCTGGTCGTCGCGGTCGCGCTCGGCGTCGGCACGATCATCGCCCAGTCGGCCGTGCTGTTCACCGTCGTCAAGGTGCTCGGCGCCGGCTACCTGATCTTCCTCGGCATCCAGGCCATCCGGCACCGGAAGGATGCGGCGCGCGCGATGATCGCCGCTCCGGCGCGGCGCTCGGGATGGCGGCTGCTCACCGAGGGCTTCGTCGTGGGAGTCACCAATCCGAAGTCCATCGCGTTCTTCCTCGCGATCCTGCCGCAGTTCGTCGATCTGCACGCGGGTTCCGTCCCCGCGCAGCTCTTCCTGCTCGGAGTGATCGTCGTCGTCATCGGCGTGACGTGCGATGCCGTCTGGGTGCTCCTCGCCAGCGCCGCCCGCGACTGGTTCGGCCGCTCACCTCGCCGCATCGAGGCGATGGGTGCCACCGGCGGCGGACTCATGATCGCGCTCGGGGCGTTCCTGCTGGTCTGGAGCGAGAAGCCCGCGAGCGCGTGAGCGCCCGGCGCGACCCTGCTCACATGCGAGCGAAGCGCGCCCGGGCGATGCAGAAGACTCCGTAGATCGCGAAGCCCGCGCCGACCGCTCCCAGGACGAGTCCGCCGAGAGGCAGCTCCAACAGACTGTGGAGCGCGGCATCGAGCCCCGCGCCCTTCTCCGGATCCTGCGTGACCGCGGCGACCACGAACAGCACGCCGGTCACGCCCACCGCGATGCCCTTGCCGAAGTAGCCGATCACCCCGAGCGTCACGATGCCACCGCGTGCGACTCCCGTCGGCAGATCGAGCAGCTTCTCGAAGCCGCGCGTGAACCCGCCCACGACGAAGCCGATCCCCACGCCGACCACCGACAGTCCGATGACGACGAGCAGGGCGACGCCGCCCGGAGCGGAAAGCACCACGGAGCTGAGGGTCTTCGACGCCGTCTCCGAGTCGGCGTTGCCACCCAGCGCGTAGATGAGGGCCATGCCCGCGACCACGAGGTAGGCGAGGGCGATGCCGAAGAGCTTGACGCGCTGCCCCCACTTCTTCGTCTCGGCGGGGTCGGCGGCGAGGAACGCACTCGCGATCTGCCACACGGCCAGAGCGATCAGCCCCGTGGCGACGAGCACGAGCAGCAATCCGCCGACCGGGTTGTTCCGGATCTGCTCCATCGCCCCGTCCTGGTCGGCGTCGCCCGAGGCCCCCGCGGCGATGGTGATGGCGATCGCGCCGATGATGACGTGGATCAGGCCGAGGACGACGAACCCGACACGGGCGATGCGGCGGAAGGCGGTGGACCCCTTGGCGACGCGCGCAGCGTGCTTGACCGTGCTCATCATTGAAGGGTATCGCCGAGGACCCACCCGGCGGAGGGGCTTGCTTTCCCGGCGCCTCTCGGCATCAGGCGCTCGACGATACGGGCTGCCGGAGGATGGTGCGCAGCTTCGCCGGATCGGTGCGACGCAGGTCGCTCAGGTAGATCTCGTGATGCAGCCCGGTCATCGTCAGGCCTTGCTCGGGGATGAAGCGGTGATGCAGGTCGTCGAGGACCGGCCCCTCATCGTCGAACGGACCGACGTGCAGAGTCTGCACGCTCATCCCCTCGTCGAGGGTCTCCAGCCGCACGGAGCCGAGTGCGGGCACCGGCTCCTTCTTCTTCGCCGCTCTCTGCGCCACGGACTCCACCGCGTCGGCGAACATCGAAGACGTGATGTGGTCGCCGACCATGATCATCAGCGTCCACTGCCAGGCGGACTTGTCGCGATGAGTGGTGAACGACTCCATGTCCGATGCGTGCCAGAGCCCTTCGAGGGGCATCACGACCGTGTCGATGCCGAGCTCGTCGCGGCTCGCGAACTTGAGCGTGTAGGCCAGGGGGAACAGAGCCGAGACGGCCTCCGCATAGGCCGGGGAGGTGTTCGGGTCTCCGGCGCCGTCGATCATCAGGTACTGCATCGGCGGCACCTCGACGATGCGGAACTCACCGCGCTTCGCCCGATACGCGTCGAGGGTCTTCTTGGGGTCGATCGCCGCCATGACGTGCCTCCCTGGTTCCGTGCGCCCAGTGTGACACGGGGCACAGACACCGGCTACCGCCCGCCCGAGTTAGCTTCGAGTCTCGAAGGTAACTCCCGGATTTCCCACCTTGCGACGACCAAACTCCGGCCATCGGGGAAGAAATCCCCACTCGATGAGGCCTAGTCTCAATCATCACGAAACGATCACGTTCGCTTGACTTCGAGTCTCGAACTCAAGAAAGTGATCCGAGGCGGATCCCGAATGGCCGGGACGCCCACCCTCCGGACTTCGGCCGGAGGACGCATTGCACAGCAAAGGAGCTCGGAATGAAGAAGAAGTATGCACTCGCGGCCCTCGGCCTCGCGGGAGTCCTCGCCCTCGCCGGTTGCGGCGGCGGCGGAGCCGGCTCCGCGGGCGGCGACACGAAGGCTTCCGGCGACAAGGGCGACCTGCTGATCGGCGTGTCCATGCCGACGCAGACCTCCGAGCGCTGGATCGCCGACGGCACCGCCGTGCAGGAGGGGCTGGAGAAGGCCGGCTATCAGGTCGAGCTGCAGTACGCCGGCGACGACATCCCGACGCAGGGCCAGCAGATCGACCAGATGATCACCAAGGGGGCGGATCTCCTGGTCATCGCCGCGATCGACGGCACCGCCCTGTCGTCGCAGCTCGACGCCGCTGCGGCAGCGAAGATCCCGGTCATCTCCTACGACCGCCTCATCCGCGACAGCGAGAACGTCGACTTCTACGTGACGTTCGACAACTACAAGGTCGGCGTGCAGCAGGCCACCTCGCTGCTGGTCGGCCTCGGCGTGCTCGATCAGGACGGCAAGGACACCGGAGAGAAGGGCCCGTTCAACATCGAGCTCTTCGCCGGCTCTCTCGACGACAACAACGCCCACTTCTTCTGGCAGGGGGCGATGGACACGCTGCAGCCTTACATCGACGAGGGCGTGCTCACGGTGCCGTCGGGGCAGACCGACATCGAGCAGGCGGCGATCCTGCGCTGGCAGCAGGAGACCGCGCAGAAGCGCATGGAGGATCTGCTCACCTCGACGTACGGCGGCGGCACGAAGCTCGACGGCGTGCTCTCCCCCTACGACGGGATCTCCCGCGGCATCATCACGGCACTCCAGGGCACCGGCGGTCTCGGCGCCACCATCGCCGACGGTCTCCCGATCGTCACCGGACAGGATGCGGAGATCGGCTCCATCAGTCTGATCGACCAGGGCGTGCAGTTCTCGTCCATCTTCAAGGACACGCGCAAGCTCGCCGAGCAGTCGGTCGTGGTGGCGGAGGACATGCTCGAGGGCGAGGAGCCCGAGGCGAACGACACGGAGACCTACGACAACGGTGTGAAGGTCGTGCCGTCGTACCTCCTGCAGTCGGACATCGTCTATAAGGACAACATCACCTCGCTGCTGGTCGACTCGGGCTACTGGACCCAGGCCGAGGTCGACGCCGGCGTCGCCGAGTAGTCATCGCTCCGGGGCGTGACGTCGACACGGCGTCACGCCCCTCTCGACGGAAAGGAGCCGGTTCATGACGACACCGGTACTGCAGATGCGGGAGATCGAGAAGAGCTTTCCCGGCGTCAAGGCGCTCCAGGGCGTCGACCTCGATGTCCGCCGCGGCGAGATCCACGCGATCTGCGGCGAGAACGGCGCGGGGAAGTCCACCCTCATGAAGGTGCTGTCGGGTGTCTACCCGCACGGGGCGTACGAGGGAGAGATCGTCTACGAGGGCGAAGAGGCGAAGTTCGGATCCATCAGCGACTCCGAGCACGTCGGCATCGTGATCATCCATCAGGAGCTCGCGCTGATCCCCTACCTCAGCGTCGCGGAGAACATCTTCCTCGGCAACGAGCGTCGGGGAGCGGGCGGACTCATCGACTGGGACCGCGCGAACTCCGAGGCCTCGCAACTGCTCGCCCAGGTCGGTCTCGACGAGAACCCCGCCACGCCG
This sequence comes from Microbacterium maritypicum, assembly GCF_041529975.1. NCBI lineage: Bacteria > Bacillati > Actinomycetota > Actinomycetes > Micrococcales > Microbacteriaceae > Microbacterium > Microbacterium maritypicum. The sequence goes on along the minus strand of NZ_CP168030.1, from coordinate 743,863 downwards.
GTCGGCCAGCTCGGCGTGGGCAAGCAGCAGCTCGTCGAGATCGCGAAGGCACTGTCGAAGAACGTGCGCCTGCTCATCCTCGACGAGCCGACCGCCGCGCTCAACGACACCGACTCGGCCCACCTGCTCGACCTGCTCCGGCGCCTGCGCGACGGCGGGATGACGTCGATCATCATCTCGCACAAGCTCAACGAGATCGACGCGATCGCCGACCGCACGACGATCCTCCGCGACGGTCGGTCCATCGAGACGCTCGACATGAGCGATCCGGCCTCGACGCAGGACCGGATCATCCGCGGCATGGTCGGACGCGACCTCGCCCATCGTTTCCCCGAGCGCGTGCCGGAGCTCGGAGAGGAGGTGCTGCGGATCGAGAACTGGACCGTGCATCACCCGACCCAGCCCGGACGGGTCATGGTCGACGATGCCTCCCTCACCGTGCGTGCAGGAGAGGTCGTGGGCATCGCCGGGCTGATGGGCGCCGGACGCACGGAACTCGCCATGAGCGTGTTCGGCCGCACCTACGGGCGCAACGCGAAGGGGCGAGTCCTCGTCCGCGGCAAAGAGGTCGACACGTCGACCACGAGCGCCGCCATCCGCGCCGGGATCGCGTACGCGACCGAGGACCGGAAGAAGTTCGGGCTCAACCTCATCGACGACATCCGCCACAACATCACCCTCGCGTCGCTGCGGATGATCAGCCCCGGCGGCTGGATCGACGCGAACCGGGAACTCCGGATCGCAGAGCAGTACCGCGCCGAGATGAACATCAAGACGCCCAGTGTGCTCCAGCTCGTGGGCAACCTCTCCGGCGGCAACCAGCAGAAGGTCGTGCTCAGCAAGTGGATCCAGACGGAGCCCGACGTGCTGATCCTCGATGAGCCCACGCGCGGCATCGACATCGGCGCCAAGTACGAGATCTACACGATCATCAACCGCCTGGTCGCGGCGGGGAAGGGCGTGCTCGTCATCTCCTCCGAGCTGCCCGAGCTGCTGGGCATCTGCGACCGCATCTACACCCTGGCCTTCGGCAGGATCACCGGCGAGCTGCCGGCCGCCGAGGCCACCCAGGAGAACCTCATGCAACTCATGACTGTCGAAAGGACGGCCGAACGATGACCGGCGTCACCAACCTGTTGAGCCTCGCCACGCGCAACCTGCGCCAGAGCGGCATCCTCGTCGCCTTCATCGCGATCGTGGCCTTCTTCGCCATCCTGAACCCGACGTTCCTCTCCCCGGGGAACCTCACGAACATCGTGCTGCAATACTCCTACATCCTGATCCTCGCGATCGGCATGGTGATCGTCATCATCGCCGGTCACATCGACCTCTCCGTCGGCTCGGTCGTCGCCCTCACCGGTGCCACCGCCGCGGTCCTCGTGATCCGGATGCAGCTGCCCTGGTGGGTCGGCGTCATCGCCGCGCTGGTGGTCGGCCTCCTGGTCGGCGCGTGGCAGGGGTTCTGGGTGGCATTCGTCGGCATCCCGGCGTTCATCGTGACGCTCGCCGGCATGCTGCTCTTCCGCGGCCTGACCTTCATCGTGCTGGGCAACGTCTCACTCTCGCCCTTCGGCGGCACCTACTACTCGATAGCCAACGGATTCTTCAACGGACTCTTCGGCGGCTACGGGGTCGATGTGTTCACCCTCGTGATCTTCGCCATCGGCGTGGGCGGCTATGCGGTGTGGCAGGTGCGCAGCCGACGCTCGAAGGTCGCGCACCAGCAGTCGGTCGAGGCGCTGGGCTGGTTCATCCTGAAGATCGCCCTGATCGCCGCCGTCGTGATGTGGTTCGGCTACCAGTTGTCCACCAGCCGCGGTCTGCCGTTCGTGCTGATCCTCCTCGCCGTGCTGATCATCGCCTACTCGGTCATCACGCAGAAGAGCGTATTCGGGCGTCACGTCTACGCGATCGGCGGCAACCTGCACGCCGCACTGCTGAGCGGCGTGAACGTGCGCCGCGTCAACTTCTGGATCTTCGTGAACATGGGACTGCTCGCCGGTGTCGCCGGCGTCGTCTTCTCCTCGCGCACGAACGGCGCGCAGCCGGGAGCAGGGAACATGTTCGAGCTCGACGCGATCGCCGCCTGCTTCATCGGCGGCGCTGCGGTCACCGGTGGCGTGGGGCGCGTCGGCGGGGCGATCGTCGGCGGTCTGATCATGGCGGTGATGAGCAACGGCATGCAGCTCATGGGCCTCGACCAGGCGACACAGCAGGTCGTGAAGGGCCTGGTGCTCCTGATCGCCGTGGCCTTCGACGTCTGGAACAAGCGTCGGGCGGGTGCCGCCCGCTGACCCCGGCGGTGCCGATCCCACGCGATATGCTCCCGCTATGAGCAGATGGTCGAGCGGTTCCCAGTCGGGATTGCGCGAGGCCAACACGGCCAAGATCGTCGACGCGGTCAAGCGCTTCGGCGGGCTCACCCAGGTCGAGCTCGCCGAAGCGACCACCCTGTCGACGGCGACGGTGTCGGCGATCGTGAAGGAGCTCTCGCTCTCGGGTCTGGTGGAGACTCACCCGACCTCGCGGAGTGGCCGTCGCGCACAGCTCGTCACCATCGCCCGGCGTGCCGGGCTGGTGGCCGCCGTGCACATCGGAAGCCGCAGCATGCGGGTGCGTCTCAACGACGTCGGGCAGTCCGTGCTCGCCGACCGGTCGATGCCGCTGCCGGCCGACCACGCCGAGGACACGGTGCTCGATCGCATCACGCTCCTCATCATCGAGATGCTGGACATGATCGCGGCGCAGGCCGACGAGCTGATCGGCCTCTGCATCGCGATTCCGGCGCCGATCGACCCCGACACCGGTCTGGTCGCCTATCCGGGCGTCATGAGGCGGTGGGAATCGCAGCCCATCGCCGCGGTCGTCGAACAGCGCCTCGGATGCCCGGTGCTGGTCGAGAAGGACGCCAACCTCGCCGCGCTCGCCGAGGCGACGCTCGGCACGGCACGGGACGTCGCGGACAGCCTGTTCATCAACGCCTCGTACACGACGAGTGCCGGCATGATCATCGATTCGCGGCTCTACCGCGGACGCGGGGGCACGGCGGGTGAGATCGGACACGTGCAGGTCGACCCCGCCGGATCCATCTGCCCCTGCGGGCAGCGCGGTTGCCTCGAGACCGTCGTCGGAGCCGAGGCCGTCACGGCACCGCTGCGGGCCGCCTACGGCCAGGTCACCTTCAAGGACGTCATCGCCCGCGCCGCCGCCGGCGACCCCGGCTGCGCGCGGGTGGTCTCCGATGCGGGCGCGACGCTCGGCCGTGTGGTCGCGGGTGTCTGTCAGACGCTCGACCCCGAGATCATCACGATCGGCGGCGAGCTCGCCGACGCCGGCCCGGTCTTCCTGCTGCCGTTCGGCGCCGCCCTGCGCGAGCACGCGCCGCAGCGCCGCGCTCCTCGCCGCGAACCGATCCCCGCGTCGTTCGGCAAGGACACGGTGCTCGTCGGCGCGACCATCCACATCCTGCAGTCGACCGATCCGTCCCAGCTTCTCGAGGGCCGCTCATGACTCTCTCGGCGTCGCAGGCGGAGCCGCTGCTCACCCTGCGCGGCATCACGAAGCGCTTCGGTGCCGTCGAGGCGCTCACCGACGTCGATTTCACGGTGAACGCGCGCGAGGTGGTCGGCCTCGTCGGCGACAACGCCGCCGGCAAGTCGACGCTGGCGAAGGTCATCGCGGGTGCTCTCACCCCGACCTCCGGCGAGATCCGCATCAACGGCGAGCGCGTCGACATCTCCTCCCCCGCCGAGGCGAACCGACTCGGCATCGCGACGGTCTTCCAGGACCTCGCCGTCTGCGAGAACCTCGACGTGACGGCCAACGTCTTCCTCGGACGCGAGCTGCGCACCTCCAAAGGCATGCTGCGCGAGGGCGAGATGGAGAACGCGACGCGGCAGGCGCTGACCGATCTGGCCGCCAACATCCCGTCGACCCGCACGCCGCTCAACTCCCTGTCCGGTGGCCAACGACAGGCCGTGGCGATCGCACGCACCCTCATCAGCCAGCCCCGGCTGGTCGTGCTCGATGAGCCGACCGCTTCGCTCAGCGTCGCGCAGACCGCCGACGTGCTCACCCACATCGAGCAGCTCCGTGAGCTCGGGCTGGGCGTCGTGTTCATCAGTCACAACATCGCCGACGTGCAGGCGGTGTCCGACCGTGTCGAGGTGCTGCGGCACGGCCGCAACAACGGCAGCTTCTCCAGCCAGGACGCCGCCTACTCCGATCTCATCGCCGCGATCATCGGTACCTATCGCCCGCCCAGGAAGGGCGATGCCCCGCGCTGATCGACGTCGACGCGGGGCATCGGGTGTTCAGTCCTGCTCGACGGGCAGCCAGAGCTCGCACGACGCGAAGTCGCCGGTGAACTCGAGGTAGCGCACGATCGAGGGGCCGGGCCGCAGCCGCCACGGGTTCGACGGGAACCACTCGGTCGCCGTGGCCGCCCACAGGTTCTGCAGCGTCGCCGGGAACGGACCCCGCGCGGCGAAGACCGCCCAGGACCCTTCGTCGAGGCGCAGGGAATCGAGGTCGTCGGGCACCGCGGTGGTGTCCTGCAGCGCGACGCCGTGCAGGTATGTGAGCGGCGTGCCCTCCGCAGCATCCGGCTCGATGTCGGCGGTGATCGCGAGGATCCCGGCCGGTTCGGCGTCGGCGAGCGCCTTGAGGCGCGCGTGCTCCTCGGGCGGGATGGCGGCGATGTGCGCCTGGATGTGCGGGTTGACGCCCTCGTGGATCAGCGGGACCTCGGCGGCGTGACCGGCGAGGACGAACGCGGGACGGTGGGTGATGGTGACGTCCATCGGGGTGCTCCCTTCGACGCTCAGGCGGAACCGGAGCGTGGGTTGTGTACGGAGAGGACCCCCGTCTCGGCGCGCGTCGGCCGGCCCGATGCCGTGCACCGCACGGAAGGCGCGACCGAAAGCCTCGACCGAGCCGTATCCGTGGCGCACGGCCACATCGAGCAGGCTCGAGGCGCCGGCGGCGAGTTCCGCGCCGGCGAGCGTCATGCGACGGCGCCGCACGTACTCCGACAGCGGCATGCCGGCCAGCGCCGAGAACATCCGCCGCAGGTGGTATTCGGTCGTGCCGTGCTCGCGTGCGAACCCGGCGACGTCGAGCTCGTCGGAGCGAGTGGCTTCGACGAGATCGACCAGGGCGTTGAGCGTTCCGATCATGAGGTCCTCCTTTCCCCACCATCGTCGCCGCGCCCGGGCCGCCGGCACCCGACTTCTCAGGTCGGATGCGATCGGCTCGCCGTCAGCGCGCGGTCACAGCTCGACGGGCGGTGCCGGCTCGTTCTCCGCGGCCTCGGGATGACGGGCGAGATTCACGATCGCGGCGACGAGGCCGCCCCAGATCGTGACCATGGCGATGATCATCATGACGATCGCTGTCGTGGTCATGCGCGTTCTCCCTTCTCCGGCGTCGCGACGATCGGAACAGCCGACGTCTCCGCATCCGGCTCGTACTGCTCCTCGGCCAGGAACTCGTCGTACTCCGGGTCGTCCTTCGCGTGCGAGCGTCCGCTCCACGGCAGCGCCGACAGCAGCAGCGCCAGCACGACGAGGGCGATCACCATGCCCCAGCCGAAGATCGCGAGGAACCACCCCGGATACCCGCTGTACGGCTCGTTGATCTTCGTCATGAGCTCGCTGACGAGCAGGTAACCGAGCACCAGCGGCGCGAGCACGCCGACGAGCAGCTTCCAGAGCAGTCCGACCCGGAAGCTGGAACGGCGGTTGAGGTGCTCGACGAACACCGGGAGCTTGTGCAGCAGCCACGCGACGATGATCACCGCCACCAGCGCGACGGCCATGATGCCGAACGCATTGACGAAGGCATCCGCCGTATCGAGCACCGACAAAGCCGTGGTCGTCGAGAAGAGCGCCATCGAGACGATCGCGAGCGGGATGGCCACCGTGAGCGTCGTGCGCACGCGCGCCCAGCCCAGCTTGTCCTGCAGCGCGGCGACGATCACTTCGAGGATCGAGATGAGTGAGGTGACCCCCGCGAACACGAGCGCGCCGAAGAACAGCACGCCGATGATCGAGCCCCCGGTGGCCTGCGAGACGATCGTCGGGAAGGCGATGAACGCCAACCCAATGCCCGAGGACGCGACGCCGGCGACCTCGGTCCCCTGTGCCTGCGCCATGAACCCGAGTGCGGCGAAGACGCCGATACCGGCGAGGATCTCGAAGCCGGAGTTGGCGAAAGCCACGACCAGCCCGGATCCGGTGAGGTCGGTCTTGCGCTTCAGATAGGAGGAATAGGTCACCATGATGCCGAAGGCGACCGACAGCGAGAAGAAGATGTGCCCATAGGCGGAGGCCCAGACGCCCGGGTCGGCGAGCGCCTCCCAGTTCGGGGTGAAGAACGCGTTCAGACCTTCCATCGCACCGGGGAGGAAGAGCGACTGCACCACGAGGATCGCGAACATCACGGTGAGCAACGGCATCAGGATCATGTTCGCGCGGCCGATGCCGCGCTTCACGCCGAGCGCCATGATCACGATCACGATCAGCCAGACCACGACCAGGGGGATGCCGACCTGCGGCACGAACTCGGTCGAGACCCCGACCTCCGCGACGTCCGCCGACCGCAGGAAGTCGATGAAGAAGAAGTCGTTCTCGTTCCCCGGCCCCCAGGTGAGCTGGGCCGAGAACCAGGTGTACATGGCCGCCCACGCGATGATCACCGCGTAGTACACCGCGATAACGACGCAGATCAGCACCTGCCACCAGCCGAGGGGCTCGGCCGCCCGGTGCATGCGGCGGAACGCCAGCGGCGCCGAACCGCGGAACCGGTGCCCGATCGCGTAGTCGAAGAACAGCAGCGGGATGCCCGCCGTCAGCAGCGCGCACAGATACGGGATGAGGAAGGCCCCACCGCCGCCCTCATAGGCGACATAGGGGAACCGCCAGATGTTCCCGAGGCCGACCGCAGATCCGATCGCCGACAGGATGAACACGTTCCGCGATCCGAAAGCCTCGCGTTTATGGGTCTGCGTCGATGCGGTGGCCATGCCGGTGAGACTACCGGAGGGCCACGACGAACGCAGCACACCTCGTCGGCGTCGCCCCGCACCCCTGGTGCCCCTTCACATTCGGCGTTCAGAATTTGTGAACCGCGATCACATACTCTCGAACGGTCGGGGGATCTCTGGGGAGAGCGAATAGCCATGAACGTGAACGACCTGCTCATCGGCGTACCCGGCGCGCTTCCGCCACTCCCGGACGGGGAGAATCCGTTCCTGACGGATGATGCGCTGGTGGGCTCCCAGATCACACGGATCCTCGTCGATGTGCTCGGCGGGACTGTCGGCGTGCTCCTGGAACTGGGGCAGTCGACACGTCTGCGCGGCACCACTGCACTGTTGCGGGTGACCGGCGTGGAGCAGCAGAGCTGGCGCTGCACGCCGATGGCGGATGAGTTCACGGCCTGGTCGATCACCGGGATGACCGTGCAGCAGCGCGATGACGAGTTCCACCTCGTGATCGACTGCTTCCCGGTCGGAGCTCTGCTGGTGGTGGGCGCTGCGGCCGACTTCACCCTTCTCCACGCAGTGGCGCCCGATGTCGCACCACCGGATGACCATTTCGACCCGCGCGCGCTGATCCGCTTCGGCATCGCGGACGAGTCGACGGAGGTCGAGCCCATCGGCAGCGCGCGCTCGGCGGGCGGCTGCTGCTGCTGAGAGAAAGGGCAGCTGCTGCTGAGAGAAGAGGATCGATCCGCCGCGCTCTAGATGAGCGCGTCGGCGAGCTGCTGAAGTCCGTCGAATCGACCGTCGAACGTGTCTGACGGAGTCGGCGGGTCCCCCACCGGGCGTCGCACGTATACAGTCCGCATTCCCACCGCCTGCGCGCCCCGCAGATCCCAGGCATGGGCCGCGACCATCAGCACGCGCGAAGGATCACCGCCCGCAGCTTCCACCGCCAGAGCGTAGACCTCGGGGGCAGGCTTGTAGGCGCGGACGGCGTCCGCCGAGAGCGCCAGATCCCATTCCAGGCCGGCGTGCGCTCCCAGCCGATGCAGCGTCTTCGTCGTCGCATTCGACAGCCCGAGCACGCGGAACCTCTGCGCGAGTCGCGCGACACCGTCGGCGGAGTCGTCCCAGGGCGGAAGCCGCTCAGCCGCGGATGCCAGTCGATCGATGCGGGCCTGGTCGTCGAGCCCCGCCGCTTCAGCCACCCGCAGCGCTGCCTCGCGATCGAGGCTCTCGGTGTCGGCGTAGTCGCGTGCGCCTCGCCCGATGCGGGCCTGTTCGCGTTCGATGTGACCCTGCCAGACACCGAGCAGCTCGTCAGGGTCACGGGCAGCGCCCACCGCTTCGGCGATGGCGGTGCGAAGGCCGCGGGGTTCGTCGACGAGGGTGCCGAGCACGTCGAAGACGACGGTCGTGATGTCGCGGAACATGCTCTCGAGTCTGCCGTGAACGACAGACGACCGGGCCCGCAAGCGAAGAAAGAAAGTGCGGAGACGAGGGGATTTGAACCCCTGGTCCCCGTGAGGGGACTCCACCTTAGCAGGGTGGTGCACTCGGCCGGACTATGCGACGTCTCCGTGGATCCGACCCGAAGATCGGATGCACTCAGCCATCATAACGGGTTCGGCGGACAGTCTCGAACCGGGGCCGCGACTCCCGTTCCCGCCGACGCGCACTCGCCCTGAGAGGGGATGCGCCCCGGCGCTGGGATACTGGCCGCACATCATGGACGACGGCGTCCATCGCACCGAAGTGGAGTCGCCATGCCCCTGACAGAAGCGGTGGACGAGCAGCACGTCAGAGGTCGGCTCGGCCGCCGGTGGGATGACCGCGCTCTCGGGTACGGGATCGTCCTCATCCTGCTCATCGTGTCGTACGGCCTGTGCGCGATACAGCCCAGCACCGACCCGAGCCCGTGGGCCTTCCTCCCCATGCTTGCGACGGTCGCCATGGTCTTTCATGTGACCCGGGCCCGACGCATGGTGCAGCGGGTCTCCTGGGTCGTGCTCTCCGTCGCCGGGGTCACCGCCGTCATCGCCGACCTGTTCGGACTCGAAGGACCATTGCTCGCCATCCCACTCTCGGCCGCGTCGATGATCGCACTGCTCGTCGCCCCGTGGGTCGTCATCGCCCACCAGGTGACCCGGCGCGGCCTCAATCTGGAGGCGCTGCTGGCGGCGATCACCGCCTACATCCTCGTCGGCATGTTCTTCGCCTTCGTGTACAACCTGATGTCGCAGATCTCGGTGGATCCGCTGTTCGGCGAGGCAAGCCTCGACTCGCTCGGCAATCAGCTGTTCTTCTCCTTCACGGCGCTCACGACGACCGGTTACGGAAATCTCGTGCCGGTCGGTACCGGCGGCCAGGCGGTGGCCATCGCCGAGGGCATCACCGGTCAGCTGTTCCTGATCACGGCGGTCGCGCGGATCATGCGGGGCGCGAGCGCGAAGCGCGCCACGACCAGCGACGCCTGAAGGCGAGGCGGTCCGCCCCACGCCCTCGCCCTCGCCCACGCCCTCGCCCGAAAAGGGTGACGTGCACCACGTCGAGTCCGTCATGCGCTGCCACGATGAGCGATGCGACGCCGCCCGCACCCGACCCCGGGGATCCGCCCCGGTCACCCGGATCCCGCGCCGTCATCACACAGGTGCGAGGTGCGACATGGCCGGTGACCGAAACGCCGACGGGCGCGACGACGTCGCTGCGCCGGATGCGGTGGCGCCGGAGTTCGTCCTCAGACGCAACCGGGGACGCGACGCGCGCACCCGCGCGCCCCGCTCGCGGCAGGGCCCCTGGCACCCGTCTGCTGACCGCCCCGACCCGGTCGCGCTGCTCGAGGGGCAGGCCACGACCCGGGATCTCGACATCGTGCCGCTGCGATACGAGCGGATGTCCGCGTCGCCCTTCGCCTTCTTCCGGGGGTCCGCGTTGCTCATGGCGTCGGACCTCGCCACCGCCGCGCACACCGGCATCACCGTGCAGCTGTGCGGCGACGCGCATCTGTCGAACTTCGGCCTGTTCGGCACCCCGGAGCGTCGACTGATCTTCGACATGAACGATTTCGACGAGACGTTCCCGGGGCCGTTCGAGTGGGATCTCAAACGGCTGGCGACGAGCTTCGCGGTGGCCGGGCGGCAGCGCGGCTTCTCGACGGAGGAGATCGACGCCTGCGTCCGCGCGTCGATCGTCGGGTACCGGAAGGCGATGCGGCGGGCCGCCGATGCCCACGTCCTCGACGCCTGGTACGACCGGTTCGACGCCGACGGCGCACGCCGTCGAATCCGGGCGGAGCGCGACCGCGGAAGAGCCGAGGACGAGACCGTCGCGCGGCTCGATGCCGCCATCAAGAAGGCGCGCAAGCGCGACCGGATGAGATCGTTCGCGCAACTCGTGCACGTGCAGGACGGACAGCTGCGGATCATCCCGAACCCACCACTGGTGACGCCGGTCGAAGATCTCCTTCCCGGAGCCGTTCAGGATCTCGACGAGGTCGGCATCATGCGCGATCTCCTCGCGGCGTATCAGGACACGCTGCCGGGCGACCGGCATCCGATCTCCGAGTACCGCTACCGACACATGGCCAGGACGGTCGGCGGGATCGGCAGCGTCGGCACGCGGGCATGGGTGATCCTGCTCAGCGGGAGGGATGACAGCGACCCGCTGCTTCTACAGGCCAAGACCGCACAGCCGTCGGTGCTCGAACGGTTCCTCGGCCCTGGCACGCACGACAGCGAGGGAGAACGGGTCGTGCGCGGGCAACGGCTCATGCAGGCAGCCAGCGACCTCTTCCTCGGCTGGCAGCGGGTGACCGGCACCGACGGCGTCACGCGCGACTTCTACGTGCGTCAGCTCCACGACTGGAAGGGCGGAATCGATCCGGAGACGATGACCCCGAGAGGGGCCGCGCTCTACGCGCGCATCTGCGGCGAGACCCTCGCACGCGGGCACGCGAGGAGCGGAGACCGGCTCGAGATCGCCGGTTACCTCGGTCGGGGCCGGGCGTTCGAAGAGGCGATCTGCGCGTTCGCCGACGCCTACGCCGATCAGAACGAGGAGGACTACGCGGCGTTCCTGGCCGCCCGCGCCTCCGGGCGACTGCCGACGATGGGTTCCGGGGAGCCGGGACGGTGAGCGCCTCCGCACGGACAGCGAGGTCCCGCATCGAGGAGCGGCGCCCCGATCTGCTCTTCAGCGGGGCATCCGGGTATGCGGTCGTCGCCGCGCTGGTCGTCGTCTCGTATGCGCTGTGTGCCGCTCAGCGTGGCCCGAACCCGAACCCGTGGGCCTTTCTGGTGACCCTCATGACGGTCGCCGTGGTCTTCCGGGTCACCGCCGCGCCCCGCATGGTGCAGCACGTGGCGTGGGTGATCCTGTCGGCCGCCGGGGTGGCCACGATCGTGGCGACGCTCCTCGGCGCGAGCGGCCACATCCTCGACATCGCGTTCTCCGCGGCGACGATGATCGCGCTGCTCGCATCCCCCGTCGCGATCATCGGGGACCAGGTGAAGCGCCGCGGGCTCAATGCCGAGGCACTGCTGGCCGCCGTCACCGCCTATGTGCTGGTCGGTCTCTTCTTCACCTTCGTCTTCAACCTGCTCTCCCTCGTCTCCCCCGAGCCGATGTTCGGCGGCCCCGACGACGACTCCCTCGCCAACCAGCTCTTCTTCTCGTTCACGACGCTCACGACCACCGGCTACGGCAACCTCGTCCCCGCGAATGCGACGTCGCAGGCGGTCGCGGTCGCGGAGGCGATCACCGGTCAGTTGTTCCTCATCACGGCGGTCGCGCGCATCATGCGCGGCGCCGGCGCGATCGCCGCCACCCCTGCTGCACCGTCGAAGGAGTCGTCATGAAGAAGTGGGGCGTCATCGCCGTCCTCGGGTCCGCGCAGTTCGTGATGGTGCTCGACGGCACCGTGATGAACGTGTCGATCTCGACGGTGGTGTCCGACCTCGACACCACCGTCGCCGCGATGCAGGGGGCCATCACCTTCTACACGCTCACGATGGCCGCGTTCATGCTGCTGGGGGCGAAGCTCGGCGATGTGTGGGGGCGCCGCAGAGCGTTCGTTATCGGGTCGTGCGTCTACGCCGCCGGCTCGCTGATCACGGCAGTGAGTCCGAACGTGCAGTTCCTGTTCCTCGGCTGGTCGATCGTCGAGGGGCTCGGCGCCGTGCTCGTCATCCCGGCGATCGCGGCGCTCGTCGCGGACAACTACGGCGGTCGCGAGCGGATCACGGCGTTCGCGATCATCGGCGCCGTGTCGGGCGCGGCCGTCGCGGCCGGACCCCTGATCGGTGGATTCGTGACGACGTACCTCGACTGGCGCTATGTCTTCGTTGCTGAGGTCTTCATCATGATCGGCGTCGTGCTGTGCGCACGGATCGTCACGGATCCGACCCCGAGGCAGAGTGTGCGCATCGACATCCTCAGCGTCGCGCTGTCGTCCGTCGGACTCGTCACGGTCGTGTTCGGGATGCTGCAGAGCAAGACCTGGGGGTGGGTCCTGCCGCTCAACCCTCCCGAGATCGGCGGAGTCTCCGTCGCTCCGCTCGGCATCTCCCCCGCCGCCTGGCTCATCGTGCTCGGGCTCGTGCTGCTCGCGCTGTTCCTCTCCCGGCAGCGGAGCCTCGAGCGCGCGGGACGGGCGCCCCTCGTGCACGTGGGGATGTTCTCGATCACCGCCCTCCGCAGCGGACTGTCGGTGCTCGGCGCGCAGTACACCGTGACGGCCGGCCTGTTCTTCATGGTGCCGGTGTACCTGCAGATGACGCTCGGTCTCGACGCATTGGAGACCGGCATCCGGATCTTCCCGCTGTCGATCGCCCTCGTGCTGTTCTCCATCGTCGGCACCCGGCTCTCGCGCATGCTGTCGCCGCGGACGATCGTGCGGATCGGTCAACTGGTGCTCGTCGTCAGCGCGCTCATCCTGCTCGGCTCCGCCACCAGCGATCTGCGCAGCGGATTCTTCGCCACCGGGATGTTCCTCGCCGGCGCCGCGCTCGGGCTGCTCGCCTCGCAGCTCGGCAACGTGAACATGTCGAGTGTGACCGAGAAGGAGACGAGCGAGGTCGGCGGCCTGCAGGGAGTGTTCCAGAACCTCGGCTCGTCGCTGGGAACGGCGCTCATCGGCTCGATCCTCATCGGCGCGCTGTCGACGTCGTTCGCCTCGGGGGTGGCGGCGAGCGATCTGCCCGACGCCACGAAGACGACCGTGGCGACCGCGACAGAGCACGGCGTCACGATCGTCCCCGCCGCGGACGTCACCGCCATCGCCGAGGACGCGGGTCTGAGCGACGCGGATGCCGACACCCTAGCGACCGTCTATCGCGACTCGCAGCTGTCGTCGCTGCGCATCGCGTTCTTCGGGCTGATCCTGATCAGCCTCCTCTCGCTCCTCTTCTCGAAGGGGATACCGAGCGCGAAGGACGTGCATCGACCCCGCCGGGAGACGACGGCCTGAGGCCAGAGCGGGCGCGAGGAGGGGCCATCCGCAAGGATGAACACCATGACGACCGTCTCCGCGCCGCGCATCGAACACCACCGGGAGCCACTCGGCATCGGCGAATCGCGCCCGCGACTGAGCTGGACGCTCAGCGACGCTCCCGCCGACTGGAAACAGCAGTCCTATGCGGTGACCGTTGTCCACGCCGACGACGACGAGACCGTCGAGGTCGCCTCCTCCGAGCAGGTGCTGGTCCCCTGGCCGGGCCGCGCGCTGGAGTCCCGCGAACGCGTCGCCGTACGCGTTTCGGTGCAGGGCGATGACGGCGGCTGGTCCGATCCGAGCCCGGAGACGTCGTTGGAGACGGGTCTGCTGCACCCGGAGGACTGGTCCGCGCGGCCGGTCGGGCTGGAGCTCGACGAGAACCCGGAGAGCGATGCCCGCCGGGCGACGCTGGTGCGGCGGGGATTCCGTGTCGACGGCGAGATCGCCCGCGCGCGGCTGTACGCCACCGCGCACGGCCTCTACGACGCCGAGATCAACGGCATCCGCGTCGGCTCCGACACCCTCTCCCCGGGCTGGACGGTCTATCGCGAGCGACTCCGCTACTACACGTACGACGTGACGGACCTGCTGCGCAACGGCGAGAACGCGCTCGGAGCCTGGCTCGGCGACGGCTGGTACCGAGGTCGACTCGGTTGGCGGGGCGGTCGCCGCAACATCTTCGGCGGGGACCTGTCGTTCCTCGGCCAGCTGGAGATCACCTACACCGACGGAACACGTCAGACCCTCTCGACGGACGACGCCTGGAAGGGCGCGCCCTCCCCCATCCTCCGTTCCGGCATCTACGACGGGGAGGACCACGACGCGCGACAGGAGGTGCCGGCCTGGTCGACCGCCGCCTTCGACGACGGTGGCTGGATGCCGGTCACCGTGCGCGATCGCGACCCGCGCACGCTCGTGGCGCCGACCGGACCACCCGTCCGAGTGACCGAAGACGTCGCGCCCCTCGCCGTGCTCACCTCACCGAGCGGGGCACGCATCCTCGACTTCGGTCAGAACCTGGTCGGACGGGTGCGTATCCGCGTCACGGGGCCGCGGGGTTCGACCGTCACGCTCCGCACATCCGAGGTGCTGCAGGAGGGCGAGATCTACACGCGTCCTCTGCGCAGCGCCCGCTCCACCGACCACTACACGCTGGCCGGGCGCCCCGACGGTGAGGAGTGGGAGCCGCGCTTCACGTTCCACGGCTTCCGCTACGTCGAGATCGACGGCTGGCCGGGCGACCTCGATGCGGATGCCGCCGCCGGCGCGCTCACCGCGCGCGTGCTGCACACCGACCTCGAGCGCACCGGCTGGTTCGCCTGCTCGGACCCGCTGGTCGAGCAGCTGCACCGCAACGTCGTCTGGGGCATGCGGGGCAACTTCCTCGACATCCCGACCGACTGTCCGCAGCGCGACGAGCGCGTGGGGTGGACGGGCGACATCCAGGTGTTCGGCCCGACCGCGTCGACACTGTTCGACGTCTCGGGGATGCTCTCCGGCTGGCTCCGCGATGTGGAGGCGGACCAGTTGCCCGACGGCACCGTCCCCTGGTTCGTCCCCGTCGTCCCCACACACAAGGTGTGGGATCCGATCCGGCCCGGCGCCGCCTGGGGTGATGTCGCGACGCTGCTGCCCTGGACGCTCCATCAGCGGTTCGGCGACGTCGGCGTGCTCGCCGCCCAGTTCGAGAGTGCCCGGCGATGGGTCGACAAGGTGGAGTCCACCGCCGGTCCTGATCGGCTGTGGAACGAAGGCTTCCAGCTGGGCGATTGGCTCGACCCCGCAGCTCCTCCGCAGGATCCGGGCGCGGGGCGTACGGACCGCTACCTGGTGGCGACCGCCTATTTCGCGCGATCGGCGCGCGCCGTCGCCGACATGGCTCGCGTGCTCGACCGCTCAGCGGATGCGGACCGGTACGCCGCTCTCGCCGCGGAGGTCGCGGCAGCCTTCCGTGCCGCGTATGTGAAGCCCGACGGCACGATGACCTCGGATGCGCAGACCGCGTACGCCCTCGCGATCGCGTTCGACCTGCTTCCCGACCCTGCCCAGCGCGCGAAAGCGGGTGATCGTCTCGCCGACCTCGTCCATGCCGACGGCAACCGCATCGCGACGGGCTTCGTCGGCACTCCCCTCGTCTGCGATGCCCTCACCCTGACCGGCCACGTCGACACCGCATACGACCTGCTGCTCGAGAAGGACTGCCCGTCCTGGCTGTATCAGGTCGTGCACGGCGCGACGACGATCTGGGAGCGGTGGGATGCACTGCTTCCGAACGGCACCGTCAACCCGGGGAGCATGACCTCGTTCAACCACTACGCGCTGGGAGCGGTCGCCGACTGGCTGCACCGCAGTGTCGCCGGGCTCGCCCCCGCCGACCCCGGCTACCGCCGCATCCGGTTCGCGCCTCGGCCGGGCGGCGGGCTGACGCATGCCTCAGCGACGCAGCGCACGCCATACGGCGAAGCATCCATCTCCTGGCGCATCGCGCAGGACGAGCTGCAGGTCGACCTCGTCGTTCCCGTCGGAGCGACCGCCGAACTCGACCTTCCGGGCCAGGACACGGAGAAGCTCGGGCACGGAGCACATACGCGCTCGGTGCCGCTGTCGGGGTGACCACCGGTCGCCGACAGGCGGGTCAGCCGGCGGTCGACTGCCGCACGATCAGCTCGGGGCGGAACCGCACCCGGCGCTCATACCTGCTCAGGCGGTCGAGCTGGCGAGCCGCTTCACATGATTCTCCGGATTATGCTTGCGGATCACCGAACCGGCTGAGTCAGCGTTCTTCACGATCGTGCCCTGCCGCTTGACCTGCACTTCGATCACGCCGGCGCGAGCCAACCGCTGGAGGGACTCCAGAGAGGGGGTGACGTCGCCGCGCTCCAGACGGGCGACGTGGGGCTGCTTCCAGCCGAGCCGGCGCGCAAACTCCGTCTGCGACAGGCGGTGCTCCTCACGGTAGCGAACGACAGCGACGCTGACGTCGTCGGCGAGCTTGGTGCGGGCCGCTTCGGCGGCGTACTCCGGATCCGATGCTCGGCGAGCATCGCGGACAGCCTGGTGGTCCTGAAGGTCCGACAAGTTCATGATGATCCCTTCGTCACGGTGATCTGGTTGAGTCTTCTCACGGCGTCCTCGCAGGCCCTCTTGAAGCCTTTGGGGTTGCTCTCGGCTTCCGGCCCGTACGCCCCTATGACGAAGGTGTCGCCGATTTGCCGGTAGAACGCCCGCACAGGGCTTCGTCCAGCGCGGGGACGGAGTTCTCGGAGTTTCTGAGTGTTCTTGACATCGCTGGTATGCGGATATCCGAGGCTGGCCCCCACGACGCGGAGCTTTGCCACGGCGTTATCGATGGCGACGGCCTCTCGGGCGTTCAAAGCCGAATACTCCGAGGTCGCCTCTGGATGATCGACAACTTTCCACACACTCGAAGTATAACACGGACGTTATAGGTTCGATCATTGTTGACGATGTTCGCGAGGTAGCAGAAGCACGTGCGCGATCCACTCCCCAGTCGGCTGACCGCCGGGGCTGCCTGAAGGTCAGCCGGCGGTCGACTGCCGCACGATCAGCTCGGGGCGGAACCGCACCCGGCGCTCATACTCGCCGTCGGGATCACTGATCGACCGCAGCAGCAGCTCGACCGCGGTGCGTCCGATGAGCTGGGCAGGCTGGCGCACCGACGTCAACGGCACGACGGTGGCCGTCGCGAAGTCGATGTCGTCATAGCCGACCAGTGCGATGTCATCCGGCACTCGCAGCGAGTGGAACATCGTCAGGGCCTGGAGCAGGCCCACCGCGAGCAGATCGTTCGCGGCGAAGATCGCGTCCGGTCGATCCACCTCCCGGCGCGCGGCGATCTCCTCGCCGGCCGCGCGCCCATGCAGCACTGTGAGCGCCGGCATCCGGAGCACTTCGAGCGTCGCGTCGGGCACCTCGTCGACGGCGCGCTGCGCACCCCGGAGGCGGTTCATCACCTGCGCGATCGACTCCGGTCCCCCCACGAATGCCAGACGTCGCCGTCCGATCCGCAGCAGATGCTGAGCGGCCAGGAAGCCACCCTCGTCGTCGTCGACCGACACCGAGCAGAACACCGCTCCAGGCGCCTCGTGGTCGACGAGCACCACGGGCGTGCCCGCCGCCTGCACGCGCAGCAGCTTGTCGATGTCGTCGGATGCCGGTGTGATGAGCACCCCGTTGACCCGCTGTTCGCGGAACAGATCGAGGTAGTTGTCCTCCCGCGAGGGGTTCTCATCGCTGTTGCCGAGCAGAACGGCGAGCGCGTCTTCGTCCGCGCGCGCCTCGGCGCCACGGGCGACGTCGGCGAAGAACGGGTTGCCCGCGTCGGGCACGACCAGGCCGATGCTCCGGCTGCGACCGGCACGGAGTTGACGGGCGGCGTCGTTGCGCACGAAACCGAGCTCGGCGATCACCGCCTGCACCCGCTCGACCGTCGTCGCCGCGACCTTGTCCGGCTGGTTCAGGACGTTCGACACCGTACCGACCGACACACCTGCCGCCGCTGCGACGTCGCGCACACTCACTGCCACTGCTGCTCCTCGTCGCTTCGGATGCTGTGCGAGAGTGTACGGCAATCGTTCGAGCCACCCTCCGCTTGACGGGTGTCATCGGCTCGTCTTACGATGATGATTGAAACGATTCAGAAACTACGTCACTCGGCAGAGGAGCCCCATGACGCGCGTCGCCTTCCAGCTCCAGATCCGTGCCGAGCTGCTCGACGAGTACCTCGCACGGCATTCCCCGGTGTGGCCGGAGATGCTCGCCGAGATCGCCGCCGCCGGACGCCGCAACTACACGCTGTTCCTCGGCGACCACGGCACGCTCATCGGCTACTACGAGACCGATGACGATGCCGCCGCTCAGGCGTACCTCTCGGCTTCTCCGGTCGCTGCGCGTTGGGAGGCCGAGATGAGCCGGTTCTTCCACGGCCTCGACGGTCGGCCCGACCAGGCCGCCACTGCGCTCACCGAGGTCTTCCACCTCGAAGACCAGCTCGCCGCCGCCGGCGGGCACGCAGCATCCGACGACGACTCCAGATCCGGCAACGACTCAGAAAGCAGTGCATCGTGAGCATCCTCTCCCCCGACCACCTCGCAACCCTCGAGAAGCAGGGCATCGAGCTGCCCAGCTGGGCGTTCGGCAACTCCGGCACCCGGTTCAAGGTGTTCGGCACCCCCGGCACCCCGCGCGACCCGTTCGAGAAGATCGCCGATGCGGCGCAGGTCCACAAGTACACCGCTCTCGCCCCCTCGGTCGCACTGCACATCCCGTGGGACCTCGTCGACTCGTACGACGATCTGCGCAAGCACGCCGAAGACCTGGGCGTCACGCTCGGCACCATCAACTCGAACACCTTCCAGGACGACGACTACAAGTTCGGCGCCCTCACGCACGAAGACGCAGGTGTCCGCCAGAAGGCCATCGACCACCACCTCGCCTGCATCGACGTGATGGACGCCACCGGCAGCCGTGACCTCAAGATCTGGCTGGCCGAGGGCTCGAACTACCCGGGCCAGGCAGACCTCCGCGGCCGGCAGGACCGGCTGCAGGAGTCGCTGCAGAAGATCTACGCGCGCCTCGGCGACGACCAGCGCCTCGTGCTCGAGTACAAGTTCTTCGAGCCGGCGTTCTACCACACCGACGTTCCCGACTGGGGCACGTCCTACGCCCAGGTCAGCGCCCTCGGCGAGAAGGCCATGGTCTGCCTCGACACCGGTCACCACGCCCCCGGAACCAACATCGAGTTCATCGTGATGCAGCTGCTGCGCCTCGGCAAGCTCGGCTCGTTCGACTTCAACTCGCGCTTCTACGCCGACGACGACCTGATCGTCGGCGCGGCCGATCCGTTCCAGCTGTTCCGCATCCTGTTCGAGGTGATCCGCGGTGGCGGCCTCAACAACCCCGACGTGGCATTCATGCTCGATCAGTGCCACAACGTCGAGGACAAGATCCCCGGCCAGATCCGCTCCGTGCTCAACGTGCAGGAGATGACCGCCCGCGCGCTGCTCGTCGACCACGATGCGCTCACCGCCGCGCAGAAGTCGGGCGACGTGCTCGCCGCGAACGCCGTCTTCATGGATGCGTTCTACACCGACGTGCGCCCGGCGCTGGCCGAATGGCGCGAGTCGCGCGGCCTGGCCGCCGACCCCATGGCCGCCTACGCCGCATCCGGCTACCAGCAGAAGATCGCTGCCGACCGCGTGGGTGGCGTGCAGGCCGGCTGGGGCGCCTGACCGCAACCCATCGACAGCGGGGGGCCCGGGGCGTACCTTCAAGACATGCCGGCCCTTCGCAGGTCACGCGTGCGTCGGTCGCTCCCCCTCGTGGGAGCGACCGCAGCGCTCGGCGTGATCATCGCGTCGGGCGCCTCGTCTGCTGCTGCCGCACCGGGGTCGCCTGGCGTCATGGCAGCGCCGACCGTGGTGCTGTACGAGGGATTCGAGGGCCCCGTTCCTCCGGCGACACCGGAGTTCGTGCAGACGATCGCGGACTACGACGACGGTGTCGCCCCACCGGTGCCGGGATACGTCGGCCGCGAGGGCGAGCTCTATCGGGCGGACCCGGCCTGGAACGGGCAGTTCTGCAACGGGCTCATCGTCGCCGGGGATGACGTCTCGACCGTTCCCACCGCCTCCCAGGCGGCGGACTGCCTGCAGGACGGCTGGAATCAGTCGCGCAGCCTCGCGAGGACCCTGGGATCCTGGGCCGCCGACCCCGACTACCCGTATCCGTCCGTGCCCCGCGCCGAGCCCACCGCGAATCACGCGGTGAGTTCCTACACCCAGGGAGACTCGCCCGCCGGAGTGATGGCCGCGACCGCGGTGCCGGTGATCGCCGGGCACTACTACACCGCGACGGTCGATGTGGCCCAGGCGAACTGCTGGACCACGAACCCCGTCGACCTGGCGGTGCAGCTCGACGACGGCGTTTCCCCTCCGGTCGCCGCCTTTCCCGGACCGATCGCCGCGTGCGACCTGCCCGTCCACCAGATCAACGGGAACAACGTGGGCACCTTCCGAGGATTCACGTCGCTGCTGGCGCAGTCGCCGAGCGTCGAGGTCGCGCTGCTCAACAACCTGGGTGGGGGCGGTGGCGACGACAACGCCTTCGACAATCTCGCCCTCATCGACACGACTCCGCAACTCGATGCGGTGATCGCGGCTCCCCCGAGCGGCGACTCCTACGCCTCCGACCAGCCGGCCCGATTCCTTCTCACCGTCACCAACACGCACCTCGCGGGATCGCCGGCGGTGCCCAGCGGCGCGAAGCCGGAATGGAGCTTCGACCTCGCTCTGCCCGCCGGTCTCGTTCCCGCCGAGAGCCCGGCCATCGAAACGGATTGCCCGAACGGCGCGCTCGACGTGACGTCGGCGGGCATCGTCGGTCGCGGGAGCCTCGGACCGACGGACGTCTCGTGCTCGCTCGCGCTGGACCTCGTCTCGTCCGGAGGCGAGTACGTCCTCGATCCGGCCGCATACGAACTCACCGGGCTCCTCGCGCCCGCAGCGACATCGGCTCGCTTCGCCTTCGCGCCCGGGCCGCCCGAACCGTCGCCGGGGAGCGGCCCGGTTCTGGCGGACAGCGGGTCCGACCCCCTCCCGGTGCTGCTCACCGGCGTGCTCGCGGTGGTGCTCGGAGGCGTCCTCATCCAGCTCTCCGTCGCGGCACGTCGACGACGCACCCGATAGCGTCGGACTCGGGCGCACCGGATAGATTCCTCCCATGGCTCTTTCCGGCAATCTCGAAGCGCAGCGCCGCAGAGACGAACTCGTCGAACTCGCGAACGGCCCCCAGGGCGTCATGATCGAGGCGGCCGCCGACCTCTTCTCCGTGTCGTCGATGACGATCCGGCGCGACCTCCTCGAGCTCGAGGCCGAGGGGCGCGTGCGTCGCGTGCGCGGCGGGGCGACCGCGGCTCCGCGAGCCCGCCCGTTCGATGCGCGGCGGGCCATCCGGGCGAGCGCGAAGCGGACGATCGCCGAGAAGGCGCTCCGGCTCGTCCCAGAACAGGGCAGCATCGCGCTCGATGCCTCCTCGACGGTCAACATGCTCGCCTCGATCGTCGGGCCGAGAACGGGGCTCACGGCGTACACCAACTCGTTCGAGTCGTTCCAACTGCTGCAGCCGCTCGACGGCGTCACGGCGGTGATCTCCGGCGGGACCGCCGAGCCGACCACGGGCAGCCTCGTCGGGCCGATCGCTCGCAGGAGCATGCGGTCGGTGTACTTCGACATCTTCTTCTCGTCGGCGGATGCACTCGACAGCGCGGACGGCACCTCGGAGGTGTCGGTCGATGAGGCCGAGCTGAAGCAGGCGATGGCCGCGAACGCCGGCACAACGGTGGTGTGCGTCGACTCCAGCAAGCTCGAGCGCCGTTCCGTGGCCCGCGCGCTGGAGCGCGACGAGATCTCGGTGCTCATCACGGAACTCGACCCGGGAGACGAGCGGCTCAACCCCTTTCGGCAGACCACCGACATCCTCTGACCGCTTCATCTTGACGTAGTTTCATGTTATCTTTCACAAGAAGTAACAGCATGAGTGCACATGGTCGTGTGCATCGCCCCTGTCTTGGAGAGTCATGACGAACCCCACCGCCGCCGCCCTGATAGCCCGGTCGAACCGCCTCGGCGCCGACCCGAAGAACACGAACTACGCCGGCGGGAACACCTCCGCCAAGGGCACCGAGACCGACCCCGTGACGGGGCAGCCGGTCGAGCTGATGTGGGTCAAGGGCTCCGGCGGCGACCTGGGCACTCTGAAGGAGAGCGGCCTCGCCGTGCTGCGACTCGACCGCATGCGCGCGCTGGTCGACGTGTACCCCGGCCTCGATCGTGAAGACGAGATGGTCGCCGCGTTCGACTACTGCCTGCACGGCAAGGGCGGAGCGGCTCCCTCGATCGACACCGCCATGCACGGGCTCGTCGACGCCGCACACGTCGACCACCTCCACCCCGACTCCGGCATCGCGATCGCGACGGCCGCCGACGGCGAGGCGCTGACGGCGACCATCTTCGGCGACAAGGTCGTGTGGGTTCCCTGGCGTCGCCCCGGCTTCCAGCTCGGTCTCGACATCGCCGCGATCAAGGCCCAGAATCCGCAGGCGATCGGCACCATCCTCGGCGGCCACGGCATCACGGCGTGGGGCGACACCTCGGAAGAGGCCGAGGCGAACTCGCTGTGGATCATCGACACCGCCGCCGAGTACATCGCCGCGCATGGCAAGGACCAGCCGTTCGGCGGCGTCCGCGCCGGATTCGAGGCCCTGGCTGCGAACGAGCGCCGGGAGCGCGCAGCCGCCCTCGCCGGGACCGTCCGCGGCATCGCATCGACTGACAAGCCGATGGTCGGACACTTCACCGACGCCGATGTGGTCCTCGACTTCCTGGCATCCGAGAAGGCGCCCGAGCTGGCCGCCCTCGGCACCAGCTGCCCCGATCACTTCCTCCGCACCAAGGTCAAGCCGCTGATCCTCGACCTGCCGGCCACGGCTTCCGCAGAGGAGCAGATCGCCCGTCTGCACGAGCTGCACGACCAGTACCGCGCCGACTACCAGGCCTACTACGACGCGCACGCCACCGCCGAGTCGCCCGCGATCCGCGGAGCCGACCCGCTCATCGTGCTGATCCCCGGTGTGGGCATGTTCTCGTACGGCGCGAACAAGCAGACCGCCCGGGTCGCTGGCGAGTTCTACGTCAACGCGATCAACGTGATGCGCGGCGCCGAGGCGCTGTCGACCTACGCGCCGATCTCGGATGCCGAGAAGTTCCGCATCGAGTACTGGGCGCTGGAAGAGGCCAAGCTGCAGCGCCTGCCGAAGCCGAAGACGCACCAGGGCCGTATCGCATTCGTCACCGGTGCCGCCTCCGGCATCGGCAAGGCCATCGCCACCCGTCTCGCCGCCGAGGGCGCCTGCGTCGTGATCGCCGACCTCGACCTCGAGAAGGCCCAGGCCGCCGCCGCGGAACTCGGGAACACGGATGTCGCGATCGGTGTCGCCGCGAACGTCGCGGATGCCGATGCCGTGCAGGCCGCGCTGAACGAGGCGGTGCTCGCGTTCGGCGGCGTCGACCTCGTCGTGAACAACGCCGGGCTCTCGCTCTCGAAGCCGCTCCTGGAGACCACGGAGAAGGACTGGGATCTGCAGCACGACGTCATGGCCAAGGGCTCGTTCCTCGTGTCGAAGGCCGCCGCACGCGTGCTCATCGACCAGAAGCTCGGCGGCGACATCATCTACATCTCCTCGAAGAACTCGGTCTTCGCCGGCCCGAACAACATCGCCTACTCCGCAACCAAGGCCGACCAGGCCCACCAGGTGCGACTGCTCGCCGTCGAGCTCGGTGAGTTCGGCATCCGCGTGAACGGCATCAACCCCGACGGCGTCGTGCGCGGCTCCGGCATCTTCGCCTCGGGCTGGGGCGCCAACCGCGCAGCGACCTACGGTGTCGCGGAAGAGGACCTCGGCCAGTACTACGCCAACCGCACGATCCTCAAGCGCGAGGTCGTTCCCGAGAACGTGGCAGACGCGGTCTACGTGCTCACGGGCCCCGAGCTCAGCCGCACCACGGGCCTGCACATTCCCGTCGACTCCGGCGTCGCCGCGGCGTTCCTGCGATGACTCCCATCCGTCGAGTGCACGGCTTCGCGCCGAGTGCACGCCCTGTTCACGTCGACCGGCCGTGCACTCGGGCGGATGCCGTGCACTCGACGAACGGAGAACCCCGATGAGCGTCCGGGCCGTCGCGGCGGTCGACCTCGGCGCGACCAGCGGGCGCGTGATGATCGGGCGCATCGGCGACGGGAAACTCGACCTCGAGCTCGTGTCGCGGTTCCCGAACGGACCCGTCGAGCGCGCAGACGGACTGCACTGGGACTTCGGCGCCCTGTACGAGCACGTCGTGGCAGGGCTCACCGAAGCCGTCCGCCGGGAACCGCGCATCGAGAGCATCGGCATGGACTCGTGGGCCGTCGACTACGGCGTGCTGAAAGACGGCGAGCTGCTCGCCGAGCCTTTCCACTACCGCGATGAGCGCTCCGCTCGTGGCGTCGACGAGGTGCACGCGATCGCGCCGTTCTCCGAGCTGTATCAGCGCAACGGCCTGCAGTTCCTGCCGTTCAACACGCTGTACCAGTACCGCGTCGACGAACGCCTCGCCGAGGCCGATACCGCGCTCCTGATCCCCGACCTCATCGCCTTCCTGCTCACCGGTGTCGCGGTGGCCGAGCGCACGAACGCCTCGACCACCGGGCTACTGGGCGTCGAATCCGGCGACTGGGACGACGAGCTGGCCGATCGCCTCAGCATCCCGTCGCGCATCCTCCCGCCGCTCGTCGATCCCGGCACGACCATCGGCCGCCTTCGGCCCGAGCTCGTGGCGACCATCGGCAAGGAGCTTCCTGTGCTCGCGGTGGGCTCGCACGACACCGCATCTGCCGTCGTCGCCGCTCCCCTCTCCTCGCCGCGATCCGCGTACATCTCCTGCGGAACGTGGGGCCTGGTCGGCGTGGAACTCGCGCAACCGGTGCTGACGGATGCCGCTCGCACCGCGAACTTCACCCACGAACTCGGCGTGGATGGTCGCTATCGGTTCCTGCACAACGTCACGGGGCTCTGGCTCCTCAGCGAGACCGTGCGCGCCTGGGAGGCCGAAGACGGTGCCCGCATCGATCTGCCCGAGCTGCTCGCTGCGGCATCCGAGGTCACCGGCGAGGTGCCCGTGTTCGATGCGAACGACTCGTCGTTGAGCGCACCCGGCGACATGCCGGGACGGATCGCGGCGCTCCTCGGCGACCGTGCCCCGAGCTCCCGACCGGCATTCGCCCGTTCGATCGTGGAGTCGATCGCCGCGGCCTTCGCGGACGCCGTGCAAACGGCCGCGGATCTCTCCGGCCGCGAGCTCGACAGCATCCATCTCGTGGGCGGCGGATCGCTCAACCGGCTCCTGTGCCAGGCCACAGCCGACCGCACAGGGTTGCCGGTGCTCGCGGGTCCGGTCGAGGCGACGGCTCTCGGCAACGTGCTCGTCCAGGCCCGGGCCCTCGGCGCCGCGCCCGCAACACTCGAGGAGCTGCGCGCCGTGGTCGCCGCGACGCACGCTCCAACGCGCTTCGACCCGCGCTGATCCGCGCTGACCCGCGCTCGCGCGTCGCGGGGTCCACGCCTCAGGCGGAGTTCTCGCCGTCGGGCGGACGATCGCGGGACAGGCATCCGCCCATCGCCGAGAAACCCTCCCGACGCCGGGGCTCATGCGAAGAGACCCCGAGGCGTACGCGAGAGGGCGCCGGAGCCGAAGCCCCGACGCCCTCTCGCGAGGCGACTCAGAAGTCGAAGTCGCCGATGTTGTCCGCGTTGAACACGAACGGGTCTCCCAGCAGGACCACGCCGTCGGCGCCGACCTCGTACTCGCCGAGGTCGCCCGCCTCGAAGGTGTCGCCCTCCTTGCCGGTGATGTCGCCCTCGACGAGCGCCTTGGCCGCGAAGGCCGAGAGGTAGCCGAGGTCGGCCGGGTTCCACAGCGCGAACGAGGTGACGGTGCCGTCCTCCACGTATTCACGCATCTGGTTCGGCGTGCCGAGTCCGGTCAGCGCGACCTTGCCCTTGTAGTCCGACGTGGAGAGGTAGCGCGCCGCTGCCGCGATACCGACCGTGGTCGGTGAGACGATGCCCTTCAGCTGCGGGTGGCTCTGCAGCAGGGCCGCCGTCTTGTCGAACGAGGTCTGGTCTTCGTCGTCGCCGTAGACGGTCTCGACGATCGTGATGTCGGGGTAGTCGCTCGCGACGTACTCCTTCATCAGCTCGATCCAGGCGTTCTGGTTCGTGGCGTTGGCCGATGCCGACAGCACGGCGATCTCGCCCGCTCCGCCGATCTGCTCGGCGATCTGATCGATCTGCACCTTGGCGATTCCCTCGGAGTCGGCCTGGTTGATGAACAGGTCGCGGCACTCGGGGTTGGTGTCGGAGTCGAAGGTGACGACCTTCACACCGGCGTCCCGCGCCTCGTTGAGTGCGTCGCAGATGGCCTTCGGGTCGTTCGCCGAGACGACGAGCGCGCCGACCGCCTGCTGCGTGGCGGTGTTGATGTAGCTCACCTGGGCGTCGGGAGTGGCCTCGGCCGGTCCGACCTCGGCGAACGTGCCGCCGAACTCCTCGACGGCCTTCTTGCCGCCCTCGCTGGAGGTGTCGAAGTAGGGGTTGCCGAGGTTCTTGGGCAGGAACGTGATCGACAGGTTGTCGGATCCGCCGCCCTCGCCGGAGCCTGCGTCGCCCGACCCGCTGCCGGTGTCGGCGCAGCCTGTCAGCACGAGCGCTGCGGCGACGGCCACGGCGGCGAACGCCGAGACCCTCTTGCGTGCAAACGTCATTGTTCTTCCTTTCGTGATGATCACCGCGGGCGGATGCCGACGGCGAGAGGCTGCCTCATGGTGCGGGAGAGGCTGCGACGCGGAGCGGTGGCCCGGCCTTGGCGCGGATGCGCTGCGCCCAGGCGAGGATGCTGGCTGCGACAACCGAGAAGATCAGCAGGCCACCGGTGATGATGTTGATGACGTCAGAGGTGACGCCGGCGAGACGGAGCCCGCTGCCGAGCACCCCGATCAGGAGCACGGCGGCGACGACGCCGTGCAGGTGCCCGCGCCCGCCGAACACCGACACCCCGCCGAGGACCACGGCCGCGATGACCTGGAGCTCGAGCCCGGTGGCGTTGTCGCCGCGGGCACTGCCGAAGCGGAGCGTGTAGAAGATGCCGGCGAACGCGGCGACCACCCCCGACAGCATGAAGAGGATGAACTTCGTCCGCTCGACGTTCACGCCCGAGAAACGGGCGGCGTCTTTCGAGAGCCCGATCGCGTAGATGCCGCGACCGAACGGGGTGAAATGCAGCACCACGACGAAGATCGCGAGCAGGATCAGGAACGGGATCACGATGTAGGGGATGGTGGTGCCGGCGATCTTCGCCTTCGCCAGTGCCGTCCACATCTCCGGGAAATCGGTCACCGCAGTGGTCCCGAGCAGGCCGACCGCGAGTCCGCGGAACAGCGCCAGCGTTCCGATCGTGACGGCGAGTGACGGCAGCCCGACGACCGTGACGAGGAAGCCGTTGAACGCTCCGCCGATGACACCGACCGCGAGGGCGGCCAGGGCGGCGACCTCGAACGGCGCACCCGACTCGGTGAGCACCCCCGTGACGACGCTCGCGAGACCCACCATCGAACCGACCGAGAGGTCGATCTCGCCGGTGATCATGACGAGGGTCATCGGCAGGGCGATCAGCAGGATCGGGGCGACGTCGAGCAGCAGGTAGTTGACGGTGATGGGCTGCGCGAACCCGCGGATCGACACGGCGGACACGATCACGACCAGCACGAGCAGGCCGATGATCGCGAACTCGCGGTTGATGAGGATGCGCCGCCACAGGGGCCGGTCGTAGTCCCGGATCACCCGGACCCCGGAGGTGGTGGTCGTCGTGGTCATGATTCGTCCCTTGCCTCGATGAGCTGCCGTTTCTGTCGTACGGCGAGCAGCCGGTCGAGCACGATCGCGCCGATGATGAGCACGCCCACCACGGCGCGCTGCCAGAAGTCGGGGATGCCGAGGATGGGCAGCGCCCGGTTGATGGTCATCAGCAGCATCGCGCCGATGGCCGCACCCCACACGGAGCCGACGCCGCCGGTGATCGCGATGCCGCCGATGACGGCCGCACCCACGGCATCCAGCTCCCAGCCCGAGCCGACCTGCGAGCTCACCGATCCGTACCGCGTCACATAGAACACACCCGCGAGTCCGGCCAGGGCCCCCGAGAGCACGAACGCGCTGAGCACCCGGCGGGTGGTCTTGAGGCCGTAGAGTTCGGCGGCTCCCGGGTCGGATCCGATCGCGTAGTACTCGCGGCCGCCGCGGGTGTTGCGCATGTACCAGGCAGCGAGCGCCAGCACGATGATCGCGACGATGGAGAGCACCGGGATCGTGAGGATCTGCTGGGTTCCCAGGCGCAGGAAGTCCTTCGGGAGATCGGAGGGGTGCACCTGGTCACTGCCGGTCCAGAGCACGTTGATGCCGCGGTAGGCATACAGCGTGCCCAGCGTGATCACCATCGCCGGCACCTTGGCGAAGGCCACCAGCGCGCCGTTCACCAGCCCCAGGAGAGCGCCGAAGATCACGGCGGCGATGACGACGATCGGGATCGGGATGCCGGGCACGTCGATGAAGAGCCGTCCGGTCAGGAAGGCGGTGAGCCCCATCACGGAGCCGACCGAGAGGTCGACGTTGCGGGTGATGATGACGATCGCCTGTCCGACGGCCACGAGCACGAGGATCGACGGCGTCAGCAGCAGGTCGCGCCACCCGTCGGCGCTGAACAGGAAGTTCGGGTTCTTCACGGTGGCCGCGACGACCACCAGGACGAGGGCGGCGAAGATGCCGAGTTCGCGCGCGCGGCCGATGCCGCCGGGTTTCTTGGCGAACGCGGGTGCCGGTGCGGCCAGTGCCGTGGTGCTCATGCGTGCTGCTCCGATGCGTGCGTGGCGGCGAACATGACGTTCTCGCTGGTGGCGTCCTCACGGTCGAGCTCGGCGGTGATCCGACCCTCGCGCATGACGAGCACGCGGTCGGCCATTCCGAGCACCTCGGGGAGCTCGGACGAGATCATCAGGATCCCCATGCCCTCGCCCGCCAGCTGCGAGAGCAGCCGGTGCACCTCGGACTTGGTGCCGACGTCGATACCTCGGGTCGGCTCGTCGATGATGAGCACTCGCGGGTCGGTGGCCAGCCATTTGGCCAGCACGACCTTCTGCTGGTTGCCGCCGGAGAGGGTGGCCGCCACGGTGTCGAGCGCGTGCGTCTTGACCTCGAGGCGGGACGCCCAGATCTTCGCCGCACGGTTCTCCATGCCCGTGGTGATCAGGCCCCACTTGGCGAGATTGCGACGGATGGCGAGGGTGATGTTGCCGCCGACGCTCGCATCGATCACGAGGCCCTGCTTGCGACGATCCTCCGGCACGAGGGCGAGGCCGTTGCGCATGGCGGCGGTGGGGTTGCGGCGCGGCACACCGGCGCCGAGCATCCGCACTTCGCCCTCGCGGTAGCCGTCCACACCGAACACGGCGCGGGCGACCTCACTGCGGCCGGCGCCGACGAGGCCGGCGAGCGCGACGATCTCGCCCGCGCGCACCGTGAAGGAGATGTCGTGGAAGATGCCGGGGCTGGTGAGTCCGCGCACCTCGAGGAGCGGTTCGCCGATCTCGGCCGCCTGCTTCGGGAAGAGCTCAGTGACGTCGCGGCCGACCATCTGCCGCACGAGGTCGTCGACCGTGGTCTCGGCGATGGGTGTCGTGTCGATGTAGGCGCCGTCGCGCATCACGGTGACCGTGTCGCACAGGTCGAACACCTCGTCGAAGCGGTGCGAGATGAACAGGATCGCGCGGCCCTCGTCGCGCAGGCTCCGCGCGACCGCGAAAAGCCGATCGACCTCGACGCCGCTGAGCGCCGCGGTCGGCTCGTCCATGATCAGCACACTGGCGTCGAGCGAGATGGCCTTGGCGATCTCGATGATCTGCTGGTCGGCGATCGAGAGTCCCTCGGTGATGCGGTCGGGATCGAGTGCGACGCCGAGGCGACGGAAGATCTGGTCGACCTCGGTGCGCATGGCCTTGCGGTCGATACGTCCGAGAGCACCCGTCGGCTGGCGACCCATGAAGATGTTCTCGGTGACCGAGAGGTCGGGGAAGAGCGTCGGCTCCTGGTAGATCACCGCGATACCCGCGGCCTTCGACTGGGCGGTGCTCGTGAAGTCGACGTCTTCGCCGTGCAGACGGAAGTCGCCCGAATCGCGGCGGTAGAGCCCGGCCATGATCTTCACGAGCGTCGACTTGCCGGCGCCGTTCTCGCCGATGAGGGCGTGGATGGACCGCGACTGCAGCGTGAGGCTTCCGGAGCGCAGCGCGATGACGGGCCCGAAGGACTTCACGACACGGTGCAGCTCGAGCGCGGTGGGGGGAGCACTGCGGGCGGGTGCTTCGTCGACCACGGGCTTTCCTCTCCGTTGAGGGGGATGATTGTGCGGAATGAATCTACCTGAATCGATTCAGGTGGGTTTCAGGCTAGTGTATGTGATGCGGGCCGCAGGTCAACCCCTGATGCCCGAACCGTGATCCGCCCGACGTCGAGAGGAGAGCCGTGCCGGTCAGCATCCGTGATGTCGCCCTCCGCGCCGGGGTGTCCGTCGGCACCGTCTCGAACGTCCTCAACCGTCCGGAAGAGGTCTCCAGCGATTCGGTGGCGCGCGTGAGCCGCGCCATCGAGGAACTCGGGTACGTGCGAAACGATGCCGCCCGCAAACTGCGCGCCGGCATCAGCACGACCGTCGGCTTCGTGGTCCTCGACGGACAGAACCCCTTCTACAGCGATGTGGTGCGCGGCGCCGAAGACGAAGCCTCCAGTCACGGCATCGCGATCCTCTACGGCAACACCGACGACGACCCGTCCCGCGAGAAGGTGTATCTCGACCTCTTCCGCGAGCAGCAGGTGCGCGGCCTCCTGATCGCCCCGTACGGCGACGTCATGACGCAGCTCCGCCGATTCCGGGCCAGCGGCATCGCCACCGTGCTCGTCGACAGGTTCAGCGCCGACAGCGGATTCTCATCGGTCTCCGTCGACAGCGTCGCGGGCGGACGTCTCGCGGTCGAGCACCTCATCGAGGCGGGGCGACGACGCATCGCCTTCGTCGGCGGCCCGTTCGACATGCGCCAGGTCACCGATCGGCTCGCCGGTGCACGCGCAGCTGCCGAGAACGCCTCGGTGCACGTCGACCTCGAAGTGGTCCCCACCTCGGCCATGACGGTGGAGGAGGGAGCCACCGCGGGCGCGAAGCTGCTCACCCGGCCGCGCCGAGAGTGGCCCGACGCCCTGTTCGCCGCGAACGACCTGCTGGCGCTCGGTCTGCTGCAGTCACTCGTCGCCGGGGGACGGGTGCTCGTCCCCGACGAGATCGCGCTGATCGGGTTCGACGACATCCCCTTCGCCGCCGCCGCCGCGGTGCCGCTCTCATCGATCCGACAGCCCAGCCGGATGATCGGGCGCACGGCCCTGCGCATCGTGCTCGAAGAGGCCTCCGACCCGGAGAGCATCCCCCGGCAGACCGTGTTCCCGCCCGAACTGATCGTGCGGCGCTCGACCACCGGCTGACCCGACTAGCCCTTCACGGCACCCCCGAGTCCGGCCGAGCGCAGGAACACCGACTGGAAGATCAGGAACATCGCGATCGGGATCAGCGTCGCGATCGCGAGGGCCGCGAGGAACACGTCGAGCTCGGTCTGCGACTGCACGGCGGGAAGTCGCACCGACAGCGGCTGCACCGATGGATCGGGCAGCACGAGCATCGGCCAGAGGTAGTCCTTCCACGCGGCGATGATCGCGAACACCGAGACCACACCGAGGATGGGCTTCGACATCGGCAGCACGATCGACCAGAACAGCCGGAAGGGACCGGCGCCGTCAGTGCGCGCGGCCTCGAAGACCTCACGCGGCAGGCTGTCGAAGAACCGCTTGACCAGCAGGATGTTGAAGGCGTTCGCCCCCATCGGCAACCACACGGCGAGGTAGTTGTTGAGCAGGCTCACATCCCCCAGCAGCGGCGGGTGCACGATCGTCAGATACAGCGGCACGAGCAGCACGATGCCGGGGATGAACAGCGTCGCCAGCACGAGCGCGTTCAGGATCGGCGCGTACTTCGGCTGCAGCACCGAGAGCGCATAGCCTGCGGTGGTCGCGATGAACAGCTGCACGAACCAGGCGCCGAGCGCGATGATCACCGTGTTGAAGAAGTACTGGTCGATGTGGATGTCGTTCCACGCGGTCGACAGGTTCTCCCAGTCCATGCCGTTCGGCCACAGCGCGAACGGCTGCTGCAGGGTGTCCTGCGTCGGCGTGATGGCCGACTTCGCGAGCCACAGGATCGGGCCGAGGCCGGCGACGACCAGCCCGACGGTGAGGAACACGTGCGTGATCGACATTCCGACGCGGATGCCGGGGCGCCGGCGCTCCGAGTCGGAGATGACCGTGCGGTCCCCGACGCGATCGGCGGCCTTCTCCGCCGCCTTCTCCGCGGCACGGGTCGAGAGGCGGGTGGTGAGGCTCACGTCGTGCTCCAACGGTCGGTCAGCGTGAAGTACAGCCAGGAGAGCAGGGCGAGGACGATGGCGAGCAGCACCGAGACGGCCGTCGCCTCTCCGTAGTCGCCGCCCAGGCTGTTGCGGAAGGCCTTGTCGTAGATGTACAGCAGCACGGTCTTGGTCGCTCCGGCGGGGCCACCGCCGGTGAACAGGAACGGTTCGAGGAAGACCTGGGCGGTCGCGATCACCTGCAGGATCAGCATGATGAAGAGGATGCCGCGCAGCTGCGGCAGCGTGACGTGCCAGATCTTCTTCCAGATGCCGGCGCCGTCGACCTCGGCTGCGTCGTACAGCTCGGGCGGCACGCCCAGGAGCGCGGCCAGGTAGATGATGATCGATCCTCCGGCTCCCGCCCATGTCGCCTCGAGCACGAGCGAGGGCATGGCCTGCACGGCGTCCTGGATCCACGGCTGCGGAGGGATGCCGACGAACCCGAGCACCGTGTTGAAGACACCGGACGGGTCGGCGCTGTAGAAGAACTTCCACAGCAGCACCGCCACCACGGGCGGGATCACGACGGGGAGATACGCGAGCGCCGAGTAGATGCCCTTGCCGCGGCGTACCTCGCTCATCAGCACGGCCATGAGCAGCGGCAGAGGGAAGCCGAAGAGCAGAGCGAGCACGGCGAACCACAGGGTGTTGATCACGGCCCGACCGAGTTCGGGGTCGCCGATCACGGCGAGGTAGTTGTCGATTCCGACCCACTCGGAGACGATCAGGTTCGTCTTCTGCAGGCTCATGATCACCGACTGCACGATCGGCGACCACGAGAAGAAGATGAACACGAACAGCATGGGAAGCACGAACAGGAGGTTCGCGAGCCCGCCGCCGCGGAACCACGTGAGCGGTGAGCGGCGGCGGGAACGGCGCACAGCGGGCGGCGGAGAGTCCTCCACCGCCGCCCGCTGCTCGGAGAGCGTCATCGTCATGGAGCGTTACTCGTCGAGCTTCGCCTGCGCATCGGCCTGCACCTGGGCGAGCAGCGCGTCGATGTCGGCGTTCTGATCGGTCAGGACGGTCTGCACCGCGGTGTCGAGGAGCGCGTAGACCTCCTGCGTCTTCACCTTCGGCTCACCGACCGGCGTCTGGTCCCAGATGCGGTCGCTGAACGGTGCCATCTGGTCGACCGGCACGTTGATGTAGTCGGCGATCCACTCCTGCGACTCGTCGTACAGCTCGCGGCTCAGCACCGGCAGCAGCGGCGTGCCGACGGCCTGACCGGACTCGTTCAGGGTCTTCGCGTCGAGGACAGCCGCGTCCTCGTCCATGAGCTTCTGCATGTAGTACCAGTCGATCCAGGTCACCGCTGCGGCCTTCGTCGTGTCGTCGACCGTAGGGCTGATCACGGCGATGTCGCCGCCGCCGAGAGTACCGGGGTCATCGCCCTCCATCGGCACGACCGTCATGCCGTAGATCGCCGAGTCCATGCCGAAGTCCCGCACGAGCGCGGTGTAGATGTCGGAACCCGAGGTGTACATGCCGATGTTGCCGGCCGCGAACTCCTGGTTGATGGTTCCCCAGTCGAGGTCGACCTTGGAACCGAAGGCGTTGTCCTCCCACTTCACGTCGTGCAGGAACTGCAGCGCGGCCTTGGTGGCGTCGTTGTCGATCGTCGACTCCGCCGTGCCGTCGCCGTTGTCGGTCTGCGTGCGGCCGCCGCGCGCCACCGTCTGCGAGGTGAGCTGCCAGCCGCCGGTGTTGTTGATCGCCATCTGCGCGTAGCCGGCCTTGCCCGTGGCATCCGTGATCTTCTTGGCCGCTTCGCGGATCTCGTCCCACGTCTCCGGCGGGCTGTCGGGGTCGAGTCCGGCCTGGTCGAACAGGTCGCGGTTGTAGTGCAGGGCTGCCGCATAGGCCTGGCGCGGGAAGCCGTAGATCTTGCCGTCGTCGCCCGTGACGCCGTCGAGGATGATCGGGTTGAACTTGTCGGTGTAGCCGAGCTCGTCGATGGCGTCGGTGACATCCATCAGCTGGCCGTTCTCGAGCAGCGTCTTGGAGTCGGTGAACGGCACGGTGAAGACGTCGGGCAGGCTTCCGCCGGCGAGCTGCACGGCGAAGGTCGGCCCCTCCCACTCGTACTCGACACCCACGATGTCGATGTCGGGATGTTCCTTCTCGAACTGCTTCTCCTGTTCGGCGAACGCCTCATAGGCGGCAGCATCCGCTCCCGGGGGGAACGTCGCGACCCGCAGCTCGGTCTTGCCGTCGGCACTGTCGTCGCCCCCGCTCGACGTGCAGCCGGCGAGCGCGCCGACCGTCGTGAGCACGGCGACGCCGGCGACGAGGGCTTTCATCGGTGACTTCATTGTCTGTGTCCTTCCATGTGGTGCTGATCGGGTGGTGCAGGGCTAGTCGGTCGCTCGCGACGAGCGCCCGGGGACGGCTCGGAGCGCGAGCCAGGCGGTGGAATCCGGGGGCAGCTCACCGTCGAGCGGGGCGCTGGCGAGAAGCACCTCGTGATGCGCGGGGAGAGGCACCGGCACGGCACCCAGATTCGTGATGCTGACGGTGCCGTCGCCGCGGCGGAACGCGAGGATGTCTGCTCCGAGCTCCAACCACTCCAGGGCGCTGCCGGCGAGATCCGCGATCCGCTTCCGCAGGGCGATCGCCGCGCGGTACAGGTTCAGGGTCGAGGCGGGGTCGGCGTCCTGCGTCTCGACGGTGAGCGTCGCCCAGTCGTCCGGCTGCGGAAGCCACGGGGCGCCCCCGAAGCCGTAAGGAGTCGCCGTCCCCGCCCAGGGCAGCGGAACCCGGCATCCATCGCGTCCCGGATCTACACCCCGGGAACGGAAGTGCATGGGGTCCTCGATCGCGTCGAGCGGCAGCTCCACCTCGGGCAATCCGAGCTCGTCGCCCTGGTAGATGTAGAGGCTGCCGGGGAGCGCGGCGACGAGCAGCGATGCCGCGCGGGCCCGACGCGCGCCTCGAACCGCGTCCGTCGGGGTGCCGAACCTCTTGCGCTCGAACGCGAACGACGAATCGGCCTGCCCGTAGCGGGTGACCGGCCGCGTGACGTCGTGATTCGAGAGCACCCAGGTCGCGGGGGCACCGACGGGCGCGTGCTCGGCGAGGGTGCGCGTGATGGAGTCACGCATCGCCTGAGCGTTCCACGGCTGCGTCATGAACCCGAAGTTGAAGGCGGTGTGCATCTCGCCAGGGCGCAGGTAACGGGCGAAGCGCTCCGCGTCGTCGAGCCAGACCTCTCCGACGAGCACGCGCTCGCCGTCGTATTCGTCGGCGACGGCACGCCAGTCGCGGTAGATGTCGTGCAGTTCGTCGCGGTCGATGTGCGGATGCCCCGAGGCCGGTGCCGTGCCGGCGGGGAGGTCCGGCAGCGCCGGGTCCTTGACCGGGAGGGCCGCCGAGTCGATGCGCACCCCGGCGACACCACGGTCGAACCAGAAGCGCAGGACGTCTTCATGCTCGCGCCGCACATCGGGGTGGTTCCAGTTGAGGTCGGGCTGCTGCGGCGTGAACAGGTGCAGGTACCACTCCCCCGGCGTGCCGTCGGGGTTCCGCGTGCGCGTCCACGTCTCGCCTTGAAAGCTCGACACCCAGTTCGTCGGCATCTCCTCGCCGTCTGCGCCTCGACCGGGATGGAACCAGAAGCGCTCGCGCTCCGGGCTCCCCGGCTGCGCCGCCAGCGCCTGCTGGAACCACGCGTGCCGGTCGGAGATGTGGTTCGGCACGATGTCGACGATCGTGCGGATGCCGTACTCGAGCGCTTCGGCGATCAGCTGCTCCGCCTCCTCGAGCGTGCCGAAGCGCGGATCGATGAGCCGGTAGTCCTGCACGTCGTAGCCGCCGTCGGCGAGCGGGCTCCGGTACCACGGCGTGAACCACAGGGCGTCGACGCCGAGGCTCTTCAGGTAGGGCAGCCGTGAGCGCACGCCGGCGAGGTCGCCGATCCCATCGCCGTTGCCGTCGGCGAAGCTGCGCACGTACACCTGGTAGATCACCGCAGTGCGCCACCATCCCTCGCCCGCGGGCATGGTCAGCGTGCGTGCGGGTGCGGCCGTGCGCAGAACGTCGGTGTCCACGGAACTCCTCGTCGTCGGTGGCGATGAGTCGAATGTAGCTTTCTCTAACGTTCCACGCAAGAACTAAACAGATTGTTGGAATTTTGCAATGCCTTGCAGGCGCACAGAAGACCGCACCTTCCGGGTGTCGGTCAGACCAGTGGCCCCGTCGAAGCGCGCAGCACCAGCTCGGGCTCGAACAGCAACTCGTCGCTCGGCTGGGAGGTGCCGGCGATCTGCGCGAGCAGCAGCGCGATGATCGCGCGCCCCATCGACTCGATCGGCTGCCGCACCGTGGTCAGCGGCGGTTCGGTGCAGCTCATCAGCGCCGAGTCGTCGAACCCGACGATGCTCACCTCTCCCGGCACCGACAGCCCCGCGCGACGTGCAGCACGCACCGCCCCGAGTGCCATCGGATCGCTCGCGCACACGATGGCCGTGGCGCCGGCGGCGAAGAGTCGCGCCGCCCCGGCCTGCCCCGACTCGAGCGAGTACATGCCGCGCACGATGAGGTCGTCCGAGAGCGACGCTCCGAGCTTCTCGAGCAGACGGCGCGCGGAGTCGAGCTTGCGCTGCGACGGCACATGATCCTCCGGCCCCAGCAGCAACCCGATGCGGCGATGCCCCAGCTGGTGCACGTGCAGGACCGCCTGCTCGGCCGCAGCCGCATCGTCGGTGGAGACGGTCGCGAACTGCAGCTCGGGGACGCGGGCGTTGACGAGCACGGTCGGCAGATTCACCTGGCGCAGCCGCTCGTAATGCTGGTGGGCGGCATCCGCCTGCGTGTAGTTACCACCGAGGAAGATCACCCCGGACACCTGCTGCGCGAGGAGCAGGTCGACGTAGTCCGATTCGGTCACCCCGCCGGCGTTCTGGGTGCACAGCAGCGGGGTGTACCCGTTCTGCGTGAGTGCGCCGCCGACGATCTCGGCGAAGGCGGGGAAGATCGGGTTCTGCAGTTCGGGCAGCACCAGGCCGACCAGACGCGCGCGCTCGCCGCGCAGCTTCGTCGGGCGCTCATAGCCGAGTACGTCGAGTGCCGTCAGCACCGCTTGGCGCGTGGCATCCGAGACGCCCGGCTTGTCGTTGAGCACACGGCTGACCGTGGCCTCGCTCACTCCGACCT
The DNA here is from genome assembly GCF_041529975.1 of Microbacterium maritypicum. Lineage (NCBI taxonomy): Bacteria > Bacillati > Actinomycetota > Actinomycetes > Micrococcales > Microbacteriaceae > Microbacterium > Microbacterium maritypicum. The sequence continues at coordinate 706,061 of NZ_CP168030.1, read as the reverse complement.
TGCGCGCCACCTCGGCGAGTCGCTTCGACATGGGGTCAGTGTACGCAAGTTCTTGCAAGAACGCGCAAACGGATTGCGCTGATGCTGTCTCGACTCAGCGGACGTTGCCGTTGGAGCAGGTCTCCTGAGCCGCAGAATTGCCCTTGATCGAGTCCGGCAGCGCCACGACGTTGTCCGGCGTCGCCGAGGGATCCGGCGTCGCTTCTTCGACCGGCGCCGTCGGCTCCTGCACGACCACACCGTCGTTGCTGTTGTTCTGGTGGGTGATCTGCAGCTGCGCGTTCGCCTCGATCGCATCCCAGAGCGCCGCGGCCGCTTCCTCGTTGGGCACGACCTTGTTCGGGTCGGCATAGTCGGCACCGGTCGGGTACTGCACGAAGACGATGTCCTCGAACGGGACCGACTTCACGGCGAGCGCGATCTGGACGAGCGTCATCGGGTTGTTCGCCAACGACGTGCTGGCCTCGAGGTTGCTCAGCGCCGTGTTCGCCAGCTTGAGCATGACGGGCACGTTGCCCAGCACCTCGCCGCTGATCATCTTGCGGGCGAGGCTCGACATGTACTGCTGCTGGTTGCCGATGCGGCCGAGGTCGCTGCCATCACCGACACCGTGTCGGGTGCGAAGGAACTGCAGCGCCTGAAGGCCCTCCACGGTGTGCGTTCCCGCGGCCATGTCCAGACCGGTGTAGCGGTCCTTGATCGGGTTCGCCAGGCACACGTCGACGCCGCCGATGGCGTTGGTGATCTCGATCACGCCGCCGAAGGTCACGGATGCCGCGAACTGGACCTCTTGGTCGGTGAGTTGGGAGATCGTCTGGACGACACAGTTCAGGCCGCCGTCCGTGTAGGCCGTGTTGAGAGGCTGCTTGCTCATCGCCGAGTGCACGTTGCCGTCTTCGTCCGTGCACTCCGGGATGGGGAGCATCAGATCGCGCGGGAAGCTGACGACGGTGATCCGGCGGGGCTCCTGCGACACGTGCACCAGAAGGTTCACGTCGTTGAGTGTGCCCTCGGCGTCTCCCCCGGTGCACCGGTCACCGAACAGATCTTTGTACTTCTCTTCACAGGTGTCGACACCGGTGAGGACGAGATTGAAGCCGCTCTCGTACTCGCCGATGTCCGGCGGGATGACTTCCTGGCCGTCCAGGTCGACGGCGTTCGCCGCGACGGTGCTCGAGAAGTCGTACGCAATGTAGAAGCCGACGCCGAGACCGCTGACGAGCACCACGGCCAGACCGATCGCGATGAACCTCAGCAGCTGGCCGAGCGGGCTCGGGGTCTCGAGTTGACCGTGTCGCGCGATGGTACGGCGGCGTCGGGTGTTGTCGCTCACTCGGACCCTTTCGGATTCAGCGCCGGTGCGGGGTCACCGTGCTCACTATGCGGAGGGTGTGGGATTCGAACCCACGAGACATCTCTGCCCACTGGTTTTCAAGACCAGCTCCATCGGCCGCTCGGACAACCCTCCTCGACAGACGCATCTGTCGACAAGGCGTGAGTCTAGCCGAGTTCTATTCTCCCGCGCTGACCTGGGCGGGCGCTGGAAGCGTGTCGAGCGCCTGCGCCAGCCCGCCGTCCTCGACGTCGGCGGTGACCTCGCTCGCGGCTTCCTTCACCTCGTCCGGAGCCTGCCCCATCGCCACGGCCCGTCCCTCGAGGGAGCGTGCCCAGCCGAACATGCCGATGTCGTTGCGCCCGTCGCCGGCCACCAGGATGCGTCCGCCGTCGAGACCGAGCTCGGTGCGCACCTGCTCCAGCGCAGTGCCCTTGTCCACGCCCTGCGGGGCGATGTCCAACCACGCGGTCCACCCGATCGCGTAGGAGACCTCGTTGAGGCCGGCATCCGCCACCAGGCGATGGAAATCGTCTTCGTCATGCCCGGGAGAGACGACCACGATGCGGGAGACCGGCAGCGCGCCGAGTTCGTCGAAGTCGACCTGTCGGCCGCCGTCGAGCGTCCAGTCGTCGAGCTGCTCGGTGAACAACCTCTGCCCCGAGGCGAGTTCGACCATGTACCGGGCGTCCGGAAGACGGTCGCGCAGCAGTCCGAGCACGGGAGTCGGGTCGAAGGTCTCGACGTTCCAACGCTCCCAGTCGTCACCGTCGCGGCGCATCGTCACGGCACCGTTGGAGCACACGACGTAGTCGGCGGTGAGACCGAGCTCCTCGACATAGCGTCGCGTGGCCATCCAGCTTCGTCCGGTCGCGATGGTCACCACGTGTCCGGCATCGCGCACGCGCGCGACCGCCTCGGGCACACCGGGGCTCATGGTCTCGTCCTGCAGCAGGATGGTGCCGTCGACGTCGAGTCCGACCAGCCAGTGCCCCGTCATCGAGCAGCCCGCCCGTCACCGAGCGGCAGCATCACTTCGAGCCCGCCGAGGTAGGGGCGCAGCACCTCGGGCACACGCACCGATCCGTCGGCCTGCTGATGCGTCTCGAGCAGGGCGACGATCCAGCGCGTGGTGGCGAGCGTGCCGTTGAGGGTGGCCACGTGCTGCGTCTTCGCCGCACCTGGAGCGGCAGTATCCGTCGCATCGACGACCGGACGGTGCCGGACGTCGAGTCGGCGTGCCTGGAAGGTCGTGCAGTTCGACGTCGACGTGAGCTCGCGGAACGCTCCCTGCGTCGGCACCCACGCCTCGATGTCGTACTTGCGCGCCGCGCTCGAACCGAGATCGCCCGCGGCGACATCGATCACACGGTAGGAGAGCCCGAGGGAGGTGAGCATCTCCTCCTGCAGCGCGACAAGGCGCAGGTGCTCCGCCTCGGACTCCTCCGCAGTCGTGTAGACGAACATCTCGAGCTTGTTGAACTGATGCACCCGGATGATGCCGCGGGTGTCCTTGCCGTGCGAACCCGCTTCGCGGCGGTAGCAGGTCGACCAGCCCGCATAGCGGAGGGCGCCGTCGGCGAGGTCGACGATCTCATCCTTGTGGTACCCGGCGAGCGCGACCTCGCTGGTGCCGACGAGGTACAGGTCGTCGTCCTTGTCGAGGTGGTAGACCTCGTCGGCGTGCTCGCCGAGGAACCCGGTGCCCTGCATGATCTCGGGGCGCACGAGGGTGGGCGTGATCAGCGGCACGAACCCGTTCTGCAGAGCCTTGTCGAGAGCGAGGTTCATGAGGGCGATCTCGAGGCGAGCCCCGATGCCGCGCAGGAAGTAGAAGCGCGCGCCGGAGACCTTCGCTCCGCGCTCCATGTCGATCGCGCCGAGGAGCTCGCCGAGCTCGAGGTGGTCGCGCGGCTCGAAGTCGAAGGCGGGCACCTCGCCCACCCGACGCAGTTCGACGAAGTCGGCCTCGCCGCCGGCGGGGACGCCGTCGATGACGACGTTCTCGATCCGGGCGAGGGCTGCGGATGCCGCCTCCGCCGCCTCGTTCGCCGCATGCTGCGCCTGCTTCACTCGCTCGGCGAGGTCCTTCGCCTGCGCGACGAGGGCGGCCTTCTCGTCTTTGGGAGCCTTCGCGACCTGCTTGCCGAACGCGTTCTGCTTGGCGCGCAGCTCCTCGAAAGCGGAGAGTGCGGCCCGGCGCGATCGATCGGCCTCGAGTGCGACGTCGACGGTGCTCTGGTCGTTTCCACGGGCAGCCTGCGAACGGCGGACGATCTCCGGGTTTTCGCGGAGGAGTGCGAGGTCGATCATCTCCCAAGTCTACGGTGCCGTGCCGACGGCGAATCCGGATGTCACGCCCTCGCCGCTGCGTCGTCTTCCTCTGCAGAGGTCGGCATTCGGTCGACCCAGGAAAGGAACCCCATGACCATCCCCGTGACCTCCCTCGACCAGCTGAACCTGGCGTTCGCCGACCGGTTCAACGCCCGCGACCTCGACGGCCTGATGGCCTTGAACACGTCGGACGTCGTCTTCGTCCCTGCGCCGGGAACGGCCGTCACGGGCACGGCCGCCGTGCGCGGCGCGCTCGAGCAGTTCCTCGGGCTGAACCTGCCCATCTCGATGCGTGTCCGTCACGTCTTCGAGAGTGCCGGTACCGGACTCGCGATCGCGGACTGGACCATCACCGGCACCGGTCCCGACGGTTCCGAGATCGCCCTCGCGGGCACCACGGCCGATGTCGCGGTGCACGACGAGGTGCACGGCTGGCGGTACGCCGTCGACAACCCCTTCGGCACGGCCTGAACCTTTCGGGGGAGGTCCGACGATCGGGCCTCCCTCAGCCGTCACCCATGCCTGTCGTGCGGCAGGCCCGCAGCGCCTTGCGTGCCCGCGAGATCCGTTGCCGCGCGGCTGCGGGCTCGATCCCGAGGCGTGCTGCCACCTCGTCCGCGGAGAGACCGTCGACGACGGCCAGCAGCAGGGGCTCACAGATGGTCTCCGGCAGCGAATGCAGAGCCTCGAGCGCGCCGTCGAGGAACACGCGGATCTCCACCGCGGCATCCACGCCCGTCTGCTCGCCGGCGGTGTCGTCGTCGAGAACGGCCTCCGGCCGGCGCGCACGCTGCCGAGCCAGGTCGATGGCGACGTTCCGCGCGATGGCGTCGAGCCAGGAACATACGCGGCCGGGTTCCGGTGTCTCGAGATGCGCGACCGAGCGCCAGGCGCGCAGCAGGGAGGTCTGCGCAGCGTCTTCGGCATCCGCAGCGGGTACCCCCAACGAGATGCTGCGGCGACGGAGTCGGTCGGGTTCCGCCGTGATCAGTCCGGAGAGCACCGCGCGGGTCGCGTCGTCGGAACCATCGTGCATCCGGATGCTCCTCGTCCTCGCGACCGGAATGGCGCGGTCCGTTTGTGACCGACCCGGGCGCGTCCCGGTTTAGAGTAGCGCCATGACCACCAGCGCCCCCGTTCAACGACAGGCGGCGCTCATCTACAACCCGATCAAGGTCGACGGCAAGCATCTGCGTGCGACGGTGCGTGATATGTCCCGCGAGGCCGGATGGGATCACCCCGCCTTCTACCCGACGACCATCGAGGATGCCGGGCAGGGTGCGACGGCTCATGCGCTCGCACGCAACGTGGATGTCGTGCTGGTCGCCGGCGGCGACGGCACCGTGCGCGCGGTCTCGGAGGCGATCGCGAACTCAGGAGTCGCCCTGGCGATCCTGCCGAGCGGCACGGGCAACCTGCTCGCGCGCAATCTCGGCCTGCCGCTCGCCGATCCGGCGGAGATGATCCGTGCGGCGCTCGGCGACTTCCGCCATCCGATCGACATCGGCCGGGCGCGACTGACCCGTGAGAACGGCGACGAGGAGGAGCACGCGTTCGTGGTGCTGGCCGGCATGGGGCTGGACGCCGACATGATCGCCAACACCCGCTCGGATCTGAAGAAGTCCGTGGGATGGATCGCCTACGTCGACGGTGCCGCCCGCTCCCTCCCCCGCGCGAAGCCGTTCCGCGCCGTGTACCAGGTCGATGAGGGCCGACTGCATTCGCACCGTGCGTACAGTCTGCTCTTCGCGAACTGCGGCACCCTTCCCGCCGGCATCGCCCTCATCCCGGACGCATCGATCACGGATGCCGCCCTCGACATCGCCGTCATCCAACCCACCGGAGTGCTCGGCTGGTTCGCCGTGTGGCGCAAGATCTGGTGGGACAACTCCGTACTGCGGCGCTTCCGCGCGGGGCGCCGTGTGCTCGAACGTCGCGGCAAGAACGCGTCGGTGCACTTCTTCCACGGGGCCGCGGCCGAAGCCGCCGCTCCGACTCCGATTCCGATCGAGCTCGACGGGGACGAGTTCGGCGCCGCCGTGCGCATCACGTGCTGGGCCGACCCCGGTGCGCTGCTGCTCGCGCTGCCGCCCGGCCACCCGGTTCACATGCTCTGAGGCGGAGCGGCGCCCGTCAGCGCTTGCGTCGCTTGTTCACGATGATCACGCTGATCCCGGCCAAGAAGACGAGCGTGGCCCAGAAGATCTCCACGGTTACCCGTAGGGGTCAGCGGACCTCGACCGTGCCGTCGAGTCCACCGCCGACCAGCGTCAGCGTGAAGGTGCCGTCGTCGTCAACCGTGTCCTCCCCGAACGCGAGCAAGGTCGCTCGGGGTGCCATGTCCATGGTGCAGACCTGGTTCTCGTCGGTCACGAAGTACGCGGTTCCGGTGTTTCCCGCGCCCTCGAGAGACTCGATCTGCGGCAGGCAGCTCGACGATCCCCAGGTGAGCAGCACGAGGCCGTCGTCGTCGAGCCAAGCGGCGGACGGCTGGAACTCGGTCGTGCTTCCCGGTGTGCCGGTGGCGGCCGGGTCACCGTCGATGTCGACGTCGTCGGTGAGGTCACCGTAGGTCACGTTCAGGGTGATGTCCGACTTCGGGTCGACGCCCTCCGGCAGTGCGCCGAGGCTCGCCCGTGGAGCGAGATCCTTCGTGCACGGCTTCGGCGATTCGCCCTCGGGGTCGACGAGCGTCACGGTGACGGTCTGACCCTCGGCCGCGACCTGATCGACCTGCGGCACGCACGTCGATGAGCCCACCGTGATCACGGCGAACATGCGTCCATCGTCGAGCAGGGCGCCCTCGAAGTCGTTCTGGTCATCCACGTCTCCCGTGCCCGGAGCCGGCGAACTCGACGGGGCGTCGGAACCGGGGCCGGCGGTGCATCCCGCGACGAGGAGTGCTGCGGCGACGAGGCCGACGACAGAAGCGAGGGGACGAAGCGCAGAGGTCATGCTCACAGGGTAGCCCGCGGGCAGATCCCCCGGAAAGCCCGGATGGCCTGCGACGACTACTGCAGAGCGGAGGTCAGGCGGGCGAGGTTGTCGAGCACGGTCGAGCGCAGCGGCTGCTGCATCCACTCCTCGAGTGTCAGCTCACGGCTGAGGGAGCGGTACTTGTCCTCGACCTCGCGCATCTCCGTGACGAACTCCTCGCCGCGCACCAGCATCGAGACCTCGAGGTTCAGACCGAACGAGCGCATGTCCATGTTGCTGGAGCCGATGACGGCGACCTCGTCGTCGATGGTGAGCGTCTTGGTGTGCAGGATGTACGGCTTGCGGTACATCCAGATGCGGACACCGGCCTTGAGCAGCACCTCGTAGTAACTCCGCTGGGCGTGGTAGACCATCGCCTGGTCGCCCTCTTCCGAGACGAAGAGCTCGACGTGGACGCCACGATCGACGGCCGCGGTGACGGCGAGCAGCAGCGCCTCGTCGGGGACGAAGTAGGGGCTGACGATCATGATCTTCTTCTTCGCGGCATACAGCAGCCCGAGGAAGAGGCGCAGGTTGTTCTCGACCTCGAACCCGGGGCCTGACGGCACGACCTGGCAGTCGAGGTCGCCGGAGCCGATGTTCGCGTGGGCGATGTCGATCCCCTCGAGCACCGTGTCGGTCTCGCTGTACCAGTCGGCGACGAAGATCGCGTTCACGCTCAGCACCACCGGCCCGTCGAGGCGGACCATGAGATCGACCCAGTGCAGCCCGCGCTTGATGTTCTTCGGCAGGTTGTATGTCGAATCCGTGATGTTCTGCGACCCGAGGAACGCGATGTTGCCGTCGACGACGAGGAGCTTGCGGTGATTGCGCAGATCAGGGCGCTGCATCTTGCCCTTGAGTGGCTGCACCGGCAACATCAGGTGCCAGTCCGCCCCCATCGCGTTGAGTCGGGCGATCGTCTGCCGATACCGGGGCTTGCCCTGGTTGGCCCAGTGATCGAGAAGCACCCGCACCTCTACGCCACGGGCGCACACCTCTTCGAGTGCGCGGAAGAAGTTGTCCGTCGCCGTGTCCGACTGGAGGATGTAGAACTCGACATGCACGTATTCCTCTGCGGTGCGGATGGCCTCGGCCATCTCGTCGAGCGACTCCTGGTAATCGGAGATCAGGTGCGCGCCGTTGTCACCGGAGAGCGGCAGCGCTCCGAGCTTCTGATTCATCTGGACGATCGGACCGAACCACGCGGGAGCGTTCGGGCGCAGTGTTCCGAAGTGCAGGTGCTCGCTCGTCTCGGCGATGTACTCGTTGATCTGGTCCTGCTTGCGCCGACGTGCGCGCGGCAGGCGCGGGTTTCCGATCAGCAGGAAGAGGAAGACTCCGACGAACGGGATGAAGAACACCGCGAGGAGCCAGGCCATCGCGGCGGTCGGACGCCGATTGCGCGGGATGACGATGATCGCCGTGACACGGATCGCGATGTCGAGCACCAGCAGGAAGGCGGCGATCCACCAGCCCCAGGTCTCCGCGGTCATCGTGCACCTTCCCCACCGCGGTGACGATCACCTCGGGTGCGCGCCGAGGTCGGCGCGCTGGCTTCACAGTAGCGGATGGGTGGGACTCAGACGCGCGGCGGAAGGCCCCGTGCCGCGCGCTCCTCCGCCTCGATCTGCGCGTGGACCTTGCGCTCCGTGCGGTCGAAGCGGAGGATGCCGCGGAGCACGAAGACGAACACGATGCTCACTCCGATGGTCGGCAGAAGCGACCATGCCGCGGCGAGCCAGAAGTTGTCCATCACCCCATGGTACGCGAGCCACTCCTCGTGCACACCGCCGCGCATTCAGGTTCCGCGTCCACAACCCGGCTTTTCCGCCCCCGTGAGATCGCTGCTCCGAAACACTCTCGACATGACAACACTGCTGCGCGCCACCGATTCCGCCGCCTTCCTCGGCATCGTCCCCACTCTCGCTGGCTTCACCCCTCGTCGAAGCATCGTGCTGCTGCCCTTCCGCGGCACACGCACCGACGGGGCCATGCGACTCGATCTGCCCTCTGACGGGACCGACCTCGCGTTGTACGCCGACGCTGCGGTCGGCCTCGTCGCCCGCGTCCAAGGGACCGATGCCGTCGCCGTGGTCGTGTACACGGACGAGCCTTCGCACGCTACCCGCGACGGCCTCGTCCTCCCCCATGCCGTGGCCGTCGACGAACTTCTCGGCTGCGCGGAGGACGCGGGACTCCGCGTCGTCGATGCGCTCTGCGTGACCCCCTCCGGGTGGTCGAGCTATGTGGAGAGCGACCCCGACCTCCACTCGCTGGCAGAGATCTGCAGTCCCACCGAGGGACCGACCGCGCCTGGCGTCTCGGAGGACCAGGCTGCGGGGGCTCGACTGCCCGAGGTGGATCGTGCCGAGAAAGAACGAGTGGGGAGAGCGGCACTCGAACTCGCGGCACTGCTCGATGGAGAGGGCAACGGAAAGGGCCGGCTGACCGGACGGGAGAATCCGCAGCTGATCGCCGCGCTCGTGCTGCTCGAAGACGTGCCGGCGTTCTTCGAATCGGTGCTCGCGGCCCCCGATGCTCTTCCGCCCTATGCGACCGCGACGCTGCTGTGGTGCCTGGAACGTCCACTGCTCCGAGATGTCGCGATCGCGCAGTGGGCGAGCGACCTCGCGGGAGGCGTCCGCGCGCTCGACGCGCAGACCGCGTTCGCGAAGTCCGGCGAGATGGTCCCCGACGAGCTCGGACGGTTGTTCCTGGGGCAGGGTCCCGCCCCGGACCTCGATCGGCTCCGCCTCGCACTGTCCGTCGTACGCGAGGCAGCAGCGCGGGCACCCCGCGAGGCCCGACCAGCACCTCTCACCGCGGCGGCCTGGCTGTCGTGGGCGCTGGGGCGAGCCACCCACGCCGCCCGCTATCTGGGACTGGTCCGCGAGATCGACCCGCGATACTCGCTGGCCGCCCTGCTGGAGACCATGATCGCCGGCGCGATGCTTCCGGAATGGGCGTTCCGTCGACGCTCGGCGGCATGACCGCAGGCTTCGGAGACTACTTGACGAGCGGGAAGAGGATCGTCTCGCGGATGCCGAGGCCGGTGATCGCCATCAGCAGACGATCGATCCCCATTCCCATTCCGCCGGACGGCGGCATGCCGTGCTCGAGCGCCCGCAGGAACTCCTCATCGACCGGCATCGCCTCGACATCGCCGCGCGCGGCGAGCTTGGCCTGCGCTTCGAACCGTTCCCGCTGGATCACCGGGTCGACGAGCTCGGAGTATCCGGTCGCCAGCTCGAACCCCCGGATGTACAGGTCCCACTTCTCCACGACGCCGGCGATCGAGCGGTGCTCGCGCACGAGGGGCGACGTGTCGACGGGGAAGTCCATCACGAAGGTCGGGCGGACCAGGTCGCCCTTCACGAAGTGCTCCCACAGCTCTTCGACGAGCTTGCCGTGGGTGGCCTGCGGAGGAAGATCGACGTCGTTCGCCTCGGCGAACGCGATGAGGTCCTCGACCGAGTCCTGCGGTGTGACCGTGCGACCGGATGCCGCCGAGAGGGACTCGTACATCGAGATGCGGTCCCAGTCCCCGCCGAGGTCGTACTCGGTGCCGTCGGCCCAGGTCACGGTCGTCGAACCGGCAACCGCGATCGCCGCCTTCTGCACGAGCTCCTGCGTGAGCGCGGCCATCTGGCTGTAGTCGCCGTACGCTTGGTAGGCCTCGAGCATCGCGAACTCGGGGCTGTGCGTGGAGTCGGCTCCCTCGTTGCGGAAGTTCCGGTTGATCTCGTACACACGCTCGATACCGCCGACGACCGCACGCTTCAGGTAGAGCTCGGGCGCGATGCGCAGGTACAGCTCGGTGTCGAACGCGTTCGAGTGCGTGATGAAGGGACGTGCGGAGGCGCCGCCGTGCTGCACCTGCAGCATGGGGGTCTCGACCTCGAGGTAGTCGTGGCTCGTGAACGTCGCGCGCAGGCTCGCATTCACCGCGGCACGGGCACGCACGGTCGTCCGTGCCTGCTCGCGGACGATGAGGTCGAGGTAGCGGCTGCGCACACGCCCTTCCTCGCTGAGCTCGGAGTACGCATTGGGGAGCGGGAGGATCGCCTTGGAAGCGATCGCCCAGCCATCGGCCATGACCGACAGCTCTCCACGGCGGCTGGAGATGACTTCGCCATGCACGAAGACGTGGTCGCCCAGGTCGACGTATTCCTTCCAGTCCGCGAGCGACTCCTCGCCGACGTTCGCGAGCGAGATCATCGCCTGGATGCGCGAGCCGTCGCCGGCCTGCAGGGTGGCGAAGCAGAGCTTGCCCGTGTTGCGGCTGAACACGACGCGACCCGCGACACCGACGACGACACCCGTCTCGGCGCCCGCCTCGAGCTCGCCGTACTCGGCGCGCAGCGCGGGAATCGTGTGCGTGACCGGCACGCCGACCGGGAACGCTCCCCCACCGGCATCCGTGCGCTTCTCGATCAGGCGCTCACGCTTGGCGAGGCGCACGGCCTTCTGCTCATGAACGTCCTCTTCGAGAGAAGGTTCGGTCGAGGCCGATTCGGGCGCGGCAGACGCGTCAGTCATGTGGGGGGCTCCTTGGAAGTCCCTCCCAGTTTACCGAGGCGGCGTGCCGGCTCAGGGCGCATGCTGGGTAGCCTCGAAGAATGGCCCTTCCACGGATCCTCCGCGCGTTCGCCGTCCTCTCGCTCGCGGTCGCTGCGATCGCCGCTCCCGCCGCAGCCACTGCCGCCGACGGACCTGGACTCGCACCGCAGGTACGCGCCGCGGAGCCAGGCGACGTGGGCGACTTCTCGTATGCATCGTGGGATGCCGTGTACGAGGTGGGGCTCGACGAGGAGGGCCGCGCGCGGATGCACGTGACCGAGACCTTGGTCGCCCGCTTCCCGGAGACGGACCAGAATCTCGGCATCGTCCGCGGGCTCGCGACCTCGTACGAGGGGGCGAGCACCGAGACGCGGGTGCTTTCCGTGACCGATGACGACGGTCAGGAGGTGCCGTACGAGACCGACGAGGAGGACGGGCTGCTGTACGTGCTCACCGGCGACGACGACACCTACGTGCACGGCCTCACCACATACGTGATCGAGTACGAGATGCGCGACACGGTTCTTGCGACGAAGCCGGCCGCAGGGTCTTCGACGCCGGCAGTGGACGAGTTCTACTGGAACCTCCTGCCGCTCGACAGCACGCAGCCCATCGAGCGGTTCCGCACCGACATCGTGCTCGATCCCGAGCTGGCGGCCGCGCTCACGGGATCCACGCGCTGCTACACGGGGCCACCGGGATCGACCGACGAGTGCGATCTGCAGGGGCCGACCACCGACGGTGACGCAGCGACGTTCCATGTCGAGTCCGGAGAGCGGCCTGCCGGCGACGGGGTCACCGTGGCCATCGGGTTCGAGCCGGGCACGGTCGCGCAGCCGCTCGCACGCACACCCGACCCGGTGGGCGACGTCGCCCCCTTCGTCGCGGCCGCGGGTGCTGCGGGTTTGTCGGTCGGCAGCTGGTTCGCCGTCTGGGCGTTCGCTCGCCGGCGTCGCGTGGCCACCGGTATCGTCGTGGCCCAGTACGACGTGCCGGATTCCCTGCCCCCGCTCATCGCGGCGAAGGCCATCACCGGCGCGAAGGACGTGATCCCCGCAGAGATCGTGCACCTCGCCGTACGGGGAACTCTGCGCATCGAAGAAGGCGTGGAGGCGGAAGAGCCGCGCCTGCGCCGCCTCCCGGGGGTGGCGGCACCGGACGAGCTGGATGCGGAGGCACTGGACGCACTGTTCCTCGACGCCGACTCGGCCGGAGTGGTGGAGCTGCCCGCCGCCGATGAAGCATTCGCCGCCCGCATGACCGCGCTGCAGGAGAGTGGAACGACCGCAGCGGCATCCCGCGGCTTCACCGAGAGGGCGCGCAGCCGTGGCGCTGTGCTCCTGCAGTGGTGCGCGATCGGCGTGGCGCTGATCGGATTGGGCCTGGGGATCTGGGCAGCCACCAGCGGCCGCCTCTCCGCGATCCCCGCGCTCGTCGTGATGTCGTTCGTGGCCTTCCTCGTATTCCTGTCGAGCGTGTACGCGTTCTCGAAGCACACTGTCCTCACGGCCGAAGGAGCGCGCGCCTCCGAGTATCTGCAGGGGGTGAAAGAGTTCATCCGCGTCGCGGATGCCGACCGCCTCCGTATGCTGCAGTCCTACAGCGGTGCTGAGCGCCGACAGGACGGCACGGCGGACGTCATCCACGTGTACGAACGGCTCCTCCCCTACGCGATCCTCTTCGGCATGGAGGACGAGTGGGGCGACGTGCTCGAACGTGCCTACGCGCACGAGCAGCGAGGAGCGTCCTGGATCGGCGACCCGACCTCGTTCGCCCTTCGCATTCAGCTGGCGTCGTTCATGGCGTCCTCGCAATCTGCGGCGACTTACTCCGCACCATCAGCCGGCGGCTCGTCGAGTGCCGGCGGGTCGTTCGGCGGCGGGTTCTCCGGTGGTGGCGGAGGCGGAGGGTTCTCGGGCGGACGATGAGCCGCCGGCACCGTCAGATCAGTGGCGGGGCGTCGGATGCTTCGCGCAGCGCACGCTCGACCGTCGACTGCACCAGCGCCGACAGGTAGCCGCCCGGGTTCTCCACGCCGAGCTCGCGCAACCGGGCCGTCGACTGGCCGATGATCGATCGCGAGAACTCGGTGGCCGTCGCGATCGCATCCGCGTAGGCCGGTCGGTCTGCCTCCGCGATCACGACCGGCTCGCATCCGATCTCCACCGCGAGCGCCTGGGCGATCGGCAGCACCGCGGCGGGAGCCGTCACCGCGGCGAACCCCGCCTGCAGTTGACGCAGGTCGATCGAGGTCCCCGTGAACGTGATGGCGGGGTGCACGGCGAGCGGGATCGCGCCGCGCTCGGCGGCCGGCCGCAGCACGTCGATGCCGTACGCGGGATCGGTGTGCAGCACGAGCTGCCCGATCTGCCAGCCCCCGACCTCGGCGATGCCGGCGACCAGCGACGGCAGCTGCTCGGAGGGAACCGCGATGACCACGAGCTCGGCTCGACGCACGACCTCCAGCGCGTCGAGCACGGGCACATCCGGCAGCACGGCCGAAGCGCGCTCGTCATCGGACCCGCTCGTGATCCCGATCACCGCGTGCCCCGCTCCGCCGAGCGCCGCACCGATCACCGGACCGACACGTCCCGCGCCGATGATGCCGACGCCGAGACGCCCGTCCCGCGCCACCGTCACTCCTCCGGCTGATCCGACGGTGCGGGCGGCGGCGTCCTCCGCCGCCGCAACTGCGGCTCAGCCGGCGGCTCAGCCGGCGCTGCAGCAGGGTCGGGCTGTGCTGCCGCAGGAACCACAGGCGAAGGCGGAGCTGCGGGAGGTGCCGCAGGGGCGGGAGGTGCCGCAGGGGCGGGCGGTGCCGCCGGTGCCGCAGCAGGCGGCGTGAATGCCGGCGGCGCGTACGATGCCGGCGGGGCGTACGATGCCGGCGGGGCGAACGGCGCCGGTCGCGCCCCCGGCGCCGGGGGCGCGAGGTTCGGCACGAATGGCGGCGGCGGCGGAGTCACGGACGGCGGACCTGCGTACGCGGGCGGCCCCACGGGCTGCGTCTCGGATGCGGCGGCCGCATGCTCGCTCCAGCGGTGGGTCGTGTCGCGCGATGCGGCCTCGGCGGCCGCCCGGCTGACGTCGTCGAGCAGCGCCAGGGCATCGGCGCGCTCGAGGCCGGAGAGGTAGCCGGTGATGGGTCCCGGAACCGAATGCACCTGCGCGCCCGAGACCCGCTGCGACCGGTCGATCGGCCCCTGACTGAGCGAGACGCCCTGCAGGCGCGCGAGCGGGAACACGGCGAGCTTGCGCCAGACGATGCCCCGACGCAGCAGCAGGCCGAACTCCTCGACGAGGTAGCCGTGGCGCTTCCAGGAGAAGGGACGCCGCCACCATGCGCGCCGCGGCATCGTGCGGTACGTGTCGCCTTCGACCGGGCCGACGACGCCCTGCTCCCAGAGTGAGTGGATGCTCTCGGCGGGAACGTCCGGCAGCACCAGCGCGAGCACGCGCTCGACGTCGGCGCGCTTGCCGACCGGCAGCACCACGTTGAACTGCTGTCCACTGCCGGAGGACTGCTGAGCGGCGCTCTTGCCGCTCATCCGGTTGATCTTGATCGTCCACCAGCCGAACGGGCGCCACAGCAGCGACTGCGTCACCTCGACGGCGAAGATGCGCCCCGGCGGGAGCGTCTCGGTCACGGTCGTGAGGAGCCCGTACGTGATGCGCACGCCGTCGGGGGTGGGGGCGATCGAGTAGCGCAACGACTTCGAGATCTGCGCCCAGGTGATACCGACCACGGCGATCACCAGCGGCACTCCCATGCCGAAGCCCAGCCCGAGCAGCACGACGCCGCCGTCGGTGTCGCCGTCGATAAGCAGGCCGATCAGCGCGCTGCCGAACGCGATCGCGAAGATCGCGCCGAAGAACACGACCCACAGCAGACCCGAGATCAACTGCGATCCGACGAGGCGCCCGGTCGGGATCTTGACGACGCTCTCGGGGACGACGTCGGCGAGGTCGACGCCCGCGAGGAGGTCGTTGACTCCGGCGTTCACCGATCCGACCAGCTGCGCACGCGCGGATCCCGGCGCGGTCGCAGCCGGGGCCGAGACGGAACCCGGGTTCAGCGCGGCGTTGCGGGCCGCTCTGGCGCCCGATGCCAGGCGCAGGATGTCCGACCTCACGGACTCGGCGCGCGACGTCGCGAGGTACTCGAGTTCGACGTTCGCATCGTTTCCGGCGCCCACGACCTCCAGCTTCGCGAGTCCGATGATGCGCGCCGGGAACGGACGGGTCAGGTTGACGCCCTGCACGCGATCGAGCGGAGCACGGCGGTGCGAGCGGAAGATGAACCCCTTGCGCACCTCGACGTGGTCGCCGGTGATCCGGAACTGATGGAAGCGCCAGACGAACCAGAAGATCAGCACGAGAACGATGACGAGTCCCAGCACACTGAGCAGCGCGACGAGGATCAGGTTGTTGGAGAGCACCCAGTCGACGGGATCGCCGCCGGAGTAGTCACCGACGTGCGCCTCTTCCGGCGCGAAGAGCGCGACGGCCCAGGTGATGAGACGATCGCGCATGTTCGTGATCACGATGCCGGCGACGATGATCAGCACCAGCCCGCCCTTGAAGAGCGGCGTGAGCGGATGCATGCGGTGCCACTCGCCGTTGGCGAGGGTGGTCGACGAGTCGACGCCGGTCGCCCGCGTACTCGGGGCGGGCGGGAGCTGCGGCTCGCTCACAGGCCGGTCCGGCGGGTCTCGGCGACGTGGATGAGGGTGTCGCGCAGCGCCTCCGCCGCCTCCTGGGTGAGGCCGGGGATCTGCACGCCGGTCGTCGCGGCGGCCGTCACCATCTTGAGCTGCGCGATGCCGAAGCCGCGGTCGAGCGGGCCCTGGGTGATGTCCACCAGCTGCATACGGCCGTAAGGCACGGCGATCATGCGCTGCCAGAGGATGCCCTTGCGGAACACGATGTCGTCAGCGCGCAGCATGTAGCCGATCGCCTTCGCCTGCCGCGGGAGGATGATGAGCGCGATCACCGTGATGAGGAGGACGACTCCGGCGGGGATCCACACCCACTGCTGGTCCAGCACGAGGCTGAGCACGAGCGCCGCGGCGGCGACGATCACGAGGAAGATCACGTTCTGCACGATCTGCGACACCACGTAGCGCGGCGAGATCTGGTGCCACGCACCGTCGAGTTCCAGCCGGGCCTCGTTCCGAGCCGTCCGCAGCTCGGAGTACGTGCCCTGGTCGAGGGCGTCGAGGTCAGTGCCCTCCGCCGGGTTCAGGGGCGCGGTCTCTGGGTTCTGAGTCATCAGGATCCTTCGGCAGGGTGCAGAACTGTTCGGCGACGAGCGCGGCGATCGTGAGGACGATCGCGCTACCGATGAGGGCCAGCATGGCCACAGTCGACCCTACCTGTGGATCGACCGGCCGCGAGAGGAGGAACACCAGCAGCCCCGCTCCGAAGCCCGCCATGATGGCGCCGAGCAGGCTCGAGGCACGGGCGAGCGTCGCCGCTCTCAGCGCGCGGAACGGATCGATGCGCACGCCCGAGCGCACGCTGCGGCGCACCGGCCAGGCGACGCCCAGGGAGGCAGCGGCGATGAGCAGAAGCAGCACCGGGAGCAGCAGCGACGGCGTGAACGTGACCCGGCCGGACGCCGTGAGCAGATGATCGAGCAGGAAACCGCCACCGGCCGCGAGCAGTGCGAGCAGAAGCAGGAGCCCCGCAGAGGTGCGCCTCATCGTTCGCCCCGGCCGCGCAGATCGGCCGCGAGGTCGGCCACGCGCCCTCGTCCGAGAAGCTCCGCATCCGGGTCGACGTCGAGCCAGGGGTCGAGCACGAAGAGGCGTTCCGCGGCGCGCGGGTGCGGCAGCTGCAGACGCGGTTCGTCCGAGACGACGTCCCCGTACGCGATGAGGTCGAGGTCGAGCGTGCGGTCGCCCCACCGCTCGCGGCGCTCCCGACCGTTCTCGTCCTCGATGGCATGCAGCATCCCGAGGAGGATCTCCGGGGCGAGACGCGTCGTGACCAGTGCGACCGCGTTCACGTACCCCGGCGCCTCGGGATCCGGTCCGTCGAGGCGGAGTGCGACGGTCTCGAACAGGTCGGAGAGTCGCACATCGCTCACGAGCGGCAGGCGGGCGATCCGTTGCGCCGCGGCGCGGATCGTCTCGTGCCGATCGCCGAGGTTCGCGCCGAGGGCGACGACGGCCACGGTCTCCGGGCGTGCCGGGCGGGGGCCGGGCAGCTCGGGCGCTTTCGCGAGGTCCCGGCTCATATCGTGATGTCCTCGAGCGCCTGCGGCGGGCGGCTGCGGTTCACAGTGACCGCCACATCGGCGAAGTTCAGCGGGATCGGGGCGTGCGGCTTGTGCACGGTCACCGTCACGTTCTGCACCCGCTCGTCCTCGAGCGCCGCCGACGCGATGCGTTCCGCGAGCGTCTCGATCAGCTTCACCGGCTCGCCCGCGACGATCGCCGCCACCTTCTCGGCGAGCTCGCCGTAGTGCACGGTGTCGGTCACGTCGTCGGAGGCCGCGGCCTGATCCAGCGACAAGCGCAGGCGGAGGTCGATCGTGAAGTCCTGGCCCTCTTCCCGCTCGTGCGTGTAGACGCCGTGGCGGCCGAAGACGGTCAGACCGGTGAGGACGATCTCATCGAGGAAATCCATGACTCTAGCGTACGGGGGACCCACCCCCTCGGCTGGGTGGGGGTTCAGCCTGCCCAGGCGTGCGCGATCGCGAGCGCATCGCGGGTGCCGGCCACGTCGTGCACGCGCACCGCCCACGCCCCGGCGCGGGCCGCCAGGGCGCTGGTGACGGCCGTCGCGAGATCGCGGCGTGACTCGGAGACCTCGTCGTCCGCGCCGGCTTGCTGACGCAGCGCCTCCGCCAGGAAGCGCTTGCGCGAGGTGCCGATGAGCACGCGAGGACCCAGAGCGACGATCTCGTCGAGTCCGCGCAGCACGTCCCAGTTCTGCGCGCCGGCTTTCGCGAACCCGATACCCGGATCGAGGATCAGTCGCGACGGTGCGATCCCGGATGCGGCGGCTTCGCCCATGCGCTCCTGCAGCTCTCCCGCCACCTCGCGCGCGACGCGACGGTACTCGGCGTTCGCATACATGTCGGAGGAGAATCCGCGCCAGTGGCCGATCGCGTAGTCTGCCCCGGATTCCGCGACGGCTGCCCGCATGTCGGGGTCTGCAAGCCCTCCGGAGACGTCGTTCACGATGCGCGCGCCTGCCCGCACGGCTGCGGCGGCGGTGGCCGCGTTGAGCGTGTCGATGCTGACCGCCACGCCTGCCGCGGCGAGCTGCTCGATCACCGGGATCACCCGCTGCTGTTCGATATCGGCACCGATGCGGTCGGCGCCGGGCCGGGTCGACTCGCCGCCGACATCGAGCACCGCGGCGCCTTCGGCCCGCAGGCGCAGACCGTGGGCGACCGCCCGATCGACGTCGAGGTAACGACCGCCGTCGCTGAAGGAGTCGGGGGTCACATTGACGATGCCCCAGATGCTCGTCATCAGCGCGTTGCTCCGGATCCCGCCGACGCGCCGATCAGCGTGATGAGCTCGGTCCTGGCGACGGCATCCGTGTACTCCCCGCGCGCCGCGATCGTGAGGGTGGACGCCTCACTCTGGCGTCCGCCGCGCATCGTGACGCAGCCGTGCGAGGCGTCGAGCACGACGAGCACTCCCCGGGTGTCGAGGTGCTCCGCGATCGTGTCGGCGATCTGCTCGCCGAGGCGCTCCTGCACCTGCGGACGGGCGGCGAGGATCTCGACCACGCGAACGAGCGCCCCGAGACCGACGACCTGCTCGCCCGGGAGATACGCGATGTGAGCGTGCCCAGCAAAGGGCAGCAGGTGGTGCTCGCACACCGAACGGAAGCGGATGTCCCGCAGCAGCACGGCCCCGGAAGGCAGGGTGTCGGGAGCGGGTCCGCGCGAGACGCTGATGGTGCGTGCGAGCGGTTCGGCGGGATCCTCCCCGACCCCCGCGAAGAACTCGGAGTACAGCTCGGCCATGCGCGACGGCGTCTGCTTCAGCCCCGGTCGATCAGGATCTTCGCCGATGGCCTCGAGCAGCTCGCGGGTGAGTCGCTCGACACGGTGCCTGTCGACGGTCACGTCACGCCGTCGCGGGTCGCGGGTTCCCGGCTCCCGCCGAGCCCTGCTGCGCGCGGGGTGCGGTGGCGGGTGCCTCGACGGATGCCGCGAGCGAGACGTCCTTCTTGGGCACCTCGATCGGGGGCCGCTCCGACACCGGACGGTCTTCACTCGACAGCCACAGCGGACGCTCCGGAAGCTTCTTCACCTCGGTGAAGATCTCGGCGATCTGGTTGTGGTCGAGGGTCTCCTCCTCGAGGAGCGCCAGGGCGAGCTTGTCGAGGATGTCGCGGTTCGCGCTGATGACCTCGTACGCCTCGTTGTGCGCCTGCTCGATGAGCGCGCGCACTTCGGCATCCACCCGCTCGGCGACGCGCTCGGAGTATTCGCGGCCACGGCCCATGTCACGACCGGCGAAGGGTTCGCCGCCCTCGCTGCCGAGCTTGACCGGTCCGACCTGTGTGGTCATGCCGTACTCGAGCACCATCTTGCGGGCGATCGACGTCGCCTTCTCGATGTCGTTCGATGCACCGGTGGTGGGGTCGTGGAAGATGATCTCCTCGGCGACGCGACCGCCCATGGCGTAGGTCAGTTGGTCCTGGAGCTCGTTGCGGGTGACCGAGTACTTGTCGTCCAGTGGCAGCACCATCGTGTATCCGAGGGCCTTGCCGCGGGGCAGGATCGTGATCTTGGTGACCGGGTCGGTGTAGTTCATCGCCGCCGCCGCGAGGGCGTGTCCACCCTCGTGGTACGCGGTGATCAGCTTCTCCTTGTCGCGCATCACACGGGTGCGGCGCTGCGGTCCGGCGATCACGCGGTCGATGGCCTCGTCGAGGGCGCGGTTGTCGACCAACTGCGCGTTCGAGCGGGCGGTGAGCAGCGCGGCCTCGTTGAGGACGTTGGCCAGGTCGGCACCGGTGAACCCTGGGGTCTTGCGGGCGACGACTTCGAGGTCGACGTTCTTCGAGAGCGGCTTGCCCTTGCTGTGCACCTCGAGGATCCGCTGGCGGCCCTTGAGGTCGGGGGCGTCGACGCCGATCTGGCGGTCGAAGCGGCCGGGGCGCAGCAGTGCCGGGTCGAGGATGTCGGGGCGGTTGGTCGCGGCGATCACGATGACGTTCGCGTTCGGGTCGAAGCCGTCCATCTCGACCAGCATCTGGTTGAGGGTCTGCTCGCGCTCGTCGTTTCCGCCGCCCATGCCGGCACCGCGGTGGCGGCCGACGGCGTCGATCTCGTCGATGAAGATGATGGCGGGGGCGTTCTCCTTGGCCTGGCCGAAGAGGTCGCGCACGCGGGAGGCACCGACACCGACGAACATCTCGACGAAGTCCGATCCGGAGATCGAGTAGAACGGGGCGCCTGCCTCGCCGGCGACGGCGCGGGCGAGGAGCGTCTTGCCGGTTCCGGGAGGGCCGTACAGGAGCACGCCCTTCGGGATGCGGGCGCCGATGGCCTGGAACTTCGCGGGATCCTGCAGGAACTCCTTGATCTCGTGGAGCTCTTCGATGGCCTCGTCGGCACCGGCGACGTCGGCGAAGGTGACGGTCGGCGTCTCCTTGTTGACGAGCTTGGCCTTGGACTTGCCGAACTGCATGACCTTGCCGCCGCCGCCCTGCATCGACGACAGCAGCCACCAGAACAGGAGGCCCAGCAGCACGAGCGGGAGGAGGAGCGAGAGGAAGCCGTCGAACCAGGTCGCACGCGGCACGGCGTCGTTGAAGCCGTCCTTCGGAGCGGCTTTGTTGATCGCGGTGACGACCTCGTCGGCGCGGGCGTCGACGTAGTAGAACTGCACGTTCTCGGAGCCCTCGAACGCCTTGGAGAGGGTCATGTCGACGCGCTGGTCGCCGTCGGTGTTGACGACCTCGGTGACCGTGGTGCCGGAGAGGAGCTTGAGCCCCTCCTGCGTCGTGATCTGCTTGGGCGCACCCAGATTCGAGATCAGCAGGAAGCCGCCGAACAGCAGCAGGCCGATCAGCGCGACGTAGATCAGCGGATTCCGGGTGAGCTTCTTCACATCCATGATCGGATCAGCGTATCGCGCGCGCCCTAGGGGGTCGCTGTACGTTCACCCACGGCGTAGCGTGCCGCGCGTCAGGAGTACACGTGCGGGGCGAGCACCGCGACGTCGCGCAGGTTGCGGTAGCGCTCGTCGTAGTCGAGGCCGTATCCGACGACGAAGTCGGTGGGGATGTCGAAGCCGACGTACTTGCAGTCGATGTGGACCTTCGCGGCCTCGGGCTTGCGCAGCAGGGCGAGCACCTCGATCGACTCGGCACCGCGGGATCCGAAGTTCTCGAGCAGCCAGCTGAGGGTCAGCCCCGAGTCGATGATGTCTTCGACGATCAGGACGTGCTTGCCGTTGAGGTCGGTGTCGAGGTCTTTGCGGATCTGCACGACACCGCTCGACTTGGTGCTGGCGCCGTAGCTCGACACCGCCATCCAGTCCATCGGGGCGTGGAACGGCAGAGCCCGGGCGAAGTCGGCCATGACCATGACGGCACCCTTGAGGACGCCGACGAGCACGAGGTCCTTGCCCTCGTAGTCCTGGGCGACCTGCGTCGCCAGCTCATCGAGCTTGGCGAGGATCTCCTCCTCTGTGACGAGGATCTGAGCAAGGTCGTCCTGGATCTCCGCGGCGCGCATGGATCGATTTTAGGTGACGGAACCGGGTGCTCCGGTTCAGGGTTCTCCGTTGCGATCAAGAATGGATCTCGTCGTGATCGCCGCGGGTGGTCTTCGGGCTGAGCACGCCGATCTCGATGGTCTCGTACTTACCCTCCTCGGAGCGGACCCAGGTCACCTCGACATACCAGTCGTTCTTGCCGTAGGCGTCTGCGGTACGCCGCCCTTCCGAGGTCTCACGAGCGTCCGTGTGCTCCCACCCGTCTGCGAGTAGTTGCGCCGCGATCGCCTTCGCCGCCTCTTCAGACGCCCCGTCGCGCTGAACCGGCTCGACGTAGGTGTCGACCTGCCACCAGACCGAGTCCTCGACAGACGGTTCGGCGGAGACCGGGTTCTGGAGCATCCGCCCTCGGGACTCCACATCAGGCGGCGTCGACGGCGCGAGGTCCGCCGGGATCATCCCCACGATCTCCTCCGCCAGCGTCTCTGCCTTCACCTGATACTCATCGAGTTGACTGTCGGCCGTCATCGCACACCCTCCCACGATGCATGCCGCAGCAAGCACCGCCAACGCACCCCAGAGACGCCTCATGCGTCAGGACGACAGCTCGTCGCTGTTGTCGACGCGCACCTTCTCCGGGATCGCCACGAGGACGCGCTGGCTCCCTGCTCTGCCTCGGTCAAGACGAGATGCCCTCATGGTCTCCACGCACAGTCGTGGGGCTGACAACCGAGATGTCGAACCGTTCGACCTTGCCTGGTTCAGACTTCACCCACGCGATCTCCACGTACCAATCGTCCCGTCGGAAGCCGTCCGTGATCGTGCGGCCTTCGCCTGTCTCGCGGACGCGCTCCACCGTCCAACCATCCGACTTCATGGCCTCCGTGACGGCGGCAATCGCCTCAGCCGCTGCACCCTCCCACTCCACAAGGCTGACGTAGGCCCGAGCCTGCCACCAGGCGGGATCGCCCGGACGTTTCTCGGCGGTGACACCGTTCTGCGGCGCCTGCCCCCGCGACTCCAGCTCAGTATCGAGCGCCGGCTCCAGGTCAACGGGGATGAGCTCGACGACACTCATCGCGAGCGTCTCACTCTCCGCCTTGTACTCGTCGAGTCGACTCTCCGGTGTCGGTGGCACCGCGCATCCTCCCAGAATCAGCACGCAGACGAGCGCGATCATCATTCCCGTCAGTCTTCGCACCATTCGGCTCAGGAATGGATCTCGTCGTGATCGCCACGGATCGTGTCAGGGCTCACCACGAGGACCCTCAAGCTCTCGATCGTTTTCGGAGTAGAGCGTACCCATGCGACACGCACATACCATCCGTCCCGTCGGTACTCATCCGTCTTGTAGACCGGATCCGGGGAGCCCGACTCTTCAGCCTTCTTCCATCCGTCGTCAACGAGCGCGGTTTCGATTGCTGTGGCCGCGGTCTCGGACGCCGCAGGCTCGTCGAGCATGACCACCGAGGTCTTCACTTCCCACCAGGCGGGCGTTTGAGGGGTGTCTCCCATGCTCTGCGCCAGCCGCCCGGCGGAGGCACTATCCGGGGCTTCATCCGCAATCACTGCTGCGGGAATGGACTCCACGACCTGCTGCGAGATCGCCTCGCCTTCAGCTCGAAACTCATCCAACCGACTGTCAGCCGACACGGCACACCCTCCGATCAAGCCCACCGACGCGAGCAGTGCAACGATTCCCCACCATCTCCGCATCAGTCGATCCTCACATAGTGCGGCTCATAGTCCGAAGCATCGATCCCATCGATCGCAATGCTGGAGTATCCACCCGTGACGTACTCATTCGGAGCCCAACTGATCGCCTCGCCGCCGGTGATGACCTCGACGATGTTGTGAAACGCGGTCGACCGCGGATTGAGCACGGAGCTGTGACTCTCAATCCCATTCGGGAAGCCGTAGTCCTCGAGGTCGGCGCTATCGGGATCTGCATGGTCGATCCATCCAGTCTCCAGACGCGTAACGTCGTCGGCCAACAACGGGGACTGGCCGTGGATCGCATACCAATCGTCGTGATCACCCTGAATCATCCCCACCACGGCGTCGTTCCTAGCCATCATCGAGTAGTGCGGAACGCCGGATGTGTACGGGAAATCTTCGACGCCGGCCACCCCAGCCCCCATGCCGGCCGCAGAGACGTAGAGAATACGGTCGGCCTTCAAACCGGCCTGCTCCGCCAACCCCACGGTCGCGCCGCCGTAACTGTGTCCCATAACGGTGAGAGTGGAATCGGCCGGGCGTTCGATGCCCGCGACGAAATCGACCAGCTTCGGAGCGAGATCATGGGAGTACGAAGCATCCGTGGGGCCGGGGACTTCCAGCTGCGGAAAGCTACCGCCAGCCCATTGGAACACTGCGCTCCCCGGGCCGTTCGCATCGATAGCCGCGGAATAGAGACTTGCTCCGGTTCCGTGACCGAATTCACTGATTGTGGTCGTCGTTCCCGGCACGGAGACCGCCACGTTCTGCACCCAGACCGGGATGTCGCCGGTGACGGGGTCGATTGCTCCGTGATAGGTCGCAATGGCATTCGCATCAGCATTGAAGACGACGACCTGAGCTCCACTGTGCTTGTGTTCGCGGCCGGACTCGTCGTACCAGACTGGCTGCTCATCGAGCAGATCCTTCCACGCACCGATCGGCTCCCGCAGCTCGGCGATCTCGTCGCTCAGGCTCTTCCGTCGCTGGGCGCTCCAGTGGTTCCGCGCCGTCATCCCGTCGAGCTTCTCCTGCAGCCGGGCGATCTCGGCTTCCCTGCGTGCGATCTCGTCGCGGATATTGGTGTGGTTCGCGGTGACCCGGTCACGGATCGGGATGCCGTTGAGGTTCCCGAGGATCATCGGGGATGCGGCGAGCAGCGCATCCCGCGTCGCCTGATCCATCGAGTTCCACGTCTCACGGATGATGTCCGGATCCCCGAGGCCGGCCAGGGACTCGGCCGTGATCGCGTTGACGTTGCCGGCCCACGCGAGGCTGGCTGCCGCGAACCCTGCACCGCCGACCTTCCCGCCCTGCGAGACGGCGGAGATGAGCGGCACGGCGGCGATCGCGTTCACGGCACGCTGGTCGATCGCAGTGCGCTCCTCCGCCAGCGCGTTGTACGACGCCCGCGCCGTGTAATAGTCGTCGATCGCGTCCTGCCAGCGACGCAGGTAGCTCGGGTCGTCGACGTACATCCACGACGGCAGCACCGCGTCCCACGGCAGCGCCCAGCCCGTGACGAACTCGCTCGCCGCGCTCAAGGCCTCGGCCCGACGCACGAAGATGTGGTCATAGGCGTTCTGCGCGGCCCGCAGCCGACGGGCAGCCTCGCTCTTCAGCCCCTCCAGATCGGCCGCATACGCCGACACCGCGGTCGAGATGCCGTCGAGCCCCTCAGCCGCCTCGCCCATGCGCTGCGACAGGAGCACGATCCGCGCCCCGAGGGCATCCGCGGCAGATGCCGTCATCGACGTGATGCTCGCCAGAGCCGCATCCGCATCGCCCTTGCGCTCCCGCGATGCCCCCGCCCGCGTGGAGAACGTGGTCGCGTACCCGCTCACGGCGCCCGCATCTCCGCGAGCCGGATCGTCGATCAGGCCTGGCAGACTCATTGCGCCGCCTGCTGCGCGAGCGCCTCGTCGTTGGCGGTGAAGGTCGATGCCACGGATGCCGCATCGGTCGCAGAGTTGGTCGCCGTCTGCGCGAGGGCCGACAGGATCTGCGTCACCAGCGACTCGGCCTCGCCCAGCGCGCCTTCGACCGAAGACGACCCGGTGCCTCCGAACGACAGGCACGACGTGATGATCGGCGCGGCCCCCGCAGTGAGCCGTGCCTGCGCTGCATCGAGCGCTTCTTTCTGAACATCGATATCGGTCACCGATGCCCCTTTCCCCCCGGACGCGTCTACCCTACGTCACGCCTCCGACGCTGCCGATGGGCAGATCTCCCCATGCCCACCGCATCCGCACTACTGTGAGCGGTGATGTGGGCGGACGCCCCGGACGGAAGGATTCACCATGGCTCTTGACGACATCCTCAAGCAGGTTCCGATCGACGACATCGCCGAGAAACTGGGTGTCTCGCGAGACGAGGCGAAGGTTGCTGTCGAGCAGGGCGGCGCCGTGCTGTTGGGCGGGCTCGCGAAGAACGCAGAGACCGACGAGGGCTCCGCGGCCATCCAGAACGCGCTGAAGAAGCACGAGGGCACGGCCGGCGCTTCGAAGGTCGACGACATCGATCAGGCCGACGG
Organism: Microbacterium maritypicum; assembly: GCF_041529975.1. Classification (NCBI taxonomy): domain Bacteria; kingdom Bacillati; phylum Actinomycetota; class Actinomycetes; order Micrococcales; family Microbacteriaceae; genus Microbacterium; species Microbacterium maritypicum. Next base: position 679,909 of record NZ_CP168030.1, on the reverse strand, counting down.
CGACAAGATCGTCGCGCACATCCTCGGCTCCAAGAAGACGGAGGTCACGAAGGAGCTCACCGAGTCGAAGGCGACTCCCGGCATCGACTTCGGCAAGCTCCTCCCGATCCTCGCCCCCATCGTGATGGGCCTCATCGCGAACGCGACGAAGGACAAGACGGCGAAGGCGGATGCCGGAGCCGAGAGCTCGGGCGGCATCGGCGACGTCATCGGCGGGATCCTCGGCGGTGGCAACAGCGGCGGCTCGGCGGGCGGAGGCGGAATCGGCGACGTGATCGGGGGACTGCTCGGCGGTGGCCAGAGCGGCGGCTCCGGCGGAGGCATCGACCTCGGCGGCATCCTCGGCGGACTCTTCGGCGGCAAGAAGTAGTCACACCCCGCACTTCCGGTCGCGAGGCGAAGGCGCTTCGGCGGAGGGTCCTCAGCGACCGGATGCGGTGAAGACGATGCGGCCGCCCTGGCGCACAGCCGCGCACCCGGGCAGGTCGATCGGCCCCTGACCGCGCCAATCGGTGACGAGCCGCGCGACCTCGATGGTCTGCGTCCTCGTGAGGCTCACCCCGAACTCGCTGTCGACGACCAGGCGGATGATGCGGTTGCGCAGTGCTGCGGGGTTGGCGGCGAGCGCCGCGACGCTCACCGAGATCCCCGCCTCCGCATGCTCGACGATGTCCTCGATCGTCTCGTGGATCATCTCGTCGAAGGCCTCGGCGTCCTCCCGCAGCTGCTCCGCGGTGCGGACGAGGGCCTCGGCGATGCCCGGGCCGAGCTCGGCCTCGAGCACCGGCAACACGCGCTCCCGCGCCCGCACCCGCGCGTAGCGGTCATCGACATTGTGAGGGTCGTCCCAGACCTCGAGATCGGATGCGGCGCAGAACGCCCGTGTCGTCTCCCGCCGCACGCCGAGCAGCGGACGGACCCAGCGGAGCCCGTCGTCGTCTTCCCGCGAGGGAGCCATACCCTGCAGGCTGGTGGCGCCCGAGCCCCGCGCGAGCCCCAGGAGCACGGTCTCGGCCTGATCGTCGAGAGTGTGGCCGAGCAGCACGGCAGCGGCGCGGACATCCGCCGCCGCGTCACGGAGCACACGGTACCGCGCGTCGCGCGCTGCGGCCTCAGGTCCGCCTTCGCCATCCACCTGCACGCGCACGATCAGCGGGTCGAGTCCGAGCGCCGCTGCCGCCTGTGCCGCCGTCGACGCGACCTCGGCGGAGTCATCCTGCAGGCCGTGGTCGACGGTCAGTGATGCCGCACGGAGACCCAGCTTCGACGCTTCGAAGGCCGTCGCCGCGGCGAGCGCGAGAGAATCGGCGCCCCCGGAGAGCGCGACGATCACGGTCGAACCTTCGGGAAGGTCGACGAGCGCGGTGCGCACGGCCAGGCGGATCTCGGCGATGGCGGGAGAGAGTGATGGCACGGTTCCACGGTAGGGCACGGTCGCACCCCATGCGGGCGGCACGACCACGGGTCTATCCTGACGCCGTGAACGATCACCCGCGCACTCAGCCTTTCCGGACCGAACGCTTCAAGGCGTTCGTCGATGCCGTGGTCGCGATCGCCATGACGCTGCTCATCCTTCCCCTCATGGAGTCGGTGTCCGAGGCCGCATCCGACCATAAGAGCACAGCCGAGTTCTTCGACGAGCACTCGGGTCAGCTGCTGAGCTTCGGGCTGAGTTTCCTCCTGATCGCGACGTTCTGGATGGGACACCACCGCCAGTACCGTGACGTGGAGTTCGTCACCGGTCCCCTGCTGTGGATCAACGTCGCGTGGATGGCGACGATCGTGTGGCTCCCGGTTCCGACCGCGATGATCGGGCAGATGGACACCGACCCGCTCCAGGCCGTGGTCTACATCGGCACGCTGATCATGACGCAGGTGACCACCCTCGCCGGATGGCTCTACCTGGCGCGCCATCGCGAGCTCGGCGCCGTGTCGACCGAGACCATCCGCCTGGGGGCGATCGGCGACGTCGCCGCGATCATCCTGTTCGCCGCTGCACTCGCGATCGCCGTCGCGGCTTCGCCGAACGGATACACGGGGCTGTTCCTGCTGCTCCTGAGCGACCCGATGAGCCGTCTGCTGAATCGTCTCCTCCGAAAGCGCCGGAGCGAGCCGCAGGTAGGCTAGTCCGCGGCATCCAACCGAACTTTTCCTGAGGAGCACACGCATGGGCGCACACGACGCCGTCATCGAGATCCCGCGCGGCAGCCGCGTGAAGTACGAGGTCGACCACGAGACCGGACGAGTGCACCTCGACCGCGTGCTCTACACGACCTTCGGCTACCCCGCCGACTACGGCTACTTCGACAACACGCTCGGCGAGGACGGCGACCCGCTCGACGTGCTCGTGCTCCTCGACCACCCCATCTACCCGGGCGTCGTCGTCGAGGTGCGTCCCGTCGCCGTGCTGAAGATGAGCGATGAGGCCGGCGGGGACGACAAGCTCGTCGCCGTGCTGTCGAAGGACCCGCGCTGGGCACACATCCAGGACATCGACGACATCGCCGACTACACGAAGAAGGAGATCTCGCACTTCTTCGAGCACTACAAGGACCTCGAGCCCAACAAGTGGGTCAAGGTCGACGAGTGGGGGAACGCCGCCGAGGCGCAGCGCATCCTCGACGAGGCGATCGTCCGTTTCGGCGAGCAGGGTCACTGACTCGCTGAGTCGCCAGACACGAAAGACCCCCGGGCCGCAGAAGCGGCCCGGGGGTCTTTTCGGTTTCGGTGGGCCTGCGATCAGGCGGAGACGCCGTGCCGGGCCAGGAACTGCACCGGGTTGATGGCGTTGCCGCGGTCGTAGACCTCGAAGTGCAGGTGGCATCCGAACGAGCGACCCGTGTTGCCGGCGTAGGCGATGACCTGCCCGGAGCGGACCCACTGGCCGGACCTGACGATGATGCCGCCGTTGCGGATGTGTGCGTAGCCGGTGCCGATCCCGCCGCCGTGCTGGATACGGATGTAGTTGCCGTAGCCGCCGTTGTAGCCCGCGTAGTCGACGGTGCCGGACTGCGCGGCGTAGATCGCGGCGCCACAGCCGTTCGCGAAGTCGGTGCCGTAGTGGAAGCTCGAGGAGCAGCCCTGCGGACCGCACTGCTGCGAACGCGGACCGTAGCCCGAGCGCTTGCCCCCACCGTGCGGACGGCACCAGCCGCCGCTGCCCTGGGATCCTCCACCGCCTCCGCCGCCACCGCCTCCGCCGCCGTTACCGGCGGCAGCCGCTGCGGCCTCGCGGGCCTCGCGTTCCTTGCGCTTCTTCTCCTCGAGGGCGACGCCGGCCTTGTAGCCTTCGACGGTCTTCGCCGTCGCGTCCTTCAGCGCTGCGAGCTGCGCCTGCATGGTGGCGAGGTTGGCGGACTGCTCGTCGAGCGCGGCCTGAGCGGCGTCGGCAGCCTGCTGTGCCACGACCATCTTCTCTTCGGCGATCTTCTGCAGCCGATCGCGCTCGTCGCGGGCGACCACGGCCTGGTCGCTCATCGACTGCGCGGAGTTCCGGGCGGCGACGGCATCGTCGTACACCGACTGGTTGTACTCGAAGAGCTTGTCCATCGTGCCGAGCCGCGCGAGCAACTCGTCTGCGTTGTCGGCAGAACCGGTGAAGAGGAGTTCGAGAGAGGTGTCGTCACCGCCGTTGCGGTACAGCTGCGCGGCGACCTGCCCGGCCTTCTTCGCGGACTCGTCGGCCTTCGCCGACTGCTCGTCGGCCTTCGCCTGCAGGGAATCGGCTTCGGTGGCTGCAGCGAAGTACTTCTGCTGCGCGTCGTAGAACTCGTCTGCGGTGGCCTTCGCGACTGCCTGCGTCTCGGCGACCTTCTGGGTCAGCGACTGGATGAGTCCCTCGATGCGGGTGACCTCGGCGGCCTTGGCGGCTTCGCTGTTCTTCGCGCGCTGCACGTCGTCCCAGCTCGGGTACGAGGCGGCATAGGCGGCGGAGACCCCGTTCGAGATGCCGAAGGCGCTGAGCGCCACGACGCTGAGCACGCCGAGACCGAGTGCACCACGGCGGCTGAGGCCGTCTTTGCTGAACGCACGGCGTTCGGTCGGGCTGGGCGCGCAGCCGCAATCATCTGAAGCCGCGGCAACCGCAGCGTCCAGAGTGTTCTGGTCGTCGTTCACACGGCCCCTTCCGCCGGTTTCACAAATGCCACACTAACAACAACCGTCACATCTGCACCAGGCCGAGCATGCGGTCGCCAGCGCACGCCTGACGGGTCCATCGTCCTCCTGAAACACGCCCGGGGGAAGGCGCCGCGCCCTCGATTCGCGATTTGCCCAGAACATCCCTTATGCTTGAGCGTCGGCAAGGAAGTCCCCCGGGACTGACTCGGCCCCATCGTTTAGCGGCCTAGGACGCCGCCCTTTCACGGCGGTAGCACGGGTTCGAATCCCGTTGGGGTCACACCTTCCGATACAATTGAAAACAAGTATGGCCCTGTAGCGCAGTTGGTTAGCGTGCCGCCCTGTCACGGCGGAGGTCGCGGGTTCAAGTCCCGTCAGGGTCGCTCCGTGCGTTGAGCTCTTTCTTCGGAGAGGGCTCTTCGTCTAGGACGCGACAGGTTCGCCGGTCGCGCGGCTCTGTAGCTCAGTTGGTAGAGCGTTCGACTGAAAATCGAGAGGTCACGGGATCGACGCCCGTCGGAGCCACACGAGTGATCATTACAATCACTCCAGAAACCCTCGCCTAGCTTCTACATGGCGGGGGTTTTGCCTTTCCCAGCTAGGCTTCGGTCATCATGGATGACTCCGCCCGACCTGCGCCCGAGCGACAGACCGGGATGAACAGCCGCCGGATCGAGCTCACGATGCGACGCCCGCGGTTCACGCTCTATGCGGGGATCAAGCCGACTCTCGTCATCGGCGAGCGTGGGCAGCCCACGCAGTGGGGTCGAGGTACGTGGCAGGTTCCGTCCGACCAGCCGGTCGCCATCGGCGTCTACCTCTTCAACCGCGTGTGGCGCTTCGGCCGAGCGGAGGCCACCCTCGATCCGGAGGATGGCGCCGCGTGGGAGTACCGGGCGCCGATGCTGCCATTCCTGCCCGGGCGCCTCGGCCACAGCCGCGGCTGACCGGGCCGCCCGATCGCCCTACAGCTCCTCCAGCGCTTTCTGGGCGCGCGTGACGGCGCCCGCCGCAGCCTCCGACTGCTGCCTCGCATCGGACTGTCGGTCCTTCGCCTGCTGCAGGTCCTTATCCACGCGCTCCGCCTCCGCGCGGGTGCGCGCGAGCTGAGCCTCGAGCTCGGCCACGCCCTTGGCGAGCTCCGCCGCCTTGGTCTGCAGATCCTGCAGAGCCGCGTCTTGCTTGGCGAGCGCGCGCTCCGCAGCCTTGCGCTCCTTCTCCGCGCTCGCAAGCAGGCGCTGCGCGTCGCGGCGGAGGCGTCGCGCCTGCAGCTCATCCGGCGGCCGCTGCGGCACCGACTCCAGCTCCGGGATCTCCCCCACCACGGCATCCCGGATGTCGTCGGATGACGCCGAGGCCTCGATCGCCCGCATCAGCCGCCCGGAGGCGACGGCGCCCGCCGCTGCGGGGTCGAAGAAGGCGGCCGAGATGCTGCCCTCCACTGCCTCCCGTGTCGCAGACGTGATCTTCTCACCACGGGATCCCGCCAACTCGGCCGCCATCTCCGCGAGGCGTCTCGTGAGCGCACGGCGCTCCCTGCCGAGCTTCGCCAGCGCCGGCGCATCCAGGTCCTCCTGCGCTTCGCGAAGCTCTGCGGCCAGTTGCAGCGCCTCCCCCAGCTGCCCGGCGCGCTCCTGGGCGAACAGGTTCACCACCCAGGCGGCGACCGACGGCTTTCGCAACGCGCGGATACGTGCCGCGAGCACGCGGTCCTCGACACTCTCCGCGTGGGTCTTTCGCGACGATACGAACGACTCCGGCGGACCGGCGTACAGGGCTGCGGCGATCTCTTCGAACGTCGGGCCGGCCATGCGCCCACGATACGCCGTGCGCCGTCCGGCGGGGCTGCGGGAGGGCCGCCGCTACTCGATGGCCAGGTGGTCCGCCCAATCGGCGCTGATCAGGGTGCGTCCGCCGAACGTGCCGTTTCCGAGGCCCGGATACAGGTAGAGCTGCCCGGACGCGGTGCGAGCGAGCAGGTCGGCATGACCGTCGCCGTTGTAGTCGACCCCTCCGGTCAGTGCGGTGAACTCTCCCCATCCGGATCCGACCACGCGCATCGCGCGGAAGCCTCCGGGCACTCCCGAATAGAACCGGAGAGCGCCGTCGGTATCGATCGCCATGATGTCGCCACTGCCGTCGTTGTCGAAGTCGCCGCCGACGAGGAAGTGGAACCCTTGCCATCCGCCGCCGAGGGTGATGTGCGGTCCACTGAAGGCACCGGCACCGTTTCCCCGGTAGATCGTCAGAAGACCGGTCGCGGAGACGCCGATCACGTCCTGTTTGCCGTCTCCGGTGTAGTCGGCGCCCGACGTCACGTGGAGCAGGTCGTACCAGACCTTGCCGATGCTGACGGCCGGCGCGAATCCCCCTGCGCCGTTGCCGGCGTAGAACTCCAGATCACCATCGGATCTGGTCACGAGGATGTCGGCCTTGCCATCGTTGTTGAAATCCGAGTGGGTGAGGTGTCTGCGGGTCCCACCCCAGCCGCCGAAGAGCGTCTTCGCCGCCGAGAAGCCGCCCGAGCCGGTGCCGGTGCGCAGCCGAAGATCACCGTTCCCGGCGATCGTCAGCAGATCGGCTTTCTTGTCACCGGAGTAGTCGGCCGAAGCGACGCCCGGCGGCTGACCGGAACCGAGTCCGGGAAAGTTCAACGGGAGAATCCCGCCGCGGGTGACGTTCGACAGGCACGTGAACCCGTTGTTGATCGCGGTGTACACCGCACCGTTCAGCCGCACCTCGAAGTGCAGGTGGTACGCGGGAGAGTTCCCGGTGTTGCCGACGACACCGATCTGCTGCCCGCGGGCGACCCGGGTGCCGGGCGCGTACATGCCGGGCGAGGCCATGTGTGCATACCGGGTGACGTAACCGCCGGGATGCTCGACATCGGTGTAGTTGCCGTAGCCGCTGTTGGCGGTCCGGGACTTGATCACTCCGCCGTAGGAGGCCACGATCGGCGTGCCGCCCCCGCCGCCGATGTCGATGCCGTCGTGCGCACGGTAGTTTCCCCGACAGCCGTCGCCGACCTTCGATTGGATGTTGCCCGAGGACGGATACACCATCTGATCGTTGACGGCAGCAGTCGCGGAGGTAGTCGCCGACAGGGACGGTGCCACTGCTCCGATCACAACCGCGAGCACGGTGGCGATCCCGATGCGGGCGAGGCGCACGCGGGACGGTCGCTTCATCTCGAAGTTCTCTCTTGCTCGGCGGCCCCAAGGACGTGATGCCCTCCGCCGTCACCGTACCAGGGCTGCGCTCTCCTTCCGTGAACGCCGCCGAGGAACCGGCGTATCCGTCTTCACCCACGGGGCACCGTGCAGCTGCCCGCTGAAACCGCACACCCAACATTCGGCCTCCGCAACTAGGCTGGGAGGCACGCCCCGCCCTGCCGGACCTCCGCCGGGTCACGGTCGTGGCGTGAGCCCAGACGACCTCCTCCTCCGGTCGCACGATCCCGTCCATCGGGATGGAGCCGCAGCTCCGCCGTGTGGCCACGCCAGAAAGGCATGAACCTCATGAGCGAATCCTCCGGAACCGCCGACCGCGACGGCGAGCGCTCGCCGGACTTCTTCGATCAGCTGATCGAGACCCCGCCCCGTGACCAGCAGGGCGCGTTCACCGTGGGCTTCCGCGGCTACGACAAGGGAGAGGTCGACGCCGCGCTCGCGGCCCTTCGCAACCAGCTCAAGCAGGCCGCCGCCGACGTCGCCGAGGCGCAGGCCCGCGAAGAGGAAGCCGTCGAAGCGGTGCGCGAAGAGGAGCGCAAGGCCCGCGAAGCGCTCGAGAGCGAGCTGACGGCGGCGAACGCAAAGGCATCCGATGCCGAGCAGCAGGTCGCGACTCTCACCTCCGAACTCGTCGACGCTCCGCAGCCCGACGGCGAAGAGGCTCCGTCGCGCCAGCAGTTCGAGGCGATCCTGCGGGTCGCCGAGGAGCAGGCGAACGTGCTCATCCAGAACGCCGCCGTGCAGGCCGACCGTCTGATGACCTCCGCCCGCGAGGAGGTGACCGCGCAGCGTGCCGAGGCCGAGGCCGACGCCGAGCGGATCACCGCCCAGGCGCAGCGCGACGCCGACCAGGTGCGCCTGAAGATGGACACCGAGTACACGGCACACGAGGCCCGCATCGAACGCGAAGCCGCCCATGCCGCAGAAAAGGTCAACCAGGCCGCTCAGGAGGCCACCGCGATCCGTACCGAGGCCGAGAAGGGCGCAGCAGCCCTGCGCTCCCTCGTCACCCGCGAGACCACTCAGCTGCGCGCCGACGCCGAGCGCGACGTCCGCGACATGAACGCCCGCGTGCTGGAGTTCGAGGAGACGCTCACCCGCCGCCAGGACGACGCGCAGCAGGAGTTCCTCGTGCTGCACAACCAGGCCGTGGCGCACGCCGAGCGGATCACCAACGACGCGAACGAGCAGGTCTCGGCATCGCTCGAGCACGCCCAGCGCATCTCCGCTCGGGCCGAGGACTACGAGCGCCTGACCCGCTCGCAGGCACAGGCCATCGAAGCCGAAGCCCAGGTCCGTGCCCGCGAGACCCTCGAACGTGCCCGCGCGAAGGCCCAGAAGATCGTCGACTCGGTCACCGGGCACACCACCGCGGTGTTGCACGACGCCGAGGACCGCACCCGTCAGCTCCGGTGGCAGCAGCAGCAGCTGTCGAGCTTCATGGCCGAGGTCAAGGAGCTCATCCGACCCGACGGCATCTTCTCCGACGACTCCCTGCCCACGGAGATCACCGGCGCGGATGCACCTGCCGCCCCGACCCCCGCGGAGGCTGCCGCAGACGAGACGCCGGAGGACACCTTCCTCGGCGATGAGGTTCTCGAAGACGAACTCGACGACGACCGCCCGCTCGAGAAGATCACGATCGACGTCGTGGAGACAAAGAAGAAGTCTTCAAAGTAGACGCACGAACGACAGAGGCGCGAGCAGGATTCCTGCTCGCGCCTCTGTCGTTGCCGGACTGATCAGGCCCGGTGATGTCTGAGGGCTACGGCCGCCCGAACTGCGCCACTGCAGGGCAGTCGAAGGGGTCTGCGCCGGCGGAGAGTCCGACACGGTTCAGGTACTCGATCACGATCATGTACGAGCGGCCGAGGCTGGTCTCCGTGTACGGCACGTTGTTCGCCGCGCAGTAGTCACGCACGATCTCGCGCGCCTTCGCCAGGTGCGGTCGCGGCATGCTCGGGAAGAGGTGGTGCTCCACCTGGTAGTTGAGGCCGCCCATGAGCCAGGTCGTCCACCATCCACCGCTGATGTTGCGGGAGGTGCGGACCTGCTTGGTGAAGAAGTCGAGACGGGCACCGGGCTCGATGATCGGCATGCCCTTGTGGTTCGGTGCGAATGCGGCTCCCATGTAGACGCCGAAGACGGCCATCTGCACGCCCATGAAGGCGAATGCCATACCGAGCGGAAGCATCATGAACACGGGAACGAGGATGAGGGCGAATCGCAGCGTGATGATGCTGAGCTCGGTCCAGCGACCCTTCACGTTCTTCGTGGTGAGGAGGTACTTCAGGCCGAGGAAGTGGAGGTTCAGTCCCTCCAGCGTGAGCAACGGGAAGAAGAGCCAGCCCTGCTTGCGGGTGATCAGCTTGATCAGGCCCTTCGCCTTCGCGGCGTCCTCTTCGAGGAACGAGATCGTGTCGACCTCGATGTCGGGGTCCTTGCCGACCTGGTTCGGGTTTCCGTGATGCTTGGTGTGCTTCGAGTCCCACCACGAGTAGCTCATGCCGATGCTGGCGATGACGATGCGGGCGAGCTTGAAGTTCGCCGGCCCTGTGGTGAGGATCTGACGGTGCGCGGCCTCATGTCCGAGGAACGCGATCTGAGTCAGGACGATGCCGAGTCCCGCGGCGATGAGCAGCTGGAACCAGCTGTCGCCGAGCAGGATGAAGCCCGTGATGAGGCCACCGAGGGCGACGGCGAGCCCGGCGGCGACGAAGACGTAGAACCACTGCGTGCGGCCGAGGAGTCCCGTCTCCTTGACGACCTGGGACACCTGCTTGTATGCCTTGGCCATCGGGGGGAAGTCCGCGTTGCCGGAGTACGTCTGACGAATCGGACCCAGCGTTGCCGCGGTCGGTTCGATCTGTGTGATGGAGATGATCTTCTCCTGACGATCGGAGCCCTTGAGCTGTGGAAGCCCAAGGCAGTTGCCCAACGCTTACCTCACAGTAGCCCTGCCCGCATGCGCCTTCGGGAATACATCCGCACCCCTTGACGGACCGCTTTCAGTGTGCGTGAAGCCCTTGATTTCAGGCGCGAGCGCGGCGCGTCTTGCGCCGCCATGCCCGCGGAAGGATCGGGGAGAAGGCGGATCCATTACGCGTGGGCGCGTGCGCGTCCTCGAGTGCGCGGAACGCATCCTCGAGGGCCTCGAAGGCACCGAGATCGGCACCGTGGTTGTCGCGTACGAGGTGCGTGGTGCCGTCGAACTCGACGAAGCCGGCGAATTCGCCGGCACGCGTCGCGACGTGCACATCGGTGTCGGCCTGCTTCCAGGTCAACGGATCTGATGGGGGAAAGGTGGTCGTGCTCATGGTGATGCTCATTGCTGTGTGGCGGACACGCGTCGGCGCTCCGCAAGATGTGAGATCGAGGCGGATACCGCACGCATCGATGTGCGCGGTCCTTTACGGCCCTGATCAGTGGCGACGTGGCGGCCGAGAGGGGCGAAGCACACACGTTGCATGATCAGCATAGCAGACCATCCTCCGGCCTCGAAACTGCCCGTGTCGCGGTCAGTTCGCCGGGGGCTCCCCGCCGCCTCCCGGTCCTCCCTCGCCGCCCCCGGGCGCGGCGCCGGCAGTGGGTGTCGTCGTCGTGTCGACGCCGACCACCAGGGAGGCGGCGTAGCCCGCCGAAACGCTCCCGCTGACCGTCGCGACCTGGAGGGCACCGGAGTCGTCACCGAACACGTTGTCGCTCGCGAGCGTGATCTGCGCGAGGTTCCGTGCAGATCCGTCGTACGCCGACTCGGCGTACACGGCCGAGCAGGCCGCCTGCGGAAGGGCCAGCTGCGACGTGGCGATCGCCGTCGTCGAGTCGGTGATCGACGCGACGTCCGGGTAGATCTCGAAGTGGATGTGCGGCCAGCGGCCGGAGTAGCAGCCGGGGAAGACGGAGGTGAACGACACCGTGCCGTCGGCGTCGGCCACCTGCACACCACGCAGGTACGTGACGTCTTCCAGGCCGGAGGAGTACATCGAGTATTCGCCCTGAGCAGTGCAGTGCCACGCGTAGACCGCAACCCCGGCGAAGGGAACGCCCCCGTTCGCGAGATCGAGGATCTGCAGCTCGAAGACGAGCGGCACGCCGTCGGCGGTCGCCGCTCCGTCGATCGACGAGCTGATGTCCTGCCGTACGATGCCCGAGTCCTCGAGCACGTCGGGGCCGTTCGACCCGTCGCCCGGATAGGGCCCCGCCGTCTCGTCGGGGATCTCGGTCACGCTCGCCGAGCCCGCATCACCGCCGGGGGAAGCAGTCGGTGCGGGGGTGCTCGACGCGCCGCCAGAGGCCGCCGGCGCGCAGGCCGCGAGCACGACGGCCCCCAGGCCGAGACCGGCGAGCCCCAGGACGCCCCGCCTGCTCATCAGCGTGCGGATGTCGAATGCGGCGCCCTGGTCGACGACCTCTTCATCGACGCGGTCGAGCAGTCGCCCCTCGTATGCGGGGCCGTCGGGGGTCTGGGTGGGTTCGGGAATGCTCATTATCTGGCTCCTCTCGGGCGGACCGGTGATGGTGCGTCACCATGGTCCCCGAGCACCTGATCAGAGCCCTTTGCTCGGCCTATGCCTTGTCTATGCGCTCCCGCACCACCGGCGGACGGACCACGAGCACCACGACGATGCCGACGAGGATCAAGGCGGTCAGCGTCACCGGGATCGGGAGCACGGGGTCGAGCAGCACCAGGACCGCCCCCAGAGGGACGACGGTGTTCACGACGCGGTCCGCGTTCTCTCGAATCGCGATCCACCAGATGCCGATGAGGAAGATCGCGATCGGAATGGTGACCGTGAAGGAAGCGGCCAGGTTGGACAGATGGCTCTCCCCCGTCAGCACGTCGATCTCCACTTCGATCCCCGCGGAGAAGGCCGCGGCAGCCGCGAACACGAAGTAGTGCGTGTAGCCGTAGCGGAGCGACCGGCGGAAGGTCGTGATCGCGCGGTGATGAGGAGGCCAGAAGTAGATCCACCAAAGCGACGCCGTGACCACGAGGGTGAGCACCGCGATCGCGATCAGCGGGCCGAGGGACTCGACCTCGTCGAGCGCATCGATGATGGCATTCGCCGACGCGAGCAGGCTCTCGCCGAGGACGATCAGCGTGAACAGCCCGTACCGCTCCGTGATGTGATGCGGATGCCACGGAGTCTGCCGGCGGTACTCGGCGAACACCGGGACACCGATCTCGATGAGAGCGATAACCACGAATGCGGTCAACTGCAGGGGTCCGGTCGGGATGAGAAGGAAGAGGATCCACAGCACTTGCACCGCCGCGATACCGAACGCGTAGCGTCGCGTCGCCGAACGCAGTGTTCCGGCGGAGCGCGAGGCACGCAGCCACTGCGCGACCATCGCGACCCGCATCACGACGTAGCCGAGCACCGGAACCGTGAAGTCCCCCTCGACGAACGCGCCGGGGATGCCGGCGGCGAGAACGAGGACTCCTCCCATCTGGACGAACGTCGTCACACGGTAGAGCCAGTCATCGGTGTCGAACGAGGTGGCGAACCACGTGAAGTTCATCCACGCCCACCAGATCGCGAAGAACACCATCGCGTAGGACGTGACGCCGTGCAGGAAGTCCCCGTGACCGAGCGAGTGATGCAGCTGCGCGGAGGCGATGCTCACCGCCACGACGAACACCAGATCGAAGAACAGCTCGAGGGTGCTCGCGGTGCGATGCGGCTGTGCGGGATCGCGTGGCGACATCGTGCGGAGCCGGAAGCGCGAGGCGGTGGATTCGGCGGTCACCGCCACAGAATAGCGCTCGCCCGACACCCGTTCGGAGGCCGGTTTCATCCATTCGTAAGAAATACTTCCGATTCATAGGGAGGTTCCGCTACAGTAAGAAAGTCTGCAGTGCCTGCTGTCAGCGATCACCGTGTGGGACGGTGAAAACGCCCTCCGTGATGTGGGAATCACAGAGAGTTTCAGCAGGACCCGAGGGGTCGGGACGCAGACGAATGCCGTGAACGTGGGGTTCATGGTCTGGGGAAATCTGGGGAATCAAATGACGCACTGGGGAATTCTGCGTACATTCACGGCTCAAGGGGCCTCGGCATGACTTCCGTCGAGGATGCTCTGAGCATCGCTCGTACGGGCTTCGTGCCGGTCGCGGCTCCGCGAGCCACCAAGTCGGTGACGCGCACGGTGGTCACACCGCGCACTTCGGCGACCTTGGAGAGGCGCCGACAGTGGGAACGTCGCTACCGGATCCGGCTGCGGCTGACGGATGCAGCCGTCATCCTGTTCGCCGTCGGCCTGGCGGCAGCAGTCCAGCTGTCCATCGGCGTCTCGGCGATCGAGGTGCTGAGCGGCGCCGTTCCGCTCGCCGCTCTGTGGTACCTCATGCTGAGCGGGCTGCACACGCGGGACGCCGCGCTGTTCCGCGCGAGTGCCACCGAGTACCGAGGCGTGGTCCACGCCAGCGGGCTCGCCTTCGGGATCATCGCCATCGTGGCGGTGCTGCTCGCATGGGAGTCGATGCAACCGATGCTGCTGCTGGGGCTGCCCATCGGTGTGTTGACTCTTCTCGTGACCCGGTGGATGTGGCGCCACTGGCTGCAGACGCAGCGTTCGCACGGGCGGTTCGCCTCCCGGACGCTCGTCGTGGGCAACCGGGACGACGTCGAGTACGTGGTGCGCACGCTGCACCCGATCGGCGCCTCCGGTTACCAGGTGGTGGGCGCGACGCTGCTCGACGGCAACGCGCGTGACATCGAGGTCGGCGACACGAGGTTCCCGGTTCTGGGGAACGTGAACTCCGTGTCGTCGGTTGCCGCCGAGGTCGGTGCGGACACGATCATCGTGGCGAGCCGCCCCGAAGGCGAGCCCGAGTTCGTGAAGCAGCTGAGCTGGCAGCTCGAAGGGACCGCTGCCGAACTCGTGCTGTCGAGCCGACTCACCGATGTGGCTGGTCCGCGCATCTCCTTCGCCCCCGTCGAAGGACTGCCCCTCATCCAGGTGCAGATCCCGCGGTACGAAGGAGGCCAGCACCTGCTCAAGCGCGCGCTGGACGCGGCAGTGGCGACTGTGGCGCTCATCCCGATCGCTCTGCTCGCCCCGGTGCTGGCGCTGCTGATCAAGCTCGACTCGCCGGGACCGGTCTTCTTCTTCCAGGAGCGGGTCGGCCGTGACGGACGCCGCTTCAAGATGGTCAAGTTCCGCTCGATGAAGACCGACGCCGAGCAGCAGCTCGCCGCGCTCAAGGCACAGAACGAGGGCGCCGGCCTTCTCTTCAAGATGAAGGACGACCCGCGCGTCACCCGTGTGGGACGAGTGCTGCGCAAGCTCTCGCTCGACGAACTGCCGCAGTTCTGGAACGTCCTCGTGGGCGACATGAGCGTCGTCGGGCCCCGCCCGCCGCTGCCGAGCGAGGTCACCGCATACGACGGCACGGTCTTCCGCCGCCTCTACATCAAGCCCGGGATCACCGGTCTGTGGCAGGTCTCCGGGCGCAGCGATCTCTCCTGGGACGAGAGCGTGCGACTCGATCTGCGGTATGTCGAGAACTGGTCCGTGATGAACGATCTGCAGATCATGTGGCGCACCGCCAAGGTCATGGTGCAGCCCAGCGGGGCATACTGATCGGATGAGCAATTCGAACCGCCTCACCATCGCGATGGTGGGGACCCGAGGAGTGCCCGCGGCTTACGGCGGATTCGAGACGGCGGTCGAGGAAGTCGGCCGCCGTCTCGCGGACCGCGGTCACGACGTCGTCGTCTACACCCGCGGATCGGAGCGACGGGAGAAGGAGTACCTCGGCATGAGGGTCGTACACCTTCCTGCCGTTCCCGTGAAGCAGATCGAGACGCTCAGCCACACCGGGCTCTCGGCGCTGCACCTCGTCTTTCGGCGCCGTCCTGATGCGACCTTCGTCTTCAATGCCGCCAACTCGCCCTTTCTCCCGCTCCTCCGCATGCGTCGCGCCCCCGTCGCCCTGCACATGGACGGACTCGAGTGGAGGCGGTCGAAATGGGGCCCGCGCGGCAGGGCCTACTATCGCTGGGCAGAGCAGTTCGGCGTCCGCACCGCCGACGCCCTGATCGCGGATGCGCCGGGGATCGCCGACTACTATCGCCATCAGTTCGACGTGCCGACGGAGATGATCCGCTACGGCGCCCCGATCCTCGAAGAGCTCCCCGAACGCGGTGTCGCCGAGATGGGAGTCACGCCGGGCGGCTATCACCTGGTCGTGGCCAGGTTCGAGCCCGAGAACCACGTGCTGGAGATCGTCGAAGGCTATCGTGACAGCGACGCGACGCTGCCGCTCGTCGTCGTCGGGTCGGCACCGTACAGCGCCGGATACACCCAGGAGATCCAGCGCGTGGCGGACGGCGACGACCGGATCAGGCTCGTCGGCGGCGTATACGACCAGGAGTTGCTCGACGCCCTGTACGCGAATGCGCTGACGTACCTGCACGGCCACTCGGTGGGTGGCACGAACCCTTCCCTCCTGCGCGCCATGGGTGCCGGAACGGCAGTGATCGGCTTCGATGTTCCCTTCAACCGCGAAGTGCTCGACGGCAACGGGTGGTTCTTCACCGACGCCGCCGACGTCGCAGCTCAGGTCGTCGCGGCGGAGGCCGCCCCGGACCTGACCGCCTCACACGGGAAGACCGTGCAGGAGATCGCGCGCACCCGGTTCCGTTGGGACGATGTCGCGGACGAATACGAAGCGCTCGCGCGCAGGCTCGCGGAGGGATCGAGCATCCACTCCTCAGCTCGACAGGCACGTCGGCGCACCACCGATTGGTCGCCCACTCCAGCGGATCCGGCGACGCGATGAGCGGCGACGGAGACCAGCGCACGGTCCTTCTCGTACACCCCGGCGCCGAGCTGTTCGGCTCGGACCGCATGTTGCTCGAGAGCGCGATCGGCCTCGTCGCGGCGGGCGCACGGGTCGTGGTCGCACTGCCGAGCTCGGGGCTTCTCGTCCCGGAACTGCGCGCGGCCGGTGCCGAAGTCGTCATCCTCCCGATGCTCGTTCTGCGCAAGGTCCTGCTGACCCCGCGCGGACTGCCCCGCCTCTTCCGCGACACCTTCCGGGGTCTCGGAGCAGCCTGGCGCCTGATCGGCCGGCTGCGCCCCGACGTCGTGTACGTCTCGACGATCATCATCCCCCAGTGGCCGCTGGTCGCCCGGCTGAGGCGGACCCGCTCGGTGAGCCATGTACACGAGGCCGAGGCGTCGGGCAACAAGCTGGTGAACGGCATCCTCTACTCCCCCCACCTGGCCTCTGAGCGCACGATCGTGAACAGCCGGTTCAGTCTCGACACGATCCGCACCGCGCTGCCCGCTCTCGCCCGCCGCTCACACGTGGTCTACAACGGCGTCGCCTCGCCTCCGCAACCGATCTCACCCCGTCCACGCATCGAGCGGGCCCTCCGTGTGCTCTACATCGGTCGGCTGTCTCCGCGTAAGGGTCCGGACCTCGTCATCGAGGCAGCCTCGGCGCTGCACACCACGGGTCGCGAGGTCGAGGTCACGCTCCTCGGTGCGGTCTTCGAAGGATACGAGTGGTTCGAGCGCGACCTTCGCGAACAGGCCGCAGCGGCGGGCGTCTCCGTCGACTTCGCCGGCTTCCACTCCACGATCTGGCCGTTCCTCGCCGAAGCGGATGTGCTCGTCGTCCCGTCCCGCGTCGACGAGCCGTTCGGGAACACCGCGGTCGAGGGCATCCTTGCTCTGCGCCCCGTGATCGCGAGTGACAGCAGCGGGCTCCGAGAGGCAGCGGGCGGCTACGCGACCGCTCAACTGGTCACCCCAGGCGATGCGGAATCGATCGCCGCCGCGCTGACCGACATCCACGCGCGGTGGAACGAGATCGTGTCGACCGTCGCGGACAGCCGCGCGGAGGCACTCCGCCGCCACGCGCCTGACGTGTATCGCGCGAGCATCACGGCACACGTCCTGCCCTGACCGGCTGCGGCAGCGCGCGGACCCCCGTCTACGCGACGTCGTCGCTCGGCTGCGGCACCGATTCCTGGCTGCCGACGGTGAGCCGGGTCTTGTGCCGCACGATGTAGATCGAGAACGGGATCAGCTGGCACACCAGCAACGCGAACGCGACGCCGATCAGAGGTCCGGCGATTCCGAGCACGGGCGTCAGGACGAAGGAGAGTCCGATTCCCACAGCGGCCATGCTCAGGGTGGGGATCACCTGGAAGCGGATGCCGGGCTTGTCCATGATGAACATTCCCAGCGGGTACACCGCCGCGGTCATCATGATCATGAGGCCGAAGGCGAAGATGGTGCTCGGACGCACCGTCAACTCGCCCTGCGTGATGAATCCGAAGAGCCACGGTCCGACCAGCCAGACCATGACTGTCGCGGCAGCGATGGCGGCGGCGAACAAGGCGGAGAGCAGGAACGGGCCACGCCGGAGACCGCCGTCGTGCCGCATTCGAGCGAAATGCGGCCACAGAGCCAGACCACCGGCCATCACCAGCCCGTTCAGCGCGAAGAAGACCTGTCCGGCCACGCCGTATTCGGCGACATCGGTCGGTCCGCCGAGCTGAGCTATGACGTATCGCTGGGATCCCACGGCGATGGGATACGTCACCATCTGGGCGAGCATCGGCCAACCGACGTCCATCACGCGCACGCCGGGAAAACGTCGCGGACGCAGAACCATCCGCACGGCCGACGGGATCAGCGGTGACGTCGTGCGCGCCGTGATCAGGAGGCCCAGCACGGAAACGAGGAAGGACGCAGCGAACGAGGCGATCGCGACGAACGAATGGAGGTTCTCCCCGCCGAACGTGAGGATCAGCCACACCCCGGCCATCGTGAGCGGCGAGATCAAGCCTTGGAGCAGGATCACGACGTGGTTGCGACGCTGTCCGAGCATGATGCGCACCCAGACGCCGAGCGGGATCCCCAGGCAGAAGATCGTCACGCAGTAGAACGCCGCCAGCGACGCGCCGGGGCGTCCCCCGGCCTCTCCGAAGACCAGCTCCCAAGCGCCGGTGAGGACGAGGACGGTGTTGATCGCCATCGCGCTGGCCGCGAACATGAGCAGCACGCGTCCGACGGAGGTGAGCTGGTACCTCAGCTTCTCGTCGGTGCGCACGTCGTCGCTCGTCGCGACGGCGTTGACCAGGACCGCCCCGCTGCCGAGGTCGGTGAACGTCAGCAGCGAGGGGATCGTGGTGAGCAGTGTGTAGAGGGCGAAGCTGTCGACGCCCGCGCCTCCGATGATCATGCGCGTCGTGAGAACGCCACAGACAAGCGCGATGACCATCGTCAGCGCGCGGGCGCCGACAGCGAGAAGTGAACCCATACCTACATCGTCACCGCTGCCGGGCTCCCAGCGACGCGCCGTTGACGGGGAGTCGCGATACCGAGGCGATATCCGCCGGCACCGGGACCCCTGCGGACGCCCGGGTGGCGAGCAGCATGAACCTGTCGTTGACGACGCTCGCCCCTTCGACGAACTGCGATCGCCGGTCGTGCCCGGTCGCGGCGGTGAACGCCGCAAGCGTGTCGGCTACCGTCGGATCCTTCGACACCGCGCCTCGGGACCATGCCGAGAACCATCTCGGTGTGCCCGGCGCCGTGCGGTGATACAGGTTGCCGTCGATGCTCGACACCATCTGCGCGCCGGTGAATCTCAGCGAGTAGTCCTGCACGCACACGAGGCAGTTGCCGGCGCTCTCCGCGATGACATTGTTCGATACGACCGTGTTGCGCACGGTCCACGACGCCAGCGGCGCGTATCTCGTCCGGGGGTCGTGGCCCGCCGCGTTCGGATCGGAGGCGCTGCGCGCGTCCTGCCCGATGCTGATGTTGCGGTTCGCGTTACCGACGAAGGTGTTGTTCCAGATCTTCACGTTCCCGGAGTTGAGTACGAAGAGCCCGAAGTCGCCGTTGCGCGCGATGATGTTGTCGGCGACGACCGCACGCTCGGACAGCTCGACCATGACGCCGTGCCCCGTGTTGCCGATCACGTCGTTGCCCGTGAAGGCGATGTCGACGACGGACTCGTCGAACCACGGGCCTCGCCCGTTGTTGGCGGTGAACGCACTGTCGGCCACCGTCACCTTCTGAGTTCGCGTGACCTTGAAGGCGCCCGACACCGGAGAGTGATTGAAGCCCTCGGAGTTGTTCCCCGTCGAGAGCATCTGCGTCACCTTGAGCCCGTCGGCCTGCGAGGCTCCTCCGCCGAGCAGTCCGTTGCCGATCAACGACACCCGGGTCAATTTGGTGCGCGGAGACCACGAGTAGAAACCGGTGGTGGCGTTGTCGCGGATCGTCACGTCGGTGAGCGACACGTCGGCAGCCGCCGCGATCACCGTGCCCATCTCGGGGACGGAGGTGGCGTATCGACGCACCCCGATCCCGCGGATCTCCGACCCGGCCGAGCGGATCGAGAGGGCCTGCGAGAGCACGCTCGCCTCGACCGGCTTACCCGTGGGGTTCGTGCCGATCACGAGTCGCTTCGCCGCGTCGTCGACGAAGAAGGTCCCCGCCTTCACCTGCGCCGCAGTGCCGACCTCGCGCAGCTGCGCGCCTGCCACCCAGACCTGGTCCGGATGAGCAGCCATCGGATGCGCGGGGTCGATGAAGCGCCAGTCGGCCTGGGTGTAGTCGGGGGCGCCCTTGGTGTAGGTCGGGCTCGAGTCGAGCTTCGTCGTCCAGCCGTCGACCACCCAGGTGCTTCCCGAGGGCTTCCACCCGGTGACGGGCTTCGCTCCGTCGAGCCAGACCGCCTCGTTCGACGCCGGCTGGATGGTGACCTTCTTCTGCGGCGGGATCACGATCTGCTCGTGGTAGGTGCCTCCGCGCAGAACGATGGTCCCCCCGTTCGGGACCAGGCGCAGCGCGGCTTCGATCGTCCTGACCGGCGAGTTCTTGGTGCCGGCAGCGCCATCCGAGCCCGTGGGCGCGGCATAGATCGCCGTCGACGGGGCGTCGTAGGAGAGCGAGCCCGGGATTCGTGCACCCGGCTCACCGCGCACGCCTGCCGGCGTCGCGGGAGTGACGGGAACGGGCGCCGGCGCAGGGGTCGGGGCCGGCGCAGGGGTCGGGGCCGGCGTCGGAGCCGGTGCCGGCGGACGCGTGGGGGCCGGCGCAGGCGCCGGAGCAGGCGTCGGAGCAGCGATGGCGGTGGCGCGGATGTCGTCGATGCCGACGGGCACTGCCGACTTCGCCCCGGAAGAGGTGTAGAGCGCGAAGGCGTATCCACCCGGCTTCTGCAGGCGTGCGGATGATGCATCCGAGTGCGAGACCTGCCAGGCGGACGGCTCTGCGGCACCCGAGACCCAGGCTTTCGCCGAGAGGGCGACGGGGTTGGTGCCGGCCACTCGGAACGCGACGTCCAGCGAGGTTCCACTCTTCACGGTCACCGGAAGGCGACGCTCGGCGAGGCTCTGGACCCCGGTGAGGTCAGTGAGTCGAACGACGGACACGTAGGCCGAGCCATCGGGGTGCACACGCACCCGCACGCCGTAGGAGTCCTTCCCGGAGACGCGCACCGCCTGCGCGAGGTAGATCGGACCGCCGACGGGCAGCTTCGGGATCGAGAGCGAGAACTTGCTGTCGACGTCGGCTGCCGAGACGCCGGTCACGCTCGCCCGCGCGGTGATCCCCGGCTTACGGCTCGCCAGCAGAGCCACGTCTCCCGTGACACTGGAGGCGCCCTCGATGACGCGCCACGCGCCTACGGCCGATGATCCCCACCCGGAGCCGACGGTGCGGTCCATGTCGTCGTCGATGACCGGGGCAGGAGCAGCCGCTGCAGGTCGCGTCGCTCCGTGCGACACATCCGCCGATGCGGCTACCGGTACAGACGTCAGCGCGGCTGTGACTCCCAGCACGGCGGCGAGAGCGCCGGCGACCGCTCGCCGGCGGTGTTGTGGAGGTCGTCGGGATTTCTTTGGGGATGAGGCGAGCTCAAGGAACGGAAAGGACATGATGTCACCGTTTTCTGGGGCAGGTTCAACGATCAACCAGCACCACGCCGCTGTTTACACCCCGGCGGTGAAGTGCGAGTCCCCCTCGCAACTCATGAAGAGTAACCGGCTCAGGAGGCAAAGACAAACGGGCACCGCCTTCCGGCCGATATACACGCCATGATGGCGTGAACCCGGGTCGGCGGTCAATCGCTGTAGTACTCGCTACGATGACGGTCGGGGCGGGCCCTGTTCAGCACGGTCCCGAGGATGCGTGCGCCACCCGACTCGAGCGACCTGATGCTCTTCGTCAGCGCGGCACGGCGCGTCTTGGTCGCGTCGACGACGAGGATGACACCGTCGGTCTGGGTGGCGAAGAGATTCGCGTCCGCGACGCTCAGCGTCGGGGGAGAGTCGATCACGACGTAGTCGTACTCCGCTGCGGCGAAATCGAGCAGCTGCGCCATGCGCGACGACGTGAGAAGTTCGGCGGGGTTGGGAGGCACGGTGCCGGCGGGCAGGATGTCCAGCGTGCTGTCGGCGACGCTGTGCTTGGCCACCTCGAACTCGACCTCGTCGAGCAGCACGCTCGTGAGACCGATCGAGCCGTCGATGCCGGCGTGCTCGTGCGCACGCGGGCGGCGCATGTCGGCGTCGATCAGCAGCACGGAGTTGCGGAGACCCGCGAGCGTCATGGCCAGGTTCACCGACACCGTCGACTTGCCCTCGGCCGGCATGCCCGACGTGACCAGGAGCACCTTCACGCGCGACGACACATTCGCATATGCGAGCGCGGAGCGGATGCGACGGAACTCCTCCGAGGTGTGCCCCAGCGGCTCCTGTGCCACGGCGATGCCGCGCGTGACCAGCAGCGGGGACTTCGACACGACACCGAGCACGGGGTCGCCCCCCGCCTGTGTGAGCGTCTCCTCGTTGCGCACCCGGGTGTCGAGCACCCCGATCAGGATGGCGACGGCCAGGCCGAGCACCCCGCCGAGGAAGCCGCCGAGAAGGGCATCACGAGGCTTGCTCGGGGTGAACTGGAACTCCGGCACGACCGCGTCGTCGATCACCTGCGCGGTGATCGTGGACTCCCCCTGCGGATCCTTGGGAGCCACGTCCTTGACGGCCACGATGAGCTGGTCGGCGACGGCGTTCGCCAGGTCGGCCGATGCTTCTGCGTCGTCCGCGATTCCGGTGACCCGGAGCGTGACAGTGCTCTGCGGGATCGACACCTCGATGTCCCGGGCCAGAGCACGCGCAGTGGTGTCGAGGTCGAGCTCTTCGATGACGGGATCGAGCACGCGCGAGCTGGTGGCGAGCTGAGCGAACGACAGCATCTGGCTCTGCGTGTACACCGATCCCTGGTTGAGGTCTGAGGCGCTGGTTCCCTGGTTGAGAGCGAAATACAGGGAGGTCGTCGCCTGGAAGAGCGGCGTCTGCAGCGACGCGTATCCGTAGGACCCCGCTGCGCCGAGAACGGCGGACAGCACGATCAGCCACCAGAACTTGCGCAACGAACTCGCGATGACACGCAGACTGACCCGGCTCTCGCCCATGGTTCCCCATTCCCCCTGAGATTTCGATTCTAGATGAGTCAACGTTTCCGCACCCTCACGCTCGTGGGTACAACGGCGGGGCGTTGTTCGGCAGCCGCAGCCCCTCCGGTGCGCCGATATCGACGCGCGTGGCCGGTTCGTCGGGCCCTCGGAGCACGGCAGAGTCTCTGGCCCAGGTGATGGCCAGGCCCACGCAGAACCAGAGGAACATGCTGTACTGCGTGATGAGGGCGACCACCACGAGACTCGGAAGTTGTCCGACGACCGCGAGCGCTGCGGGGCTTCGCGTCGAACGCCTCAGCGCCATCCACGCAGCGCAGACGACGGCAGCCATGATGAGGAAGGTCGGCACATATCCGTACCTCAGCAGGGTGAGGACCAGCG
Source organism: Microbacterium maritypicum (assembly GCF_041529975.1). NCBI lineage: Bacteria > Bacillati > Actinomycetota > Actinomycetes > Micrococcales > Microbacteriaceae > Microbacterium > Microbacterium maritypicum. The sequence continues at coordinate 656,722 of NZ_CP168030.1, read as the reverse complement.
CATTGTCGACGGATCTGGCGAAGTAGCCGAGGTAATAGTCGCCCGAGACCAGGGAGTGCCAGTCGCCCGGGTTGCCGAAGACCTGCACCTGTTCGAGGAGCACGAGCAGGTCCGTTCGATAGTCCGCACTGCCGCCCGCTTCCTCCCCCGCTGCCCCGAAGACCGTATCGATGATGGGGATGACGATGGCCGTTCCGATCACACCGGCCACGGCGACGGTCGCCCGGAAACGAGTGGAGACGCCGACGATCAGGAACGTGGACAGGATGAGCGTGAGCACGAGCGTCAGGAGACCCACACGGCTGAAAGTGAGGACCGTCGCCACCGCGATGATCACCACCCCGCTGATCTTCGGAACGAGCCGCCACCTGGTCGCGACGACGAACGCCGAAGACATGGCCAGGGCCGCACCGAGTGCGATCGAATGCCCGAAAGCACCCTCCGCCCTCAGGACCCCTCCGCGCTCCTGCAGCGGGCTCCAGGTGTCGTAGATGACCCCCGACCCCGGTATGAGCACGAACGGGTTGAACGAGGTGAAGAACTCCACGACGGCGAGGGTCGCGGCGACCACGGCGACGATCGCGATCGTGGAGGTCACCCATGCGGTGCCGACCCGGGCGAGCACCACGCGGCCCCAGATGTAGGGGATCACCCATTCGAGCAGCGCGGCGACGAGGGACGCGAGGTCCACGGAGCCGAAGGCGTAGAGACCGACGGTGACGATGATGAACACCGCCACCCACGCATCGGCCGCCCGCAGCGGGACGATCGACCAGTTGACGACGATAAGCAGCGCCGTGAGGAGCGTGATCGCGGCCCAGTAGAAGCCGATGTTCACCCCCACCCAGAGGGGGACGAAGAAGAGCACGCACGCCCAGACGACGAATGCCGCGCGGGGCATCATCCGGAGCACGAGTACGACGAGGGCCAGTGCGGCGAGACCTCCGACTGCGAGGAGCACGATCGGAACAGCAGTGGCCATGCGTCAGGATCCTACTCGGAGGTGGTGGCGCGGAACGAATCTCATGGGACCGCCCTCCCCGCCGGTGTCACCGTGCGCTGTGCGCTCGGGGCGCTGTCAATGTGTAACACGTCAGCAGCCTCGAACAAGTGAGGCGCGCCCTCATCCGCCGGCGCGTGAGCACCGACGGACGGGAGCGCACCTCACGTGCGGCGCGTCACTCCGCCGCTACGGGGCGGTCACCCGGAACGAGTCGAAGGAGACACCGAGTGCCGCGGTCGCGTTCCCCGAGCGGTTGCCGCTCAGCCCGACCGATCCCGCCCCCTGCAACGGCGTCGCATCCGTCGTGTTGAGCTGCCAGTTCGCCGGCTCTGTGCCGCCCGTCGCCCAGATCTTCGCCGAGATCGCGGTCGGCGACCCACCGGTGACAGAGACCTTCAGCGTGTAGGAGGTGTCCGCCGTGAAGGCGAGCCCCGCTACGGGCTGCGCGAGCAGCACGGTGCCATCGCGGTGAGCCACGAGCCAGATGGTTCCGTCAGGACGCAGCCACGCACGGACCAGGTACTTACCTGCGGCCGACTGACGCGCGATGACTCCGATGTAGGCGCCGCCCGCTGCCGGGGCCTGATCGACGCGGAACTGCGTCTGCAGGACGGCGTCGGTGATCGAGGTCGTGTTGAGCGTCGCGTGGCGGGTATCCCCGGCGATCAGGGCCATCTTGCCCTGGCCGTCCGCCACGGTAGCCGCTGCCTGCGAGCCGCCGGCGATCGTCCAGGCGCCGCCCACGACCGCGCTGCCCCAGCCGGGACCGGAGGTCCGGTCGAACTCGTCGCCGGCCAGCGGGGCGGGCTCGGGCTCGGGCTCCGGATCCGGATCGACAGGAGCCGCAGCCACCGTGACCTGCTTGGTCGCGGTGTGCGTCGCCCCCTTGTCGTCGGTCACGGTGAGCGTCACGGTGTAGGTTCCGGCCGCGGCGTAGGTTCGGGAGCTGGTCGCACCCGTGCCCGTGGAGCCGTCGCCGAAGTTCCAGGCGTAGGAGGCGATGGTGCCATCCGAATCCGTCGACGCGGTGCCGTCTACGCTGGCCGTCAACGCCGTCGCGGTCGCCGAGAAAGCGGCCACCGGTGCGACGTTGGTGGGCTCGGGCTCGGGCTCCGGCTCCGGATCCGGCGCCACGGCGCCGAGGTTCTTCAGCGTGAAGTCGTCGAAGCTGGCGAGGTTGCTCCCGGTTCCCGTACCGGAACGGTACGAGTACACGGTGGGTGCTCCCGCGACCTGGAGGGCCGCCGTCGCGTCCGTCGTCGACAGCTGCCAGCTGGCGGGTTCTGCGGCTCCGCCTGCCCACAGCTTGGCGCGGATGGTGGTAGTCGTGGAACCGGTCGTCTCCATCGCCAGGTTGAACGTGCTGCCCGCTGTCCAGGTGAGACCCGCGACAGCGGTGCTGGCGATCGCCGTGCCGTTGCGCTGGATCACGATCCACGTGCTGCCATCGGCGCGGTGCCATGCAAGTGCACGATAGCCGTTGGAACCGGACCGACGCGCACCGAGCCCTTCATAGGCGATGCCCGTCGACGGCCCCGAGGACAGCGTGTAGTTGATCCGTGCCGAGGTGTCGAGCAGAGACGTGCCCTGCAGAAGCATCTCGCGGGTATCCCCGGGTGCGAGATTGAGCTTGCCCACTCCGTCTGCGACGGAGGCGATGGCGGCAGAACCGCTCATGGGTGCCCACGTGCCACCGACGTCAGCTGCACCCCAACCGCTCGAGACCACGCGACCGAACGAATCGGATGCCGCGAAGACCTGAGACTGCACCGTCACGGAATTCGTGACGCTCGCCGACCCGCCGAGGCTGTCGGTCACCGTCAGGGTGATGTCGTGTGCACCCGCCTGGCCGTAGGTGTGACCGGCGGTGGCTCCCGAACCGGCGGGAGTACCGTCGCCCCAGTTCCAGGAGTAGGACAGCGTCGCCCCGTCGGAGGCACTCGACCCGGCCGCCGAGACGTTCACGGTCATGCCCGAAGCCGTCGACGTGAACGTCGCGACCGGATCTGCGTGAGTGGTGACCGCTTGACGCGTGGTCGACGCGGTGCCGCCGCGGTTGTCCGTGACCGTCAGGGTCACCGTGCGCGTTCCCGCCGTGGCGTACACGTGGCTGGCGACCTGGCCGGTCGACGTCGTTCCGTCACCCCAGTTCCATGCGTACGAGGAGATGGTGCCATCGGAATCGGTGGATGCGGACGCATCGGCCGAGACCGAGAGTCCCGTTCCGGTGACCTCGAAGGACGCTGTCGGCAACACGTTCGCCGCCTGGACCACGACCGGCTTCTCCGTCGTCGCGGCCAGCCCGTTGCTGTCGGTGACCGTGAGCTTCGCCGTGTACGTTCCGGAGGCCGTGTAGGTGTGCGAAGTCGTCGCGCCCGTGCCCGCCGGAGAATCGTCGCCGAAGTCCCACCGGTAGCCGGTGATCGTCGCAGAGCCCGCCGGAGCGGACGCGCTGGCGTCGAAGGCCACGTCGAGGTCCGTCGCGGTCGCCGTGAAGGAGGCGGTCGGCGCCTCGAAGCCCTTGCCGACGCCGTAGTGCGTCTGCACCTGGGTCGACGTCAGCGCGTACGGGTAGACAGCGGCCTCATCGAGGGCTCCCTTGAAGTACTTGGAGCTCGGCGCCGAAGGCCAGCTGCTGAGGTTGTCCCCGCCGATGCGCCAGTATCCGAGGTAGTTCTCCGCGGTGGTGCCGGAGGCGTCGGATGCGACGAGCGTGCCGTCGACGTACAGCTTCATCCCCGCAGAGCTCTGCGTCGCCACGGCATGGTGCCAGGCGTTGTCGTTCAAGGCGGTGCTGTTCTGGATCGTCCGAGTGCTCCCGTCATAGGTGCCGAAGACGAGCCGACCGTTGTTGGTCATATAGAGGTGACGGTCGTAGCTGGTGGAGTCGCCGGAGGCGGCGCTCCCATAGCCGATCAGCTTTCCACCGGTGGTGGAGTTGGTCTTGAACCACACCTCGGTCGAGTACTCGGAGGGTGCGGCGACCTTGTTCGTCGTCGCGACGCGTCCGGTGGAGGAACCGGTGAACGTCGATGCTCCCGTCGCGGTGTTCGCAACGCCGGACGTGGATGTCGAGACGCCCGAGCCGAAGACGGGCGTGTTCGCACCGGCCCAATCCTGCCTGGAGTCTCCCAGGGGGTAGTAGAGCTGCGGCGCGTCGGCCGTCACGGCGTCCACGTACGTGGAGGCAGCTCCTGCCGTCACCGTCGCACTGACGGCCTGGCTGCTCACCGCGTTCCCGTTGCCGTCCTTCGCGACGACGGTGTACTCCTGCTGTGTTCCGGGAGGCGCCGTCTTGTCTTCGAGGCTGATCGTGGGGCGGTTCCACCAGGTCGCGTCGGCCGTCAGCGTGGCGACCGGCGTCGCGGTGCCCGTGCGCCGCAGCTCGTACGTGAGCGTCAGATCGTCGCGATCCCAGTTCGAGGGGATCGAGACGCGCACGCGCCCGGGGATGAAGGACTGCGCCGTGGCGGTCCAGTTCGCTCCGGAGACACGCGGACCGTCCTTCGCCCCGGCCGGCGGCGTCGTCGAGAAGCGCACGAGGCCCTCGAAACGGCCGTTGTTGACCGAGCGGAACTCTCCGCCGATCGAGATCATGTTGCCGGCACCGGTAATGGAGAGGCCGGCCTGCCCCATGCCCGTCGTCACGCCGACCGCCCAGTCGGGGGTCCAGGCGTATGCGGACGGCGCCGGAGTGCCGGCCCAGTTCTTGTAGGTGCTGCCTGCCGCGGGCTGATTGCCCAGCGTTCCGCGGGCATCCGCCGTGTACGCCTCGGAGTAGCGATGAGTGCGCGGGTTCTGCTCCGGGTGCATGCCCTGCGTGCTGCAGGCGTGAGTGTGGCTCGTCGTGTAGACGACCTTGCCCGTGGAGTAGACGCCGTAGTGGTCGCCGAGGCAGTCCGAGATCCAACGCACCTGGCCGGTCCCGGCCTCAGCCGCAAAAGTACCTTCCAGGTTGCCGACGTCGGCGCTGGCGTAGACCCAGCCGGTCCCGAATACGGCGGTGGAGTCGGCCGCCAGCCCGAAGATACCGGCCTTGCCCGAACTCGCGCCGGTGTTGTAGCCGTTCTTGACGGTCTGCGGAAGCGCCCAGGAAGTGTCCACAGCGCCGGTCGACTTGTCGAGGGCGACAGCGCCGCGCATCGTCAGGTCGCCGTTGACCTGAGAGAAGCGGCCGGCGGCGATGACGTTCTGCCCTGCGGGGTCCATGACCATCGCATCGACCTGCAGGTCGGTCTGCGGCGCCCAGCCCAGCAGTGCACCATTGGCAGCGTTGAACGCCGCGAGGTTCTTGCGCGCCGTGCCGTTGCCCTGCGTGAACAAGCCTCCGACGTACACACTCGACCCGGACGTGGCCATCGCGTAGACGCCGCTTCCGCCGATCGACGGATTGAAGCCGGGAACCAGCTGGCCGGTCACCGCGTCGAGCGCCGCGAAGTTCCAGCGCGCCTGCCCGTTGACCGAGTTGAACGACCCACCGATGTAGATGCGGCTGCCGTCGGGTGAGGCCGCGACCGCCTTGATCACGCCGTTCACCTGCGGGGCGAACGACAGCAGCTGGCCCGTGTTGATGTCATATGCGAGCACGTTCGACCGCGCCGTCAGACTCGTCCCCGGCACCGCCAGTGGCGCGCGCGCATTGTCGAATTTGCCCACCGCGTACACGGTCGAGCCGATCGTCGTCTGCGACCAGACGTAGCCGTTGTCGATCTGCACCGTCGGAATGGGATCCGACGTCACGACGTTTTCGTCACGCTGCAGCAACGGCGGCGGTGACACGTCGGCAGCCGAAGCCGCCTGTGCCCCCAGCGTCGTCATCCCCGCGACCAGCAACGCTGCTGTCACGACAGAAGCCAGCGCTCCCAGCGCCCGCTTCGTGATTGTTGTGTTCCCCATTAGTGACTCCCCAGCCGCAGAACGTTCTTGAGTATGAAATTGCGAAAGTGCGATGAAAGATCGGTGCGCGGCAGCGCACCCATTGTCAGGACAGCGTGCCGGCGAATGTGGCCACCGGCTCGCCCGCGGCGTAGTTGACGCTGATCTTGACCGAGCGCCCCTTCGTCGGATCGAGCATGAAGACGTAGGTTCCGGTGGCCTCGGCGCCCGCGGCCAGATCGCCCGTCAGCGGCTTGTTCGGCCCCGCGGTCGTGGCCACGCCGATGTCTCCGTCGTCCGTCGTCAGACTGACGACCGCGGATTCGATGCTCTGCGCCCGCTTCGAGTCATTGGACACGGAGACGTCGACCACCACGGCCGGACCGGCGTATTCTCCCGGCGTCTCCGGCTCGACGGTCATGGTCGAGATCTTGTCGATCGTGACGACCATGTCGGTCGACAGGGCGATCGGCTCGTCGAGCGCTCCGCTCTGCACCGTCAGCGACGGCGCCTCGGTGGGCCCTGCGGCCTCATCCTCGGCGGGCGGCGTCCAGTCGGTGGTGCTGGTGCCCTCGGGCGTCGGCTCCTCGGAGGCGTCGGGGGCTGCCGTGCAGCCTGCCGTCACGAGTGCGAGCACCACCAGAGGCGCGATGAACATCGCGCGTCTCGAGCGCGAAGGGCCGTCCCCAGAACGGCATGATGAAACATTGAACACTGCAGCTCCCCAGAACCCAGATCCCCATCCGAAGCCCCCTCGGCCTCGGTCCCCCACCGCGTAGAACGCGGCATCGGCTAATGATAGTGCGGGGAGTGGGAAACCACAAGGCTTTGCTCAGGATGCGTGCCGACGGTGCCCGCCGAGCTGGGCGAGGATCGTCGCCGTGGACGACTGAACCTCGGCGAGGGTCTCCCGGTGGCCCCGGCTGCCGTGCCGGTCGGCGATGCTGGTCGGATCGACGGCTCCCCGGTTGCCGAAGAGCCGTCGGATCCTGCTCCCGGCTCCGTCGCTGCCGGCGAGCGGCGTCGCCCGGGACCGCGCTCGGTCCAGATACGCGACGTAGTCCGCCACGCGGTCGGGCCCCGTGGAGGAGAAGCCCGCTCCGAGGTGGGCGGCTTCTTTGAGGGTGAACATCCAATCGCGCGAGCGCGGCGCGAGCCGCACCAGCTCGCCACGGATGTCCCGTGACGCCGTGAGGATCAGGGTGGACTGCTCGATGAGTTCGATGGTCACCGGCCGCGCGTGGTGGGACTGCGCCTGTTCGCGCCATCCCTCGTCATCGTGGAGCGACGAGACCAGCTCGCAGATCGCATCACCCTCGGTCGCGCGGACGCCCGCGCTGCTGACCGATATAGATGAGTCCGCACCGAATCCCCGCCGCAGGCCGAGCTCCGCCAACGGCGACCGGCAGACGTTCGCGGCGCACACGACCAGGATCTTCTCACCGGTCATGCGTCGGCACCGAGCTTCCCGATCTCGCGGAACCACTTGACCGCGGCGAGCGCGAGGAACAGGACCGCGGCGGTACACAGCAGGCCGTAGCCGATGAGGAACGCCGGCGTCCACCCCCACAGCACGAAGACGAGGCAGACGAGGCCGAAGTCGGTGGGCAGCAGGACGAGCGATCGCACGAGCGTGCCTCCGCCGCGCTCGTGGGTCGACGCCACAGCGTGCTTCCCCTTGAGGAGGTCGTTGAGGAGCATCCCGGAGAAGGTCGTCGAGGCGACGATGCTGAACACGATCGGGATCAGCAGCAGTACCGGTGTCTCCGGGAGGACCCGGTAGAGCCCGATCAGTACCCCGAGGTGGAGGGACGCGATCTTGAGCGTGTCGATGAAATGGTCGAGCCACTCGCCCTGCGGACTGCCCCCGCCGCGGAGACGCGCGACCTGGCCGTCGGCGGAATCCCAGGCATAGCCGAGCACGAGCAGCACGGCGATCAGGAAGCCCATGGGCACGTTCACCGGTCCGAAGGCGATCAGCCCGATCGCGACGAAGGAGTGCACCGCACTGATGATCGAGACCTGGTTCGGCGTGAGCCCGATGCGGTAGGCGACGGCGGCGAGGACTCGTCCGATACGACGATTCACGTACACGGAGTACGCGGGGGCGCCACGCGCATGGCCCTTCTGCGCGCGCGCGAGACGTCGGTATGCGTCTACGACCATTTCCTGCCCTTCCGATCGGTCTCCGGGGTGCGTGCGATCCGCCGAGCCTCTCGCACCCCGCGAAGGTAGGCGCGGATCGGAGCGGCCGACTGGATCAGCTGACGGCGTCCGCCGCGGAGGATCACCTCGCGAGCTGTCCTCGGGATCGAGCGGCGCCAGCGACGCACGCCCGCCTCGTCGAGGTGACGTACGGCGAAGAGCATCCGGTTTCGGATGTTGTAGTAGTAGTAGGTCTCCGATTTCGCTCGCGAGACCCCGGGGTCGGCGCGCTGCGTGCCGCCCTCGTCGTGGACCGCACTCGCGTCCTCGACGAGCGCCAGCGATCCGCCGGCCGACACGACCTTCCGCGAGAAGTCGACATCCTCCCAGTACAGGAAGTAGTCGTCATCGAATCCGCCCGCGAGCTCCCAGACCTCGCGCGTGATCCACAGGCATGCGCCGCTCAGCCAGGGTTCGAACGGCTGCGGGTCGCCCGCCACGCGTTTACGTCGCGCGCGCATCGTTCCGTCGTCGAGCAGGAGATCGATACCGGCGAACCACGTACGCCCATCCGAGTCGGAGATGACCGGTGAGGCGAGTGTCGTCCGGGAAGCCGCAGTGGTGGATTCCAGCAGGCGCAGCGACTCGCGGTCGATGTGCGCATCCGGGTTGATGACGAGGACGTCGGTCGCCCCATCGGCGAGCGCGCGCTCCACGCCGATGTTCACACCGCCGCCGAAGCCCGTGTTGGACTGGGGCGCGATCAGCGTCCACTCGTTCGCCCTCGCGACGTCTTCCGCGGCTCGACGCTCGTCAGCGGTGGACCAGTTGTCGACCACGATCACCGTCGCGTCGGGGTCGATCGCCCGCGCCTCGCGCGCGACGACCACCAGATTGCGCTGCAGAAGCTTCGCCGAGGCGTAGTTCACGACCACCACGGCGAGCCGACCGTGCTCGGTTGACACGCGATTCTCTCCCCCCGGATCCGCATTGCGGATCACCTCGGGTCGCCGGCCGAATTCCCCAGAGTCGCGACCGACGTCGACTCCCAGGAGAATGACTATACGCGAGAGGCGTCTCCGCGTAACGGCTTCGGAGGATCACGGTACGATGAGCCGCGCGCCGGAGTGAAGGCGCGAGACTGCCATGGGGATGGTGCGGATGACCAGGGGACCGGAATCGAGCGACATGATCGCGGTGACGATCGGCATACCTACCTACCGGAGGCCGGAGCTCCTGGAGGCGCTGCTCCTCGCGCTCCCTCCGCGCATCGCGGAATGTGCTGCGCTCGGGGTCGAGATCGATGTGCTGGTCGTCGACAACGACGGCACTGGGTCCGCGCGCGAGGTCGCGGAGCGCGCAGATCTGCCGATGCGCTACGTCGTCGAACCGACCCCGGGTATCGCGGCAGCCCGCAACCGAATCCTGGATGAATGCGACGGACGCGATCTGGTCGCCTTCATCGACGACGACGAGATCCCGCGGGAGCACTGGCTCTCGTCTCTCCTCACCGTCTGGCGCGACCACAACGCTGATGCGGTGATGGGACGCGTGATCTCGGTCTTCGAGGAGGACGTCGATCCCTGGCTGCTCACCTCCGGCACTTTTCGACGACCGATACGAAAGACCGGCACCGTCCTCGAAGTCGCGGCGGCAGGAAACCTCCTGCTCGATCTGCGCTGCATCCGCCGGCTCGGCCTCCGCTTCGATCAGACGCTCGGGCTCGGCGGCGGCGAAGACACCCTCTTCTCTCGGCAGCTGGCGCGCCGGGGCGGCCTGATCGTGTGGTGCAACGAGTCCGAGACCGAGGACCTCGTCGTCGCCGCGAGACTCAGCCGGGCCTGGGCCGCGCAGCGCGCGTTCAGCTCTGCGAACGCGAACACGAGGATCGAGCTGCAGCTGACCGACGGTGCGCTGCGCCGAGGCGCGCTGCGCGTACGCGCATTGCTGGGCGGTGTCATCCGCATCGTCGCCGGCGTCCTTCGGCGGGGTTTCGGCGCGGTCACCTCGAACATCGACCATCACGCCAGAGGCACCCGCATCGCGCACCGCGGCCGCGGGATGGTCGCAGCCGCCTTCGGCCGCCGTTACGACGAGTACCGCCGCCCATCGGAGGATGACACCACCATGACAGACCCCGCATCGACCATCCGCGTGATGCAGTCGCTCGGCGCACCGCGCCCGACGACGAACCCGTACAACAAGATGCTCGACGAAGCGCTCGGGTCCACCGAGGGCCTCGAACGGCTGCGCTTCTCGTGGGGCACGGCACTCTTCGGGCGCTACGACGCCTTCCACTGGCACTGGCCCGAGGCCAAGCTGCACGGCTCGACCTGGTGGAAGTCCACCGGTAAGTTCCTCCTCACCACCGCGCTCGTCTTCCGGCACCGCCTCTCGAGGCGGATCGCCGTGGTGCGGACGGTGCACAACATCGAGCTCCCCGATGACAACGCGCCACGGTTGTGGCTGCTGCGCTTCATCGATCGCCACACCGACTACCGGATCGTCATCAACGAGACGACGCCGCTCCCGCCGGGGACGCCGCACAGCCTGATCCTGCACGGGCACTACCGCGACTGGTACGCGAAGTTCCCGGCGGCCGAGCGGGTGCCCGGTCGACTCGGATCATTCGGCGGGGTCCGCCGCTACAAGGGCCTGGAAGGGTTCATCGACGCCTATGCGGAGGCCGTCACGACCGAGCCGACGCTGAGCCTGAAGATCGGCGGGCGCCCGTCCACCCCCGAACTCGGCGACGACTTGAGGGCGCGGACCGCGGGCCTTCCCGGCGTCGAGCTGCACCTCGACTTCCTCACCGATGCCGAACTCGTCCAGCTTGCGAGCTCATCCGAGCTCATCGTGTTGGCGTACCGGTTCATGCACAACTCGGGTAGCGTGCTCGCCGCCCTGTCGATGGCGCGCCCGGTACTGGTGCCGCGCAACGAGGCGAACGAGGCGCTGGCGCGCGAAGTGGGCGCCGCGTGGGTGCTCATGTACGACGGCGACCTCGACGCGCCGACCGTCGTGGAGGCGTGGCGTGCCGCGTCGACGCTGACCGGCTCGCCTGACCTGTCGCGCCGTGACTGGGCGGATGCCGGCCGTGCGCACCGGGATGCGTTCCGCGAGGGCGTCGCCCACAAAAGACGGCTCCGCTGAGCCGTATCCCCGAGCGCATCCTTCGACGACGAGAGGCTGTATTGATGTCCACACCCATGAGACGCGCGTTCTTCCGCGCGAAGGCGGCGACCGTGCGCGCGAAAGCGGGCTCCTTTCACCGCGAACTCCTCGCGAACGAGCGGCTGGCCCCGGACGAGTTCGCTCAGATGCAGAACCGGCTCGCACGCGACATCGCGGCGTTCGCCATGGACTCCTCGCCGTTCTACGGCAGGCACTACGGTGAGCTCGGTATCCGCCCGGACTCCCTGACCGATCCGGAGGCATGGGCGGCGCTGCCGATCCTCGATCGTGCCACGGTGAAACAGCACGCGGCGGAGTTCCGCACCGCCGAGGCGACCGACGCCAACGCTCGTCCCGCGCTGACCGGCGGGAGCACCGGGGAACCGCTGGCCACGTTCCACGACGCACGAGTGCCGTCTCTCGCGCTGAGCTGGCGGATGTACTCCTGGTGGGGAGTGGAGCCGTCCGACGACCTCGCCCGCGTGGGTCGCTGGAACTTCGGCCGCCTGGCGACACTCAAGAACGACGTGGCGTGGTGGCCGACCAAGCAGGTCTACCTCGACGCCGGTCTCATCTCAGCGCAGACCATGGAGACGTTCCATCGCCAGCTCATGGCGACACGACCGCGCCTGATCGAGGGCTACGTGGGAGCGATGCTGGAGTTCGCCGACTTCCTGGAACGCCGAAAACTGAGCGTCCCCGCACCGACCGCGATCGCGACGACAGCTGCGCCGCTCACCGCATCCGTCCGCACCCGCCTCGAGTCCGTCTTCGGCGCTCCCGTCTACGACGAATACCGTGGTTCCGAGTTCGGCTGGATCGCCGGCGAATGCGGCCACCGCGACGGTCTCCACGTGTTCGCGGATGTCCGACGCGTCGAGGTGGTGGACGAAGACGGCGCCCCCGCAGCGCCCGGTCAGCTGGGCGACCTCGTCATCACGGACCTTCGCAACCGGGTGTTTCCCATGATCCGGTACCGCACGGGCGACAAGGGCATCCTGCGGGCGGAACCCTGCCGCTGCGGCCGTGCGCTCCCGCTCATGGAGCAGCCGCAGGGCCGGACGACGGACCTGATCCGCCTGCCCAGCGGCACCGTGCTCGCGCATCGCCTCATGGGGATGTTCGCGGCACACCCGGAAGCAGTCCGGCTTTTCCAGATCCACCAGCTCTCCGACTACTCGATCGTGATCCGCGTCGTCGTCGGCGAGGGTGCGCAGGCGCGGGACCAGATCGAGAGCGCGGTCACCTCGCTGCGCGAGCGGATCGCGAACGAGGTACCGGTGAGCGTCGAATACGTCGATGCCCTGCCGTACACGGGCGGCAAGACAAAGTACATCATCAGCGACGTCGCCACGTCGAGCTGACCCCTTCTCCGGTCGGCCCGGGTGGCGTCGCCCGTCCACCACGATCACACCCGCTGCAGCAGCCCCTGCACGAGGGCCGCGACCATGATCTGCGTCGTGAAGCTGCGTTCCACCTCGATCCGGCCGTTGCGCCCGAGTTCGGCCGCGCGCTGCGGATCATCGAGCAGGCCCAGCACCGCCCTCCCGAGTTGCTCCGCGTCCCCCGGCGGCACGAGGTGGCCGGTCCGCCCCTCGCTCACGTACTGACTCATGCCGGGCGTATCCGAGACGACGACCGGGCGGGCGGTCGCCAGCGCTTCCAGAGCCACCGTCATCCCCGAGCCGTGCAGGTTCGGCCTGGTCGGGACGACGATGACGCTGGCGGTCGCATAGAGATCCCGAAGCTCCGCGTGCGGCATGTGCCGGACCACCCGCACCCCCTCGGGCGGCACGAGATCGGAACCCGTCTGCACCACGACCTCCGTGTCCGGCCGCGCGGCGAGCACGCGCGCGAGCGCCGCGTAGAGCGTCGCCGGATCGCGGTCACGGTCGTTGCCGACACTGACGATCCGCGGCTGCGTCGGAGAGGGCTGCGCGCCGAAGAAGTCGCTGTCGATGCCGAACGGGATCGGGAAGACCCGCGGACCCCGGCTCCCCAGCAGGCGCCGGAGCGGGTCGATCTGCCCTTCGCTGAGCACCCACGCGGATTCGGCCCCGCCCAGCATCGAGAGCAGGCGGGCCGGAGCGGGACCTGCCTGCGCCATGTCGGTGAGCCAGATCACCCCGGTGGCGTAGCGGACGCGGGGATGCAGGATCTGCAGGCGATACGCGGTGTTCTCGTCCCACGTCACGGCCAGGCCCTCGACGGGGCGAGGTTCGATGCCCAGCCGCGCTCGCACACGAGCGACCCGACCGGGCGGCGGGAGATCGACCACCTCCACGGCCGCGTGATCACGCAGCGCATCCAGTCCGTAGGGCCAGACGCTCGGGACCTCTCCCCTGGCATGGCTCCGCTCCCAGGCCGGCACCGACTGTTCGGCACGATGAGCCCAAGTGAGAGACAGCGAGGCACCACCCTCGGATTCCACGAGCCAACTATGGACCTCCCCGGGCACCCTGGCAAGAGCCGATTCCGGGACGGACACGGAGATCCCGCACCGGACGTCACAGCATCCACTCACCCGCCGGCGAGGTGACCCGCTAGAGTCGGACGTACGACTGTGGGGGTCGTCGGACGGCAGGGGATGGCCGTCCCTTCTGTGACGCCACCATGGACATCGACGTTTTCACGAGGGGGATCATGAAGGGCATCATTCTGGCGGGCGGTTCGGGCACGCGACTGCATCCGATCACACTGGGGGTCTCGAAGCAGCTCATCCCGGTCTACGACAAGCCGATGGTCTACTACCCGCTGTCGACGCTGATGCTCGCCGGGATCCGGGACATCCTCGTCATCACCACGCCCCATGACGCCGCCCACTTCGAACGACTCCTCGGAGACGGCTCGCAGTTCGGCATCTCGCTGGCGTTCGCCCAGCAGGAGTCGCCGGACGGGCTCGCGCAGGCGTTCACGATCGGCGCGGACTTCATCGGAGACGACAGCGTGGCACTCGTCCTCGGCGACAACCTGCTCTACGGCCCCGGCCTCGGCACGCAGCTCAAGCGCTTCGCCGACATCGACGGCGGCGCGGTCTTCGCCTATTGGGTCGCCGAGCCCGAGGCGTACGGCGTCGTCGCGTTCGACGATGCCGGCCAGGCGATCTCGCTCGAGGAGAAGCCGAAGCATCCGCAGAGCAACTACGCGGTGCCCGGCCTGTACTTCTACGACAACGATGTGATCGAGATCGCCCGCAACCTGGCTCCCAGCGCCCGCGGCGAGTACGAGATCACCGACGTCAACCGCGAATACCTCGAGCGCGGCAAGCTCCAGGTCGAGGTCCTGCCCCGCGGCACCGCCTGGCTCGACACCGGGACGTTCGACCAGATGACGGATGCCGCCGACTACGTGCGAACGATGGAGCGCCGCACCGGCATGAAGATCGGCGTGCCCGAAGAAGTGGCCTGGCGCCAGGGCTTCCTCGACGACGACGAACTGCGCGTGCGCGCCGAAGCCCTGGTGAAATCCGGGTACGGTTCCTACCTGCTCGAGCTCCTGGAACGAGGCAAGCGATGACCCGGCTGCTCGTGACCGGCGGCGCCGGTTTCATCGGATCGAACTTCGTGCACCATGTCGTGGCGCACACCGACGCGCACGTGACCGTGCTCGACAAGCTGACCTATGCCGGAAACCGGGCATCGCTCGCAGGCCTCCCCGCCGACCGCGTGGAGCTCGTCGAGGGGGACATCGCCGACGCCGAGCTCGTCGACGGGCTGTTCGCGAAAGCCGACGCGGTCGTGCACTATGCGGCGGAGTCGCACAACGACAACTCGCTGCACGACCCGCGGCCGTTCCTCGACACGAACATCATCGGCACCTACACGCTGCTCGAGGCCGCACGTCGGCACGAGCGGCGTTTCCACCACATCTCGACCGACGAGGTGTACGGCGACCTGGAGCTCGACGATCCGCAGCGGTTCACCGAGAACACCCCGTACAACCCCTCGTCGCCGTACTCGTCGACGAAGGCGGGCAGCGATCTGCTGGTGCGCGCGTGGGTGCGGTCGTTCGGAGTGCAGGCGACGATCTCGAACTGCTCGAACAACTACGGGCCGTACCAGCACGTCGAGAAGTTCATCCCGCGTCAGATCACCAACGTGCTGCGCGGCATCCGCCCGAAGCTGTATGGCGCAGGTCAGAACGTGCGCGACTGGATCCACGCCGACGATCATTCGTCGGCCGTCCTGACGATCCTCGACAAGGGCGAGATCGGTGAGACGTACCTGATCGGCGCCGACGGCGAGAAGGACAACAAGTCGGTGGTCGAGCTCATCCTCACGCAGATGGGACAGCCCGCGGACGCCTACGACCACGTGACCGATCGCGCGGGCCACGATCTGCGCTACGCGATCGACTCCACGAAGCTCCGCACCGAGCTGGGCTGGGAGCCGCAGTTCTCCGACTTCGAGTCGGGACTCGCCTCGACCATCGACTGGTACCGGGAGAACGAGGACTGGTGGGCGCCGGCGAAGGATGCGACCGAGTCGTTCTACGCGGCGAAGGGCCAGTGATGACGGAGTTCGGCAAGGCGCTCACGGTCACCGAGACGCCGATCCCCGGTCTGCTCGTCGTCGACCTGCCGGTGCACGGGGATTCGCGTGGGTGGTTCAAGGAGAACTGGCAGCGCGAGAAGATGGTCGCCGCCGGTCTCCCCGACTTCGGCCCCGTGCAGAACAACATCTCGTTCAACGACGCGGTCGGCACCACGCGCGGCATCCACGCGGAGCCCTGGGACAAGTGGGTGTCGGTCGCCACCGGGAAGATCTTCGGCGCATGGGTCGATCTTCGCGCGGGTGACACGTTCGGCACGGTCTTCACGACGGAGATCGATCCGTCGCGCGCGATCCTGGTGCCCCGCGGCGTGGGCAACTCGTACCAGACGCTCGAGGCGGACACGGCCTACACGTACCTCGTCAACGATCACTGGTCGCCCGACGCGGAGTACTCGTTCCTCAACCTCGCCGATGAGACCGCGGCCATCGCGTGGCCGATCCCGCTCGCCGACGTCGAGGTGTCGGCCAAGGACCTCGCGCACCCGCGCCTCGCCGATGTGACGCCGATCGGACCGAAGAAGATCCTCGTCCTCGGCGGCGCGGGCCAGCTCGGACTCGCCCTGCGCGCCGCGCTCGGCGACGCCGAGCACGTGGAGTACACGACGCGGGAGACCCTCGACCTGCGTGCCGACGACCTCGCCACAGCGCGGCGATGGCGCGACTATCGCGCGATCATCAACGCCGCCGCCTACACGGCGGTCGATCTCGCCGAGACCGACGACGGCCGCGGAGACGCCTGGTCGTCGAACGTCACCGGCGTGACCGCATTGGCACGCATCGCCGCCGAGAACGGCATCACGCTCGTCCATGTCTCCAGCGACTACGTCTTCGACGGCACGAAGGCGGGCCCGTACACGGAGTCCGACCCGGTGCGCCCGCTCGGCGTCTACGGCCAGACGAAGGCCGCGGGCGACGCCGTCGTCGCGACGGTGCCGCGGCACTACATCGTCCGCACGTCGTGGGTCATCGGCGAGGGGCGCAACTTCGTGCGCACGATGGCCTCGCTCGCCGAGCGGGGTATCGCACCGCGGGTCGTCGGCGACCAGATCGGGCGCCTGACCTTCACCGAAGATCTGGCCTCGGCGATCCTGCACCTGCTGTCGACCGCCGCTCCTTACGGCGTCTACAACGTGACCGGCGCGGGAGAGCCGCGCTCGTGGGCCGACATCGCGCGCGCCGTATACCGCCTGACCGGGCATGATCCCTCCGGCGTGACCGACGTGACCACCACGGAGTACTTCGCCGACCAGGCCGGCCCGATCGCCCCGCGTCCGCTCAACAGCGTGCTGGACCTCGGCCGCATCGAGGCGACGGGATGGACGCCGCGGGATGCGGATGCCGCCCTCGAGACGTACCTCGGCGCGAGCAGCTAGAGCTCGCCCGGCTTCATCGCCTCGGCATCGATCGCGCGGATGACCCGCAGGGCGGCGGTGTCCGTCGGCGGCTCGGCCCCCGCGGCATCGCCCTTGCGCCGCCGCTGCGGAGCGTAGACGACGAGCGAGTGGAACAGGAACCGGGCGAAGAACGCCACGATCAACGAGAGTGCGGTCGCGAGCACGCTCGAGATGTGCCAGGACTCGACCATCAGCGCCATCACCGGGATGCGCAGGGCGGCCTCGACGTTGTTGAACGCGAAGGAGCTGGCGAAGCGGATGCCGAGGGCGCGGGCATCCGTGCGCATGTCGGCGAACACGAACCGCTCCTGCAGCAGGAAGTTGCCGATGATGGTGACCTCGGCGCCGATGATGGCCGCCCAGACGTAGGGCACGCCGGCGGCGGTGAGCGCCCACATGATCCCGAGGTTCGCGGCCGCGCCGATCACGCCGATGAGCGCGAACAGCGACATCTTCCCGAAGCGCAGGCGGGCGAGGTGCGCGATGAAGGTCGCCCCCTGACGCAGGCTCGCCTTCGAGGTGCCGTGCCGGCGCTCCGCGAACTCCATCGGCACCTCGGCGATGCGCAGGTCGTTGCGCGCGAGGATCTCGAGGAGGATCTTGAAGCCCTGCGGCTGGAGCGCCGTGAGGTCGAGCTGACGCCGGTCGGCCAGGAAGAAGCCGGTCATCGGGTCGGTGCTGCGCGCGAGACGGATCGGGAACATCGCCCTCGTCAGCCAGGTCGCCGCGCGTGAGACGCCGAAGCGCACCGCCGTGCCGAGCCCACTGGTGTCGCCTCCGCCGATGTAGCGCGACGCCGCCACGACGTCGGCATCCCCTGCGGCGTGACGTTCGAGCAGCACGGGCAGCAGTTCCGGTGGATGCTGTAGATCCCCGTCCATCACGATGCAGACGTCGGCTGCCGCGGCTTCGAGTCCCACGACCACGGCCCCGCCCAGACCGCCGGTGTTCTCGGTACGGTGGATGACCCGCACGGGGATCGGGGCGTCGATCGCGACCCGTTCGACCTCGGCCGCGGTGTCGTCGGTGCTGTCGTCGACGAACAGGATCTCGGCTTCCCACCCGGCGAGCGCGGCGGCGGTGCGGGCGACCAGCTCAGCGACGTTCTCGCGTTCGTTGAACGTCGGCACGATGACCGTGACCGGTGTCCCCACGTCAGCCCCCTGTTCCGCGCACGCACCGCGTGCGGCCTCCATCGTTCCATGGGTTGCTGTGGGGAACGAAACCCAGACCTGCTAGACTGTCGAACCGCGGCTGTGGGAGTCGCGAAGCGGATGGGGATCCGCTTACTGGGGAATTACTGATCTGGGGAGATCATGGGGACGCGTATCGGCTATGCCGTTGGTGCTTTCGACCTGTTTCACGTCGGGCATCTGAATCTACTTCGTCACGCCAAGCAGCACTGCGACATTCTGATCGCAGGCGTCGTCAGCGACGAGATGCTGCGTCAGGTGAAGGGCATCGAGCCCGTCATCCCGACGGCGGAGCGTGCAGAGATCGTGAAGCACATCTCGTTCGTCGACGACGTCTACGTCGAGACGACGCCGTCGAAGATGGACTCGTGGCGCGACGTGCAGTTCACGCACTTCTTCAAGGGCGACGATTGGCGAGGCACCGACAAGGGGCTGCGCCTGGAGAGCGAGTTCGCCGAGGTCGGGGTCGAGGTCGTGTACTTCCCGTACACGGCGCACACGTCGAGCTCATCGCTGCGCCGCGCCCTCGACGCGATCACCGCGGGCGCGAACGCTCCCGCGGTGGCCGCGGTTCGCTGAGCGCCTGATCGCCTGATCGGATCGTCGCCGAGCGGTCAGTTCGCGACGCCGAGCAGGCTGCGCGCCATCCGCGCGACATGCGGCGGCGTGTGCGGCCCGAGCCAGACGGTCCACTGCGACGGCGGCTCGGAGCAGGTCCACTCAACGCACCACCCGTGCACCGCGTTCGCCAGCCGCTCGCCACGCGTGTGCGCACGGATGCCGTCACCGCGCACCAACCAGCGCACCGACACCCCTTCGGGCACGTCGATGTGGCGGAACTGGATGCGCGCCGCCGCCTCGAGGATGATCACGCCCTGCGCGTCCCACGGCAACCGCGCGGCGATGCTCGCGATGATGCCGGCATCGGCCGCGTCGCCGGCGATGAGCACGGCACCTTCGATGTCGTCCCAGTCGGGATCCTGCAGGTGCTCACATGCGCTGCTCATGGTTTCGAGTATAAGTAAGGGTACCCTTACCCACAAGGGATGGGTCCCGATCCGCGTGGTGTTAGCGCTCAGCCGTGCCACTCGTCAACGGCTTTGCGGGACGACGCCGCGCGGAGCACTCTCGGGGCGTGGACAGATCTGCGATGCCGCAGCGACGGCGCATCCGGCGCCCGGTCGCCTCCCTCGTCGCGCTTGCCGCCGTCGCCCTTCTCGCGGGGTGCGGCCTCTCGATCCCCGCCGACCCTGACGGCACCCTGGACGCCGTCACGGGAGGGGTGCTGCGCGTCGGAACGTCCCCGGATGGCGAGCTGGTGGAGGTGAGCCAGGGCGACCCCACCGGAACGATCGTCGACCTCGTGGACCGCTTCGCCGACAGCATCGACGCCGACACGGAGTGGACCGTCGCGTCGGAGGAGACCCTCGTGACCGAGCTCGAGGCAGGCGACCTGGACCTCATCGCCGGTGGCATCACCCCCGACACCCCGTGGATCGACAAGGCGGGTGTCACCCGGGGCTATCGCGGGATCGAGGGCTCCGACGGGCGTGAGCTCGTGATGCTGGTGCCGCTCGGCGAGAACGCCTTCCTGTCGACACTGGAGACCTTCCTCGACGAGGAGGTCGGCGGATGACCGAGACCCGGCAGTTCGGCCGCACCACGCTGCCGCCGGAGCAGGCGCGGGCGGTTCGTCGCGCGGTGAAGTGGGAGATCTTCACGATCGTCTACACGTCGATCACGATCGCGGTGATCGCGCTCGTGGTGGGCGAGTCGCAGGCCATGCGGACGGCCTGGATCGAGGACATGCTCTCCTTGATCCCGCAGTTCGCGTTCCTGACGGCGCTCATCTTCGTGCGCCGTCGCCCCACGAGGAAGCACCCCTACGGACTGCATCGCGCGATGGGCGTCGGGCATCTCGTGGCCGGAGTGGCGCTGCTCGCCGTGGGCCTGAACCTCGCCGTCGAGGCCGTCACCGGGCTGATCGCGGCCGAGCACGCCACGATCGGCACGGTGCAGTTGTTCGGACAGACGATCTGGCTCGGATGGCTCATGGTGGGCGTCATGGTGGTCGTGATCATCGGGCCGGTGTTCTTCTACGGCCCGGCGAAGTCGAAGCTCGCCCCTGTGCTGCACAACAAGCTGCTGTACGCCGACGCCGACATGGCGAAGGCGGACTGGCAGACCACGGCGGCGTCGGTGGTCGGCGTGCTCGGCATCGGCGTCGGCGCGTGGTGGCTGGACGGCGCGGCGGCCCTCTTCATCTCGCTGGGCATCATCTGGGACGGCTTTCGCAACACCAAGACGGCCGTGGTCGACCTCATGGATCAGCGCGCGCGCACCTATGACAGCAAGCATCCGCATCCGCTGGCCGCCGACATCGTGTCGTACCTGCGGAGTCGACCCTGGGTCGCGCAGGCCGGAGTGCGGATGCGCGATCAGGGTCAGGTGTTCCACATCGAGGCGTTCGTCGTGCCGCATCGCCGAAAGGTGACGCTCGACGATCTCACCGCCGCCGCGGAGGGGATCGCCGACATCGACTGGAAGATGCAGGACGTGGTCGTGATCCCCGTCGAGCATCTGCCCCGCGAGGTGGACACCGGTCGCCGAGCACCCGGCTGACGCTCAGCGCCACTCCATCCGGGCGGCCGTAGGCTGGAGACATGACTTCTCCTGCCTCCGACACCATCACGATGTTCGGCGCCGACTGGTGCCGCGACTGCATCCGCACCAAGAAGCAGCTCGATGCGCTCGGGGTCGAGTACACCTACGTCGATCTCGTCGCCGAGCCCGCCGCCGCGGACGTCGCGAAGGAGATCTCCGGTCGCACGAACATCCCGGTCGTCGTGTACCCCGACGCCTCACACCACGTCGAGCCGTCGAACGCCGACGTCGAGTCGAAGCTGCGCGAGCTCGCACTGATCTGAGTGGCTCGCATCGCGCCGCTACACTGGCGCGATGAGCACTGAGGCTCGGCCCGAACGAGCATCTGTCCGTCTCTCCCCGCGCACGATCGTGCTGTACGCGATCGGGTCACTGGGGACCGGCGGCTACGCCACCCTGCCCGGGCTGGTGCTGACGTACTTCCTCACCGACAACCTCGGCGTCGCCGCGCTCGCGGCCGGACTCATCGTCACGGCCGCGAAGATCTGGGACGTCCTGATCGATCCGTTGATCGGCGCCGCGTCGGACCGCCAGCTCGCTCGCACCGGTTCCCGTCGCGGGTTCATGGTGACCGGTGCTCTGGCCCTCCCCCTGTTCTTCGCCCTCACGTTCGCCGTGCCGCCCTCCTGGGGACCGGTCGCCGGAGCTATCAGCGTGCTGCTCGCGTTCCTCGCGACCGCCACGGCGTTCAGTCTCTTCCAGGTGCCGTACGTCGCCCTGCCCGCCGAGCTGACCGGCGACTACGACGAGCGCACCCGTCTGCTCGGCTGGCGCGTGGTCGTGCTCACCGCGGCGATCCTGCTGTTCGGCGCCGGAGGCCCCGCGCTGCGCAATGCCGGCGACGACCCCGTCATGGGGTATCTCCTGATGGGCATCGCTTCGGGTCTCGTGATCGGGATCGGCATGCTGATCGCTTCCCGGACCGCGACGATCGCCGCCCGGCGCACCGAGGCGGCGCCGGCCGCGATCGCCGACTCGACCTGGCGCGATCAGTACATGTCGGGCTTCCGGGCCCTGAAGCGCAGCCAGCCGTTCCGCGCACTACTGGGCACGTTCGTGCTGCAGGCCCTCGCCACGGGGACGATGCTCGCCGGCGCGCAGTACGTCGCGACGTGGGTGCTGCGCAGCGAGGACGCCGTGACCTTCGTGTTCGTCGCCCTCGTCGGGCCCGCGCTCCTCGCGACCCCGGTGTGGACCGTCATCGCGAGGCGCATCGGCAAGGAGCGGGCGTTCGCGATGGCCAGCGTCCTGTTCACCGCCGCCGCAGCGACGCTCGTGTTCGCGGTCTGGGTGCCCGGCGCCTGGATCTACGCCTCGGTCGCCGTCGCCGGCATCGCCTACGCCGGGCTCCAGTCGCTGCCCATGGCCATGCTGCCCGACGTGATCTCGCACGACGAGCGCACGAGCGGTCCGGGACAGGCCGGCACCTTCACCGGCATCTGGACGGCGGGTGAGACCGTCGGCTTCGCGCTCGGCGCCACCGCGGTGTCGCTGACCCTCGCCGCGACCGGCTACATCTCCACCGTCGCCGGAGCCACGGTCGAGCAGCCGGAGGCCGCGATCACGGGCATCGTGCTCAGCTTCAGCATCCTTCCCGCCGTGCTGATGGCCGCGAGCCTGCTGACGCTGCGGCACTACCGCCTCCGTCGCGCCGACATCGAGGCCGTCGGAACCTCCGACGCCTAAGCTGGGATCCCGTCCGAAGGAGACGCCGATGACTTCTGCGAGCACAGCCCCCGCCCCCGCATCCGCCTCGAAGAGCACACCGACGGCAGGGTCGGCGTCGTTGAGCGAGGGCGAGCAGGAACGTCTCGACACCGCGATCGACGACCTGCAGGCCGGATCGCGCACGTGGTCCGCCCTCACTGTGGCGCAACGGGTCACGCTGCTGCGCGCGGTGCGCACGAGCGTCGCCGCCACCGCCGAGGACTGGGCGAACACGGCCGCCGCCTCCAAGGGGCTCGACGGGAAGCACCCGCTGCGCGGCGAGGAGTGGTTGAGCGGACCCTACAGCGTGCTCGGCGCGCTCGACGCCTACATCGAGACGCTCTCCCGTCTGGCGAAGGGCGCGAACCCGCTCGACGGCATCGCCATCGACCGCGCTCCGGGCGGACGCACGCGCGTGCACGCCTTCCCCCTGACCGGCATCGACAGGTTCCTGCTGTCCGGCTTCACCGGCGAAGTGTGGCTCGAGCCCGGCATCACCCCGAGCGCCGCGCGCGCGGGCGCCGGCCTCACCCAGCGCACCCCCACCGAATCGGGCGGAGTCGGACTCGTGCTCGGAGCCGGCAACGTGACCTCGATCCCGGTGCTCGACGTGCTGTACGAACTGCTCGCCCACAACCGCACCGCCCTGCTGAAGGTCAACCCCACGCAGGATGCTCTGGTGCCGGTATACAAGCGCGCGCTCGCGCCCCTCGTCGAACCGGGACTGCTCCGCATCGTCCGCGGCGGGCCGGCGGTCGGCGCCTATCTCACCGGCCATCCCGACCTGGTGCACGTGCACATCACCGGGTCTGCCGCGACCTTCGACACGATCGTCTGGGGGCCGTCGAAGGGCGATGGCGCAGCAGCGACGAAGCGCCGCCGGCGCGAGAACCGCCCGAAGCTGAAGAAGCCGATCACCGCCGAGCTCGGGGGAGTCTCCCCCATCATCGTGGTACCCGGCGCCTGGACCGATGCCGACCTCACGTATCAGGCCGAGCACATCGCAACGATGCGCCTGCAGAACTCCGGCCACAACTGCATCGCCGGCCAGGTCGTCATCATGTCGTCCGACTGGGACCAGGCCGACGCGTTCCGCGCCGCGCTGCGACGTGCATACGCCAACGCCCCGGAGCGCCCCATCTGGTACCCCGGCTCTCCCTCGCGCATGGAGCTCGCGACCGACGCCTACCCCGACGCGCTCGTGCTGGGCGACCGGCTGCTCGTCGAGATCGACGCCGACGACGACGCGGCTGCGCTCGAGACCACCGAGTACTTCGCGCCGGTGCTGGGCGTGGTCACCGTTGCGGGCACCGGCCAGGAGTTCCTCGATGCCGCCGTGGCCCACGCGAACGACAAGCTCCAGGGCACCCTCGGCGCGAACCTGCTGATCGACCCGGCGACCGAGAAGGCGCTCGGCGCCGGTTTCGAGCGGGCCATCGCGGCGCTCCGCTACGGCTCGATCGCGATCAACGGCTGGACCGCCTTCGCGTTCATCACCCCGACCCTCACCTGGGGCGCGTTCCCCGGCGGCACGATCGACGACGTCGGCAGCGGCATCGGCGTCGTTCACAACGCGCTGCTGCTCGACGGGGTCGAGCGCTCGGTGCTTCGCGGACCGTTCCGCCCGTTCCCGCGGTCGCTGCCGATCGCGAACGGCGGCGGACGCCTCACGATCCTGCCGAAGCCGCCGTGGTTCGTGTCGGCGCGCACCGGCGCGGCCGTGAGCGAGGGGCTGACCCGCCACCGCGCGAACGGCGGCGTCGTGGGACTCCTGAAGACGCTGGCGAAGGCGCTGCAGGCCTGAGGCTCAGCGGGCGGCGCGGGCGAAGCGGTCGGTCGCGGCGCGCAGCGCCTTCTGAGTACCCGGCTCGGTGGCCGCGTGCCCGGCATCGTCGACCACGACGAACTCGGCCTCGGGCCAGGCGCAGTGCAGGTCCCATGCGGTCATCATCGGCGTCACGACATCGTGCCGTCCCTGGACGATGACGGTCGGGATATGACGGATGACGTCGACCCCGGCGATCAGCTGCCCCTCTTCCCACCAGCCGCGGTGGACGAAGAAGTGGTTCTCGATGCGGGCGAACGCGGTCGCCTTCTCGGGGTCGGACTTCGCGCCGATCTGCGCGGCATCCGGCGTCAGCGTCACGGTCGCCGCCTCCCAGGTCGACCAGGCGATGGCTGCCGGCACGTGCACGGCGGGGTCCGGATCGAACAGCCGCCGGTGGTAGGCCTCGATCATGTGCGAGCGCTCGAGCACGGGGATCGGCGCGAGGAAGCTCTCCCAGAGGTCGGGGAACAGCGCGGCGGCGCCGCCCTCGTAGAACCATTCGAGCTCGACGCGACGCAGCGTGAAGATCCCGCGGAGGACGAGCTCGGTCACGGCATCCGGATGCGCCTGCGCGTACGCCAGCGCGAGGGCGCTCCCCCACGACCCGCCGAAAACCTGCCACTTCTCGATGCCGAGGTTCTTGCGCAGCAGCTCGATGTCGGCGATCAGGTGCGCGGTCGTGATGTACCGGAAGTCGGCATCCGGCGCACTCGCGTGCGGCGTGCTGCGTCCGCAGCCGCGCTGGTCGAACAGCACGATGCGATAGACCTTCGGGTCGAAGAACCGGCGCTGCCAGGGCGAGGTGCCGCTGCCGGGCCCGCCGTGCAGGAACACCACCGGCTTACCCTCGGGGTTGCCGCTGACCTCCCAGTACACGCGGTGGCCGTCGCCGACGAGCAGTTCCCCCGTCTCGTGCGGTTCGATCGGTGGATACAGCGCATCCGTCTTCTTCATCTTCGGTCCCCCGGCCGGTCGTGCAGACTTCATCGTCAACGCTAGCGGGTCACGCTGGGGCTATGGATCCAGCTGGTCGGTCGGCAGCGTCAGCACCTGTTCGCAGACGCCGAGGCCGTTCTGATACCCCTCGGCGAACCAGCGCTGCCGCTGCTCGCTGGAGCCGTGCGTCCAGCTCTCCGGGTTCGAGAAGCCGGACTGCTCCTGGATGTGGTCGTCACCGACCGCGAACGCCGCGTTCAGGGCATCGATGCGCTGCTTCTCGGTGGTCGGCTGAAGGTACGGGATGCCCTCGCTGTCGGTCTCCTCCGAGATCCGTCCGATCCAGGCACCCGCATAGCAGTCGGCCTGCAGCTCCGTGCGGACGCCGTTGCTTCCGGGACCGGTGCCGTTGTTCGGGTAATCGTCCATGACCCCGGTGATCCATTGGATGTGGTGACCCCACTCGTGCCCGACGATGTACAGCTGGGCGAGTTCGCCCGCGGATGCACCGAACTGCTCCTGCATCAGCTGGAAGAAGGTCGGGTCGATGTAGACCGTCTCGTCGCCGGGGCAGAAGAACGGCCCGACGGCGTTGGATGCCGTGCCGCAGGCCGTGTTCGTCGCCCCGTCGACGACGATGAATCCGGGCTTGCGGTAGCCCTCGACCTCGTCGGCCCAGAACTCGTCGAGCACGAGCTGCGCTCCCGCCATGCGGCAGTCGACATCGGCGTTCGCCTGCGCACCGGTCTCGCAGTTCTCGATGACCGATCCCCCGGCGGGTTCGCTGCCGCCGCCGGGCGCGCCGCCGCCGATCAATCCGGTCAGATCGATGCCGAGCAGCGGTCCGGCGATGAGCGCGATGATGCCGAGCACACCCACGCCCACGCCACCTGCGATGGCTCCGTTGCGGCCGCGTCGACGCGTGGTGTTGCCCGAGATGTCGGCGTCGGGATTGAAGGTCATGCGTCGAGGGTACTCCGCGCGGAGATCGGCCGAACGGTCGTAGGCTCGGGGCATGACGACCACGATCACCATCACCGGCGCGGGCGGACAGATCGGCTACGCACTGCTGTTCCGCATCGCGGCGGGCGACCTGCTCGGACCCGATGAGAAGGTGCGGCTCCGGCTGCTGGAGATCCCGCAGGGGCTGGGCGCCGCAGAGGGTGCGGCGCTCGAACTGCAGGACGGCGCGTTCGGCCTGCTCGAGCACGTCGAGGTGACGGATGACGCCGCCGTCGGCTTCGACGGCACCGATCTGGCACTGCTCGTCGGTGCCCGCCCGCGCGGCCCCGGCATGGAGCGCGCCGACCTGCTCGCGGCCAACGCCGGTATCTTCGGCCCGCAGGGCGCGGCCATCGCGGCGAACGCGGCATCCGGCGTACGCGTCACGGTCGTCGGCAACCCCGCCAACACCAACGCCCTGATCGCGTCCGCGGCAGCCGACGGCGTGCCCGCCGAGAGGTTCACCGCCCTGACCCGGCTCGATGAGAACCGCGCTCGTGCCCAGCTGGCGCAGACGCTCGGCGTTCCGGTGCACACCGTGCGCCGGGTGCCCATCTGGGGAAACCACTCGGCCACGCAGTTCCCCGACATCTCGCACGCGACCGTCGGCGGGAAGCCGGTCGGCGACGCTCTCGAGCAGATCGTCGGCGACGTGCCGGCCTGGCTCGATCAGACCTTCATCCCGCGCGTCGCCAAGCGCGGCGCCGAGATCATCCAGGTGCGCGGGTCGTCGTCCGTGGCATCCGCGGCGAGCGCGACGATCGACCACGTGCGCGACTGGGTGCAGGGCACCGACGACTGGACCTCGGCCGGCGTCGTCTCGCACGGCGAGTACGGGGTTCCTGCGGGTCTGATCTCGTCGTTCCCCGTGCGCTCCGTCGACGGCGAGTGGCGAATCGTCGAAGGCCTCGAGTTGAGCGACTGGGCCCGCGCCCGCGTCGACGCCTCGGTGGCCGAGCTGGTCGACGAACGCGAAGCCGTGCGCGCCCTCGGCATGCTGTGATCGCCTGACCGCGCACGAGCGGTCAGGCGCATGGGGAGTTCTGCCCATCGCCGGTCTTCGTCACCCCCGCTAGATTTGCTGGGGGACGGGAACACCGTCGAGGAGGGGCGCACGACATGACTCAGTGGGACGAACTGCATCCAGGCCGGGGGAACACCGGGGCGGTCAACGATGCCGCGACACGCGTCAGCAACCGGAACACCGGCACCGAGACGGTGCGCACGGCTCTGTCGAACGCCGCCACCGGCACGACCGAGGAGATCTGGGCCGGAGACGCGGGCGCCGCGTTCCGCACGTCGCTGGCGAAGCCGCAGACCCTGTGCGACGAGCTCAAGACGGAGTTCGCCGCCGTGCAGTCCGCCCTCTCCGCCTACGCCACCGAGGTCGACCGCATCCGCGTCGCCACCACGGCGGCGCACCAGGCGTACGCCACCGGCTACGCCACGTGGAAGGCCGCGGAGCAGGAGGACAGCCCGTTCCTGCCGTCGGCCTTCACCCCCAACGCGCCGAATGCCACCCTGGGGTCGAACCTCTGGGTGCCGAGCGGGAACAAGCCCGGCCTGTACGACATGCGGATGGCCGCACAGCAGCTGCGCACCCTCGCCGACCAGCGCGAGACCGCCGACAGCACGCTCACGACGGCGCTCCAGCCGCCGGCATCGGCGCGGTGGGACCAGATGCAGTCGGCGCTGAGCGCCGCGGGCATCGACGACATCGACGACCTCACCTTCGAGAACCTCGGAGACGCGTTCGCGAACCTCGCCGACGAGATCGCCGAGGGCGACGTCACCGACGAGAACGTGCAGGCCCTGCAGGACTTCTTCTCGGTCTGGGGCGAAGACACGTTCGTGATGTCGCAGTTCTTCCTCGAGGTCGGCGGCGAGAGCACCGTCTCGATGATCGACAACCTGGGTGACGCGGCCATCACCGAGGGCTTCGACCCCGCAGCGGCACTCGCGCTCGCGACCATGATCCGCGGGGGCCTGTCGACCGGCTCCCAGATCTGGATGCCGTCGACCTCGAGCGACTTCGCCGACAGCATGCTCGAAGGCGCCTCCTCGACCGTGGGCGGCGCGGTCGCGGCGATCGGCTTCCTCTTCTCGGACGAGAAGAACAACCCGCTGGGTGTGAACCTCACGGTGGCCATGGCCGACGAGATCGACCGCATCGAACGCGACCCGATGAGCATGCAGAACGGCGGCTGGTACGACACCTCGCCGAACGCGGGCGGTCGCTTCCTCGCGCAGCTCGAGGGCGAGACGACCGGGCTCAACGGCAACCGCGTCGACGACCTCGCCGGCCGCGTCTTCTCGACGCTCGGCACCTACCCCGACGCGGCACTGGACTGGCTCACGGCGACCGGAGAAGACCCGTACGGCGACGGCGACCTGGGCCCCGGACGCGTCGAGTACTGGTACGGCGACCGCGACTGGAGTGCCGACGGCAGCGGCGACGGCTTCGAGGGTCCGGGCGCGCTCTGGGCCGGTGCGCAGCAGGCCGCGGGCGGCCCTGCCGACGCGACGCACACGTACAACCCGGAGACCTGGGACCGCGTGGCGGAGCTCACCACCCAGATCGTGCGGGAGCTCACCACCAACGAGAGCTTCCTGCCGGAGAACCTCACGAGCATCGGACAGGTGCGCATCGCGGAGGGCATCTCCGTCGCGATGCCGTACTTCTCGGAGAACCTCAGCGAGAGCGACCCCCGCACCGCGAGTGCGCTGTCGATCCAGGACGCACTCATCGGGACGACCGACCCGCGCTCGATCCCCAACGTCACGCAGGCGCAGCTGTCCCAGCTTCTCGGCACCGCGACCTGGAGCGATGGCGATTCGCCATCAGCCGGTGCGGATGTCATCTCCCAGTCGGTGCGTCAGTACCAGGATGCGCTCATCGCGCTCGCCGACATCGCTCCTCCCGGCAGCGCCTTCGCCGCGGACGCCCTCGAGCGCGCCGTCGAGCTGCAGGGTTGGCTCGACGGATCGGGGGAGGGCGCCGCGCTCGGAGAGGCCGGACGCCACGATGCGGCCGTCCAGGAGGCCATCGACGGCGTGAGCACGGTCGTCGGGTTGATCCCGATCCCGGCCGTCGGCGACGTCCTCGTCGAGGGCGGCAGCGTCGCGATCGATGTCGTGCAGGATGCCGTCATCGGCGGCGTCTCCGACTGGGGCTTCGGCAATGCCGAGGCGGCGTGGGGCAATTCGCACGAAGTACTGTTGGAGGAGCAGCAGAACAGCGCCTCCGGCCGCGAGATCGCGATGATCAACACGATCGAGCAGATGCTCGCCGATCTCGGCATGACGGAGGGGCTCTCCCCGGCGGAGGCGACAGATCTGGCCGAGGAGATGCTGGCGGACTATCAGCGAGGCGTCGAGGCCAGCTCGTCGTGGGCAGAGGGGCATTGAGAATGCAGTACAGGCGTCGACTCATGGGTCTGACAGTGGTCGGGATCGCGGCGATCGGTCTCGCGCTGACGGGGTGCACCCCCGCAGCGGTCGAGCCGCCGTCGGTCAGCTGGCAATCGGGCGAGCCCTCGGGTGAGCTCGAGTCGAGCCCCTGGGTGCAGGCCGTCCGCGCATCGGACACCGCCCTCAGCATCGCGGCGTTCACCCGCGACTACACCTCCGACGAGCTGCAGGACACCACGACCGCAGCGGCGATCGACGCTGCGGCCCAGTGGCAGCGCGACGAGGCGAAGGCCGACCGGTTCTTCACCTACCCCGGCCCGGTTCCGATGATCCCGCTCTCGGTCGACGAGGAGGGTGACGAGGCGCTCGTGACCGTCTGCCAGGCGCAGGACTGGTACCTGGACGCCGACCGCACCTCCGCGCCGGAGCCCACCGAGGGCCGCGAGGTCGTCTACCGCGTGATCCGCGACGACGACACCCACCTCGTCGAGACCGACTCCGTCACCACGAAGGACTGCGACATCGCAGACGCGAGCATCGCCCTCTTCGACCCGCAGCCCGACCCGACCGAGACCTATTCTCCCGACGATGTGAAGGTGCCGTGATGACCGATCTCCAGTTCGACTCCGACGCCGTCGGCGCCACCGGCAGCACGCTCCAGAGCACGGCATGGGGCATGAGCCTCGACGTCGACCTCTCCCTCGCCGGCTGCGGCAGCTCCACGGTCTCGGCCGCCGCCGACACCTGGGCCATGTGGGCCAAGGCCTCGCTCCTGCAGCTGCAGAGCATGACCGCCGGCGCCGGCGTGGTCGCCCGCGACTCCGCCACCGCATTCGAGACGCAGGAAGCCGAGATCACGGACTCGGCGAACAACGGCACCCCCTGACAACGGTCTGCATCCGCACCCGCGACAGGGCAGAATGGAACGCGGAGGTGCGCGATGAGCGAGACGATCGAACCCACGGAGGCGGCATCCGTTGATGCTGCCCTGACGAGCCCGCTGCACCTTCCGCATGACGCGGCGGTGTGCCCGAAGTGCTTCACGGAACTGCAGGAGAACCGGAACTTCTGGCTCGCCCGCCCCGACGGCTCACGCCTGGTCGGACTCGTGGTCTCCCGCGACGACATGCCGTCGGTCGTGGAGCAGCGCGCCGATCTCACACGGTTCGGTGTGCCCATCGAGGGCTTCCGTCACCCCGCCCCCGACATCCTGGAGAGCTGGAGCGACCGCCTCTCCCGCCTCATCGGCACCCTGCGTCCCGGTGACGTGCTGGTCGTCGTGTCGATCGCCGCTCTCGGTCGCGACAGCGACGAGGGCGCCAGGACGGTCGCGGAACTCCGCCGCCACGGCATCATCGTCAAGGTGCTCAGCCACAACGCGCGGCACCTCGCCGACGCCGCGGCCGCCACGCGCTGACCGCGCTGGGACCAGGGCGGCTCAGGCTTCGGCGAACGCCCCCGACGGTGCAGCCGGCAGTTCGAAGTACGACGCCTCGACGATGCTGTCGAAGAACCCGAGCAGCACGTGCGGGATGTCGCCGACCGGCGTCGAGAGGTTCACGAGCAGCACCTGCTTCGAGCCGGGGACCGTGTACCAGTAGTCGGCGGACAGCCGACGGATCGAGGCCGCCCCCGCCTCAGCCGCCAACTCCTCCGGAGCCTCACGCAGGTCTTCCTCGTCGGCCAGCTTCTGCTCCTCGATGCTGTGCAGTCGGAGGATCGCGGAGCCGGGGATCTGCAGTCGGTGGGCGGTGTCGAGGTGGGGACGCTGCAGCTCGGTGAACACCTTCTCGAGCGTCGCGACGACCGCCTGCGGCGAGACCCCGATCGCCGGGGACATCCGCAGATCGGGCTGCTCGAAGACCGTGAGGGTCACCGGCAGCGGCGTGCCGGGGCGCAGCTCGGTCATCAGGAACATCGCCTTGGCGTGCAGCGCGCGAGCACTCGCGACCGCCTCGGTGAGGTCACGGCGGGTCAGCGCCCGCAGCGTCGAATCCTCGTCGCGACGGCCGAAGACCTCGTCGACGAAGTCGGAGACCAGCGGACCGCTGTCGAGGTCGTTCAGCAGCACCGGGTGCCAGGCGCCGAGAAGTCGGAAGCGCAGCTCGGGCGTCGCCGCCTCGACGGCGACCTCACTCACCGGCGAGCTTCTCGATCTCGTAGTCCGGCACGTTCACGCCCACGGAGAAGCTCGGGCTCCAGTCGATGCCGAGCTCGTCGGCCGCCCGCTGGGCCTCGATCGCACCCTCTTTGCCCTCGAACGTCGACCACGGGTTGAACGCGACGAACGCCGGCTTCGGCTCCGAGGCGTTCCAGGCGGCGACCAGTACCGACTGCAGCGCATCGCCCGTGACGACGTAGCCCAGTGGTACCTCGGCGTGGATCAGCCATCCGCCGGTGAGGCCGTCCCTGATGGGTTCGACCTCGACCTGCAGCGCATCGGGGAGCGCGGACTTCACCGAGTCGACAACGGGTGCGGGATCGGTCATTTCAGCCTCCTGGGTGGATGCGGGCGGAGTCTTCTCCGGCGCGGGCGCACCGGTCGGGAAGCACCCGGTCAACAGCAACCCGGCGACGCCGATTCCTGCGGCGGTCAGTGTCAGACGTCGGGACATCACTCACTCCATGCATATTCTTCGGTCACGACCGTCGCACCGTCGTGCGCGTAGAACTGCTCCAGTCTCGCACGCTCGTCGGCAGGCAGATTCGCGAGCTGCTCCTGCCAGCTGATGTTGTAGAGAGCCGCGTTATGCGCGCCGGCGTCGATCGCGGCCGGCTGGTGACCGGGGGCGACCGGCGTGAATGTGCGCCAGTTCTCCTCCTGCCGAGGATTCACCGCGCCGTTGGTGAGCGTGTCGAGCATCGGCACCGGATCACCCTGATGCTGCATCGAGATGACCTGCGTCGTCGGCGGGATGCGCATGGCATCGATGGGAGAACCGCAGGCCATCACGGCCTCGAAGTTGTAGGCACTCGACCGGTTCGCCGCGAGATGCCCCGCCATGATGCCGCCCTGGCTGAACCCGACGAGCATCACGGGGTCGCCGTTCGGGCCCGGATCGATGCCGGCATCCTGCATCGCCTGCATCACGGCACGCTCGTACTGCGTCTGCAGCTCGGGCGTGAGCATGAGCGCGAGGTTGCTGTCGAGGTCGTTGGTCGCCCCTGCGTCGTTGATCCCGTCGAGGCTCATGACCCAGTCCTGTGTGGAGGGAAGCACCACGCGCCAGCGGGTGACTCCGTCTGCCCCGACGACCTGCTCGACGCGGATGACGCCCTGCTCATCGGCGGGCGAGGTGCCACCGAGCCAGTCCACCAGGCCGGCCTCTGCGAAGGCGTTCTCGAGGGAGGGATCGCCGATCGTCGAGGTCTGGTCCTTCCATGCCTCGAGGGCCGCCTGGTATTCGGCGTCGCTCGCGTAGTCCGCGCGCGACGGCATCGGGTTGTCCCGCTCATTGATCTCGAAGGGGGTGACCTCGGGGTCGGGTGCGAGCACGTCGGTGAGGATGCGGGTGATCAGCACCCCGCCGATCGTCAGCGCGACAGCACCGCCGAGGAGGGCGAGCACGGCGCCGAGCAGCGGTCCGCCGAGGAGGAGTCCCGCCAGCCCGAGGACGATCGGGATCAGTGCGAGCAACAGCACCGTCATGATCTTCGGCAGCAGCGCGTTCCAGATGTCGGAGAGGGTGTCGAGGACCCCCTTGATGACATCCGTGACCCAGCGCCCGATGCTGGCGAGCAGATCTCCCACGCCCTCGAAGAACTGGGCGATGTTGTCGAGGACCGAGTCCTTGCCCTGGCTGATGACGCTCTCGATCGCGCGGATGGCGGCCTGGGCCGCATCCTCCTTGCTCTGTGCTCCGGCGCGGAGACGAGCGACGATCGCGTTGATGTCGGACTGGGCGGCGGTCGCCTGGCGCTCGGCGCGGGAGAGGTCGTCGGCGGTGTCCTGACGCACGTCCTGTGGCGAGTTGCTCAGCCCCTCGAACCACTGCCGCCGCTGCGCATCGCCGGCCGCGTGCTCGGCCGTACCCAATCGCCCCTGCGCGGCCTCGAGGGCGGGGATGTCCCTGGCCGCCTGCTCTTTGATGGGCGCGAGCGTCACGGCGTACGTGCGCAGCGCTGTGGCGGTCTCGTCGTAGCGCAGATACGCCTGCGACATCGAGGTCTGCAGCTCGGCGGCGGTCGACCGCAGCGCCGTCGTCGACTTGCTCAGCTGACCCGAGACGATGTCCTGCAGCGCCAGGGCGGCGTCGTTGATCGCGGTGGCCTGACGGGACAGGGCACCGGAGCGGGTCTCGAGCGTGCCGGGGTCGCCCTCGAGCAACTGCGACCAGTCGTTCTGGTTCCAGAGACCGTTCATCGGAGAGCCTCGCCTTCGCTGCGCATGTCGATGAGGGAGCCGAGATCCGAGAGGACCGTGTCGATGCGCTCGGCCGGCGCGGAGAACGCGATGAGGTTCTCGGGAGGCAGCACGGCTTCGGCGGGGAGGGTCACGAACTCGGGAGCGGCCGGGAGATCGGCGACCGGGAACGGCATGGGCAGCGCCTCGATCGTCGGGAGACCGATGCCCGGGGCGGGCGCGATCGGCGCGCCGGGAAGGGAGGGCACATCCACCCGCGGGGGATCCGCGATCAGGTCGGGGAAGTCGGGGCCGGCGACCCCACCCGGCAGCGACGGCAACGGCCCGGGAATCGGATCCGGAAGCGACGGGAGCACCGGCGCAGGACCGCCACCAATGCCGGGCTCGGGCAGCGACGGCAACGGCCCGGGAATCGGATCCGGAAGCGACGGCAGCACCGGCGCAGGACCGCCACCGATACCGGGGTCGGGAAGCGACGGCAACGGCCCGGGAATCGGATCCGGAAGCGACGGCAGCACCGGCGCAGGACCGCCACCGATACCGGGGTCGGGAAGAGACGGCAACGGCGCAGGAATCGGTTCGGGCGCAGGGCCGGGGGCCGGCGCAGGAGCCGGCGAGGGGCCGGGAGCAGGTCCGGGAGTCGGCTCAGTGGCCCCATCCGGACCGCCGCCGACGGTGGGAGGCGTCTCAGCCGGGCCGCCCTGTGGCCGCTCGACGTGCTTCATCCCGTCGGTGACGCTCTTCGCCATGTTGCGGTCGAGGTCACCGAAGGTGTCGGCGATCGCCTGCAGGGTGTCGCGGATGCCTTCCAGGCTCTTCTGCAGCTGGCCGCGCTTGCGATCCCAGTTGCCGGCGAAGTCCTGCACCTTGCCGGAGAGCCCGCTGTGGCCCGTGAGCCCGGCGACGTCATCGCCGAACCGGTCGGCGTTCGCGAACGTCTGGATGGCGGCGCTGATCGATGAACGCGACGCGTCCAGCAGACTGCTCTCGAGCGTGAGGTCGCTCATCGTTCCCCCCGGAGTGGATGAAGGTCGTGCAGGCGCACACGAGGGGATGCCGAGGTCGGCATCCCCTCGTGTGGTGTGCGGCGATTACTGGCGGATCTGCGCGGCCAGCTGCTCGTCGGTCGACTGCAGCGACTGGGCTGCGACGTCGAGGAAGCGAGCCATGCCCTCGATACCGGCGATGGTCGCGGTCGCGCCCTGGTTGAACTGCGCGTACGACGCGTCGAACGCACCAGAGGCGGACGTGGTCACGAAGCCGCCCGAGACGAGCTGCGAGACGTATGCGCGGAGGTTCTTCAGCTGCGTTTCGATGTCCTGCTGGCCCGTGCGGAGACGGCCAGCAGCATCCTTCATGTCGGCGTAGCTGACTTTGAGGTTCGTCATGGTGTTACCTTCCGGTCGCCCCGGCGGGTGCCGGAGAGTTCTTGTGCTTCGAGACTAACGAAGCGGTTCTGGTCTGCAAATGGGGAGAAGTCCCCATCGGGTCTCGGATGTGCGCTCAGACGGTCTCGGGGATGACGAGCGGGAACTGCACACGCACCACCTTTCCGCGCTGCGCGAGCACCGCGCGACCCACCGGGAACTCGCCCCGACCGATCCGCGGCAGCGGCGCCTTGAGCACGAGCTCGCCGTCGATCGTCTCGGGCTGGAGCACCACGCCGCGGCGCGACTGCTTGATCTCGCCGAGCAGACCGAAGTTGCTCGTCCACTCGCTCGTGTCGCCCGTGAACAGCAGCAGCAGCTCGCCGCGACCGGCCCGCTTGACCAGGTCGGACAGCGGCATCTCCAGCAGCGAAGACGCGAACTCCGCCACGCCCTCGACGGCCACGACCGGCTTGAGACCGGCTTCGGCCTTCTCGACGATCTCGGCGACGGCCGCCGTGCCGCTGATGCCGTCGGCCGCCGAAGCCGTCCACGCCACCGCGTTCTTCACCGGCGAGCGCGACGACCCGAGGTACAGCGTGGGCGTGCCCGGCCGTGCCCGCAGCATCTGCTGGGTGATCGCCGCGAGCGCATTGCTCTTCCCGCTCGCGGGAGGGCCGGCGATCACGAACGTGCCGGTCGGCTCGATCCCGAACGGGCCGAGATCGGCGT
The DNA here is from genome assembly GCF_041529975.1 of Microbacterium maritypicum. NCBI lineage: Bacteria > Bacillati > Actinomycetota > Actinomycetes > Micrococcales > Microbacteriaceae > Microbacterium > Microbacterium maritypicum. The sequence goes on along the minus strand of NZ_CP168030.1, from coordinate 620,375 downwards.
CCGAGAGCCCGACCACGAGCTGGTCGCCGAGGAGAGCGGGGACCTCGTCGATGCGGTAGCTCAGCGGGAGCGCCCGCACCGGCGGAGCATCCGGCACACCACGGCGCGACATGGATGCCGCCATCCGCTCGATCGCGAGGGACTGCTCCTTCATGCTGCGCGTGCCCCCGACGATCGCGATCTGCGCCTCGTTCTCGCCGACGATCGCGCGTCCGGGCACCGACTCCGGGTTCAGCACGTCCTTGGGGACGTTGAGGATGTTGTACGCGTCGGTGTCGGACATGCGCAGCACCACGCGGCGCTGGATCATCGCGTTCAGCGCGCTCGGGATGCTCTGGAACCGGTCGGCCGACAGCACCACATGGATGCCGACCGCTCGTCCGTCGGAGAGCACCTCCTGCAGGGCGTTGTAGGTGTCGGAGCGACCGATCACGGCCTCGTAGTCGTTGCGGAACGCCGCGAAGCCGTCGATGAGCACCACGATGCGCGGCTCGTCGGACTTGCCGGACAGCGCGCGGTACTCGGTCAGGGTCGCCGCGCCCACCGCGGAGTAGGCGTCACCACGACGATCGAGCTCGCTGCGCAGCGTCGCGAACAGCCGGGCCACACGCTCGGCGTCGTCGCCCGAGATGACCGAGCCCACGTGCGGCAGCGGCTCCAGCATCCGCAGCGCGCCGGAGCCGAAGTCGAGCCCGTACACGTGCACGGGGCCGCCGCGCGGCGTGATGCCGGCCGACACCGCGAGGGTGCGCAGCGCGGCGCTCTTACCGGCGCCGCTGGTGCCGTAGATCACCATGTGGCCCTCGGTGTCGGGCAGGAAATGGAACGGCACCTGCTCCTGGCGCTCCGGCTGGTCGACGACGCCGAGCAGCAGGGCAGCGTCGGTGCGCTGCGGCAGCTTGAGCTGGTCGAACGTGGGCGCCAGCTCGTCGAGCCACGGCCGACGCGGCTTCTCGACCTGGGCCGCCTGAGCGGCGAGCACCATGGTGCTGACGAGCCGCTGCTGATCGTTCGGACCGAGGTCCTCATCGACCACGACCGCGTTCTCGTCGATGGGCAGCTCCCACGGCCCCTGGTCGGTGGTGCCGAATGCGGCGATCGCCACATCGACGCCGTCGCTCTCGCCGAGGCTCCAGCCACCGGCGTACGCCGACTGGAACAGGGTCATGCGGCCGGGGCCGGTCTTCGCGATGCCTCGACCCGGTGTGCCCGGGTCGAACAGCGAGGCGTCCTTCGTGCCGATCACGTCGTTGCTGTCGGTCTCATCCGCCATGCGCAGGGCGACACGGAGGTTCGTGTTCGCCCGCAGGTTGTCCTTGATGACACCGGCCGGACGCTGCGTGGCCATGATCAGGTGGATGCCCAGCGAACGACCGCGCTGCGCGATGTCGATCACGCCGTCGACGAACTCCGGGACCTCCTTGGCGAGAGCGGCGAACTCGTCGATCACCAGCACCAGCGCGGGCGGGGCCTGAGGGTCGCCGGCGCGCTCGAGCTCGAGGATGTCCTTGGCCTTCTTGCGGTTGAACAGGTGCTCGCGGTAGTGCAACTCAGCCCGGAGGCTCACCAGCACGCGGCGCACGAGGTGCTCGTTCAGGTCGGTCACGATGCCGACGCAGTGCGGCAGGCTCGTGCAGTCGGCGAACGCCGAGCCGCCCTTGTAGTCGACGAACAGGAACGTCAGGCGCTCCGGGCTGTACTCGGTCGCCATGCCGAGCACCCATGCCTGCAGGAACTCGCTCTTGCCGGAGCCCGTCGTCCCACCCACCAGGGCGTGCGGTCCCTGCTGGCGCAGATCGAGCTGCAACGCACCCTCTGCGCCGGCGCCGACCAGGGCGCGCAGCTTCGGCTGGTAGCGCCGCGCCGAACCCGACTTGCGCCGGGAATGGAGCGAGTCGTTCTGGGTCCAGCGGTCGACGACGCTCTCGGGCTGGGTGGCCATGTCGCGCCCGAGGAGGTGCAGCATCGAGATGGTCCGCGGCACGTCGCTGCGGTCGAGGGCCACCTCGCCGGCGTCGGTCAGGCGGGCCAGGGCGCGGGCGAAGACGGCGAACTGCTCGCGCGTGAGCTCGTCGACGGAGAGGTTGTCCACCGTCTCACCGAGTCGCACGAAGTGCGCACTGTCGGTCTGACCGAGCTCCACGAACGTGCGGCAGGATGCCGGGAGTGCGGCCGCATCCTCGGTGAGCCACACCGGGAAGATCCCGCGCATGGCGGCGCGCTCGGAGAGCTGGATGAGGCGGCCGCGGTCGATCGGCGCATCCGGCGCGATCAGCACCACGATCGCCGGCTTCGGCACCGAGTCGTTCCGGTTGCGCGAGGAATCCTCGCCGACCTTCGAGCCGCTGTTCGTCGCGGCCTTCTCGGCCTGGAGTGCACCGAGCTCGACGGCTTCACCGCCACGGCTGGAGCGCGTGTCGATCAGCTCTTCGAGACGGGCGACGATCTGCCCCGCCGACGACGGACCGTCGCCGATCGGCTGCACACCGAGCGCGGCCTGCGCCGACCAGGCGTGCGGCAGCCACTTCGCGTCGGCGAGCTGCGCACCCCAGCGCGGGCCCCACAGGCCCACGACGCCGACGTCACCGGGCGCGTGCAGGCCGGTGATCTGGGCGAGGAGCGCTCGGGCGTATCCCGTGGAACGACCGCCGAGGCCGGCGATGCCGAGCGCGCCGACGTCTTTGAGGTCTTCCAGGATCGGCACCTGCGGCACGATCCTGGTGGAATCGATCACCGCGTCGAGCTTCTCCACGTACTCGGGGATCGCACGATCCCGGCCGTTGGAATCCTTCACGGAGCTGCGGGAGCCGGTGTCGCCGATACCGAGTCGCACGTGCAGGAACGACCAGTGCTCGGCTCGACGCGTCCAGATGGTGGGTCCGGCCGCGAGCGCGGCGTCGCTGACCTCGCGCAGCAGCGGAACCTCGCGCCGTCGCACGTCGATCTCGCGTTCGCGCTCGCTCTGCAGGCGGGCGTCCAGACGCTCCAGCTGTTCCTCGAACCGCTTCTTGTCCTCTTCGAGCTCCTGCTTGTTCTGGTTCCTGGTCGTGACCCAGGTGCCGATCATGAGCAGCGGCGACAGGGCCACGAACATCAGCGACATGGGGCTCTGGGTGAAGGCGAACATCGCGCCGCCCATGAGCACCGGGGCGACGAGCGCGAGCATCGGGAACGGCTGCTTGCGGGCGGGGACGGGCAGATCCGTGCCGTCGAGCTCCTCGCCGAGGTAGCGCTCCTCGACGCGCGGCGATCGCACGAACTCGACCTGGCGGATCGAGGCGACGGCCGGCGAGGGCGCTGCGGCATCGGGCTCGACCTTGACCGTGATCGGGGTGTCGCCGATCACGACGGCGAGCTCCCCCTCTGCGGCGACCAGACGCACGACAGAGGCCCCGTCGATCAGGATGCCGTTCGCGGAGTTCAGGTCGATCATCTCGACGCGATCGCCGATCTCAAGCCGCGCATGGCGCTTGGACACCAGCGGATCGTCGATCACGACATCACAGGTGTCGTCTCGACCGAGCACGATCGTGCCGCGGGTGAGCGCGATCGATCGCGCTCCCGGCCCCGTGCCGACCTCCATGCGACCGATCACCGGGCGCTGCTGATACGTGGCGGGCACCACACGGACGGTCGCTCCGTGCGCGAGACCGACGTGCGCGAAGGTCGACTCCGGCGCGAGCAGGTCACCCGAGCCGGCGACCACCGAGCTGTACGCCTCCAGCGTCACCGCGGTCGGATCGGCGGTGGCGAAGGATCCGAGCGGGTCCGCCCGGACGATCATCGCGGCGATCTCGCCGATCGTCGCCGTGTTCTCAGCGGTGACCTCGATGTCGCTGGATGCCGCGCCCTGACGGAGCAGGGTCAGCCGTACCTTCACTCGTTCTCTCCCTCTGCCTCACTCGGCTGCGGGGCATCCAGCAGCGGGAGGTCGTCTTTGCTCACCAGCCGTGAGGCGATGACGTGCTCGACCAGTCGCGCGCGGCGGTTGGTCGCGAAGCTGCGCTGACCTCCCCGCATACCCGGCACGCCGATGCGGTCGAACTTGTCGCACACGTTGTCGAGTTTGCGGTTGAAGCGCGTGACGGTCCAGCCCAGACGCTCGGCGGCGGCCGCCGATGAAGGGATCTCGCTCATGCCGGTGCCGTCGCGACGAAGCTGCGGTTCGGCCAGCGCGAGGATCAGCAGCTTCTGACTCTGCGTGAGGGGAACGTCGCCGATGGTCGAGGCGCCCCCGTCGTCGTGCTCGCGCTTGGTGGCGCGGAACGTCGGCTCGGCGGCGTGCAGCACCAGCTCGTACGTGGTGGGACCGGCGCTGAACACGATCGTCGTGGTCTCGAACACCAGGGGCAGCCGCGCACCGGGGGCGAGCCACGCCTGCACACCGCCCGCCGAATCGGTCACGGTCGCGGTGAGGCGCGTGCCGACGTTCGCGAGCCACCAGAGCCCCTCGCCGTCGCTGATCTCGAGGAAGTGGCGGTGCAGGAAGAGGTTGTCGTCGAGTTCGAGGTCTCCCTCGCGCCCGACGATGAAGCGGCTCCCCGGTTCGATCGGGAAGTACTCCCCCGCGAACTCGACGGTGACTGCCGCGGGCGCGGTCATCCGACGCACCCCGTGACGGGTTCGGAAGCACGCCCGTCGCCGCGACGCAGCATCACCTCGATGCACACCTCGCCCGTCGACGCGGGCGTGAACGTGACCGTCTCGTCGGGCGCCTGCCGGACGGCGCCGTCTGCCGCACCACCCGTCTCGGACCAGATGAAGCTGTCGTCCTCGACCGGATCGGGGTTCGTCCACGTGAAGGTCACCTGGTCGCCCTGCCGCGTGCCGGTGAGCTCGGTGACCTTGGGCACGGCGTCGGACACCGGGTCCTGCGGGTCGACCTCCTGCGCGGTGGCCTCGGGCTGGGGCTCGGTGCCGAGGTTCGCGACCAGGGCGTTCAGGCCGAAGATCCCGCCGACGACCACGACGACGGCTGCCACGGCGGCCAGAGTGATCCACAGTCCCCTGCGGCTGCGCTGCGGGTGGTCGGCCGCCTCGGCGAGGGGGGCGGGCGCGGCGGCCGATGCGGCGGGCGCCGCCGGCTCGATCCGGGGCGCCGCGACCGGCGCCTGCGGCTGCACGACCTGCGGCGGCCGCACGATGGTGCGGTCATCGCGATCGGGCACCACCGGGGCGGCGGGAGACGGAGTCGCGCCCGGGACGGACGCCTCCACATCCCGGCGACGCTGCGTCTGCTCGACGGCCGGCTCGGGGCGCGGCGGCATCTCGAAGCGCGGAGCGTCGGGCACCACGACCGACGGACCCTTCGGCTGCGTCATCGCCGACGGCCGGGTCGCGCTCTGCGTCCCCGGGTCGATGCTGACGATCTCCCGCACGCGGGTGAGCCCGTCGCCGTCGTCCTCCAGGTCCTCCGCCGGCGGGTGATCGTCGACGATGTCGATCGGCGTCACCGAGTGCGAGAGCTCGATCTGCACCTTCTGCAGCGCACGAGCGAAGGCGACGGCGCTCGGGAAGCGGTCGTCGGGGTTCTTCGCCATCGCACGGTCGAGGAGGCGCTGCAGGCTGTCGGGCGAATCGGGGCGGGCCAGATTCGGCAGGGCGGCGCGTTCGATGCGCTCGATCAGGTCGGCGCTGGAGTTGCGCTCACTCGGCCGCTCGAACGGCGAGCGTCCGGCCAGCAGCGTGTACAGCGTGGCACCGAGCGCCCAAACGTCGGTACGAGGACCGCTCTGCGGCGGCTCGGCGAACGACTCCGGCGGCGACCACGGGATCGACATCCCGGAGGACTCGCCCGTCGCACCGGTCGTCGACGCGATCCCGAAGTCGGTCAGCGCCGGACGGTTGTACTCGGTGACGAGGATGTTCGCCGGCTTGATGTCGCGGTGCAGCACCCCGGCACGGTGGGCGGTCTCCACCGCTCCGGCCACCTGGATGCCGACGCGCAGCGCCTCGGCCACCGAGAACGGCTCCTTGCGGGAGCGGATCTGCAGGTTCGGCCGCGGGCAGTACTCCATCACCAGGTACGGACGGCCGTCGCCGGCGACACCCGCCTGGTAGATCGTGACGATCGCCGGATGCGTCGACAGCATCGCCATGACGTTCGCCTCGTCGGCGAACTCCTGCGCCGCACCGCTGGAGATGCGGTCGGCGAGCAGCACCTTCACCGCGACGCGACGCCGCGGCATCTCCTGCTCGTACAGGAACACGTCGGCGAACCCACCCGTGCCCAGCGGCTCCACATAGGTGAAGCCGGGCAGCGAGGGCGGCGGCGAGGGGCGTCGGTTCACGGCAGGTCCTCGAACGCGACGGTCACCCCGTCGCCGAGGTCCACCACATCCCCGGACAGGACGAGAGTCTGCTCACCGGGGTGCAGTCGCATGGGGTCGGCGCCGGGACGCAGCAGCGTCGAGCCGTTCGTGGTGTGCAGGTCGATGACCACGACCGTGTCGCCCTCCGGCCGGATCTCGAGGTGGCTGCGCGAGATGTCCTGCTGCGGGCTGTCCACCGCGATCAGATGCGGCAGGTTCGCCCCGCTCGCGCGGGTGGAGCGCGGTCGGCGTCCGATGATGACCGTCCGGTCGAGGGTCACCACCTGCCCCGACGACACCCGGATGCGCCCCGAGGACGCCGGGGCCGCAGCGGCCACCGGGATGACCTCGGTGGGAGCCTCGGGTGCCGCGGGCGCGCTCTGTCGCAGACTGCGGAGCTCTTCGGCGGAGATCGTCGCACCGTCGTGATCGCCGGTCGCGGCACCGGCGTCGACGGCGGGCGTCTCCGGCTCCTCGCTCGGGCGGACCGCGGCGGCCTCGATCGGGGTGTGCACGGTCGCGCCCCACAGGTGGTCGAACTCGTCGACCGGCGGAGCGAAGGTCGCCTCCCCCGGCACCAGCGTCGACTCGATCATGTCGGCGTCGGCCACATCTGCCGCGGCTTCGGCGTCGGCTTCGGCATCGGCATCCGGTGTCTCGTCGGCGACGTCGCTCGGGGGCACAGCGGGCAGGTCGGATGCGGCGTCGGGCGCCGGCACCGACACCACGGGCACGGCCCCGGGTGGCGGCGGCAGCGGGACCGAGGTGCCGGCCACCGGAGCCGGGGGCGCAGCGACGACGGAGGGCGCGGACGCCGGTGCGGATGCCGGATCGAGCACGGGCGCCGGGCCCGCGGCGACCGCGATCGCCTCGGCGTCGGCCGGCTCGATGTCGGCGCTCACGGCTGCCGCGAGCACGATGCCGCTCTGCACGGGAAGGGCGGAGCCCGAACCGCCCTCGTCGACCGTGATCTCCACCTTCGAGACCCCCGGAACGAAGCGCTCGCTCCACGTGGTGACGTCGGCGCCGGAGAACGTCTGCGCCTCGGCGTCCGCGCCGGTGACCCGCACGGCGAGCGAGCCGCGCACGGCGACCCTGGCGTCGGTGCCCTCCAGCACGGCTGCGACGAACGGCGGCATGTCGGCGAACGAACCGCCCGCCTGCGTCGTGAGCACGTCGATGACCGTGGCGAGGCTCCGCTCGCGCGGCAGCCGATCCCACAGCGCGGCGACGGTCTCACCCGTCGCGTCGGGTGGCAGCGCCACCAGGGCGCCCGGAATCACGATCAGGTACCACTGTCCCGGTCGGTAGATCGTCTGCATCAGCGAACCCCTCCTGCTGCGGCTTCTCGTGGACGCGTGTCGGCATCGACGTCGTCGGCTTGGAGCAGCGCCCCCCGGCGCGCCGCCACCGACACGGCATCGACGATGACCACGGTGATGTTGTCGCGACCGCCCGCCTGCACGGCCTCGTCGACCAGAATGTCGGCCGCCCGCTGCGGATCGGGCTCGGCGGCCAGGATCTGCGTGATCCGCTCGTCGGAGACCTCGGTGGTCAGACCGTCGGAGCAGATGAGCATCCGATCGCCGAGCTCCGCCGGGAAGAGCCAGTAGTCGGCGTCGCCGGTGCTGCTGGCGCCGATCGCCCGCGTGATGATGTTGCGGCGACGATCCGTGGCAGCCTCCGCCGCGGTGAGCTCGCCCGATTCGATGAGCTCCTGCACCACCGAGTGGTCGACGCTGATCTGCTCGAGCTCGCCGTCGGCGAGGCGGTAGGTACGCGAGTCGCCGATGTTCACGGTGAGCCAGTAGCCCATCCCCTCGACCGAGGCGACGACGACGCCGCTCAGCGTGGTGCCCGCCCGGCCGCTGCCGTCGGTGGACAGGGCCTCGACCGCCGACCGGGCGCGGGCCAGCGCTTCGAGCAGATCCTCCAGCTCGAGGTCGACCCGGCCGATGTAGCGCGCGAACTCGTCGATGACGGTCGCGCTCGCGCGCTCGCCCGCCTCGTGCCCGCCCATGCCGTCGGCGACGAGGAACAGTGGCGGGCTCGCCATGTACGAGTCCTCGTTGAGCGGGCGGCGCAGGCCCGAATGGGTCGCGGCGCCCGTGGCGACGATGAGCGGACGGGTCATGCGTATCCTCCGACCATGACGACGCGGTCGCCGATCTCGATCACGTCGCCGAGCTTGATCGGCACGCGCTGGCCTGCGGGGCAGGAGATGCGCTGACCCTCGCGCACGAGGGTCAGCCCGTTGGTGGAGTGACGGTCGAGGATCCAGCCGCCCGAGGTCTCGGCTGCGGCCTCGAAATGCGTCTTCGACAGCGAGAGGGTCTCGTCGCGCACGGGCACGACCACGACGCCCTCCTCGGGGGCGGGGTTGCGCCCGAACACGGTGCGACGCGAGACGGGGATGCGCGTCCCGTCGTCCCACGTGAACACCAGCCGGTGCCCCGGGATGCTGATGCGGGTCTCTTCGAGGTCGTCGTCCGCCGGCGCGGGTGTCGGCGCCGCGGCAGCGGGTGCGGTCGCAGCCGGTGCTGCGGCGGCGGGTGCGGCCGGAGGGGTCGGCGGTGCCGGCGGTGCTGCCGGCGTCACCGGCGCGGGTGGCACGGGCGGTGCCGCGGGTGCGGGCGGAACCGGCGGGGCGGCGACGGGCGCCGGCGGGGCGGGCGGAGCCGCGACCGGCGCGGGAGCCGCAGGAGCTGCGGGAGCCACAGGGGCGACAGGCGCTGCGGGTGCCGGAGCCTTCGCGGGCGACGACGGCTGGGTGACCCCGGGGACGTAGGCGATCATGCCGGAGTCCTGCACGGGGGCCATGTAGCTCCGAGCGACCGGCGCCGGGGCAGCGGGCGGGGCCGGCTCCGCGGCCTGTGCGGGTGCCGGTGCGGCTGCGGGATGCGCCGCCGGAGCGAATCCCGGCATCGGTGCCGGAGGAAGGCGCTCGAACGACGGTGCAGGCAGGAGCGGTGGCGCCTCGGGCACCGGTGCCTCCTCGACGTCGGGTTCCGGTGCGGGCACCCGGGCGTCGAGCATCAGCGACGACGCGACCTTGTCATGCCATCCCTGGAAGCGGCCCGAGCCGTCGAACAGCGGGCTGAAGTAGCCGACGACGATGGCTCCGGCGAGGCCGAAGATGATGTTGCGGAGCAGCGCGCGCCCGAACCCGAGCGGCTCTCCGTCGGCGGCGGAGACCAGGCGCAGGCCCTTCGCCCGCATCCCGATCGAGCCCTTACCCGCCTGCATGACGGTGTACACGATGAACCAGGCGAGCAGCACCAGGCTCACGATCGGGCCGCCGATGAGGAGCACGGTGATCGAGGCCTCGAGTCCACCCGAGAGCATCGAGGCGAGCAGCAGGCCACCGCCGAGAACGAGGCCGAGTCCGCCGGCGATCAGGGCGTCGATGACGTAGGCGACCGCGCGACGGGAGATCGGCGCGATCTGATCGAGCGCTGGCTGCGTCATGGGGTCTCACTCTCGGAGGACGAAGTCGTCGTGCTGTTCTTGATGGTGCCAGGTTCGCGACGAACGCGCGCGGCCGCCGCTTCCTTCAGGTTCTGCAGTCCGTTCGAGACCGCCGTGCCGCCGACCAGGGACCGCACGCTCAGTCGCGCCTTGACGCGCTTCCAGAAGCCGGCCTCCTTGCCGAGTCCGCCGACGATCTCATCGACCTCGTGCCAGAACGACTCCACGTCCTGCGGGCTGGGCTCGGCAGGACCGAACACCTCCGAGTCGGCGCGCTCGGCCAGCGCGGTCACCTGCGGGACCGTCAGCGCGGACGCCACGACGGCGGCCTCTTCGATGCGGGTGCCGCCGGGGGCCAGACGCGCTCCGTAGTCGACGGCGCGGTCGGTCAGCTCGTCCCAGCCACCGCTGATGCGGTCGGAGGTGCGGGCGGCGGCGCGACGGGAGCGACGCTTCGCGGCCTTCCACGCGCCGATCACGATGAACGGCGAGGCGAGCACGGCGATCACCGCGAGCGAGATCCCGCCGATCAGCAGGATCGCGCCGATGATGCCGGCGAGGTTCAGGCTCTCGTCCTCCGACTCGCGGTCGTCGGGCAGCGTCGGCGGCAGGTCGACCGGCTCCTGCGGCGGGGGCGGCGGCTGCAGCACCTGCGGCTTCGGGTCGACGCGGGGCTTGGTGTTCTGGTCGTTGGGGACCTGGTCCTCGGGCGGGGTCGGGTTGAAGGTCATCCATCCGACGCCCTCGAAGTTGACCTCGACCCACGCGTGCACGTTGTCGCCGGTGGCGGTGAAGACCGCTTCTCCCGCCTGCTCGTCGTCGGGGTAGTACCCCATGACGACGCGGGCGGGGATGTCGAGCTGCCCGGCCAGCAGCGCCATCGCCACGGCGTACTGCTCATCGTCGCCGATCATCTGGTCGGCGCCGACGAGCGTCGAGATGCGCTCGGCGGTGTGGCCGGCACGCGACAGCACCTCACCCTCGAGGCCGTGGCTGAAGAAGCCGCCCTCGGAGAGGAAGGTCTCCAGCGCCCGCACCTGCTCGATCGGCGTCTCGGCACCCGCCACGGTCTCGGCGGCCAGCGAGGTCAGCTCTTCCGGCACGTTGCTGGGCTTCGGCATCGACACCTTGCCGAACGCCACCTCGGCCAGCTGCTCGTCGTCGGGCTCGCTCGGCATCACGGCGTCGACCGCGTACTCGTCGCCCGCAGTCAGCTTCGGCGTGGCCACGGCCGTGCCGGTCACCGTGTTGACGAAGGTGCCGCGGCGCAGGTCCTCCGCGCGGTCGCCGTCGAACCGGATCTCGGACAGTTCGCCGGCCGTCGGCATCCACACGCCCCGGTACTCGTCGATCTCGAACTTCAGCGTGACGGGGACGCCCTCGGCCTCCGGCGCCATGTTCGACCGCAGCGGAGCGAACGCGCTCGACGACGTCGGACCGCCGTCGGTGACGTTGTAGACCATGCCGTCGAACTGGTCCATCACAGCCGTGCGGATGCGGGCGCCCTTGGGCAGACCCTGCACGGTGAAGAGCGTCTCCTCGGCCTCATCGCGCACGTTCTTGCGGAAGGCCTGCAGCGGGCTCGGGTAGTCGCGGATGTCGAACGGCGGGATGATGACGTCGCGGAACACGTGACGCGGCTGTGCGGGGGTCGCGACCGCGGCCGTGGCGACGCCCGCCCCACCTGCGACGGCCAGCACGGCCACTCCGGCCAGCAGGCGCCGAGTGCGCATGTGCGCCGCGCGGGACGGATCGACCTCGCTCACCGACACGGCCATGTTCTGCGGCGCCCAGAGCTGACGCAGTGCCAGCCACGACATGCTCACCACGGCGAACACGAGCCCCTGCACGAGCGGGAAGGCCGGCTCCGGCGTGCCCAGCGCGATCACGAGCATGAGCAGCACACCGGCCGGCAGCAGCGCCCACGCGACCTGCGACAGGCGCAGTGCGAGCGAGGCGGTCAGCGCGGTCACCACGAGCGCCAGCAGGAACGGGACGATCAGGTGCCCGTCGGCCGCTGCCACCGGGGCGACCGTGGTGAGCATCTGCTTCCACGCGGTGACCGTGCCCAGCGCGAGCTTCTGCAGCGTCTCGAGCGTGGGGATGAATCCGAGGATCGCGGTCTGCGGCAGCGCGAACGCGGCGCCGAACACGAAGTACGCGGCCACGGTGAGCCCCGCGACGATCAGGATGCCCCAGCGCCGCCACGTCGCGACGGCCGCGATCGCGAGGCCGAGCAGGATGCCGCCGATGACGGCGGGGAGGAAGGAGGGTCCGGCGAAGGTCGGCCAGAATCCGACCATCGACGTCGCGACCAGGAGAGCCGTCGCCCCGAGGTCGAGGATCCAACGCCGCGGGGTCAGCGTGGCGGACGCGGTGGCGGGCGCGGTCATGCGAGCACCTTCTGCAGAGCGAGGGGAATCTGTTCGAGCGCACCGACCGTGACGACGTCGGCATCGCCGATACGCCGCAGCGTCGGTGCGGTCGCGGTCGTGTCGGTCACGACGGCGAGCACCTTGGCGCCGAAGGGCAGCCGCGAGCAGGCGAGGCGGAGGTCGTCGGAGGGCACGCGGGAGCCGCACACGAGCACCACCACGCTGGCGAGCGGCATCGTGGCCGAGACGATGCCGGCGAGGTCGGCGATCCCGCCCTCCTTCGCCTTGCTGTTCTCGACGGCGGCGAGGGAGTCGAGCAGCTGCTTGCCGGTGCCGGCGGGCAGCTCCCGGCCCTGCACGCGCACGTCGACGCGCTGCGAGTCGCGGAGGGCACGGAGGCCGATCGAGCCCGCGGCGGAGATGCCGAGCTCGAAGTCATCGGCCGTGGCGTACTCGTTGAGGGAGCGGGACAGGCCGATCACGAAGTGCGAGCGACGGGTCTCCTCGTACTGACGGACCATCATCGTGCCCGTCCGGGCGGTGGACTTCCAGTGCACGTGACGCAGGTCGTCTCCGGGCTGGTACTCCAGGAGCGCGTGGAAGGAGACGTCGTCACGGGAGAGGTCCGCGGCCGGAAGCCCCTCGAGGTCGCGCAGGTAGCCGAGCGACTGGCCGTCGAACAGCACGGTGCGCGGGTGCACGAACAGGTCGACCGGATCGTCACGGCGGTGCGCGCGCTCGAAGAGTCCGAGCGGATCGCCGCGGACGACGCTCACCGGGCCGACCTTGACCACGCCGCGGCGCTGGGTGGGGATGGCGAAGAGCTCCTCCGCCTCCTCCCCCGGTGCGAGCCGCTGGATGCCGAACTCGCCGCGGCCGGAGCCGACGGGGAGCACCACGCGCGAGGGCAGAATGGCCCGGCTGCCGCGGTTGGCCAGGGTGAGAGCGCCGACCGCGCGCTCCCCCACGACCACACGGGTGCGGGCGAGGTCGAGCGAGACGTCGTAGGCGGTGCGGCCGATGAGGAACAGCGCGCACACGCCCACGGCGATCGCGATGACTGCGGCGGCGATCGTGAACTCCGACCAGCCGGCGATCTGCCCGATCACCCAGAAGCCGACGGCGATGGCCATCAGCACCCAGGCCAGCGGGCGGATCGCCGCGGTGATCTTCCGGAGGCGCGTCAGCACGCGCGCGCCGATGACGGCCGCGATGTCACGCCATCCGGCGTCGCGTTCCGTCTGCGGCGGCGCCGATTGAAGAGCCTCCGCGGTCATCAGGCCGCTGCTCGGGCCTGAGGTGCCGCGACGCCGTCGAGGACGCGGGCGATGACGGTGTCGCTGCTCGTACCGGCGAACTCCGCCTCGGCGTCGAGCAGCAGACGGTGCTGCCACACGGGCCGCGCGAGGGCTTTGATGTCGTCGGGCAGCACGAAGTGGCGGCCCTGCGCAGCGGCCCACACCTTGGCGACGCGGATCATCGCGATGGCACCACGCACCGAGACGCCCAGGCGGATCGCGCCGTCCTCACGGGTCGCCTCGGCAAGCTCCGCCACATAGCGCAGCACGGCCGGCTCGACGTGCACGGTCGCAGCGAGGTCGGCCATGTCGGCGACGGCGCTCGTGGTGATGATCGCCGACAGGCCGGCCGACGGGTTGCGGTCGGATGCTCCGGCGAGGATGCTCTCCGTGACCGCGAGGTCGGGGTACCCGATCGACGTCTTGATCAGGAAGCGGTCGAGCTGGGCCTCGGGGAGCTTGTAGGTTCCCGCCTGCTCGATCGGGTTCTGTGTGGCGATGACGAGGAACGGGCGACCGGCCTCGTGCGTGACGCCGTCGACCGTGACCCGCGACTCCTCCATGACCTCGAGCAGCGCCGACTGCGTCTTCGGCGAGGCGCGGTTGATCTCGTCGGCCAGCACGATCGACGCGAAGATCGGGCCCTTGTGGAACTCGAACCGGTGCGACTGCTGGTCGTAGATCGTCACACCCGTGACGTCGGACGGCAGCAGGTCGGGCGTGAACTGGATGCGCGCGCTGGTGCCCTGCACGGTCGCCGCGAGCGCCTTGGCGAGGCTCGTCTTGCCGGTGCCGGGGGCGTCCTCGAGGAGCACGTGGCCCTCGGCGAGCATCGACGCCATCACGAGACCGACGATCTCCTTCTTGCCCTGCACCGCCTTGTCGACGTTCTCGACCAGTCGCTGGAAGGTGCCCTGGAACCAGGCGGCCTGCTCGGGGGTCATTGTCATGAGGGTAGGATTCCTTTGTCGTGAGGGAGTTCGTGTAGCGGGAGCCGTGGCTGTTACGGCCAGGTGGTGCCTTCGGACCAACCGACGCCCTGGATGTCGGCCTGCAGCGTGCGGTTCATACCGCCGTGCCAGCACGAGAGCGTGATCGTGCCGTTCGCCGGCACGTTGTACCGGTTGTAGGTCGAGGTCTGACCGGACGACGAGCGGTACGGCTGGCCGTTGTCGAGGCAGCGGATCATGTAGCTGCCGGCGGGGACGTTCGCCGTGTTGAGGTTGAGCTTGTAACAGGTATCGGGGTTGCAGTTGCCGGAGTCCGGACCCTGCGACGCCCACCAACGCGGCTGCGGCTTGGCCTGCGCGGTCGCGCCTCTCGTGGGGCTCTCGTTCGACCAGACGCCCGTGCTGTCCTTCGCGCGCGCCTTGATGTTGTGGCTCTCGCTGTACGTACCCACGTTGGTCGAACCGGTCATGCCGACACCCTGCCACCCACCCCCGTCGATGCTGACCTGCACCTCGGTGATCGTTCGTCCGTTGTCTGAGCCGTTCGCGTTCCAGTTCAACCGCACCTGGCTCTCGAGCGACTCCGCGCTGACCTCCGGCGGGTTCGGTTTCCCGTACGGGTTGCCCTTCGCGGCATTCGAGACGGCACCGGCATAGGTCGACCCGTCGAAGTCCGTTGTGGCGAGGCGCGTGACGCCCCGCACCTCGACGGTGTAGTCGCGACCGTTCGTGAGTCCGCCGATGGTCTTGTTGCCCGGCATCGTGTTCCAGTCGCCGCCGTTCAGCCGGTACTGGTAGGTGATCTCGCCAGGAGACGCGCCACCGCTCGACCCCGGACGGTAGTCGATGACCAGTGCCCGATCGGCTTCCTTGGTGACCTTCAGACTCGTCGGCGCGCCCGGTGCGATCACGCCGCGGCGCGGTGCCGACGGGGCGCTCATGTCGCCCCAGCCCGCCTTGTTGTAGGCCTGGATGCGGTAGGTGTACGCCGTCTCCGAGGTGTCGACGACGACCGCCTGGCTCCTCGCCTCGGGGCCGGGGGTGATGGTGCGCACGACCTGGCCGCCGCGCAGCACTTCGAGCTTGTAGCCGCGGATCGCGTCGCCGTTCTTGTCCGGCGGGGTCCAGTTCACCTGCATCTGCGCCTGGTTGCCGACGGGCGAGAGCTCGACCGTCGTCGGGGCAGCCGGAGCCAGCGGAGGTCCGGCCGGAATCTCGGACGCCGACCAGCCGCTCCAGCTGGAGGGGTCGGGCGCCTTGTTGTGCGCCTGCACCTTCACCTGGTAGTCCGAGCCGTTCTCCAGCCCCTCCCACGTGATCGAGTTGCCCGTGACCTCCTTCTGCGTCACGCCGGAAGGCGGCGCGGGCGAGATCTCGAGCGTGTACCGATCGACGGGCGAGCCCGGCGTGGTGGGGGTGACCCACGACACCTGGAGCGACTTGTCGCCGAACTTCAGGGTCGGCGGGTTGGGGGTGTCCGGACGTGCGTCGGGGCGTGCGGGCGCCGACAGGGCGGACGGATCGGACTCGCCGACGCGGTTGGTCGCGGTCACCTGGAACGTGTACTCGACGTTGTTGGTGAGACCGTCGAGCGTGCAGGTGGTGGACTGGCACTCCTTCGTGTACGCGCTGCCGCCGACCGACTTCACGGTGTACTTCGTGATCTCGGCGCCGTTGTTCGATGGTGCCGAGAACGACACCACGACAGTGCGGTCCTGCACGCTCGCGATCACCGGGACGCCCGGCGCATCCGGCACATCCTGCACGGTGACCACGATCTGGCCGTTGACCTCGCGGTCGGCATCCTCGGTCGCATCCTGGATGCGGTAGCGGACGACGAGCGTTCCCACGAACGACTCGTTCGGGGTGACGGTGACCTCGCTGTCGGTGAACGTGACCTCGCCGGAGCCCGACTCCGCGACCGCGGTCACGATCTTCAGCGGTGTCTCGGGGAACGGGTTGTAGTCGTTCGCGAGGGCGGGCACCGTGATGGTCTTGCCCGCATCCGCCTCGGCGACCGTGTCGGTGTTCGCCGCCGGCATCGGCCTCGTCGACGCCGTGACCATGACCTGGACCGTGCCCTCGACCGGTTCGGTCGTGCCGTCGGAGATGCGGATCTTGAGTGCGACGGCGGTGCCCTTCTTGGCATTCGACGCGGCCTCGACGACGAGCTTGTCGTCACCGTCGATGCGGGCGGAGACGCCCTTCTCCTCGCCGCCGACGAGGGAGTAGTCGTGCTTGCCCTCGTCTTCGGGGTCGGGGTCGTCGGTGAGTGCGGCCAGGTCGAGCGAGGTCGCCGGCTCGCCGGGGGCGACGTTGACCTGTCCCTGCACGAAGGTGGGCTGCTGGTTCTCGGGCGGCAGCACGTTGATCGGGATGCTGAGCGTGGCCTTGCGGCCCTCGGGGTCGTCCGGCCCATCGCCGTCGGTCACCTCGAACGTGAGGGAATCCGGTCCGAAGAAGCCCTTGGCCGAGGTGTAGACGAGGGTCTTCGCATCCTTGAGCAGGTCGGAGCCGTCGGCGTGGTTCGCCCTGATCTTCGCCTTCTCAGTGATCACCACGTCGCCGCCGCCGGCGACCGTGACGTACTCCGACAGCGGAACCTCCTCGGTCTCGCCGCTGACGACCTCGAGCGGCTTCGTGGAGGTGAGTGTCGGGCGGAGATCGGCGCGCGACGGCACGAAGATGAATGCCGAAGCCCGCTGGTCATCGCGGTCGACGAGCGTGTAGCGGATCAGCTGCAGCTCGTCGGTGACGGTGACGCGCACCTTGCCGTTCTCGAGCTGCGTTCCCCCTTCACCGACCTCGACAGTGAGGCTGTCGGTGGTGCCGTCGGGGTCCTCGTCGTTGGCGAGGATCTCGAGGTCGGCGCTCAGGCCGCCGTCCTTGAGGTCCACCGGCTGCAGCCGGTCGTCGCGGGCGACCGGCGCCTGCAGCGGAACATCCTCGTCGACCGTGATCTGCAGGGTCGCCGTGGCTTCGGCACCACGCGCGTCGACCGCGGTGTACTGCAGCGAGGTCTCGGTCGGGCCGTTCGGCGCCTGCACGAGCACCCGGTCACCGGAGACGCGCGCCTCCAGCCCGTCGGGAAGCTCGAGGCCGTCCTTGAGGAGCGACACCTTGTCACCCTCGGGGTCCGAGTCGTTCGCGAGCACCGGCACGGCGATCTCGCGGCCCGGTCGCACGACCACCGCGTCCTTCACCGCGTACGGAGGCTGATTGATCTGCTCGGTGGGGGCGATGCCGACGCGGATGGTCGCGATGCCCTCTGCTCCGAGCCGATCGCGCACGCGGTACTTGAACACGTCGACACCGGACGCCCCGTCGGACGCCTCGTACGTGAAGTAGTTCGGGCCGTTCGTGATGCGTCCCTTGGCGGGGCTCGACTCGATGCCCACGAGTTCCACGGAGTCGCCGTCGGTGTCGATGCCGTCGAGGGGCACCGCGATGTTCACCTCGGTGCCGGCGAGGGCGCGGGCGACGAGATCCTGAGGACGGGGAGCTGCGTTGTTCTCCTCGTCGATGGGCAGGATCTGGATCGTGACGTAGCCGGCAGCCTTCTGCTGGCGCGAGTCGGAGACCTCGTACGTGAGGTACACGGTCTTCGCCTCGGGGCCCGCCTTGAAGCGCACCGCGTCCTGCGAGACGAAGGCCTCGCCGTCTTCCGGATCGATGAACGGCTCGATGAGCTCGGGCTCGACGTGCATGACGTCGTCGCTGGGGTGGGTGTCGTTGTCGAGCACCGGGATGGTCACGACGTCGCCGACGCGGACGGTCGCCGTGTCGGGATTCGCGATCGGCTGCAGGAGCTCGTCCGGCGCGGGGATCGGAATGACCACGACCTCGCCCTCGGCCGACTTGGAGCCGTTCGAGATGCGGTACTTGACGCGCACCTGCTCTTCGAGCGCACCCTGATCCGTGATCCGCAACGTCTCGTGGTTGAGCACCGACACCGAGATGCCGCTGTTCGGTTCCAGAGACACCGACTGCACGACGAGGATGCCGCCGGCGGGGTCGGTGTCGTTGTTGAGCACGCCGAGCAGCACATCGCCGCCGGTGGGCAGCAGCGCGACGTCGCGGACGGCCACGGGCGGGAGGTCGGTCTCCGACTCGGGCATCACATCGACGCGGACGATGCCCTCGCCGTTCTTCGGGCCTGTGGTGACCTGGTACTGCACGTAGTAGACGCCGGGCTTCTCCGCCATGAAGGAGAAGGTCTTGTTCGCCGTGTTCGGGACGATCGTCGCCCCGGCCGTGTCGAGCACCCGGCTCAGACGCAGCTGCTCGCGGGAGGTGCTCGTGTCGTTCGCGGTCGGGGCGACGGTGACCTGCTCGCCGGCCCGCGTGATCACGTGGTCGGCGTTGGTCTTGGGGTTCGTCGAGCCCTGCGGGCGCACGTCGAGGGCGATGGTCGCGGTGCCGAGCTTGCCGAAGGCGTCGGCGACGGTGACCTGCACGTCTTTACGCCCCTGCAGGCTCGCGGTCGCCTTGTAGGTGATCTGACCGTCCTTGCTGAAGTCGACCTCGTCGCCGGGGGCGGCGAGCACCTCCTTGAGGTAGATGTCGTCGCCGTCGGGGTCGATCCAGTCCGGCAGGATGTTGTACGAGATCGTGCCGCCGGTCTCGACCGCGAGCGAGGTCTTCCGTTTCGACGTGGGACCGGCGTTCTCGTTCCAGTCGTGCACCGCGAGGGTCACGACCGCGGTGTCCTTGCCCTTGCGTCCGTCGTCGACCTCGTAGGTGAAGCTGGCGGTGCCGGAGGCCTTCTCGCCGACGGTGATCTGCAGCGAGCCCCCGTTGTTGATGGGCTGCACGGTGCCGATGGACGGCTGCGCCTCGGCGAGCGCCGCGACGAGCACGTCACCGTCGGGGTCGTTGTCGTTGTCGAGCACGGGCAGCAGCGTCGTGGCGCCGGGGCGCACGCCGTACGAGTCGTCTTCGGCGATGGGAGGCGTGTTCTCCTCGCTGCGCTCCGGGAGTGTGGTCTCGACCGTCTCCTCGGTCGAGTCCTCCTGGTTCTCCGTCTCGCCCTCGGGCGGCGTCAGGTCGTTCCAGTTGTCGACGCGCTGCAGGCTCTCGTTGGCCATCCAGGCGGCGCCGCCGACGGCGTCGTTGAGGATGATGACGTCGCGGTTGACGCGGAACGTCAAGCTGGCGGATTCCTCGGCGCCGTCGATCGGGGCGTTCACGTCATTGTTCTCGCCGGGGCACTCGCGGATGAAGGTCGCCGATCCCGCCCAGGCCCCGTAGGTGCAGCCGCGGAGCCACACCGGTGCCGCAGCCGTGCCCTCGCCGCCCGCGGAGGTCTGCTCCGGTTCGCCGCCGTCGAGCGGCACGCGCACGAGCGCGGTCGGGGTGGCAATCGCGACGGCGTCGGTCTCGGCCGACGCCTGCTGCAGCACGGCATCCGCCGCGCCCGCGACCTCGGTGCGGAGGCCTCCGGGCGTCGTGACGACTCCGGCCGCCTCGTCGAACACGACAGGGGTGCGTCCGACGGCGGTGATGGTGGGGCGCACCGACAGGTCAAGTTCGCCGACCGACGCGGCCGATGTCTCGCCCGGCGCACCTTCGTTGTCGACCGGGACCGTGACGACCTCGCCGCGTTCTCCGGAGAGGGCGAAGACGGTGCCGTCGTCGGCGACCGTGACGTCGGAGTTCTCGCCGAGCTCGGCGATGGGCTCCGCCGCCTCGATCTCGAAGGAGGCTATGCCCTTGACCGGCACGACCCACAGGTCACCGGACTTCTCATCGAGGATGGCCGCGGTGTTCGCCCCCATGGCGACCTTGGCCGACGAGGGGATGATCGTGGAGTCGCCGAGCGAGACCCGGGCCGGATCGATCGCGGTCACGGTGGACGCGCTCTGGTCGACGACGAGCACGTTGGCGGCGGCCTGGAGGATGTCGTAGTTCTCGCTGGTGGTGCGCAGACCGCCGTCGAGGATCGTGGACTCGTGGTTGAAGTGGCCGACGAGCAGGCTCGAGGTCTTGGTGATCCAGACGCCGCCGTCGTTCAGGTCGACCTTGGTGGTCGGGAAGCCCTCATAGGTGAAGGCCATGGTCGTGATGGCGATGACGCCGACGGTGACGCCGGCGGCGGACGCCAGCGTCTTGGGTCGCGCGCGCATCCATGACAAGGCCTTCATGCCCGGTTCCCCCCCAGGGTCACACTCTCCGATTACTCATGCGCAGGCCCGACTGGCCGCTGAGCACTCGTACATCCTAACCGCGTCGCGGAATATCACTCGATGGGCAGATATCCCCATCACCCTCCGTTACGCGCGCCAGCATCCTGCCATGTGATCGTCGACCATCCCGGCCGACTGCATGAGGGCATACATGGTGGTCGGCCCGACGAAGCGGAACCCGCGTCGACGCAGCTCTTTACTCATCGCCGTCGACTCCGGCGTGACCGCCGGAACCTCGGCGAACGACGCCGGGCGCGTGCCGGATGCCGCCGGCGCGAACGACCACATCAGCTCGTCGAGTTCGCCCTCCGCCATCGCGCGCACCAGGCGGGCGTTGCCGATGGTGGCCAGGATCTTGGCGCGGTTGCGGATGATGCCGGCATCCGCCATGAGCCGCTCGACATCGGCCTCATCGAACTCCGACACGGTCTCGGGCTCGAAACCGGCGAACACCTCGCGGAACCGCGGACGCTTGCGCAGGATGGTGATCCACGAGAGTCCGGCCTGGAAGCCCTCGAGCGCCATCTTCTCGAACAGGGCGCGGTCGCCGTGCAGGGGCACACCCCACTCCTCGTCGTGGTAGCGGCGGTACTCGACGTCGTCGCCCACCCAGGCGCAGCGGTCGCGGGCATCGGGGCCCGTGAGAAGAGAGGTCATGCCCTCAGGCTATCCGCGGCGGCGGACATGACATGCGCGAGTGCTATGCCACCCCCACGAGGCTGCTCCGGCACTCCTTGAACTTGTCCCAGTCCGTCGCCCCTTTCGACGCCGCGAAGATCTCGAACGCCTTCCCCTGCACATCGAAGAGCGATTTCGACGGATCCACGAAGCGCACGGGCTCCTCCTGGCTGAGGGCGTCGAAGTACACCGCCATGAAGGCGATCTTCCGGCCCCACTCCCGCAGATAGCCGTCTTTCTCGAGGCGCTGGAACGTCGCTGTCATCTCATCCCTGGTCTGCTTCGCGACGTTCGGGAGACTGATCGCGCCGGCGATGAGCCCGATGATCGCCGCCGCGAGCGTGAGTCCGAGCGCGACGAAGTTGAGCGAGGATGCCGTGAACAAGGACATGGCGATCCCCACTCCGATTCCTGACGCCACGACGGCGATGCCGTCCGAGACGAGCCACAGCCAGGTGGAAGCCCCGACCATGCCGCCGCTGGCGACGATCGCAGCGATGTCCGAGCTGACGAACAGCAGATCCGCGATGAGGCCCGCCCCCGCGAGCGACGCGGTGAAGACCTTCGACGCCAGGGAGGCGGACGGTTTCGCAAGGATGGCTCCCTGCTCGATGGACGCCTGCTCCACGATGCGCGTGCTCGCGGTCTCGACTGCGCTAGTGAGAGCCTGCGTGGCGACGGCACGCTGAGCGGAAGGCACCTTGGCGCCGGCCTCCGCCGAGGCCTGTGTGAAGAACACCGTCACCGTGTCCTCGGCGGTATCGACGAGTTTGCCGGAGGTACCGGACATCGCGTCGGCGAAGCTCGTCGACGCCGCCTGCGCCTCGGTCGAGATGTCTGCAGCGGGCCGCGCCGCGCTCCACATCGCTCCCGTCGTCATCTCGTACGTCTCGGGAGAGACAGTGTTCCAACTGAGGATCCGAGCCGCCGTGCGCGCCGCTGTCGGAGCCGCCGTCAGGAACGACATCGTCAGGTTCCTGAGCGCTCCGAACGACGAGTACACAGCGACGATGCGCGCGGTGAAGCCGATGGCCTGAGCCGGAGAGACCTCGCCTTTGCCGATGGCATCGTGGAGCAGCAGGGACTCGAGCACGAGTCGCGTGACTCCGATCACCGCCGAGATGCTGCCGAGGATCCCGCTGCTGTTGAACGCGAGCAACGCAGTGCTCAACTTCGCCTTGACGGTCGTGTTGTCGGTGATCAGCTTGCCTCCGGCACCGAGGGCCTCATTGATCTGATCGTCCGTGAAGATCCCGCTCGACTTGCCGAGATACTCGAACGAGGTCAGCCGCATGAAGACGTTCCTGATCGCCACGCTCTGCTCGAGTCCGGGAACATCCTCGGGCTTCTCGGTGAACAGGGTGAGGAGGGCATCGAAGGATGCGAGGACGCTCTTCACGCTCGAGGACGAAGACCCGGCGACGGTCGCCCGGGCCTTCGCGAGAATGTAGTGCTGGATGGCCTGATCGTAGGCAGCGACCGGCTCCGGGTATTTGCCGGCGAGCATGTCGTCGAAGGGTGTGGCCAAGTACGCGCTCGCCTGGACTGCTCCCACACGAAGCGAGAGTCCCTCGTTGAGGATGTTCAGTGTCTCGGACTCTTTGGCATGCCAGTACTTCTCGGCGTCTCGGAGGGAGTCGTCGACGTTCACCTCGCGAAGGTAGTTCTGGTATCCGGTGGTCGAGCGCGCGTCGAAGAGCGTCTGCGCCCACTGCTGCGATGGCGGCGTCTTCCCCCCGGACGTCGACGCCAGCGAGTTGGTCGCCCCGATGCAGAAGTTGCTGTAGTCGCACACGACCGCGCGGTTCGACAGCGCGCTGCTCAGGACTCGCAGCGCCTCGGCCTGACCGGAGCCAGGTGTATTGGTCGTGCCGTTGACGATGTATGTCATATCCGACGGGTACACAGGGAAGCTGTACCCTCCGCCCGCTACTCCGCTGATCGTGTTAGGGGTGGTGTACTGCGCATTCCCCAGAATCCCCGTCGCGCACAGCTTCAGGCAGTTCGACGCGTTCGCGAAGAGTGCGCGATTCAGGACGGCCGCCTTGCCACTGTCCGAGCCTGCGTCGGGGTCGGTGTCGGCGGCGTTGTGAGCATTCGCGTCAACACTGAACTGCAGCGCCTTGCTCCACGACACATTCGTGTCCTTGGCGTAGGCCGCCGCGAGATCCATGACCGCGACCGCGCCGATCGGGGTCTTCCCGTCGGCAGAGATGGTCCCGGCCACATCCGAAAGCTCCGTCGTCGGCACCTTGAATTTCGTGCGGAGCGCATTCAACTTCTGGGTGGTCTCGTCGGTGGGCTTCGCGACGGTGGGCGCCGGTGCAGCCCCGTCGACCGCAGCCTGCAGCGGGCCCCCACCGAGAGCGCGACGAGCTGTCGGATCAGTTGCCGGAAGCCTCAACTGCACGGCGGCAGATGCCGCCGACACGACCGCGAAACCGATGAACTCTCGCCGACCAAAACCAGGGCACATGCAATCTCCGATCTCCGATTCGTCGACACACCTCGAGGCGGTGGCCGCGTGTAATGTTACACAACGGAGATCGGAGCTGACCCCTATACCGAGATTAAGGCGTATAATGCCGAAATTCAGGCGAAGGTGGCCGCGTCGATCACGAACCGGTACCGCACGTCGGACGCGAGAACGCGCTCGTAGGCGGCGTTGATCTCGGAGGCCGGGATCACCTCGATCTCGGCGGCGAGACCGTGCTCGGCGCAGAAGTCGAGCATCTCCTGCGTCTCGCGGATGCCGCCGATGTTGCTGCCGGCGAGCGAGCGTCGGCCGCCGATCAGCGACATGACTCCGACCGACAGCGGTTCGGCAGGCGCGCCGACGCACACGAGCGCACCACCGACGTCGAGCAGGCTCAGGTACGAGCGCACATCGATCACGGCGCTCACGGTGTTGAGGATCACGTCGAACGAGGAGCGCAGCTCGCGGAAGGTGTCCCGGTCACTCGTGGCGCGATAGTGGTCGGCGCCGAGCCGCAGGCCGTCGTCCTTCTTGTTCAGGGTCTGCGAGAGCACGGTCACCTCGGCGCCGAGTGCGTGCGCGATCTGCACGCCCATGTGGCCCAGCCCACCGAGGCCGACGACCGCGACGC
The DNA here is from genome assembly GCF_041529975.1 of Microbacterium maritypicum. Taxonomy (NCBI): domain Bacteria; kingdom Bacillati; phylum Actinomycetota; class Actinomycetes; order Micrococcales; family Microbacteriaceae; genus Microbacterium; species Microbacterium maritypicum. The sequence continues at coordinate 596,003 of NZ_CP168030.1, read as the reverse complement.
GGGTGCCGGGACCGACGTTCCAGTGCCGCAGCGGCGAGTAGGTCGTGATGCCGGCGCACAGCAGGGGCGCGGCGACATCCAGCGGCAGGGCATCCGGGATGCGCAGGACGAACTTCTCGGTCACCACGACCTGCTCGGCGTAGCCTCCCTGCGTGACGGTGCCGTCGCGGTCCGAGCTGCCGTAGGTCTGCACCGCACCCTCGGTGCAGTACTGCTCCTCGCCGCGCAGGCAGTTGCGGCACTCGCCGCACGAGTTCACCAGGCATCCGACGCCGACGCGGTCGCCGACCGCGTGCCGGGTGACGGCCTCTCCCACGGCAGCGACCGTCCCGGTGATCTCGTGCCCCGGAGCGAGCGGGTACCTCTGCGGACCCCAGTCGCCGCGCACGGTGTGGATGTCGGAGTGGCAGATGCCGGCGAACGCGATGTCGATGAGCACGTCGAGCGGGCCGAGGTCACGTCGTTCGATGACGGTCTTCTCCAGCGGGGCGGCTTCGCGGGGTGCGGCGTAGGCGTTGACGCGGGTCACGGGGACTCCTTCTTCTGGGGTTCGATCCACCCTACGCACCCGCTGCCGTCAAGGCCCCTGACGGTCGATGCGAACGGTCCGTACCCTCGACATCATGAGCATCCACACCGACCGGATCGAACAGTACCTCGCGCGCTATGCGGCATCCCTGACGGAGTTCGACGCCGAAGCCGCCGTCGAGCTGTGGTCGACCCCCGGCATGATCGCCGACGATCGGGTCTCCGGCGTCTTGGACACCCGGGAGGAGATGGTCGCGGGGCTGAAGCAGTCCTATCCCCTGTACCGGGAGCTCGGCCTCGCCTCCGTCGGGCACGAGCTCCTCGACGCGAACGAATTGTCCGATCGGCTCGTGCTGGTGAAGGTGCGTTGGCTGTTCCGCGACGCCGACGGCAAACTGCTGACCGACGCGACCAGCTACTACCTGCTGCGCGACGACGACGCCGCGGGGCTGCAGGCGTGCGTCTGCGTCGAGACGGATTCCGCCGAGCACCTTCAGGCGCTGGCCGTCGAACGCGGCATCGACCTCACGAAGTGGTCATCCTGACCGGCGCCCCGCCGCCGAGCGATCAGCGCTGCTTCTTCTTGAGCGCCTTCTCCTGGATGGGCGCCTTGCCCGTGGCGGCGAGGTCGGCGTAGTACGCCCGGGCCTCGTCCTGGCGCTGCTTCTCGATGCCGCTCGCGATCGGCGCCCGCACGTGCTCGGGCTCGTAGCCGAACGCGTTCACCAGGTCGAGGGCATGGGGGCGCAGCCGCGCGCACAGCCGGTCGATGTAGCTCGACACGGCGGCGGCGCGCTGGGTCGACAGGCGTCCGTTGATCAGGTGCCAGGCGAGGTGCTTCTCGATGAGCTGCAGACCGAACAGGTCGCGCAGCCACGTGAGCACCTTCTTGGTGTCGGCGTCGTCGATCTGGTGCACGGCGTCGGTGAACGCCTCCCACTGCAGCAGCTCTCCGTGCGCGCGGGCGGCTTCGATGAGCTCGGCCTGGTTCTCGTTGAACAGGCGGGCGCCGAGGGCCTTGTCCTTCGCGCCGGGGCGCAGGCGGGAGGCGATGTCGGCCACCATCTGCTGCACGCGTCCGGCGAGGAGATCGTGCTGCTGCTCTTCGCGGAGACCCCGCTCGACCGAACGGCTCACCTGGCCGAAGTCGGAGACGGCCTGGCCCAGCTGACGGAGTCCGGCGCCGTGGAACAGCTTGCCCGCGGTCATCCCGACGGCGAACTTGGCGAGGGCCGCGGCATCCTTGCCCTGGAACTGCTTGGCGTAGTCGGTCAGCAGACGCTTGCCCACCAGCTGCAGCAGGACGTTGTTGTCGCCCTCGAACGTCACGTAGATGTCGAGGTCGGCGCGCAGGCCCACCAGGCGGTTCTCGAACATGAAGCCGGCCCCGCCGGTGGCCTCGCGGGCCTCCTGCAGCGTGTCGAGGGCATGCCAGGTCGACAGCGGCTTGAGAGCGGCGGCCAGCGTCTCGAGGTCCTCGCGGTCGGCGGGGGTGTCGGTGCGACCCGAGAACACGCCGTCGAACTTCTGCAGGAACTCGTCGTGCGCGAAGATCTGCGCGTACGTGGTCGCCAGGCGCGGCAGCAGACGGCGCTGGTGCTTGCCGTAGTCCATGAGCACGACCTCCTGCCCGTCCGCGCCGTCGAACTGGCGACGCTGGGTGGCGTAGGTGATCGCGATGTGCAGGCCGAGCGCGGAAGCCCAGGATGCTGCGCCGTCGAGCGACACGCGTCCCTGCACCAGGGTGCCGAGCATCGTGAAGAAGCGGCGGCCGGGGCTGTCGATCGCGCTGGAGTAGGTGCCGTCGACGGCCACGTCGCCGTAGCGGTTGAGCAGGTTGGTGCGCGGGATGCGCACGTGGTCGAATGAGAGGCGTCCGTTGTCGATGCCGTTGAGGCCGCCCTTGAGACCGTCGTCCTCGCGGCCGATACCGGGGAAGTCGACGCCGTCCTCACCGCGCAGCGGCACGTAGAAGCAGTGCACCCCGTGGTTCACGCCGTTGGTGATCAGCTGCGCGAACACGGTCGCCGCGACACCGTGCAGCGCGGCGTTGCCGAGGTACTCCTTGGTGGCCGCCCGGAACGGGGTGTTGATGACGAACTCCTCGGTCGCCGCGTCGTAGGTCGCGGTCGTCCCGACGGCGGCGACATCCGAGCCGTGGCCGATCTCGGTCATCGCGAAGGCGCCGGGGATCGAGAGGTCCATGATTCCGGGGAGCCACTTCTCGTGGTGCTCCGCGGTGCCGAGCTGCAGCACGGCCGAACCGAAGAGCCCCCACTGCACGCCCGACTTGATCTGCAGGCTGGGGTCGGCGACCACGAGCTCTTCGAAGCCGGCAATGTTGGCGCCGTTGTTCTCCTCGCCGCCGAGCGACTTGGGGAACGCACGGTGCACGGCCTTGTTCTCGACCAGCAGGTGCAGCTGGCTGAGCACACGCTCGCGGTGCTCGTCCTTACCGAGCTCGTCCTTGCGCCAGAACGCCGAGTCCTTGATCATCTCGCGCGCCTGACGGCGCACGTCGCCCCAGGTGCCCATCAGGGCCTCGTTGACTCGGGCGACGTCGAGCTGCGGGGCGAGCGCGGTCGCGGGCGATTCATCGGGTGTCGTCGAAGGACGGACGGCAGCGTCGACCATGGCATTCCTCCAGGGAAGTAGGGGTGCCTCCATGGTAGGTCTGCGACAAACCCGGGCGAACTCCGCTGTGAGCATCCTCCAACCGCGTGCGGGCATATCCCGGCGTTCCGTTGTCGCCTCGCGACAGGGCGACCGCGACAAAGGCTCAACGAGTGCGGAGATGTTCCCGCAGTCCGGGGATCGCGAAGTCGACGCGACCGTGGCCCGCTGGTTGGATCAGGCCCGCAGCGATGAGCCGCGCGCGGTAGTTGCCGACCGTGTTCTTCTTATCACCGAGGCGACGGCCAATGTCTGCCGCGGTCGCAGGGATATCGTCTTCGGCCATCGCTCTGAGGAAGTCGAGGTCCTTCGGGGAGACAGCGGACAGTGCAGCCTCGATGACCACACGGGCATTTCTGCGGTGTGCGGCAGACAGCGCCAGGTCGACGTCTTCGGCGCCGAGCGGTCGATCCGTCGATTCGGCCACCTGCCACAGGTGATAACCGATCAGCTGGATCAGAAACGGATAGCCGCCCGTCGACTCTGCCGCGGCCCTGATCAGCACAGGATCGAGTGGCGTGTCCCAGACGGCGAAGATGTCTGCGAATGAGTTCTCGACTTCGTCGATGGCTGCAGCGTGCAGATCGATCCGATCCGCCCGCCGCAGGAAGGTCGCGACCCCCTCGTTGAGGAGATCGGACACCGCCGCGGGGAGGCCCGCGAAGAGGAGCGCGATCGGGAGACCATCGCGGATGTAATGCTGGACCGAGGCTGCGAGCTGAGCGAGTTCATCCCGGTCTGCCCCGTGGATCTCATCCAGGGTGATGACCAGCCCGGTTCCGTTCTCGTCGAGCTGTCGGAGAAGTTTCTCGCCGACCTGTCGCCATCCTGCTTGCTGTTCGGGAGGGAGCTGCGTCGTGATGGAGAAGCCTGCGGCGCCGATACCGGTGATCCGCCTTCCGGCCGGACCCTGCCCCTGTTCTTCTGCGGCGGCGCGCATCGCCTCGCCGATGCGACCCAGGAAGCCACGGGTCGCGGTCTCCGAGACAACCATCCAGCCGTGAGTGAGCGCCGCGTCCTCGGCTTCACCGAGCATGACGGTCTTGCCGATGCCTCGCGCGCCGGTGAAGATGGTCAGCAGCCCCGGCGCCCCGGAGCGGATGCGGAGCCCGTAGCGGAACTCATCGAGGATCCCGGCACGACCGATCAACTGCGGAGGCTCGGCTCCGGCTGTCGGGCGGAAGGGATTCACGCCGATCATCGCTGCCCTTCTGTGAACTCTTGTGTACCCAGTGTACTTAGGTGTTCTTGCCGATCTCCCGACCGCACGCTATGGGTCTATGCGATTGGGCCGCGGCGGTCAGGCGGCGGCGATGACCGCCAGCACGCCCTCGCCGTAGGCCTCGCGCTTCTTGGCGCCGATGCCCGTGATGCCGTCGAGATCCTTGAGAGATGCCGGCCGGTGCTCGGCGAGCGCGCGCAGGGTCGCGTCGCCGAACACGATGTACGCGGGCACACCCTGCTCGCGAGCGGTCTCGGCCCGCCAGGCGCGCAGCGCCTCGAACAGGCCGCGATCACCGGCATCCAGCGCATCGGCGGCACTCGCCTTGCGCGCCCGCGACGACGAGGCCGGACGCCCGATCGTGTCCTTGCGCAGCGGCACGGCGGTCTCGCCCCGTAGCACTCCCGCCGCCTGCTCACCGGGCGCGAGGGTGCCGTAGTCGCCCTGGGCGACCAGGATGCCGCGGGCCAGCAGCTGCCGCACGACGCTGCGCCAGTCCTGGTCGGAGAGGTCGTTGCCGATGCTGTACGTCGCGAGCTTTTCGTGCCCCTGCTGCCGGATGCGCTCGGTCGAGGCGCCGCGGAGGATGTCGATGAGGTGCCCGGCGCCGAACGACTGGTTGCGCTCGCGCTTGAGCCGAACGATCGTCGAGAGCAGCTTCTGTGCCGGCACGAGGCCGTCGAACGTCTCGGTGTCGTCGAGGCAGGTGTCACAGTTGCCGCAGGGCTGCGACTCCTGGCCGAAGTACCCGAGCAGGTTCTGGCGGCGGCACTCGACCGTCTCGCACAGCGCGAGCATGGCGTCGAGGTGCTGCCCCATCCGCATCTTGAAGGTGCGGTCGCCGGGGCTCTGGTCGATGAGCCGGCGCTGCTGCACGACGTCACCGAGGCCGTATGCCATCCACGCCACCGCGGGCTCGCCGTCGCGTCCGGCACGACCGGTCTCCTGGTAGTACCCCTCGACCGATTTCGGCAGGTCGATGTGCGCGACGAAGCGCACGTCGGGCTTGTCGATGCCCATGCCGAATGCGATGGTCGCGACCATGACCACACCGTCTTCCCGGAGGAAGCGCGCCTGGTTGGCGGCCCGCACCTCGGCGGGAAGACCCGCGTGATACGGCAGTGCGTCGAGCCCCTGCGCGGCGAGATAGGTCGCCGTCTGCTCGACCGACTTGCGGCTGAGCGCGTAGACGATGCCCGCGGGCTGCGCGCTGTCGTCGCTCGCCGGGGTCTGCGCCTTGATGAAGGCGACCAGCTGCTTTCGCGGGTCGACCTTGGGCACGATCCGGTACTGGATGTTCGGGCGGTCGAAGCTCGCGACGAAGTGCTTCGCGGTGTCGAGGCGCAGCCGCTCGGTGATCTCCTTGTGCGTCGCGGCGGTCGCCGTGGCCGTGAGCGCCATGCGCGGCACCCCGGGGAACCGCTCGCCCAGGTCGCCGAGGGTGAGGTAGTCGGGGCGGAAGTCGTGGCCCCACTGCGACACACAGTGGGCCTCGTCGATCGCGATCACGCTGAGCGTTCCGCGCTGCAGAAGCGCCGTCGTCTGCGCGTTCGACAGACGCTCGGGGGCGACGTAGATGAGGTCGAGCTCGCCGGCGAGGTAGGCCCGCTCGACCTCGCGACGCTCGTCGATCGCCTGCGTGGAGTTGAGGTAGGCCGCGTTGACGCCGTTGGCCCGCAGCGCGTCGACCTGGTCGTGCATGAGCGCGATGAGGGGGCTGATCACGAGACCCGTGCCTTCGCGCACGAGTGCAGGCACCTGGTACGTGATGCTCTTTCCGCCACCGGTCGGCATCAGGACGACGGCGTCGCCGCCCGCGATGACCTGCTCGACGATGTGGGCCTGGTCGCCGCGGAACTCGTCGTAGCCGAACACCGTGTGCAGCGCCTCGCGCGCGGTCGGATAGCGGCTCGGAGTGGCCTGACGCACGGCGGGCGCACGGCCGGCGGAGGGAGCCGAGGCCACCGGAGTGACCGGCCCCTGTCCCCAATCGAGCGGCGGTTCATAGCCCGAGCCCTGCGGCTCCCAGTCCATGGGCTCCGGAGGAGCGGACGACTCCCACCCGTCGTCGTACGGCTCGTCGGCGTACGGCAGATCCGCGTACGGGTCACGGGGAGTCTGCGGCATCCCTCCAGCGTAACGACCCCCGCCGACGCGGGCGGCGCCTCATCCACAGGAGCCCACCCCGCGCGGCGGGCGTAGGTTGGAGGCACCCCGTTCGAAGGAGCATCCGATGACCGACATCACCGTGACCCGCGACGACGACGCATCGCGCTACGAGATCCGCTCCGACGACGTGCTCGCGGGTTTCGCGGCGTACGATCTGCGCCCCGGATCCATCCGCTTCCTCCACACCGAGGTCGACCCGGCGTTCCAGGGCCACGGGCTGGCGGGGAAGCTCGCCGCGGCCGCGCTGGCGGATGCCGCCGAGCGCGGCGAGGCGATCGTTCCCCTCTGCCCCTACATCGCGAAGTACCTCGAGACGCATGAGGTGCCGGGCGCTGAGGTCCGCTGGCCGAAGTCTCCCTCCGGGCCCGCCGGATCCGCGGGTGAGGACCCGACGGGCCGAGCGGAATGATCGGGCAGCGCCGCCTCATCCTCGAGCCGCGCGAGGTGCCTTTGGGCGGGGTGCGCGGCATGAACGTGCTGAGGGCACTGCCGCACCGCAACCTGCCGACGATCGGCGCCTGGTGCTTCCTCGACCGGTTCGGGCCCGCCGACACGAAGATGCGGGTCGAGCCGCATCCGCACATCGGGCTGCAGACGGTGACGTGGCCCCTGGTCGGCGAGATCCGCCACCGCGACTCGCTCGGCAGCGACGCCGACCTGCGCCGCGGTCAGCTGAACCTGATGACGGCCGGGAACGGCATCTCCCACTCCGAGTACTCGATCGGCGAGGGTCCGGTGCCCCTCGACGCCCTGCAGTTCTGGGTCGTGCTGCCGGATTCCGCCCGCCACGGCGCGGCCGGGTTCGAGCGCCACACCGAGCTGCCCTCCGTCGCACTCCCGGCTGACGATGGAGCGGATGCCGAGGCCACGGTCGTGCTCGGCGAGTTCGCGGGCGTGCGCTCGCCCGCCACGGTGCACACTCCGATCGTCGGTGCGGAGATCGTGCTCGCCCCGGGTTCCCGTGTGCGACTGCCGCTGGGCTCCGACTGGGAGCACGCCCTCATGCTCGTCGAGGGCGATGCCGTGGTGGCGGAGCATCCGCTCGACCGGAACGGGCTGCTCTATCTGGGCGACTCCCGCGACGAGGTCGAGGTGGCCAGCCGCGATGGCGCTCTGCTGTTCGTGCTCGGCGGCGAGCCCTTCGAGGACGACATCGTGATGTGGTGGAACTTCGCCGGCCGCTCGCATGACGAGATCGTCGCGGCGCGCGAGGAGTGGGAGGCGGAGTCCGCGACGGGCGCGGCATCCCCGCGCTTCGGCGCGGTCGAGGGTCACGACGTGCGCATCCCGGCCCCGCCGCTCCCCGACGTACGGCTCATGCCGCGCAGCCGGAAGCTCTAGCCCGATGTCGACGTCGAACACCTTTCCCGGCGCGCTCGCGCCGATGCCGGACGCCATGTCCGCCATGCTGATCTGGCCGAGCCCCGAGCCGGTCGCGCCCCCGCGATTCGTCGAAGGCTTCGAGCTCTTCGAGGCCTTAGCGCGGGACGCCGGCACCGACCCCGTCGTCCTCGCCGCCGACCTCGGCGCACTGTGGGACTTCGTTGCCGCGCACCCCGAACTCCTCGATGCTCCCGAGACGGCGGAGGCGGCGGCACGGTTCCTGGGGAACGCGATCGCTGTGGCGCATCCGGCGGCGAGGTGGCGCTTCACGAGCGAACCCGAGGTGGGCACCTCGACGATCTCGGTCCCGGTCGCCGGCCTGCTGAGGGGGATCATCGAGCACCCGGAGCAGCGCGAGCCGTTCCGGGAGATGCTCGCGTCCTGGCCGCAGGCCGACCGCGACGCCGAGGAGTTCGACGCCCTGCGGCGCGAAGAGGTCGACATCGACTTCGTGGTCGCCCCGGTTCCGTTCACGCGCCCGGTGCTCGCGGTCCCGGAGTTCGTCGACGAGTCCGGCAAGGTCATCCACTACGGATCCCGCTGGGCCGGCGGCTCGCCTCCGGAAGACGCCTACTCCCGGGTGACCCATCCGGAGCGGTTCGCCCCCGTGATGTCGGTCGTCGACGCACTCGTCGACCACCTCGAGACCTGGTACGACGTCGATGTCGACCGACGGTCCGACGAATCGGGGGCACGCGTCTGGCACCTGCGGCCCACGACAGGGGCGCAGATCACCCTCACCGGGACGGCCGAATCCGTCGTCATCCGGTCCGGAGCCCTGACCCGGGAATACGCGCCCAGTTGCACCTGCGATGCCTGCGACGAGACCGCCGAGAGTGTCGCCGACCAGCTCGAGGAGACCCTGCTCGCGATCGCCGCCGGAGGGCTGCGGGAGGTCTTCCCCGTCGGGCAGCGACGCTGGCTGCATACCGAGCTGCGCACCCCTGACGGGGGCGGACGGTCGGGCGGCGGCGAACCCGACCCGTCGTTCCCGGCCGAGGAGCTGGACGATGCCGAAGACCTCCTCGCGCGTCTCCCCGACGGCTGGTGGCCGGCCTGGACGCTGCGCACTCCCCGGTCCTGACTCAGCCCGCTGACTCAGGCGCGTTCCAGCCCTGACTCAGCCGCGCTCCGGGGTGTGCACCCGCGCGAGGAAGCGTTCCGTGCGCGGCGACGGCCCCCGCGGGTCGAGGAGCGAGACCACGACCGTCACCGCCGTGGCGAGCGGGATCGTCCAGGCGGCCGGCTGCGCGAGGTAGGGCGCGGCGACGCCGACTCCCCCGACCGCCGCGTGCACGAGCAGCGCGAGACCTGCGGCCAATCCGCCCGACACCATCCCGGCCACGGCCCCTCGAGCGGTGAGCCCGCGCCACCACACGCCGAGCAGCACCACCGGTGACAGCGTCGACGCCGCCACCACGAACACCACGCCGACGCTCGATCCGAGGCCTGCCGGTGCCGTGAGCAGCGCGACCACGAGCGGCACCAGGGCGCAGAGCACGGCCGACAGCCGGAACGACCGCACCGAGCCGGAGAACACGTCCTGGCTGATCACCCCCGCGAGCGACACGACGAGCCCGGCCGAGGTCGCCAGGAACGCGGCGAACGCTCCGGCGACGATCAGCGCGGTCAGCAGCTCCCCGAGCATTCCGGGGAAGACCCGCGAGGGCAGCAGCAGCACCACCGTGTCCGCCACCCCCGGCACGGCGAGGTCGGGAGCGGCGATGCGGGCCAGCAGGCCCATCGTGCTCGACACCGCATAGAACGCGCTCACCATGCCGATCACGATCACCGTCGTGCGACGAGCGGACACCCCGGTCGGGCTCGTGTAGAACCGCACCAGCACGTGCGGCAGGCCCATCGTGCCCAGCAGCAGTGCCAGCAGGAGGGAGGCCGTCTCGTACACGTCGAAGCCGGAGGGACCGGCCTCGACGGGGAACACGAGCGCCGGATCGAAGTCGTGCGGTCCCCCGCTCAGGGCGAAGGCGATGAAGACCACGGGCACCAGGAGCGCGGTGAGCTTGAGCCAGTACTGGAACGCCTGCACGTAGGTGATCGCCCGCATGCCGCCCGCCGCGACCGCCGCCGCCACGAGCACCGCGACGGTCACCGCGCCCACCCATTCGGGAAGGCCGGCCACGACGAGCAGGGTGAGCCCGGCGCCGTGCAGCTGCGGCACGATGTACAGCCAGCCGATGACGAGCACCGCGATGCTGGTCACCCGCCGTGCAGAAGTCGATTCCAGCCGCGCCTCGATGAAGTCGGGGATCGTGTACGCGCCGCTGCGCCGGAGCGGGGCGGCGACGAATGCGAGCACCAGCAGGTAGCCGGCGGCATAGCCGATCGGGAACCAGAAGCCGCGGGCACCGTCGAGCAGCACCAGGCCCGACAGCCCGAGGAACGTGCCGGCGGACAGATACTCGCCGCTGATCGCCGACGCGTTCCACACCGGTCGCACGGTGCGCGAGGCGACGAAGAAGTCTCCCGTCGTGCGTGAGATGCGCAGCCCGTAGACGCCGATCAGCAGCGTGGCGACGATGACGAGCGCGACCCCGATGAGGTCGAGCACCGCGTTCATTCGCGATCCCGCAGCGCCCGGTACCGGCGCTCGTTGCGGCCGGCGGTGCGCACGTACAGCACCGCGAAGACGACGATGATCGGGTAGAACGCGTACGCCTGCAGCAGCCAGGACAGCGGCAGGCCCCACACCAGGATGCGTCCGATCTCGGGGATGAGCGCGATCGCCAGGGTGAGCGCGACGACGACGACCACGAATCCGGCGACGGTCCCCAGTGCGAGGCGGAGCTGGCTGCGCATCAGGGCCCGCGCGTAGACGGCATCCGCCTCGTCCACGGGGGCACCGGGCAGTGCGATGCCGCGGGTCAGGGGCACCGGGCGCCGGTCGGGGAGATCGGCGGTGACGCGGACCCGCTTCGGCTTCTCGGTCATCCCGCGCCCTCACCGCGCACCAGCGCCTCGCGCACGGCCGGCACCATCCTCCGACTCACCGGAAGCGAGAGTCCACCGATCGAGACGGCAGCCTCCGTGCCGGACAGACGGGCCTCGGTCACGGCGGAGATGCGCACGAGCGACGAGCGGTGGATGCGCAGGAACCCGGCATCCGTCCACCGCGTCTCCAGCTCGGAGATGGGGATGCGCACGAGATGCCCCGCGCCGTCGCCGGTGTGCAGCCGCGAGTAGTCGCCCTGCGCCTGCACCCAGGTCACGTCGCTGCGCCGCACGAACCGCACCGCGGAGCCGACCGTGACCGGCAGCATCTCGTCGTCGCCGGATGCCGCGGTGTCGCCGAGCTCGACCACGCGGTCGACCGCCTGACGCAGCCGCGCGGCCCGCACAGGCTTGAGCAGGTAGTCCGCGGCTCGCAGCTCGAACGCCTCCACCGCCTTGGCGTCGTCGGCCGTGACGAACACGACCGCCGGTGGCGCGGCGAGAGTCATCAGCGCCCGCGCGAGGTCGGTGCCGCTGAGACCCGGCATGTGGATGTCGAGGAACGCGATCCGCACCGCGCGCTCGGACATCAGCCGCAGCGCCTCGGCACCCGACGACGCCGTGAGGATCTGCCCGATGCGCGGATCGGTGCGCAGCAGGTGAACGAGCTCGTCGAGCGCAGGGTTCTCATCGTCTGCGACGAGGACGTCTACCGGGGGTGCACTGTTCGTCGGCATCGTCGTCACTCGGTGTCCGGATCGTGCTGCGGCTGAGATTTCGGGACCCGCATGCGCACCAGGGTACCCGCGCCGGTGTTCGTCTCGACCACCAGACCGCCGTCCGCACCGTAGAGCTGGCGCAGCCGGGTGTCGACGTTACGGAGGCCGACGTGCACGCCGTCGTCGCTCGCGGTGAGCGTGGCGCGCAGGGCCTCGGGGTCCATTCCCACACCGTCGTCCTCGACGGTGATCTCGGTGTGCGTGCCGTCGTCGCGTGAGGCGATGCGGATCTCGCCGCCGCCCTCACCCGGCTCGAGCCCGTGCCGCACCGCGTTCTCGACGAGCGGCTGCACAGAGAGGAAGGGGATGACCGTCGCCAGGGTCTCCGGCGCGATCTGCAGCGTCACGCGCAGCCGGTCGCCGAAGCGGGCGCGCTCCAGTTCGAGGTAGGAGTGGATGCTGCCCAGTTCCTCGGAGAGCGTGGTGAACTCCCCCTGTCGCCGGAATGAGTAGCGCGTGAAATCGGCGAACTCGAGCACCAGCTCGCGGGCACGCTCGGGGTCGGTGAGGATGAACGAGGCGATCGCCGTGAGGGCGTTGTAGATGAAGTGCGGGGAGATCTGCGCTCGCAGCGACCGCAGCTCCGCCTCGGCGAGCTGGGTCCGTGATGAGTCGAGCACCCCGAGCTCGACCTGCGCGGCGCACCAGTCGGCGACCTCTTCGGCGGCCCGCACGAGCGCCGCCCCGACGGGTGCCGCGAACGCGACGACGACGCCGACCACACGGCCGTCGACGCGGATCGGCGCCCCGACGGCCTCGAGGTCGTCGTCGCGGCCCGACGCGGGGAACACCTGCCGACGCCCGGAGGCCCGGACCTGCGCCGCGATACGGACCGCCGCCGACTCCAGCCCGTCGGACGAGCCGTCGAACGAGACGGTGTCGTCGGCGCTGACGATCGCCACGGCGGCGCTGCCGAGCAGCACCCGCAGGTGGCGCGCGGCCTTGACGACGTCGGGGGCCGCCAGACCCGCGCGCAGGTGCGGAGCGGCGAGGCTCGCCTGATGCAGGGCCGTGAGCGCCGCCTGCTCCGCGTCGCTGCCGAGATCGGTCGCCCCGCGCGCGAGCCGACGGGCGAGCAGCAGCAGCAGCGTCAGGACGACGCCGCCGAGCACGCCGAGCACTGCGGCGAGAACGACGTCGGTCATGGGATCAACTACTTTCGACCGGCCGTGGCCACGAGGTCCAGCCTCGGAGCGATCGATTCGCCCATGCGTGAGATCTCCTTCTCGGGGAGGCGATTTCGACGCGCGCGATCCTGCCACGATGAGAGCGCCTCGGAGATACTCGCCATGTGCTCTCGAGCCCGGCTCTGCGTCAGGTCGCAGTCGTCCGCGAGCGCGAGCAGACCCTCGATCTCCGTGTCGTACGTGTCGGCTCCGGCGATCGAGGTCGATCGGCTCCGGGCGAGATCAGGATTCGGATTGACGTCGAAGGCGGGGCTGAGCGTCCAGGCGTTGCCATCGCTGAGGAAACCATGATTGCGCAGGTGATCATCCGTGTTGCCGAGAGCGACATTGACGATCGCGCGGTCAAAGAGATCAGAGAGCGCGGCGCGAGGGGAGCGCGCGATGTCGCGGATGGCGTCGGCGATCTCGACGTAGTCGTGGTGCTCGCCGTCGGCGGCTCCGATCGCGGTCATGGCGCTGATGTACCCGATCCGCTGCTGCTTCGCGTCCCGGTCGAAGCGGCGCAGGATGAGGACGCAGCGCTCTCCCAGGCGTGTGAGACGGAATTCTGGCACTGCGATTCCGCAGTCCGACAGCAGACCGAGAGTGGTCGCCTCCCACGCCATGACATCCCACCCGTCGCTGGAATGCGGGAACTTCGCGAACCCGAGGGATCCGTCCTCGAGACGCACGGATGCCTTCGGCCGCGCGCCACCCAGGCCTGTGGTTCCGGTGTCGAGCAGCTGCTTGACCGCCTCGGTGTAGTCGTCGTCGCCGGCGAGTTCATCGCTGCGGCGCAGGAGGTTCGGAAGTTCGACGATCGCAGGGACATGAGCTTCTGCACCGAGGAAGTCCTCGGTGCCCACGGCACGGAAGCGCAGCGCGCCCTGGCGAGTGTCGTCGCTGACACCCAAGAGGTAGCTGACGTCGTCGAGGCTCCTCGGAGCGCGACCGGCCTCGCGGGCGGCTATCCGCTCGGCCTTGTCGATGAGGTTGCGGCCCCAACGGTCCGGCGAGCTGTCGGAGAACGCCCGCAGCATCCCGGACTGGTACTGCGGTCCGGGAACGAGCTGCAGCGACGGATCGATGTTCGCGCCGCCGCGGGCGAGGTACGCCGCGTCATAGAGGAAGGTGGTGGCAAGCGACCTGCCGCTGGTGAAATGCGCCTGCCCCACCAGCTGCAGGTCGCCACGGTCGTCACCATAGACCTCGTAGTCGCTCATCGAGCGCGCGTCTTCTCGAGGCTCGAGGCGCGGAGCCTGCCGATGTCGGTGCTCAACGGATCGACGGCGTTCACGACCGCCTCGAGAATGCCGAGTGACCGCAGCACCTGGGCGACATTCTCGAACGTGACTGTCGCATTGCCGTTCTCGATCTTGCGCAACGTGTCGCGCGAGATGTTCGCTCGCTCGGCGACTTGCTGGGCGGTCAGCCCCAGCACCATGCGCCATCCGCGGATGTGCTCGCCGAACGTCTCCATGTCCCGAGCGATCCGATATCCGGCCATGCGCGCCACCTCCGCCAGTCTGTTATGACGAACATACTAGTCATAACATGCGGTTATGGCGAGCATACTGGTCATAACTCGCCTCGGATCGGCCGCTCCGCGCTCAGCAGCAGCGGGCACCGGGGTTGCGGTCCTGGTCGTCCATCCGCTCCCGCCAGAACTGCCGCTCGGTCATCGGCTCCTCGTCCGGGTGCACGCGGCGCTGATGGGCGACATAGGTCGCATAGGCGCTGTCGCCCATCAGGTTCGTCATGTACCAGCGGATGCCGCGGCCCACCCGGCCCACGGCGCCCAGGAGAGCGCGCAGGAGGGTGGTCGCGGCATCCGTCCGAGTCATGGTGTCGGCCATCTCAGTGGGACGACGCCTTGCGCTCGTCGGCGAGGATCGGCTCCCACTGCTTCTCGAGCTCGCGCTCCGCGGTGCTCGGCAGGAACCCGGCCGGGGCGAAGCGGCGCGAGGCGACCGGCTCGTCTTCGGTGTTCTCGCCGCCGCCGTTGCGGATCGCCTTGACCGTGACGATCACAGCCATGACCATCACGATGATCGCGAGGGTGACGAAGATGATCGACAGGGTGCCCTGCACGGCCGTGTTGCGGATGACCGCGTCGAGCACCTCGGGCCCACCGAGCGCGGTGTCGCCGGAGTCGCGGGCCGCCACGTACTTGAAGTGGTTCGCCCAGTAGCCGATCGCGGGGACCGGGGAGAGGATCTTGTAGAACGACGCCGTGATGGTGACGACCGCGGTGAACGCGAGCGGCAGGGCGATGATCCACAGCCACTTGAAGTAGCTGCGGCCGCGCTTGGCGACGATGGCCAGCACCACGGCGAGCGCGATCGCGGCGAGCAGCTGGTTCGCGATGCCGAACAGCGGGAAGAAGGTGTTGATGCCGCCGAGCGGGTCGGTCACACCGAGGATGAGGATCGCTCCCCAGCCGGCCACCATGATCGCGGTGCAGATCCAGACGCCGGGGCGCCACGACACGTCACGGAACTTAGGGAACCAGGCGCCGATGGAGTCCTGCAGCATGAAACGGGCGACGCGGGTGCCGGCATCCACCGCGGTGAGGATGAACAGCGCCTCGAACATGATCGCGAAGTGGTACCAGAACGCCATGAGCGCCTGACCGCCGAGGGCCTGCTGCATGATGTGCGCGAGGCCGAGGGCGAGCGTCGGAGCCCCACCGGTGCGCGAGACGATCGACTCCTCGCCGACCGCCGCTGCCGTGCCGGTGAGCATCTCGGGCGTGAGGTTCACCCCCGTCAGGCCCAGCGAGTTCACGAAGGCGACGGCGCCTTCGACCGTGCCGCCCGTCGCCGAGGCCGGCGCGTTCATGGCGAAGTAGATGCCCTGGTCGATCGAGATCGCGGCGACGAGGGCCATGATCGCGACGAACGACTCCATGAGCATGCCGCCGTAGCCGATGAAGCGCGTCTGGCGCTCCTTCTCGATGAGCTTCGGTGTGGTTCCGGACGCGATCAGCGCATGGAACCCCGAAAGCGCACCGCAGGCGATCGTGACGAACAGGAACGGGAAGAGCGGACCGGCGAACACCGGACCCATGCCGTTCTCGCCGAAGATGCTGACCGCGGGGACGGTGATCTCGGGGCGCACCAGGACGATGGCTCCGGCGAGCATGACGATCACGCCGATCTTCATGAAGGTCGACAGATAGTCGCGGGGAGCGAGCAGCAGCCAGACCGGGAGCACGGCGGCGATGAAACCGTAGATGATGATGCCCCACGCGATGGTGGTGCGGTCGAGGTGGAAGATCGCCTGACCCCACTCGGTGCCCGCGACCCAGCCGCCGCCGATGATGGCGGCCATCAGCAGCGCGAAGCCGATGATCGAGACCTCGGTGACCTTGCCAGGGCGCAGGTAGCGCAGGTAGACGCCCATGAAGAGCGCGATCGGGATTGTCATGGCGACCGAGAAGACACCCCACGGGCTCTCGCCGAGCGCGTTGACGACGACGAGCGCGAGGATCGCGACGATGATCAGCATGATCAGCAGCGAGGCGATGATCGCGGCGGTGCCACCGATCTTGCCGAGCTCCTGACGGGCCATCTGGCCGATCGTGCGGCCGCCGCGGCGCATCGAGAAGAAGAGGACCGTGTAGTCCTGCACGGCTCCGGCGAGCACGACGCCGACGATGATCCAGATGGTACCGGGGAGGTAGCCCATCTGCGCGGCGAGCACCGGGCCGACGAGCGGGCCGGCGCCGGCGATGGCGGCGAAGTGGTGGCCGTAGAGCACGCGCCGGTCGGTGGGGACGTAGTCCTTGCCGTCCTGGCGGACCTCGGCGGGGGTGGCCCGGCGGTCATCGGGCCGGGTGATGTACTTCTCGATCACCTTCGAGTAGAACCGGTAGCCGATCAGATACGTGCAGACCGCGGCGAACACGAACCAGATCGCGTTGACGGTCTCGCCACGCACGATCGCGAGCATGGTCCAGGCCACAGCACCCAGCAGGGCGATCGCCGCCCAGAGGATGATCTTCGGCAGGGTCCAGCGGTTCGCCTTCTCGTGATGCTCCTCGGTGAGGGCGACGGAGGGGAGTTTCGGGTCGGTGACGATGACGGGTTCGGTGCCCGGTGCGGTCATGGGAGTCTCCTCGGGATACGCGACATTGCGTTCCCCCACGTTAGGAAGACGCGGAGACCGGAGGCCGGGGTGGGAGCGGATGCTGCGACGAGCGGCATCGATCACGCGATGAACGGATGCCCGTGCGCGCACACAGCGCCCCGCGGAAGGGAGACCGCGGGGCGCTGTGCTGTGGGGGCTACTCCGGCTTCGGCGTCTCCGGGGCCTCCGTCTCCGGTGCGGGACTCTCCGGCGCCGGGGTCTCCGGAGCCTCGGTCTCCGGCGCATCCGGCTCCGGGGCATCCGGCTCCGGCGCATCCGTCGGCGGGGCATCCGTCTCCGGGGCATCCGTCGGCGGCGCCTGCTTCGCGGCGTCCGGCGTCGTCACCGTGACGACGGTGCGGACGGCCGAGTCGCCGTACTGGACGAGTCCGAGATAGCGGGTGCCGGCGGTCAGGCCGGTCCAGCTGAGGTCGTAGCTCGTCTTCTCACCGCGGACCGCGGCGATCGGATTCGGCGTCGCGGTGAACGCCCCGTCGCCGGCGGGCTGCACGTTGGCGTAGGACATGTCCCACGTCATCGGCCCCGTCGTCGCATACACGTTCGCCACCACCAGATAGGTGCCGGCGGTCGGTGCCGGCACCGTGACCTGCTCGTCCGCCGAGCCGGTCGCCGACTGCCAGTTCTCGTAATACCGCAGGTCGTCCGGGCTCACCACGCGGTACACGGTGAGGTCGAGGTCGCTGCCGTCGTCGTCCGACGAGTCGAGGTCGAACCGGGAGAGCGTCGTGCCCTCCGGGACGTCCACGATCCAGGCGACGTCCTTGTTCGCATCACCCGAGTTCTCATCGCCCGAGTGCCCCTCGACCGGGTTGTCCGGGTCGGTCAGGAGCTCGTAGGCGGTGAGGCCCGAGAGGTTCAGCGCCAGGTCGCCGTCGAGACCGGGGGTGATCTCCACGGACGTGCTGCCGTCGACGCCGGTGCCGGTGACCTCGGCCGGAGCATCCGCCGTGACCGGGAACACCGCGATCGGCGAACGCACCGAGTTCTTCGCACTCTTCCAGGTGAGCGAACCGGTCGCCCACTCCTCGACCGGCGCGCTCTTGTTGTCGAACGTGACGGTGAAGGTCTTGGTCTGACCCGGCTTGTCGAACTTCAACTGCTGCGGGGTGACCTTGACGTTCACGCCCGGAACGGAGGCCTTCGCGGTGAAGGTGCCCTTCTCGGTCGAGGTGACGGTGCGGGTGACGGTCTGCGCGCTGGCCAGCGAGCCGATCGAGATCGACGCCTGGTTGAGGTCGCTGCCGTCGATGGGCTCGATCCCCGGGAAGTCCGACAGGCCCTTCCCGTCGAGGAACGCCGCCCAGTCCTTGACCCCGTTGAGGTACAGCAGCCCGGGGTTCAGATACCGCTTCGGGTCGACCTGACCCGCGCCCTGCTCGAACGGGTCGGTGTTCTTCGATCCGTCGGGCAGCACGGTGTCGTACGCGGTGGTCATCATCGCCGAGCGGATCTCCGCCGGCGTCGCCTTCGGGTGCTCACCGAGGTACAGCGCTCCGAGACCTGCCACGTGCGGCGAGGCCATCGACGTGCCGGAGAGGATGCCGAAGGTCGGCTCCTCGTCGGGTCCGTTGTTCGTCGCCGCGAGGATGGCGACGCCGGGGGCCGCGACATCCGGCTTCAGCACATCGCTGCCGTCGGCCAGCATCGGCCCGCGGCTGGAGAAGCCCGCGATCTGCGGCGTCGGGGTGGTCACGCCCGTGGTGTTCTCGCCGACGAGGGTGATCGGACGGTCGACGCCGCCCTGGACGTACGCCAGCACGGCGGCGCGGTGCACGGCGTTCAGGTGCACGGTCGGCACGGCGTGGAAGTCGTTGTCGAGCGAGTCCGCGCCACCCGGCACGTTCACGAGGACCATGCCGATGCCCCCGGCATCCTTCACGACCTGCGACTTCTCGGCGCGTGCGTTGCCGCCGCGGTCGCAGACCACGATGCGCCCTGTGACCTTCGCGGGGTCGAGGGTGCCCGGCAGGCAGAGCTGCGGGTCGACCGCTCCTGCCGCGGCGGCATCCACCGCGGCGATCGACGGGCCGGTGACGCTCTCACCGAACGGCACGCTCACCGAGGCTCCGGCCTGCTCGAACCCGTCGAACTGCACGGTGCCCTCCCAGGTCGGGATGGTCGATGCGGCGACGGTCGTGTACCAGGGCGAGGCGTGGTCGGCCGTGACCGGGTCGGGGCCGTCGTTGCCGGCACTCGTCGCGACGAAGACACCCGCGGCCGCGGCGTTGAAGAACGCGAGGTCCTCCGGCGACAGCACGGTGCTCGCCGCCCCTCCGCCGATGGAGTAGTTGATCACGTCGACGCCGTCGGCGACCGCCTGATCGATCGCCGCGACGAGGTCGCTCAGAGCGCAGATGTCGTCGGTGGTGACGGTCGTGTCCGGCCCGACGTAGCAGGCCTTGTAGGCCGCGACCTTCGCACCGGGTGCGACGCCCGAGACCGTCCCGAAGTCGACGCCCTCGATGGCGGCGTCGACCTTGAAGTTACCCGCCGCGGTGCTCGCGGTGTGCGAGCCGTGGCCGTCGCCATCACGCGGCGAGAGGTAGTCGTACTGGAAGTCGAATCCGGCGGCCTCGGCCCCGGCGTAGAAGTACTGTCCGCCGATGAGCTTCGAGGAGTAGTCGCTCGTGTCCCAGTCCTGGCCTTCGACCATCGCGGCCTGGAACTGCCCGCCGTCGGACTTGTCGAAGTACACGTTGGTGCCGTCGGTGTAGGGCTGGTTGCCCTTGTGTCGGCTCTGCTGCTTCTTCTGCTTCTTGATCTTCTTGCCCTCGAAGGACGGATGCTCCGGCGCGATGCCGGTGTCGATCACGCCGACCACGACGCCCTCGCCGGCCTTCTCGACGCCGCCGGTCTGCTGCCACACTCCGCCTCGCCCCTTGCGGTCGTCGCCGAGGCCGAGGAAGTCGGTGGACGTCTGCGCGTCGGGGTGCCGGACCTCGTCCGGGTACACGCCGAGGACATCCTTCGACGCACGCAGCGCATCGACCTGCTCACCGGAGAGGTCGGCGCTGAAACCGTTGAGCGCGACCTGATAGGTGTTGTCGGGCGTGACTCCGATGTCGCCGACCAGGTCGGTCTGCTGCGTCTGCAGGTGCTTGACGTACCGCTGCGAGTCCTGCGATTGCGTCTCGAGCTGCTCGCCCTCGGCGGGCTTCGTCGCCTTCAGGCCTTTGACGTCGCCCTCATAGCTCGCGAGCGGATCGGACTTCATGACCACGATGTAGTGGCCGGGCGTGCCTGCGACCGGGACGGGATGCGTCACCTCCCCGGTCGCCGCGTAGCCGGTAGTTGCCGTCGATGCGATGAACAGAGTCGCCAGGGTGGTGGCTGCTGCCATCCGGAGGGGTGTTCGACCCATGTGGTGCTCCCGATGATCACGGTGCAACCGCGTTGCTGCACCGCGGCCAACATAGTCCCGCTCTTCGCCGCCGGAGAGAGAACTGGCCGATCGGCCAACCGGCCTTCGCCGATCGGCCAGGGTTATCCACGGCCTCCCTCCCGATAGGTCGACAGTAAGCTGGAGAGGTGGCCCGCACCCCCCTCCTGTCGACTCGAGTACTGCTCGTCTGCGCAGCGATCGGAGTGGCCACGGGCATCCTCGCGGGCATCGCCGGATGGGTGACTCCCGTGCTGCTGGCGAGCCCCCTCCTCTTCCTCTACGGACTCGTGCTCGGCTCGCACGTGCTGCCGGGGATCATCGCCCAGGAGGTGCTGCGACTGCCGCTCGTCGCCCTGATCACGCACGTGTTCGCGGCGCTGATCGCGAGTGCCTTCAACCCGGCGTGGGCGCTGCGGTTCATCGGCACCGCCCTGCTGTTCGGCCTCATCCAGGAGGGCGTCGCCGCCCTCACCCGCTACCGCGCCTGGGGGCCGTGGCGCTTCTTCATCTCGGCCGCCGTGATCGGGGTCATCGTCGCGGTCGTCGTGTTCTTCGCCGCGCACCTGTCGGTCATGGCGCCGTGGGCGCAGATCCTGTACCTGGCGATCTCGGTGCTCGGCCCGATCGCGTGGACCGCAGTGGGGCTCGCGATCGGCTCGGCGCTGCGCCGGGCCGGAGTCGCTCGGCGCTGACCCCTCGGCACCGGTCGCCTGGGCGCCGGTCGCCCCGTGCCGGTCGATGGCGGATCAGGTAAGGCTCAGCTAAGTTAGACGGGTACGATCCGTCGACCCGGGACTCCGCCGTGCGCCCATCTGCGCCCCTGCTGAGCGTGCGTGAGCTCTCGCTCACCCACGCCGATGCCGCGCACCCCTCGCCGCGCGACGTGACGTTCGACATCGGCCCCGGCGAGGTCGTCCTCCTGCTCGGACCCTCCGGATCCGGCAAGTCGACGCTCACGCTCGCCCTCAACGGCCTGATCCCGCATGCCCTGCCGGCGACCATGGTCGGCACCGTCGAGGCCGGCGGAATCGACACCGCCGCCGCGCAGCCCGCCGCTCTGAGCACGCACGTCGCGATGGTGTTCCAGGACCCGGACTCGCAGATCGTCACCGGCACCGTCTACGACGAGGTGGCCTTCGGCCCGGAGAATCTCCTGCTCGCACTCGACGTCGTGCGGGGTCGCGTCGAAGCGGCGCTGCGCCGGGTCGGGCTCTGGGATCGGCGGGACGAGAACCCGGACCACCTGTCCGGCGGCGGACGGCAGCGGCTCGCGATCGCCTGCGCCCTCGCGATGGATTCGCCGCTGATCGTGCTCGACGAGCCGACCGCCAACCTCGATCCGCAGGGCATCGACGACGTCTATGCGGCGCTGGCGGATGTGGTCGCCGCCGGAGACCGCGCGATCCTCCTCGTCGAGCACAACCTCGACGCGGCGATGGACTTCGTGACGCGCACGATCGTGCTCGATCGCGACGGCAGAGTCGTGTTCGACGGGCCGGCGGGCGAGATCATCCGCGCGCATGCCGACGAGCTCGTCGAGATGGGCGTCTGGCTGCCGGCGGCGACGCTCGCTGCCCTGCGGCTTCGGGAGCAGGGGTTCGCGCTCGATCCGTTGCCGCTGACACCGCAGGCGCTCGCGGTTGTGCTGGAGCGGGAGGGCGTTTCGTCTCGCTCCGCTCGCTCGACTGGCTCGACTGGCTCGGCTGGCTCGGCTGGCTCGGCTGGCTCGGCTGGCTCGGCTGGCTCGGCTGGCTCGGCGACCGACGAGGGCAGCGACGAGGGCAGCGACGCGAAACGCGCGGACGCCAGCCGACCCGAGCCGATCATCCGCGCCCGCGGGTTGACCGTGCGGCGCCGGCGGACCGAGATCCTGCACGGGATCGACCTCGACCTCGAGCCCGGAAGCCTCACCGCGATCGTCGGCGCGAACGGTGCCGGCAAGACGACACTGATCCAGGCTCTCGCGGGCGTCGTACCACCCCCGCGGGGGCAGGTGTCGGTCGACGGCATCGATCCGGGCACGGCCTCACCTCGCGACCTCGCCGCGCGCATCGGATTCGTGTTCCAGAACCCCGAGCACCAGTTCATCGCGCACACGGTCTTCGACGAGCTGGCGCACGGGTTACGGCTGCGGCACGTGCCGGACGCGGAGATCGCCGCGCGCGTCGAGGAGATGCTCGCGCGGTTCGGCCTCGAGCACAAGGCGGACGTGCACCCGTTCCTCCTGTCAGGAGGCGAGAAGCGACGGCTCTCGGTGGGGACGGCTCTGATCACGCGGCCGCGCGTCCTCGCGCTGGACGAGCCGACCTTCGGGCAGGACCGCGCACGGGCGGCCGAGCTCCTCGATCTCCTGCAGAACCTCCGCGCCGAGGGCACGACGATCGTGATCGTCACGCACGACCTGCAGCTCGTCGCAGAGCACAGCACGCACGTCGTGCTCCTCGCCGGCGGGCAGGTGCGGGCGGCGGGCGCCACCGCAGCGCTGTTCCGCGACCAGCAGCTGTTCGCCGATGCCGGGCTCCGCGTACCCGCGCTGCAGCGCGTGCTGGTATCCGCGGGGCTCGAGGTGATCCGATGAGCGCCGATGCCGCGGGCAGCACCGTCCGCAACACCGGCGCCGCCGGCGGAGACCGCGCTTTCGACCCGTACGCCCGGATGACGGCGACCTCGCCCCGGCAGTTCCTGTACGCCCTGAATCCGCTCGCCAAGGTCGCGGGTTTCGCCCCGGCGATGGTGCTGCTCGTGTTCGTCCGCGACCTCGCCACCCCGGCCGCGTTCCTCGTGCTCGCATACGCGCTGATCCTGGTCGGCGCCCGCCTCACGCGACGTCTGCTCGCTCTGCTGCTCCTCGGACTCCCGGCCGGGATGCTGCTGGTCGCGGTCGGATTCTCGTTGTGGGTGGATGCCGGGCTCGTCGACGGCAGCACGCCGGTGGTGCGGATCGGCGACTGGACGCTGTACAGCGGCGCTCTGGTGATCGGCGCGGCGACCGCGCTGCGGCTCGGCTCGATCATGGCGCTCGCCCTCGTCGGCGGACTCACCACCAGCGGCCCCGACCTCGTACGGGCGAGCGTGCAGCAGCTCCGGGTGCCCTACCGCGTCGGCTACACGGCGCTCGCGGCGTTCCGGTTCGTGCCGCGATTCGGACATGAGCTGGCCGTGATCCGCGCGGCGCATCGGGTGCGCGGGTACCACGGCGGGCGCGGACCGTTCGCCCGTATCGCGCGCGGTTGGGGCTACATCGTGCCGCTGCTCGCCGGGGCCATCCGCCATGCCGAGCGCGTCGCCCTGGCGATGGATTCCCGGGCGTTCGGCGCTCATCCCACCCGCACCGAGCGGCATCTCGTGCCGTTCCGCACGCGGGACACGGTCTTCACTCTCGCGACACTGCTGGCGTCCGCCGCCATCTTCGTCGCCCTCTTCCCCTGGCAGCTTCCCTGAAAGGCGCCCCATGGCATACAGCAAGATGGTCAAGCCCGAGACGACCGAGCTCATCCATCTGACGGTCTTGCGCTCGGAGCGCCTCTCGGCGCACTGGATCCGCGTGACTCTCGGCGGCGGCGAGATCGAGAAGTTCCGCCCGATGGGCTTCGACCAGTGGTTCCGCCTGTTCCTGCCGATCGGCGGCGACGCCGGCCTCGAGCGGGTGCCCGCCAAGGCGAACAAGATGTTCGGGTATCTGAAGTTCCTGCGCATCCCCGACGGCGAACGCCCCGTGATGCGCAACTACAGCGTGCGCGCCTATCGTGCGGCGACGGCGGAGGCCGGCGCCGAGATCGACGTGGACTTCGTGCTGCACGGCTCGGCGGCCGACGGCACGGCCGGCCCGGCGTCGCGCTGGGCGGAGACCTGCCAGCCGGGCGAGCACGTGCTGATCATCGACGAGGGGCTCACCTTCAACCCGCAGCGCGGCACGGACCGCGTGGTGCTGGTCGGCGATGAGACGGCACTGCCGGCGATCGCCTCGATCAGTGCCTCGCTGCCCGCGGATGCCACCGGCACGGCGATCATCGAGGTGCCGAGCGCGGAGGATGCGCTGGAATTCCCGCATCCGTCCGGTCTCGAGGTCGTCTGGATCGTGCGGCCTCACGATGTCGCCCCCGGTGCGCTGGCGCTGCAGGCGCTGGGCCGCACCGCGCTGCCGGATGCCCCGTTCCACGCGTATGCGGCCGGTGAGCAGGCGCTCGCCTCGGGCGCTCGCAAGCACCTGGTGGGCGAGCGCAGTGTCGACAAGAACGCGGTCAGCTTCTGCGGGTACTGGAAGATCGGTGCGGCCTCACCCGCATCGAAGGCCGCTCGCGAGGCAGCAGCGGAGCCGCTGGCATGAGCGGTGTGGATGCGGCGGGCACGGACGCGGCGGTTCCCCGGCGAGGATCGGGCGGTACCGCGCGAAAGCCGGGTGGGCGGTTCCGCTTTCCCACCGCGATCCTGCTGACCTGCGCGGCGCTCGGTGTGGCGGGCGGCCTGCTGCTGGCACCGGCGAACTGGTTGTCGACGCTGCTCTTCCCCGTGGCGCCGTTCGCGAGCGTGGCGCTGGCCGGGCTCTGGATGCTGCCGTCGGTCATCGCGCTGCGTCTGCTGCGACGCCCGCTGGTCGGACTCCTGGTGGGTCTGCTCGCCGGCCTCGTGATCGTGCCGTTCTCCGGCTACGGGTTCGGCAGCGTGGCGACGAATCTGTGGTGGGCGGCGTTCACCGAGCTGCCGTTCCTCTTCGTGATCTGGCGGTACTGGGGCACGTGGATGCACTATGTCGGCGCGGTCGTGGTCAGCGTCGTGTATCCGGTGCTGGCGTGGGCATCGTTCGATCTGGGCAGCTTCCCACTCGCGGTGCAGGCCCTGTTCTTCTCGATCACCCTGGCTAGCTGCGTCGGTACCACAGCCCTGGGAATCATCATCGCCGACCGGCTCCGCAAGGCCGGCGTCGGCGGGCGCCGATCGCAGCGATCCTGACGTGACGCTGGCCGCATCCGCTGCCGTCGCCCCATCCGCCGCCCGCACCCATCCGCAGGCGGACAGTCAGGCGGCGATGTCGAAGCGGGCGCGGCCGCCGAGTCGTGGGGTGCGGGTGGGGTCGACGTAGGCGGGTGGGAAGAACCACACTCGTCCCCCGGTCCCGGCCCCGTTCGCGGTCCCGTGTCGGGGCCGGTCGACGCGGATTTCCCACCCGTTGTCGTGGATACGGTGGTGGCAGGTTTCACACAGCAGCACCCCGTTGGACAGGTCGGTGGGCCCGTGGTCGCGTTTCCACCAGCGGATGTGGTGCGCTTTCGTCATCTCGGGTGGGAGCCCACACATCGCACACCCGCCATCACGTTCCACGAGGGCGAGTCGTTGTGCGCGGGTGAACAGGCGTTTCTCCCGCCCCCAGTCGAGCACTTCACTGTCCGCCCCGAGGACGCAGGGGATGATCCCTCCGCCGGCGGCCATCCGCCTCGCCGCCCCGACACTGACCGGCTGGTCGAGACCGTCGATGGCCGCCGATCCCGCCCCCGATTCCAGGTCCGAGAGGTTCATCCGGACGATCACCGTGGCCCCGGCGACCGGGACCCGCGTCTGGCAGCCGAGGACGTGCGCGCAGAACACCGCGAGCGCGTCGGCCTGGATCATCGGGACCGTGCGCCGGTCCGCATCCGGGGCCTCCGCGTCGGGGGCTTCCTGCCGGGCGGCGAACGCGGCGGTCACGAACCCGCGGATCGCGGTGACAACGGGGGCGGCGGTCTCGGCGTCGAGGACCGCGTTCAGGTGCACCATCCCGTCCCGCTCGAACAGGGTCAACGCCCGCTTCCCCCGCCGCTCCTCTTCTTTCGGCTCCACCCCCTCGGGGTCCAGCCACGCTTCTGCCCGCACCACGAGCTTTCGCACATCATCCAACGCGAGCCCCTGTGCTTTCTCGACCAGCACCCGCTCGCCCTGGGCGACACGCTCCGCCCCGGCCGTCACCCGGCACCGATCCAGGACCGTGATGATCATCGCCGCGGCCGGCGCACTGAGAGCGCCCGAGCCGAGCGCGGCCCGCACCAACGGATACCTCGCCGGAAGCGGCGCCCCCAGAAGGTCCGCGCGCGGCGCCGTCGCCTCCCCCACCTTCACCAGCCGGGCCGCATCGCCCGTGGAAACCCCGGTGGTCGCGGCGATCAACGCCGCCGCCGTGCGGAACCCCTGCTGCTTCGCCAGGCTCTCCGACCCCAACTCGGGCCGCGACTCGTAGGCGAGGCGCGCGGCGACCTCGACATGCATCGCGTCCACCCGCCGCTGCAGCGCACCCATCGCGTCACTGACCGCGATCAACTGCGCCCGGGACAGATCCCCCGCCTCGCCCGCACCCGCCCACGCCTCGCCGAGGGTACTCATCGCCTCGCGCAACCCGGCCAAAGTGGACATGCTTCATTCTAACCGACTAACACGCTACATTCGAAGATCTCTACGTATTACATGCCAGAATTCCGCCGAATCCCGCTACAGTACGCTCGCGACCTCTCCTCCACAGGACTCGCCAGCTTCGAAGCTATCCACGAACGCCACAACAGGCACACCAGGTCATCACAGAACCCCCGACAACCCCGCTACTTCACGCTCCCCTGCGTCAGCCCACCGACGAGCCACTTCTGCAGGAAGAGCGCCAGCAGATAGATGGGGATCAACCCGGACAGGCTCGCGGCCGCCATCTGCCCGAACATCACCTCGCGGCCGCCCTGCATCAGAGCGATGCCGACCGGGAGCGTCTGCGAATCGACGCTCTGCGTAAGCAGCAGCGGGATCAGGAAGTCGTTGTACGCGAGGATGAACACGATGATCGAGACCGCGACGATCCCCGGCGCGGTGAGCGGCAGGATCACCGCCCAGAGCGTGCGGAGCGGTCCGCATCCGTCGATCTGCGCCGCCTCGTCGATCTCGAACGGGATCGCACGGAAGAAACCGTCCAGCAGCCAGACGGCGACCGGCGTGAGCAGCAGCCCCTCGACGATCCCGAGCCCGAGAACCGAGTCCATCAACCCCGCCGTGCGCACCAGCACGAAGAGCGGGATGATCGCGACGACCGGCGGGGCGACGTAGGCCGAGACGATCAGCCCGAGCGTCTGCTTCCCGCCGGCGCGCAGCCGGGCCATCGCGTAGTTCGCGGGGATCGACACGAGGAGTGACACCAGCACGGCGATGATCGCCGCGCCGAACGAGTTGCGCAGGTAGGTGAGGATCGGCCAGTTCTCGAAGGCCGCGGTCCAGTTCTCGAACGCGAGGCGCGAGGGGAGGATCCGTGTCGACAGGATGTCGTCCGGGCTCTTGAACGACATGCCGACCATGTACAGCACGGGCAGGAGCGCGAGCGTGATCGCGACGGCGATCACGACCCACTTCACCGCCGTGACCAGTGCGGACGGACGCCCGGGGCGCGACGTGCTCGACGTGCGCACCTTGGAGCGCCCTCGGCGACGGGCGGAGGGGACGATGAGCGTCTCGGTCGCGCTCTCCTCGAGGCGATCGGATGCGCGGAGCATGAGCGACATGGTCAACTCTCCTTGTGCAGGCGCTGCCGCACGGCGTTGAGCGGCAGGATGACGATGGTGACCAGGACGAGGAAGGCGATGGTCTGCGCGGCCGCCGCCCCCACATCGAAGGTCTGCAGACCGGTGCGGTAGATCTCGTAGCTGCTGACGGTGGTGTCGAACCCCGGCCCGCCGCTGGTCATGATGAACACGAGGTCGAAGACCTTGAACGAGACGACGAGCTTCAGCAGCAGCACCGTGATCAGGCTCGGCAGCACCAGCGGGAGGGTGATGCGCCAGAAGGTCTGCCACACTCCGGCGCCGTCGACCTGCGAGGCCTCGTACACCTCGGTGGGCAATGTCTGCAGCGCGGCGAACACCAGCAGGACGCAGAACGGCGTCCACTGCCAGGCGTCGACCGTGATCACCGAGATCATCGCGGCGGGACTGGACCCGAGGAACAGGAACGGCTCGGAGCCCGGATCGAGCGACTGCCCGATGTTGTTGAGCAGCCCGCCCGTGGGGGCCAGCATGAGCTTCCAGATGACTCCGGCCATGACCGGCGGTGTCATCAGCGGGAGCAGGAGCAGCACCCGGATGATGCGCCCGCCCTTGACGGCCGCATCGAGCGAGAGCGCGACCGCCAACCCTGCGATCAGCGCGATGAGCGCCGACGGGATGGCGAAGAGGAGCGACCTGCCGAGGGACGGGAGGGTGATCCCGTCCCCCAGCAGCGCCGCGAAGTTGTCGAACCCGACCCATTCCGAGAACGGACGTCCCAGCGACGATTCCGAGAAGGAGGCGGCGATGATGTAGCCGAGCGGGTAGATCGCGATGATGACGATCGCGATGACGGCAGGGGCGAGCAGGGCGCGCCCCGTCCACGACGCACGTCGGGAGACGCGTCGGTGGGTGACGGGCTGCGACATGAGCGGTCCTTTCGGGTTCGACGAGGGGATCAGCCGGCCAGGGACTGCCAGGAGTCCCAGGTCTGCTGCATCGCCTGTTCGGCGGTCAGGCTCCCCTGGAGCATGAGCGCGAGGTTGTCGCTCAGCGACTGGATCATCTCCGGTGCCTGCGGCGACGTCGGCCAGGACTGCGCGTTCGGCAGCACCTGCGCGGCGACCGCCGACACCTCGGGGGCGAACTCGACGTATTCCGGGCTCTCCAGCGTCGAGGTCCGGGTGGGATCCACTCCGGAGCCGGTCGTCGTGATCAGCTTCTCGTTGGTCTCCTTCGAGGAGGCGAAGGCCACGAAGTCCTTGGCGAGCTCCTCATCGCTCGCGTTGGGGCTGATCCCCATCGCCCATCCGGCGTTCAGCGCGCCGGAGATCTTGCCCTCCGGCCCGATGGGCAGCGGTGCCACACCCCAGCCGTCGACGATCTTCGACTGCTCGGGATCCTGCGCGAAGACACCGAGGTCGGTCCAGAACTCGATCATGCCGACGGACCCCGAGAGGAACTGCGGCAGCGCCTGCTCGAACCCGATCTCCAGCGGGCTGGGCAGGGCCGAGGGGGCGGCGTCGAGCATCGACTGCGCGGCCGCGACCGCATACTCGGTGTCGAGCTGCGGCATCTGGGGGTCGATCGGATCGGGCGACATCGTGGCGAGCCTGTTGAAGAACGTGGAGCCGATGTTGAACGCGCTCTTCGAGCCGAGCAGGGCGTTGCCGTACACGCCGTCCGCCTTCTCGGCATCGGTGATCTTCTTCGAGACCTCGATGTACTCGTCCCACGTGGTCGGCACCTCGACGCCGTTCCGCTCGAAGATCGCCTTGTTGTAGAAGAGCACGTGTGTGTCGCCGTCGATCGGCAGGCCGTAGGTGCCTCCCTCGTACTGCGAGTACGGGCCGAAGATCGCCTCGATGAAGTCGGACGAGTCGATGTCTTCGTCGGATTCGACCCAGTCGGTGATGTCGGCGAGCGCACCGGCGTCGGCGAGCGCGCCGACCGACGTGTACCAGTACTGGATGACGTCGTAGTTGTTCGTTCCGGACTGCGCGTCGAGGACCGCCTTGGTCTGGATCTGGTCGTAGGGCACGACCTCGACTTCGACCTCGACACCGGTCTCGGCTTCGAAGTCGGCCTCGAGGATCTTTCCGGCCCCCTCCTGCGGGGCGGCGATGAGGACCTTGAGGGTCTTGTCACCGCCGTCGCCGGAGGATCCGCCGGCGTCGCCGGAGCAGCCCGCGAGCACGAGGCCCGCGACGGAAGCCAGGGCGATGACGGGCAGGGAGCGACGCGCATAGCGCGCGAGGGATGAGGAGCGTCGTTGCACACTCATGGTGCTGTCCTTTCGATGTTTCTTCTTCGGGTGAGGGGGTGAAGCGGTCAGGATGCGGATTCGGGGTCCGGCGTCCAGGGGCGATCGACCTTGTCGCCATCGACCCAGGGGGTCTTCACGAAGACGGCTCGGAACGTCTCGTCGAACGGGTTGCGCACGAAATGCTCCTCGTGCGGTTCGGCGCGGAGCACATCACCGACGGAGACGACCCTGCAGGTGTCGCGATCGAGCCAGATCTCGGCGCGCCCTTCCAGCACCACGAAGGACTCCGTGTGGTGCTCGTGCAGGTGATTGCCGAACTCGTCGCCCGGCCGCAGCACGACCACGCCGAACGCGGCGTCGTCGCTCTGGGCGAGGTAGCCCGGCCCCCAGTCGCCGAACCGGAGCGCGGCATCGGCGGCGCGGAGCACGTCGGCACTCATGCGAGCACCCGCGTCTCGGTGGCCTCGCGGAACAGCTCGTACGCGTCGGCGGGAGCGGCGTCATCGTGGACGACCGCGCGGACTGCGCGCATCATCGCCGCAGGATCCGCGCTCTGGAAGATGTTGCGCCCCATGTCGACGCCGGCAGCGCCCGCGCGGACCGCGTTCGACGCCATCGTGAGGGCTTCCAGCTCGGGGAGCTTCTTCCCCCCGGCCATGATCACCGGCACCGGGCAGCCCGCCACCACGTCTTCGAAACCCTCGTCGCAGTAATAGGTCTTGACGAGCTGGGCGCCGAGCTCCGCGATGATGCGGGTGGCGAGGCCCAGGTAGCGGGAGTCACGGACGAGCTCCTTGCCGACCGCCGTCACACCGAGCACGGGGATCCCGGCGGCGTAGCCCTCGTCGACGAGCGTCGTGAGGTTGCGGATGCTGCGGCTCTCGTGCTCACCGCCGACGAAGACCTGCACGGCCACGGCGTCGGCGTTGATGCGCACGGCATCCGCCATCGCCATCGCGGTGTATTCGTCGGAGAGGTCCTTGAGGATCGACGGTCCGCCCGAGGCGCGGAGCACGAGACCGGCGCGGGTGGCCGGCGGCACGGAGGTGCGCAGCGCGCCACGTGTGCACATCACGGCGTCCGCGTATTCGGCGAGCGGGGCGATGTTCAGGTCGATGCGCTCGAGGCCGGACGTCGGTCCCTGGAAGTATCCGTGGTCGAACGCCAGCACGACCGTGCGGCCGGTGTCGGGGTCGAGGATGCGGGAGAGGCGGTTCTGCATGCCCCAGTCGAGGTTCGCGGCTCCGCGGATGTTCTGCGAGAAGCGCACGGCCGGTGTCTCGGAGTGGAACTTCTTCGCTGCGGCGTTGCCTTCGAGGTCTGCCATGGTGTCTCCTTCTGGTGATCGTCAGCCGGCGTGGCCGACGGGCGAGAGTCGGGTGGGGGAAAGGTCGTGGGCGCCGCGGGCGGCACCCGGTGGGGTGAAGAGCGGGAGCAGGTCGGGGCCCGAGATCGAGAGCATGTCGCGATACACGCGGTGCCAGCGCTCGGTCACCGCGCGGTACTGCTCGTGTTCGCCGGGGTCGACACGCTCGATGCGGTCGGGATCGCCCATCGGCGGCAGGGCGGCGCCCACACCGCGCGCGGCCAGGCGGGCGGCGCCGTACGAGGTGGCTTCCGGCGCAGGGGTCACGCGGGTGTCGAGTCCGGTCACTCCGGCGATCACCCGCGGCCAAAGAGCGCCCGCGCTCGAGCCGCCGGTGAAGGTGACCGATCCTTCGGCGACCGCTCGGCCGCCGGTGAGGGAAGCGAGGATGTCGAGATGCGCGCCGGCCACGATCGCGGCTGATTCCTCGATCGCGCGGACGAATGCTCCCCGTGACGAGCGGGCCGCGTCGTTGATGTCGAAGCCCACGAACGCGGGGGCCGCGTGATGCCAGGCGTCCGCCTGCATCACATTCGCCATGGTCGCTACGACTCCGTTGGCGCCTGCCGGAACCGCCGCGGCCCATTCCTCCATGACGGTGAACGCGGACGTTCCGGCTGCGCGTCCGAGCTCGGCGGCATCCGGGCACATCGCATCGCGGAACCAGCGCATCGCGAGTCCCGAGAGGAAGCCGATCCCCTCGACCATCCAGGTACCCGGATCGACGTGGCAGAGCGTGCGCAGTCGCCGCTCGGGGTCGATCAGCGGTTCCGATGTGACGGCCGTGGTCTGCCAGAACGTGCCGGCGACGATCGTCGGCACCCCTTCGCGGGCCGCGATGCCATGGAGCGCGAGCTGGGTATCTGCACCGCCGGTCACGACGGGTGTGCCCACAGGGAGTCCGGTGGCGGCAGCCGCGGCGGGCGTGACAGCACCCACGACCTCGCCGCATTCGATCACGGGAGGCAGGATGCTGCGGTCCACGCCCACGAGTCCCGCGAGATCGTCCGACCAGTTCCTCGACCGCAGGTCGAACAGTGCCGAACTCGAACCGCTGGTCGGCTCGGTGACGAACTCGCCCGTCAGGCGCGTCGTGACCCAGTCGCTCAGCATCCCGAAGTGGCGCGCCTGCGCGAAGAGGTCGGGCTCGTGGCGAGCGATCCACCGCAGGCGGGCCGGGGCCGTGATCGACACCCAGTCCCCCGCCGTGCGGTACACCTCGTCGGCCACACCTTCGGCGACCAGTTCGTCGGCCTCCGCGCGTGCCCGACCGTCGGTGTTCGGGCAGGCCCAGAGCTCGCTGCCCTCAGCGTCGTACAGGACGAATCCCTCCCGCATGCTCGACGCGGCCACGGCCGCGACGCGCCGCGCGCCGAGGTGCGCCACGACGTCCGAGACGGCGGCGGCGATGGCCTTCCATCCGCTCTCGGTGTCGAAGACCGTGCCGCCGGGGTGCCCCGGTACCGCGGTGTGCGTCCACTCGCGCGCTGCTCGGGTGACCAGTCGGCCCTCGATGTCGAAGGCGAGCGCTCGCGCCGATCCGGTACCGGCGTCGATGGCGAGGAAGACGTCCGTCATCGTTCCCATCGCAGGCTCCCATCCGTGAGGAAGCTCTCGACCTCGGCGGCGAGCATGTCCGCACCGCGGACGAGCGTCTCGTTCGTCGCGCCGGCCAGATGGGGCGTGAGGATGAGGTTCGGTTCCGCGACGAGCTCCCGCCACGGTCCATCGGGTTCGTTCACGTCGAGGGCGACTCCGGCGAGGTGGCCGCTGCGCAGCGCTTCGAGGAGCGCGTGCTCGTCGACGAGCGATTCCCGGGCGGTGTTGATGAGGAACGACCCCTCCGGCATGCGGGCGATCTGCGCGGCGCCGATCATGTGGCGGTTCTCGTCGGTGGCTCGCGCATGCACGCTGACGACGTCGCTCGCGGAGAGCAGCGCGTCGAGGTCGGAGACGATCGTGGCATCCGTCACCGAGGCCGGGTCGACGAAGGGGTCGTACGCGGTGATGGTCGCGCCGAGCGCCCGCGCCCGAGCCGCGACGAGGCGGGCGACGTTGCCGTAGCCGATGAGACCGAGTCGCAGTCCCTTCACCTCGCGGCCGAACCAGCGGGCCCCCTCGAAGGTCGATTCGGCGAGCGGACGGCCGTCGGCGACCCGCTCGTCCACGTCACGCAGCGACGCCGGCACGTTGCGCACGAGGGAGATCAGGAAGCCGATCGTGAGGTCGGCGACGGCATCCGCGTTCTTCCCCGGCGTCGTGGTCACTCGCACCCCGCGCTCGCGCGCCGCGTCGAGATCGACGTTGACGGGGCCGCCGCGTGCGCATCCGACGAGGCGCAGGTCGGGGAGCGCGGCCAGGACGTCGGCGGTCACGGGCGCCGCGTGGAAGGCGATGACGTCGTAGCCGCGGCCGAGGCTCGCGACCTCCGCCGGGTCCCCCTCGTACTCCCGGATGGAGGAGGTGTCCCACGTCGGCGTCGTGATCGTCATCGTCGTCGCGTCGACGGCGAGGCCCCGCTGCGCGAAGGCACGGGTGAAGATCTCGGCGGTCATGTAGCTGTCGCCGATGACGAGGATGCGGTGGTCGGTCATGTGCAGGGCTCCCGGGGTTCGTGAGTGGGTGGGTCAGCGCAGAGCGGCGGGGTAACGACCGGAGGCGGTCTCGGTCGAGATGCCTCCCGCATCGAAACCGGTGTCGACGCTGACGCGGAGGCGATCGGTGCGCACGGAGGCGCGGGAGAAGTCGATGGGCTGGCCGCTCTGGTCGTAGGCGACGGCCTCGACGACGACGATCGGATGCCCCGGCTCGACCTCGAGCAGGCCCGCGAGCGCCCGATCGGCGGCGACGGCCTCGATCGTCCTGTGCATGCGGGCGATGCGGACGCCGGCGACGTTCCTGATCGCGGCGTAGAGACTCGCGCGGGGGTCGCGGAGGTCGGGCAGCACCCCGGCGAAGCGCGACGGCAGATAGTTGATCACGTGCACGGCGGTGCGCGAGCCCACGGCGCGCACGCGCTCCAGCACGAAGCCCGTGCCGTCGGGAGAGTCGCGTCCGACGACCGCGGCGGCCCACGAGGGAAGCGGCTCGATGCCGGCACGGAGGATCTCCGAGCTCAGGGCGCTGCGGCCGTCCTCGCTGTACTCGCCGAGAAGGCTCGGGGCCGAGGGGAGCGTCCAGGCCGACGGACCCTGGGCTCGTTCCACGAAGGCGCCCTTGCCCTGCTGTCGGGAGATGATGCCGGCGCTCTCCAGCCGGGACAGCGCGTCGCGGATCGAGGTGCGCGAGGCCGAGAAGTGCTCCCGCAGCTCGTTCTCGCTGGGCAGGCGATCACCCGGTCCCCAGGTGCCCTGGGCGATCTCGGCTTCGATGGCGCGCATGATCTGGAACCAGATCGGAGCCGTCGACGTGCGGTCGAGCAGCGGCAGGCTGAGAGTGGACATTCCGGCCTCTTCGGTGAGCGGGTGCGGGAACATCTGCGTTCCCGAGCCGGACTCTCCTGTCCGGACATGTATCGATCATGGACCGATACTTGTATCCCCTGAAGAGACAAGTCAGGAAATTCTCCGACGCCTGCTCTCACCTCGGATTTATTTCGACTGGTCAGGCATTTCCCGGAACAGCAAGTGCCCTCGAAGGTCGATCCGACCCCGGAGCAACGCGGGGAGCGCCGCGGCGGCCGGTACAAGTGGAACCCCCGCGGGGCTTCAGAGCGACAGATGCACGCGCAGTGCCTCGTCGATCTCCCCCATCAACTCGGCCGGCACCCAGCCGAGCGGACGGACGATGCGCGCGGTCGAGATGGTCCGCACCTGCTCCGCCTGCGCCTTCGAATCACGATCCAGCCCGGTGGCGGCGGCGGGAAGCAGCACCTGGAACGGCAGCACCCGCGTGACGTTCGACGTCACCGGCACGACGGTGACCGTGGCCTGCGGGCGTCGCGCAGCGACCGCGTTCGCCGTGTTGTTGCTCACGAGCACGGCCGGTCGCGTCTTCCGCGCCTCGGACCCGACCGTGGGGTCGAACGAGACGAGGATGATCTGACCACGACGAAGCAGGGAGACCGCACTGTCGCTCACGCGGTGGCCAGGCCATCGTCGGCCGCGGAATCCCACTCGTCGTCGTATCCCTCGGCGTAGGCCTCGGCGTACGCGTCGGCGAGACGGCTCTCACGAAGAAGGCGAACCGCCGCGTGCACCACGGCCGAGCGCGAGGGGTACCCGCCTTCGAGGGCCTGAGCGTCGAGGAACGCCAAATCGCTCTCACTCAGACTGAGGCTGACCTTTGCGGTGGACATGCAGTAATACTACTTCGGTAGCACCGTCGGTACCACCCGCCTCCCTCGAGCATTCGAGCGCTGCAGCGTCCCCGGCTGCACGCGAAGAGGCCCCGGATGCCAGAGCATCCGGGGCCTCTTCGAGACGTGCGTCAGCGCTTGCCGGCGATCTGACGACCGACGAGATCGCGCATGATCTCGTTCGTGCCACCGTAGATGCGGTGCACCCGAGCATCGGTGAAGGCGCGGGCGATCGGGTACTCCATGATGTAGCCGTAGCCACCGTGCAGCTGCACGCCCGTGTCGAGCACCTCCCACTCGCGCTCGGTAGCCCAGAACTTGACCTTCGCCGCGTCCTCGGCGGTGAGCGTGCTGTTCTTGTAGGCGAGCAGCGCGCGGTCGATGTACGCCCACATCGCATCGGTGGTCGCCGCCATGTCGGCGAGCCGGAAGCGGGTGTTCTGGAAGTCGGCGATGCGCTCGCCGAACGCCTCCCGGTCCTTCGTGTAGGCGACGGTCCAGTCCAGAGCGGCCTGCGCAGCTGCGGCCGCGGCAACGCCGATCGAAAGACGCTCGAGTGGCAGGTTCAGCATCAGCTGGATGAAGCCCTGCCCCTCCTTGCCGCTGATGAGGTTCTCGTCGGGGACGAACACGTCGGTGAAGCTGAGCTCGGCCGTATCCCAGCCGTGGAAACCCATCTTGCTGAGCTTCTTGCCCTGGTCGAAGCCCTCCATGCCCTTCTCTACGAGCAGCAGGCTGAAGGCGTCAGGACGATTGCCCTCACCGGTCTTGACGAAGGTCACGACGACGTCGGCTGTCGTGCCCGAGGAGATGAAGGTCTTCGCGCCGTTGAGGATGTAGCCACCGTCGACCTTCTTCGCGTTGGTCTTGATGCCGCGGAGGTCCGAACCCGCTCCCGGGTCGGTCATGGCGAGTGCGCCGAGCACTTCACCCGTGGCCATCCGGGGCAGCCACTTCTCCTTCTGCTCCTGCGTTCCCATGTGCACGAGGTACGGCACGGCCAGGTCGTCCTGGATGCCGAAGGCGCCTGCGAGCGAGCCGGCGCCCGCGGCGATGACCTCCTCCATGACGACCGTGCGGAAGCGGTAATCCTGCAGCATCCCGGCACCGCCGAACTCCTCGGGAACCGACAGCCCGATCAGTCCTGCCTCGCCGGCAGCCAGCATGGTCGCCCGGTCGATCTCACCCGCGGCGTCCCACTTCTCGATCGCCTCGCCTGTCACGTGGCGCTTGACGAAGTCCTTGACCAGGTCCCGGAATGCCTCGTGATCCTCGTCGTAGATGTCGCGTTCCATGCCGTCCTCCTGAACGTATCGTGCATCGTTGCTCCGGCGATTCTACGTGTCGGGCACTGCCGCGGACAGGACGTTGTGAGAATGCATCCCAAACATCGTGACACTGGGTACCGCGGTTGTCGGATGCCGCAGATCGGGTCATTCCGCGGCTTTCCGCCCGGCCACGCGTCCAGACGCGACCGGTAGGCTCCGCGTATGCAAGAAGTGTGGCCGTACATCTCGGCGATGTGGACGACGCTCGCCCTCCTCGCGGGCGGATATGCGCGAACCCGCAATCGCTCCGCATTCATCTGGTTCCTGCTGACACTGTTCTTCGGCCCGATCGCCGTGTTCTTCCTCGTGATCATGGATCCCGCCCAGACGCAGCACGCCGCCGAGACTCCTCCGGTCACCGAGAGGCGTCCCGCCGGCTGACGGCATCACGGACCACCGACGAGCGCCGTCGTCAGTGCGCGTAATCGGGGGCGGCCGGGAGTCCGAAGAACTCCTCCAGCGTGTGGAATCCGCCGTCGTGGTACGCGGCGGCGAGGTCGATCCCGACGTAGCGGAGGTGCCACGGCTCGGGCGC
The DNA here is from genome assembly GCF_041529975.1 of Microbacterium maritypicum. NCBI lineage: Bacteria > Bacillati > Actinomycetota > Actinomycetes > Micrococcales > Microbacteriaceae > Microbacterium > Microbacterium maritypicum. The sequence goes on along the minus strand of NZ_CP168030.1, from coordinate 558,327 downwards.
GTAGCCGGTCACCGGCGTGCCCACCTGCTCGTACCGCACGATGAACCCGTACTCCCACGCGTGGGCCGCGACCCAGTCGCTCTGCGCGGTGCCGCCGAAACCGTCGAGACCGCCGCAGTTCGAGCCGCACGCGACGACGTCGAGGGCGAGCCCGGTCTGGTGCTCGCTGTGGCCGGGGCGCGCCGAGCCGGCATCCGCCTGCCCCTGACCCTGGGATCGCACGTGGGAGTCGTAGGTCGTGACCTGCAGCCCGTACGACCGGTAGCCGTTGTTGGCACCGATGCGCCCCACACCGGCAGCATCCGCCGCGTCGGCCATCTGCCCGACGGCGGCCGCGACATCGGTCCGCACCCGGCCCGAGGGCGTCGTCATCTGCAGCGGCACCGAGTCGAGCGCCCCGGGCTCGTAGTCCGCAGGCTTCAGCGGGAGGCTCTTGTTCACGACGACCCAGACCCGCGCCGGATCGCGGAGCGAGATACAGGGGGCGTTGCCCGCCACCACGGCCTCGCGGAAAGCCGCTCCACCACCGAAGCCCGCGACCGTGGCCGCGTCGTCACCGGCCTGGACGGCCTGCTGTACGGCGGGGTCCGAGCACGGGTCGGCGGCCGTCGTCGCCCCCACCTGCACGGTCGGCACCTGCATCACGGCGACCGGTTCCGGCATCGCGGCAGCTTCCGGCGACGCCGCCGGCACGGAGGCGATCGAGAGCAGCATCCCGAGCGCGGTCACGGCGACGCCGATCGGCAGTGCGGGTCCGCGGATCGGGGACCGCGGAGCCGCATGCTGAGCGTGCGGCGAGAAGGGCATTGGTCCATTCTCTCCCGCGCTGCGTGGATGGCACCACCGCGACGGCCACAACGGTACCCTCGACCCATGCCGTCCGCCCCGCTCGCCCCCGCACCATCGAGCAGCATGGGCCGAGGACTCGACGTGCTCACGGCTCTGAGTGCGCTCATCGAGAAGGGCAGCGGCACCACCGTCGGCGAGATCGCCCACGCCCTCGACCGCGAGCGCTCCCAAGTGTCTCGCACCCTCGCCACCCTCGCCCGTTCCGGTCTGGTCGAGCGTCGGCCCGACCGTTCGTACGCGCTCACCTGGTCCTGGTACGCCGCCGCGCAGGAACTCACCGCGCACCGGATGTACACGCACGGGCTGGCGGTGCTGGACTCCCTCGCGGCGCAGCTCGGCGAGGCCACCTTCCTCAGTGAGCTGCAGGGCGATGCGACCCTCACGACGCTCGAGAGCCTGCCCGCAGACTCCCGCATGATCGGCTCCTGGATCGGACGCTCCTACCCGGCGTACTGCAGCGATGCCGGGCGCGCCACGCTGTGGGATGCCTCGGACGACGAGGTGCGCGCGGTCTTCGGCTCGACCGATTTCACCGCCCAGGGGCCGAACACCCCGGTGTCGGTCGACGACGTGCTCGCGCGGCTCGACGCGGATCGCGAGCGCGGCTTCACCATCGTCGACCAGGAGGCGGAACCGGGCCTCTACTCGGTCGCGGCACCCGTCTGGGACTTCCGCGGAGAGGTCATCGCCGCGGTGCAGGTCGTGGGCACCCGCGACGCGATGCACGAGCGGGTCGCGGAGTGCGGTGCGGCATGCGCGCGTGCGGCCGCCGATCTATCCCGCCGGCTCGGCGCACCCGCATCCGCATCCGTCGAGCGCTGACCCGCGGGGCGTCAGACCGAGGCGTCGGCCGCTGCGGTGAGCTCGCCCGCGAACCGGGTGAGCAGGGCACGGGTCTCGCGCGTAGCGCCCTGCGCACGATGGCGCCCGCGAACCGCGAGCGAGGCGATGACCTCGCCACCCCGGCGGATCGGGAGGGCGAACTCGTCGATCCCCTCGTCGTACTCCTCCGTGGCCGAGATGAGCCCTTCGGCGCGGTCGCGTTCCTGCACGACGCCCACCTCGTCCACGGAACGCGGCGCGGTCGGACCGCCCACGCCGATGAACTGCACCCCGTCGAGCACCACTACCAGCTGCTCGGGCGTGTGATCCCACAGCAGCGCGCGGCCCGCTCCGGTGCACCAGATCGGCGTGACCAGCCCGGCACGGATGGAGCGGTCGCCACCGTCAGCAGATCGCTCGTATCGGAGCAGCACGCCGCGCGCACCGTCGGCCACGGTGATCAGCGCGTTGACTCCGAGCTGCGCAGCGAGCGTGCGCAGGGCGACCCTGGATTCGCGGAGCCAGGCCACGTTCAGCACGGCGGCCGTGCGGAAATACTCGGTCCCCGCCCAGAACAGCGAATCATCGTCCCGGCGGAGGAACTGTCGTGACTGCAGCTCGCGCGTGAGTCGCGAGACACGGCTCCGCTCGATGTCGGTGGTGTCGGCGAGCCGCGAGGCGTTGAGACCCGGTCGCGCACGGCGCTCCTGCTCGACGGCCGCATCGAGCAGACTCAGGCCCTGCACGAGTGAGGAGGAAGCCACGACGACCCCTCCTCTCCTGTCGGCCCAGACCTCGGCCATCCTATCCGGAGGCCCCCACCGCACGACGCGGGAGGAGCCTCCCCCAGGCGACGTAGAGGTCGGCGGCGATGTTGCCGTGGGCCCGCTCGACGTCGGCCGCGGTGATCGCCTCGTCGCCCTGCGCGCCGAACAGCACGACCTCGTCTCCGGGCGTCGCCGGGTCGAGGTGCGAGACGTCGACCAGGAAGCTGTTCATCGCGATCCGGTCGACGATGCGCGCACGGCGACCGCGGATGAGCACCTCGCCGGTGCCGCTTAGACTGCGATGCACGCCGTCGGCGTACCCCAGCGGGATCAGCGCGAGACGCGCATCCGCCTCGAGCCGGTGCCAGCGGTCGTAGCCGACCGTGCTCCCCCGCGGATACGAGTTGATCGCCGCGATCCGCGACACCACCCGCATCGCCGGTCGGAGCGATCCTCCCAGCGCGTCGGTGTCTCCGTAGAGCCCGGCGCCGATACGGACGAGGTCGAACCGGGACTGCGGCAGGCGCAGCGCCGCGAAGGTGGTCGCACAGTGCCGGGCGACCGCGCCGTCGGAGACGTCGGCGACCGCCCGGGACTGCTCGTCGAAGCGTGCGGCGCCCGCGATCACATCGTCCTCGTCTTCGCACGGGAAGTGAGAGCAGACGCCGACGACATCCAGACGCGGGTCCGCCAGAACGCCCCGCGCCGCGTGCACTCCCCGGGGCTCACCGACCTCCAGCCCGTCCCGCCCGAGCTCGGTGGAGTTGAGCGAGACGTGCGCGCGGATGCGCACACCCCGAGCGGCGGCGACCCCGGCCACGATCCCGGCATGCTCCGCCCCGCCGATCCACTCCTCGATGCCGAAGCGGATGCCGTCGTCGACCTCGTCCCGCCCCGCGGGCCGCACGCGCAGGAGACGACCGGTGAAGCCGCTCGCGCGCACGGCCGCCGCCTCCTCATTAGATGCCAGTCCGATCAGGCCGAGCTTCTGCTCGCCGAGCACCGGCGCGACGATGTCGATGCCGTGACCGTAGGCGTCGGCCTTCACGACCGCGCAGAACCCGACCTCGGGTCCGAGTTCTGCGCGGATCGTGCGGACGTTGTGGCTGATCGCGTCGCGGTCGATCTCGACCCATCCGCCCGCCGGTGTGGAGGCTGTCACGCGTCGACGGGCTCCGCCTCGTGATCCTGCACGATGTCGCGCCGCCCCTTGCGCCCGTGCCGCCACCAGAAGAACAGGTAGCACGCGGCGACGAACGGGATGCCGAAGTACAACGCCGCCACCTGGTTCGGGTCGAACGCGATCGCGATGATCGACAGGAGCAGCAGCGAGAACGCCACGATCGGCAACGCCGGGTACAGCGGCGTCCGGTAGGCGAGAGCCGACACGTCTCCGCCCTCGCGCACGAACTTGCGGCGGTGGAAGAATTGCGAGGCGACGATCGACATCCACACCGCGACGACCGCGAATCCGGCGATCGACACGAGCACCAGGTAGACGGTGCCGGCGGCGATCACGCTCGTGAGCAGCGACACGAGGCCGATCAGGATGCTGACGCTGAGCGCGATGAGGGGGACGCCGCGCTTCGTGAGTCGCGTGAACGCCTTCGGCGCGTGGCCCTCCTCCGCGAGCGAGAAGAGCATGCGAGCGCAGGAGAAGAGCCCGCTGTTGCCCGCGGAGAGGAGCGCCGTGATGATGACGAAGTTCATGATGTCGGGCGCATACGGCACTCCCACGTACTGGAAGACGTCGACGAACGGGCTGCTGGTGACGCTGGCGTCTTCGTAGGGCAGGATCGCGGCGATCACGGCGATCGCGCCGACGAACAGCACCACCAGTCGCAGCACCGTGGAACGCAGTGCCTTCGGGATGTTCTTCGCCGGGTCCTTGGTCTCGCCGGCGGCGACGCCGATGAGTTCGGAGCCGCTGAAGGCGTAGAACACGGCGAGCGCGGTGACGATCACACCGCTGAACCCGTTCGGGAAGAGCCCTCCGGGGGTCTCGAAGTTGCTGAACAGGATCGCCGGCGGGTGCTCGGCCGACAGCGGCGTGAACCCGAAGATCGCCGCGCCGCCGAGGACGATCAGCGCGACGATCGCGACGACCTTGACCAGCGAGAACCAGAACTCCGCCTCGCCGAACACCCGGGCCGAGATCGCGTTGAGCAGGAACAGCACGGCTGCGAAGATCAGGCACCACAGCCACACCGGCACCCCGGGGAACCAGCGCTGCATGAGGATGCCGGACGCCGTGAACTCCGACCCCAGTGCCACCACCCAGCAGAGCCAGTACAGCCACGCCGTCGTGAATCCGGTCGCCGGCCCGATCGATCGTGAGGCGTAGATGTGAAAGGCGCCGGAGACGGGATACGCGATGGCGAGTTCACCGAGGCAGGCCATGACCAGGTAGACCACGAACGCGCCGATCAGGTACGCGATGATCGCGCCGAGAGGTCCCGCCTGGGAGATCGTGTAGCCGGAGCTGAGGAACAGGCCCGATCCGATCACGCCGCCCAGCGCGATCATGATCAGATGCCGGGCGTCCATGGTCCGTTGGAGGCGGCGGAGCGGCACCTGCGTCGCCGTCGTGTTCGGCAGGACGTTGGGGAGGGACTTCTCCCCGGGAAGAGGCGTCATCGGAACTCTCAATCGGGTTTGATATGTGCATCATATTCACATCTATGTGCCAATGACGCATTTTGTTGGTCGGATGCGGGGACACTATCCGCTCCGCGATCCAGCCCACAAGACCCCGGAGCAGAATTCTTCGCGCCCACCGTCACTGCCGACCATCCGGCGGAGGAGCTGCCATTCCGGCAGTACCCGCAGCCGATCCGACAGGCGCGCACGGACACCCACCTCACCGACGATGGATCCGTGTCGCACGGCGTCGCCGGCGACAGCTCATGGAAAGAAGGAGACAACGGTGACTCACCACGACCTCGCCCTCATCGGCTTCGGAGGCGTCAACCGCGCCCTGGCCGAGATCATCCGCGACCGCGGTGCGGCGCTCGTCGACGACCTCGGCTTCGGCCTGCGCGTCGTCGCGATCACCGACCTCCGCCTCGGCTCGCTCATGCAGAGCGACGGCATCGACCTCGACGCGGCGCTCGCGATGACCGGCGCCGACACGTTCGCGGGAATGCCCGGCGGCCACGCCGAGCCCCGCAACGACTACGTGATCCGCAACACCACGGCCGATGTCATCGCCGAAGCGACGTTCACGAACCCGGTCGACGGAGAGCCGGCGATCTCGCACGTGCGCGCCGCCCTCGAGAGCGGCAAGAGCGTGACCACCACGAACAAGGGCCCGGTCGCGCTCGCGGGCGCCGCGCTCAACCGCCTCGCCGCCGAGAACGGAGCCCGCTTCGAGTACGAGGGCTCGGTGATGAGCGGGACTCCGGTGCTCCGACTCGCCGGCGAGACCCTCAAGGGACTGCGCATCACCCGCATCCAGGGCATCCTCAACGGCACGAGCAACTTCGTACTGGGACGCATGGAAGAGGGGAAGTCGCTCGCAGACGCCGTCGCCGAGGCTCAGGCTCTCGGATACGCCGAGGCCGACCCGACCGCCGACATCGAGGGATCCGACGTGCAGCTGAAGGTCGTGATCCTCGCGAACGAGGTGCTGGGCGCGCAGCTCACGACCGCCGACGTGCCGCGCACCGGGATCAGCGACATCACCGCGAGCGACGTGATCGCCGCAGCGGCGGCGGGCGAGCACTGGAAGCTCATCGGCACGGTCTCCCGCGACGAGTCGGGGGTCATCTCGGCATCCGTCCAGCCCCTCGCGCTCGGCGCCGATCACCCGCTCGCCGCCGTCTCGGGGGCCACGAACGCCGTCGCCTTCACGACCGACCTGCTCGGCACGGTCACGGTGTCCGGTCCCGGCGCGGGGCGCATCGAGACGGCGTACGCGCTCCTCTCCGACATCATCGCGATCGACGCCCACCAGAAGTCGTACGCCGGAGCGGTCCGGTGAGCGTGGCGATCATGGATGCTCCGACGACCGGCACCGCCGTACTCCGAGTGCTCGACCCGTACAGCGGCGAGACCATCGCCGAGCTGGCGCAGCACACGGTGGAAGACGTCGAGCCGATCATGGAGCGCGCAAGGCTCGGCGCTTCGCTCTCGCGGGAGCTGACCCGGTTCGCTCGACACACGATCCTCGACCGCGCGGCGCGCATCCTCGAGGAACGTGCCGACGAGGCCGCCGCCCTCATCGTGCGCGAAGCGGGCAAGACCATCACCCAGGCCCGCAAGGAGGTGCGTCGAGCGGTCACCACGATCTCCCTCTCGGCGGAGACCGCTCGGGCGTTCGACGGCGAGGTCATCCCCTTCGACGCTTACGAGGGCGGGGGCAACCGCCGCGGCTGGTACACACGGGAACCGCTCGGGGTGATCCTCGCGATCACGCCGTACAACGACGCACTCAACCTCGTCGCCCACAAGCTCGGCCCTGCGATCGCGGGAGGGAACGCCGTCGTCCTCAAGCCCTCCCAACTCACCCCGTTGACCGCACGCTTCCTCGTCGACGTGCTGCTCGAAGCCGGTCTCCCCGACGAGATCATCACCGTCGTGCACGGAGACCGCCAGGTCGCGCAGGCTCTCGTCGCTGTGCGCGACATCCGCATGGTCTCGTTCACGGGCGGATTCGCGACGGGCGAGGCGATCGCTCGCACCGCGGGGCTCAAGAAGCTCGCCATGGAACTCGGCGGGAACGCGCCCGTCGTGGTCTTCGCGGATGCCGACATCGCGGAGGCCGTCGAGGCCTGCGTGTCCGGCGCTTTCTGGGCCGCGGGGCAGAACTGCGTGGGATCCCAGCGCATCCTCATCGAGCGCTCCGTGTACGCCGAGTTCCGCGACCGGTTCGCGGCGCGCACCTCGACGCTGCGCGCCGGCGACCCCTCGGATCCGGCCACCGACGTCGGGCCGATGATCTCGGAGGCGGCGGCCGTGCGCGCCGAACGGATGGTCGACGATGCGGTGAGCGCGGGCGCGCGGGTGCTCGCCGGACACCGCAGGGACGGCTCGGTGTACTGGCCGACCGCGGTCGAGAACGTGGCGCTCTCGTGCGAGCTCTGGAACGAGGAGGCGTTCGCCCCGGTCGTGGCGCTGGCACCGTTCGACTCCGAGGAGGAGGCCGTCGCCGAGGCCAACAGTGTCGACTACGCGCTGCACGCCGCGGTCTTCACGACGGACATCGGCCGCGCACTGCGGCTCGCCGAGGCCCTGGATGCCGGAGGCGTGATGATCAACGACTCCTCCGACTACCGCATCGACAGCATGCCGTTCGGCGGATCCAAGTACGGGAGCATGGGGCGCGAGGGCGTGCGCTTCGCGTACGAGGAGATGACCCAGCCCAAGGTGACCTGCATCACCACCTGAGAACTCCTCGGGGAGGGCGGGGGTCCAGGGGGATACCCGGCCCCTCCCCGAGGTTCAGGCGCGGTCGACGACGCGGGTCAACGACACGGCCGTCACCGTGTTCGCGACTCCGGGCACGGCGGCGAGCATCTCCCAGATCTCGCCGATGCGGTCCATCGAGTCGGCCTCCAGCATGACGAGCAGGTCGAAGTCGCCGGACAGCACGTCGCACCGCCGCACCTCGGGGATCTGCGAGATCTCGGCGATGACCGCGCCGCCGCGCATCCGGTCGGTGCGGTAGACGAGCACGATCGCCGAGACGGGGGAGCCGCCGGCGTGCCCCGGCGTGACGGTGTACCCGCCGATCACGCCCTGCCGCTCCATGCGTTCCATCCGCTGCTTCACGGCGTTGCGCGAGAGATGTACCTGGGATGCGAGTGCGACCAGGGGCACGCGGGCGTCTTCGGTGAGCGCGGCGAGGATGCTGCGATCGATCTGATCGAGGTGAAGCCGCTCCATCGAGACCTCCTGAGTGTGCGCCATCATGTGCATCATTAACAATTGCGTGTGTCTATTATGCACTCTAGAGTGGAATCGGCACCCGGAGCGGTGCAGGAACGAAGGAGTCACCATGGACACTCGCCCCGACCGCAAAGATCCCCTCACCCTGTCGGACCTCAGCCTGGCCGTGCACGCCGGCAACCAGCTCGACTCGACGATGGCGCTGCGGACCCCGCTCGTGATGGCCAACTCCTATCAGCTTCCCGACGATCCGAGCGAGATCAGCTGGTCGGCCACCGCGCCCGGGCTGTACACGCGCAACACCGGCGTGAACCAGTCCGCGCTGGAGCAGAAGCTCGCCGCGCTCGATGGCGCCGAGGAGGCCGTCGCCCTCGCCTCGGGCGTCGCGGCACTGCACGCCGTCTTCTTCACCCACCTGCGCGTCGGCGACCACGTGATCGTGAGCGACGTGGTGTACGAGGCGACCTGGCGCCTGTGGACCGAACTGCTGCCGCAGCGCTATGGACTCGAGGCCACCTTCGTCGACATCGGCGATCTCGATGCCGTGCGTGCGGCCATGCGCCCGGAGACGCGCCTGGTGTGCATCGAGGCGATCGCGAACCCCACCACCAAGGTCGCCGACGTGGCGGCGATCGCGGAGATCGCACACTCCGCCGGCGCGATCCTGATGGTCGACTCGACCTTCTCGCCGCCGCCGTTCTACCGCCCCATCCCGGACGGCGCCGACCTGGTCGTGCACTCCCTCACGAAGTACCTCAACGGGCACGGCGACGCGATGGGGGGATCGGTCGCGGGCAGCCACGAGCTCATCCAGCCCATCAAGGCCGACGCGATGGTCGATGTCGGCGGCATCATCTCGCCCTTCAACGCCTGGCAGATCCAGCGCGGAACCGTCACGCTCCCCCTGCGCCTGCGGCAGCACTTCGACTCGGCCGCCCGCATCGCCGAGATGCTCGCCGCCGACGACCGGGTGGAGTACATCGCCTACCCCGGTCTCGACTCCCACCCCGACCACGCGCTCGCCGTCCGCCAGTTCGATGGACGCGGCTTCGGCGGCATGATGGCGTTCGCCGTGAAGGGCTCCCCCGACGTGCAGAACACGTTCGTGGCGAACCTGCGGCTGATCACCTCGGGCTTCTCGCTCGGCCACGACGACTCGCTGATCGTGCACACCGGGACCGAGGGCGGCCGCGTCGCCACCTATCCCGAACCCTTCCGGAAGTTCGGCCACCTGCGGCTCTCGGTCGGCCTCGAAGACACGGACGACCTGTTGGCAGACCTGAGCGCTGCGCTCGACGCGACGTTCCCCTGAGGGTTGATCCGTCGAAGATAGTTACCATTCCGGGTTGACATCGAGTCGATGTTTTGTTCGAATGTTCAGATGCGGTGGCAGGGACAGAAGCTCGGCGAGACGGATGCAGCGGCGCTGCCCGGACTCGAAGACCGGTCGAGCGTGCTGCGGTCGGTGACCACCCCCGAGTTCGCCGGGATGACGTTCCACGAGGTGCTGTCCAAGTCGGCCCTGAACCACGTGCCCGGCGCTTCACGCATGCCGTTCGCCTGGACGATCAACCCGTACCGCGGATGTTCGCATGCCTGCGTTTACTGTTTCGCCCGCGGCACGCACGAGTACCTCGACCTCGACGGCGGGTCGGACTTCGATTCGCAGATCGTGGTCAAGGTGAACGTGGTCGAGGTGCTCGAGAAGGAGCTGCGGCGCGGCAGCTGGCAGCACGAGACAGTCGCCCTGGGCACGAACACCGACCCGTATCAGCGGGCCGAGGGGCGCTACAAGCTCATGCCCGGCATCATCGAGACCCTCGCCGCATCCGGCACCCCGATGTCGATCCTCACCAAGGGGACGCTGATCCGCCGCGACATCCCCCTGCTCGTGAAGGCCGCGCAGCGCGTGCCCGTCGACGTGCAGATGTCGATCGCCATGTACGACGACGAGCTGCAGAAGGCCATCGAACCGGGAGCCCCGACCACCCAGGCCCGCCTCGACACCGTTCGCGCCCTGGCCGACGCCGGGTTTCCCGTGACCGTGTTCCTCATGCCGATCATGCCGCACATGACCGACTCTCTCGAGGCGATCGACAGCGCCCTCGTGCGCATCAAAGAGGCGGGAGCGCGCACCGTCATCTACGGAGCACTGCATCTGCGACCGGGCGTCAAGCCGTGGTTCTTCGAGTGGCTCGGCGCCAACCGGCCCGACCTGGTGTCGTCGTATCGCGGGCTCTATCCCGGCGCCTCGGCCGAGGCCCCCAAGGGATACCGGCAGTGGCTCGCGAAACGCGCTCGCCCCCTCATCCGGATGCACGGACTCGACGGCCGCCATGAAGACGACTACTCCCGCCGCGGGTTCCGACCAGGGCAGGGACACGTACAGTCGGGAGCGGCGACCGCGGCAGCGGTGCGCTTCACGCCCACTGCTCAGGCCGCGGCTGCGCAGCCGATGCTGTTCTGATCCGGATCGCCCCTCTCACCCGGTCGGTCGCCCCGCCCGTGGCCGCGTAGGCTCGGGGATCATGGCGATCGGTTCGACAGTCCACACATTCGAGGTGCAGCTCGCTGACACCGACCGCGGAATCTACGAGGACTACTCGCTGCGCGTGGCGCGGCATCCGTCCGAGACCGACGCGTACATGCTCACCCGCGTGCTCGCCTATGGGCTCGAGTTCGCCGAGGGCATCACGTTCGGCGGCAGCATCTCCTCGACCGAGGAACCGGCCGTGCTCGTGCGCGACATGACCGGGCTCATCACCGTCTGGGTCGAGATCGGGGCGCCCGATGCCGAGCGACTGCACCACGGCAGCCGACTGGCCGAACGCACTGTCGTCTACACGCACCGCGATCCCGCGAAGGTCATGGCGCAGTGGGCGGACAAGCGCATCCACCGCCGCGAGGACATCCGCGTGTACAGCTTCGACCCCGGGTTCATCGAGTCGGCCGCGGCCCTGATCGAACGCCGCAACACGATGACCCTCACGCGGGCCGAGGGAGTGATCTACCTCGACCTCAACGGCACGAGCCTGACCTCGACCGTGCACGTGCACGAGCTGGCCTGACAGGCGCGACTCAGCCCGCTCCCCCCACCGCCGAGCGCACGGCTTCGCGTCGAACGCACGGCGTCTTCACGCAGGTACGCCGTGCACTCGGCAGCATCCCGTGCACTCGGCAGCAGGGGGCAGGCAGGGGCGGGGAGCGCGGCGCGCGCGGCGCGGACACGACAGAGGCCCCGGACCGCGGAAGCGGGACGGGGCCTCTGGTGAGCGAGACTCAGGCGGTGAGGTCGGCCGCGGTCGGCACGCGACCGGCGATCTCCTCGATCACGTCGTCGTCGAGGCGCGCGTTCTCGAACGGCGCGTCGATCTCGGCGCGGTCGAGCAGCTCGGTCATGCGACGCTGACGCTGACGCGTGATCAGCGTGACGACACGACCCGAACGACCCGCGCGACCGGTACGACCCGAGCGGTGGAGGTACGTCTTGTACTCGTCGGGAGCGTCGGCCTGGACGACCAGGTCGATGTCGTCGACGTGGATGCCGCGGGCGGCGACATCCGTGGCGACGAGCACGTTCACGCGGCCCGAGGTCAGACGCTCGAGGTTGCGCGTGCGCTTGGCCTGGTTCAGGTCGCCGTGCAGCGAGACGGCCGGGATGCCGGCATCGTCGAACTGCTCGGCGAGCATGTCGGCGTAGGCACGGGTGCGAGCGAAGACCAGTGTCTTGCCGGCACGGTCGACGAGCGACGTGAGGATGTCGGCCTTGTCGCGGTGCTCGATCACGAGCACGCGGTGCTCGATCGTGCTGGAGTCCTGGTCTTCACCGGCGACCTCGTACACAGCCGGGTCGACGAGGAACTCGTCGACGAGAGCCGCGACCTCGCGGTCGAGCGTGGCCGAGAACAGCAGCTTCTGGCTGCCGTCTGCGGTGTGACGCAGGATGCGCTGCACGGGCTCGACGAATCCGAGCTCGCACATGTGGTCGGCCTCGTCCAGCACCGCGATGCGGCAGTCCGAGAGGTCGAGCTTGCCCTGGTTGATGAGGTCCTCGACGCGACCGGGGGTGCCGATCACGATGTCGACGCCCTTCTTCAGCGCACCGACCTGGCGACCCTGCGGGACACCACCGTAGATCTGCGTGGTGAAGAGGCCGACGCTGCGGGCGATCGGCTGGATCGTGCGGTCGATCTGCAGCGCGAGCTCGCGCGTCGGAGCGAGGATGATCGCGCGCGGCGACCGTCCGAACTCACGGCGCTTGCCGGCCTGCGACTGCAGCACGCGCTCGACGAGCGGGGCGCCGAAAGCGATGGTCTTGCCGGAGCCGGTGCGACCGCGGGCGAGCACGTCGCGCCCGGCGAGGACGGCCGGGATGCTGGCGGCCTGGATCGGGAACGGCGTCGCCGCGCCCATGCCGACGAGGGTGTCGACGATGTTCGAGCCGAGACCGAGGTCACCGAAGGTCACACCGTCGACCTCGACGGCTGCGACGGACTTCGCCTCGAGGCGCTCGTGCACGACGTCGTCGCCCGGGGTGAACTTCGCTCCGGTCGACTCGGGCCGGCCGGTGGCGTTCCAGTCGTTGCGGCTCGGGCGCTCGTTGCGCGCCGGACGCCCACGGGTGTCGGAGGTCAGCGGGCGCGGACGCTCGGTGCGGTACGCGCCACCGGTCGACGGACGCGAACGCTCGTCACGGCCGCCCTCGTACGAGCGCTGCGTGCGGTCGCGGTCGAAGGCCCGACGGGCGCGGTCGGCGTCGTACGAACGCTCGCCGCCGCGGTCGGCGCCACGGTCGTTGCTCCGGGCACGGTCGCCGCCGCGGTCGTCACGACGCGGACGCTCGTCGCGGTCGAACCGGGGGCGCTCGGTGCCACGGTCGCTGTTGAACCGGGGACGCTCGGCGCCACGGTCGCTGTTGAACCGGGGACGCTCGCCGCCGCCACGGCGGTCGTCGCGGACCGGACGCCCGCCATCGCGGTGGTCGTTGTCGCGGAAGCCCTGACGCTGGGTGCCGGCGCCACGGTCGTCACGACGCGAGCGGTCGTCGCGGTCGAAGCGGGGGCGGTCGCCGCCGCGCTCGTCGCGATAGGTTCCGGGACCGGTCGGGCGCTGACCGGTCGGACGCTGTCCGCCACGGTCGTCCCGACGCGGACGGTCGTCGAAGCGGCCGCCGACGCTGGGCCGGTCGTTGTAGCGAGGACGCTCGGAGCGCTCGTCGTTGCGGTGGTGCGGTGCCTCGCGGCGTCCGGACTCGGCGCGGTTGCGGATGCCCCGGGCCTCGTCGCGGCCGGCACGCTCGGAGGCGTTCCAGCGCTGCTTGGGCGCACCCGACTCGGCCTCGGCCGGGCGGTAGCCACGGTGACCGGCGCTGCGGCTGCCGGGACGACGGTCGTAGCCGCCGGCGGCGGGGGCGGAGCGGCGGTCGCCGGCATCCGCGCGGGCACCACGCTCGTCGCGCGCACCGTCACGGGCGGGGCCGCCGTTGTGGCGGTCGTGGAAGGAGGTCTTCTTGGCGCCGTAGCGCGGCTCGAAGTTGGCGGCGGGACGTCCGCCGCGGGGCTTCTTGTTCTTGGGCATTGCGTTGTCTTCCTGTGTTCTCGCACGAGAACAGCGCCGCGCACACGCGCGAGCACCCTGCGCGTGGTCGGATGCGACCAGCGGGGTTCCGGACTGTCAGCGGCCGGGGCCATTCATGTGATGGTTGATTAGCGTCGAGCGACGCTCACCATCGGCCCCTGGACTCACACTTCACACACATAAAACGTCCGCGCCAACGCGCGGGTGTCCGAAGCCGACCGCACAAGTGTAGCCGACGCGCCTGAGAGAGTGCCGACGCGGGGGTGGCCGTACGATGTCGAAGTGACTTCCGCATCCCCCACCGGCGCCCAGATCACCCTCCGACTCGGCGATGCGACCGCCCAGATCGCACAGGTCGGCGCGTCCCTGCGGTCGCTGCGCATCGGCGGCGTCGACCTCGTCCCTCCATACCCGCTCGATCAGCCGACTCCCGCCTGTTCCGGCGTGGTCCTCGCCCCGTGGCCGAACCGCGTGCGCGACGGTCGGTGGGATGACGACGGAACCTCGCGCCTGCTCGCGATCACCGAGCCGAAGCTGAACAATGCCAGTCACGGACTGCTGCGCTTCACGGCGTACGAGGTGTCGCACACCGACGCCGAAGCCGTGCTGCGGGCGACGATCGTGCCCCAGACCGGCTACCCGTACCTGATCGAGACCGCCGTGACCTACACGCTCACGCCCGACGGCATCGAGGTCACGCACACGCTCACCAACCGCTCGGCGACGCCCGCACCGGTCGCCCTCGGCACGCACCCCTTCGTGACGATCGGCGACGTCGACCCGCATGACCTGGTGCTGCGTGTGCCCGCGGAGACGGCGTTCACGACCGACGAGCGGATGCTCCCCACCGGCACCCGTCCCGCCGAGGCCGCCCTGCGCGACGGGGTGCGGCTGGGCGACGTGACCCTCGACACCGGGTTCACCGACCTCGCCCGCGACACCGACGGCCGCGTGCGGCACTCGCTCACGGCACCCGACGGCCGCCGCGTGACACTGTGGCAGGGCGAGGGCTTCGACTACGTGCAGGTGTACACGACGCCCGCCTACCCGGGGCAGAGTCTCGCGGTCGCGATCGAGCCGATGACCGCGCCCGCCGATGCGTTGAACAGCGGCCTCGGCATCCGTCGTCTCGCCCCCGACGAGACCTGGACGCTGCACTGGGGCATCGCCCTCGGCTGATCTGTTCCGACTCGTCGCAGGGTCGGGCCATTCACAACTCCTCAAGAACCGAGCAGAAAGGCCCCGGATCGCGCATGTGGATGCGGATCCGGGGCCTTTCTGAGGAGTTGTGAACAGCCGGCGGGCGAGATCGCACGCCCGCCAAGCGGGAGCTACTCCCCGCGGTCGCGCAGCTCGCGCCGCGTGAGCTGCGGCGCGTACGGCAGGCCGGACGCGTCGATCAGCACCGATCCGGCCGGAGCCACAGCGGCACCCGACGTGTCGGGGTCGACGGGAGCATCCGGCTTCGGCGCTCCCCCGGCATCCGACCCACCGGCCTTGCGCGCGGCCCGCCGCTCCTTGGCACCCTCGACGAGGTTGTAGAGGGTGGGCAGCACGATCAGCGTCAGCACGGTCGAGGAGAGCAGGCCGCCGATCACGACGATCGCGAGCGGCTGCGAGATGAACCCGCCGTGACCGGTGATGCCGAGAGCCATCGGCGTCAGCGCGAGGATTGTGGCGAGTGCCGTCATGAGGATCGGACGCAGACGCTTCTCGCCACCGGCCTTCACCGCCTCGATGGTCGACAGACCCTTCTCCCTGTACTGGTTCACGAGGTCGACGAGCACGATCGCGTTCGTCACCACGATGCCGATGAGCATCAGCACACCGATCAGCGAGGCGACGCCCAGCGGCACGCCCGTGACGATCTGCAGCAGGATCGCGCCGGTCGCCGCGAACGGCACCGAGACGAGCAGCAGCAGCGGCTGGCGCAGCGACTTGAACACCGCGACCATCACCACGTAGACGATCAGGATCGCCGCGAGCATCGCGAGTCCGAGCTGCGAGAACGAGTCGGCCTGCTGCGAGGCGACACCGCCGACCTCGGCCGAGGCACCGTCGGGCAGGTCGGCTGCGGCGAGCGCCTCGGTCACCGACTGCGTGGCGGTGGCGAGGTTGTCGGATGCCGGCGGCACGGTGACCGTCGATGTCCGGCGCCCCTGCTCGGTCGTGATCGAGGTGGGGCCGTTGCGCTGCTCGACCGTCGCGATGTCCTGCAGCTGCACGACGCCGAGCGGGGTCGGGATCGCGAGCTCCTTGAGCGCCTGGACAGTGGTCGGTGGCTCCGGCGTGACGATGTAGATGGTCAGCGCGGTGTCGTCGATCTCGACCGATCCGGCCTGCTGCGGACGCATGGTGTTCGAGACGATCGAGCCGACCGCGACCTCGGAGAGACCGCGCTGGGCGGCTGCCTCCCGGTCGACGACCACGGCGATGTACGGCAGCGAGGCGGCGAGGTTGTCGGTCACCTGGCCGACGCCGTCGCGTCCGTCGAGCTCCTCGACGACCGAGGTGGTCGCGGTCTGCAGGTCGTCGGCGTTGGATGCCGTGACCGTGATCTCGATGTCGCTCGAGCCGAAGCCGGCGGATGCCGCGACCGACACCTCGCCCACGTCGTCGCCGAGTCCGTCGATCGCGTCCTGCACGTCGGCGCGCAGCTTCTCCTGGTCGGCGTCGCCGTCGGTGAGCACCGAGTAGGTAACACCCGCTCCGCCCGAGAAGGCGTCGCTGAGGGCCGAGCCGCTGGTGCCGATCGAGGCCTGCACGTGCTCGATGCCGTCGATGCCGAGGAGTGCGTCCTCGACCTCGACCGCGGCATCCGACTTCGCCTGCAGGCTCGCGGTCGGGCCGAGGTCCTGCGTGACGGTCATGGTGTTCTGGCCGGAGTCGCTCAAGAAGTTGATCTTCATGAGCGGTGCGGCGGCGAGCGTGGCGCCGAGCACGACGACGGCGAGGATCACCGTGACACCGGAGTGCTTGAGGGTCCAGCCGAGGATCGGCCGGTAGACGCGCTGCAGCTGCGTCGGCGGAGCATCCGGGTGCTCGGGGTCGATGACGTTTCCGTGCTCGTCGACGAGCTCCTTGCCCGGCTTCAGGAACCAGTACGCGAGCACCGGGACGATGGTGAGGGCCACCAGGAGCGAGGCGACCATCGCGATGGTCACGGTCATGGCGAACGGTCGGAACAGCTCGCCGACCATGTCGCCGACGAAGACGATCGGCAGGAACACCGCGACCGTCGTGATCGTGGATGCCGTGATCGCCATGGCGACCTCGCGCACGGCGAGGCGGATCGCATCACCCTTGTCGGCATCGCCGACGTAGTGACGTTTGATGTTCTCGATCACGACGATGGAGTCGTCGACCACGCGGCCGATCGCGATCGTGAGCGCACCGAGGGTCAGCACGTTCAGCGAGTAGCCGAACGCCTGCAGCCCGATGAAGGTGATGAGCACGCTGGTCGGGATCGAGATGGCAGTGACGAGCGTGGAGCGGATCGACATCAGGAACACGAGGATCACGATCACCGCGAACACCAGGCCGAGCAGGCCCTCGGTCGCCAGCGTCTCGATCGACTGCACGATGAACGGCGCCTGGTCGAAGATGATCGTGAACTCGGCGTCGGGGAAGGCGTCGCTGATCGTGTCGAGCGCGGCGATGACGCCGTTCGACACCTCCACGGTGTTCGCGGCGGGGAGCTTGGTGATCGAGATCGAGAGCGCGTCCTTGCCGTCGACGCGCGAGATCGAGGTGACCGGGTCGGACTCCTGCGCGACCGTGGCGACATCGCCGATGGTCGAGGTGGTACCGACGAGCGGGAGTGCCGCGATCTCTTCGACCGAGGTGATCTTCGCTCCGGTCTGCACCGTGAGCGTCTGACCGTTCTCGGTGATGTCCCCGCCGGGGAAGAGCGTGCCGTTCTGCTGCAGCGCATTGCTGATCGCCTGCGTGCTCTGGCCTTCGGCGGCGAGCTTGGCGGGGTCGGGCGTGATGCTGATGCGCTGCCCGACACCGCCGACGATCTCGGCGGCGTTCACGCCATCGACGTCTTCCAGCTCGGGGATCGCGACGGATTCGAGCTCGGCCTGCGCGTTGTCGGCATCCTCGAATCCGGTGACGGCCACCTGGATCACCGGGAAGTCGTCGATGGAGACCGACAGCACCTGCGGGGCCACGTCTTCCGGCAGCTGCGAGGAGACGCGGTTGATCGCCTGCTGGATCTTCTGCTCGGCGGTGGCGAGGTTGGTGCCGTAGGCGAACATCGCCTGCACGATCGAGGCGTTCGTGGTGCTGGTGGCCGTGGTCGATTCCAACCCCGGCACGCCCTGGATCGCCGACTCGATCGGCGTCGACACGTCGTTCTCGACCACCTCGGGTGAGGCACCGGGGTACGTCGTCATTACGACGAGCGCCGGCAGCTCGAGCGAAGGGATCAGCTCCTGCTTGAGGTTGGTGAGCGCGAGCCCGCCGAACACCGCCGCGACGATGGTGATCAGGGCGATGAGCGCGCGGTTCTTGAGGCTCAGGATGGCGAGTTTCGACAAGGCGGTTTCCTCGGTGTCAGGGTGTGGCTGTCGCTGCGGAGGGAGTGGAGACGGAATCTCCGAGGATCCGCGCCAGTGCGGTCTCGATGAAGGACTGTTCGAGATGGGCGTCGCGGATCTGCATGCTCCACATGACGCCGTCGATGAAGATCATCGCCGCTCGGGCGCGGTCTTCGCCATAGGTCGGCTCGAGAAGTTCCACGAGCCGGTCGGAGAGATGACGTGCGAGCTCGCGCAACCGGGGGTCATGCACGGCCGCGGTGACCACGGCGCGGTCGGCCTGCACGGCATGGTGGTCGTCGAGGCTCTCGAACACGAGCGCGGCGATCACGGCGGGGCTGTCCCCGCGGTCGGCGATGGTCTGCCGGACGCCGTCGAGGCGCGCATCCACCTCGTCGGCGAGCGCGCGGAAGGCGGCGGAGCGGAGGTCGTCGAGGGTGTCGAAGTACTGGGTGGTCGCCCCGAGGGGAACGCCGGCGCGGGCGGCGACCTTGCGGTGGGTGACGGCTTCGGCGCCCACTTCGACGATGAGCTCGGCGGCGGCGGTCACGATCTCGCGACGGCGCGCTTCAGGGTCACGTCGACGACGCGACCCATCACCCATCCGAACCCCCTGGACATCCGTACATGTACGTTTGTACATTTCCGGATTGTGAGGACGCTGGGAGCGGTCAGAACAACGAGCCGACAGCCAGCCCGAGACCCGCGGCGAGCAGGCCGAGCAGCAGCATCCCGACGGCGTTGAAGACGGATGCCGGGCGCTCGCGGTCGCGCCACAGGGCGACCGTGTCGAGCATCGCGGTGCTGAAGGTCGTGTACCCGCCGAGCAGCCCGGCGCCGAGCAGGAACGCGGCATCCGGCAGTGCGGTCGTGACGATGCCGAGCGCGAAGGATCCGGAGAGGTTCACCAGCAGGATCCCCCACGGGAACCGGCGACCGGCCAGCCGGGCGACGCCGAGGTCGATGACGTATCGCAGCACCGCACCGACGCCCCCGGCGAGCGCGGCGCCGACGAACAGCAGCGGGCTCACGATGCCGCTCCGGGGCGGGGGCGGGCGATGCGCAGCCCGAGAGCTGCGGCAGCGAGCCCGAGCACGAGGCTACCCGCGGCATAGGCGAACGCGAGCACCGGAGCATCCGCCCACAGCTCCACGCTCCCCGTCATGAAGGCGCTGTACGTCGTGAAGCCGCCGAGCACCCCGGTGCCGAGCAGCAGTCGCAGATCCGTAGAGGCGGGGATCCGCGCGGCCAACACGCCGATCAGCAGGGCGCCGAGCACGTTCGCGACGAGCACGGCGACGGGCAGACCGCCGGCGTCCGGGAGAGCGAGCCCCAGGCCGAGCCGTGCCGCCGTGCCCACTGTGCCGCCGAGGGCGACGAGGAGGATGCGGCGGAGGGTCACGTCGCCACTGTAGTCGCGCGTGACAGTGCGCCGCGGCGATGTCAAGGGCGTGGATGCCGGGCACCGCACGCCGTTGACTGTGCTCATGACCCCTCTGTGGAAGCTCGAGAAGTCGCTGCCGACCGGATCGCCCTTCGAGGAGGGTGCGCGACACGACGTCGTGGTCGTCGGCGCCGGCATCACCGGCCTCACGACGGCCGTCATGCTCACCCGGGCCGGGCTCGATGTGGCCGTGATCGACGCGGGTGGCATCGCCGAGCTCGCGACCGGCGCGAACACCGGCAAGCTGTCGCTCCTGCAGGGCTCACGACTCGCGACGATCCGCCGCCACCACCCGGCGTCGCTGGTGCGGGCGTACGTCGACGCCAACAGGTCGGGGATGGAGTGGCTGACCGCCTTCGCCGAGAGCGCGGACGTGCCGTTCACCCGCCACACCGACCACTCCTACGCGCAGGGTCCCGACGGCGCAGGAGACGTGCGAGACCAGCACGACGCTGCCCGCGAGGCCGGGCTGCCGACACGGATGCTGGCCGCCACGACGGTGCCGTCGACGCCGTTCCCGGTGGCCGCCGCCGTGGCCCTCGACGATCAGATCGCGATCGACCCGGTCGCCGTGACCGTCGCGCTCGCCCACGAGCTGCTGAGTGCGGGCGGCACTCTGCACATCGGCGTCCGCGCCACCGGCACCCGCGCGCTGCCCGGTCGGGTCGACACGACGGCGGGGGCGATCTTCGCCGACCACATCGTGCTCGCGACCGGCACCCCGATCACCGACCGCGGGCTGTACTTCGCCAAGACGCACGGGCTGCGGTCGTACTGCGTGTCGTTCCGGGTGCCGGGCGATGTGCCCACGGGGATGTTCCTCTCGGTCGACGGCCCGACTCGCTCGGTCCGTCCGGTGAGCGCGGCCGACGGCCCCGGAGGCGAGGGTCAGCTCGTCGTCGGAGGCAACGGCCACCCGGTGGGCAGGTCCGACAGCGAGAAGGCCGCGGTCGACGACCTCGTCGCCTGGACGCAGCTGCACTTCCCCGGCGCCGAGGAGACGCATCGGTGGTCGGCGCAGGACTACGAGTCGCACAACCTGATCCCGTTCGTCGGTGCGATGCCCCGCGGTCTCGGCCGCATCCGGTTCGCGACGGGCTACGCCAAGTGGGGGCTGTCGAACGCACCGGCTGCCGCGCAGCGTCTCACCGCCGAGATCCTCGGCACGCCGTGGCGCGACCGGCCGACCTGGATGACGACCATCGGCACGCGTATGACCATGCCCGCCGACCTCGGGCGCGGCGCCGTCGAGGGTGGGAAGGTCGCGGCCGCGCTCGCCGGCGGATGGGCGGATGCCGAGAGCCGCTCGGTTCCCGTCGCGAAGCCCGTCGAGGGCGAGGGCGTGGTGGCGAACCGGGGCGGTCGTCCGGTCGGCGTCTCGACGGTCCACGGCGTGACGCGCGCGGTCGGCGCGGTGTGCACGCACATGGGCGGCGTGCTCGAGTGGAACGATGCCGAGTGCACGTGGGACTGCCCGCTGCACGCCTCACGGTTCGCGGCCGACGGCACCCGCATCGAGGGTCCGGCGGTGAAGGACCTCAGTCGCCTGCCGCGCTCGGGCCGGGAGTGACCGGGCCGGTCGTCGGGCCGTCGTCCCACCCCTCCTGAGGCGTGTCTCCGTTCTCGCGGAACACGTACTGCGACACGAGCTTGCGCTGGCTGCTCGACCAGTCGATCGCGGGTCGGCGCTGCTCGGGCGGCAGGTAGCCCAGCCGGTAGACGGCCATGAGCTCGAGGTCGTCGGGCACGCGCAGCAGCTCGACGATCTCGTCCCAGCGCCCCGGAACCTCCATCGGGAAGGAGATGAACTGGATGCCCATGCCGAGCTCGACCGTCGTGAGCCAGATGTTCTCCATCGCCGCGCCCATGCTGAACACCGAGTAGAACGACGACAGCTGCCCCGGGCGGTACTCGCTGCGATCGAGCATGACGCCGATCAGCAGCGGCGACCCCGCGACGAGCTTGCGGTTCTCGGAGCCGAGGGTCTTGGGCACCCCGAACGTGTTCATGAGCGTCTGGCCGCGCTTGGTGAACACCTGGCTCGTGAACGGGCGGAGGGCGGCGGGCAGCTTGTCGAACAGCATCCCGCTGCGCTTCTCTTCCATCTCGGCCTGGCTGAAGCGGAAGTACGGCTTGTAGCGCTCGAAGAACGTGCCGTTCGACATCGCCTCGGTCATGCTCTCTCCGGAGATGCGGGCGATCTGCTCGATCGTGTCGCGGCTCTCGATCACGACGAACCGCCACGGCTGACTGTTCAGCTGCGAGGGCGCGCGGCCCGCGGCTTCGAGGAGGATGCGCTGATGCTCCTCCGAGACCGGGTCGGGCAGGAACAGCCCGTTCGTGGTCTTGCGGCGGCGGATGGCGTCGAGCAGTTCCATGCGGTCACTTCCGGTCGGCGGGGCGGAGCGAGACGACGAGTCCCGCGACGATGAAGGGGGCCGCGGCGAGCGCGACGAGTGGATGCCGGCGGCCGTGGCTGCCGAGGTACGGGATCGCGGCGAGGGGGCCCGCCGCGGGGAGCAGTGCGAGGGCGGCGCGGCGACCGGAGGTGCGGGGACCTTGTGACCAGCCGACCACCGTGGCCGCGGCGACGGTCGCGCAGGTGACGATGTAGAGCGCGTGATGCAGCCAGCGGAACCGGCTGGTGTCTATCAGCCGGGCGGCAACCGAGGCGCCGAGTGCGCAGTTGGCCGCGTAGGCCGTGGTAGCGACGAGGAACAGCGGCGATGCATCCCTGTCCCTGTGCCGCCGACTCATGGCACGACCCTACGCCCGCCCCCGCGCCAGGGGCTCCCCCTTGCCCCTCGACTCGCCGTTCGCTACGGCCGGATACGCCGGGAGGGGCGTTTCGTCTCGCTCCGCTCGCTCAACGACCGCAGTCGTCGCGGTCGTTGAGCGAGGAGCGCGAACGTCCCCACCCGGTCGTTGAGCGAGGAGCGCAGCGACGAGACGAAACGCCCCCACTCGCTACAGGTTCGCCTCCGCATACACGCGGAGCGCGTCGCGGACGAACTCCGCGCCGTGGATGCCGCCGGACGACGTCGCGTAGTTCGCGCCGAAGCGCGGATCCGCGACATACATCTCGCCGAGCCCGATCACGTACGCCTTGACGTCGCCGCCGGGGACGGCGGCGGGCGTACCCGGGATGCCCGTGAGCCACTCCACGTGGCGTCGCGCGACATCCTGAGCCTCGGCGGATGCCGGGTCGATGCCGCTCTCCGCCGCGTCGATCCAGTCGCGTCCGAGGTCGGACACGCGCTGCTGCCAGTCGGCGCGCTCGGCATCCGTCATCCCCCGCCACCAGCGGTCGCTGTCGGCGTAGGCCTTCTTGCCCCAACGATCCTCGACCTCCTCCTTGTACTGGGTGTGGTCGAAGCCGTCGAACATGTTCTCTGCCATGAGGTTCTCACCTCCTCTCAATGCGGTGATGGTCGATTCGACCGACGCGATCTGCCGCGCCAGCCGGGCCTGCTCCTCGCGCAGCAGCGCGAGATGGGTCTCGAGGGCGGATGCCTCGCCGCGCTCGCGTTCGAGCACCTCCGCGATCTGCGGCAGCCCGAGTCCGAGCTCTCGCAGCAGGAGGATGCGCTGCAGCCGCACGAGCGCCTGCCCGTCGTAGTGGCGGTAGCCGTTAGGCGCGATGCGCGATGGCGGCAGCAGTCCGATGTCGTCGTAGTGCCGCAGCGTGCGACTCGTGGTGCCCGCCAGCCGCGCGATCTCCTGGATGGACCAGTCGTCCCGTTCCATGTCGCCTCCTTCCCGTTCGATATCTCGACTCTAGAAGTTGACGTTGCGTCAAGGTCAAGAAATCAGCCACTCCTTCTCGAGTGCACGGTTTACCGACGAATGCACGGGTTGTCGACGCGGCCAGGCCGTGCATTCGACAGCTTCCCGTGCACTCGGAGCAGCGACGGCGGCGCATGGAGCGCTGACTCAACGCGAAAACGGCCCCACCCCCGGGTCGGGAGGGCGGGGCCGCTGGTCGCGTGGGAAACAAGGGTCAGTCGACGGCGGTGCCGAACGCGGTCACCGAGGCCGTCAGCGCGTCGGCGACCGCCTGCGCGTCGATGTCGAAGAGCACGTCGACGTTGGGCACTCCCTGCCACCGGTCGATCATCTGCACGACCGTCTGACCGCGGGTGTGCGTGCCGTTCAGCTCCACGTCCACGCGCAGCCGCCGCACGGTGAACCACTCGGGGTTGAGCGCATAGGCGACACAGGGAACGTCGTTGAGGTGCATGCCCTCGGTCTTCCACTCCGGCATCTCATCGCGGTCGTCCTGGCGATCGGGGTAGCCGATCATCTCGCAGAGCGCCACACCCATCGGCGAGCGCGACTCCCAGAGGGTGCGGATGTGATCGGGCGAGAGCGAGAAGCTGCGGGACACATCCAGACCGACCTGCGTGAGCGGAGCACCGGACTGGATGACGATCTCGGCCGCCTCGGGATCGTTGTAGATGTTCGCACTCGCGACCGGCGTCACGTTCCCCCAGGTGAGGGCCGCCCCACCCATGTAGATGATGCGGCGCACCGAGCGCGCGAACTCCGGCTCCAGCTTGATCGCCAGCGCGACGTTCGTCAGCGGAGCGAGCGCCATGATGGTCACCTCGCCCGGCGCCGCCATGACCGTCTCGATCATCCGACGCACGGCATCGGACGCGACGTCGGCATCGGGATCCGGGTCCGGGTACTCCCAGTAGCCCACGCCACCGGGGCGGTGGATGTGCTCCGCGAAGTTCGGTTCACCGACCAGCGGCCGACTCGCGCCCTTCCAGATGGGCAGGTCGGGACGACCGGCGAGCGCCGCGATCTTGCGGGCGTTCGCCGTGGCGGTGTCGACATCGACGTTGCCGAACACCGTGGTCAGCGCCTCGATGTGGAAGGCGTCCGAGGCGAGCGCCCAGAACAGCGCTCCGGCGTCGTCGATCCCGGGGTCGGTGTCAATGATCAGTCGTTCCATATCCATGCTTTCTGTCATGTCCTAGCGGCTCACAGGCCGTTCGGACGCTTCACTGAGCCCCTCCGCGACCACCGGCTCCGCCCGTGCGGCACGGGCGGAACGCATGTAGACGAACAGGTACCAGCAGTTGATCGCGATCAGGGTGATGTTGAGCGCGACCATGGGCGCGCTGCCGAGCATCAAGTTGTAGGCCATGAGCATCGCCGATGCTCCGAGGTTCAGCCACCGGAGGCGCGAGATCGTCGGCTGGAGGATCGAGATGATCAGGAGAGCACTGCCGGCCCAGCCGACGATCTCACGCCAGGTATCCATCAGGCGGTCACTTGCCCACGAAGAGGCCGTTGCGGCTCTTGGCGAGGAGGTAGAGCACGACGCTGATCGCACACAGGGTGGCGATGTAGATCGGGAAGACCCACATCATCCCCTGGCTCTGCAGCCACAGCAGCAGGTACGAGGCCGTGCCGCCGAAGATGGCCACGCCGAGACCGTACCCGAGTCCGAGACCGGTGCCGCGGATGTGCTGCGGCAGGAGCGAGTTGGACACGACGACGAAGATGGTCATGTTGAGCAGCAGCACGATGGCGCCACCGAACATCACTCCGGCGAGCGTTCCGACCCCGGGCTGCGAGTACAGCAGCGCCAGGAAGATGGTCGGGATCGCCAGCAGACGGGCGACGACGAACCACCGGGACATCGGGAACCGGTCGAGGATGCGGCTCAGACCGTAGGCGCCGAGCGTCAGGAAGATGCCCATGCCGGTCGTGATGGCGAACACTGCGGTGGGGTCCTCTCCGAACGTGCCGTTCGCGAGGTTCGGCAGACCGGCGATCCAGGTGTAGTTGTACGCCTGGATGGCGCCCACGATGAACACCGTGGCGAGCACGCTCAGCCAGTACTTGCGCACATCGCGCCACACGGAGTTGTTCTTCGTGGGGATCGCGCCGACCGTGCGGATGGCCGCGGTGTCGAGCGTCTCCGGCAGCGTGCGGCGCAGCCACAGCACGATGAGACCGAACGCTCCACCCACGAGGAATGGGATGCGCCATCCGTAGGCCGCCAGGGCTTCCGGTCCCAGCAGCAGGCTGATGAAGAAGATCGACAGCGGTGCGAGCAGGTTGCCCAGGTTGTTGAAGAAGGCGAAGAACCCGGCGACGTAACCGGGACGATTGGGCACCAGCTCGAGCGCGTATGCCGTTCCGAGCGGCGCCTCGACACCGGCGGAGAGGCCCTGGAGGAGGCGTGCGGCGACGACGATGATCGGCGCGAGAACGCCGATGGTCTGGAAGTCGGGGAGGATGCCGATGATGAAGCTGCCCAGGGCGACGGCTCCGACGGCGAAGATCATGATCTTCCGGCGCCCGTACCGATCGGCGACGAAACCGAAGACGACACCGCCGAGGGGGCGGGCGACGAAGCCGACCGCGAAGACCGCGAGCGCGTTCAGGGTCGAGGCGAGCGGGCTGTCGGAGGGGAAGAACGCCGCACCGAGGTAGACCGACAGGAGCCCGAAGATCGCCCAGTCGTACCACTCGAGCGCGTGGCCCCAGCTCAGCGCCCGGAGGTTGCGGCGCTCTGTCTTGCTGGCCTTGCTCGTCAGCTGCTGCGGCGCCGTGGCTGCCACTACTTCTTCAGTGCTCATGGAGCTCCTTTGCTCTGCCCTCGAGGGGGAGGTGATCGACCCGTTGACGACTATAGTATAGCAGGATCGCCCTTCGCGACAGAAAGAGTGCATCGTGACTTCACCGCTGAACGACACCGACCGCCGCCTCGTCGACGCCGCCTCCGAACTCCTCGTCCGTACCCACGACGCCGACCTGCACCGCGTCGCGGCTGCCGCCCGCGGAGCGTCCGGACAGATCTATCTCGGCCTCAGCCTGCGCTCCCCGCGAGTGAGCGTCTGCGCCGAGAGCACGGCCCTCGCGAACGCCAGGATCGGCGGCGAGCAGGACATCGAGGCCATGGTCTCGGTGGGGCTGCGGGAAGACGGAACCACGGTCATCCTCAACCCCTGCGGCGTGTGCCGTGAGCTCGTGCCCGCCATCGCCCCGGGCATCCGCACACTCGCCGACGACGGCGGCCACCCGGTGTGGGTGACCGCCGCCGATCTGCTGCCGATGCCGTGGGTGCGCGCGCGCTCCTACGACTGAATCGCCGCGGGGCTCAGCGCCACGGAAGCGGGCGCCGCAGCACCTCGCCGATCCGCTCGAGCACGCCGTCGAAGTCCATGTCGAAGACGACACGATGGATCGGCCGCGTCTCGTCCTTCACCGGGTGCACCCCGGCGAGGTAGCGGTCGCCGGTCTCCTGGTCGAGGAAGGTCTCGAGCGGACGCATGACCGCACCGGTCACCAAGTCGGGGAACAGCAGGCTCGCGACCGCCATGCTGTCGTTGATGCCCATGACCCGGCGTCCTTCCGGCTGCGGGTACGAGCGCGAGTAGAAGCCGGCATAGTCCCGACTGATCGCGGTGATCAGCTGTGCGGGGGCGAAGCCGGTCGACGAGGCGATGTCGAGGAAGAAGTCCTCGGGCACGAGGGCCTGACGGGTGACGTACGGCCCGCACCAGGTGACGTCGCCCTCGTGGGCTGCCACGATGCGCGCCGCGTCGATGTCGAACGAGACGTTGGGGTCGCGCGAGACCCGGAACCGGCGATCCTCCCACGGCGCGGTGTCGTGGTAGAGCGCCGGCCCGAGCGTCCCCACGATGGTGGTCGAGCGGAGTCGCTGCAGTAGGTCGGGCCGCTTCTCGAGAGCGGCGGCGAGGTTGGTCTGCGGGCCGAGTGCGACGTAGTCGATCTCGCCCTCATGCCGATCGACCAGGTCGAGCACGACGTCGACGCCGACCGGCTCGGGATCCACGGACTGCTCCGGACGAAGCCCGGTGTTGCCGAAGCCGTCCTCGCCGTGGATGCCGGGGTTCATCCGCAGCTCCTGGATGAGCGGCACGTCCGCGCCGCGGTATACGGGCACATCCGTGCGTCCGCAGGTGTCCAGCACGTAGCGGGCGTTGTCGGCCGCGCGCTCGCCGGTGGTGTTGCCGAAGACGCTGACCACCGCCAGGATCTCGACCTCGGGATCGGCGGCCAGCAGCATCAGCGCCAGCGCGTCATCCACGCCGGTGTCGGTGTCGACGATGACTTTTCTCATGAATGCTCTCCAGGTAGGGGGTCAGGGACGCGACAGCCCGAACGCGGCGAACGCGTCCTGCGTCGACTTCTCGGTCAGGAGGGTGACGAAGCGCGCAGCGACATCCCCGGCTCCGGGGCGCGCGCCGATCGCGAACCGTCCATAGGACTGCAGTTCGTGCGGGATCGGTTCGACGATCTGCGGGCCGACGACCGAACGCAGCTCGCTGACCTGCTGGACCGCGACATCCGCCCGGCCGTCGAGCAGCGCTTCCACGGTGAGACCCGACTCGCAGCGAACGGCACGCTCGTCGATGCGCTCGAGAAGGTCCCGCTCGCGGAGCACCTTCATGAAGTGCACTCCACTCGCCCCGCTCAGCGTGTACGCGACCGCACGGGCGGCGAGCAGATAGTCGAGGAAGGCCGCCGCCGAATCGTCGGCCGGCACGGGCGCGCCCTCGAGCCGCGCGAAGCCCACGGACGAGACCGCGATCTCGGCGACCTGGGCCGGGTCCACCAGCCCCTGTTCCGCGAGGTCGGTCACCGACGACGAGACCCCGAGCACCAGGTCGGGGCGCTCCCCCGCGGCGATGCGCTCGAGGAGCACGGTCGTGGGCTCGAACGTCGCGTCGACGCGGACACCCGTGGCGCTCTCGAACGCCGGGATGATCTGCTCGACGAGGGGCTTCTTGACGACGAGGCCGCTGTACAGGGTGATCATGAGGGAGACCTTTCGGAGGGCGCCGCGAACGCGTGCAGCTGCGCAGGGGTGAGCGGGGCTGTGGCCAGGCCGCGGGTGACGAAGAACAGCTGCGCGGTGTGCTCGAGCTCTTCCAGGGCGTCGACCGCCGAATCCAGATCGACGCCGGCGACGACGGGTCCGTGGTTGCGCAGCAGCAGAGCGTGAGTGACACGCGCCGCCTCTTCCACGGCGCTGGTCGCGGCAGGGTCGCCCGGGGCGAAGTAGGGAAGCATCCGCAGCGCTCCCACGCGCATGCCGTAGTACGCGGTGAGGGGCGGGATCGGAGCATCCGGGTCGACGTCGGCCAGGCACGACACGGCGGCCGCGTAGACCGAATGGGTGTGCACGACCGCGTTCAGGTCGGGACGCACCCGCAGCATCGCGACGTGCAGGAACGCCTCCTTCGTCGGCTTCGGACCCTCGATGTGCGTGCCGTCGAGAGCGACCACCGACAGCTGGTCCGCCTCGATGTCGGCGAGGCTGACACCCGTCGGGGTGAGCAGGACGTGATCGCCGTCCCGCACCGCGAGGTTGCCGGTGCGGCCGTGGGTGAGACCGCGGCGATGGATGGAGTGCGCGACGCGTTCGATCGCGCGGCGGGCGGCGGTGCTCATGCGGCGACCCCCTGCCGAGCGACATCCACGAACAGCTCCTCGTCACCGAAGTTCCCGGACTTGAGGATCAGGTGCACGTCGCGCCGCTCGTCGTGGATCCACGGCGCCCCCGGCGCGACCTCCTCCCCCACGACGGCGACGGTGGTGCCGAGCGCGCGGATGACCTCACCCGATGTCTCGCCACCGGCGATGAGCAGCCGTTTCACCCCGCGATCCGACAGCTGGGCGGCGATGAGACCCGCCGTCCGCTCGTACAACTCGCCGGCATCCGGCACGTCGTCGCGACGCTCCGAGGCGGGACTGGAGGAGTAGAGGAGAGCGGCGGCATCGTCGGGCTGGCGGTCCCACCACTCCACGGCGCGTGCGGCGAGCTGCTCGGCGGTGTCGCCGGGTTCGGCCGCGATTCGGAAGGCGGGGCTTCCGGAGGAGACGAAGCGGTCGATCTGCTCGAGGGTGCGCCGGGAGCAGCTGCCCGCGATGATCGCGGTGCGCCCCGGAGGCGGCACGGGCGCTGCGGTGCCGCTCGCCGTCTCCCGCAGCGCGATCGCTCCGACGAGTCCGGCGGATCCGGCGACGAGCGCGTCGCCACCGACGGCCTCCGCGAGGGCGGCGAGGTCGGCATCGGTGACGGCATCCGCCACCACCTGGAGGTCGCCCTCCGCGCGGGCCCGGCGCAGTGCCTCGCGCACCGCCTCGGCGCCCTGCTGCACCACCTCGAGGGGCAGCGTCGCGACCGGCTCCGCGCTCTGCGCCGCGAGCAGCCGCAGCACCGACGAGTCGCGCATGGGCGTCACCGGGTGGTCGCGCATGTGGGTCTCCGCGAGCAGGGTGTCGCCGACGAAGAGGTGCCCGCGGTACACGGTGCGCCCGTGCAGCGGCGCGGCAGGAGTCGTCACGACCAGGTCGACACCGAGCTCGCGGGCGACCGCCTCGGTGACCGGTCCGATGTTCCCCTCGGCGGTGGAGTCGAAGGTCGAGCAGTACTTGACGTAGATGCGGTCGGCTCCGCGCTGTCGCAGCACCGCGAGCGCGGCGAGGCTCTGCGCGACGGCCTCTGCGGCGGGAAGGGAGCGCGTCTTCAGGCCGATGACGATGGCGTCGGCCGAGACCGCGGTGTCGTCGATGTCGATGCCGAGCGCGAGGAGGGTGCGCAGACCCGCACGCCGCAGCGCCGCGGCGACATCCGTGGCCCCGGTCACGTCGTCGGCGATGACGCCGATCATCGGGGCCCCTCCTGCAGCGCCGCGGTCAGCCGGCGCGCAGCAGCGGCGGGGCCGTCCAGCACGGTCACGCCGAAGCGGTCCGCAAGAGGCGCAGCGGCGGCGGCGAGCGAGTACTGGGCGAGCACGATCAGGTCGTAGGGCTCGTCAACACCGGCGATCGCGGTGGCGAGGGCGTCGATCAGGTCCGGCGCAGCCAGCGGCACAGCCGCCGCGGGGACCACGAGCGGGTGCACCTGCGCCGACGATCCGCTCGCGACGAAGGCTTCCGTCAGCCGTGCCGTGCTGTCGCTCGCGGACGACTCGAGCGACGCGACCAGCAGCACCCGCGCGGGGGCAGCCGCGACGGCCTCGGCGAAGAGCGGGCCGTCTGCAGACAGCACGGTGACGCCGTCGGCCTCGCGATCACGCCGGTCGGCGCGGATCCCGAACTGCGAGCAGGTGAGCAGCACGCCATCCGCTCCGCCCGCCAGAGCGAGCTCGATGAGGCTGTCCATGCGCGCGGCCAGCGGTGCGGTGATGCCCCCCTCGACGTGCGCGTCGGCGAGCAGACGATCGTCGAGCAGGTTCCACACGGTC
This sequence comes from Microbacterium maritypicum, assembly GCF_041529975.1. Lineage (NCBI taxonomy): Bacteria > Bacillati > Actinomycetota > Actinomycetes > Micrococcales > Microbacteriaceae > Microbacterium > Microbacterium maritypicum. The sequence goes on along the minus strand of NZ_CP168030.1, from coordinate 527,195 downwards.
GCCGTGGGAAGGGCAGCGGCGATGGCCGTCGCGGCCGGGGCGATCGCCAACGGGGTGGCGCTGATGAGCGCGATCTTCGGGTCGGTCATCGGATGATCCTCTCGATCCAGGAGAGTCCGTCACGGGTGCCCGCGACGGGGGCGTACTCGCAGCCGATCCACCCGGGATAGCCGCTCTGGGCGATCCGGGCGAGCACGCGCTCGTAGGCGATCTCGCCCGTGCCGGGTTCGCCGCGGCCGGGGTTGTCGGCGATCTGCACGTGCGCGACCACGGGACGCAGCTGCTCGAACCGTTCGATGAGGTTCCCGCGGTCGACCTGCGCGTGATAGACGTCGAACAGGACGCCGACGACCTCCGGGCCGATCTCCTGCGCGACCGCCGCCGCGGTCTCCATCGAGGCCAGGCCATAGCCGGGCTGATCGCGCTTGTTGATCGCCTCCAGCGCCAGGCGCACACCCGTCCCGCGCGCCTGCTCGGCGGCCCAGGAGATGTTCGATACGTACGTCGCGAACGCCGCGTCCGCGTCGGCATCCGCCGGCTTGATCCCTGCCATCGCGTGCACGACGCCGGCGCCCAGGACGTCCGCGTACTCCAGCGCGCGCAGCACGCCGTCGCGGAACTCCTGCTCCGCTCCGGGCACGTACGCCGCGCCCGAGGCGGTGGGCGATCCCGATGCGCCGGCGGGGGTGTTGATGAGGATCTGCGTCAGGCCCGCATCGTCCAGCAGGCGGCGCACCTCGGCCGGCGCGAGGTCGTACGGCGACGCGAACTCCACCGCCGTGAACCCGGCATCGGCCGCCGCGTCGAACCGCTCGACGAACGGCACCTCGGTGAACATCCACTTCAGGTTGGCCGCGAGGCGCACCGGCCCCGACGTGGTCTCGACGATCATGCGGACACCGCGTCGTAGTCGGGGTTGACCACGAATTCCGGAGCAGCGCCGCGGAGCGCGGCGATCACGTTGCGGGCCGCCATCCGGCCGGATTCGCCGCGTGCCTCGCGGGTCGCGCCGGCGACGTGCGTCGTGGCGAGGATACCGGGGGTGTGCAGGAGCGGACTCGATGCGCTCAGGGGCTCGTCCGCGAAGACGTCGAGCGCGGCGGCACCGATGCGCCCCTCTCGCACAGCCTCCACCAGCGCGTCCTCGTCGACGATCCCCCCGCGGGCGGTGTTGATGAGCACCGCATCGCTCTTCATCAGCGCCAACCGGGAGGCGTCGATGAGGTTCCGCGTGGATTCGTCGAGGAAGAGGTGCAGCGTCACGAAGTCGGCCTCGCGCAGCAGGTCGTCCAGATCGAGACGACGGATGCCGTGGGCCGCGGCGAAGTCCTCGTCGAAGTAGGGGTCGTACGCGACGATGTGCATTCCGAACCCCGCGGCGATCGTCGCGACAGCCTTGCCGATCGAGCCCAGCCCGAGGATCCCGAGGGTCGACCCCTGCAGCTCCCGCCCGGTGAGCTGCTGCCACGTGCCCGCGGCCAGGTTGCTCACGTTCTCGGGGATGCGGCGAGCGCAGGCCAGCGCCAGCGCGAAGACGTGCTCGGCCACGGCCTGCCGGTTGGCGCCGGGCGTGACGCAGACGGGCACCTGACGTGCGGTCGCGGCGTTCACGTCGACGCTGTCGTACCCGACGCCGGTGCGTACGACGATCTGCAGTGCGGGGGCGAGCGCGAACTCCTCCTCACCCAGCGGCCGCGTGCCGGCGATTATGGCGCGGGCTCCGGCAAGCGCGCCGGCCCGGTCGTCGGCATCCAGCAGGGCCAGTTCGGGTTCGTGCCGCGTCGTGAGGCCGGCCTCGCGCAGCATCCGATCGACCTCGTCGCCGGGCTCGAGGAATGCGGTGGTGATCAGCACGTCGTGGGAATCGGTCTTCGTCACCAGATCCCTCCTTCGTAGTCGGGGGCGGCGAATGCGCCGCCATGCAAGGTGGGTGCGGGGGCGCTGAAGTCCACCGCGTCGGTGTGGTCGGCCGCGTCGTCGCGGGGCACGTAGCCGATGGCCGCCCAGCCCGCGTCGCCGTTCCACCAGCGTTCGGTGTTGGCCGAGCAGCCGTAGACGACCTGGCAGCCCACGGGAGCGCTCTCGATCGCGCAGCGGAAGAGTTCGATGCCGTCGCGCCAGCTGAGCCAGAGGCCGAGCTGGCGCCTGTCCTCGGGCGCCGGGCGGAAGGTGCCGATGCGCACGAGCACCGACTCGACGCCCCACTTGTCGTGGTACAGGCTGGCGAGGGCTTCGCCGAACGCCTTCGACACCCCGTAGAAGGTGTCCGGGCGCAGCGGCGCGCTCTCGTCCAGGACCTCGCTCGCGGGGTGGAAGCCGACGACGTGGTTCGAGCTGGCGTAGACGACGCGACGCACACCTGCTCGCCGCGCGGCTTCGTAGACGTGGTAGGTCCCGTCGATGTTGACCGTGCGGATGCTGTCATACGGGGCCTCATCGGCGATGCCGCCGAGGTGCACGATGACGTCGACGCCTTCCGCAGCCGCGGTGAGGGCATCGAGGTCGCCGAGGTCGCCGATCACGACCTGCTCCCCGGGGAACAGCGGCTCGTCGGCGTCGGAGCGCGCGAACAGCACGACGCGGTCGTAGCGGGAGGCGAGTCCTTCGCGGATCACCCGGCCCATCCGTCCGGTCCCGCCGGTGTACAGCACTGTCGTCATCGTCATCCTCTCCTTCGACACCGGCGCTCAGCCGATGCTGCGGTCCTCTTCGCCCGTCGAGGCGTCGGAGAAGAACCCGATCTCCGCCCGCTGCGGGCGCCGACGACGGGCGGTGCGTCCGTCCCAGTGCAGCTCCACATCGTGTCCGGGAACGAGCGCGGCCCCAGTGTCGGTCAGCAGCGAGCGCATCGCGTCGATCGTCGCGGCACTGGCCTCGGCGTCCAGCGTGGAATCGACCCGCCCCGAGGCGAGCTCGTACACGTTCTTCACCGCGTCGCCCGCGAACACGCGCTTCTCCTCCGCACGGTCGAGGTAGAACGCGAGGTGGTGCGGGGTGTGCCCGGCGCTGTCGATCGCGTGGATGCCCGGAAGCACCTCCTGCCCTGCGGCCATGCGCTCGACACGGTCGGCGCGACGGAGGAGCTCCTGCACGTGCAGGTCGGGGATGAACGGCGTACCGGCGGGCTGTTCCGCCGCCCAGCGCAGCTCCTTCTCACCGACCCAGGTGGTCGCGTGGGCGAACATGGGGAAGTTCGAGACGTGATCCCAGTGCATGTGGGTCAGCAGCACGTCGGTCACATCGTCCGTCGTCAATCCGAGGCGCTCGAGGCCCGCGTGGATGAGGGGGATGTACGCGGGCTGGCCGGCGTCGATGAGCACCCGGCGCACGCCGTCGTCGAGGAGCCACAGACTGCTCCAGCCGAAGGCCCCGTGCGAGCTCGATTTCCCGGGGAAGCCCTCCACGAGTGGACGCGCGACGTAGCCCGACGATCCCGCTGATCCGGTCGTCGGCGTCGACATGGGTCCCTCGTTCTGCGCCATCACAAAAAATAGTATAGCGCAGGAAAGGGGGAACTGACAGGCCGATCAGCCCTCGAGAAGCCTCTCGGTCGCTCCCACGATGTGGTGGCGCATCGCCTCGGCCGCGCCGTCCGCGTCGCCGGCCTTGATCGCCTCGTAGACCGCATCGTGTTCCGGCGCCGCACTGACGGCCCCCGTACGTCCGAACTTCGAGAACAGTCGGAACCGCTGGATCTGTCCACCGAGTGCGGCGTACGACAGCTCGAGGAAGGCGTTGCCGGACTGTGCCGCGATCATCATGTGGAAGCGGGCGTCGCTGCGCCAGTAGAGGTCGAAGCCCTCGGTCTCGGTGTCCGCGACCTCGGCCGAGCGGCGGAAGTCCTCGACCGCCTCACGCAGCCCCTCCAGGAACTCAGGCGTCGTGCGCAGAGCGGCCTCGTACGCGAGACGGGGCTCCAGCAGAACGCGGGCCTCCCCCAACTGCTCGACCTCTTCGCGCGTCATGACCGGGGCCACCTGGTAGCCGCGCAACGCCTCGCGCTGGACGAGCCCGGTGTGCTCCAGGCGCGCGAGCGCCTCACGCAGGGGGGTCTGGCTGACGTCCAGTTCGCGCGACAGGGCGCCGATGTTCAGGCTCTGCCCCGCCGCCCGCTCTCCCGACATGAACTGATGCAGCAGCACCTCGTACATTCGGTCGGCGATGGGCTGCTTCGTCGATCGCCCGGCCACATCTTCTCCCCTCGAAGTCCTTCCGTCGAAGACTACCGGTCGACTCCACGGCGCCTGCACGGACGCGCGGCCGCCGCGGCGACCGACCCCCTCCCGCATGAGGTTGCATCCGAACTTCGCACGGAGAGGTTGACACAATCGAGATATATCGTGTTACGCTGGCCGCACACGATATATCGTGACCCTACACACAGGAGAAGCACATGACCGAGAAGTGGCTCATCGCCCCGGGCGAGGAACGCGTCATCGACATCGAGTCCGTCACCCGCCTCAAGGTGGGCCTCGTCGGCGGACAGGTGGACATCATCGCCCACGACGAACCGGGCATCCGCATCGAGGTGCACGGCGTCACCACCAAGGACCTCCGCATCGAGTCCCACGACGGCGAGGTCGAGATCGACCACCCGCAGCTGGGCTGGGACAACTTCCTCGAGGTGTTCCGCAACTTCGGCTCCGGCGGCCCCCGTGCCGAGGTGAGTGTCGCGGTCCCCCGCGCGATCGCCCTGAACCTCGGCGTCGTCAGCGCCGGCGCCCTCGTCTCGGGCCTCCGCAACGACGCCCGCCTCAACACCGTCTCCGGCGACATCATCGTCGACACCCTGATCGGCGACCTCACCGTCAACTCGGTCTCGGGCGACGTGCAGGTGCGCGGCCTCACCGGCTCGATCAACGCGAACAGCGTCTCGGGCGACGTGGCTGTCACGGGCGCCATCCGCAAGGCGACCGTCGACATCGTCTCCGGGTCGACGCTCGTGGATGCCGCGGGAGATGTGAACACCATCAACATCAACTCCGTCTCGGGCGGCACCACCGTGCGCCTCGACGAGTCGCTGGCTGCGAACTACGTCGTCCGCACACTGAGCGGTCGACTGCTGATCGACGGCGTCGAGCGCAGCTCGACCGGTCCCAGCAACTACAACGGCACGAAGGGCGAGCTCTCGGGACGCTTCGTCGACCTGCGGGCGAACTCCGTCTCGGGCGGCGTCACCGTCCTCCGCCGCACGCCGGCCTCGATCACGGAAGACGAGGAGTGGGAAGCATGAGCCCCGCCGTCTTCTCCCACGGCGACCTGCGCCTGTACCTGCTGTCGCTCCTCGCCGAGGCACCACAGCACGGCTATGGCATCATCCAGTCGCTGACCGACCGCACCGGCGGCACCTACACGCCGAGCGCCGGCACCATCTATCCCCGCCTCGCGAAGCTCGAGGAAGAGGGACTGGTCACGAAGACCGTCGACGGCCGCACCACGATCTACGCGATCACCGAGGCCGGTCGAGCCGAGCTCGCGTCGCGCGAGGGCGACCTGGCCGGCATCGAGGCAGGACTCACCGATTCGGTGCGGCTGATCGCGAGCGAGGTGCGACAGAGCGTCCAGGACGCGATGAAGAGCCTCCGTGCCGATCTCGCCGCCGCTGAGAAGGGCGAGCGCACAGCGGCCAAGAGCCGCCCCCGCACGGCGAGCGACGACTCCCGGCTCGTCAGCCGCGAAGAGATGCACCGGGCGGATGCCGTCATCAATGCCTTCCGCGCACGGGTCCGCACCGACCTGCGCACGCACCTCGCGAAGGGTGGCACGCTGTCTCCGTCGGTCGTCACCGAGCTGGAGGATGCCCTCGACAACGCGGCCCGCGGAGTCACGGTCTCGCTGAGCAGCTCCGGATCCTGAACATGCAGAGGGCCCCGTCGGCGAACAGCCGACGGGGCCCTCTGCTGTGCCGCGTCCTCTAGGACTCCGGCCAGATCTCCTTCTGCTCGTCCGGCACCGACTCGCCGAGCGGGACGACCAGGATGGAGCGGTGCTGCCGGTGCGCGAGCCGCGCCGCGACCGAGCCCGTGAAGAACTCGCGGATCGACTCGCCGATACCGCGCTTGCGGGTGCCGACGACGATGAGCTGCGCATCGAGCTTGTTGGCGAGCTGCTTGATCGCCAACGCCGGGTCACCGACGAGCTGACGCGCCGTCCACGTGACATCCGTCCCCGCCAGCAGCTTCGCGGCAGCGGCCTCGACCGCTTCGAACTCCGCGGCGCCCGCGTCGAAGTTGATGTCGATCGGTGCCGAGTGCACGTAGCCGTCCGGGTCCTCATAGGTGACGAATCGAGTGACGTCCACGTGCGCCACGACCAGCGGCACACCGAACAGTCGCGCATACCGAACCGCTTCGCGGATCACATGCGGGTCCTGGTCCAGCTGCATGCCGACGATGACGGCTTTCTGCAGCGCCGCGTTCTGTGCGGCCTCATCGGACGGAGTGGAGGTGTTGTCGGTCATGAAGATCGTTCCCTTCACCAGTCTGGCCTCGGCCAGAGCGTCTTTCCCGCGTGCTATTCTGAATGCTACTCTTACCGGCTTCTCGCCGGTGTCGTGAATGCCTCGGGCCTCACCGCCCGCAGCTTAACTCGTGAGGGGGTCTCGCGCATGGGCCGTGGCCGTCAGAAGGCGAAACACACCAAGATCGCCCGCGAACTCAAGGCGTACAGTCCGTCGGTGAACTACTCCGCGCTCGAGCGCGAGCTGGCTCACCCGACCGACGAAGACGCCTACGTCGACAAGTGGGCCGATGAGTATGAAGACGAAGACGAGGACGAGCTAGAGAAGGCCTGACCGCCCGATCTACTCCGAAACACCCGCACCACGTGCGGGTGTTTCGTCGTGTCCGGGCGCGATACGGGCGCAGACGTCACCTAGCGATCATTGTCTTTGAAGACCCCTTGGCGTACGAAGCGCCAAGGGGTCTTCTTGAAGCCCGAGGACTCAGAGTTCGGTGGCCGCGACGATCGCGATTGTCGATACGACTCCCGTCGCGAGGATCAGCGCGATTCCGATGGCTACCATCCACCAACTCTCACGCCCCTTGTGCCAGCTCCACAGGATCGCCACGAGCGATGCGATGAACGCGGCGACACTCACCCAGATCTGCGTGTGCCACGCCGCTTCCGCGAGTGCGAAATTGCAAGCAGAGCCACAACCCGCGATACGGAACGTCTGCATGAACACCCAGTACCCGACGCCAGCGGAGACAACGGCCTGCAACAGAAGAACGGCGACGCCGCGCGCACGGGCGTTTGGGTTCCGATAGCTAATCTCGGCCACGGCGGACATCTTAGTTGAAGTCCGAAATCATGTAGCGAATCCAGTTCGCGGCGATCGTCGTGGTCGTCTTTCCATAGGAGTTGTGGATCGCGAAATTGCCGTCGCCAGGGTTGTTCTGACAGAAGAAGTCCCCCGTGGCGCAGTACGAGCGGATCTTTGGCACCCAGGTTGGGTTCGGGTTGGTGCTTCCCTGCGTCCATCCCCACACTCGGTATGTTCCCAGATCAGCCGCGACCAGCGTGTTCCTCTGCAGGGCCCCATAGCCCCCCCGGCGAATAGGGTGCGTTCCAGGCGTCCGTAGGCCAGTACTGCGGATCGCCATAGAAGACCACGGCGGAGATCATCTTTTGTGCTTGCGCGGTGAGAGTGGGGCCTTGCGGCCACTGTCCATTGCCGAGAGCATCTGAAATGACGTTAGCCCCCTGCGAGTGCCCGGCGATGATCACGGCTGGTCCGCACCCTCCACAGAGCGTCGACAGGTAGTTGAGTTCATTGATGAGAGCAGTCGACCCACTCGCAACGCTCTGCAAGTAGTCGGGGGCCGTCGCCGGATAGTTCAGCGCCTCGAAGTACGTCGGGTATGCCTCAGTACTGACCTTGCTTGCCAATGGGGCGATCTGATCACCCATGCCACCGGAGGTCCAGACCCGCCCGCCGTGCGTTGGCCCCGATCCTCCTTGCGCTCCAGTACCCCTAACACCGATGAACACGGCGAACTCACAGGGGTCGCTAGACGGGGCAGCCGAGGCCGGCGCACCCCCTGCCAACGTCGCGAAAGCGACCGCGGCTGCGCCCACCAGTGCTGCTGCTCGCGCTCCTATTCGTCTTCTCTGGTCGGGCCGAACATGGTTTCGAACGATCTTCATGGCTTTCTCCTTCCGGCGCTTCAGTGCACCTAAGGCAACGAAACCGGCGATTCAAGACCGCTCCCAGAGCGAAAGCGCCCTTGCCAGACCGCGAGTAGCATGCTACCTGATACACTCCTACATTTGAAACATCAATTGGAAGAACTGGAAGGAGAGAACTATGAAGTCACCGCCCCCGAGGATGCTGCCCTCGCTGTGAGCCTCGGTCGGTGGTTGCGCTCGCTCCGTACAGCAAGGGGCCTCTCCCAAGAACACGTGGCACACGAGGCCGGAATCGACGTAACTGCCTACGGACGAATCGAACGAGCGGTGTGCGGCGCGCGTTGGGCAAACCCTCGGCTTCAGACGACGCGCAAGCTGCTAAAAGCCCTCGGCGTAGGGGCCGAGGAAATGAGCGCGTTTCTCGACAGTTCCTCGCTCACGAAGTTCGTCGTCACCGAATGCGGATCCTGCGGCGTTGTCGACTCCGGCGGGGAAGGCGCCACCCGGGTGACGCTCAGCGGTCGGCCGTTGTCTGTTGCGCCGGTATCTCCGTCACGAGAGACATCATCGGCCACGGCGTCGGAGTCAAATAGCGGGCGCTTCTCCTCACTGGGAAAGACTGGCAGCGTAGTCGAAAGCGACGCAAGGTCGGCCCCGTGAGCTTCGCACCCGCACTCACCAGCGTCCGTGCCGACGCTCCCACTCGTCCTCGACCGTGCGGCGCCGCCCGGCGACGATGCCCGCGGGAACCGAGACGATGAGCACACCGGCGATGACGAGCAGCGGGATCTGCCAACCGGCGGTCGTCTCGTGGAGCAGCCCGACCAGCAACGGGAAGGTCGCGGCGATCGCGTAGCCGATGCTCTGCACGAACCCGCTCAGCGCGACGGCGCTCTCCGACGTGCGGGCCCGGATGCTCAGCAGCACAAGGCTCAGCGGGAACATGATGGCCGTGAGGCCGAAGACGCTCACCCACAGCGGCAGCGCGACCGTCGGGACCAGCAGGAGCCCGGTGAGCCCCACCAGACCGCCGATGACAGCGACGAAGAAGAGCGGGCGTGTGGCCTGGAAGCGGACCACGAGGATCGGCACCAGCAGCGAGCAGGGCAGGCCGATCAGCGCGAACAGGGACAGCAGGAACCCGGCGGTCGCCGGGGTTACCCCGCCGATGTCGACCAACATGGTCGGCATCCAGGCGAACGAGACATAGGCCATGGTCGACGAGGCGCCGAAGACGACCGCGAGCGCCCAGGCGAGCGGCAGTCGCCACAGGCGAGCGAAGTGACGCCGGTTCGCCGGCTGGGAGGAGATCGGTCCGGTCGCGGTCGCCACCGCATCCTGGAAGTCGTCGACTCCGTCGGTGGGGTCGGGGACGAGAAGCTCGGTCTTCACCGGCTCGTCCCGGCGCGACCCGTTCTTGAGCAGCAGAGCGACCCACGGCACGAGCGCGATCCCTGCGACGATGCCCCACATACCCAGCGACACCCGCCAGCCGAGGGTGTCGGCAACCGGAACAGCCGCCAGCGGGGGCAGGAACGTCGACACCGCCAACGTGGTCGAGTAGATCGTCATCACGATCCCGAGCCGGTCCGGGAAGTACTTCTTCACCAGCGGCGGCAGCAGCACATTGCCCGAACCCACGCCCGCGAACACGACCACCGTCGCTGCGAGCAGGCTCGTCGAATCCACCGCGAATCCTCGCAGCAGCATGCCCAGCGCCATCAGCATGATCGCGGCGACCGCCATCCGCTCCAGACCGAATCGCCGCTCGAGCAGCGGGGTCAGCAGCCCGAAGAGCGCGAAGCACACGGGTGGGGCGGCGCCGATCAGGCCGACGACCGCCGTCGGCACCGGGAAGTCCGCGGCGACATGATCGATCACCGGCGACAGGGAGGCGACCGCCGACCGCAGCGAGAACGCCACGAGGACGATCCCCACCAGAGCGAGAGCCCGACCGTGCCACAACGGTCGCGCACTCGGCATCGTCATGAGGTCTGTGACCCCTCCACCCACGCGAGGTATTCGTCCGAGACCGTGCCCGTCACATAGCGGCCGTCGAAGCAACTCATGTCGAGGTCGGTGAGGACGGAGCCCTCGATGATCGCGGCCTTGAGGTCTTCGACCTCCTGGTAGACGAGGTGATCGCAGCCGAGCTCGGTGGCGATCTCGGGGATCGTGCGCCCGTGGGCGATGAGCTCGTGACGCGAGGGCATGTTGATGCCGTAGACATGCGGATGCCGCACCGGCGGAGCCGCGGATGCGAAGGTGACCGAGGCGGCACCGGCATCCCGCGCCATCTGGATGATCTCCTTGGAGGTCGTCCCGCGCACGATCGAGTCGTCGATCAGCAGCACGTTCTTGCCCTGGAACTCGGTCGACATGGCGTTGAGCTTCTGGCGCACGCTCTTCTTGCGCACCGCCTGCCCCGGCATGATGAAGGTGCGACCGACGTAGCGGTTCTTGTAGAAGCCCTCGCGGTACTCGATGCCGAGCTTGCGTGCGACCTCCATCGCGGCGGGCCGCGAGGAGTCGGGGATCGGCATGACGACGTCGATCTTGTCCATCGGCACGTGCTTGGCGATCGTGTCGGCGAGGCGGTCGCCCATGCGCAGACGCGACTCGTACACCGAGATGCCGTTCATGACCGAGTCGGGACGCGCGAGGTAGACGTACTCGAAGGCGCAGGGCGCGAGCGTCGCGGCCGTGGCGCACTGCTGGGAGAACAGCTCGCCGTCGTTGGTGATGAAGACGGCCTCGCCGGGCTCGACCTCGCGGACGACCTCGTAGTCGCCGTTCTCGAGCACGAGCGACTCGCTGGCGACGACCCACTCGTCCTTGCCCTCCGCACCGGGGACCGTCGAGGGACGACGCCCCAGGATCAGCGGACGGATGCCGAACGGGTCACGGAAGGCGAGCAGCCCGTATCCGGCGATCACGGCGATCACGGCGTAGGCGCCTTCGATGCGCTCGTGCGTGCGGGCGACGGCCTCGAACACCCGCTCGGCGTCGAGGTCGACCGTCGACGTCGTGTTCTGCAGCTCGCCGGCGAGCACGTTGAGCAACAGCTCGGTGTCGCTCGACGAGTTGAGGTGACGGCGGTCGCGCTTGGCCATGTCGGCCGTGAGCTCACGCGTGTTCGTGAGGTTGCCGTTGTGGATGAGGATGATGCCGTACGGCGCGTTCACGTAGAACGGCTGCATCTCCTCTTCGTTCGATGCCGTGCCCTTGGTCGCGTAGCGCACGTGGCCGAGGCCGACGTTGCCGAGCAGCGCCCGCATGTCACGGGTGCGGAACGCCTCGCGGACCATGCCCTGCGCCTTGGCGTTGTGCATCACGCCGTTCGCCTCGGCGGTGGCGATGCCCGTCGCATCCTGGCCGCGGTGCTGCAGCAGCAGGAGTGCGTCGTAGATGTCCTGATTGACCGGGGCAGAGCCCACCATTCCGACGATGCCGCACATGGGCTCTTACTTCGCTCCGTCCGCGTAGGCGCCGACCAGGCGCACTGCTCCACCGTCGACGCCCTTGGCGCCCTGCTCGAATTCGCCGGCCGGACGCGGGCCGAAGCCGACGGTCCCGACCTGCCACGAGGGCATGCCCTCGGCGTTCAGCGCCGCGATCGCGGCATCCTTCTTGTCTGCGGCCACCACGGCGAGGAAGCCGATGCCGAGGTTCCAGGTGCCCTCCGCGGACTCGAGCGTGGAGCCGGCGATGTCGCTGAGCACCCGGAAGACGGGGCTCGGCGACCAGCTGCTGCGGTCGACCTCGGCCCAGCTGCCCTGCGGGAGCACGCGCGCGAGGTTCGCCGCGATGCCGCCGCCGGTGACGTGACTGAGCGAGTGCACACCGCCACCGAGCTGCTCGATGAGACGCAGCAGGGGAAGAGTGTAGAGGCGGGTCGGCTCGAGGAGGGCCTCCCCCCAGGTGGTGCCGAAGTCGGCGGCGTTGTCGCCGTAGCCGATGCCGGCACGCGTGACGATGTGGCGGACGAGCGAGTAGCCGTTGGAGTGCAGTCCGCTGGAGGCGACCGCGATCACGGCGTCACCGTCCTGCACGCGATCCGCGCCGAGGATGGCATCAGCCTCGACCACGCCGGTGGCCGCACCCGCGACGTCGTAGTCGCGCGGGCCGAGCAGTCCGGGGTGCTCCGCGGTCTCGCCGCCGACCAGCGCGGTGCCGGTGGCCGAGCACGCTTCGGCGATGCCGCGCACGATGTCGGCGATGCGCTCGGGAACGACCTTGCCGCAGGCGATGTAGTCGGTCATGAAGAGCGGCTTCGCGCCCACCACGACGATGTCGTCGACCACCATGCCGACCAGGTCTTGGCCGATCGTGTCGTGCTTGTCGATCGCCTGCGCGATCGCGACCTTCGTGCCGACGCCGTCGGTGCTGGTCGCGAGCAGCGGGCGACGGAAGTCGCGCAGCGCGCTGGCGTCGAACAGGCCGGCGAACCCGCCGACACCGCCGAGCACTTCGGGGCCGTGCGTCGCGCGCACGGAAGACTTCATCAGCTCGACGGCGAGATCACCTGCAGCGGTGTCGACGCCGGCTTCGGAATAGGGATTGGTGGGGGAGGCAGCCACGCCCCCAGCCTACCGCCCACAGGCGGTCCGACTCTCCGCGAGAGACGACCTCGGATCCGGACGCTCTCCCCGCCTACGATGGGGCCATGGCCGACAAGCCGCAGTGGCTCATCCGCGAAGACGCGAGCGTTCCGGTGCTCGTCGCGCTCGCGCTGCGCCAACAGCTCGGGATCCGGGCGCCGGAGGACCTTCCCGCCCTCCGCGATCTCGCCGTGCGCGCGCCGGACGCGGCCGATGCCTCGCCCGCGGTGGAGGAGCAGTGGCGGAGCTACTGGGACATGACGGTCGAACCGCGCGCACATCCCTCGGACGTGCCGCTCGAACTCATCGACGGGTTCGACACCCTCGTGGCTCTGCCCGCCACCGGCGCGGAGGAGCTCGCCACGGCCATCGCCCCGCAGGCGACATCCGCTCTCCTCTACGCGCACGCCGCGCACGACCGGTACGTGAGCTCGATGAAGAGCCACACCGGGGGCGACGCCTACCGCGCCTATGCGAGCGCGATCGCGGAGTTCGAGCGCGAGGTCGGCCGTCGCGCGCACTCGTTCGAGCTGAACGTGCAGGTGCTGCCGCTGTCGCAGCGCGGCATCTGGTGGATCGGAGACCTCACGGTCGCGGTGACCGACGGTCTGCGCCGCGACGTGGTGGCCTTCGACACCGCCATCCGCCCCGTGATCGCCGAGCTGGCGTAGCTCTCAGTCCTCGACGACGGTCTCGCGGTCGACCTGCACGACGCGGTCGTGCCGACGGGCGATGCGCTCCATCACGAGGCCCGTGACGCCACCCAGAGCGATGCCGATCGGCACGGTCCACAGCAGCAGGAAGCCGAAGACCTGACCCGGCGGGTAGACGATGTCGAGGGCCTGCGACTCATCGAAGCTGCCCGTCCAGGTGAGGATGCCGGCGGCGATGATGCCGAGCACGACGCCGATGCCCATGAGCACGCCGTACCGCGGCACACGGCGCACGGTCGCTTCGACGGTCTGGTGGGAGTCGGTGGGGGCCATACCTCCATTGTCCCACCGTCGGCGGATGGCGGGAACCGGGGTTCAGCGGGCGTCGCGCCGGTCCCGGCCCTGCGAGGCGAGCATTTGTCGGGAGGAAGTACGGATGCCGGAGCGATCAGGCCGATTGCTCCCTGCATCCGTACTTCCTCCCGACATCCGTACCGGGGCTCTCGACTCAGACCTCGGTCGTCGTCTCGGCCGTCTCGTCCTTGCGGTTGCGCCGGGCGATCAGCACACCGCCGGTCGCCGCGAGCGCCACGACCACCAGGCCGCCGACGATCCACGGCCACACCGGGGCGCCGTCTTCGCCTGCGGGCTCGGTCACGGCGGTGACGGCGGTGGTGGCTTCGGAGTCGACCTCGGCCTCTTCCTCCACCGCGACGCCGCACTCGGCGTCGACCGGGATGACCGCCGTCACCGGGTCGAGCGCCTCGCCGGCGGCGTAGGTGCCGAACGCGGCAGCCCCCGCCTCGGTGAGTGTCGTCGGGATGGCGTCGAACGAGAGCTTCCCGTCGACGACCGCGGCATCACCGAGGGCGAACTCCGCGAGGCGGACGGCCTTCTGGTCGACACTCTCGCCACCCTGCGTGGTGCCGCTCACGTCGAAGACGAGGTAGCCCTTGTCTCCGGCGAGTTCGAGCCGCGCGTTCGCGAGCGTCGTGTTCAGCGCACCGTCGTGGCCCGTGAACGTGATGCTGCCGCCATAGGTGACGACTCCGGTGAGGGTCTCGTCATCGAAGGATCCGGCGCCGTTCTCCCACACGTAATCCGGGTACCGGTACTCGACGTCGGTCAGCGTCCAGCCGCCCTTCGCGATGCCCTCGATGTACGTGCGGAACGACTCCTTGTAGCCCCACTGCAGCGAGGCCCCGTCGACAGTGCACGCGCCGATCACGGTCTTCGCACGGGTGAGCGTGAACGCCAGCCCGCGGTCGACCGAGCCCTGCAGGGTGAGCGTGTGCGCACCGTCTTCGAGGCTGGCGGGCAGCGTGCCCGACCAGGTCGCGAGGCCCGCGGCATCCGCGGTCACCGTGTCGAGAAGCACGGGGGTCGAATACACGACCACCTTGATGCCCTCTTCGTTCGGCTGGAAACCGGATGCGGTGATGGTGGCCGACTGCCCGGACTCGAGCGCAGCGAGGTTCTCCGCGTCGACGTCGATGCCGTCCGATGCCGGCGGTGCCACGGGCAGGGTCGTCTTCGCCTTCACGGCGGCCGCAGCCACGGTGCCCGTGTTCCCGGCAGGCGCCGCCGCGACGGAGCCGATCGTGAACGTGACCGGGTTCAGCTCGGTCGAGTAGCCCGACAGCACCCGATCACGACCGGCCGCGGTCAGCGACGCCGGGGCCGCGGTGTAGGTGACGGCACCGTTCGCCGAGACGCGCGCGGCCCGCGAGAGGTCGAGCGTCGCGAACGGCACCTGGGCACCGCCACTCGTCACGAAGAGCGTCGCCGCTCCCGCCGAGGTGATGCGGATCTGCGGGTTCGACACGGTCACGTCGAGCACCCCGTGGTGTCCCGTGAAGCGCACCGATCCCCGGTAGACGACGCTGCCGAGCCCGGTCTTCACGTCGAAGTCTCCCCCGACGGTCTGCCCGAACTGGAACTGGCTGCCCGAGCGCGTCGCGCCGTCGGAGACCGAGATCGTCCCCTGTGCGATGCCGCCCGTGACGTACTTGGCGAAGTCCGAGGAGATCGCCCACCGGAGCGAACCACCGGGCACGCTGGCCGGCGGAGTCGTCGGCGTCGTCGGAGGCTTCGGGTCGGTGGGCTTCTCGCCGAACAGCGTGCGCCACTGGGCGTCCGTGATCGTCACATCGCCACGCACGTAGATCGTGTCGGCGGTCGGCATCGTGTGCTGCTTCCACACGATCACCTCGTACGACTTCGTGCGGTCGAGGTTCTTCGCCGCCGTCGTGAGATCGGCCGCGAACGCGCCGAACGTGATCTTCGTCACGTACTGCATCGCGAGGAATCCGCCGCCCGCCGTCACATCCGCCTCGGTGCCCTTCTCGATCAGCGCGGCGTACGCGCCGGAGATGTCGCCCAGCTTCGAGGCCGCGGCCCTGACGGTCAGACCGTCCTTCGCCGTCGCCGTCTTCACGGTCGCGCCGAGGGCGGGGCCCTCCGGGAAGATCGCGTTCCACTGCTCATCACTGACCGGCGCGGTGGCACGGGCGTAGATGGTGTCGGCGCCCGGCATCGTGTGCTGCTTCCAGACGATGACCTCGTAGGACTTCGTGCGGTCGAGCGTGTCGGCCGCAGCCGTCAGGTCGACGCTGAACGCGCCGCCGGTGATCGAGCGCACGTACTGCATCGCGAGGAATCCGCCGCCGGCCGTCACATCCGCCTCGGTGCCCTTCTCGATCAGCGCGACATATGCACCCGTGATGTCACCGAGCTTCGAGGCCGCCGCCGTGACGGTCAGGCCGTCCTTCGCCGTCGCCGCCTTCACCGTGGCGGTGAGGCCCGCAGTGTCGCCGTAGTTGAGCGCGACGCTCTGCTCCTGGTCGGCGTTGACCACGCCACCCGCTGCGTACGTGTAGATGCCGTACGCACCCGGGGTCGCTGCCGCGTCCTTCAGAGTCAGGGTCGCCTCGAACGTGCCGTCATCCGCGATGTCGACCCACTGTGCGCGGATCGCCCCCTGATACTGCGAAGGAACCTGGTTCAGCACACCCTCGGAGAGCGCCCAGACCTGCGCTCCGACCGAGCGCGTCGACGACGCTGCACCGGTGGACGGCTGCCACGCGGAAGCGAAGTTGCCGAACACCACGTAGGTACCCTGCGGCAGGTCCTTCGGAATCGGGACCCCGCGACCGCCGACATTGGCCGCCGGGTCGTAGCCGGAGCCCTTCACCACGACCTTGTCGCCCGCCTTGAGAGCAGCGGTGCCGGCCGGCGTGGTGCCATCGGCCAGGAACACCTCGATGGACGGAGTCAGCGGCGCGGGCTGCAGGCTCTCCCACTGGTCGTCGGTGATGGTGATCGCCGAACGAGCGTAGATCGTGCTCGCGTCGGGGTTCGAGTGCTGCTTCCAGACGATGACCTCGTAGGACTTCGTGCGGTCCAGCGTGTCGGCGGCCGCCGTCAGGTCTACGGTGAACGCGCCACCGGTGATCGAGCGCACGTACTGCATCGCGAGGAACCCGCCGCTGCCGGTCACGTCCGCCTCGGTGCCCGTCTCGATCACCGCGGCGTACGCACCGGTGATCGCGCCCAGCTTCGAAGCGGATGCGGTGACGGTCAGCCCGTCCTTCGCGGTCGCGGTCTTCACCGCCGCGGAGGCGAGAGCGGTCTCGGAGTAGGTCAGGGCGATGCTCTGCTCCTGGTCGGCGTTGGACACTCCGCCGGCGCCGTAGGTGTAGACGCCATAGGAGCCCGGGGTCGCTGCCGCGTCCTTCAGAGTGAGGGTCGTCTGGAACGTGCCGTCATCCGCGATGTCGACCCACTGTGAGCGGATCGCACCCTGATACTGCTGCGGCACCTGGTTCAGCACGCCCTCGGAGAGCGCCCAGACCTGTGCTCCGACCGAGCGGGTCGACGACGCCGCGCCGGTGGACGGCTGCCACGCCGAGGCGAAGTTGCCGAACACGACGTACGTGCCCTGCGGCAGGTCCTTCGGGATCGGAACCCCGCGCCCGCCGACGTTCGCCGCCGGGTCGTAACCCGAGCCCTTCACGACGACCTTGTCGCCGGCCTTGAGGACCGTGCCGGTCGCCGGGGTCGCGCCGTCGGCGAGGAACACCTCGATCGCCGGGGAGAACGGTGTCTCACCCGGATCGGTACCCGGATCGGTACCGGGATCGGTGCCCGGGTCAGTCCCGGGATCGGTGCCCGGATCGGTACCGGGATCGGTGCCCGGGTCAGTACCGGGATCGGTTCCCGGGTCGGTTCCGGGGTCCGTCCCCGGATCGGTACCGGGATCGGTGGGCACGGGACCGAACACGGCGTCCCACTGCCCCGCGGAGATCGCGACGTCGCCGCGGCCGTAGATCGTCGTCTCGTTCGGGTTCGAGTGCTTCTGCCACACGAGCACCTCGTAGGACTTCGTCCGATCGAGCGAGCCGGCCTGCGCATCGAGCGTGAACGTGCTCGTCCCTCCGGCGACGGTCGGCATCACGAACGCCGCGTATCCGCCACCGCCGCTGAGGCCGGATTCCGTGCCCTTGACGATGAGGGCCGCGTAGGCGCCTTCGACCTCGGGCAGGCCGCTCGCCTGCACGTGCACGCTCACGCCGGAGGGGGCCGCGGAGGCGACCGTCGCCGTGACCGCGGCACCGGCGGCATGCGCGGGCGGAACGATCACCGCACCGGCGGCGACGAGGAGGAAGGACACGAAAGCAGCGAGCAGCACGCGTATGCGGGTGCTCGCTGAGGATGCTGTGGCTGTGGCGTTCACGGTTCTCCACGGCTCCGGGCACGCAGAAGAGCGCGCGCCGGCGGTGCCGCAATGCAGTCGGGACGAAGGGTCGAATGTTGGTTAGGCTTGGCTAAGCAAGCCGGCGTTCCTGAGCGTAGAGGTGTGAATCAGCGCGCGTCAAGTTTTAGGATAGCCTTGCCTAATGCGTCGCGTCTTTGCCGTCTTCCTCGTCGCCGCTCTCGCCATGGGTCTCACCGCGTGCGCCGAGCCCGGAGCGACCGCCGCACCACCCGCCACCGCCGAAGACACCTGCCCGCAGGCATCCGTCCCGCTCTCCTCGCTCGACGTGATCGACGACGTGCGCGGACATGAGGGCCCTTCCACCGCGTGCCTCTCCAGCCGCGCGATCGAGGCCGTCGACGACGACACCGCGCCGAAGCTCCCGGTCACGGTGACCGACAGCGAAGGCCGCGAGATCGAGATCACCGACGTCGACCGCATCCTCCCGATCGACATCTCGGGCACGATCGCGTCGACCGTCTTCGCCCTCGGACTCGGCGATCAGGTCGTCGGCCGCGACGCATCCACCGTCTTCGCCGGCACGGAAGACCTCCCGGTCGTCACGAAGACCGGACACACACTGAACGCCGAGGCGATCCTCGAGCTCGCGCCGACCGTCGTCCTCACCGACACCACGATCGGTCCCAAGGAGGTCCGTCAGCAGCTACGCGACGCGGGCATCGCGGTCGTGGTGATCTCCAGCGATCGGCGACTCGACACCACCGACGAGCTGGTCACCGAGATCGCCACGGCTCTCGGGGTGCCCAGCCGGGGAGAGGCGCTCATCGCGCGGCTCGACGCCTCGGTCGACGAGACGCTCGCCGAGATCGCCGAGGTCGTGCCCGCCGACGAGGCCGATCGCGCCCGCATGCTCTTTCTCTACGTGCGCGGCAGCGCGAACGTGTACTACATCTTCGGCGAGGATTCCGGCGCCGACTCCCTCATCGACGCGGTCGGCGGGGTCGATGTCGCGGCCGAGATCGGCTGGGAGGGCATGAAGCCGATGACCGCGGAGGCCCTGGTCGCCGCGCAGCCCGACGTGCTCGTGATGATGACCGATGGACTCGAGTCGGTCGGGGGCATCGACGGCTTGATCGAGCGGATCCCGGCCGTCGCCGAGACACCGGCCGGAGCGCACCGTCGGGTGATCGACATGGCCGACAGCGAGATCCTCAGCTTCGGCCCGCGCACCGCCGATGTGATCGGCGCCCTGGCCCGCGCCCTGTACGCCCCCGAGCCCGCGAAGTGACCGGCGAGGTCGTCACCCCGACGCCGACCAGGCACCGGAGACTCCGGTTCGCCCTGGTGACGGTCGGCCTGGTCGTCGCACTCGCGATCACCGGCGTCGTCTCGATCACGAGCGGGCAGTACGACCTGTCCCCCACCGCGCTGGTCGGCGTGCTGCTGCGCGGCGTCGGGATCGACACCGCCTGGGCGCCCGCGGCATCCTCCGACTACGGCGTGATCTTCAACCTGCGGATGCCGCGCATCGTGCTCGGGCTCCTCGTCGGCGCCGCACTGGCCGTCTCGGGCGTGCTCATGCAGGCGATCTTCGGCAACCCGCTCGCGGATGCCGGCGTCGTCGGCGTCTCGTCGGGTGCGGCGCTCGGAGCGGCGGCGAGCATCACGTTCGGACTCGCGACCTTCGGGATGTGGACCACGCCCGCCTTCGCGTTCCTCGGCGGACTGATCGCGGTGTTCTCGGTGTACTTCATCAGTCGCTCCGGAGGCCGCACCGAGGTCGTGACGCTGCTGCTCACCGGCATCGCGATCAACGCCATCGCGGGCGCCGGCATGGCCTTCTTCACCTTCCTCGGCACCACGTCGACCCGCGAACAGATCGTGTTCTGGCAGCTGGGTTCGCTGAACGGCGCCCTGTGGTCGAACATCCAGCTGGTGGCCCCACTCGTGCTTATCGGCGTGGTCGTCGCACTGATCGTGGCACCCAGCCTCGATCTCTTCGCCCTCGGCGAGCGCACCGCGCGTCACCTCGGTGTCAACGTCGAACTGCTGCGGATCGTGGTCATCGTGACGGTCGCCCTGCTGGTGTGCGCGGCCGTCGCCTTCGCCGGGATCATCGGCTTCGCCGGGCTCGTCGTACCGCACCTGATGCGCATGCTGATCGGCCCCGCCCACCTGCCGCTCGTGATCGCCTCGGCGCTCGGCGGCGCACTGCTCATCGCCGTCGCCGACCTCGTCGCTCGCACCGCCGTGCCGCTCGCCGACCTGCCGATCGGCATGATCACCTCGCTCGTGGGCGGCCCGTTCTTCCTGTGGCTGCTCGTGCGCACGCGCCGCCGTTCGGGAGGCTGGGCATGACCGCGCGGCTCCGCGGCTCGGGGCTCACGGTGCGTGTCGGCGAGGGGCGGACGATCCTCGACGATGCCTCCATCGAGATCCACAGCGGCGAGACCCATGCGCTCGTCGGCCCTAACGGCGCGGGCAAGTCCACCCTCTTCGGGGTGCTCGCCGGCGATGTGACCGCGCAGGCGGGAACGGTCGAGATCGACGATCAGCCGATCGCACAGGTCAAGCCGCGCCTCCTCGCCCGGGAGCGCGCCGTGCTGCTGCAGGAGAACGCGGTCACCTTCCCCTTCAGCGCCGAGCAGGTGGTGCGCATGGGTCGGACGCCGTGGGCGCGCACGCCGGCGGCGGACGATGACGACGAGCTGGTGGCGGCGGCCATGGCGCAGACCGAGGTGACGGCGCTCAAGGCCCGCGCGGTGCCCTCGCTCTCCGGCGGCGAGCGCGCCCGCGTCGCGCTCGCCCGCGTGATCGCCCAGAGCACCGGCATCCTGCTGCTCGACGAGCCGACCGCCGCGCTCGACCTCAAGCACCACGAAGACGTCATGCGGCTGATCCGTGGACGGGCGGATGCCGGCATCGCCGTGGCGATCGTGCTGCACGACCTCAATGCCGCACTCGCCCACGCCGACCGCGTCACGCTGCTCTCCGACGGCCGGGTCGCGGCAACGGGCACGGCCGCCGAGGTGCTGACGGCCGCGCGGATCGAGCAGGTCTACGGCCAGGCGGTCGACGTGTTCCCGCATCCGACCACGGGGGTGCCTTTGGTGGTCGCTCGGCGCTGAGTCGCGTCCCGGCCACGCGCGCCGGACTACTCCTCGTCGCGCAGGGAGCGGATCATGCCCCGGAGGATCTTCCGCGCGCCCGCCTGCTCGGCCTCGGTCATGCCCGACAGCATCCGGACCTCGACCGAACGGACGGCGGCGGTCGCCTTCGCGAGACTCTGCCGGCCACGGTCGGTGAGGCGGGCGGGGAGGGCCTTCCCGACCGGCGGCTCGGCGGGCCTGGTCACGAAGCCGTCCCGCTCGAGGGCCTGGAGCAGCACGTTCATCGACTGGCGGGTGACGAACGCGCCGCGCGCGAGCTCGGAGTTCGAGAGGCCGGGGCGCTGGGAGAGCAGCTCGAGGCAGGAATAGTGCGTGATGGTCATGCCGAGCGGGCGCAGTACCTCCTCCATCGAGGCGCGGAGAGCGCTGGACGCCTCCTTCAGCAGGTAGCCCAGCGACGTGTCGAGCTCGATGCCGGCGCGATCTTGACTCATGTCAGTAGTCTGACATACGCTTGCTCATGTCAGAAAACTGACACGAAACGAAGGACTCTCGTCATGCCCGTCACCGGCCCCGACTTCCTCTCCCTCCAGGCGCGCGACCTCGCCGCCTCGCAGGCGTTCTATGAGAACTACCTCGGACTCATCCGCTCGCCGGCGGGCCCCCCGCACGCCGTCGTGTTCCAGACGACGCCGATCGCGTTCGCGCTCCGGGACATCGCGCCCGGCACCGACCTGACCGATGTCGCGCAGCCGGGAATCGGCGCCGCGATCTGGCTGCACGCCACCGACGTCCAGGCGATCCACGATCGACTCGTCGCCGGCGGCCACACCATCGTGGCCGACCCGATCGACGGCCCCTTCGGTCGCACCTTCACCTTCTCCGACCCCGACGGCTACCGGATCACCCTCCACGACCGGGCATGACCCGCACCCCTCCGGGGCGGACCGCCGTCACCTCTGCGTGCGCTCGCGTTACGGACGAACCGGGAGCACGTCGCTGAGATCCGCGCGCGTGCCGGAGGCATGGATGCGACCGCCGGCCGCGGCATCCGTCCACACCTCCGTGCCCGTGGCCACCGCGATCCAGGTCGCGGCATCCATCTCGACGACGTTCGGCGGTGTGCCGCGCGTGTGGCGGGGGCCCTGGATCACCTGCACCGCGCCGAACGGAGGCACTCGGACCTCGACGCTGTTGCCCGGGGCCTTCTCGTCGAGCAGCTGCAGGAGGTAGCGCACGGCGGTGGCGAGGTCGGTCCGCTGCGGCTTCGCGCCGGCGGCATCCGCGTCGCGAACGGCATCCAGTGCCGAACGTCCGTCGATGATGTCGATCTTCCTGGCCATCGCTCAGCTCTCCCCCACGACAACGACCGACCAGGCCCCGACCGCGTCCCGACCCAGCCCGTTCGCCGTGACCTCGGTCGCGGCATCCATACCCATGTCGATGCGCTGCGGCTCGCCGTCGCAGACCAGGTCGTCGGTGCGGATCGTCTGCGACATCGCGGAGCCGCCGGCATCCGATCCGCTCAGCGCGATGTCGGCGCTCATCGTCTCGGGACCGAAGCACGCGAACAGCACCGAGACGATCGCCGTCGGCTCATCGAACGCGGCGGTGACCCCGCCTTCGCCGACGACATCCGAGAGCGGGGACGCCAACCCGGCGAGCGTCGCGAGAGACCCGGCGACCTCGCGGGAGTCCTGCGTCGCCATCCAATCCTGCACGGCGTCGGTGTCGACCTCGGGCGTCGCGGAACACCCGGTGAGCACCGCCATCAGCACCGCGCCCAGCGCGAATCCCCGCCATCGCCTCATCCCGCGAGCCTACCTTCGGCGCGCGTCCGCGTCGGCGACGCGGACCCCACGAAACGGGGATCATGGAGGCATGAGCATCGCCCTTCGCCCCTGGACGCCCGCCGACGCGGAAGCTCTGCAACGGGCGTGGCAGACGGCGCCCGACCTCGCCACCCAGTTCGGATCCGCCGAGCTCACCTCGCCCGCGGCGGCGCGCGCCTACATCGACGAATCGCTGCTGTTCGACGAGCGGGCGAGGAACTGGGCGATCGTGGACGACGGTGTCGCCGTCGGCAACGTGGCAGCCACCGCGATCGAGCTCCGCCACGAAACGGCCTGGATCTCGTACTGGCTCGCACCCGCCGCCCGCGGCCGCGGACTTGCGACGGACGCCGTGCTCGCGGTGTCCGATTGGGCGTTTCGGCACGGGCTTCATCGACTCGAACTCGGCCACCGCGTGAACAACCCCGCCTCGTGCCGCGTGGCGACGGCATCCGGCTTTCGGGCGGAGGGGGTCGAACGCGAGAAGCTCCGATACGGCGCCGAGCGGTTCGACGTAGAACTGCACGCGCGGCTGCGCAGCGACCCCGCCCCCGCTTCGTCGTCGTCGCTGCCGTTGTCGATGGCGTGACCCGCACCTTTCGGCGGCGTCGCTTGCCGCGCTCGGCGGGCCGGGAAACGCGGGCCACGAACGCCCTACGCGTCCTAAGCTCGGACGCATGAGCATGCTTCCGCAGGGCGCCCGCGCCGAGCTGCTCGCCGCCGTCGCCGACCACTCGTGGGGCGTGCGGATCCCGCCGCTCGCCGACCCGCACAACGCGCACGACGCCGCAGTGCTCATCCTGTTCGGGGTGTTGGACCGTGTGCCCGCGCCGACGGCCGACGCTGCCGTCGCGCGCGACCTCGACGTGCTGCTGCAGCGGCGAGCGCCCACCCTTTCCTCCCACCCCGGACAGGTCTCGTTCCCCGGCGGCCGCGTGGAGCCCGATGACGCCGATCTGGTCGCCACCGCGCTGCGTGAAGCCGAAGAGGAGACCGGTCTCGATCCGGACGGAGTCGAGATCCTCGCCACGCTGCCCGTGATCCCCCTCGCTGCGAGCAATCACCTCGTCACGCCGGTGCTCGCCTGGTGGCAGTCGCCGTCGAGGGTCGTGGCCGTCGACCATGCCGAGACGGTCGAGGTGTTCCGGGTGCCCGTCGCTCAGCTGCTCGACCCTGCGTCCCGGTTCACCTCGACGCTCACGCGGATGGGTCACACCTTCCGCGGACCGGCGTTCGACGTCGACGGGACGATCGTGTGGGGTTTCACCGCGATGGTGCTCGACGCCCTCTTCGATGCCACCGGCTGGACGGTGCCCTGGGACGCCTCCGTCGAACGGACCGTCGAGGTCTGAGCCATCTGAGGAGCCGGGTTCTGCCCGCGACACCGAAACTCGACGCGCGAGCCTCGGTAGTCTGGACGGGTGAAGATTCTCGTCCTCGGTTCCGGTGCCCGTGAGCACGCGATCATCCTCGCCCTGCGGGCCGAGCAGACGGAGCACGAGATCTTCGTCACTCCCGGCAACGCCGGCATCGCGCAGGATGCGACCCCCGTCTCGGTCGACCCTCTCGACGGCGGAGCGGTCACCGCGTTCGCCCACGAGCACGCGATCGACCTGGTCGTCGTCGGGCCGGAGGCCCCACTCGTCGCCGGAGTCGCCGACGCCCTGCGCGTCCGTGGGATCCCGGTGTTCGGACCGGGCAAGGCTGCGGCCCAGCTCGAGGGCTCGAAGTCGTTCGCGAAGCGGGTGATGGATGCCGCCGGCGTACCGACCGGACGCGCTGTCCGTGCCGCCAGCACCATCGAGGTCGAGGCCGCGTTCGACGATCTCGGCGCCCCGTACGTGGTCAAGGCCGATGGCCTCGCGGCCGGCAAGGGTGTCATCGTCACGTCCGACCGCGCCGAGGCTCTCGCCCACGCCCAGCAGTACCTCCCCGCGGGCCCGGTGCTCATCGAGGAGTTCCTCTCCGGCCCCGAGGTCTCCCTGTTCTTCCTGAGCGACGGCGACACCGTGCGGGCGCTCAGCCCCGCGCAAGACTTCAAGCGCGCGCTCGACGGCGACGCCGGGCCCAACACCGGCGGCATGGGCGCGTATTCGCCGCTGCCGTGGCTCGCCGAGCAGTTCGGCAGCGAGCAGGCCTTCGTCGAAGAGGTCACGCGCGACGTGGCTCTCCCCGTGGTGCGGCAGCTCGACGCCGAGGGCACGCCGTTCATCGGGCTCCTCTACGCGGGGCTGATCCTGACCCCGGCAGGTGTGCGCGTGATCGAGTTCAATGCGCGCTTCGGCGACCCCGAGACGCAGATCGTGCTGCCCCGACTGGTCACTCCCCTGTCTCAGCTGCTGTTCGCCGCGGCATCCGGCACCCTCGAGGACCAGCCGGAGCCCGAGTTCAGCGACGACGTGGCGATCACGGTCGTGCTGGCGAGCGAAGGCTACCCCGAGGCACCGCAGACCGGACGCCCGATCGAGGGCCTCGCGGATGCCGCGGCCGTCGAGGGCGTGCGCCTCGTGCACGCCGCGACCGCGAGCCCGGATGCTCCCGGCGGATCGCTGATCGCGACCGGCGGCCGAGTGCTGAACGTGGTGGCCGTGGCCTCCGACTTCCGCACCGCGCGCGACCGTGCGTACGAGGCCATCGCCCGTATCCGTCTCGACGGCTCGCACTACCGCACCGACATCGCCGCCCGCGTCGCGGACTAGCCGGCGGGACGGCCGTTCCGCCGGTCAACTTCTCTCGAGCTGACCGCGGACGATCGAGTCGCCGGAGTGCGCGGGGTCGCCGTCCACCGGCTCGAACGAGATGTCGACGAGGTCGTACTCCGCGAGGTCGACGCCGGCCGGGATCGCGAACGTGCCCGACGACGACTCGAGCACACCCAGGCTGATCAGTGCGGCTCCGTCGTTGCGGATGAGCCACACCTCGCGATACTCGTCCGCGCGCGCCTCTCCGTCGAGCGTCACCGTGAGCGCACGCCCACCCTCGTCGTCCTCGCTGACCTCTGCCGAGCCGGCCGCACCGGGATGATCGGGGAAGGGGTCGAGCTCGGCGGTGGCCACCGGCACGGGCGTGAGGTTCGAGGAGACGAGGGCCCACGTGACGGACCCGCCGGCCACCACGAGCGCGAGCGACGCCGCGAGGATCCAGAGCCGGGCCGATGAACGGCGTCGGCGCACCCGGGATGATGCGGGGACGCGACCGGCGGCGCTGACGTCACGCACCTCAGGAGCCGGGGCCGGGTCCTCGGAGACAGCGAAGACAGCTGCCGGAGCAGTGTCCGGGTCGGCGGTGGACGAATCGGCGGCGTGCTCGGCGGTGGTGCCCGCCCGATCCTGAGAAGCGGCGAGCGGGTCGGCCGCGACGGCTGCGCTCAGCGAGAGCTCGTCGTGGATACGGTCCCAGACGTCGGCTCCCGGCTGCTCGAGCTCGCCCTCGGCCATGGTGGTCCTGGCCACCATCGCGGCGTGGGCCATCTGCTCCACTTCGGCCGCGCACACCGCACAGGCGGCGATGTGGGCGCTCTCCTCCGCCGACGCGACCGGCTCGCCGAGCGCGAGAAGGGCAAGCTGCTCAGGGTCGAGGTGCGACATGGCTGACCTCCAATCGGTCGCGCAAACGAGTGAGGCTTCGGCGGATGTGGCTCTTCACCGTACCGAGCGGCATGTCGAGTCTCTGGGAGATCTCCTCGTGCGTCAGATCGTCGTAGAACGCGAGGCGCATCACATTCCGCGCATCCGGCTGGAGCTGTTGCATCTCGTTGGCCAGCAGCAGCGTCTCGGAGAGGTCGACCGGGGCGCTCACCATGTCGTCCGGCGAGGTCAGGCGCTTCATCTCCTCGTGCAGTCGCCTGATCCGTGCGCGCGATTCGTGCATGTCGGCGATCCGTCGGCGGGCGATCACGACCAGCCATGTCGATAGTTTCGCCTTCGCCGAGTCGTAGCTCGCCCGCGAGGTCCACGCGGAGACGAACGTGCGCTGAGTGACGTCCTCCGCATCGCGGCGGTCGCCGAGCGAACGGAGCGCGAGCGTGAAGATCACGGGAGACCACCGGCGGTAGATCTCGGCCAGCGCGGCTTCGTCCCCCGCGACGAATCGGACGCCCCACTGCGCGTCGGCGTCGGCATCCGCGTCATGCTCCACGGTCGCCTCCTTCCTCACGCAGCACCCACCGCGTTCGTGGATGCTCCGAGGGTCTCATGCCGGCCTCGCGACCGCGACGACATTGTCGCGATAGTGACCGGAAGCGGCATCGAACGGACCGCCGCAGGTGATGATCACGAGCGCCGGTGCCCCCTCTCGCGCAAAGAGTTCGGCAGTCGGGAGGGCGGCTTTCTCGTAGAACGTCAGCGATTCGACGACGTAGGTCCTGGTCGAGCCGTCTGCAGCCTGCACCTCGACGGTCTCGCCGCCCGCGAGGCTGCGCAGCTGAGCGAGGGGGCCGATCCGGTAGCCGACGGCATCGACGTGCGCAGCGAGCATCACGTTGCCCTGCGTGCTGTCGGCGTCGGGGCCGTAGCGGTACCAGCCCGCGGTGGCGGGGTCGACCGGCAGTTCCATCTGACCGGAGGGTTCGATGCCGACATCCGTCACGGTCATGTCGACGCCGAGCGCCGGAATGCGCAGCCTTTGGGGCGCCAGGGCCGGCGCCGCCGTGGGGAGGGCGCCGGACCTGACCTCGGGGCGGAGGGTGGACGTGGGAGCGGGAGACGGTCGCTCGGACGCGACGAAGGGAGACGGCGCCGAGGAGGGGCCTCCCGCCCCCACGGGAGCGCAGGCGACGAGGCACGCCATCCCCACCAGGAAGGCGAGCGCAGGGGCCGCCCACCGTCCGGTGCGGGATGACGTGCCCCGACCCATCAGCGGCGCACCTCCTGCGAGACCCGACGGCGACGTGCCGACAGGCCGATGCCGATCGCGAAGAGGATGGCGAGGCCGCCCACCGCCGCGATTCCGGTCGTCGTCGCCGCGGTGTCGCTCGCAGCGAGGTATCCGGCGGTGCCGGACGGAACGCCGCCCGGGTTCGAGTGCAGTCCTTCGATCGTCTGCGCGGCGATCGCGAGGTTGCCGTCTTCGGCGCTGCCCCACGCGTACAGGATCGTCAGCACGCCGTCCTGCACGGCCACGTCTGTCGGTCCGATGACCGGGTCGGTGGTCCCGGCCAGCGCGACTGATGCCGAGACAGTGCCGGCCGCGAGGTCGAGGGACGCCTCGTCCGGGTTGCTCAGACCATCGATCACCGGCGATCCGCCCGCGAGCACATCGACCGCCGGTGCCGCGGCGACGTGGCGAACGGTCAACCGACCCTGACCCGCGGCCGTGGGCGACGTGTCGTTCTCGAACAGGTTGAGTCCGGGCTCTCCCGCCTCGGTGAGGTGCGCGACCGCGGTGTAGTTCATCCCGGCTGCGAGGGTGAGGGTGGCCGGTCCGAGCACGGGGGCGCTGGCATCGGCCGCGTCCGTGGCGGTGAGCGCGACCTCGTAGTCGCCCGCGGGGAGCGAGAGCGGGCCGGCGAGATCGCCGGGCTGGAAGTCATCGAGCGTGAGCTCGCCGTTCACATAGACGTCCACCGGCGTATCGGGGATGCCGTGGAGAACCGAGAGCTGAGCGGAGTCGTCGGTGGCCGCTCCGGCGGGCATCGCCATCCCGAGGGCGGCGATCATTCCGACGGCGAGGCCGGCGGCTGCTGTCTTGCGCACTGTATTCCTCCTTGAACGGGGGTGGCCCTGTGCCACCCTTCAGGGAGTGATTCCGTGCGAGACGCCGTTTCGGATGCAGCAGCGCGAAGATTTCTCTCCGCGACGACGATGCGGGTCAGAGCACCTTCGAGAGGAAGTCCTTCAGTCGCTCGTTCTTCGGGGCGCCGAACAACTCGGCGGGCGCGGCCTCTTCGACCACGACGCCGCCGTCCATGAAGACCGTGCGGCCGGAGACCTCGCGGGCGAAGCCCATCTCGTGCGTCACCAGCACCATGGTCATGCCGCCCGAGGCCAGGTCGCGGATCACCTGGAGCACCTCACCGACCATCTCGGGGTCGAGGGCGCTCGTCGCCTCGTCGAACAGCATGATCTCGGGGTCCATCGCGAGCGCGCGGGCGATCGCCACGCGCTGCTTCTGTCCACCGGAGAGGGATGCCGGCTTCGCGTCGGCCTTCTCCGACAGGCCGACCCGCTTCAGAAGAGCCAGCGCCCGCTCACGCGCCTGAGCCTTCGTCATCTTGCCGCACTCGACCGGCGCGAGGGTGATGTTCTCGAGCACGGTCATGTGGGGGAACAGGTTGAAGTGCTGGAACACCATGCCGATGCGCTGACGCACCTCATCGAGCTTCACACTCTTGTCTGTCAGGTCGACGCCGTCGATGATGACGTGTCCCGAGGTCGGCTCCTCGAGCTTGTTGAGGCAGCGCAGCAGGGTGGACTTGCCCGAACCCGACGGGCCGATGACGGCGACGACCTCGCCGTCTTCCACCGCCAGGTTGATGCCCTTGAGCACCTCGTTGTCGCCGAACGACTTGTGCAGGTCCTGCACCACGATCTTGCTCATGCGTTGAACGTCCTCTCCAGGCGGTTCGCGAGCAACGTCAGCAGCGTGATCACGATGAAGTAGATGATGGCGACGATGGTCAGCACCTGCGCTGACAGGTACGTCGACGCGATGATCTGGCGGGACACGAACGTCAGCTCCGCGAGGCCGATGACGCTGATCAGCGACGTGTCCTTGAGGGTGATGATGCCCTGGTTCACGAACGACGGGATCATGATGCGGAACGCCTGCGGGAGCACGACCTTCTGCATCGTCTTCCAGTGACTGAGCCCCAACGAACGTGAGGCCTCGTTCTGACCGGGATCGACCGCCTGGATGCCGCCGCGGATGATCTCGGTCATGTACGCGCCCGTGTTGAGCGAGAGCGTGATCGCACCGGCGACGAAGGGATCGAACTTCAGATCGGGGATCAGCTGCGGGATCGCGAAGAACACGAAGAACGCCTGGATGAGGATCGGGGTGCCACGGAATACGTAGACGTACGCGGTGGAGATCCACCGCAGGGGAGCGAACTTCGCGAGACGTCCGAAGCCGAAGATGATGCCGAGGATGAAGGCGGCCACGACCGCGACGAGAGTCGCGAGGATGGTGAGCCAGAGCCCCTGCATGAGCGCAGGCCAATATTCGACGGCCACCGAGATGATGTCCGTCGGCTGCGCGGACTCCTCACCACCGGAGAGGTAGGTGTCGACGATCTCGTCGTACTCGCCCGAGGACTGGAGGTTCGCGAGTCCCGCGTTGAACATCTCGATCAGTTCGGGGTTCTCGCCCTTGTTGACCGCGAAGCCGTACTCGCCGCCCAGCTCGGGCTTGCCGATCAGACGGAAGCCGGACCCCTGCTGGATGCCGTAGGCCAGCACCGGGAAGTCCTCGAAGTAGCCGACCGCCTGGCCGGCCTTCACGGCATCCACCATGTCGGTCGTGTCCTGGTACGGGGTGACCGTGAAGCCGTACTCATCCTTGTTCTCGTCGGCGAAGGTCTGACCCTGCGTACCGGTCTTGACGGCGACGGCCTTGCCGTCGAGGTCGTCGAGCGACTGGATGTCACTCGCCTCGAGTACGCCGAGCTGGATGCCGCTGGTGAAGTACGGCTCGCTGAAGTCGAACGTCTCCTGGCGCGCCTCGGTGATCGACATGCCGGCCATGACGGCGTCGACCTGGTTCGACTGCAGCGCCTGCACGGCGGCGTCGAATCCGAGCTGGCGGATCTCGACCTCGAAGCCCTGGTCTTTCGCGATCGCACGGAGCAGGTCCATGTCGATGCCGACGAGGTCGCCGTCCGCGTTCGTGAACTCGAACGGCGCGAACGTCGTGTCGGTTCCGATGACGTACTTCTCACCGTCGTCCGCGGCGGTGGCGGGGGCGGCTCCGGCCAGGAGGGCTCCGACGGCGACGAAGGCGACGAGCGCTGCCGCGCCGAGACGGCGCGCGGATCGACGCAGACGGCCGGTCACGGCGGAGGGATTTCGGATCACGACGTGTGCTCCTCGGGATCGGATGAGGCGACCGGACGATCGCCGAGGATCCACCTTAGCCGCCGCCTCGGCGTACCCCCGCCTCGACCGGTCTGCTCGAACCGTGAGGAAGGGCTGATCCGCGCTCAGGACGGCGACAACTCGATCCAGTACCGCCGCACGCGCGGCTGTCCCGGCTCCGAAGCATCGACCACGTCTTCGAGCTCTCCACCGGCGCCCTCGATCGTGCGGATGGAGCCGACGTTGTCGTCGTCACAGGTGAGCATCACGCGGTCATATCCCTCGGACTTCGCGAAGCGGAGCACGAGCCGGAGGGCCTCGCGCACGATCCCCTCCCGACGCCGGGAGGGAACGGTCGCGTAGCCGATGTGGCCGCCGAAGCGACGCAGCCAGTCGTTGAGCTCACGACGGAACGCGATGAACCCCACGACGCGGTCGCCCTCGGTGATCCAGAAGAAGTCGCACGGCACGAGCCCCGCAGGAAGGACTGCACCCGGGGTGGCGTACAGCTCGGCCTTCGCGACGAACGCCTCGCACGCCGCCCGGTCGGGCACGATCCCCTGCTCGTAACCGCCTCCGTCGATGTGTCCGCCGTCGAACTCGGCCACAGCAGCGGCCCAGGAGTCGAAGAGGTCGATGGTCGGTCGAACGAGAGCGATCGTCATCGCCCGATGACAGCAGAAAGGCGCCGTATCCGCAAACTGCCGGACACGGCACCCTCCCGACCTCGACTACTCGGGACGCGCGGCCGCGGGAGCCGCGGCATCCGCCTTGTCGTAGCGACCGAGGAACAGCGAGGCGACGAGCGCGATCACCATGACGCACGCCGGCAGCAGGATCGCCTGCGACATGCCCGCCGCGAAACCGTCGGCCACCTGCGGCGGCAGCGTTCCCCCGGTCGAGATGCCGGCCGGCGCATCGGCGAGACCGGGCAGGTTCGCCTCGAGGCGGGACTGCATGAACGCAGCGATGGATGCCGAGCCGATGACCGACCCGATCGTCCGGGTGGTGTTGTAGATGCCGGCGCCGGCACCCGCCTGGCGCGGCGGCAGCTTGCGCGTCGCGGTTGTGGCGAGAGGGCCCCACATGCCCGCGTTGCCGATGCCCATCAGCGCCGACGGGAGCAGGAACATCCAGATCGGGGTGTCCATGTTGATCAGGGCCGAATACCAGATCAGCGCACCGGCGACGCAGAGCAGACCCGGGATGAGGATGATGCGCGGATCCACCCGGTCGAGCAGCTTGCCCGCCGCCGGGGCGAGCGCACCCGAGAGCACCGCCATCGGGATCAGCAGCAGCGCCGCCTCCGTGGGGGTGAGCCCGCGCGCGGTCTGCAGGAAGAACATCATCGGCAGCGACATGCTCGTCACCGTGAAGCCGACAGCGGCGATGGCGACGTTCGCTCCCGAGAAGTTGCGGTCGCGGAACAGCTCGAGCGGTACCAGCGGTTCGCTGCGTGTCTTGGCCTGCTGCAGGATGAACAGCCCGAGAACGATGAGTCCGACGATGATCAGACCCCACACCGAGATGGGACCCCAGATCACACCCCAGTCGAACTTCTCGCCCTCCTGGAGGCCGAAGACGATGAGGAAGAGCGCCACGGCGCTCAACACGACGCCGACGATGTCGAAACGGTGGGGATGGGTCGCGAGCTTCGGCACCAGGCGCCAGGCGAGCACGAACGCGACGATGCCGACCGGGATGTTCACGAAGAAGATCCACTCCCAGCCGAAACCGTCGACGAGCAGGCCGCCGACGAGCGGACCGACGAGCGTCGCGACACCGGCCGTCGCACCCCAGAGGCCCATGGCGGCACCGCGGCGCTCCGGCGGGAAGGTGCGCGTGATCACGGCCATGGTCTGCGGCGTCATGAACGCCGCGCCCAGCCCCTGCACGGCACGCGCGACGATCAGGCCCTCGAGCGAGTTCGACAGTCCGCACCACAGCGAGGCGAGGGTGAAGATCGCGAGGCCGATCAGATAGATGTTCTTCGGCCCGAAGCGGTCGCCGAGGCGTCCGGTGATCAGCAGCGGCACCGCATAGGCGAGCAGGTACGCGCTCGTGACCCACACGACGTTGTCGAGGTTGTTCGTGTTCGGGTCGAGCGCCGCCTTGATCGCCGGGTTCGCGACAGACACGATCGTGGTGTCGACGAGGATCATGAAGAAGCCGATGACCAGTGCCCAGAGGGCGGGCCAGGGGCTGGTGGGCTTGTGCCCCACGGAGTAGGTTCCGGTCGAGGGACCGGAGGTGGAGGGCACGGACACCGGCGGGCGGTCTCCGTCGCGGGGAGTGTCTGTCATTGCTGTGCAGCCTTTCGCTGAGCGCGGTAGCGTTCTGAGTTCGGGAATGCCGCGGGTCCCCACGGCAGGTCTTCGGCTTCGAGGCGGGCGATCAGGGCATCGAGCCAGCGCAACTCGGCCTCGAGCAGCGCCTCCTGCCGTTCGTATTCCACGAGCACCTGCTCGGGCACGCCATCGCGTCTCGCGTCGATCAGTCCATCGCGATACGCGATGTGCTCCTCGTCGAGGGCGACGCGACGCGAGCGCAGGCTCTGGAGCACATCTCCGCGTTCGAGGTTGTGGGCCTCGGCGAGCGCGATCCGGAACTCGGCGGGACGATCGATCGTCGACAGCTCGCGCCGCAGCCAGGCGATGAGGATGTCTCGACCGGCGTCCGTCAGGGAGTACGTCGTGCGCTCGGGGCGGTTCCCCTCGCGGTCGCTGCCGACCTCGTCGATGAGCCCGGCCCGCTGGAGCCGGGCGACCGTGTGATAGAGCGTGCCGTTCGTGAGGGTCAGCAGCCGATCGTCGCGGCGAACCCGCATGAGACGCACCATCTCGTAGGGGTGCATGTCGCCCTCGCGCAGCAGGGAGAGGATCATCGCCCCCATCGGGGTCAGTCGTTGCATGGCCCCTCCCCGGGCGTCGCGCTCAAATAGTCCATGTGGACTATACGCCGGACCGCCGACAGCGACAAGACCGGTGACCGGGGCGGATCAGCCGAGTGCGGCCGCGAGCTGCGCCGGGGTGAGCGGTCGATCCGCGTACACGAGCCGCATCACCGCGGGATCGGGGTTGCCGACATCCGGTGCGCGGTGCACGAGCTCCAGGCCCAGCTTCTCCGCGACGTGCGCCGACACGCGGTTGTGCTCCACGAGGAAGGCGATCACCGGGCGATCGGGGGCGATGATCCGCGCCTGCTCGATGCCCGCACGCGCCAGCTCGGTCGCATACCCGTTTCCGTGATGATCGGCCGCGATCCGATAGCCGACGTTCCACACCTCCTCGCGTAGCAGCGTGCACCCGCCGTTGCCGATGATCTCGCCCGTCTCCCGGAGCCGCGCGACCCACGATCCGAGTCCCGCCTGCTCCCAGCTGCGAGACCAGCGCTCCATCATGTGGAGAGTCGTCGCGGGGTCGGTGTGCCGAAGACTCGGATAGTGCGCCCAGACCCGCGGATCGTTCTGAATCGCGAAGATCGCGTCGAGGTCGGCGGCCACCGCCCGCGACAGATGGAGCCGGTCGGTGAAGATGTCGTCAGCCACCCCTCCACGCTAGACAACCGTTCCGACACCCGTCGACGCGACCCACGGTCCGCGGCTTCTCGGCGGGTGGGCCCCGACGGAACCGGGATAATGGGCGGGTGAGCACTCCTTCAGAAGGCACGGCACAGAGCATCCCCGGCTGGCGGCACATCTACTCGGGCAAGGTCCGCGACCTCTACGCCTCCGAGGATCCGGCAGACACGCGCATCCTCGTCGTGGCCTCCGACCGCGTGAGCGCCTTCGACTTCGTGCTCTCCCCCGGCATCACCGACAAGGGCGCTCTGCTGACGCGACTGAGCCGCTGGTGGTTCGCTCAGCTCTCCGACTTCCCCAACCACATCGCCGAGGGCGAGCTACCCGAGGAAGTCGCCGACCGCGCCATGCTCGCGCAGTCGCTGGAGATGCTGCCGATCGAGTGCGTCGTGCGCGGCTACATCACCGGTTCCGGCTGGGCCGAGTACCAGGAGAGCGGCACCGTGTGCGGCATCCCGCTGCCCGCCGGCCTGCAGAACGGCGACCGGCTGCCGGAGCCCCTGTTCACCCCGGCCTACAAGGCGCCGATGGGCGAGCACGACGAGAACATCACGTTCGAGCGCACCGTCGAACTGGTCGGGACGGAGCGCGCGGCCGAGCTGCGCGACACCTCGCTCGCGATCTACGCCCGTGCCGCCGAGATCGCCGAGGCGAAGGGCCTGATCCTCGCCGACACCAAGTTCGAGTTCGGGACGGATGCCGACGGCACCCTGCGCCTGGCCGACGAGGTGCTCACGAGCGACTCCTCGCGCTATTGGGACGCCGAGGCCTGGCGCACCGGCAGCACCCCGAGCGCACGCATGGCGAGCTTCGACAAGCAGATCGTGCGCGACTGGATGGCCGCGAACTGGGACAAGCAGGGCGAGCCGCCGGCGCTTCCCGCCGATGTCGTCGAGCGCACCGCCGACCGCTACCGCGAGCTGATCGACCGCCTCGGCGCCTGACCCGTCAGACCGGTTCGACGAGTCGCACGTCTGTGTGGACGAAGTCGTCTCCCTTGAAGAGCAGCGGCTCGTCGCGGGTGATCGCGAGCGCATAGGAGAAGCAGTCGCCGTAGTTGAGGCGAGCGCGGCTCCCTGACCCTCGGCCGTAGCGGGCGTATGCCCTGCTCGCCAGGCGCGCCTGCACCTCATCGACGGGAACGACCTCCGATCGCGTCACCTCCAGAAGCTCGTCGAGCGCAAGCGCCTTCGCTTCGCCGCCCCTGCTGCGGAGGACGATCGTGCACTCCGTGAGCGCGGCCGCGGACAAGGCGAAGGGCCGCGACTCCAACAGGTCGCTCATCTCTTCGGCTTCCGGCTCAGCCATCAGCACCGCGACCAACGCCGAGGAGTCGACGATCATCGCGGCATCCCCGTCTCGTCGTAAAGCTCATCCATGATCTCCTCGGTCGTGCGCCCGGTGGAGGGAAGCTGCTGCGCCCGGCGGATCACCGCACGGATGCGGCGACGACGCTCCTCTTCGTCGGCCGATTGCTGCTGCTCCAACTCGGCGAGACGGCGCCGCACCGCATCCTCGACGGCACTCGTCTGACTCTGACCGGTCAACGCCGCGAGCCGACGCACGAGCTCATGCGTGGTCTCATTCTTGATATTGAGGCTCATGTCTACCATTCTACCTCTGCGTCTACCATGGTAGAAGCGCTCAGGGAAAACTCAGGAATCGATAGTGTTGCTCCGGCACTCCAGCCATCCCCCGAACCTTGAGGAGCCCGCATGGCCCTGTGGAAGCTGCACGGAAACGGCCGCACGGTCGAGCCCGGCGCCGTCGTCCGTCCCGACGAGCGCCTGAACTGGCCTGCGACGATCGCGATCGGACTCCAGCACGTCGTCGCGATGTTCGGCGCGACGTTCCTCGTGCCGATCATCACCGGCTTCCCGGTCGCGACGACCCTGCTGTTCAGCGGCGTCGGCACGATCCTGTTCCTGCTGGTCACGCGCAACAAGCTGCCCAGCTACCTGGGCTCGTCGTTCGCGTTCATCGCGCCGGTCACGGCGGCCACCGCCTCCGCGAACATGGGCACCGCCCTGGCCGGCATCGTCGCCGTCGGCGTGCTGCTCGCGATCATCGGCGTCGTGGTGCACACGGTCGGCGTCAAGTGGGTCGACCGCTTCCTGCCGCCGGTGCTCGCGGGGACGATCGTCGCCCTCATCGGATTCAACCTCGCCGGCGCCGCTCACAACAATTACGCTGCAGCACCCGTGACCGCGACGTTCACGCTCGCCATCACGATCCTCTTCGCCGTCGTGTTCCGCGGATTCCTCGGCCGCATCTCGATCTTCCTCGGCGTCATCGCGGGCTACATCTTCGCGGCGTTCCGCGGCGAGCTCGACTTCTCGGCCGTGGAGAAGGCCGACTGGGTCGGCCTCCCCACCTTCACCTTCCCGAACTTCACCGAGCCCGGCACCCTCACCGCCCTCGCCATGTTCCTCCCGGTCGTGCTCGTGCTGATCGCCGAGAACGTCGGACACGTGCGCGGCGTCGCGACCATGACGGGCGACGCGAGCGTGAACCAGCAGACCGGCAAGGCGCTGATCGCCGACGGCGTCTCGACCACCCTCGCCGGCTTCTTCGGCGGTTCGGGCACCACGACCTACGGCGAGAACATCGGCGTGATGGCCTCCACCCGCGTGTACTCCACGGCCGCCTACTGGGTCGCCGGCATCGCCGCGATCCTGCTCAGCCTCTCGCCCAAGTTCGGCGAGGTCATCAACTCGGTGCCCGCCGGCGTGCTCGGCGGCGTGACCACGGCGCTGTACGGCCTCATCGGCGTCATCGGCATCAAGATCTGGGTCGACAACCGCGTCGACTTCTCGCGCCCGGTCAACCAGTACACGGCAGCCGTCGCCCTGATCATGGCCGTCGGCGGGTTCATGATCAAGGACGAGGGATCCGGCTTCGAACTCGGCGGCATCGTCATCGCCACGGTCGCGGCGATCCTCATCTACCACCTGGGCAACCTGATCGCCCGTCTGCGCAAGACCGGCGCCGACGACCCGAAGCCGCTCGAGGCGGTCGGTCCGCTCGGCGGCGACCCCGCCTAGCGGGACGCGCATCGCGTTCGCAGCTCAGGAGAAACCCGCCGAGACTCACCCGTGAGGGCGGTTCTCGTCGGATTCACTCGGTTCTTCCTGAGTTGTGAACCGATCGGCGGCGGCACTCAGCCGGCCGAGCGCACCTGCACGGCGAATCGAAGGCGCGCGCCCGGCGGCAGTTGACCCGCGAGGTCGAGACTGCGGTCGGTGAGGGCGCCGATGATCGGGTACCCGCCGGTGAGCGGGTGGTCGGGGAGGAAGAGCACCGGCTGCCCGTCGGGCGGCACCTGGATCGCGCCGGTGACCGCTCCCTCGCTGGGCAGCTCGCCGCCGACGGAACGCTCCAGCGCCACCTCGCCCCGAAGACGGATGCCGACGCGGTCGGAGCGCGGCGTGACCGTCCACTCCTGGGTCGTGAGCACCTGGAGTGCCTCCGCCGTGAACCAGTCGTCACGAGGCCCGAGCGTGATCTCGAGCTCGACGAGGTCACCGGAGGCCGGGAGGTCGCGCGGCACGGCACCAGGCTCGACGGGGTGCGACGCGGCATCACCGATCGGGAGCACGACTCCGGCCGAGAGCGGCTCCGGGCCGAGTCCTGCG
Organism: Microbacterium maritypicum; assembly: GCF_041529975.1. NCBI lineage: Bacteria > Bacillati > Actinomycetota > Actinomycetes > Micrococcales > Microbacteriaceae > Microbacterium > Microbacterium maritypicum. Next base: position 488,925 of record NZ_CP168030.1, on the reverse strand, counting down.
AGGGTGTCGGTCGCACGGCTGCCCAGCGCGGGCGCCGCATCGACTCCGCCGCGGACCCCGATGACGTAGCGCAGACCGCGGTCCGGATACCCGAGGGTGAGCTCGTCGCCGTCGAACGTGGCGAAGGGCTCGCCGTGGCGGACCGCGCGGACGACGCCATCACCTCCGGTCAGGGTGAGCGCGCCGATCGCCCCCGTGACCGCCGCGACACCCGCCCCGTGGAACCGGAGCACCGCTCCCCCGACGCTCTCGAGCACCGCGGCCACCTCCGCGTTCCCCACGGCACGGTTCGCATCCCGCATCGCGCGCCGGTCGGCGGCTCCGGATGCCGAGACTCCGAGCGCCGCGAACCCGGGGCGCCCGGCATCCTGCACCAGCAACTGCAGCGAAGGCCGGACGACCTCGACCGCGGATGCCGTGCCGAAACCCGGACCATCCGCATCCGCTGCGGCGTGTTGCTCCGCGACGCGCCGGGCGCGGGCCGGACCGTCCCCGTTTCGGCCCACGTGAGCCGCGCCCAGCCGAGCCGCGTCCCGCACCCGTTCGAACCGCACCAGGGTTCCCGGGGCCAGCAGGGCCGGCGGATCGCGGTCGATGTCCCACATCACGGCATCCGTGCGGCCGATCAGCTGCCAGCCACCGGGGCTCTCTCGTGGATAGACGCCGGTGAACGCTCCGGCGAGTGCGACCGATCCGGCGGGCACACGGGTGCGCGGAGACGAGTGGCGCGGCACGTCGAAGAGCGGATCACTGCTCACCACGTATCCGAATCCGGGAGCGAACCCCGAGAACGCGACTCGCCAGTCCGCGGCGAGATGCCGGTTCACGAGCTCCTCCACCGAGACGCCGAGCGCGGATGCCGCTTCGTCGAGGTCTTCACCGTCGTACTGCACGGGGATCGTGACCTCCCCGGTGCTGGGCGGGCGCGTGGCGTCGACCTCGGTCGCCGCCAGCGTGTGCGCGAGCTCGGTGGCCGAAACGCGCAGCGGGTCGAACCGCACGAGCACCGTGCGAGCTCCGGGGACGCGCTCGACGACGCCGGGCAGCCCTTCCCACGCGAGGTTCAGGCGCATCGCCTCGTCGAGGTCGGCCGCCTCGACGAGCAGAGCGCGATCGGATGCCGTGAGGATGCGCATCAGCCGACCTGCGCCGGTCGCCTCATCGGGAGCCCGCGAACGGTGCGATCGTGATGCCCGCGTCCTGCAGCATCCGCTTGGTCTCGGTGGCCATCGCCACTGAGCCGGGGCTGTCGCCGTGCACGCAGATCGAATGCGCCACCACGGGCACGTCCGTGCCGTCGATCGCCCGGATCACACCGTCGGCGGCGAGGCGAACCATCCGCTCCGCCACCGCGGCCGGGTCGTGCAGCACGGCACCCGCCTCGGTGCGCGACACGAGCTGCCCGTCAGGCTGATAGGCCCGATCGGCGAAGGCCTCGGCGGCGACGGCGAGCCCGGCCCGCTCGGCGACGTCGAGCACGACACCCCCGGAGAGTCCCAGCAGCACCAGGCTCGGGTCGATCGCGCGGATCGCCGCCACCACATCCTTCGACTGCCTCTCGTCGCGGGCGATGGCGTTGTAGAGCGCGCCATGCGGCTTGACGTAGGAGACCGTCCCGCCCACCGCGGCGGCGAGCCCCATGAGAGCTCCGAGCTGGTACTCGACGTGCGCCTGGAGCGTGGCCGAGTCGAGGTCGAGGCGGGTGCGACCGAAGTTCTCGTAGTCGCGATAGCCGGGATGCGCCCCGATCACGACGCCGCCCTCCACGGCGGCGGCGAGCGTCTGTCGGATGCCCTCCGGGCTACCGGCATGGAACCCGCACGACACGTTCGCGCTCGTGACGAGGCGGAGCATGCTCGCGTCATCGCTGACGATCCGGTCGGCGACGTTCTCGCCGAGGTCCGAGTTCAGGTCGATCGACGTCATGCGATCACCCCTGCGGTTCCGCCCGCAGAGCCGCCGTCGCACGCGGGCGCGGTTCGCCGTCGCGAAGCGGAACCGGCGGAGCGATGGGCGTCGTCGGCTCGGGCAGCCCGTAGCGGCGGTGCACCCAGCGCCGGGCCTCCTCGAGCGGGTAGGTGTCGCCGAACACGGCGAACTTCACGAAGACACCCTCGAGGGTGCTGCGGAGCATGACCTCTTCGAGTGCGGGATCCTCGGCGCCGCGCGCGCGGAACAGCTGTCGCACGGCATCCTCCGCCGCGGTTGCGCGCACTTCGTGCCGAGCCTCGGACTCAGCGAACAGTCGATGCGTGGCCGGCTGCTGCTGCATCGCCAGCACCGCTCGCTGCAGAGGGATCGCGTAGGCGGTGGCCGTGAGGGCGCCGTCGATCACGGCGGCGAGCATCTCGTCCGGGGTGCCCTCCACGCGGGCGAAGCCGAGCACCGTCTCGAACCATCGGTCGATGACGGCGGCGACGAGCTGCTCCTTGCCGCCGAAGTGGTAGTTCACGAGGCCCTGGGCGACCCCCGCCCGCGTCGTGATCGCGGCGATGCTCGCGCCCGCGACACCTCGTTCGCTGAAGACCTCGATGGCGGCCTCCAGGATGGCCTCCCTGGCGCGTTCTCGGGCCAGCCGGTTCTGCTCGTCGGAGCGTGCCACGCGGCATCCACCTCCTGAGTTCAGCCGGCCTGATTTTCCCGAATGCTCCCCCTGCCGTATAGATTAATCACTGAATGTCCGTTCAACCTATGAATGGATTCGATCTTCGGCTGGCTCGCTCAGCCGAGCACGACTTCGGAGATCCGAGGCGCCACGCCGCGGCATCCATCCTTCGGGGGGGCGATTCGCCGCCGATCACGACGTCGTGCAACACAAACGCACGGGTGCGTCCCTGGCCAGGAGGGGGCGTCAGGGGCGCGCCCGTGTCTCGCCGGATGACCGAAGACCGACCTCAGGCCGAGGCGCGGACCACGAGCTCGGTCGGCAGGATCGTCGTCTGCGGCGGATCCTGCCCGGCGAGACGGGACAGCAGCACGCGGGCCATGGTCTCGCCCTGCGCGTACATCGGCTGACGCATCGTCGTGAGCTGCGGATCGGTCGTGATCGCGACGGACGAGTCGTCGAACCCGACCAGGGCGATGTCCTCGGGGACGCGCACACCGGCGGCGCGCAGCACCGTCAGCGCGCCACGCGCCATCAGGTCGCTGGCGACGAAGATCGCGTCCGGTCGACCTGTTTCGAGGATGCGCCGTGCGGCATCGGCTCCGCTGGCCTCGCTGTAGTCGCCCTGCTCCTCGGCGAACGGCGTCAGCCCGGCCTCGGCGAGGGCGGCCCGGAAACCCTGGATGCGGTCGCCGGAGGAGACCATGGTCAGCGGGCCCGAGATCGTCGCGATCCGCGTGCGTCCGATGTCGATCAGTCGACGGGTCGCGGTGCGGGCACCGGCGACGTTGTCGACGTCGACGACGTAGTCGCCCTCGAGCCGACGCACGGGCCGACCGCCGTAGACGACAGGCACGGCATCCGCGACCCGGTCGATGAACGCGTCGCTGGTGTGATGCGAGACGATCAGTGCGCCGTCGACGCCGCCGTTGCGCACGAAGCCGGTCATCTTGTCGCCCGGGTCGTCACTCGCGATCAGAAGATTGAGCAGGTAGTCGGATCCGCCGAGGGCCCCGGTGATGCCGGCGACGATCGCGGCGAAGAACGGGTCGCCGAAGAATCGGTTCGTGTCTTCGGGCACGATCAGCGCGATCGCGTGCGTCTGCCTCGAGGCGAGAGAGCGGGCAGCGCGGTTGGGCACGTAGTTCAGCTCGTCGATCGCGGCGCGCACCGCGGCCAGCGCCTCCGGGCTCACCGCCGTCGACCCGTTCACGACCCGCGACACGGTCGACCGGGAGACACCGGCTGCCGCGGCCACCTCTTCGATGGTCGCTCGTGGCGACATCAACGTACGCACTCTTCCATCGCCCTATTCTCACCGACGTTCACGCTTCGAATCGCGCACACGGTCCCATCCGGGCCCCGGATGGGACCATTAACCCGATTCGAACGCCCTGCGGCTAGAGCGAGCGGGCCGCGATGATGCGCGCGTACTCCCGACCGGAGTCCTTGAGGCTCCGCTCCTGGGTGTCGTAATCGACGCGCACGATGCCGAAGCGCTTGTCGTAACCCCAGGCCCATTCGTAGTTGTCGAACATCGACCAGTAGAAGTAGCCCCGCACGTCGACACCCGACTCCGCGGCATCGAGCACCGCACCGAGATGCAGGCGCAGGAACTCCGTGCGGTCGGCATCGTGCACGCGCGTCTCGCCGTCTTCGACCACCACGACGTCGTCGTAGGCGGCGCCGTTCTCGGTCATGTAGAGCACGGTGCCCGCGGGCTCGGCGTATTCACTCCAGACCCGCTGCAACACCCGGGTGAGGCCCTCGGGCTGCACCTCCCAGTTCTGCGCCGTGCGCGGCAGACCGCGCTCGACCGAATGGATGCCGTCGCTCGACGGGTAGGGGCTGCGGCCGGGCCGCTCGGTGGCGGGACCTCCGGAGACCGGCGCCTCGGCGGGAGCCGTGCCCGACAGGAAGTCGCCGTGGTAGTAGTTCACGCCCTGTGTATCGATGGGCTGGGAGATGGTGTCGAGGTCGCCGTCGTGGACCGCGGCCTCGAACTGCGCGACGGCGTCGGCATCCACCGCGCGGATGTCCTCGACGATGTCGGCGGGGTAGCTGCCGCGGTAGATCGGGTCGAGGAACCAGCGGTTGAACTGCCCGTCCACGCGGCGGGCGGCGTCGACGTCGGCGGAGTTCTGCGGGTCGGCGGGGTCGGCGACCGTGTGGTTCAGGGTGATGCCGAGGTTGAGCGAGGCGTCGCGTCCGCGCAGCTCCTGCACGGTCTTGCCGTGCGCGAGCAGCAGGTGATGCGAGGCGATCAGCCCCTCGGCGACGCTGGTGTGCCCCGGAGCGTGCTCCCCTCCGGTGTAAGAGAGGAAGGACGAGCACCAGGGCTCGTTGAGCGTCGTCCACACGTTCACCCGATCGCCGAGCGCGTCGTGCATGGTGCCGGCGTACTCGAGGAACCGGTCGACCGTGTCGCGGTTCGTCCAGCCACCGGCATCCTGCAGCGCCTGCGGCATGTCCCAGTGGTACAGCGTCAGCCAGGGCAGGATGTCGGCGGCGAGCAGCTCATCGACCAGGCGCTCGTAGAAGTCGACGCCCGCCGGGTTCACGGCACCGCCGTCCGGCCGCACCCGTGACCACGACGTCGAGAAGCGGTACGTCTGCAGCCCGAGCTCGGTCATCAGCGCGACGTCGTCGCGGTACCGGTGATAGTGGTCGCAGGCCACGTCGCCGTTGTCGCCGCCGATCACGGCGCCGGGCACGCGGGCGAACGCGTCCCAGATCGATGCCGTGCGTCCATCCTCGAACGCCGCCCCTTCGATCTGGTACGCCGCGGTCGCAGCGCCGAAGAGGAAGTTCTCGGGGAAGGAGCGGGTCATAGGGGTCATCCTTTCACCGCGCCCGCCATGATGCCACTGACCAGCTGCCGACCCGCGACCACGAAGAGCACGAGCAGCGGAAGGGTCGCGAGCACCGCACCGGCGAGCACGATCGAGTAGTCGATGTAGTAGCCCGACTGCAGCTGGCTGAGCGCCGTCTGCAGGGTCGGGTTCTGCGGGGAGAGCACGATCAGCGGCCACAGGTAGTCGGTCCACGCCGTCATGAAGGTGAAGAGTCCGAGGATGGCCATGGCCGGTCGGGCCGCGGGGAGCCCGACGGTCAGGAACGTGCGGAACTGGTTCGCGCCGTCCATGCGGGCGGCTTCGATCAGCTCGTCCGGGATGACGTCGACGAGGTACTGCCGCATGAAGAACACCCCGAACGCGGTGACGAGGGTCGGCACGATGACGGCGCCGATCGAGCCGGTCCACCCGAGCTCCCGCATGAGCATGAACAGCGGGATGATGCCCAGCTGCGTCGGGATCGCCATGGTCGCGATCACGAAGATCATCATTCCGTCGCGGCCCTTGAACTTCAGCTTCGCGAAGGCGTAGCCGGCGAGGGTGGAGAACGTGACGACCGAGATCGTGATGATGCCCGAGATCAGGAACGAGTTGCCCAGCGCGAGCCAGAACGGGATGGCATCGAAGACCTTGGCCGCGTTGGCCAGGAAGTTGCCGCCGGGGATCAGCGGGAGGGTCTCGCCGCGGGTGGCGTTCGTGCCGCTGGCCACCACCACCGACCACCACAGCGGGTAGACGCTGCCGATGATGAACGCGGCGAGGAGCCCGTAGGTCAGGAATCCGGGGCGGCTGCCGATGCCGGCGTTGCCCCCGACGGCACGACGCCGGCGGATCTTCTCGGGGACGCTCAGCGCCTGGGTGGCGGTCATCGCGCGTTCTCCTCGGTGGTGGTGGCGATCGTCGTGGACGCGGCAGCCGTGGCGGCGGCCGCGGCAGCTGTGCGTGTGCGCCGGCGCTCGGCGCGGTTCTTCGGGCCGTCGCCGGTGGAGATGCGCCGGGAGATGAGGAAGTTGATCACTCCGATGCCGACGATCAGCAGGAACAGCAGGATGGCGACGGCGGAGGCCTCGCCGAGGTCGCGGCGGAAGAACGCCAGCTCCCAGAGGAAGAGCACCGTGGTCTGGAACTGCCGGTCACTGCCGCCGATGCCGCCGGCCGTCGAGACGTCGAACAGGCGGGGCTCGGCGAAGATCTGCAGCCCGCCGATCGTCGCGGTGATGATCACGAAGATCAGGGTCGGACGGATCGTGGGGATCGTGATCGAGAAGAAGCGGCGGGCGGCCCCTGCGCCGTCGAGGGCGGCCGACTCGTACAGGTCGCGCGGCACCGCCTGCATGGCGGCGAGGAGGATCAGGGCGTTGTACCCGGTCCAGCGGAAGTTCACCATCACGGCGATCGCGATGTGCGACAGGGCGGTGTTGTGCTTCCATTCCTGGTCGGCGATGCCGATGAGGTTGAGCAGGTTGTTGGCCAGGCCGTCGGCCTCGTTGAAGATGCTCGAGAAGATGATGGCGACCGCGACAGGGGTGACGACGAACGGGATCAGCACGCTCATCCGCCAGAAGGTCGGGGCGCGGAGCCCCCGGTCGAGGAGGTAGGCGATCACGAGCGCGACCGCCAGTTGCGGGATCGCGGAGAGCAGGAAGATGCTCAGGGTGTTGCCGATCGAGTTCCAGAACATGGCGTCGCCGAGGATCTCGACGAAGTTGCCCACGCCGACGAAGTCGCCCTCGCCCTTGAGCAGGTCCCACTCGTGCACGGCCACCCACACGGTGTAGAGCAGCGGGAACAGGCCGACCAGCCCGAACAGCAGGAAGAACGGCGAGATGTAGAAGTACGGGGAGGCGTTCTGGTCGAACCGCGAGACGCGGTGGCGCCAGGGGCGCTTCGGCGGCGCGGCCGGTGCCGAACCGGATGCCGTGCGCTGCTGCTCCGCAGGCGGGGCGGTGAGAGTCATGTGCGTTTCCTTGTCCACGAACCGGGGCTCTGAGCCCGTCGAACGGTCCGACCGGGCGGTGCTCCGACAGGCTCAGCGACCCGGCGCGGGCCGCTGAGCCTGTCGAATCGGAAGGATGGGTCAGTCGACGAGCTCGTTCAGGAGCTTGATCGCCTGGTCCCAGGAACCCTGCGTGTCGGTCTCGCCGCGGTCGAGGCTGCTGAGAGCCGGGCCGAAGACGTTCTCCTGGATCACCGAGTCATCGGCACCCTTGAACTGGGCGACGACACCCTTGGCACGCTCGGCGAGGATCGCCCCGGTCGGAGCGTCGTTGAAGAACTCGTTCGGCGTCGCGTCGGCGGCCAGGGTCTCCTGCGCCTTGATCGTCGAGGGGAAGTTGCCCGCGGCGGCGGACTGCTTCACCTGCTGCTCCGGCTGCGTCAGCCAGTCGGCGAGCTCAGCGGCCGCCTCCTTGTGCTGCGAGGACTCCGGGATCGACAGGAAGGCGCCGCCCCAGTTGGCTGCGCCGCCGGGGAACACGTCGGCGAAGTCCCAGCCGGTGGAGGCGTCGCCGCCGCCGGCCTCGACCTGACCCTGCACGACGCCGAGCATCCAGCCCGGGCACACGAAGGTCGCGAAGGTTCCGTCGACGAACGACTTGCCGCCGTTCCAGTCCCAGGCCGTCTGCGCAGCGGACTGGCCGCCCTCGGTCGCCGCACCCAGCAGCTCGAAGCGCTCCTTGAGCTCGGCGTTGTCCTCGACGTTCAGCTTGCCGTCGGTCGTGTAGTAGCCCTCATCGAGCTGGTTGACCATGGCGTTCCAGACGAAGCCGGAGTGGTCGTACCAGGCCTTGCCGGTCTTGGCCGTGTAGTCGGCACCGACCTTGAAGTAGTTCTCCCAGTCGCCGTTGAGCAACTCGGCGACGGACTCGCGGTCGCTCGGCAGGCCGGCGGCTTCGAATGCGGCACCGTTGTAGCAGATGCCGCTCGGGCCGATGTCGGTGCCGTAGCCGATGACGCGGCCTTCGGCATCCGTCGCCTGGCCGTACTTCCAGTCGACCCAGTCGGCCTTGCGGTCTTCGATGCCGTAGTCGCGCAGGTCGACGAAGGTGTCGGAGACGTCCATGATGGCGCCGAGCCAGCCCTCTTCGATCGCGACGACGTCGCTGAGGCCGGAGCCGGCGGCGATCTTGGTGAAGGCATCGGTGCGGGCGTTGCCGCCGGTGTCGATGTTGGTCGCCTCGATCTTGACGTTCGGGTGCGCCTTCTCGTACTCCTTGTAGAGGTCGTCGTAGCCGAAGGTGCCGAACGTGGTGACGGTCAGCGTGACATCCTCGTCGGCACTGCCTTCGGGGGCGCCGTCGGCATTGCCGGCGCAACCGGCGAGGGCGAGGGCGGAGACGGATGCCAGGGCGGCAATCGCGAGGATCCGGTGGCGGGCACGTGTGTTCACGGTTCACTCCTTTGTGGTGGGGGGTCGTGCGGTCTTGCTGCTTTCGGGACGTCGTGGGAGCGCTCCCACGAACTGAGCAGTCACTCTATGGGAGCGCTCCCACGGTGTCAAGCCGTGCCGGTTGCGACGATCGTCCGAGGTTGGTGACGATCGGCCGAGGGGGTGACGATCCACCGGAGGGATGCCGCGGAAACCTCGGCTGATCGTCGCCCGGTCGGCGAATCGTCCAGATCAGGTCGAGCGGCGTACCCTTGTCCGGTGCCCGAAGCCGCCCTGTCTCCTGCCCTCGTCCGCGCCGAAACCCTGATCCGCAACGTGCCGGACTATCCGCAGCCGGGTATCATTTTCCGCGACATCACGCCGCTCCTCGCCGACGCCGAGGCGCTGCGGGTCACGACCGAGGCGATCATCGAGCCCTTCGCCGGCCAGTTCGACGTGATCGCCGGCATCGAGGCGCGCGGCTTCATCCTCGCCAGCGCCGCCGCGATCGCCGCGGGCGTCGGCCTCATCCCGATCCGCAAGGCGGGCAAGCTGCCCCGCCCCGCGGCATCCGTCGACTACGCCCTCGAGTACGGCACCGCCACGATCGAGATGCACGACGACCTGCCCGCCGGCTCCCGGGTGCTGCTCATCGACGATGTGCTCGCCACGGGTGGCACGCTCGCCGCCGGACGCGAACTCGTCGAGCGCCTCGGCAGCCACGTCGTCGGCATCTCGGTGCTGTTCGAGATCGACGGCCTCGGCGGTCGCGAGGCCGTCGGTGACCTGCACACCGTCTTCCACTCCGCGTAGGCAGCTCCCCCGCTCCACCCACTCCCCCCCACTCCGCCCCATCGCCGAGTGCACGGCTTCTCGCCGAGCGCACGGCCTCCTCACGCGAACAAGCCGCGCACTCGGCAGCAAGCCGTGCACTCGGCGGAGGAGAGTCGACGGGCGGGGACGGTAGACTGGGTGCGCCCGTCCGCCCGCGACTCTTGGAGCCGTCATGCCCACCATCGTCGTCGACGTCATGCCCAAGCCCGAACTGCTCGACCCGCAGGGCAAGGCCGTCTCCGGCGCCTTCGCCCGTCTCGGCGTCGAGGGCTTCACCGACGTCCGCATCGGCAAGCGCTTCGAGCTCACCGTCGAGGGCGAGGTCACCGACGAGGTCCTCGCCGAGGCCCGTCGGATCGCCGACGACGTGCTCTCCAACTCCGTGATCGAAGACGTCGTCGGCATCGAGGTCGCGGAGTGACCATCCGCATCGGGGTCATCACCTTCCCCGGCTCGCTCGACGACCGCGACGCGCAGCGCGCCGTCCGCATCGCCGGCGCCGAGCCCGTCGCTCTGTGGCACGGCTCGCACGACCTCGAGGGCGTCGACGCACTCGTCCTCCCGGGCGGCTTCAGCTACGGCGACTACCTGCGCGCCGGCGCGATCGCCGCGCTCTCGCCGATCATGTCCGAGGTGAAGGATGCCGCCGCCAAGGGCATGCCCGTGCTCGGCATCTGCAACGGCTTCCAGATGCTCGTCGAGGCGCACCTGCTGCCCGGCGGACTGATCCGCAACAACCACCAGCACTTCGTGCGCCGCGACCAGCGCCTCACGGTCGAGAACTCCGACACCGCCTGGACGAACGCGTTCCGCAACGGCCAGGAGATCGTGATCCCGCTGAAGAACGCCGACGGCGGCTACATCGCCGACGAGCAGACCCTCGACCGCATCGAGGGTGAGGGTCTCGTGGCGTTCCGCTACGCCGGCGTGAACCCGAACGGGTCGCTCCGCGACATCGCCGGTGTCACGAACGAAGCGGGCAACGTGGTCGGCCTCATGCCGCACCCCGAGCACGCCACCGAAGCCGGCTTCGGCCCCGACACCGCAGCCGCCATGCGCAGCGGCGTCGACGGACTCGACTTCTTCACCAGCGCCATCGCCGCCGTCGCCCGCGTCGCCGCATAACCCGACCCACCCCCTTCGGTTCGAACCAGCCCCTTGCGTCTGCACGCACGGGGGCGGCTCGTCCTCAAGAGGCCGGGTCGACCGGTAGCACGAACGGGTTGTCCTCCGCCGACGCGAGCAGATACCACGCCGTCGCGCCGGTGTGCAGGCTCGCGTAGTAGAGGTCGCCGAAGCCCGAATCGAGACCGTCGTTCGACGTCGCGACGATCCCCTTGCCGTCGCCGTTCGGGGCATCGCGTTGGGCCAGACGGATGCTGTCCAGCAGCGTCTCCGCCGTCTCGGCGTCGCCGGCACCGTCGCGCAACCGGAGGGCCAGTGCCAGGTGTCCGCTGCCCTCGAACCAGGCCTTCGACACGTCGACCTCGCTGATCGAGGGCCCGGTGTAGGGGCCGTCGGTGGCGATCAGGTTCTCCAGGGTCCAATCCAGTGCTGACCCGTAACGCGGGTCGCCGGTGGCGAGCGCACTCCACGTCTGCGCGTCGAGAGGGATCGGCCGGGTGTTGATCGTCGAGCCGTCGAGGCCGGTGCCGGTGTTCACGTGGCCGTCGGCGCTCTGCATCGCCGCGACGAAACCCGCGGCGACGGCCGCCCGATCCGCCCACACCGCATCGCCGGTGAGCTGCGCCAGCTGGGTGAAGAACCCGGCCACGTCGCTGTTGTGCTCCGTCGACTTCCAGGTCAGTGACGTGCCGTCCTCGAGCTGCCCGCCGGTGTAGCCGTGCGGTGCCCGGGCCATGTCGGCCGTGTTGTCGTGGATCCATTGACCGACGCGCAGCGCCCCGTCGAGGTACCGCGGATCTCCGGTCGTGTGCGCGAGCCGCGTGAACGCCATCCCGACCCAGGCCTGGTTGCCGGTGAAGCTTCCTGGACCGGTGATCTCCACTCGCCCCTGCCGGATGCCGTGCGGCTCGTACGATGCGCGGGTGCGCCCATCACCGATCGGGTCGTTCTCCTGCACGAAGAGGAGGGCGTCGCCGATCGTCCGCGCTCGTCGGATGTCGTCCGGCAGACCGCGGGCGGTGTACGCCATGATCACCAAGGCGTCGTCGTAGACGAACGACGGCGTGAAGTCCCAGCTCGGCGTGGTGAAGAATCCGCCCTCATAGCTGCGCGGCAGGCACCGGCCTGCGCCGTCGCAGAACTGATCCACGCGCGCGTCGAGGAACTCGTAGGCCAGGGCGACCGAGCGCGAAGGGTCGGGCGCGCCGTCCCCCGACGTGGAGCCGTCGGCAGCGGCGAAGGCCCCCGAGACGGCGGGCACGGCGGCCGCGAGAACCGCGGCGACGAGCGCGGCGGTGACCACCGACGGCATCCTTCGACGCGACGAACCGGGCATCGGAACCCCTCTGGCAGGAACACGGTCCGCTCGCGGTCCGTGGGCGGCCGGACGGCCACGATAGGAACATTCGCACATCGAACATCCCCGCAGAAGTGGCGAAGGTCTAGTTCTCCGTCCGGCGGAGATGCCTCGCGACGGCGTCCGCATAGCAACCGGGGCCGAGGTGCGCAAGGCTTTTGCCCCGAGGGGGAGGTCGGCCGCACGCTGGGAGACCACTCGCCGCCGGGACCCGTGCCCGCGTCTCACACGCAGAGCACGGGGGGGCGGAGACGATCAGCCGCTGTCGAAAGGACGCATCATGCCCCGCGACCAGTACACCTTCACCAACCCTGCCGAGCTCTACGCGGACATCGAACCCGAGAAGCAGCACATGCCGGAGCCCGGCCTCGACGCCGACCTGGCCCCGAAGGCCGACCTCGGCGAGGAGAGCTACCGCGGCACCGGACGGCTCACCGGCCGCAAGGCGCTGATCACCGGCGGCGACTCCGGTATCGGCGCGGCCACAGCGATCGCGTTCGCCCGAGAGGGTGCCGACGTCGCGATCTCGTACCTGCCCGAAGAGGAGGAGGATGCGAGCCGCATCGCCGGGATCCTCCGCGAGGCCGGCGTGAAGGTCGCCGCTCTGCCGGGCGACCTCCGCGACCCCGAGTACTGCCGGACACTCGTCGCCGATGCGGTGGCCGCCCTGGGCGGGCTCGACATCCTCGTCAACAATGGCGGGAAGCAGGTCTACCAGGAGTCGCTGATCGACATCACGGACGAGCAGTTCGACGACACGTTCAAGACCAACGTGTACGCGATGTTCTGGATCACGAAGGCGGCGCTGCCGCACCTCCCCGCCGGTTCGACGATCATCAACACCACGTCGATCCAGGCGTACTCGCCGTCCGGCATCCTCGTCGACTACGCCTCGACCAAGGCGACCATCAACGCGTTCACGAAGGGGCTTGCCGAGCAGCTCGCCCCGAAGGGCATCCGTGTGAACGCGGTGGCGCCCGGCCCGATCTGGACACCGCTGCAGCCGAGCGACGGTCAGCCGCAGGAGAAGCTGGACAGCTTCGGCGAGGACACCCCGCTCGGCCGGATGGGACAGCCCGCCGAGCTCGCCCCGGCATACGTGTTCCTGGCGTCGGCGGAGTCGAGCTATGTCGCCGGCGAGACGCTGAACGTCAACGGCGGCATGCCGACGCCGTGACCGCGCGGGGTCGTCGACGGGCTCCCCGCCGACGCCCCCGCACGACCTAGCCGAGTGCCGGCGGCCAGACGCCGATGATCACGGCCATCACCACGACCGTGACCAGCTCGTGCGCGATGTTCAGCGTGGTCAGCCTCGTCGAGCGACCCTCGAACGCATCGTGGGTGATGAAACGTGCGGCGGTGAAGCCCGCCCACAGCGTGACCGCCGTGACGATGGTGCCCCAGAAGAACGCGCCGCCGTAGAAATGCCAGGCGATGGCGGATGCCCCGGCGAGCACCCATGCCGTGATGAAGCTGACGATGACCGTGGTGATGATGGGCCACATCGCCGTGGCCGCCGGACGGTCCATGTCGACGTTCGCCAGCTTCGACCAGCGGGTGCCGAACACCTTCGGGGCGTACCAGATCGAGCCGACGATCATGCTCGACGCGGTGGCCAGCAGCACCGCCCAGTAGTTGATCTCGGGAACCATGACAGCCTCCACTCATCGGATGCCGTCAGGCTACTCCTCGCCCGCGCCGACAAGGTCTTCGAACCGATTCGATACCCGCTCTGGCACGACTGTAAGCGTTTGCAGTAGCCTGTTCGCATGGCACAGCTTGAGCAGATCGCAGCCCCCGGTTCCGAGTGGTGGCGCAGCGCCGTCATCTACCAGATCTATCCCCGATCCTTCGCGGACGCCTCCGGCGACGGCATCGGCGACCTCCCGGGCATCACCAGCCGCCTCGACTCGCTGCAGGAACTCGGCGTCGACGCGATCTGGCTCAGCCCCTTCATGACCAGCCCGCAGCGCGACGCCGGCTACGACGTGGCGGACTACCGCGACGTCGACCCCCTGTTCGGCACGCTCGCCGACTTCGACGAGATGCTCACCCAGGCCCATGACCGCGGCATCCGCGTGATCGTCGACCTGGTCCCGAACCACTCGTCCGACCAGCACGTGTGGTTCCAGGAAGCACTCAAGGCGGCGCCGGGCAGCCCGGAGCGCGCGCGGTACATCTTCCGCGACGGCAAGGGCGAGAACGGCGAGCTCCCGCCGAACAACTGGGAGTCGGTGTTCGGCGGCGGCATGTGGCAGCGCGTGACCGAGGCCGACGGCACCCCCGGCCAGTGGTACCTGCACATCTTCGACGCCACGCAGCCCGACTTCGACTGGAACAACGAAGAGGTGCAGGAGGAGTTCCGCTCCATCCTGCGCTTCTGGCTCGACCGCGGTGTCGACGGCTTCCGGGTCGACGTCGCCCACGGCATGATCAAGACCGAGGGCCTTCCGGACTACACCCCGCCGACCGACGCCGACTCCATGGGCGGCGGCGAATCGAACGTGCCGTACTGGGGCCAGGACGGCGTCCACGAGATCTACCGCGACTGGCACAAGGTGCTCGCCGAGTACGACGGCGACCGTGCGCTGTGCGGCGAGGCCTGGATGCCGACGCTCAAGCAGACCGCGCTCTGGGTGCGTCCGGACGAGATGCACCAGACCTTCAACTTCCCGTACCTGATGACGCCGTGGGATGCGAAGTCGTTGGGGGATGTCATCCGCGAGTCGCTCGACGAGTTCGGCGGCGTCGGAGCGCCCAGCACCTGGGTGCTCTCGAACCACGACGTCGTGCGGCACGCGTCGCGCCTCGCGCTCACGGCCGACAACCCCCAGGGTGAGGGCATCGGACCGAACACCCCGAACAAGCCCGACACCGCGATCGGCCTGGCCCGCGCCCGCGCGGCGACCACCCTCATGCTCGCGCTCCCCGGCTCGGCCTACCTGTACCAGGGCGAAGAGCTCGGGCTCCCCGAGGCGATGGAGATCCCCGACGAGTTCCGTCAGGACCCGACCTGGTTCCGCACCGAGGGCAAGCGCTACGGACGCGACGGATGCCGCGTGCCGCTGCCCTGGGAGGCGGAGTCTCCGGCCTTCGGCTTCAACGAGACCGGACTGTCGTGGCTCCCGCAGCCGACCGAGTGGGCGACGTACGCCCGCGACGTCGAAGAGGTCGACCCCGGCTCGACGCTCGCCCTGTACAAGCGTCTGCTCGCGTCTCGTCGCGAGCACGGCTTCGGCGCAGGTTCCCTGGTCTGGGAGGATGCCGGCGCTGACACGGTGGCCTTCCGCCGCGGCGACGTGCACGTGGTCGCGAACCTCGGCACCGCACCGATCGAGCTGCCGGCCGACGCGAGCGTGATGCTGAAGAGCCAGCCGTTCGACGGCTCGTCGATCCCGGTCGACACCGCCGTCTGGTACACCACGGTCTGACCCGCCCCACACCCCGTTCCGGTCGCGGATCCCGTCGCTCGCCACGTCGTGAGATAACGGGAGCCGCGACCGGAACGATTTCTCAGAGGAACACATGGCCAGCATCGATGAGGTCGCCCGGCTCGCCGGGGTCTCCACCGCGACCGTCTCGCGCGCGCTCAGCGGCCGCGGCCACGTGTCCGAGTCCGCCAGGGAGCGGGTGCAGGCCGCGGCGCAGTCGCTCGGCTACGTCGTCTCCTCGCGCGCGTCGAGCCTCGCATCGGGGCGCACCCGCAACATCGGGGTGGTCGTCCCGTTCCTCGACCGGTGGTTCTTCAGCACGGTGCTGTCGGGCGTCTCGGCCGCGCTGATGCGCGCCGGTTACGACATCACGCTCTACAACATCACCGCCGACAAGGACGTGCGTCGGCACGTGTTCGACACGTTCCTGCGTCGGCAGCGTGTGGATGCCGTGATCGCGGTGTCGATCGAACTCGACGCCGACGAGACACAGCATTTGCTCGACCTCGGCCTGCCGGTCATCGCGATCGGCGGCCCGAACCCGAAGCTCGACACCCTCACGGTCGACGACGTGGCGGTCGCCCAGCTCGCCACCGAGCACCTGATCGGCCTCGGCCACACCGACATCGCGCACATCGGCGCCAACCCCGAGTTCGACATCGACTTTCACATCCCCACCAACCGACGCCTCGGGTTCGAGAAGGCCCTGGCGAAGGCCGGGATCCCTCTGAACCACGCCTTCCTCGAGCCGGCGGACTTCACGGTCGAGGGCGGCT
Organism: Microbacterium maritypicum; assembly: GCF_041529975.1. Lineage (NCBI taxonomy): Bacteria > Bacillati > Actinomycetota > Actinomycetes > Micrococcales > Microbacteriaceae > Microbacterium > Microbacterium maritypicum. The sequence continues at coordinate 472,575 of NZ_CP168030.1, read as the reverse complement.
ACCGCGCGGCGAAGCAGCTGCTCGGACGGCCGGGCCCCCGACCGACGGCGGTGTTCGCGGCATCCGATGAGATGGCGATCGGGGCGCTGCTCGCGGCCCGCGACCTGGGTTTCAGCGTGCCGGATGAGCTGTCGATCGTCGGCATCGACGGGCACGAGCTCGGCGAATTCTTCCGCCTGACCACCGTCGACCAGTTCCCGCTCGGGCAGGGCGAGCGGGCCGCGGATGCGGTGCTGGCGAAGCTCACCACCCCGGACGAGGTGCACATCCCGTCGGCACTGCCGTACGAGCTGAACGTGCGCGGAACCACCGCCCGCCTGATCTAGTCGCGACCCTGCACGCCATCGCTCCAGGTCCGGTAACCTCCATCGAGGTTGCGCGCGTCGACCCCGCGCTGCCGGAGCAGTCTGGTGGCGATGTGCCCGCGCAGGCCCACCTGGCAGTGGACCACGATCGGACCGCCGGGGAGTTCGCCGAGCCGGTCACGGATCTCATCCAGCGGCATGTTGATCGCACCGGGGATCGCGCCGGCAGCGAACTCCGACGGCGCGCGGACATCGATCAGCGTCGCTCCCGCCCTCCGCGCGGCTTCGAGTTCATGCCATTGGACCGTCGGAGTCGTTCCGGTGCGAGTGTTCTCCGCGACGTAGCCGAGGATGTTCACCGCATCCTTCGCCGAGCCGAACTGCGGCGCGTAGGCGAGTTCGAGATGCGCGAGCTCGGCGGCCGGTATGCCGGCCTGCATGGCGGTCGCCACCACGTCGATGCGCTTGTCGACACCGTCGCGTCCGACGATCTGCACACCGAGGATGGCATCGGAGTCCGGGTCGGCGAGCATCTTCATCGACAGGGTCTCGGCTCCGGGGTAGTAGCCGGCGTGGGATCCCGGGTGCACGTGCACGACGTAGAACTCGCGTCCCGCCGATCGAAGCTGCCGTTCGCTCCACCCCGTCTTCGCTGCGACGATCCCGAACACGCGGACGATCCCGGTGCCGAGTGCGGGTCGCGCCGACTCCGCGCGCCCCGCGATGAGGTCTGCCACCATTCGCCCGTGCCGGTTCGCGAGACCGGCCATGGTGATCAGTGCCGCGTCTCCGCCGACGAGGTCGAGCTTCTCGACTCCGTCTCCCACGGCGTAGACGTCGGGAGCGCTGGTGCGGCAGGAAGCATCGACCCGGATCCCTCCGGTCTCGCCGAGCAGGATTCCGGCGTCGGCCGCGAGCGAGGTCTCCGGCACCACCCCGGAGGCGTCGACGACGAGCTCTGCGGGGACGATGGCGCCGTCGCTCAGCGTGACACTTCCGGAACCGGCTCGAACGACCTCCACGCCGAGACGCACGTCGACGCCGTGCGCACGGATCTCGGCCGCGATGGGGGCGGCCATCTCCGTGTCGAGAGGGGCGAGCAGCTGAGGGCCGCGCTGGACGAGCGTCACGGATGCGCCTCGCGCGACGAGGTTCTCGACCGCCTCGAGGCCCGTGTATCCGCCGCCGACGACCACGACGGGAATGCCCGCGCGGGAGAGCGCGACGTCGATCGCATCCGCGTCTTCGACCGTCCGCAGGCTGCGTGTGGGGATGTCCGAGGCGGGCTCGTCCCGCCGGGGCCTCGCCCCGGTGGCGAGGACCAATGCGTCGTAGCGCTGCACGAGGTGGTGCCCCGTCTCGAGATCCACCACCTCGACGAGCTTCTGCGCGGTGTCGATCCGCACGACATCATGCCGCACGCGCACATCGAGTCCGAAACGGCTGCGCAGGGATACGGGTGTCTGCAGCAGCAGCGATTCGCGATCGGCGATCACACCTCCGACGTAGTAGGGCAGGCCGCAGTTCGCGTACGAGACCTCGGGCCCACGTTCGAAGATCACGATCTGCGCGTGCTCGTCGAGCCGGCGCAGGCGTGCGGCGGCGGACATCCCCCCGGCGACCCCGCCGACGATGACGACGGTACGCGGTTCGGTCGACGTCATCGCTGGAACATCCTCGAGAAGAATCCGCCCTGCGCCGGCTCCTTCGGGTGCCCGGAACACCACTGCGCCGCGGGCACCGTGCGGCGCACGGCGTCGACGTGCTGACCGCACCCCGCCCAGGTCGTCTTGCCACAGGTCTTGCAACGGACTGCTCGACACATCGTTTCTCGACTCCTCACCGATACCCCCATGGGTATACGAGGGATCACTATACCCCAGGGGGTATAGTGATCAGTTCAGTCGACACTCAGGGAGCGAACATGTCATCCGCAGACGCCGAGACCCAGCGCAAGATCGCCAACCGCCTCAAGCGCGCGCAAGGTCAGCTCGGGGCTGTGATCGCGGCGGTGGAGAACGGAGGTGACTGTCGAGCCGTCGTCACGCAGCTCGCCGCCGTCACCTCGGCGCTCGACAAAGCCGGATTCCAGATCATCGCCTCGGCCATGAAGGACTGCCTGACGGACCCCGGGTCGGAGACGGAGACGGCCACCGACACGGACGGTGTGTCGATGGCCGAACTCGAGAAACTCTTCCTCACTCTCGCGTGAACCGCGCCGTCGCCGGTCAGTCGGCGACGATGAGCCCCTTCGTCGCCGTGCGCGCTGCCTCGAAGCGGCGCTGCACGTCGGGCCAGTTCACGAGGTTCCAGAACGCCTTGACGTAGTCGGCGCGCACGTTGAGGTAGTCGAGGTAGTAGGCGTGCTCCCAGACGTCGAGCTGCAGCAGCGGCGTGACACCGAGGGGTGCGTTGCCCTGCTGGTCGAACAGCTGGAAGATGACGGGGCGAGCGCCCACGCTGTCCCAGGCGAGCACGGCCCAGCCCGACCCCTGCACACCGAGTGCCGTCGCGGTGAAGTGCGCGCGGAAGGCGTCGATCGATCCGAACGCGTCGACGAGCGCGGCCTCGAGCTCACCCTCGGGAGCGCCGCCACCCTCGGGCGAGAGGTTCTGCCAGAACACCGAGTGGTTGATGTGGCCGCCGAGGTTGAACGCGAGGTCCTTCTCGAGCTTGTTGACGTTCGCGAGGTCGCCCGCGCTGCGCGCCGTGGCGAGCTGCTCGAGTGCGGTGTTCGCACCGGTCACATAGGCCTGGTGGTGCTTGGAGTGGTGCAGCTCCATGATCTTGCCGGAGATGTGCGGCTCGAGGGCCGAGTAGTCGTAGGGCAGCTCGGGGAGTGTGTAGAGAGTGGACATGGCGTCTTCCTTTCGATGATGGTCAGTGGTGGGGGTCGTGCGGGAGGGCGTGGAAGCGGCGGTCGAGGTAGACGAGCGGACGGCCCTGCGGCCCGGTGAGCACTTCGAGGACCTCGGCGATCACGACCGTCGACGAACCGACGGCCACGGTCTGCAGGGTGCGGCAGCGCAGCGCGGCCCGTGCCGCGGCGAGGTGCGGCTCACCGGTCTCGAGCGCCGACCAGCCCTGCTCAGGCGTGAAGCGCTCGGAGCCGCTGACGGCGAAGCTCTGCGCCAGGTCGGAGTGCTCATCGTCGATGAGGTGGACGACGAACGTGTCAGCGCCCAGGATCGCACCGGCCGAGCCTGTGGCCCTCGTGACCGAGAACACGATCGCGGCGGGGTCGACCGCCACGGACGCCACGCTCGACGCCGTGAGCCCGACCGGACCCTCCGGAGTGGATGCCGTGATGATCGCGACGCCGGCCGGGTGCGTGCGGAACGCGGCCTTGAGGCCTTCGCCGACCGGGGTGGATACGGGTGTCATGGTCATCGGACGGCCTCCGTCATCTGCTCCAGTTTCGCGTGCGCGAGCATCTCCGCGCGGTCGACGACCTTCGTCCGCTCCCGTCCGCGTTCCGCACCGGCACCGCGCTCGGCAGCATCGATGCGAAGCCAGCCGTCCAGGTCGACGGCGTGGTCGACGTGGGCGAGCGGGTCCCCCTCGGGCGCGATCGGCTCCGCGTCGGCGAGGTCGTCGACGAGGTGACGCACGGTCTGCGCGGCATCCGACTTGGTCGAGCCGATGAGCCCGACCGGCCCGCGCTTGATCCAGCCGGTCGCGTACAGCCGCGGGATCGGTGCGCCCGCCGCATCCACGACGCGTCCCTCGGCGTGCGGAACCACTCCGAGATCGGCGTCGAACGGCATCCCGGGAACGGGCGTCGAACGGTAGCCCACGGCCCGGTACACGGCTCCGACGTCGTAGCGCAGCAGCTCACCGGTACCGACCATCCGGCCCAGCTCGTCGGATGCGGTGCGCTCCATCTCGATGCCGGTCACGCGATCCGTGCCGAGGAGGCGCACGGGACGCTGTCGCAGGTGCAGGTGGATGCGGCGTGAAGCCGTGCGGCCCGCCGGGTCGAGCGCGGCCCACTCGGTCATGGTGCGCACGATGATGCGGCGCTGGGAGAACTGCGCGACCATCCGCTCGGCGTGCTCGTCCAGGACGAGCTCATCCGGGTCGACGATCACGTCGACGTCGTCCTGCTCAGCCAGCTCGCGCAGCTCCATCGCCGAGAACCGCACGTCGGCAGGACCGCGCCGGGCGAACAGGTGCACGTCGCGCAGCGGGCTGGCGGCGAGCTGGTCGAGCACGGTGTCCGGAGTGTCGGTGTGGGTCAGCGCGGAGGCGTGCTTCGCGAGGATGCGCGTCACGTCGAGGGCGACGTTGCCCGCTCCGAGGACGGCGACCGACTCCGCCTCCAGGGGCCAGGTGCGCGGAGCATCCGGATGCCCGTCGTACCAGAACACGAAATCGGCCGCGCCGAAGGAGCCGGGCAGGTGGATGCCGGGAATGTCGAGCTGCACATCCAGGTCGGCTCCCGTCGCCACGATCACCCCGTCGTAGGCCGCGCGGAGGTCTTCGATCTCGACGTCGACGCCGATCTCGACGTTGCACAGCAGCCGGATGCGCGGGTTCACGAGCACGTCGTGCAGGGCGTCGGTGATCTTGCGGATGCGCGGATGATCCGGGGCGACGCCGTAACGGACCAGACCGTAGGGCGCGGGAAGCTTCTCGAACAGGTCGATCGACGCGGTCGGTGCGAGTCCGAGGAGGATGTCGGCGGCGTAGATGCCGGCCGGCCCTGCTCCGACGATGGCGATGCGCGGTTCGGCGACGGTCATGCGTGTTGCCCCTGGGGTGCGAGCGCGGCGATGATCGGGTGGTCGAAGGCGAGCATCCCCGTCTTGGCGGCACCTCCGGGCGAGCCGATCTCGTCGAAGAACTCGACGTTGGCCTTGTAGTAGTCCTGCCATTCGTCGGGCAGGTCGTCTTCGTAGTAGATGGCCTCGACCGGGCACACCGGTTCGCAGGCGCCGCAGTCCACGCACTCGTCGGGGTGGATGTACAACGACCGTTCCCCCTCGTAGATGCAGTCGACGGGGCACTCGTCGATGCAGGCCTTGTCCTTCACATCGACGCACGGCAGAGCGATCACATAGGTCATCGCGGGGTCTTCGTTCGGGTCACGCTGTCCTCGTTCGGGTAGATCGGCCCATTTCGGGGCCACAGGACAACCGTAAAACCTCAAGTACACTTGAGGTCAAATCGAGGGAGAGGCATCCGGATGAGCCCGCACGCACCCGACGAGCCGCTGACGATCGGCGAGATGACCCGACGCACCGGGGTCGCCGCCTCCGCCCTGCACTTCTACGAGACCCTCGGCCTCATCGCCTCGACCCGCACGCCCGGCAATCAGCGCCGCTACGCCCGGCACATGCTGCGGCGGGTCTCGCTCATCACGGTCGCCAAGCGCCTCGGCATCCCGCTGTCCGACGTGCAGACGGCCTTCGCCGACGTGCCGCTCACCGAGACCCCGAGCCACGCCGACTGGCAACGGGCCTCACGACGCTGGAAGCGCGAACTCGAGAAGCGCCGCGAGGGCATCGAGCGCCTCGAACGCGAACTCACCGGATGCATCGGCTGCGGCTGCCTGTCGATGAAGGCGTGCGGACTGCTCAACCCCGACGACGCCCTCGCGACCCAGGGCGTGGGCCCGCAGCGACTGCAGGACTGAGGAGCAGGCTTCGTAGATCGACGGAGCACTACACCTGTGAAAGACGTAGAATGGTCGCAGCCCGCCCCCGCTGGGGGTAGGGAAGTAGAAGCCGGGACCCCCGCCCCTCTGGACGGGACCCGGCTTTCGCGCGTCTAGAGCTCGATCTGGTCGATGGTCGTCGATGAGCTCACGGCATCGAACCAGTCGCTCCTGCCGCCGGATATCTTCTCCCCCAGCGCACCGAGTACCTGATCGGCAATCCAGACCATCGGCTCTTCGCTGGGCTGCGCGTGATCGATCCGAAGCCCCTCAGGGAGAGCCCGCTTGCCCCGCAACGCGTCGACGGTTCGGAGATCTCTTTGCATCAGCTGGAGCGGACGCGCTTCGAGCGTGAGTAGTTGCACGCCCTGCCCGTCGAGCTGCCATGCGAGCCTCTCAAGACATAGCGCGCGAGCGCGTTCTTGCCGACGGGAATCAACCGGCGCTGCTATGACGATGACGTGGTACGCGTCGAAATCCGCGATCGTCGCGATCGATGCATCCCTGGCGCGTCTGTCCTGGTTTCGCCAGTGGAGCTTCGGCCCGCGGCGCGGAAGACGCTGCAGCTCGGCGCGCATGTCTTCGCTGCGCGAGACATCTGCAACCGCAGCGCCGAGAAGGTAGGAAGGACGCTCCACACCCGCTGTCCGAAAGGACTCATCTCCCCACGCCTGCAGCACGAGCGAGTCCATCGTCCAAGGTTAGGTGTCGATGCCGCGCGCTCGGCCTGCATACCGGAACGGGGCTGCACCTTCGGGGCGGCCCCAGGAGACGAGCACGGCGAGGGTCAGCGCACCTCGAAGTCGGCGAAGAGGAGCACCTCGTCGCGCGAGCTCGGACCCACCAGCAGCTCGAACGCGCCCTCCTCGACGATGCGGTTGCCGGCAGCGTCCACGATCGAGCAGTCGGCCACGGGAAGCTCCACGCGCACGCGGTCGGACTCCCCCGGAGCGATGTCGACCTGGCGGTAGGTCTTCAGCTCCTTGTCGGTCCAGCTGACACTCGTGACGGAGTCGCGCACGTACACCTGCACGGTCTCGCGCACCGGCCGCGTGCCGGTGTTCGCCACCGTGACATGGCCGACGATCGTGTCGGACTCCCCCAGGGAGGTCGCTTCCAGCTCCAGGTCGGAGTACTCCACCGTGGTGTACGACAGCCCCTCACCGAACGCCCAGGCGGGCGACTGCGTGAGGTCGGCATAGCGGTCGCCGTGCTGTCCGCGGATCTGGTTGTAGTACGTCGGCTGCTGGCCCACGTGGCGGGCGAACGAGATCGGCAGGCGGCCCGACGGCTCGACGGCTCCCGAGATGACCTCGGCGAGCGCACGGCCACCCTGCATGCCCGGGTTGGCCGCCCAGATCACGGCGGCAGCCCGGGACGCGGATGCGGGCAGCACGAGCGGCTTCGAGGCGAGCAGCACGATGACGACGGGCTTCCCGGTCGCGATGAGGGCGTCGATCAGCGCGTTCTGCCCGCCGATCAGCTCGAGCGTCGCGGTCGAGCGGCCTTCGCCGACGAGCTCGATCCGATCACCCACGACCGCCACGACCACGTCGGAGTCGGATGCCGCCGCCACGGCTTCCGCGATCAGCTCCGCATCCGGATCGCAGGCCTTGACCACCGGCGGCCGCGGCTGCTTGTCGGGGAAGAACGGGCCCTTGGGGTCTTCCTCGAGCGTGAGGATGTCGGCACCGCGAGCGTGGGTGACGGTCCAGCCGTCGATCGCCTGCAGACCGTCGAGCACGGTCGTGATCATCTCGCGCGGCTGTCCGTCGAGCCACCCGGCCTGACCCGAGCCGCCGGCCCAGTCGCCGAGCTGCGTCTGCGCGTCGTCGGCGAGCGGCCCGGTGACCGCGACCTTCAGCGGCGCCACGGGGTCGAGCGGCAGCACCCCGTCGTTCTCGAGCAGCACGAGCGAGCGGCGAGCCGTCTCGAGGTTCAGCTCGGCATGCGCGGCGCTGCCCACCACGGCATCCAGCTCGGTCCCCGGCAACCGCGGGTTCTCGAAGAGTCCGAGCTCGAACTTGAGCGTGAGGATGCGGGCGGCGGCGGCGTCGAAGGCGTCTTCGGCGAGCATCCCGCGGGCCACGGCATCCAACGCCCCCTCAAAGAAGGCGGGCGTCGTCATGATCATGTCGTTGCCGGCCCGCACCGCCGCAGCGGCCGCATGCGTGATGTCGGGTTGGACCCGCTGCTCCCACACCATGCGTCCGACGTTGTCCCAGTCGGTGATGAGCGTGCCCGTGTACCCCCACTCGCCACGCAGCACGTCGCTGAGCAGCCAGTCGTTCGTCGTGATCGGCACGCCGTCGGTGGTCTGGTAGCCGAGCATGAACGTGCGGCATCCCTCGCGGGCGACGCGCTCGAACGGCGGCAGGAACCAGGAGCGCAGCTTGCGCCGCGAGATGTCGGCCTCGCTCGCATCGCGCCCGCCCTGGGTCTCGGAGTATCCGGCGAAGTGCTTGGCGGTCGCGAGGATCGCGGTGGGATCATCGAGGCCGTCGCCCTGGTAACCGCGCACCATCGCCGATGCCAGCTCGCCGATCAGGAACGGGTCTTCGCCGAAGGTCTCGCTGATGCGACCCCAGCGCAGGTCGCGGGCGATGCACAGCACGGGCGAGAAGGTCCAGTGGATGCCGGTGATCGCCACCTCCTCGGCCGTCGCGCGGGCGACGCGCTCGAGCAGGTCGGCGTCCCATGACGCGGCCATGCCCAGCTGGGTCGGGTAGATCGTGGCTCCCGGCCAGAACGAGTGCCCGTGGATGCAGTCCTCCGCCACGAGCAGCGGGATGCGGAGCCGGGTCTGCGCCGTCAGCTCGTTGGCCTGCAGGATGCGTTCGGGAGAGGTGTGCAGGATCGAGCCGGCGTGCCGCCGGGCGATGTGGTCGTCGAGGTCGTCGCGCGCGTCGAGCTGCAGCATCTGCCCGACCTTCTCCTCGAGCGTCATCCGGCTGAGGAGGTCGGCCACGCGCTCGGGGATCGAGAGCGCGGGGTCCTGGTAGGGAAGAACGGTGGTCAGGGTCTGAGAGGTCATCACTTCGTGTTCTGGGTCGAGGTCTTCGAGGAGTCGGAGGTGTCGGGCGAGGCCGCCGACGTTACGGGATCGGGGCTCTTCGGCGGCAGGGGCACGCTGCGGACGGCCGTGACGGCGTCGTTCACGTTCAGCCCCTTCTTCTTCATCGCCCTGGCCCGCTCGCCCGCGGAGCGCAGGCGCGGGTTGACGTACTCGTCGATGCCGAAGTTGATCAGCGAGAGGGCGACGCCGATGATGGCGATGCACAGCCCGGCGGGCACGTACCACCACCACAACCGCGGGAACGCGCCGTTCTGCTGCGCCCAGAACAGGATGGTGCCCCAGTTGAGGTTGCTCACCGGGATCACCCCGATGAAGGCCAGGGTCGTGAGACCGAGGATGGCCGCCGTCACGGTGCCGACGAAGCTCGAGGCGATGAGCGCCATGAGGTTCGGCAGCATCTCGACGGTGATGATCCGGCGCAGCGGCTCTCCGTTGGCCCGGGCAGCTTGGATGAAGTCGCGGTTGCGCAGCGACATCGTCTGGGCGCGCAGCACACGCGCACCCCACGCCCACCCGGTGAGCCCGAGCACCGCGGCGATCACGATCAGCGGCGGGTTCTCGAACTGCGACGCGATGATGATGATCAGCGGGATGCCGGGGATCACCAGGAACACGTTGGTCAGCGCCGAGAGCGACTCGCTCTTCCAACCGCGCACGTAGCCGGCGATCACACCGATCGTGATGGCGATGATCGTGGCGATGAACGCGGCGAGGAAGCCGACGACGATCACGCCGCGGGTGCCGTAGATGATCTGGCTCAGCACGTCCTCCCCCATGTGGGTCGTGCCCAGCCAGTGCTCCCACGAGGGCGGCTGGCGGAGCGCGGTGCGGTCCTTCTGGGTCGGCCCGTAGGGCGCGATCCAGGGGGCGAGGATCGCGACGAGAACGAACACCCCGAGGATGATGAGCCCGGCGATCGACTTGGGATTGCGGAACATCGCGAACGCCTGGGCGAGCTGCGACCAGAACGTCTTGCGCGGCGGTGCGCCGGCCGGCGGGGTGCGCAGGGTCGCGGTCTCGGGCATGCCGGAGACGACGGCCGATCCGTCGGGCGCGGTGCTCGCTGCGGTGGTGGGAACGGTCATGTCAGGACTCCATCTGGCGCGTGCGCGGGTCGAGGTAGGCGTAGACGACATCCGCGAGGATGTTGGCCACGAGCACCGACAGCGTGATCACGAGGAACACGCCCTGCATGAGGGCGAAGTCCTTGGCGTTGGTCGCATCGAGCAGCAGCTTGCCGACACCCGGATAGCTGAACACCATCTCCATCACGATCGTGCCGCCGACGATGAAGCCGATCGACAGCGCGAAGCTCTGGATCTGCGGCAGCACCGCGTTGCGGGCGGCATAACCCCAGAGCACCCGCTTGTTGGGCATGCCCTTCGCCTGCGCGACCGTGATGTAGTCGTCGTCGAGCACGGTCAGCATCATGTTGCGCATGCCGAGCACCCAGCCGCCGAGCGACGCGACCACGATGGTCAGCGCCGGCAGAGTGCCGTGCATGATCACCTGGCCGATGAAGTCGAAGCTCCACTCCGGGGACTGCCCCTTGTCGTAGGCGTGCGAGGAGGGGAACCACTTCAGGGTCGACGAGAAGATCGCGATCGCGATGAGCCCGAGCCAGAAGTACGGGATGGTGTTGAAGAACGTCGTGACGGGGATGATCGCGTCGAGCCTGCTGCCGCGCTTCCACCCCACGATCGCACCCGCGACCGTGCCGATCGTGAACGAGATGATCGTCGCGATGCCGACGAGTCCCAGCGTCCACGGCAGGGCCGCGGCGAGCACCTCGGCGACCGGGCGCAGGCCGTGCAGCGTCGAGATGCCGAGGTCGCCACGCAGCAGCATCCCCCAGTACTCGATGTACTGCTGCCAGATCGACTTGTCGGTGTCGATGCCGAGCAGGATGCGCAGCGCTTCCTCGGCCTCGGGGCTCACGCTGCGGTTGCGCGCGAGGTAGGAGCTGACCGCGTCGCCCTTCATGAGGCGCGGCAGGAAGAAGTTGATCGTGATGGCCGCCCACAGGGTGAACAGGTAGAAGCCCGCGCGTCCGGCGAAGAAGCGCCACGGGACCTTGCGGCTTCCGCGCTCGGCCGTGGTCGCGGTGGTGCCGACCTCGAGGGCGTCGCGCGCGACGAGGTCGTCGTCGTCGAGCTGGGGGAACGCGGTGCTCACAGTGCGCCTCCGGTCGATGCTGCCTGTGCGAAGAACTTGTCCGGGTCGGGGGAAGCCGATCGCAGTTCGCGCGTGTACGGGTCCTGCGGGTTGAGGATCACGTCGTCGGCGGCGCCGTACTCCACGACGCGGCCCTGGTTGAGCACCATGATCTCGTCGCTGAAGTGGCGGGCGGTCGCCAGGTCGTGCGTGATGTAGAGCACGCCGAGTCCCTCCTCGCGCTGCAGGTCGGCGAGCAGGTTCAGCACACCGAGCCGGATGGAGACGTCGAGCATCGAGACGGGCTCGTCGGCGACCAGGAGCGAGGGGCGGGAGGCGAGGGCGCGGGCGATCGCCACGCGCTGCCGCTGTCCGCCGGAGAGCTCGTGCGGGCGGCGGTCGATCACGGCATCCGCATCCAGCCGCACGCGGTCGAGGAGTCGGCGCACTTCGTCCTCCGTCTCCTTCTTCGGCACGACGTCGTCGAGGCGGATCGGGCGCTCCAGGTGGTACCGGATCGAGTGGTACGGGTTGAGGGAGGCGAACGGGTCCTGGAACACCATGCGCAGCTGCTGCCGGTATTTCCGGAGCCCCTTGCCGCGTCGGGGGATGGCCTTTCCGTCGAGCAGCACCTCGCCGCTGGTCGGGGTCTCGAGCTGGGTGAGGATCTTCGCGATCGTGGACTTGCCGCTGCCGGACTGGCCGACCAGGCCGATCGTCTGGCCCGAGGTGAGGGTGAAGCTCACGTCATCGAGCGCCTTGATCTGGCCCGCGCCGCGGACGTTGTACGCCTTCGTGACGTTGCGGAATTCGAGGGTGGTCATCGCACCAGCACCCCTCTCTCCCCGGTCAACCGGGGAAACGACGACAGCAGCGTCTTCGTGTACTCGTGCTCGGGCTGCGTCCAGATGCGCTCGGCGGTGGCGAGCTCGATGATCTCGCCCTCGCGCATGATCGCGATCCGGTCGCTGATCTCGAGAAGCAGCGGGAGGTCGTGGGTGATGAAGATCACCGAGAAGCCGAACTCGTGCCGCAGCTGCGAGATCTGCTTCAGGATCTCCCGCTGCACCAGCACGTCGAGCGCGGTGGTCGGCTCGTCCATCACCATGAGCTGGGGCCGCAGGGCGAGGGCCATCGCGATCATCACGCGCTGACGCATGCCGCCGGACAGCTCGTGGGGGAAGGAGCGGATGCGCTGGCGGCCGACCTTCACGATCTCGAGCAGCTCCTCGGCCTCGGCCCGGCGCTGCTTGCGGTTCATGTCGGGGCGGTGGATCTCGAACACGTCCTCCAGCTGCGAGCCGATGGTCGCGACCGGGTTCAGCGCGTTCATCGCCCCCTGGAACACCATCGACACCTTGTCCCAGCGGAACCGCTGCATGGCATCGACGTCGAGCGCATTGATGTCGATGTCGACGCCGGTCGCATCGTGGAAGGTGACGCTGCCGCTGGTGATGACGGCGGGCGCGCGCAGCAGGCGCTGCACTCCGTAGGCGAGCGTGGTCTTGCCGCATCCGCTCTCACCGGCGAGACCGAGGATCTCGCCGCGCTGCAGTTCGAGGGTCACGTTCTTCACCGCCTCGACGGGCGGATCGACGTCGTACACGACCGAGAAGTCGCGCACGCTGAGCAGGGGGTCTGGCATGGGGGGGGTGTCCTTCGGGTGGGGCGTCCCCGCGGCGCGTTTCGTCTCGTCGCTCCGCTCCTCGCTCAACGACCGATGGGGTGTCCGGTCGTTGAGCGAGCGAAGCGAGACGAAACGCGCCGCAGGATGGTGCTTACTCGGCGGGCTTCAGCTTCGTGAGGATCTGCACGATGTTCTGCTGCGTCGGGTCGGCAGAGGCGTAGGGGTCCTCCTCCGACGGCCAGCCCACGTAGTTGCGGGTGTTGAACTCGCCCAGCAGCGGGTGCGCGCCCAGCGGGATGGCCGGCACCTGCTCGGAGAAGATCGTCTGCAGCGTGTCGAGTGCCGCGGTGCGCTCCTCATCCGATGAGGCGTTCGCGTAGGAGTTCAGCGCCGCTGTGGCCTCCGGGTCGTCGAAGCGACCGAAGTTGAAGCCGGCCTTGCCGTCCGAGATCCAGCGCGGGTCCATGGTCGAGGTGTAGAGGCCGTAGGCCGTGCCGCTGTCCTCGAGCCAGTGGATGATCGCCGAGAAGGTGCCGTTGTCGCGCGGGTCCGCCCATCCGCCCCAGTCGGGCATGTCGATCTTGACCTCGGCGCCGATGGCATCGGTCACGTCTTCGGCGATGAGCTCCTGCGCGGTGTTCCAGTCGCTCCACCCCGAGGGGACCGAGAGCGTGAACGAGACGGGCGCACCGTCGGGGTCGATCAGCGCGTCGTCCTTCCAGGTGTAGCCGGCGGTCTCGAGCAGGTCGCGGGCCTTCTCGGCATCGACCGAGTAGTCCACATCCTTGAATTCGGGCTGGATCTCGTCTTCGAGGATCGACGACAGTCCGGTCACCGACCAGACGGCCTCGCTGGCACCCTCGCGGGCGATGTCGACGTAGGCGTCGCGGTCGATCACCCAGGCGAGCGCCTGACGGAAGGCCGCGTCGTCGAACGGCTTCTGCTGCAGGTTCATGAACAGCGTCGCCGAGCCGGTGGTGGGAGCTGCCCAGAACTTGTTGTGCTCGGGGTCGACCGACAGGAACTGCTCCTCGATCTGTGGGATGAACGCCTGCGCCCAGTCGGCGTCACCGTTTGCGAGAGCGGTGGTCAGCGCGGTGTTGTCGCCGTACGAGACGTAGTGCAGCTGGGGCACCGAGAGGTCGCCGCCCCAGTAGTCGTCGCGGGCGTCGAGGGTGACCGACTCGGTCGACCAGTTCGACAGCACGTAGGGACCGGTGCCGACCAGGTCGTCGCCCTTGACGGGGTTCGTGGCCGGGTCGTCGAGGTTCTCCCAGATGTGCTTCGGGACGATCGGCACGTGCAGGGCGCGGGCCTGGTTGACGTACTTCGACGCGGCGAAGGTCAGCACGACGTTGTCACCCTCGACGACGGCGCTGTCGAGCTGGAGGCCGGCCGTGTCGAGCGCGGGCGTGGAGGCGAGCTCGTACGAGTAGACGATGTCGTCGGCGGTGAACGGTTCGCCGTCGCTCCAGGTGACATCCTTGCGCGGCACGACCGTGAGGACGGTGTAGTCGTCGTTCCACTCGATGCTCTCGGCGAGCCAGGGGGTGACTCCGCGGTCGCCGGTCTGGTTCACGAGGGCGAGGGTCTCGAAGATCACCTTGCCGTAGCCGTACTTCGAGGCGGACGAGTCGCCCACGAACGGGTTGTTGGATTCGGTGGTGATCGCGCCGTCGGGCTTCGCGATCGTGAGGGCGGCGCCGCCGGCAGCACTGCCGGAGTCGTCGTTACCTCCGGCGGAGCATCCGGCGAGGGCCGAGATACCGAGGGCGGTGATCGCGGTCGCCGCGATCAGAGACTTTCTGAGCTTCATTGCTTCTCCTTGGGCACGGTCGTTGTGCTGTGTCGCCGGTGGATGGGGGTCCGCCGGCCGTCGTGATTTGCTTACTGTCGAGAAAGTAAGCTTCCGTGAGGTTACCGAGGAGTAAGTTGGATCGCAAGCACGGCTTGCGAGAGAGAGGAGGCCGCGATGGCAGACAGTGACCAGACCGTCCGCGTGCGCCCGGCGACCCTCGCGAAACGCGAGCAGATCCTCAAGGCGGCGGTCGAGATCTTCGGCAACAAGGGCTCGACCAACGGCACCCTCGCCGACGTCGCCGACCAGGTCGGGATCACCCATGCCGGGGTGCTCCATCACTTCGGGTCGAAGCAGAAGCTGCTGCTCGAGGTGCTCTCGTACCGCGACCAGACAGACGTCGCCGAACTCGCCGAGAAGCACATCCCCGGCGGCCCCGAGCTCTTCCTGCACCTGGTGCGCACGGCGTACGCGAACGAGCGGCGCCCCGGCATCGTGCAGGCGTACACCGTGCTCTCGTCGGAATCCGTGACCGACGACCACCCCGGACGCGAGTACTTCGAGGACCGGTACACGACGCTTCGGCGCGAGGTCACCGCCGCCTTCCACGAGCTGTGCGCCCAGGAGGGCGTGCGCGATCCCGACACGATCGCCGACGCGGCGGCCGCGATCCTCGCCGTGATGGACGGGCTGCAGCTGCAGTGGCTCCTGCACCCCGGCACCGTCGAGCTGGGCGGGGCGAGTGAGTTCGCGATCCGGGCGATCGTGAACGCGGTGCTGCGTCCCGGGCCGGAGCTTTCGACCTACAGCCACCCCTGATCCCACCGTGCGCCACCGCTAGGCTCGGGCCATGACGATCGACCTCGAAGCGCTGTACATCGACCTGCATCAGCATCCGGAGCTCTCGTTCCAGGAGACGCGCACCGCCGGCATCGCCGCCCAGCACCTGCGCGATCTCAGCCTCGAGGTCGAAGAAGGTGTGGGCGTCACCGGCGTCATCGGCGTGCTACGCAACGGCGACGGACCGGTCGTGTGGGTGCGGGCCGACATGGACGCGCTGCCGGTCGAGGAGCAGACCGGGCTCGCCTACGCCAGCACCGCACACGGCGTCGACCCTGCGGGCACGACCGTCCCCGTCATGCACGCCTGCGGCCACGACATGCACGTCACCGCGATGATCGGCGCTGTCGAGAAGCTCGTCGCCGAGCGCGACCAGTGGTCGGGCACCCTCGTCGTGGCGATCCAACCGGCCGAGGAGTACGGCGCTGGCGCACGGGCGATGCTCGACGCCGGCATCCTCGACCGCTACCCGAAGCCCGACATCGTGCTCGGACAGCACGTGACCCCGCTGCCCGCCGGCATCATCGGCGTGCGCAGCGGCACCCAGATGGCGGCATCCGACGGCCTGACCGTGACGCTGCACGGGCGCGGCGGCCACGGTTCCCGCCCGCACGCCACGATCGACCCGGTGGTCATGGCCGCGGCGACCGTGATGCGCCTGCAGACCATCACCTCACGCGAGATCGACCCGCAGGGCGTCGCCGTGGTGACGGTCGGCTCGATCCACGCCGGGCTCAAGAACAACATCATCCCCGCGGAGGCGAAGCTCGAACTCAGCCTGCGCTACCCGAACGAAGAGGCGCGCGAGAAGGTGCTCTCGAGCGTCGAGCGCATCGTGCGGGCCGAGGCCGCGGCATCCGGCGCCGAGCGGGAGCCCGAGATCCGCACCGACCACACCCTGCCGGCCACGATCAACGACGAGGATGCCACGGCGCGGGTGACCGCAGCTCTGCAGCGTGCCCTCGGCGAGGCATCGGTCATCGACCCCGGCATGTTCACCGGCAGCGAGGACGTCTCGTGGTTCGCGCGGGATGCCGGGGCGCCGCTGGTGTTCTGGTTCTGGGGCGGCATCGACCCGGTCCGTTTCGCGGAGGCGAGCGCGGCCGGGCGCCTGGAGAAGGACATCCCGACCAACCACTCCCCCTTCTTCGCCCCGGAGATCCACCCGACGATCGAGGTCGGCGTGACGGCGCTGTCGGCCGCAGCGCGGGAGTTCCTCGGCTAGACCGCGGGCTCGGCTCGGCTGCCGGGGTCGCGCCCCCGTCGGAGAAACGCGCTTCCGTCGGCCCTTCTGCCGCAATACGGCCGACGGAAGTGCGGATCTCCGCGGCCGGTGCGGCGCGAGAGAGCCGTGTCCCCCGAATGGCCGATGGCGGGGGTGTCGGATGTCGGCCATGATGACCATATGGTTCCTCGGAAGGGCTCTGCCTCGAGGTCGGAGCGGACTTTCCTGGAGGTACCTCGTGCTCATGCCGTACGCCCTCGGTGACGGGCCCTGTCGTTGACCGCGCCGAATCAACCGACGGACGATCTCTCCGACTTCGCGGATCTGATGACCCGCGAGCAGGAGTTCGCCTCCCCTCGTGCTCTCGATCCGGAGGCCCACAGGCGACGCCGACGCCGGGGACTCATCATCACCGCGGTCTGTGTGGTGCTCCTGCTGGCTGCGACCGGAGGATACGTCGCGTGGGCTCTCACCGCGCCGGTGAACCCGCCGGCGGTGACCACACAGGTACCGCCGGTCCCGGTCGGCGGCGCTGCGGCCCTCGCCGCGGTTCCCGCGTCCGCCTCGGCGATCAGCATCTCCGGCGCGGACGAGTACCTGGGTGAGGGGGCGAGCGGAATCTGGTCGTCGAGCGGAACCGGCGATCCGCTTCCCATCGCGAGCATCACCAAGCTCATCACCGCACTGGTCATCCTCGACGCCGTCCCACTCGCCTCCGCCGACGACCCCGGGCCCACGATCACCTTCAGCAAGGCCGACCACGACCTCTACGACAGGTACTACGTGCAGGGCGCGACCATAGCCCCCATGCCCACGGGCACGTCCATGTCGCTGCACGATGCCCTGGCCGCCATGCTGATCCCGTCGGCGAGCAACTACGCCGAGGCGCTGTCCTCCCGGATCTTCGGATCGCAGAACGCGTTCCTCGGCGCGACTCGCGATTGGCTCTCCGCCCACGGCTTGACGGGCACCACGATCACCGAGCCCACCGGCATCAGCCCGCGCAATACGAGCACGACTGCCGACCTCCTGGCCATCGGGAAGCTGGCCGCGGCGAATCCGACCATCGCTCAGATCGTCGCGACCTCATCGATCTCCCTCCCGGGCGCCGGCCAGCTGCACAACACCAACGGCCTGCTCGGAACGAGCGGGATCACGGGGCTGAAGACGGGCACCCTGGGCCACGGCACGTACAGCCTGCTGTACACCGCGACTCTCGTCGTGGGCACCGCCGAACCGCTCGCGGTGACCGGCGTCATCCTCGGAGGACCGACGCGCGAGTCCGTGAACGGCAGCGTGCTCGCGACCCTGGACAGCATCCGTACCGGCTTCCATGAGGTGCCGGTCGCGACAACCGGACAGGAGGTCGGCACGATCTCGACGCCTTGGGGCTCCACCGCACAGCTGGTCATCGGCGAGGATGCGGCGATCTTCACCTGGTCGGACACCCCGATCATCGCGACGATGGACATCGAGACCCCGCCGACCTACCGCGACGGCTCGGTCGTCGGCAGCGTCACCTGGACCGCCGGACCGCACACCGTCACCGCCCCGGTCGCGATCAAGGGGAGTGTCGACGCACCGTCCGAGTGGTGGCGGCTCACCCACCCGTCCGAGCTCGGCTGAGCGGCGCAGACTGAGGCGTCCGACCTCGTCGGGCAGCAATCGGAGCGAGGTCTGCGATCCTGGCGGTCGCCGTTCTGCTTCGCGCCGTTCTGGCGCGCTCCGCCGCGGCGCGCGTCAACGGGACACGTCGGCATTGACACACCCCGGGACTTGTTTCTATAGTTCATTTAGTCCTAAACAAAGGGGTTCCAGTGACTCAGTCCTCGGCACGGTCCGACATCATGCGCTCCGCCGTCCTCGCCCAGGTCGGCGCGCTCGGCCCCACCTCGCGAGCAAGCCTCGCGCGGCTGCTGAGCGTGTCGCCGGCACTGGTCACCCAGATCACCAAGCAGCTGATCGCCGACGGGCTGCTCGTCGAGCTCGACCACAGCCCCTCGCAGGGCGGGCGTCCCGCACGACTGCTCGGACTCGTCGCCGACGCCGGCCGCGTCATCGGAGTGAAGGTCGCCGCGGACCACGTCACCGTGGTCGAGGTCGGCATCGACGGCACCGTCGTCCGCTCGGCGTCCGAGCCCTTCGATGCGGCGGCCGCGACGGCGATTCCCACCCTCGCCACCCTGCTGCGCGCCTTCATCGCCGGCGGCAGCGACCGCCCTCTCCTCGGAGTCGGCGTCGGTGTGCCGGGAGATGTGGACGACCAGAGTCTCGGCAACGTCGACTCGACGCAGCTGGGCTGGAGCCACGTACCGCTCGGCGACGTGCTCCGCCGCGAGTTGTCGCTCCCCGTGCTCGTCGAGAACAACGTCAACGCGCTCGCGATGGCCGAACTGCTCCACGGTCAGGCCCGAGGACACGACAACGTGCTCGTCGTCACCATCGGCACGGGCGTGGGCGCGGGCATCATCGCCGATGGCGCCGTGCTGCGGGGCCATGGCGGAGGGGCCGGCGAGATCGGCCACCTCCCGACACAGGAGGACGGTCCTCGCTGCGCCTGCGGCGCCGACGGCTGCCTCGAGTCGCTGATCGGCGAGGACGCCCTGGTGACCGCCGCTCGCGAGCGGGGGATCATCGGCGAGGCCGCCGGCATGCGTACCCTGCAGGGCCGCGCGAACGAGGGCGACACCGCCGCCCAGGAGGCGTTCTCGCATGCCGGACACCTGCTGGGACGGGCACTCGCCGGCATCGTCAACACGATCGACCCCGAGATCGTCATCCTCCTCGGCGAAGGCGTCGAGGCGTGGAACCACTGGTCCTACGGCTTCGAACCCGCCCTCCGTTCCGGCCTCATGCCCCGCAAGCGCGGCGTTCCGGTCGCCGTCGAGACCTGGCAGGACGACCGGTGGGCGCAGGGTGCGGCGAGCCTCGTGCTCGCGACACCGTTCGACGCGGCCGGCCGCACCGGCGAGCAGGGCCGACTGGTGCGCGAACGCCTGACCGAGCCCTCCCCGCGCGACGGGTCCCAGGGAGCAGCCCGCTGATGACCGCGGTCGAGTCCCCTCCGGCCGTGAAGGCCCCACCGACGACACCACGTCCTCCCGCACGCGGACGCCGCTCCCGGCGAGCGCGGTACGCGATCACCGTGCTGATCTTCCTGCTCCCCAGCGCCCTCCCGCTCGTCATGTTCACGCTCTACCCCATGGTGGGCGCATTATGGACGAGCCTGCACAGCTGGAACCTGCTGTCGCCGATGCAGTGGGTCGGCTTCGACAACTACGTCAAGCTCGTTCAGGATCCGGCGACGCACCGCGCCTTCCTCAACACGCTCTACTACCTGGTCGGGTACCTGCCGCTCGTCTACTTCGGCGGCCTCGCCCTTGCACTGGCCCTGAACAGCCGCATCCCCGCACGCAACCTGCTCCGCGGCGTCTACTTCTTGCCCGTCGTGACCAGCTGGATCGTCGTGGCGCTCGTCTGGCGCTGGCTGCTCAACCCCGACATCGGCATCGTGAACTTCGTCCTCGGCCTCGTCGGCATCGACGGACCGGGATGGTGGACGGACCCGGCGTGGGCGATGCCCTCGATCATCATCGCGTCGGCGTGGAAGGACCTCGGCTTCGTGATGATCATCCTGCTCGCCGGACTCCAGGCCATCCCCGCCGACCTCTACGAAGCCGCCCGCGTCGATGGCGCCGGCCCTTGGCGTCGGCTCGTGAGCGTCACCATGCCGATGCTGTCGCCGTCGACGTTCTTCGTCATCGTGATCTCGCTCATCAACGGCTTCCAGGTGTTCGACCAGGTGTATGCGATGACCGGAGGTGGACCGGCCGGCGCGAGCACGGTCGTGGTGCAGCAGATCTACGACCTCACCTTCCGATACGGGCGTGCCGGGGAGGCATCCGCTCTCTCCTGGATGCTGTTCCTCCTCGTGCTGATCGTCACGATCGTGCAGATCCGCGGCCAGAAGAAGTGGGTGAACTATGCGTAAGCGCCTGGGCACGATCGCCCTGACGGCCGTCGTCGTAGTCGGGGCACTGCTCATGTTCTTCCCGTTCCTGTGGACGATCGTGACCTCGATCTCCCCCGGGGCCGGGCTCTCCTCCACCCCTCCCCTGATCCCGGAGAACCCCTCGTTCTCGGCCTATACCGAGCTCTTCGCGAACACGCCGTTCGCTCGCGTGGTGCTCAACTCACTGGTCCTCGCCGTCGTCACCACGCTGCTGCAGCTCCTGACGAGCTCGATGGCCGCCTACGTGTTCAGCCGGATGCCCTTCCCCGGGCGGGACGCGGTTTTCGCGGTGTACCTCGCGACCATGATGATCCCGATCCAGGTGCTGATCGTGCCCCTGTTCGTGCAGATGCGCGATCTCCAGCTCGTCGACACCTACCTCGGCGTGCTGCTGCCGAGCGTGGCGAGCGCCTTCGGGGTGTTCCTGCTCCGGCAGGCGATGAACTCGGTGCCGCGCGAACTCGACGAGGCCGCCACGCTCGACGGCGCCGGGCACTTCCGCATCTTCGGCACGATCGTGCTGCCGCTCGTCGGCCCGACGATCGCCACACTCACCGTGTTCGCGTTCATGAGCAGCTGGAACAGCTTCCTCTGGCCGCTGATCATCCTGCGCTCCGCCGAGCTGCAGACGCTGCCCCTCGCGCTCGCCGGACTCCAGGGCCAGTACACGACGCAGTGGGACGTGATGATGGCGGGCTCGGTCGTCTCGATCCTCCCCATGCTCGCCATCTACGTCTTCGCCCAGCGATATGTCATCCAGGGCGTCGCCAGCTCCGGGATCAAGTGACCCGCAGCGCCTGCACCATCTGCACCACCCGATCACGCACCACCCGATGAGAAGGAGAACACCCACCATGTCACGCACAGCATGGACCCCGGTCGGCACCGTCGCCGCCCTCGCGGTCGTCGGACTGACGCTCGCCGGTTGCTCGTCCGGAGGCACGGAAGCCTCCGGCGACGGCGACAAGGTCACCATCACCTACTCGAACTTCATCTCCAACGGCGGGAACGAGGAGAACCTCGCCACCATCGTGAAGGCGTTCGAGAAGGAGAACCCCGATGTGAAGGTCGACGTCACGACCCTCCCGTACGCGGACTACTTCACGGCGTTGCAGACCGACCTCGCCGGCGGCACGGTGTCGGATGTCTTCGACATCGAGTTCGCGAACTACGCGGCCTACCAGGCCAACGGCGTGCTCGCTCCTCTGGACGGCGTCGACACCGACCTGTACCAGGCATCCCTCGCCGACGCCTACGCCACGGACGGCACGCAGTACGCTCTGCCGAGCTCGTTCTCGAACGTCGTGCTGTTCTACAACGCCGACCTGTTCGACGCCGCCGGCATCGAGTATCCGACCTCCGACTGGACCTGGGCAGACGAGCAGGCCGCCGCGGAGAAGCTGACGGATGCCGGAGCCGGCGTCTGGGGCGACTACCAGCCGATCAGCTACCACGAGTACTACAAGGCCGTGGCTCAGGCCGGTGGCGACTTCCTGAACGAGGACGGCTCGGCCGCAGCGTTCAACTCACCCGAGGGCCTCGCGGCCGCCGAGTGGCTGGTCGGCAAGAGCGGCACCACGATGCCGACGGCCGAGCAGGGTGCAGGCACCCCCGACTTCGACAGTGGACTGTTCGCCGAGGGCAAGCTCGCCATGTGGCACACGGGAATCTGGATGTTCGGCGGCCTCGCCGACGCCGGCTTCGCGTGGGACATCGCGGTCGAGCCGGGTGACACCACGGCCGCGAGCGCACTGTTCTCGAACGGCGTCGCGGTGTCGGCCGGCACGAAGAACGCGGATGCCGCCCAGCGCTTCGCGGAGTTCCTGACCAGCTCGAAGACCATGGTCGACGTGCGGCTGGACAGCGGGTGGGAGCTGCCGCCGATCGCCGACGAGAGCCAGCTCGACGCCTACCTCGACAAGGGCGACCCGGCGAACCGTCAGGCCGTCTTCGACTCGCTGGAGCAGGTCGCTCTCGCGCCGTCGATCGGGGAGGGCCAGACCGAGATGCAAGACATCGTGAGCGAAGAGCTCACCGAGGCCGCCGCGGGGCGCAAGAGCGTCCAGGAGGCACTCGACTCCGCGGAAGAGCGCGTCAACGCGCTGCTCGGCTGACGCCACACCACCCCGGGGCGGGCCGACCGGCCCGCCCCTCTGACCCCAGGAGTTCCCCCGATGACGTCCCCCGTGCACACCGACCTCGGTGCCCTCCTCGCGCACTCGCGATCCGTGATCACCTCCCTGCAGGAGCCGAACGGCGCCTATCCCGCCAGCCCGGACTTCTCCGCATACCGCGGATACTGCTGGTTCCGCGACGGCGCGTTCATCGCCGACGGCGTCTCGGCGGCGGGGGCGGTCGAGTCCGCGACCGCGTTCTTCGACTGGTGCTCGGACGTGCTGATCCGGCATGAGAGCACGATCGAGGAGATCGTCGCGGGGGCTCGATCCGGGCGGCCGTTGCCCGACGACCGGATGCTGCCCGCTCGCTTCACGATCGCCGGCGACCTCGGCGACGACGACTGGTGGGACTTCCAGCTCGACGGCTACGGAACCTGGCTCTGGGCCGCTGTGGCCCACGCCCAGCGGCACGGCCTCGACGCGCAGCGCTGGCGCCGCGCGGCCGAGCTCACGGTCGACTACCTCGTCAGCTCCTGGCAGCGGCCCTGCTTCGACTGGTGGGAGGAGCACTCCGAGCACGTGCACGTCTCGACGCTGGGCTGCATCGCGGCGGGGCTCTCCGCGGCGGCATCCGGCGGGCTGATCGAGGGCGAGCGCCTGCGGTCCGCGCTCGAGGCGCGGGATGCGATCGACCGGATGCTGCGCCATGACGGAACGGCCGACGGGCACCTGGTGAAGTGGATCGGGGACGACGTGGTCGACGGCAGCCTCAGCTCGCTGATCGCCCCGCTCGGGGTGATCCCGGCCGCTGACCCCCTCGCGGCGGGCACGGTCGGGGCCATCGAGCGCGAGCTCTCGGTCGACGGCGGCGTGCACCGCTTCCGCGCCGACACCTTCTTCGGCGGCGGACAGTGGCCGCTGCTGACCTGCTTCCTCGGGCTCGCGCAGGCCGCGACCGGAGACCGCGACGGCGCGCGGCGCTCACTCGAGTGGGCGGCGAGCACGGCGACCGCCGCACGGATGCTCCCGGAGCAGGTCGACGACCACCTGCTCGACCCGTCGTTCCGTCAGGAGTGGATCGACCGGTGGGGAACCGTGGCGACACCGCTGCTGTGGAGCCATGCGATGCTGCTGCGCCTCGCCGTCGAGCTCGGGGAGGTCGTCGCATGATCCGCCACCGCCCGGCCGGGTCCGGTCATCCGTACTCCGACGACACCGAGCAGCGCTCCCCCGTGCATCCGATCGCCGGCGCGCCCCTGCGCCTCGGTGTGCGGACCTCCGCCGACGCCGAATCGGTCGAGGTCGAGCTCGAGGTCCGGGATGCCGACGGCATGCGCTCCGAGCGGCACCCCCTCTCGCCCGTAGCCCGCTCGTCGCGGGGACAGGCCGTCGACGGCGGCCACCTGGCGTCTGCGCAGGCCCGACAGGATCGAGCAGCCGGAGGGTGGGAGCTGACTCTGCCGGCCGTCGCGCCCGGGACGACGCTGCGCTACCGTTTCACCGCTCTGCGCCCCGGTGACTCCGCAGAGACCACGCGCTGGTTCGACTGCCGAGTCGCGACCTGGCGGCCCGGCGCCTCCGACACGGTACGCGTGAGCGGCTCTCCGTCCGTCGCCGCGCGACCGTCGGAGATCGAGGTTCTGGACGACGGCGAGCGGATCCTGCGCGTGCGCTTCGTCCTGCCGCTGACCGCCGGTGAGCACGTGACCGGTCTGGGCGAGCGCTTCGATGCCCTGGACCACCGTGGCGAACGCCTCGACTCCATGGTCTTCGAGCAGTACAAGAGCCAAGGCGCCCACCGTCGGACCTACCTGCCCATGCCGTTCGCACACATCGTGGGCGGCAGCGGCTGGGGTCTGCACGTGCGCACCTCGCGGCGAGTGTGGTTCGACCTCGGCGCATCGGACGCGACGCGACTCGTCATCGAGACGGAGACCGACGCCCGCACCGATACCGAGGCTCTCGATCTCGCTCTGTACGCGGGCACCCCGACCCAGGTGCTCGATGCATTCCTCGACGAGGTCGGACACCCCACGGAGCTCCCGGACTGGGTGTTCCGGCTGTGGGCGAGCGGCAACGAATGGAACACGCAGGCCGAGGTCGAGCGGCAGATGGATCTGCACCGCGAGCACGACATCCCGGTCGGCTCGGTCGTGATCGAGGCCTGGAGCGACGAGAGCACGTTCACGGCGTTCCGCGACGCGCAGTACGACGTGCGCACCGACGGCGGGCCTCTCCGTCTGGCGGACTTCTCGTTCCCTGCCGAGGGCGCGTGGACCGACCCGAAGGGGATGGTCGACCGGCTGCACGCGCAGGACATCCGCGTGCACCTGTGGCAGATCCCGCTCATGAAGATGCGCCCGCACCCGCAGGGGCAGGCGCGCGCCGACGCGGACGCCGCGATCCGGGAGGACGTGCTGATCAAGGAGGTCGCCCCTGACGGCTCGCTGCGCCCGTACCGCAACCGCGGTTGGTGGTTCCCCCTCGGCCTCATGCCGGACCTGACCGATGAGCGCGCCGCGCACTGGTGGACCGAGAAGCGCCGCTACCTCGTGGAAGAGGTCGGCGTCGACGGGTTCAAGACCGACGGCGGCGAGCACGCCTGGGGTGCGGACCTGCGCTATCTCGACGGCAGCCACGGCGATGAGTCGAACAACCTCTTCCCGGTGGCGTACGCCGCGGCATACGGGCGGCTGCTCACCTCAGCCGGAAAGGCGCCGGTGACATTCAGCCGTGCCGGTTTCACGGGGTCCCAGGCGCACGGCGCGTTCTGGGCCGGCGACGAGAACTCCACCTGGGAGGCCTTCCGCTGGTCGATGTTCGCCGGGCTCTCGGCCGCCGCCAGCGGCATCCTCTACTGGGGCTGGGACATCGCCGGGTTCTCAGGCGACATCCCGGACCCCGAGCTGTACGTGCGGGCGATGTCGGCCAGCGTCTTCGTGCCGATCATGCAGTACCACTCCGAGTTCAACCACCACCGTCTCCCGTCGCGCGACCGCACGCCCTGGAACATCGCCGAGCGCACCGGAGACCACTCGGTGATCGCCGAGGTGCGCGCGCTCGTGCACCTGCGCGAACGCCTCGTGCCGTATCTGGCGGAGCAGGCGCGAGCGTCGATCCGCACGAGCCGGCCCCTGATGCGACCGCTCTATTTCGACCACCCCGCCGACGCGCAGGTGTGGGAGTATCCACTCCAGTGGATGCTGGGGGACGAACTGCTCGTCGCGCCGGTCCTCGAGCCCGGCGCCGTGGAGTGGCCGGTGTATCTGCCGCCCGGTGACTGGGTCGACGTGTGGACGGGCGAGTCGGTGCCGGGGGGCGCGGTCGTGACGCCCCGCACCCCGCGCGACCGCATCCCGGTTTTCGCCCGTGCATCGTCGTGGCCGGGTCTGCAGGCGGTCTTCGCGATCTGAGCCGCGCCCCGGCCCCGCTTCTCGGCGAGAGCGGGGTCGCGGCGGTGTCCGTCGGCTAGACCCCGACGACCCGCGGGTCGACAGGCGCGGGCGGAGCAGAGCGAGGTGCCGGGGGCGGCGGCGGGGCGAGCTGGCGCTGAGGCACGCCATGCGCCTCGCGGTGCAGGCGCTCCATGCGGCTGTCGAGTTCGGAGGCGGCATCCGCGGCATCCGACAGGCTGTCGACGAGGTGCGAGGGCACCTGGTTCGAGAACTTGTAATAGATCTTGTGCTCGAGACTGGCCCAGAAGTCCATCGCGATCGTGCGGAACTGCACCTCGACCGGCACCGCCAGCGCGCCGGTCGACAGGAACACGGGCACCTCGATGATCGCGTGCAGGCTCTTGTAGCCGTTGTCCTTCGGGTGCGCGATGTAGTCCTTGACGGTGCGCACCGTGACATCGTCCTGCGCGGTGAGGAGGTCGAACAGCCGGTACACGTCGGCGACGAAACTGCAGGTCACGCGCACGCCGGCGATGTCGGTGATCTCGGCGCGGATGCGGTCGAAGTCGGGCTCGTCGATTCCCTTGCGGGCGATCTTCTCGACGATGCTGTCCGGCGACTTCAGCCGGCTCTTCACATGCTCGATCGGGTTGTACGCGTGGTCGTGCGTGAACTCGTCGCGGAGGATCGAGATCTTCGTCTCGACCTCGCGCATCCCGAACTCGTACTCGCGCAGGAACCGCTGCAGCTCGTCACGCAGCACGCGGGCCTGGTTGATCGTGTCCTCGGTGACGTGAACGGTCGACATGGCATCGACGTTACGCGTTCGTGATCGGAAACCGCTGTGGATGCGCGATGTCCTCACGACTCACATGCGGCGGGCTCCGGGGCGCGGGCCTGCGACGTCCGCCCGCGTGTCGACGAGGTGCTGGCCGGAGAGGACACCGGGCAGGCCGCGCCCGGAGCGGGTCGTGAACAACAGGACGACCGCGACGAGGAACAGCACGGCCGCCGCGAACCCGAAGATCCCGCCGGGCAGCTGAAGAGCGCTGATCCCTCCGATGCCGCCCGCCCAGCGCAGGAGGCGCGCGAACGGTGCCGGCAGACGCGATCCCGTGTAGCGGAGCTGCACGGCGATGTCACCGATCGAACGCCCGCCGATCAGGATCAGCACCAGGAACAGTGCGGACGGGACGATCGTGGCCGCCGCGGACGAGAGAGTGCCGTCGAGCACCGCGGCGCGGTCCTTCACGACGAACTCCAGCCACACCTGCACGGTCACGCCGGCGCCCATGCTCAGGAAGCCGTAGCCGAGGAAGTCGCACAGCATGACGAGGGCGCGGCGACCGCGGGTCACAGGTCGCGGAAGGTCGGCGTCGGGGCGCACCTCCGCGCCGCGCAGCGACCGCGGGACGACCAGCGCCACGGTGCAGCCGACAACGGCGCCGAGGGTGTTCGTCATCAGATCACCCACGTCGAAGAAGCGATACGCGCAGGGGTAGACACCCCACACGCCTGTCGACTGCGTCGTCTCGATGAGCAGCGACAGTCCGAATCCGGCGGCGAGCGCCACCAGGATGCCGCGACCGGCGAGGACCCGCACGAAGAAGCCGAGCGGGAGGAACAGCAGCACGTTGAACACCAACTGCAGCAGTGCGGGCTGCCGCAGCGGGTTGCCCGGCGCCGCGAACGCCTTCTGCACGTCGCGCACGACCGACATCGGATCGGTGATCGCCCCGACGCAGCGGATCGTGTCCGGGTCGGGCAGCGGAAGCAGGGTGTACGTCCAGATCGCCCAGAAGTAGATGAGGGCCGACAGCCAGAGCAGCGTGCGCCCGAGGCCGAGCCGCCCGCGCCGACGGTAGCTGATCGCCACGAACGGCACGAACAGGAGGATGCCGAAAGCCACTCCGATCGCGATGGCGATGAACCCGAGCAGCACCTGATCTTCCACAGCGTGCCAGTGTAGCCGCGGCCGTAAGGATTCCGTGAGGGACCCGTATCCGACCGTAGGGATTCCGTGAGGATCGCGTGAGGATGCTGTCAGCAGGCGTAGTGTCGCCGGACGTGTCAAACGAAAACAGGGAGAGCGCGGACGCGCCCCCGCGCGCGAAGCGCATCATCATCGGGGAACCGCTGACGAGCCAGCAGGTCGACGACCAGCTGCTCCCCAAGCGCATGGCACTGCCGATCTTCGCGTCGGACGCGCTGAGCTCCGTGGCCTACGCGCCACAGGAGCTCGTGATGATCCTGCTGATCGGTGGACTCACCTTCCTCTCCTTCACGCCGCTCGTCGCGATCTCGGTCGTGGTGCTGCTGATCGTGGTCGTGCTCAGCTACCGGCAGCTCATCAAGGCCTACCCCTCGGGCGGCGGCGACTACGAGGTCGCGTCGAAGAACCTGGGCGAGATCCCCGGCGTGATCGTCGCTGCAGCCCTCCTGGTCGACTACGTGCTGACCGTGGCCGTGTCGGTCGCATCCGGCGTCGACAACATCATCTCGGCGGTGCCCGGGCTCGACCCGTTCCGCGTGGAACTCGCGGTCGGCTTCGTGATCCTCATCATCGTCGTGAACCTGCGCGGGGTCCGCGAGGCGTCTCTCGTCTTCGCGATCCCGACGTACGTCTTCATCGCCTCAGTCGGCATCATGATCGTCACCGGCCTGATCCGCACGTTCCTGGGCGACGCCCCCGTCGCCTCGAGTGCGGACTTCTCCGTGCAGGCCGAGAGTCTCAGTCAGGCCGCCGTGATCCTGCTGATCCTGCGCGCGTTCTCGAGCGGTTGCTCCGCCCTCACCGGCGTCGAGGCCGTGTCGAACGGGGTTCCCGCGTTCCGGGCGCCCAAGGCGCGCAACGCCCAGTCGACGCTCGTGCTGATGGGGTCGATCGCCGCCTGTCTGTTCGCGGGGCTGACCGCCCTCGCCCTCATCACCGGTGTGCACTACGCCGAGAACCCGTGCGACCTGATCGGGTTCGACTGCACGAACCCGCAGCCGAGCCTGATGGCCCAGATCGCCTCGGCGACGTTCGGCGGCGGCAGCATCGCCTTCTTCATCGTGCAGGCCGCGACCGCATGTGTGCTGCTGCTCGCCGCGAACACCGCCTTCAACGGATTCCCCCTGCTGGGCGCCGTGCTCGCCCGCGACGGCTACGCCCCGAAGTCGCTCAACACCCGCGGCGACCGCCTGGTGTTCTCGAACGGCATGATCCTGCTCGGCATCGCCGCGATCGCCGTGCTCGTGGTGTTCCAGGCGAAGCTCACCACTCTGATCCAGCTGTACATCATCGGCGTATTCGTGTCGTTCTCGCTCGGGCAGATCGGCATGGTCCGGCACTGGCGACGAGTGCTGCGCGGACCGGTCGAAAGCAGGGCAGGATCCGGCATCGACGGAGCATCCGCCTCCGATCGTCGTTCGGCGAAGATCGGGCTCATCATCAACTCGGCCGGCGCAGTGATGACCGTGCTCGTGCTCCTCATCGTGACGATCACCAAGTTCACGCACGGCGCCTACCTGGTGTTCTTCGCGATTCCGATCCTCGCGTTCCTCATGCTGGGCGTGAAGCGGTACTACCGCGACGTCGAGCACGAGATCGCGATCGACGACACCACCAAGTTCGGCGCGACCGGCGACCTCGCGATCGTGCTCGTGAACCGACTGCAGAAGCCCGTCGTGAAGGCCATCGACTATGCGATCGCGGCCAAGCACGGCAAGACGCTCGCGGTGCACGTGGCCGTCGCCTCCGACGACGCCGCCACGCTGCAGCAGGAGTGGGCCGACCACCTCGTGCCCATCCCGCTCGTGATCGTCGAGTCGCCGTACCGCTCGTTCGCGCAGCCGGTCACCCAGTTCATCAAGCAGTATCGCGAGAAGCACGGCTCGTCCGTCGTGACCGTCTACCTGCCGCAGTACATCGTGGGGCACTGGTGGGAGTCGTTCCTGCACAACCGTCGCGCCCGCCGCCTCGCCAACCAGCTGATGCTCGTGCACGGGGTGTCGATCACCCTCGTGCCCTGGCTGCTCGACTCGTCGGAGCTCATCTACGGCCGCCGTTCCCGTCCGCTGCCGGGCCAGGAGCGCGCCGGGCGGCCCGTGGTCGTGAACGGACGCCGCGCGCACCGACCAGCCGGTCCGCCGCAGGAGTAGTCGCCGCGGCTTTCGTCACGCCCCGGCGAGCACCGAACCGAGGATGCCGGCGGCCTCGGCGAAGCGGCCGGGGTCGGCATTCGCGTAGTTGAGCCGCACGTACGAGCCCGAGGGCTCCGCCGGGAACCACTCGGACCCGGGGGCGATGATCACGCCCCGCACCTCGCAGTCGCGGACGACCTGCACGACATCCGTCCCTTCGGGGAGCCGCACCCACAGGTTCAGGCCCCCTGCCGGGATGCCCTCGACCTGCGCCGACGGGGCGTGCTCGGCCAGGCTCGAGACCAGCAGGTCGCGGCGCGCGCGCAGGTGCTCGCGGAACCCGCGCAGGTGCGTGCGCCATGCCGGCTGCGTGACCACGTCGAGCGCGGCGGCCTGCAGCAGCCCGCTCACGTACATGGACTCCGCCGCGCGGTCGGCCAGGATCCGCTCTCGCGCAGGCCCCCGGGCGATCACGGCCGCGACGCGCAGGGCGGGCGAAGCGCTCTTGGTGAGTGAGCGCAGGTACACGACATGACCGTCATCGTCGGAGGCGGCGACCGGCCGCGGCTCGGCATCGATCCCCAGGTCGTGCGCCCAGTCGTCCTCGATCAGGAAAGCCCCGTGCCGGCGCACGGTCTCGAGCACGGCCTCCCCGTTCGCGACCGGCCACTGGGCACCGGTCGGGTTCGCGAACGTCGGCTGCGCGTAGAACGCTCGGGCCCCCGTCTGCGCGAACGCCCGTTCCACGTCATCCGGATCGGGGCCCTGGGGGCCGGAGGGGATCGGCACCAGCACGACACCCGCCTGCGCGGCGGCGAGCAGCGCGCCCCAGTAGGTGGGCGACTCGACGAGCAGCGGCTGCCCAGGGCCCACGACCGCACGGAAGATCGAGCTCAGCCCGCTCTGACTGCCTGAGATGACGAGAGCATCGCGCGCCGATGCGGGTGTGACGCCGGCGGGTGCGGTGGCGGCGAGCTCTCCGGCGAACCAGGCCTGCAGCTCCGGCAGCCCCGCGGCGGGCGAGCGGGTCAGCGCCGCATCGGTGCGTGCGGCACGCACGAGCGCCTGCCGTACGAGCCGCTCCGGCAGCAGCTCGACCGCGGGGTAGCCGGAGTGGAGCCCGATCGCCTCCGGGGACACTGTGCGCTGCGTGGACGACAGGCCCGCGAGTCCGGCGGGCGCGGTGCCGAGCGCTGCGGTCTGCCAGCCGTAGTCGGCTGAGCGGGCGGGGCGGATCGCGCGGACGAACGTGCCGGCGCCCGGACGCGACTCCACCAGCCCGAGCCGGACGAGCTGCTGCATCGCCTTCTGCACGGTCACCGGGCTCGCCCCGTACTCCGCCATGAGCGCCCGGTTCGACGGCACGCGCGCCCCCGGAGATGCCGAGGCGACCCATGCGCGGACACCGGCGACGATCCGGTCACTGCTATCCTGACTCATGAAATTAGAGAGTAGCGTTATCGCTCCGCGATCGACAGTGCTATCGACGCACGCCGGCCTCTGGTGGGGGCTACTCGGCGTCACCGCCTTCTCGTTCACCCTCCCGTTCACACGGATCGCCGTCGACGGCCTCTCCCCGCTGTTCATCGGCGCAGGGCGCGCGGTCGTCGCCGCCCTCCTCGCCGGAATCGCCCTGGCCGCGACACGGCAGCGCATCCCGACGCGAGTGCAGTGGTGGCGATTGGCCATCGTCGCCGGCGGAGTCGTGGCCGGATTCCCGCTGCTCACCTCCTTCGCGATGACCACGACCCCCGCCAGTCACGGCGCCGTCGTGGTCGGCCTGCTGCCCGCCGCGACCGCCGTCGCCGTGGTGGTCCGCACCGGCGAGCGCCCGAACCGCTCCTTCTGGGTCTTCGCGATCGTCGGCGCGGTCGCCGCCGTCGTGTTCGCCGCCCTGCAGAACGGCGGACTCGGCTCCCTCACCGCTGCCGACCTGCTGCTGTTCGGTGCCGTGTTGGCCGCGGCGATCGGCTACGCGGAAGGCGGTCTGCTCGCCCGCGAGCTCGGCTCCTGGCAGACGGTGTCGTGGGCACTCATCGTCGCCGCTCCCCTCATGGTCGTCCTCACCGTGGTGTCGGCGATCCAGCAGCCACCCGCAGCGAGCCCCGTGCAATGGCTCGCATTCGCCTACCTTGCCGCGGTGAGCATGTTCCTCGGATTCTTCGCCTGGTACCGCGGACTCGCGATCGGACCGATGGCGCAGGTGAGCCAGATCCAGCTCGTCCAGCCCGTGATGAGCATCGCGTGGGCCGCCCTCCTGCTGCACGAGCCGATCGGCTGGGCCACCGCCGTCGGAGGTCTCGCCGTCATCGCCTGCGCCGCGCTCGCGGTGCGCACGCGCCTGAAAGACCGCCCCCGAACCGACCGGCCGCCCCGAGAAGAGGAGTCCTGATGCGCCACACACCCCGCTACCTGATGACTGACCCCGACGAGGTCAAGCGCCTCATCCGCGGCAACCCGTGGGCGACGTTCGTCTCCCCGGCGAGCACCGGACTCGTCGCCTCGCACTACCCTGCGCTGCTCATCGAGGACGAGGAGGGCATCGTGATCGCCAGCCACTTCGGACGGCCCGACGATGAGCTCCACGAACTCGGTCGGCACGAGGTTCTCGTGATCATCCAGGGGCCGCACGATTACGTCTCACCGAGCCTGTATCCGCCGGGCGACCTGGTCCCCACGTGGAACCACGTGACCGCGCACCTCTACGGCACCCCCGAGATCCTCAGCGAGGAGGAGAACTACGCCATGCTCACGCAGTTGACCGACCACTTCGAGAACGGGCAGGACCACGGTCGGCATCTGTCGGAGGACGAGCCGGGCACTCGCCGAGCGGCGAAGGGCACGGTCGGCCTGCGGATGCGCGTCGCCCGCTTCGATGCGCGCGCCAAGCTCAGCCAGAACAAGCCGCCCGAGGTGCGCGAGAACATCACCGCGCGGTTCGCCGAGACGAACAGCGCGCTCGCGTCGGAGATGCGGCGGGTCGACGGGGTGCGACCGTGATCGGCCTCTAGATGCAGGCCCAGCAGTACACGTGGTGGCCGGATGCGGCGGCGCGACGCGCGAGAGCGGCGAGGTCGCGCGCGAACGCAGCCAACTGCGCCGGATCCGCACCCTCGAGCTCCTCGGTCTGCGACCACGGCTCGGCCACCTCGGCCAGGCGCGCGTCGTCGGCTGCGGCGAGCGCAGATGCCAGAGCATCCGTCACCGTGATGATGATCCGGTCGTAGTCTTCGCTCATCGCGAGGTTGTGTCCGGCACGCGGGTCTTCGGTCACGTCGTCGTACGGGGCGCCCGTGAGCAGCGCCTCGAGCGTGCCGAGCTGCACGACGGGATCGATGCCGCCGAGCGTGCCGGCGTCGAAACCGGAGTCCGTCGCGGTCGGCCCGGCCTCCACGTCGAGGACCCGCACGGCCTCTTCGTCGGATGCGGCGGAGAAGTAGTCGTAGATCACACTCATGCTCGACATCCTGCCAGGCCGCGCCGACGCCGAGCTGCCGTGACCCGAGGCCTCCGGCTGGCGGGAGCTGCACGAGGCCCAGGCAGCGAGTGTCGACCGCGGCGAGGTCGTCGGGATCGAGGGCGGCCACTACCTCCACCACACGCAGTCGCCCGAACTGGCGGCACAGACCCGCGCGTTCCTGGATTCGCTCGCGACGCCCTAACTCCGGTTTCGAATCGCGCGACCCCGGTCATCCGGGCCGACTCACCAGCCTCTCCCCGCTCACCACGGGTTCGCAATCCACCTATTGCCGAGCAGGTCTTGTCAGTAGGCGGCTAGGGGTCCACGCCCCGCAGGATAGGGACCGGGGGGCTAGGGGCGGCGCCGTTCAGACGGTGCTGCGGGTGGGTTCAATGCGGTGCGTTGGCGGCCGGGCCGAATGGTCAGCACGATGACGACCGCAGTCAGGGCGATGATCGGCGCGGAGAACGGCAGGCTCAAGAATACGATCGTCGTGATCGCGCCGGAGGCGGCTACGAGAGCGGTGGCGATGACGGCCACGGTGCGTGAGGTCGCGCGGGCGAACGCGGGGAACAGGGAGATGGTGAGTGCGATCCCGATAAGCATGAACGCGGTGGCGGTGGTCGCGCCCCATATGGGAGGGAGGTTCGTCATGTCGGTGTCGACGCCCAGGTACCAGAGGACGTGTGCGCCCCCAGCGACGAGAATCCCGAGGCTGCCCAGTACAGCCGCCCCCCAGCGAGGATGAACCGTTGTGGGGCGGGATATCAGCCCCACAACGATCGCCCACAGACTGGCGAGAGGGGTGATGAAGAAACAAAGCACGTGGACGAGGGCTTCGTTCTGCTCGGTGAATGCGACGGCCACGATGGTCATAGCGACAGCAGCTGAGGCAACACTGATCGCCCCGAGCACCCAAGGCAGCACCTGTGTGATTCTCATTGCAAGCCCCTTTCGAGCAGCTGTTCGTGCTTCGAGGGGAACGAGTTCGGGGTGGGCGTCACGAGCCTCTTCGAGCATTCCGAAGAGCACGTGAGCGTTCACTTCTCTCCAGCGTCGCGGATAGGCTTCGAGGCTTCGTCGCAGGGGATCGGTGTTCATGCTTGTGCTCCCGCGGTCCGCACCTGCTGCAGTTTGAACTGTGCGCGTCGTGCCCGTTGGGCGAGCGCCTTCGCCTCGAGATCGAGAACGTGAAGCCCCGTCTCAGAGATCGCGTAGTACCGTCTCAACCTCCCGCCGACGATTTCATCCTGCGTCTGGGCGATCCACCCGAGTGCGAGGAGCTTCTCGAGTGCGGCGTACACGGTCGCGACACCTGGCCGTTGCCCCGTGAGCGTCGAGACTTCCTCGACGAGTGCGTATCCGTGGAGTGTGCGACCGGTGAGAGCAGTGAGAAGCGTGAACTGCAACGGTGACGGTGTCTTCATGACATCAACCCTAAAGAGTGGGCATATTCTGATCAACGAGAATATACCCACTCTCAGGAGGTCCTCAGTTGCATCCCGACGAGACCCACACGGCCAACCGCTGAGCCGGGTGTGAGCAACCCGCATGCATCCTCGGTGGCGGCGTAGGGGAACCGTGAGGATCGACGGATACGCCCGCGCGCGGGAGTTGTATCGGATCCGTGCTCGACATCATCTACATCGCGCTGACTCTCGCGCTGTTCGCCCTCGTGTCCCTGGTCGCCAAGGCGGTGGACCGCGCATGATCGTCTTCGAGATCATCGCGGCCGTCCTCGCCGTCGCCGCCGTCGTCTACCTCGTCGTCGCGCTCGTCGCGCCGGAGCGATTCTGATGGGTGCGGCGATCTGGTTCGGCATCCTGCAGCTCACGGCCGTCGTGGTCGTGCTCGTTCTGGTCTACCGCCCCCTCGGCGACTACATCGCCCGGGTGTACTCCTCGGCGAAGGACCTGCGCGTCGAGCGCGGCGTCTACCGGCTGATCGGCGTCGACTCGTCGTCCGAGCAGACCTGGCGCGCCTATGCCCGCAGCGTTCTCGCGTTCTCGGTCGTCGGGCTGCTGCTCGTCTACGGGCTGCAGCGCCTGCAGGCGTTCCTGCCGCAGTCGCTCGGTCTCCCGGCCGTGCCCGAAGGGCTCGCTTTCAACACCGCGGCATCCTTCGTCGCGAACACCAACTGGCAGTCGTACTCGCCCGAGCAGACCGTGGGCTACACCGTGCAGCTCGCCGGCCTCACGGTGCAGAACTTCGTCTCCGCGGCGGTCGGACTCGCCATCGCGATCGCGCTGATCCGCGGCCTCGCACGCCGGGGCTCGGCGACCATCGGCAACTTCTGGGTCGACCTGGTCCGCGGTCTCGGCCGCATCCTCCTCCCGATCGCCCTGATCGGTGCGGTGGCGCTCCTCGCCGGTGGCGTGATCCAGAACTTCGCCGGCTTCACCGACGTGACCACCGTGTCGGGCGGAACCCAGACCATTCCGGGCGGACCGGTCGCCTCGCAGGAGGCGATCAAGCTCCTCGGCACGAACGGCGGCGGCTTCTTCAACGCCAACTCCGCGCACCCGTTCGAGAACCCGACCGGGTTCACGAACCTGCTGGAGGTGCTGCTGATCCTCGTGATCCCGTTCTCCCTCCCCCGCACGTTCGGCCGCATGGTCGGCGACCACCGCCAGGGCTACGCCATCGCCGCGGTCATGGGCACGATCTTCCTGATCTCGACCTTCGCGCTCTCGGCGCTCGAACTGGCCGGCCGCGGCAGCGCACCCGAGCTAGCCGGCGCCGCGATGGAAGGCAAGGAGGTGCGCTTCGGCATCCTCGGATCCACGCTGTTCGGCAGCGCGAGCACGCTCACCTCGACCGGTGCGGTCAACTCGATGCACGACTCGTACACGGCGCTCGGCGGCATGATGCCGATGCTGAACATGATGCTCGGCGAGGTCGCCCCCGGCGGCGTCGGCTCGGGCCTCTACGGCATGCTCGTGCTCGCGATCATCGCCGTGTTCGTCGGCGGGCTGCTCGTCGGCCGCACCCCCGAATACCTCGGCAAGCGCATCGGTCCGCGGGAGATCAAGCTCGCGAGCCTGTACATCCTCGTCGTCCCTGCACTGGTCCTCGGCGGCACCGCGCTGAGCTTCGCGATCCCCGGCATCCGGGAAGACGTGGAGTCCACCAGCATCCTGAATCCGGGCGTGCACGGCATGAGCGAGGTGCTCTACGCGTTCACCTCGGCGTCGAACAACAACGGCTCCGCCTTCGCCGGACTCACCGCGAACACCCCGTGGTTCAACACCGCACTCGGGATCGCGATGCTGCTCGGACGCTTCCTCCCCATCGTGCTCGTGCTCGCCCTCGCCGGCTCGTTCGCCGCGCAGGAGCGTGTGCCCGCCACCTCGGGAACGCTGCCCACCCACCGGCCGCAGTTCGTCGGCCTCCTCCTCACCGTGACGGTCGTCGTGACCGCCCTCACCTACTTCCCCGTGCTCGCACTGGGACCCCTCGCCGAAGGACTCGTCTGACCATGACTCTCATCACCACGCCTTCCGAATCCCCTTCTGAACAGCAGGATGCTGCGGCATCCGCCCCCGCGCAGCCGACGCGTTCCTTCGGCTGGTCACAGCTCGTCGAGGCCCTGCCCGGCGCCCTGCGCAAGCTGAACCCCGCAGCCCTCGTCCGCAACCCCGTGATGCTGCTGGTCTGGGTGGGCGCCGCGTTCGCGACCGTGCTGGCGATCGCCGAACCGTTCCTCGGCGGACCCGCCGACTCGGGCGGCACCCCGGTCCCCGCGCCGTTCACCTGGGGCATCGCGGTGTGGCTCTGGCTGACGGTGCTGTTCGCGAACGTCGCCGAGTCCGTCGCCGAAGGCCGTGGCAAGGCCCAGGCCGCGAGCCTGCGCAAGACCCGCACCAGCACGATGGCCCGCAGGGTGGTCGGATACGACGCGGCTTCGGATGCCGCCGCAGAACGTGCCGAGACCCTGGAGGTCTCGTCCGCCGAACTGCAGCGCGACGACGTCGTGATCGTCACCGCCGGCGAGCTGATCCCCGGCGACGGCGACATCATCGCGGGCATCGCGACCGTCGACGAGTCGGCCATCACGGGCGAGAGCGCCCCGGTGATCCGCGAGTCGGGCGGCGACCGCAGCGCCGTCACCGGCGGCACCCGCGTGCTGTCCGACCGGATCGTGGTGCGCATCACCTCGAAGCCCGGTGAGACGTTCGTCGACCGGATGATCGCCCTCGTCGAAGGCGCCAGCCGCCAGCGCACCCCGAACGAGATCGCCCTGAACATCCTGCTCGCCAGCCTGTCGATCATCTTCGTGGTCGTGGTGCTCGCCCTGAACCCGATCGCCTCCTACGCGGCATCGCCCGTCAGCATCCCGGTGCTCATCGCCCTGCTCGTCTGCCTGATCCCGACCACCATCGGCGCACTGCTCTCGGCCATCGGCATCGCCGGGATGGACCGGCTCGTGCAGCGCAACGTGCTGGCCATGTCGGGGCGCGCTGTCGAGGCCGCGGGCGACGTCACCACGCTGCTGCTCGACAAGACCGGCACCATCACCTACGGCAACCGCCGTGCGCACGAGGTCCTGCCCCTCCCGGGCATCGACGCCGGCGAACTGCTGCGGGTCGCGGCCCTGTCGTCGCTCGCAGACCCCACGCCGGAGGGTGCCTCGATCGTCGAGCTCGCCGCCGCCCGCGGCATCCGCGTCACCGCTCCGGAGGATGCCGTCGTCGTGCCGTTCACCGCGCAGACCCGCATGTCGGGACTCGACCTCGCCGACGGCACGCAGATCCGCAAGGGCGCAGGTTCCGCGGTGCGGGCGTGGCTCGGGCTCGACGCCGAGGACGCGGAGCTCACCACCCGCACCGACACCGTCGCCGAAAGTGGAGGGACCCCCCTCGTCGTCGCCGTGCGGACCCCGGCGTCTGCCCCGGCATCCGCCCCGGCCCCGGCATCCGCGTCTGCCCCGGCATCCGCACCTGCCCACT
Organism: Microbacterium maritypicum; assembly: GCF_041529975.1. NCBI lineage: Bacteria > Bacillati > Actinomycetota > Actinomycetes > Micrococcales > Microbacteriaceae > Microbacterium > Microbacterium maritypicum. The sequence continues at coordinate 433,833 of NZ_CP168030.1, read as the reverse complement.
TGTCGGAAGAACGGACGGATGTCGGAGGAATCGCCGCGGAACGGTCCGACATCCGTGCGAACTCCCGACAGGTGTCCGACGAACAGGTGACGGAGGGCCGCATCCTCGGCGTCGTGCACCTCAAGGACATCGTCAAGGACGGCCTGCGCGAGCGGTTCGACGAGCTGCGCAGCATGGGCATCCGCACGGTGATGATCACGGGCGACAACCCGCTGACCGCGAAGGCCATCGCCGCCGAGGCCGGGGTCGATGACTTCCTCGCCGAGGCGACGCCCGAGGACAAGCTCGCCCTCATCCGCCGCGAGCAGGAGGGCGGGCGCCTGGTCGCCATGACCGGCGACGGCACGAACGATGCCCCCGCCCTCGCGCAGGCCGACGTCGGCGTGGCCATGAACACCGGCACCTCGGCTGCGAAGGAGGCCGGCAACATGGTCGACCTCGACTCCGACCCGACCAAGCTGATCGACATCGTGCGCATCGGCAAGCAGCTGCTCATCACCCGCGGAGCCCTCACCACGTTCTCGCTCGCGAACGACGTGGCGAAGTACTTCGCGATCATCCCGGCGATGTTCATGGGCGTCTTCCCCGGACTCGCCGCGCTCAACATCATGCAGCTGCACTCGCCGGCATCCGCCGTGACCAGCGCGATCATCTTCAACGCGATCGTGATCGTGTTCCTGATCCCGCTCGCCCTGCGCGGAGTGAAGTACCGCCCGGCGAGCGCCTCGCAGATCCTGCAGCGCAACCTGCTCATCTACGGACTCGGCGGCGTGATCGCCCCGTTCATCGGCATCAAGCTCATCGACCTCGTCGTCAGCCTCATCCCGGGCTTCTGACCCGGCTCGGAAAAGGAACCCAGACATGTCCTCCACTCGCACCGCGGCCCGCACCACCGGGGTCGCCATCCGCGCGATGCTCGTCCTCACCCTCGTGCTCGGCGTCGGCTACACGCTCCTCGTCACGGGCATCGGGCAGCTCGCTCTCCCCTGGCAGGCGAACGGCTCACCCCTCCCCGACGACAAAGGCAGCTCACTGATCGGCCAGCCGTTCACGGATGCCGACGGCGAGGCCCTGCCGGAGTACTTCCAGTCCCGCCCCTCGGCGGCCGGCGACGGCTATGACGGGGCGGGCTCCAGCGGCAGCAACCTCGGCCCGGAGAACCCCGACCTGGTCGCGGCCATCGCCGACCGCCAGGCCGCGATCGCGGAGCGCGAGGGCGTGAAGGCGTCCGAGGTGCAGGCCGACGCGGTCACCGCCTCGGGTTCGGGCCTCGACCCCCACATCAGCGTCGCCTACGCCCTGCTGCAGGTGCCGCGCGTGGCCGAGGCGCGCGGGCTCCCGGAACAGCAGGTCGAGGACCTCGTGGAGTCTAGGATTCAAGGGCGGGATCTGGGATTCCTCGGCGAGGAGCGCATCAACGTCGCCGAGCTCAACCTCGCGCTGGACGGCCAGGAGGGCGAATGAGCGCAGATCGGACGCATCGCCCGACGTCGGAGCAGTCTCGTCGTGGACGCCTCCGTGTCCTGCTGGGTGCCGCTCCCGGCGTGGGCAAGACGTTCGAGATGCTCGCCGAAGGACGCCGCCTCCGCGAGGAGGGACACGACGTCGTCATCGCCATCGTCGAGACCCATGACCGCGCGGCCACGCTCGCGCAGACGGTCGGACTGCCCGAGGTGCCCCGTCGCGTCGAAGACCATCGCGGCATCGCCCTGACCGAACTCGACCTCGACGCCGTGCTCGCCCGGGCTCCCGAGATCGCGCTCGTCGACGAGCTCGCACACACGAACACCCCCGGTTCGCGGCATCCGAAGCGCTGGCAAGACGTGGACGAGCTGCTGGACGCCGGCATCGACGTCGTCACCACCGTCAACGTGCAGCACATCGAGTCGCTCAATGCCGTGGTCGAGAAGATCACCGGCATCGCGCAGCAGGAGACGATCCCGGATGCCGTGGTGCGCGCCGCGGACGAGATCGAGGTCGTCGACCTCGCGCCGCAGTCGCTGCGGGACCGGCTCTCCGCCGGGCTCGTGTACCCGGCCGAGCGCATCGATGCCGCCCTGTCGAACTACTTCCGCCTCGGCAACCTCACCGCGCTGCGCGAGCTCGCCCTGCTCTGGCTCGCCGACGAGGTCGACAGCGCCCTGCGCACCTACCGTGCGGAGCAGGGGATCGAAGGGAACTGGCAGGCCAGGGAACGGGTCGTCGTCGCCCTCACCGGCGGCCCCGAAGGCGAGACCCTGCTGCGTCGCGGTGCACGGATCGCCGCCCGCTCGGCCGGCGGAGAGCTGCTCGCGGTGCACATCTCGGCGCAGGACGGACTGCGCAACGAGACCCCCGGCGCCCTCGCCACGCAGCGCACCCTCGTCGAATCGCTCGGCGGCAGCTACCACCAGGTGGTCGGCGACGACATCCCGGCCACGCTGGTCGAGTTCGCGCAGGGGGTGGATGCCACACAGCTCGTCATCGGCGTCAGCCGTCGCAGTCGACTCGCCGCCGCGCTCACCGGTCCCGGCATCGGCTCGGAGGTGATCCGCCGCTCGGGTGACATCGACGTGCACATCGTGACCCACGCCGCAGCCGGAGGGCGACTCGCCCTGCCGCGGATGACCGGCGGGGCGCTCGGCTGGCGGCGGCAGCTGCTCGGCTTCGCGGTGGCCCTCGCGTTCGGGCCGCTGCTGTCCTGGGTGATGTTCACCTTCCGCAGCCCCGAGTCGATCACGGCCGAGGTGCTCGCGTACCAGTTGCTCGTGGTCGTGGTCGCCCTCATCGGCGGCATCCGTCCTGCCGTGTTCGCCGCGGTGCTCTCCGGCGTCACGCTCGACTTCCTCTTCGTCGCCCCGCTGTTCACGATCACGATCGCGCATCCGCTGCACGTGCTCGCGCTCGCGCTGTACGTGCTCATCGCGATCCTGGTGAGCATCATCGTCGACCAGGCCGCCCGACGCGCCCGCACCGCGCAGCGCGCCACCGCCGAGGCCGAGCTGCTCGCCGCGGTCGCCGGCAACGTGCTGCGGGGCGACAACGCGGTGCGGGCCCTCGCCAGCCGCACCCGGGAGGCGTTCGGGCTCAGCGGCGTGCGGGTGCTCTCCCCCGAAGGCGATGTGCTCGCCAGCGACGGGGAGCCGGTCGCCGACGGACGAGCCACGAGCATCCCGGTCGGCGTCCGCCCCGGTGGCGGCCCGCGCGCGATGCTGGAGCTGAACGGCGAACCGCTGGCGGGGCCGGAGCGTCGACTGCTCGACGCGATCGTGGCGCAGCTGTCGGCCGCGATCGAGCACACCGACCTGCGGGCGACCGCGAGCGAGGCCGAGGCCCTGGCCGAGACCGACCAGGTGCGCAGCGCGCTGTTGTCGGCCGTGAGCCATGATCTGCGGCGCCCGCTGGCCTCGGCCGTCGCGGCGATCGGCGGACTGCGCGGCGCGCACGAGCTCTCGGCATCCGACCGCGAGGAGCTGCTCGCGACCGCCGACGAGAGCCTCGCCACCCTGTCGACCCTGGTCACCGACCTGCTCGACGTGAGCCGCGTGCAGGCCGGGGTGCTCGCGGTCTCCTCCTCTCGGATGGATGCCGCCGGCACCGTGCTCGCCGCCATCGATGAGCTCGGGCTCGGCCCCGCCGACGTCGAGCTCGCCCTCGACCCCGAGCTGCCGCCGGTGTTCGCCGACCCCGTCCTGCTGCAGCGCGTGCTGGTGAACGTGCTCGCCAACGCGCACCGCCACGCGCCCGAGGGCAGCCGGGTGATCGTCTCGACCAGTGCCCTCGGCGATCGCGCCGAGATCCGGGTGATCGATCGCGGCGACGGGGTCTCACCCGAGCGACGGGACCGCATCTTCCAGCCGTTCCAGCGCTTCGGCGACACCGACAACACCACGGGGCTCGGGCTCGGGCTCGCCCTGTCGCGCGGGTTCGCCGAGGGCATGGGCGGTACCCTGACACCCGAGGACACCCCCGGCGGGGGCCTCACCATGGTCATCTCCCTGCCACTCGGCGCAGGGCATCACGACACGGAGGAGACGGAGTGAAGCTCCTCATCGCCGACGACGACCCGCAGATGGTGCGGGCGCTGCGGATCACGCTCGCCGCCCATGGATACGAGGTCGTCGTGGCGGCCGACGGTGCCGCCGCGGTCGCTGCTGCCGCGCAGACGCATCCCGACCTCATCATGCTCGACCTGGGGATGCCACGGCTCGACGGCATCGAGGTCATCCAGGCGCTGCGCGGATGGACGAACGTGCCGATCATCGTGGTCTCCGGCCGCACCGGGTCGGCCGACAAGGTCGAGGCTCTGGATGCCGGTGCCGACGACTTCGTGACGAAGCCCTTCCAGGTGGACGAGCTGCTCGCGCGGCTGCGGGCGCTGTCCCGCCGGTCGATGCCGGCGAACGGGGAGTCGACGGTGGCGTTCGGCGACGTCGTGGTCGACCTCGCGACCAAGACCGTCACCCGCGCCGGAACTCGCGTGCACCTGACGCCGACGGAGTGGCGGATGCTGGAGCACCTCGCACGGCATCCGGGTGCCCTGGTCACGCGACAGGATCTGCTGAAGGAGATCTGGGGCAGTGAGCAGGTGTCCGACTCGGGCTACCTGCGCCTGTACATGTCGCAGCTGCGCAAGAAGCTCGAGCAGGAGCCGGCCGCGCCGGTGCACCTGCTCACCGAGGCGGGGATGGGCTACCGGCTCGTGCTCTGAGCCGAGCGCGCACGGCGTCGCAGCACCGCGACGACCCCGGCGACGACGAGCAGCACGGCCACGATGATCGCGGTGATCGCCGTCGGAGTGCTCTCGGGCTCTCCGGTGAGACGGCCGACCGCGAGCCAGGCCAGACCCCAGGCCGTCGCGAGGGCGGGGGCGATGCGACCTGTCGCCCACGCGGCAGCGGCACCGATCACCAGGACGACGACCAGCACGGCGATCGCCCAGGCATCCGCGGCCTCCGCCCAACTCTCGGGTGCGATCTGCGTCAGCCACGCGGCCGTGTTCGCGACCGTCGCGATCGTCACCCAGCCGAAGTGCAGGCCGTTCGCGCCGTCGGTCAGGATGCGGTCGGCGAGGTTTCGCGCCGGGAAGCGCCCCAGTACGACGATCACCCGCGCGAGCACGGCCAGCAGCAGGGCGATAACGACGACCGTGAGCCACAGCGTCAGATACCGCGCGGTGACCAGCCAGAGCCCGTTCAGCACCATCGAGGCGGCGATCCACCCACCCACAGCCTGCTGGCGAGCATCCTGTCGCTGTGCCGGAAGCGCCTGCCACACCGTGTACGCGATGAGCCCGATGTAGATGAGGGACCAGATCGAGAAGGCGGGGCCGGCGGGCGCGAGATACGAGCCCTGTGCCGAGAGCGCGCCGTCCTGCAGGTCGTCGACGGATGTTCCGCCGAAGGCTCCTGCGCCCACGGCGGCCGCGATCAGCATGAACGATGCCGCCGCGATGATCAGGCTCTGCCGGCCGATGCCCTTCGTACGTGAGTCCATGGTCGTGACCATACGGCGTGGAGCGCCCGGTGCGCATCGGGGTTGACACCCGGCCGCCGTTTCGCTAACCAGGTTAGCCAAACGGCCGGGCCGCCCGCCTCCTCTGCGCATCCGTCGGGAGAAAGTCCATCCGTCGGGAGACACGCCGTCGAATGCCCCGACACCCGCGAATCCTCCCGACATGCGTGCAGGGCAGGATGGATGCCGCGGAACGGGTGGGCGGACGACGGTGCCGGGACTCAGGCCCGGGCGAAGGCCGCGTCGATCAGGACCTCCGCGGCGCCGCGCGCCTGCACGGCCACGGAGGGGTCCTTCGAGATCGCGGCCGTGCTCTGCGCCCCCTCGGCGAGGATCGACAGCTGTGCGGCGAGCGCTGCGGGGGCACCCGTGTCGGCGACCAGGCCCGCCATGTACTCCTGGAACGACGCCTTGTGCGTGCGCACGATCTCGGCGACCTCGGGGTTCGTCCCGCCGAGCTCGCCGAACGCGTTGATGAAGGCGCAGCCGCGGAAGTCGTCGGCGCAGAACCAGTTCTCGAGGTATCCGTAGACCGCGAGCAGGCGGGTGCGCGGATCATCACCGGCATCCGTCACGGCCGCGGAGAGCCCGGACTCCCACTGGGCGTGCTTGCGGGCGAGGACAGCGGTGACGATGTCGGTCTTCGCGGGGAACAGCGCGTAGAGGCGACGCAGCGACACGCCGGCGGCCGAGCGCAGCTCGTCCATGCCGACGGCCGCGTACCCCTTGCGGTAGTAGAGCTCCTCCGCGGCGGACAGGATGCGCTCTCGGGCCTCGTCTTCGGTCATGTCCAGAAGTCTACTTGACACGAGAACGAACGTTCTCTAGATTGAACACATCGAGCGAGAACGAGCGTTCTCACCGCAACCGAAAGGACCAGGATCATGGGCTACATCACCGTCGGAAACGAGAACAGCACTCCGATCGAGCTCTACTACGAAGACCAGGGTTCGGGTCAGCCCGTCGTCCTGATCCACGGCTACCCGCTCGACGGCCACAGCTGGGAGCGTCAGACCCGCGAGCTCCTCGCCCAGGGCTACCGCGTCATCACCTACGACCGCCGCGGCTTCGGCGGATCTTCCAAGGTCAACGCCGGCTACGACTACGACACGTTCGCCGCCGACCTGAACACCGTGCTCGAGACCCTCGACCTGCGCGACGTCGTGCTCGTCGGCTTCTCGATGGGTACCGGAGAGCTCGCCCGCTACGTCGCGAAGTACGGACACGACCGCGTCGCGAAGCTCGCCTTCCTCGCCTCGCTCGAGCCCTTCCTGGTGCAGCGCGACGACAACCCCGAGGGCGTGCCGCAGGAGGTCTTCGACGGCATCGAGGCCGCGGCGAAGGGCGACCGCTTCGCGTGGTTCACCGACTTCTACAAGAACTTCTACAACCTCGACGAGAACCTCGGCTCGCGCATCAGCGAGCAGGCCGTGACCGGCAGCTGGAACGTCGCCATCGGCAGCGCACCCGTGGCCGCCTACGCGGTCGTCTCGGCCTGGATCGAGGACTTCCGTGGCGACGTCGAGGCCGTGCGCGCCGCGGCCAAGCCCACCCTGATCCTGCACGGCACGAAGGACAACATCCTCCCGATCGACGCGACCGCGCGCCGCTTCCACCAGGCGGTGCCGGATGCCGACTACGTCGAGGTCGAGGGCGCCCCGCACGGCCTGCTCTGGACCCACGCCGACGAGGTCAACGCGGCACTGAAGGACTTCCTCGCCAAGTAACCCCCGTTCGTATCGCGCAAATGGTCCCGTTCCTGCTGGAACGGGACCATTTGTGTTACTCGAAGGCGAAGGAGGGAGCGACAGCTACGCGTCGCGCGAGCGCCAGAGCAGCCAGACGAAGTACGGGGCTCCGATCAGCGCGACCACGAGTCCGGCGGGCAGTTGGGCGGGGGCGATGACCGTACGCCCGATGGTGTCGGCGACTCCGACGAGCAGACCGCCCAGCAGCACCGCGACCGGGATCACCCTGGCGTGCCTGGCACCGACGAGCGCCCGTGCCGCATGCGGAGCGACGAGCCCGACGAAGCCGATCACACCGATCGCCGTCACGCTGAGGGCCGCGAGCACCGCCGCCACGACCAGCAGCGTCAGCCGCACGGGCTCGAGCCGGATGCCGACGAGGCGCGGAGTGTCTTCGTCGAGGGACAGCACGTCGAGCTCACGACGGCTCATCACCACGAACGGCAGCGCGATGGCCAGCACGATCGCCAGCGGCAGCACCTGCTCCCACACCCGGCCGTACGTGGTGCCCGACAGCCAGCTGTAGATCTTCGGGGTGTCCCAGGGGTTCGACCTCAGCAGGAAGAAGGTCGTGAGCGACACGGTGAAGTACGAGACGCCGATGCCGATCAACAGGAACCTGTCGGCGTTCAAGCCGCCGCGCCACGACAGCAGGTACACGAGGGCGAAGGCCAACAGCGCACCGGCGATGGCACCCGCGATCATGCCCGCGGTGGAGGAGACGGCACTCGTGATCACGAGCACCGCGCCGAGGCCGCCGCCGCCCGTGACGCCGAGGATGCTCGGGTCGGCGAGCGGGTTCCGGCTCACCCCCTGGATGATGGCGCCGGACAGCGCGAGCGCCCCACCGGCGACGACCGCGGCCACGATGCGCGGCGCCCGCTCGTCCAGCGCGAAGGCGATCGCGGGGGGAGCTTCGCCCTGCAGCCACAGCGCGATGTCGCCGGTCAGCAGCCAGGTGTGCCCGGCGAGCAGGCCGAGCAACAGCACCCCGATCACGCCCAGCACGACGACCACCATGGTGATGCGGAACCGGAGTCGGCTGCGCACGCCGAACCGCACCCGCGGAGGCTCTCGCGTCGGACCGGCATCGCGCAGGCGCCGCGCCATGAGCACGAGCACGATGGCTCCGAGAAGCGTGGTCGCGACGCCGGTCGGGATGAGGATCGCCGCCTCGGCCCCGATGATCGCCCGCAGCAGAGCATCCGAGAGGATCACGACGATCGCGCCGAGGAGGCCGGCCGCCGGGATCAGGAGCAGATGGCGGTTCAGACTCGGCACCACCCGCGTCAGCAGACGGGCGAGCACGGGCGCACACAGCCCGACGAAGCCCATCGGCCCCGCGAGCGTCACCGACACCGCGGTGAGCGTGACGGCGAGCAGGATGCCGATGGCCCTCGTCGAGCGGATCGGCACACCCAGGGAGGATGCCGTGTCGTCGCCGAGCGCCAGGATGTCGAACCGCCGCGCGAGCAGCAGGGCCGCCGCCGTCACCACGACCACGACGGGTGCCGCCTGCAGGAACGCGGTCAGCCCGAGCTGCGACAGGCTGCCGCTTCCCCACGCCAGCAGCCCCTTGGTCTCCTCGTCGAAGAGGATGAGCAGGGTCGAAGTGCCGGCCTGGAATGCGAGCGCGAGGGCCGTGCCCGCGAGGATCAGCCGCGTGGTCGACGACCCCGCACCACCGGCGAGGCCGAGCACGATCCCCGCGGCGATGAGGCCCCCGGCGAACGCGACAGCGCCCGACGCCCACACCGGCACCGCGATGCCGAACGCCGCGAGCGCCGTCACCGCGAGATAGACACCGGCGGTCACGCCCAGCGTGTCCGGCGAGGCCAGAGCGTTGCGGGCGAGCGACTGGAGCAGGATGCCGGCGACGCCGAGCGCCACCCCCACGGCGATGCCCGCGGCGAGGCGTGGCACCCGCGACCCCCACAGCACCTCGGTGTCAGCGAACACGGCACCGCTCGTGCCCTGCGTGAGATGCCAGCAGGCCACGGCGACGAGCACGATCGCAAGGGCGACGAGCACGCCGATGCCCGTCAGCAGGGCACCCGGCCGGCGTCCCTCCGCCTCGTCGGGCGCGACGGCGGGAGCCGGGCGCGCCGGCTCCGTCGTGGCCGCCGCGTCGTCGAGGCGAAGGGCACCCGTCACTTCGAGAGCACCTCGACATAGCCGTCGATGATCTGCTGGGTCGAGCGCGGTCCGCCGAACGTCCAGATCCCGGCGGGGAACGCGGTGAGGCGGTCATCGGCCACGGCGGGCAGCGAGGTCCAGGCCGGGTTGTCCTGCAGGGCGTCGATGAAGCTCTCGGACTCGGGGTCTTCGGTGCCGGTGTAGAACAGGCTGGCGTCGCCGACCGTGGTCATGCCCTCGACATCGGTCTGGCCGAGGCCGTACGTGGGGTCGACCTCGCCGGTCCAGGCGTTCTTCAGACCGAGCTTCTCGCCGATCTCCCCGACCAGCGAGCCCTGGCCGAACGGACGCAGCGCGACGTTGCCGCCGTCGACCCAGCCGTCGAAGAACACGAACTCCGTCGTGGGCAGGTCGAGATCCGCGAGTTCGGCCGATGCCGAGTCCAAGTGGGCCTGGAACTCGTCGGCGACGACCTCGGCGCGCTCCTCGCGGCCGGTCACCTGGGCGATGAGGTCGAGCGTGCCGAGCATCTTCGCGATGGGGTCGGCGGCATCCGCACCGATGGTCGCGAGCACCGGCACGTCGTAGGCCTCGAGCTGGGCGACGATGGGGTCGTCCGCGGCGCTGACCTCGACGATCACGAGGTCGGGCTCGGTGCCGAACAGCGTCTCGAGGTTCGGCTCCTGGCGGGTGCCGACGTCGGTCACACCCTCCGGGAGCTCCTCCGCGGTGACCCACGTGCTGTAGCCCTCGGCGTCGGCGACCGCGACCGGGGTGACGCACAGCGACAGCGCATCCTCGATCTGCTGCCACTCGAGCACCGCGATCCGCTCGGCGGGCTTGTCGAGTTCGACCGTGCGGCCGAGGTCATCCGTGACGGAGACGGCGCCCGTCGAGGTCGCGGTGGTGTCGTCGCCGCAACCCGCGCTCGTCGAGGCCGAGGCGTCGGAGTCGGAGGCGGCGGGGGCCTGGGTGGTGCCGCAGCCGGCGAGGGCCATCACGAGTGCGCCGCCGAGGGCGATCAGGGCGAGGGGCTTCTTCTTCATTCGGTTCTTCCTCCGGGAGGGGTGAGGGGGGTTCAGGATGCTGCGCGGGCGCGGTGCCGGCCGTGGTGACGACCGCGCGGGAGCACCCGCACGAGGCCGGTCTCCTCGTCGATCTCGGTGTCGATCCGCAGGCCGTACACGTGCGAGAGGTTCTCGCCCGTGAGCACCTCGGCGGGGGTGCCCGCCGCGTGCACTCGACCGGCGTGCAGCAGCACCACGTCGTCGGCGACGGATGCCGCGTGGTCGAGGTCGTGCAGCACGACACCCAGGGCGGTGCCGTGGTCGTCGGCGAGCTCGCGCACCAGGTCGAGCGTCTCCACCTGGTAGCGCAGGTCGAGGTGGTTGGTCGGCTCGTCGAGCAGAAGCACCCCGGTCTCCTGCGCCAGCGCGGTCGCAAGCCACACGCGCTGCAGTTCGCCGCCCGAGAGCTGGTCGACGGGGCGCGAGGCCATCGTGCGGAGCCCGGTCAGTTCGAGCGCCCGCGCGACGGCGGCGCGGTCGGCGTCGCTGACGCCCGAGAAACGGCCCCGATGCGGGTGGCGGCCGTACGCCACGACGTCGGAGACCTCGATCCCGGACGGATGCGGCCGCGACTGCGAGAGCATCGCGACGGCCTTGGCGAACTCCTTCGCCGAGAGGGCCGCGGCATCGCGAGTCTCGTCGCCGCCGATGCGCACGCTCCCCGCCTCGATGCGGTGCAGGCGGGCGAGCGCGCGCAGGACGGTCGACTTGCCGCTGCCGTTCGGCCCGATGAGGGCGGTGACCCGTCCGGGTGCCAGGCGCAGCGAGACGTCGTGCACCACCCGGGCTCGGCCGTATCCGAGCACGAGGGATTCGCCCTGCAGGGCGTGGGGCGCTGTCGTCGTCATGTCAGCCCCGCATCGCGACGCCGCGTCGCCAGTAGCCCATGAACGCGACCTGCCCGCGGTCGACGCCGAGGTCCTTGACGAGGTGGCGGCGCAGGGTGGTGACCACGCCGCTCTCCCCCGCGATCCAGAAGTAGCGCTCCGCCGGGGCATCCGCCCGGTCGATCTCTTCCCCGAGGCCGGAGTAGTCCGGCGTCTCCCAGAGCAGGTCCTCGCCGTCGATGTCCTTCACGCGGATCTCCTCCGCGGCGTCGGCGTCTCCGAGGTAGCCGAGCACGGCGGGGATCAGGCGCAGGCCGTGCGGGTCACCGGCGTCGCGCGGCAGCCAGTGCACCTCGACGCCGGACGGCACGTCGATGCGCAGGATGTCGGCGGGAGAGGGCACCTCGATGAAGGCCACTCCGCGCAGGTCGCGGGGCGCGTCCTCCAGGATGCGGGCGATGGCGGGAGCCGCCGTCTCGTCGCCGGCGAGCACGACCGACGCCGCGGTGCCCGGCGCGAACTCGGCCCCTCCGTGGGCATCCACGTCGACGCCGCGACGGGGCCCGACGAGGTAGAGCTCCTGGCCGACCGCCGCCTGGCTCGCCCACAGCGATGCGGGTCCGGTGAGCCCCGGCTCGAGGTGCAGCACGAAGTCGACGTCCACCTCGGTGCCCGCGGCGGGATCGACCCGCAGCTCGCGCACGGAGTAGGTGCGCATCGAGCCGCGCTCCTCCTCCGGCACCGCGAGGAAAGACTGCCACCAGTTGTCCGAGGCCCGATCGAGTTCGGGGAGGATGCCGGATGCCGGCGGGAAGACCAGCTTGATGCGGCTGTCGAACACCTCGCCGGGCGTGCCGAACTCACTCAGGTCGTCGCCACCGAACGTCACGCGCACGAACGAGGGCGAGACGCGGGCGACGGCGCGCACCTCGGCGCGGGTGAGGATGTAGGTCGGACGCTCGGTGGTGGTCGTCTCAGCGGACATGGTGCCTCCCGATGGGTGTGACCATCGGCTTGCCGGAGACCGGGTCGATGGTGATCTGATTGGCGAGGCCGAAGACCTCTTCGACGAGCTGTGCGGTGACGATGTCCTGCGGGGCGCCCGTCGCGTGCACCCGGCCGTCCTTCATCGCGACCAGCTCATCGGCGTAGCGTGCCGCGAGGTTGAGGTCGTGCAGCACCATGACGATGGTGGTGCCGCGCGAGACGCTCAGGTCGGTGAGCAGGTCGAGGACCTCAACCTGGTGCGCGACGTCGAGGAAGGTCGTCGGCTCGTCGAGCAGCAGGATGTCGGTCTCCTGCGCCAGGGCCATCGCGATCCAGACGCGCTGCCGCTGTCCGCCGGAGAGCTCGTCGACGCTGCGGTCGGCCAGGTCGGTGATGCCGGTCGCGTCGAGGGCATCGGCCACCACCTCGTAGTCGTGGGTGCTCCAGCGCGCGAGCATCTTCTGGTGCGGATGCCGTCCCCGCCCGACCAGGTCGGCGACCGCGATGCCCTCCGGCGCGACCGGAGACTGCGGCAGCAGGCCGAGGATCCGGGCGACCTCCTTGGTGGGCCGCGCGTGCACGGACTTGCCGTCGAGCACGATCTGCCCCTCGGTCGGCGAGAGCAGGCGGGCGAGCGAGCGCAGCAGCGTCGACTTGCCGCATCCGTTGGCCCCGACGATCGTCGTGATGCGGCCGGGGGCGATCTGCAGGTCGAGGCCGTCGACGACGGTGCGGTCGCCGTAGGCCAGACTCACGCCTTCGGCGGACAGGCTGTGCGAGACGGTCAAAGCGAACCCCCGGAACGGTTGGTGCGGATGAGCAGGTAGATCAGGTACGGCGCACCGACCACGCCGGTGATGACGCCGACCGGATAGCGGGTACCGAAGGCGAACTGGCCGATCAGATCGCCGCCGAGCACGAGCACAGCCCCGACGAACGCCGACGGAAGGAGCAGGTTGGCGCCCGGCCCGGTGATGCGGGCGGCGATCGGGCCGGCCATGAACGCGACGAACGCGATAGGACCGGTGGCCGCCGTCGCGAAGGCGAGCAGCGCGACCGCTCCGAGGATGAGCAGCAGGCGCGTGGCGTTGACCCGGATCCCGAGGCCGGCCGCCGAGTCGTCCCCGAGCTGCAGGGCGCCGAGCGCGCGGCCCTGCGACAGCATCAGCGGCACGATCACGGCCGCGGCGATCGCCATCGGCAGCACGCGCTCCCAGGAGGCGTTGTTGAGGCTTCCGGTCAGCCACTGCATCGCGGTCTGGATGTCCCAGTTCGCGGCGCGCGACAGCATGTACGAGATGACGCTCTGCAGCATCGCGGCAACGCCGATGCCGATCAGGATCAGGCGGGTGCCGGCGAAGCCGCCCTTGATCGAGAGCAGGTAGATCGCGAAGGCGGTGACGACGGCGCCACCGAGGGCGAGTAGCGACACGACCGGCCCGTTCACCGACAGCACCACGATGCCGAAGACCGCGGCCGCCCCGGCGCCGTTCGAGATGCCGATGATGTCGGGAGAGGCGAGCGGGTTGCGCAGCATCGTCTGGAAGCAGACGCCCGCCATGCCGAAGCCGATCCCGGTGAGCACGGCCAGGATCGCCCGGGGCAGCCGCAGGTCACCGACGGTGAAAGACGCTCCGGGCACGGTCTCGCCCAGGATCACGCGGATGACCTCGTCGAGCGGGTAGAACGTGTTGCCCACCATGAGGGCGACCGTGAACAGCACGAGCAGCAGGATGCCGAGCACGATCGTCGCGATCGCGTGGCGGCGGTGGCGCGAGCGACGTCCCGCGACGATGCGTGCGATCCGCGCGGATGCCGGCTCGTCGGCGCGGTCGAGGGTGTGCTCGGTGTGCTCGGTCGTGCTCACAGCTCACGCACCTTCTGCCGACGGACGATCCAGATGAAGAAGGGAGCGCCGATGATGGCGGTGATGATGCCGACCTGGATCTCCTCCGACGAGGGCGAGATCACGCGGCCGATGATGTCACTCGCGGTCAGCAGCGCAGCACCGGCGATGGCCGAGAACGGCAGCAGCCAGCGGTGATCGGTGCCCACCAGCATCCGGCACATGTGCGGGACGATGAGGCCGACGAATCCGATGGGCCCGGCGATGGCCGTCGCCGCTCCCGCGAGGATCACCGCACCGAGCGCCGATATCAGGCGTGTGCGGAACACGTGCTCACCGAGGCCCTTGGCCATGTCGTCGCCGAGGGCGAGGGAGTTCATGCCGCGCGAGCTCAGGAAGCAGATGAGGGCGCCGACCGCGAGCACCGGTGCGGTGAGCGCGATGCGGGGCCACTCCGCACCGCCGACGCCGCCGATCTGCCAGGACTGGAACGTCTGGAGCAGGTCGACGCGGGGCAGCATGACCGCGCTGATCAGTGAGGCGAAGGCCGCCGAGGTGGCGGCACCCGCGAGCGCGAGCTTGAGGGGGGTCGCACCCCCGCGCCCGAGGGAGCCGACCGTGTAGACGAACACGGCGGCGATCCCGGCTCCGGCGATCGCGAACCCCATCTGCCCGTAGGGGTTGCTGAGGCCGAAGAAGGCGATGCCGCAGACGACCGCGAGCGAGGCGCCGTTCGAGACGCCGAGGATGCCGGGGTCGGCGATGGGGTTGCGCGTCACAGCCTGCATGGTCGCACCGGAGAGGGCGAGCGCGGCACCGACGAGGAGGGCGAGCACGGTGCGCGGGATGCGCTTGACGATCGCGGCCTGGGAGATCGTGTCGGTGTGGCCGCCGAGGGCCGCGACGATGTCGTCGAAGGAGACCGCGCGCACGCCGAACGAGATCGACAGGATGCTGAGGACGACGAGCACCACGACCCCGATGAGCAGCCAGAAGGTGCGCACCAGCGCCGGGTGCCGCAGGTCTGCGGCACCCGGCGCGGGGGCGATGACGGTTGCTGAGGTCACTGAGGATTCACTCCGCTGATGCGGATCGAACGGTTACTTCGCGAGCGGTGCAGCCAGCAGTGCGAGGTAGTCGCTGAGGCCCCACGGGATGGACAGCGGCGACGGGTTCGCGGATGCGGCGACCGGCGTCGCGTTGGGGAGGATCGCGATACGCCCCTCGGCGATGGCCGGGATCTTCGACAGCAGCGGGTCGGCCTGGAGCTGAGGGATGAGCGCGTCGTCGCCGTAGGTGACGAACAAGTCCACGTCGGCGAACTTCGCGACCTCTTCCGCGCTGACCGTCAGATCGAACTTCTCGGTGTCTGCGGTGTCTTCCACGATCGACGGGAACGGCAGGCCGAGGTTGTCGTGGAGGTATCCGGGACGCGTGTCGATCGCCGTGTAATAGCCGATCTGGCTCAGGTCGGCCGGGTCGAGGTACGCGAACAGGACCTTCTTGTCCTTCAGGATGCTGTTCGCCTCGAGAGCGGTCTCGGCGTCGGCGTGCAGCTCGTCGATCAGTGCTTCGCCCTCATCCTGGAGGCCGAGTGCCTTCGAGTTCATCTCGATCATGTCGTCGACCGAGGTGCCCCAGGCGACCTCGGGGAACGCGATGACCGGAGCGATCTTGGAGAGGGTGTCGTACTCCTCCTGCGTGAGGCCGGAGTATGCCGCGAGGATCACGTCGGGCTCGGTGTCGGCCACGGCCTCGTAATCGATGCCGTCGGTCTCATCGAACAGGACCGGGGTCTCGGCGTCCAGCTCGTCGAGCTTCTCCTCGACCCAGGGCAGCACGCCGTTGTCGTCGTCGTCGCCCCAGCTGGCCTTGCTCATGCCGACCGGGACGATGCCGAGCGCCAGCGGCACCTCGTGATTCGCCCAGGCGACCGTCGCGATGCGCTCGGGCTTCTCCGAGATGGTGGTCTCGCCGTAGGCGTGCTCCACCGTGACGGGGAAGGCATCCGCGGAGGCGGGGTTACCGCCGGCTGTTCCGGTCGATTCCGGCGCGGGGGACGCGCAGGCGGAGAGGCCGACGGCGAGTGCAGCGGCCGCGCCGATGGCGAGGATTCGAGAGATGCGCACAGGCGTTCCCTTCGGGTTCGGGGTGAGGGGGCGGCGCGAGAGGTGCGCCCAGCCTTTGGTAAGCCTGGCCTAATCTAACACGGAGGTTAGGGCGACCTCACTTCGAGTCCTGGAACCCCGCGCAGTTGCGGGCACAGAAAAAGCCGGCCGGATCCGTGAGGATCCGGCCGGCTTCAGGAAGTCAGCGCGCGCTCAGAGAGCGCGGATGTTCGCCGCCTGCATGCCCTTGGGGCCACGCTCAGCGTCGAATTCGACCTTCTGGTTCTCGCGGAGCTCCTTGAAACCGGAGCCGGCGATAGCCGAGTAGTGGGCGAAAAGGTCGTCCGAGCCGTCATCGGGAGCGATGAAGCCGAAGCCCTTTTCCGCGTTGAACCATTTCACAGTGCCAGTGGCCATGTGTTTCTACTTTCTGTTGACTTAGCCGTTTACACGGCCTACGCCGAATCGGAACATCCGAGACGCGCGCATTGTCACGCTACCACGGCAGGCTGACCAACAGCACTGTGCGACGGATTCTTCTGCAGAAGTGCCGCCTCGGTGCGTGTGCTCACCCCGAGTTTCCGCAGCACCGCCGACACGTGGACGCTCACGGTCTTGACGCTGATGAACAGTCGCTCACCGATCTGGCGGTTGCTCAGCCCCTCGGCGATGAGCTCGAGCACCTGCTTCTCCCGCGCGGTCAGCGGGTCGGTGCCGATGGAAGGCTCCGCATCGATGCGGAGCCCGAGCCCCGCATCGGTCGCGAAACGAGCGACGGCGGCCTGCAGCTGCGCGTGCCCCAGGGCCGCGGCGATCTCGGCCGCCTCGGCCAGCACGGTCGACGCCGTTGCGCGGTCGCCCGCCTGCACCCGCATCCGCGCCTGCTCGAGCCGGAGCACGACGCGGAAGGTGACCGGAACGTCATCGCCGTCGGCACACCGCAGCGCCGCATCGAGCGAGTCGGGATGCGGGTCGAGCAGGGCCAGGAGGATCGTCGACCAGGCGTCGTCTTGCAGCTGCACGGGCTGCGCGAGCCAGGCGGTGCGAATCGCGTCGGCTGCGTCGGCGACCGCGGACCCCTCTGCCCGCAGCTCGGAGAGGAGCGCCCCGCCCTGCAGCATGAGTCGCCGCTGGTGCAGCAGGGCCGGCCGATCATCGCGGAGCATCTCGAGGATCGTGTCGAGAGCACCGCGGAGGTCGCCCGCGCTCTCGGCCACCGCGACCGTCATCATCACCCGGTCGTACCAGATCTGCCGCTCCGAGATGCCGGTCTCCTCGAACGCGGGCAACCACGTCTGCAGCAACTCTGCCGCCTCGGCTGACCGGCCGCGCCAGGCCAGCACCCGCACGTGCGTCATGCTCATGTACATGCGGAACACCCGCAGAGTGCCCTGCACGAAGTCGCGCGACAGCATGTCTTCGACCCGGTCGATCTCCCCCAGCTCGAGCAGCGGCACCACCATGTTCTGCGCCATGATCGAGCCCGATGTGCGTTCGACGCGGAGTTCGCGCGCCCGGCGCAGCCCCTCCTCGGCGACCTCGACGGCCTCGCGGTAGCGGCCGAGCAGAGTGAGCAGATCGGAGTAGTTGACGCGGTAGCGCATCTCGGCGTCCGAGCCCGTCGCGAGCTGCCGTGCACGTTCGTATTCGCGCACGCCCGCCTCGACCTCGCCCAGATGCGCGAGCGAGCCGCCGCGCACATTCGCGGCGACGGACAGCTGATCGGAGGAGCCTGCGCCCGCCGCCCTGCGCTCGGCCTCGTCCGCGAGACGGATCGCCTCTTCACGGTCGCCCGCGATCATGCGGCGGCTGGCGAGACGGTTGAGCAGCTCGGCGCGGAAGGCCTCATCGTCGATGTGCTCCTCGGCGATGGCCAGGGCCTGTTGCAGCAGCGGGATCGCCCCGAGGCGCCCGAGGTTGACCAGATACAGCGCCTTGTTGCGCAGCAGCCGCGCATGCAGACGCGGATCCACCGTTTCGGGGTCGACCTCGGCGAGAGCGAGGTTCGCGACGGCGAGCGCCCGCTCACCATCGCCCGCGTTGCGGAGGATCGAGCCCAGGACGAGAAGCAGATCGAGGCGCTCGATCCGCGCGGCCCCGGCAGCATCGGGGACGAGCGGCCACAGCTCCAGCACGAGCTCGCCGAAGCGGGCGGCGGTCGCGAACGCGTACTGCGACTTCGCGTGGCGCATCGCATCGGCGGCGGCGACGAGCGCCTTGCGGTCGTCTTGCGCGAGCTGCCAGTGGTACGCGAGCGCGGCGGCATCCCCCGAGTCACTGCCCGCGCCTTGGGCCTCGAGCGACTCGGCGTAGGCGCGATGCAGCCGGGCGCGCTCACCGGGGAGCAGATCGTCGTGCACTGCTTCACGAAGGAGGGCGTGCCGGAACCGATAGTCGTCGTCGACCACGACCAGGATGCCGCTGCGCGTCGCCTCGCGGATCGCCTCGTCGAGCTGCTGCTCGGGGCGATCGGCGAGGCGCGTGATCAGCGGATGCGACAGCGGGCGCTCCGCACCGGAGGCGACCTTGACGACGTGCTGCGCATCGTCGCCGAGACGATCGAACCGGGCCAGCAGCAGGTCGCGGAGGCCATCGGGAAGAGAGCCGTTCGCGCATCCCGCGATCTCCTCGACGAAGAACGGCACGCCCTCGGCACGTTCCTGCATGCGGTCGAAGGCGGCTTCGGACAGCGGGCGACCGGTGATCTGCTCGGCCAGCTCCCGCACCGCGGCTTCGTCGAGCCGGGCGAGCGTGAGGCGCTCGAGCAGGCGCGCACGGGTGGCCTCGCCGATGAAGCGGCTCACGGCGTCGCCACGCCGCACGTCGTCGCTCCGGCAGGTGAGGAGCAGCAGGATGCGACCGCGGCCGAGGGCGCGCAGGAGGAACGACAGGATCGCGAGCGTCGACTCGTCGGCCCAGTGCAGGTCTTCCACCACGAGCACCTGCGGAGCCCGTTCGGCGGCCGCCTCGATGAGGGAGGCGATGGCGTCGCGGAGCCGCTCAGGGCTGGTGCGCTCGCGATCGGTCGGAGCATCGACGAGCTCAGGCAGCAACATCCCCAGCGCCTCGACGCCCACACCGACCGACTCGCGCACCCGTTCGATGCCCATGCGCGTGACGATCGAGCGGAGGATGCCGGTGAGCGGGCCGTAGGGCGTGCGGGAGGCCCCGAGGTCGAGGCACCAGCCCACATGGACGTCGGCGGTGTTCTCGATCTCGATAGCGAACTCGCGCAGCAGCCGGGACTTGCCGATCCCCGCCTCGCCCTCGACGAGCAGGGCAGCCGGCACGCCCTCGCGCACGCCCTCGAAAAGGCGGCGCACCTCGGAGAGCTCGGCTGCACGACCGACCATCTCGGCGCTCGGTGCGGAGGAAGGCATGGTTTCATCGTCCCACCCCCGACCGACATTCGGGGCGCTGCGCGACCCGGCGCGAAGGACCGCGTCGCTCACCGTGCGGGGGATGCCGTCCGGTCGCAGACGGTGGCCGCGGTGGTCGCCCGGTTCGAGGTGCGGCTCGTCACGGATCGCTCGTCCGCCCGGAAGATGCGCGTCAGCATCCGGCGCACCGCTCCCGGGGGACGGGGCACGATCTGGTCGGCGTGCTCGATGAGCATGCGCCGCCGCGCGGCTGCGCGTTCCATCTCCTCCTGCTGGTAACCGGTGTACTGCTCGGTGAAAAACGTGTGCTCGAACATGGGGATCTCCTCGGCGGTGTGCGGTATCCCTACACTCCGCTCTGAGGTACCCCGCCGACATCGGACGGATTCCCTATCTTTCTGCCGCCGACGTCTAGGGATGCCGCCGGCGAGGGGTCGCGACGCCTACGCCCGCGGCGACTCGGCGCGCAGCGGCGACCGCCGGGCCGAGGGGCGGGACTGCGACGGCACGAGGATCGCCAGCACCCGCACGAGCGTGGCCATCCACAGCAGTCCGAGCCCGACGACAACGGCTTCGAGGGCAGTGGCCGAGTACAGGCCGAACGGGACCCACAGCACGACGGCCACCACGATGAGCAGGCCGACGCCGACAGACGTGATCAGCAGCGCGCGGGGAGGAGCCGGGATCGCGGCCACGGTCGCGGCCGCAGACCCGAGGAACAGGACGAGCGTCGCGACGGCGGCGATGTCGTGCGGAAGGGGCACCCGGTGCAGGGGCAGCAGCCCGACGGCCGCGAGCGCGACACCGGCCGCCGCCCACAGCGCGACCACCACGGCGATGCGGCGCAGAGCGGAGTCGCCGAGCATCCGGTGCAGGTCGCGGCCGATGTACGAGCCGACGGTCGCGATCAGCAGGCCGGCCACGACGAGGGTGCCGTTGAACGCCCATCCCGACCCGAGCTGCGAGAAGTTCTCCTCCCACCAGCGCGGGTCGGCCGAGGTGACCATGGCGAAGAGCGTGCCGATCACGAGGAATCCGAACAGGAGCGCGGAAAGGTCGGCGGTGCGCAGCCCGATACCGGCCCCGAAGGCGAAGCGACCGCCGACGGCCGAAGCGACGCCTGCGAGCAGACCACCGCCGACCGCCGCGAGCTGCAGCCCCTGAAGGCCGACGGCGAGGATCTCGGCCGTGAGCAGCACACCCATCAGCGTGACTGCGCCGAAGGCCACGGTGAGCGCGACGGTCGAGAGGCCGGAGACCACGGCCTGCCAGCGCGGCATCGGCCCGGTCTCCGCGCGACGGTGCATCAGCGTGCTCACGAGGAATGCGGCGGCCGCGACGATCCCGGCGATCGTTGCGACGGGCGCCGCCAACGACCCCGGACCGGTGAGCGGGCGCGCATCGCCACGCAGGAGCAGGATACCGGCGACGGTGCCGACGACGAAGCAGATCACGGTCGCCCAGACGGCCCTCGTCTCGCCGCGCAGCTTCTCTTCCTGCTCCATGAGCCCATGCAAGCACGCACCTCGGACGCGCGGAAGATCCCGCGCACCCGACCTCGGACGCGACGAGGCCCGGATGCCGAAACGGCATCCGGGCCTCGCGTCGGATTCGCGTCAGGCGTCGACGTCGCCGCGCCAGGATCCGGTCTCGACGCCGCGGCCCTCGATGAACTCCTTGAAGTTCTGCAGGTCCTTCTTGACGGCGTGACCGCCGGCGCCGACGAGGGAGCCGAGCTTCTCGAGCAGCCCCTCCGGCGCCCAGTCCAACTGCACCGTCACGCGGGTCGACGTGTCGTCGAGCTTGTGGAACGTCACCACACCGGCGTGCTCGGTCTCGCCGCCGGTGCTGTTCCACGCGACGCGCTCATCCGGGTGCTGCTCGGTGATCTCGGCGTCGAACTCGCGGGTCGCGCCGCCGACCTTCACCTTCCAATGCGTGTGCGTGTCGTCGATCTGAGTGATCGACTCGACCTCGTCGAGGAACTTCGGGAAGCTCTCGAACTGCGTCCACTGGTTGTACGCCGTGCGCACGGGGACGTCGACGTCGATGGTCTCGATGATCTGCACCATGTGATGCTCCTCACTTCTCGTCGTTCGTGTTCCTCCATTCAGCCCGGAACGGCGAGGATCGGCGACGGGGTTGACATCCGCATCGCCGGACGACGATCATCCGCGACACCACGGCACTACCGTTGAGGGCATGCGCATCCCCGCCGCGATCCGCGCCTCCCAGCGCTCTCCGCTGCTGCAGGTCGTGAAGTCGGCCGCGGCGACGATCGCCGCGTGGCTCATCGCCGGATGGGTGTTCCCCGCGCAGCTGCCGGTGTTCGCCGCGATCGCCGCGCTCCTGGTCGTGCAGCCCAGCGTGAACCAGTCACTGTCGAAGGCGCTCGAGCGCAGCATCGGTGTGATCGCCGGCGTCGTGATCGCCGTCGCACTCGGCCTGCTGCTGGGGTCGCCGAGCTGGATCGTGCTGCTCGCGATCGTCGTCGCGATGCTGGTCGCGTGGATCTTCCGGGCCTCCCCCGGCACCGGCAACCAGGTCGCGATCTCGGCGATGCTCGTGCTGGCGCTCGGATCGTCGAGCCCGGAGTATGCGTTCGCGCGCATCGTGGAGACCTTGATCGGGGTGGCGATCGGCATCGTCGTGAACGCGCTGATCGTGCCTCCGGTGCTGGTCGCCCCCGCTCGGCGCGATGTCGGACTGCTCGGGCGGGAGCTCGCCGCCAGCCTCGACCGCCTGGCCGTCGCGCTGCCGGAGCCGCAGACGGCCGCACAGCTCCAGGAGCTGATGCTGGAGGTGCGGCTGCTGCGTCCGATGAAGGATGCCGCCGACGCCTCCATCGCCGCGGGCGAGGAGTCGCTCACCCTGAACCCGCGGCGCTCGACCCACCGCACCGAGCTGCAGGAGATGCGGGAGCTGCTCGAGCGTCTGTCGCCCATCGTGACCCAGACGATCGGCATGACCCGTGCATACTTCGACCACTACGACGACACGATCGGCGAAGAGCCCGCCGTCACCGCGATCGCCGAGCAGCTGCGGCGCGCCGGGCACGATGTGCGCCTGGCCGTGCAGGTCGCCGAGGCGTCGCCCGAACCCGACACGATGACGTCCGCGATCCCCGCGCTCACCGCCCCACTCGTGATCCGACCGCCGTCATCGCAGCACTGGATCCTGATCGGCTCGCTCATGGAAGACCTCCGCCGGATCCGGGGCGAACTACTCGACGAGGACTGACCGACTCCGCCTACGCTGGTGGCATGTCCGACATGACCGTCGCGGAGGCCCTGGGCGAGCTCGCCGCACTGGAAGATCCGAAGATGCGCGCCGCCAACGAGAAGCGCGGCGACGACCACGGCATCAACCTCAGCCGGATGCGCGCGCTCGCGAAGCGGATCAAGACCGACCAGCCGCTCGCGGAAGAGCTCTGGGCGACCGGCGAGACCCCGGCGCGACTGCTGGCCCTGCTGATCTGCCGCCCCCGCGACTTCAGCGCCGACGAACTCGACGCCATGCTGCGCGAGACCCGCCCGCCGAAGGTCAACGACTGGTTCGTGAACTACGTCGCCAAGAAGACGCCGCTCGCGGAAGAGCTGCGGCTGCGTTGGTTCGACGACGCCGACCCCACGGTGGCCGCGGCCGCCTGGTCGCTCACGACCGTGCGCGTGATGAAGGACGCGGACGGCCTGGACCTGCCGCACCTGCTCGACCTCATCGAGCGGGATATGAAGGATGCGCCGTCGCGTCTGCAGTGGGCGATGAACGAGACCCTCGCCAACATCGGCATCTTCCACCCGGAGTACCGCGCGAGGGCGCTGGAGATCGGGGAGCGCCTGCAGGTCCTCGCGGACTACCCCACCGCGCCCGGCTGCACCTCGCCGTTCGCGCCACTGTGGATCGGCGAGCTCGTGCGGCGCCGCGAGGGCTGAGCGCGTTCAGGGTTGCAGCGTGCTGCCACCCACCTGGCGCGAAGGAGATCTCACGCTCTGAAGGAGAGCATCCGGGATCCACTCCTTCATTGCGCGAGATCTCCTTCGGAACTCGCTTGACCCGGCATCCGCCTCGGTGACGGCAGGCGTGTCTTGCCCCGATTCCGCATTTGAGCAAGTAACGTTATACACTTTATGAGTCGCGGGGGCTCTGGGGTGATCGCATGGGGCGGTCTCTGCCGCGCGCGACACGACCTGGGGAGCATCATGACCACGCAAGACGAACTGAACACACTCATCGCCGACATCGCGCGCGACATCAACGGCTTCATCGGCGCCTCCGTCGTCGATCTGGAGTCCGGGATGCCGCTCGCCTCGAGCTCGGTCCGACCGGACTTCGACCTCGACGTGGCGAGCGCCTACAACAGCGAGATCGTCAAGAACAAGATGCGCACGATCGAGGCGCTCGGCCTCGACGCGACCTTCGAGGACATGCTGCTCACGCTCGACACGCAGCTCCACCTGCTCAAGATGATCACGCCCGAGATGTTCATCTATCTCGCCGCCGACCGCCAGGCGACGAACCTCGCCCTTCTCCGTTCTGCCGTGAACCGCCATGTGGCGGCTCTGAACGCTTGACCAGGGAGGCCGCGCGCAGCGACGGCCTCGAGGAGATCTCGTGGGTGCGTGCCGCGTCGGCGGAGACGCCGATGCGGCGGGCACGCTGGCGGCACGTGAATCTGCCGAACCGTTACCGGCTCATCTTCGCCGGGCCGGTCGGGGCGGGGAAGACGACGGCTGTCCGGGCACTGAGTGACGTCCCGCCGGTCGACACCGACGTTCCCATCTCGGCCGGATCGGCGGAGTGCGGCGACGGCGAGAAGACCACCACCACGGTGGGCCTCGACTACGGCGCGTGGAAACCCACGCCCGAGATCGCCGTCACGCTCATCGGGGTTCCCGGGCAAGACCGCTTCGCTCCCGCCCGCCGCAGATCCTCGACGGCAGACACGCGCATCCTGCTCTGGCTTCGTGCCGACCGGCCACACCTCGCCGCCGATGCCGCCACATGGATTCCGCGGTTCGCCGGCGACGGCCAGCGAATGGTCATCGCGGTGAGCCACTGTGAGGAAGAGGCGCTGCCCACGGTGCGCCAGGAGCTCACCGAGGTCCTGGCGCGATACGGCATCCCCCCGAACCGCGTTCATGTCGCCGACGCGCGCGATCGCGACAGCGTGATGCGAGTCGCCTGCGTGGCCCTTGATCTTCCGGAAGAAGAGTCGTGAACACACACAACCGAACAGACCACCCCCCTCTCTCCCACGACGCTGCACATCGGCACGACGCGACCTACGGTGGCGACCCCGTGCTCATGCATCCGGAGATCGCGGCGCACTGGGAGCTCTGGTCGAGCGTGGTGAGCCAGGCCGCTCTCACCCGACTGCGTCATCTCCAAGAGCGCTTCCCGGAGCTGACGACGGCTGTCCTCTCGACCGCCGACGGCCTGCACATCGCCTCCGTCGGCGCACGGGACGAGACGGGAGAGCGGCTGGCGGCGATCAACGGTTCGCTGTTCGGCGTAGCCAGGGCCGAGGCCGAGATCATCTCCGGGGGAACCGAACCGAGCCTGTCGGCCGTCGTGTCGGTGTCGATCGGTCAGAGCCAGCTCTCGTTGCTCAGCTTCGTCCTGGCGCCCTACGGCCAGTTGCTCCTGTCGGTGTCGGCGGCCGGAGTCCAGGTCGGCACCGTGATCGTGCAGGCGCGCTCGGCGGCGTACGAGCTCATCACCGCGCTCGGGCTCGCCGGAACCCCCGGCTGAGGCATGGGGTCGCTGGCTACGCTGGGGCGATGAGCACGCACATCGCCGCTGAGCCCGGCCAGATCGCCCCCATCGTCCTGTTTCCCGGCGACCCGCTGCGAGCGAAGTGGATCGCCGAGACGTTCCTCGAGAACGCCGAGCTGTACACCGAGACGCGCGGCATGCTGGGCTTCACCGGCACGTGGGAGGGGCACCGCATCTCGGTGCAGGGTTCCGGCATGGGCCAGCCGTCGATGGCGATCTACGCCAACGAGCTGTTCGACTCCTACGACGTGCAGACGATCGTGCGGGTCGGGTCGTGCGGGGCGCTGACCGAGCGCGTCAAGGTGCGCGACATCATCATCGCCAACGGCGCATCCACGGATTCAGGCATCAACCGCGTGCGCTTCCACGGACTCGACTACGCGGCGGTCGCGGACTTCGGGCTCCTGCGCGCGGCCGTGGAGGCGAGCGAGGCGGAAGACCTCGAGTCGACCGTGCACGTCGGGCAGCTGTTCTCGAGCGACCAGTTCTACAGCACCCGCCCCGAGCTCACGGAGCCGTTCGTGCAGCACGGCATCCTGGGCGTCGAGATGGAGGCGGCCGGGCTCTACACCCTCGCGGCCTACTACGGTCGGCGCGCACTCGCCATCTGCACGGTCAGCGACCACATCGTCACGGGCGAGGAGACCACGGCGCAGGAGCGCGAGCAGACCTTCGGCGACATGATCCGCATCGCCCTGCGCGCCGCCACCGCAGTCTGAACCGGTCTGACCCGTCCTCGCGGATGGGATGATCGAGGGACCATGACTTCCTCTCCGCGGCTCGATCCCGCCCTCGTTCCGGACGCCGCGGATCCGGATGCCGTCTACCTCGCCTTCGTCGAGTGGGCGGAGTCGACCGGCATCAGCCTCTATCCCGCGCAGGACGAGGCGGTCATCGAGATCGTCTCCGGCAACAACCTGATCCTCTCGACGCCCACGGGCACCGGCAAGTCGCTCGTGGCGATCGGCGCGCACTTCGCCGCCCTCGTCGCCGGACGCCGCAGCTACTACACCGCTCCCATCAAAGCCCTGGTGAGCGAGAAGTTCTTCGCACTGGTCGATGTGTTCGGCGCCGAGAACGTCGGCATGGTCACGGGTGATTCCTCGGTCAACGCCGATGCCCCGATCATCTGCTGCACCGCCGAGATCCTCGCCAACCTCTCGTTGCGTCAGGGCACGGATGCCGACGTCGGGCAGGTCGTGATGGACGAGTTCCACTTCTACGCCGACCCCGACCGCGGGTGGGCGTGGCAGGTTCCGCTGCTCGAGCTGCCCCAGGCGCAGTTCATCCTGATGTCGGCGACCCTCGGCGACGTCACCGAGCTCGCCGCCGACCTCACCCGCCGCACCGGTCGTGAGACGGCGACCGTGACCGGCGTCGAGCGTCCTGTCCCTCTGCACTTCTTCTACGAGACGAGCCCGATCCACGAGACCATCGACGACCTGCTGAACACCGGGCAGGCGCCGATCTACGTCGTGCACTTCTCGCAGGCGGCGGCGATGGAGCGTGCGCAGGCGCTGTCGAGCACGAAGGTCGCCACGCGCGAGCAGCGGGACGAGATCGCGGCGCTGATCGCCGGGTTCCGCTTCACGACCGCATTCGGCAAGACACTCTCACGCTTCCTCCGCGCCGGGATCGGCGTGCACCACGCGGGGATGCTGCCGAAGTACCGTCGCCTGGTCGAGCAGCTCGCCCAACGCGGACTGCTGCGCGTGATCTGCGGCACCGACACCCTCGGCGTCGGCATCAACGTGCCGATCCGCACGGTGCTGCTCACTGCGCTCACCAAGTTCGACGGCACGCGGATGCGGCAGCTGAACGCCCGCGAGTTCCATCAGATCGCCGGACGTGCAGGACGAGCGGGATACGACACCGCCGGCACCGTGGTCGCCCAAGCCCCTGAGCACGAGAGCGAGAACGTCGCCGCGGTCAAGAAGGCCGGCGACGACCCGAAGAAGAAGCGCAAGATCGTGCGCAAGAAGGCGCCAGACGGCTTCGTCTCGTGGGGCGAGCCGTCGTTCCGCAAGCTTATCGACGCGGTGCCGGAGACCCTGACCTCGCACATGCAGATCACGAGCGCCATGATGCTGAACGTGATCGCCCGTGGTGGCGACGTCTTCGCGAATATGCGCGCGCTCGTATACGACAACCACGAACCGCGGAAACGGCAGCGCGAGCTCGCGCTCCGAGCCATCGGCATCTACCGCACGCTCCGCGAATCCGGCATCGTCGAGAAGACTCCGGAGGGCGACATCCGCCTGACGGTCGACCTGCAGCCGAACTTCGCGCTCAACCAGCCGCTGTCGCCGTTCGCTCTCGCGGCGTTCGAGCTGCTCGATCCCGATCCGGCCGCCGGCACGGGCACCCGCTCCTACGCGCTCGACATGATCTCGATCGTCGAGGCCACGCTCGACGATCCGCGTGCCGTGCTCAGTCAGCAGGAGTTCCTCGCCCGCGGTGAGGCGGTCGCCGCGATGAAGTCGGAGGGCATCGAGTACGACGAGCGGATGGAGCTGCTCGAGCAGATCACGTATCCGAAGCCGCTCGACGAGCTGCTGACGGCCGCGTTCGAGACGTTCAGCGCCGCTCAGCCGTGGATCCGCGACTTCGAACTGCACCCCAAGTCGGTCGTACGCGACATGTACGAGCGGGCCATGTCGTTCGGGGAATATGTCGCCTACTACAAGATCGCCCGCTCCGAGGGCGTGGTCCTGCGCTACCTCTCCGACGCCTACCGTGCGGCATCCCAGACCATCCCGGAAGAGTTCAAGGACGAGGACCTGCGCGACCTCATCGAGTGGCTCGGCGAGCTCGTCCGCCAGGTCGACTCCAGCCTGCTCGACGAGTGGGAGGAGCTGATCGCCGGGGTCGACAACGGCCGCTTCGATCCGCACGCCCCCGACGAGCCGATCGTCCCGCCCGCGCCGAAGCGCCTCACGAGCAACATCCGCGCCTTCCGCATCCTGGTGCGCAACGAGCTGTTCCGCCGCGTGCAGCTCGCGGCGGGAGAAGACGTGACCGCCCTCGCCGAACTCGATCCCGGCTTCGGCGCCGATGCCTGGTCGGACGCGCTCGACGGCTACTACGACGACCACGACGAGATCCTCACCGGCGCAGACGCACGCAGCTCGAAGCTGCTGATCCTCACCGAGAGCACCACCTCGTGGACCGCGCGACAGATCTTCGACGACCCCGCCGGCGACCACGACTGGGGTATCACCGCGACGATCGACCTCGCCGCATCCGACGAAGCGGGTCAGGCCGTCGTCACCGTGACAGGCGTCGACCGGCTGTAGCGCTCCGCGGCCCGCGAACGCCTGGGGCGGAGACCTCCTGTGCGGGCGGATGCTTCGCGCGAGAATCTCCTCCCGATCCGGAACTCCCCGCCCGAGGGCGAAGAGCCCCCGACGCACGATGGCCCGGACCGCACGCATCGCGCGCAAGGTCCGGGCCCCCGCACGGCGCTCAGGCGAAGGCGTCGGGGTACAGCGCCTGCGCGATCCGGTGGACGACCGAGATGTTCCCGAGCGTGCCGGGAAAGGTGTCCGAGGTGGAGATGGCGATCAGCCGCTCCTCCTGCACCGCCGGCATATCCGGGAACGTCGCAGTGAGGTACGCGCGCGCGGCGGCCTCGTGCGCGGGGTCGGTCGCGGCGAAGACGAGTGCGTCCGGGGCCGCGGCCGCGAGCGCCTCCGGGGTGATCTCGGCGGCGAAGAAGTCGGCGAAGGCCGGGTCCTCCGGGGTGAACACGGCCTCGGCGCCCGCACGCCGCAGGATGTCGTACTCGATGCCCGCGCCGATCGCGGTCAGAGTCGTGCCGTCGACGTACACCTGCGCCACGCGCAGCCGCTCGTCGACCTCCTCGACAGCCGCATCGACCTCGGCGAGGTCGGCCTCCGCGTCCTCGATGAGCGCCGCAGCCTCCTGCTCGACGTCGAAGATCGCGCCGAGGTTCTCGAGGTCGACGAAGAGGTCGTCGACGGTTCCCTCCATGCGCCGATCGAAGCAGCCGCCGGTGGCGACGTAGGCGGCGACCCCCGCCTCTTCGAGCTGCTCGAGGCTCGCGAAGCCCTGCTCCGCGGTGAACTCGTAGGTCGTCGGCGAGTACACGAAGTCGGGCTCGGCGGCGAGCAGGGTCTCGCGGTTCGGCGGGGTGTCGGCGCCGAGCACCGGGATCCCTTCCGCGAGGGCGGCGACGTCGTCCGGCAAGGCCTGCACGGTCGCCTGCGCCTGCCCGACGAGACGATCCGCCAGGCCGAGGCGCAGCAGCAGCTCGGTCTGCGACGGGTGCAGTCCGACCACGGCGGACGGAGGCTCCGGCACGACGACGCTCCGTCCGCAGTTCTCGATCGTGACGGCCGTATCCGCCGATTGCGTGGGCGCGGCCGCGGTGACGCCTGCGCCGCAGCCGGTCAGGCCGAGGAGGGTCGCCCCTCCGAGCGCCGTCACGAGAATGCGGGCGGATCGATTTCGGGATGTCATTCGGTTCTCCTCGGTGATGCCGACGGGCGGGTCCCGTCGAAGGGGGTTCGGGGGTGGAATGTCATTGCACGGGCGCCGGTGCCCTCTTCGCGCGCAACGCGGGCGGTCACGCGGAACACGTCGCTCACCAGCTCCGGGGTCAGCACGGTGTCCGCCGCCCCGAAGGCGACCAGCCGCCCCTCGTCGAGCACGGCGATGTCATCGCAGAACGACGCCGCGATGTTCAGGTCGTGCAGCGCGGCGACCACCGTTTTTCCCAGGCCGGAGACGACGCGCATCAGGTCGAGCTGGTGGGCGATGTCGAGGTGGTTGGTCGGCTCGTCGAGGATGAGGATCTCGCCGTCCTGCGCGAGAGCCCGCGCCAGCATCACCCGCTGCCGCTGCCCGCCGGAGAGCTGACGCATCAGCCGGTCGCCGAGGTCGGCGACATCCGCCGCACGGAGGGACTCATCGACGATGCGATGGTCGTCGGGCGAATCACGCGTGAACGGTGGACGATGCGGGGCGCGGCCGACGAGCACGGTCTCGCGCACCGTGAGGTCGAACTCGGACGGCGCGTCCTGCAGCATCACCGAGACGGTCCGGGCCAGCGCCCTCGGAGCGAACCCCGCCACGTCGGCGCCGTCGACGGTGACGTGTCCGCGCAGGGGCCGTCGTCCGGAGAAGAGCGTCCGCAGCAGAGTCGACTTGCCGCTGCCGTTGGGGCCGACGAGACCGACGATCCTGCCGATGCCGATCGTCAGGTCGACCCCGTGGAGCACCGTTCGGTTCCCGCGCGCGACGTCGACGCCGTGGAAGGCGATGGTCATCGGTCGATCCCTGCCTTCTCGCCGCCTCGGCGCATCAGCCACAGGAAGAACGGTGCGCCGACGAATGCGGTCAGGATGCCGAGGGGGATCTCCGACGGGGCCGCCACCGTGCGCGCCAGCAGGTCAGCGACCATCAGGAAGAGCATCCCCGCGAGAACGGTGATCGGGAGCATCCGACGGTGTTCCGAGCCGACGAGGATCCGAGCGACGTGCGGCACGACGAGCCCGACGAAGCCGATCCCTCCGCTCACAGCGACGATCGCCCCGGTGAGCAGCGACGCGATGACGAGGAGCAGCGCACGCAGCCGCGTCGTGCGCACGCCGACCGCGAGTGCCGACTCGTCGCCGGCGAGGAGCGCGTTCATCTGCCGAGCGAGGCCGAACACCGCGACGCCGGCGATGATGAGCGCGATCGTCGGGATCAACAGCGACGACATGGTCGCCGCCGACACGCTTCCGAGCAGGAAGAACATCACGCTCACGACGTTCTGCGCGTCGGTGGTGATGGTGAGGTAGCTGGTCACCGCGCTCAGGAGTGATCCGAGAGCCACCCCGGCGAGGATCATCCTGGTCGGGGAGAGTTCCCCTCGGCGCCGGGCGAGGAGGGCCACGAGGATGCACGCGACCACGGCTCCGAGGAAGGCGGCACCGCTCATCGTGAGTCCGGCGAGGGCGACCCCTCCGGAGACGATGACGAGCACGGCACCGACGCTCGCCCCCGAGGAGACACCGAGGATGTAGGGCTCGGCGAGCGGGTTGCGGACGACGACCTGCATGATCGCCCCGGCCAGCGCGAGTCCGGCACCGGCGAGCCCGGCGAGGAGGGCACGGGGCAGGCGGAACTGCCACACCGCCTGGTCCTGCAGCGTCGACAGACTGCCGTCCGACATCCACGGCATCCCAGGAACGAGGTGTCCGATCACGATGCGCGCGGCCTCGTCCACGCTCACGGCGACCGGCCCGGTCGCGGCGGAGACGACGAGCACGAGAAGGATCGCGGCGATCAGCGCGAGAACCAGGGTCGTCGGCGCGACGGTCGACCACGACTGCCGCGAAGGACGGCTGCTCCGCGCGACCGGCGCGGGCGGTGATGCACGGTCGAGGTCGCCGGCGAGCGCGGCGGAGGACGAAGGAGGCATGAGCAGCATGCTAGTAGATATTGAGAATCGTTATCATCTAGGGTCGAAGTCGTCCCTGAACATCCACCCGCCGGAGGCCCGCCGTGATGATCGTGCCCGAGCTGTGGCGAGAGGCCCGAGCCTTCCCCCGCGAGTTGGCCGCAAGCACCGTCCTGCTCCTTCTCGTCTTCGCCACCCATCTCGTGCAGGCCGGAGCACTGGCGGTGTCGCTGGCGGCTTTCGTCGGCGGCGATGTGCGCACAGCGCTCCTCGGCGGGGCGGTGATCCTCGCCGTGAGCGTCATCCGCATCCTCCTGTCACTGGCGAAGGCGGGCTCTGCCGCCGCGCTGGGCGGCCGAGTGCGTGAGCATCTTCGCGGTCGGGCGATCACCACGGCGCTCACGCCCGCCCGGCTGCACGACCCCGCGGTGCGCGACGGGTCGGTGCAGGCGACTCTGGGAGAGGGGATCGACGGCACCGACGCGTACGTGTCGAAGTACGTCCCCGCGGTCGTGCTGCTGGCGCTCGGCAGCGTGGCGGCTGTCGGACTGCTGGCTGCTGCCTCGCTGCCGGCGGCCGCCTGCGTGACGGTCGGGATTCTCGTGGCCGTGCTCGGCCCGATGGCGTGGCAGCGGATGCTCGCAGGTCGTGGCGTAGACCACTGGGACACCTATGAGGCACTCGGCGATGACCTGCTCGAGTCGTTGCGCGGCATGGCCACGCTACGCACCCTGGGCGATGTCACCGGGACGCGCGAGCGGCTGCGCGAGCGGTCGGAGGCCCTGCGGCGCGCGACCGAGCGGGTGATGCGATCGTCTCTGGCGACGACCGCCGTGACCGACTTCGCCGTGCAGGCCGGGTACCTCGCGGCCGTCTTCGTGGCGGTCTGGGATGTGATGACCGGCGCCGCGCCCCGGGGCGAGGTCTACGCGATCCTGCTGCTGTCGTCCGAGGCGTTCCGACCCGTGCGTGACCTCTCGCGGCACTGGCACGCGGGGTTCCTCGGCCTGACCGCCGTGCCGGGTCTCGTCGCACTGGGCGCGTTCGGCCCCCGCGGATCGCGTGCAGATGCAGATGCGGATGCGGACGCCGGCGCGATGAGCGAGGTCTCCGGCGTCGCAACCACCCCCCGGGTGCTGCGGGTGTCGAACCTCACGTATCGCTACCCGGGCGCCGACCACGACGTGCTGCTCGGCATCGACCTCCAGGTGGAGGTGGGCGCGGTGCATGCGATCGTCGGTGCGTCGGGATCGGGCAAGTCGACCCTGTTCGATCTCCTGCTCGGATTCCTCACGCCCACCACGGGCACGATCGACCTGGACGGGCTCCCGCTGCGAGCGAGCGACATCGCCGTGGTCTCGCAGCGGCCCGTGCTCTTCTCGGGGACCATCCGGCAGAACGTGAACCTCGTCGGAGCCGACGACCGCGAGGTGGAGGCCGCGTGCGCCGCCGCCGGCATCCTGGCCGAGATCCGCGCGATACCCGGTGGCTTCGACGCTCCGGTCTCCGAGGCCGGGACGAGCCTCTCCGGCGGGCAGCGGCAGCGGCTGGCACTGGCCAGGGCGTTCCTGGCGCAGCGACCCGTGCTCCTGGTCGACGAGCCGACGAGCGCACTCGACGACCGCGGAGCGCAGACGGTCGCGGAGACGCTGGAGCGGGTCGCCGCGGAGCGGATCGTCCTCATGATCAGCCACCGGACCGAAGCTCTCGAGCGCGTGACGTCGGTGCGCCGACTCGATGCCGGGATGCTGCAGGAGGTACGGACGTGACGGCTTCAGGGACCACGGCTGTGTTCACCGCCCTCCTCCCCCCACTGCGGCCCGAGTGGCGGCGGATCGCCGGAATCTACGTGCTCAGCACGACGAGCACGTTGGCACTGGCCGCCATCGCGGTGCTGTCGGCACTCGGGGTCGGCGAGGCCGTCGCGCTCGGCGTCTGGCCGACCGCGGCATGGTGGGCGGGGCTCGTGGTGCTGGTGCTGCTGCGCGCCGTGCTCACGTGGCGGGAGATGGACGTGTCGCATGCGCTCGCGTACCGGGTTCTCGCACGGCTTCGCGGGGCGCTCTTCGACGCGTACGCCCGGAGTGTCCCCGGTCGTCGGCGAGAGCACTCCGGTCGCGCGGCCTCCGTGGCGATGACCGACATCGAGAAGCTGGAGTTCTTCTATGCCCACACCATCGCCCAGATCGGCGCCTCGCTCACGCTGTTCCTCGTCGCCCTGATCGGAACCGCGTGGGTCATGCCCACCGCGTCGGCGGTCGTCCTGCTCGGCGGCGCGCTCGTCGCGTCCACCGCGCTGTGGGGCGCCCGTCCGGTACGCCGACTCGGGGCCGCGGAACAGGCGGAGCGCGAAGAGCAGGCGGAGCGTATGGTCGACGCACTCGGTGCGATGCGCGAGATCCTCGCCTACGGACTGCGGGCGAGGATCGTGCGCGACACGGTGGCCCGCACGCGTCGCGCCGCCCGCACCTCGCTCCGCAGAGCGCTGCTCGGCGAGGCCGTCGACGGCGCCCGCGAACTCGTGCTCACCGCGGTCGTCATCGGAATCCTGCTGGCGGCCGTCGTCGCGAGCGGAGGAGCCGATGCGCGCACGCCGAGCCCGCAGATCGCCGGGATGCTTCCCGCCGTCATCGCCCTCGGCATCGCGGGAGTGGCCGCCATCGGCGAGGCGAGCCACACCCTCACCGAGCTGCACCCGCTCACCGCGAGTGCCCGGCGCGTGACAGCGGCGCTCACCCGTCCGGCCGTCGTGACGATGGCCCTCGAGCCGCACCCGCTCCCGCACGGTCCGCTCGGCATCCGCTTCGACGCGGTCTCCTTCTCGTACGACGACGAGACGGACGCGCTGCGTGACTGGTCGATGGAGGTCACTCCGGGAGAGCACGTCGGTCTCGCCGGAGCATCAGGTGCCGGTAAGAGCACGGTGATCGCCCTGGCCGCGCGCCTCTGGGATCCCTCGTCCGGCAGCATCTCCCTGGTCGACACCGACGGCGGTCGGCATCCGCTTCCCGAGATCGCCGACGAGGATCTCCGCCGCGCCGTCGCTTTCGTGGAGCAGGATGCGCGACTGTTCTACGGGACAGTCAGGGACAATCTGCTCCGCGGCACAGAGTACCGCGAGGACACCGTTCTCCAGGAAGCCCTCGCGCGGGTGGGCGTCGACGACGGCATCGGGCTCGACGACCGGATCGGCGAGCACGGAGTCCGCCTCTCCGGGGGGCAGCGTGCACGGCTGGCCCTCGCCAGAGCGCTGGTACGGGACCCGCGGATCCTCGTCGTCGATGAGGTCACCGCGAGCCTCGACCCCGACACCGAGGCGCGGATCTCGGACGTGCTCGCGGAGTTCGACGGCACACTGCTCGTCGCCTCGCATCGGAGGGAGACGCTGGAGCGGCTGCCCCGCGTCGTCCGACTCCGCGTCAGGCCTGCATGACCGCGAGCACGTTCCCGGCCGGGTCGCGAAACCACGCGATGTCCGGGCCCTGTCCGTTGCCGCGGACGATGCCGCGCGCATCGGAGGGGAACTCCTCGTCGCTGTAGATCTTGGTCTGCACGCCGCGCGCGATGAGCTCGTCCACCGCGGCGTCGACATCCGCGACCGGGAAGTTCAGGATCGTGAAGCTCGCGGGCGTGTGGTTCGGCTTCGCGTACACGAGGATCGACCCGCCGCTCGGCAGCCGCAGGTCGAGGAACCCCATCGCGTTGACCTCGACGTCGAGGCCGAGGGTCGTGCCGTAGAACTCTTTCGCCGCGTCGATGTCGTCGACGCTGAAACCGCTGAATGCGTTGTCCGCTGTGAAGGCCGCCATGACTCCATGGTCCGCCGTCGCCCCGCGGTTGTCGAGGGGGTCATCGCCGGACGCGGGTCGTGAGCCGATCGGTCACCCGCAGCGGATCGAACAGTGCCCCGAGTCCGATGCGCACCAGCAGCGCGTGAACCGCCAGGCACACGGCGATCACCACCGCCGTCAGCACAAGAGGTCCGACGGTCTCGAGCACCGGCGTCGTCCGCCACCCCGCAGCATCCAGCCCCGCATCGATCAGCGCGAGCGGCATCATGTGCAGCACATAGATCGGCAGGGTCCGTCGGCCGATCCACCGCAGCGGCCGCGCGACGACCTCGACATGCCGGTCGATGAGCACGCTGAGCGACACCCCGAATGCCACCGCGACGAGGCAGAGCAGTGGCCAGGTTCCGGGCACGAGGCGGATGCCGAGCACGGAGACGACGACGAGTGCCCCCGCGTACCCGGCGGCGAGCGCGAGCAGCACACCGACCCCGCTCCTCGCCGCGAAGCGTTCGATGATCGCCCGCAGCCGCAGCCCGATGAGGAAGAAGAACAGGTTCTGCACCAGCTGCCACAGGTTGCCGAGATCGGGAAGGAGACCCGCCCCGGCGACGGCGGCGATCGCGAACGCCACCGACAGCACGGCGGCGGTCGGGAGCCCGCGCGTCAGCCGCCCGACCGCGAGATACACGGCGAGCGCGAGCAGGTACCAGAGGTTCGTCGGACTGATGGTGAGCTGCGCGAGCAGCTCCCACCCGCTGGTCGCCCGCGCCGTGTCGAACTCCGGTGCGAGCGCGAGCACGGCCGTCTG
Organism: Microbacterium maritypicum; assembly: GCF_041529975.1. Lineage (NCBI taxonomy): Bacteria > Bacillati > Actinomycetota > Actinomycetes > Micrococcales > Microbacteriaceae > Microbacterium > Microbacterium maritypicum. The sequence goes on along the minus strand of NZ_CP168030.1, from coordinate 397,458 downwards.
GATCAGCACCCAGACGAGGTAGAGCAGCGCGAGCCGGCCGGCCCGACGTCGCCAGGAGGCACCGTCCCCGGCGAGCACCGCCCGCGCCGCGAACATCCCGGAGACCAGGAAGAACAGCGGGATGCGCAGCGGCAGGAGCTGGGCGTTGAGCATCACCCAGGCATCCGTCACCGCTCCGGCGCCGGGGATGCCGACCACGACCTTCGTGACCACGTGCCAGAGCACGACGAGCAGGATGCAGATGCCCTTCGCGACATCCGGCCATCCGACCCGGGGCGCGGGCGCGGTCACGAGGCCGCGCGCACGAGTCGCGAGACCAGGTCGACGTAGGTCACACCCGCCGCGGCGAACATCCGCGGCACCTGCGAGGCGGCGGTGAGCCCCGGCATCGTGTTGACCTCGTTCAGCACCGGCCCCCGCTCGGTGAGGAAGAAGTCCATGCGCGCGACGCCGTCGCACCCGAGGGCATCGAACACGGCGATCGCCGCCCGCTTGAGCGCGGCCGTCTCGGCGGCATCCAGCTGCGCCGGCACCGTGAACCGCGCGCTGCCGTCGTACTTCGTTGCCGTGTCGAACAGCCCGGTCGCGTGGATCTCCAGCGGCGGCGCCGCCCACCGGATGCCACCCTTCTCGCGCAGCACCGCCACGTCGACCTCGCGCCCCCGCACGACCTCCTCGACGAGGACGCGCCGGTCGAAGCGCGCCGCCTCCCGCAGCGCCGCGAGCAGCTGCCCCTCCTCCGTGACGAGGCCGACACCGTGACTCGAACCGGCCGACACCGGCTTGACGACGACCTCCCCCTCGAACTCCACGTCACCGATGTCGTCGGCGGCGACGAGTCGGCCGCGGGCGGTGCCGAGACCCACGGCATCCGCGACGAGCTTGGTCGTCCACTTGTCCATGCCGATGGCTCCCGCCCGCAGCCCCGATCCGACCACCCGCACTCCGGCGAGCGCACACAGCGCCGCGAGCGCGCCGTCCTCCCCGAGAGCGCCGTGCACGGCCGGGAACACCACGTCCGTGCGTGTGAGCAGCGGCAGTGCGAGCGCGAGCGACTCGGCCGCCGATCCCCCGTTCGGCCGTCCCTCCACGCGCCAGATCCCGTCGCGGTCGATCGTCACGGTCGTCACGTCGTGATCGCCCATCCGCAGCGCCGCGGCCACCGCCGCCGCGGAAGCCAGGGAGACCTCGTGCTCGGGGTTCTGTCCGCCCCCGATGACCAGCACCTTCGTCGTCATGCCACGCTCCTCTGAACTCGTGCGCCGATGCCGGTCACGATCGTGTGCGGGATGCTGCCCGCCCACCGCGCCCACTCCTGCACCGACGGCACGGCTCCGCCCTCGGGCCCGAACACGGTCGCGACCGCTCCGCGCGGGAACAGCACCGCTCCCGTGTCGACGACGATCTGGTCCATCGAGACCCTCCCCACGATCGGATGCCGCGTCCCCGCGATCTCCACCCCGGCGCCGGCTGCCAGCTCGCGCGGAATGCCGTCGGCGTACCCGACCCCGACCACGCTCAGATGAGTCTCGCGGTCGGTGGTGTGCGCACCGCCGTAGCCGACCGCGGTCCCCGCCGGCACGAGTGCGCTGTGCACCACGGGCGCGGTCCACCGCGACGCCCCGGCGAGGACGGTGGTCTCGGAGGGGTCGACCCCGACCAGCCCCGCGCCGACCCGCACCAGGTCGAAGTGCGTCGCCGGATCGGTCAGCGCACCGGAGGTCGCGGCGAGATGCACGAGCACCGGGCCGAAACCCGCGCGCAGCACGGCGTCCCTCCCCTGCCGCAGACGCAGTACCGCCGCCGCGTTCGCTGCAGGATCGGCCTCGTCCGCCCGCGGCAGATGCCCCATGACCCCGACGACCTCCACCCGCCCCCGCCCCGTGCGCGCCAGCCGGAGCAACTCCGGCCACTCCTCCAGCGGCGAGCCCCCACGAGCCATGCCCGTGTCGAGCTGCAGGTGCACGCGCACCGGATCCGCGGCATCCGCGATCAGCTGCCGCAGCTCTTCGATCGAGCCGACCGCGATGTCGACGCGGTGCTCGGCTGCGGCGGCAGCGTCGACGCCGGAGGGGTTCAACCAGGAGAGGATCGGCACCGTGAGCCCGGCGTCGCGGAGGGCGACGGCCTCGGCCACATCCGTCACCCCGAGCCAGTCGGCACCGGCATCGACCGCGGCCCGCGCGACGGTGACGGCTCCGTGCCCGTAGCCATCTGCCTTCACCACGGCCATGATGCGGGCGGTCGTCGCGGCCCGTACCCGCCGCAGGTTCTCGGCGACGGCATCCGGGATCGTCTGCAGGGTCGGCGCGTGCAGGCGCGAGAGCGTCACGCGCTCGGGGGTGAGCAGAGTGGTCATCGCTTCGTCCTCGGGTCGACGGTCGGGTCGGCGAGCATCTCGGGGCAGCCCTCGTCGACGGCATCCGGACGCAGTTCGTAGTGCCAGGTCTCGTTGGCGTAGATCTGGCAGAGCCCGTAGCGCCACCCCCGCTGTGTGAGCCAGTCGAGCGCGGGCAGCGGGCCGAGGTCGACGGCATCACCGGTCACATGCTCCGAGGTCTCGGCCGTGGCCACCCAGCGCCGGGCCTCGGCCTCCGAGCCGTACTGGACGATCGCGTCCTGCAGCATCCGCTCCTGCAGCGCCGGGGTGCGCCATCCGCTGTTCACACGGAACGTGACGCCGTCGCCTTCGGCATCCGATGCGGCACGCTGCAGAGCCGCGAGCAGGGCGGGGTCGAGGTTGCCGACCGCGACCCGGTCGACGTCGAACACCGTGGGCTGGTCGCCGTCGCGGATCACGCCGTCGGCCTCGCTCGGGGTGATGACCGAGCCGGTGCCGGTGCCGGCGGTTCCGCCCTCGGCGGGCCGGTCGGTCGGCACGGGGAGGGTGCCGGGGCGGGCGGCATCGGCGAAGGCCACGGACAGCGACTGCTGCACAGCGAACGCGACGATCACGGCGAGAGCGAGGGCGGCAGCGGTGACGGCGAGCCGACGACGGCGCATTCGTGGGGAGCGGGAGGTGGTGCGGGTGTTCATGCTTCCAGTGAAGAAGCACGCCGGTTGCGAGGGCGTATGCGCTTTTCCATATGCTCCCGATATGCCGCACTGCGTAGGATCTCAGCCATGCGTGTGCTGATCGTCGAGGACGAGCCCTACCTCGCCGAGGCGGTCCGTGATGGGCTGCGCCTGGAGGCGATCGCGGCCGACATCGCCGGCGACGGCGACGCCGCGCTCGAGCTGCTGAGCATCAACTCCTACGACATCGCCGTGCTCGACCGCGACGTGCCCGGCCCGTCGGGCGACGACATCGCCCGGTGGATCGTGGCCTCCGGCAGCGGCATCCCGATCCTGATGCTCACCGCCGCCGACCGGCTCGACGACAAGGCGAGCGGCTTCGAGATCGGCGCCGACGACTACCTCACCAAGCCGTTCGAGCTGCGGGAACTGGTGCTGCGCCTGCGCGCCCTCGACCGCCGCCGTCAGCGCAGCCGCCCGCCGGTGCTCGAGGTCGCCGGGCTGCGGTTGGACCCGTTCCGCCGCGAGGTGTACCGCGACGACCGCTACGTCGCGCTTACCCGAAAGCAGTTCGCCGTGCTGGAGGTGCTGGTCGACGCGGAGGGCGGGGTGGTCAGCGCCGAAGAGCTGCTGGAGCGGGCCTGGGACGAGAACGCCGACCCGTTCACGAATGCCGTGCGCATCACGGTGTCGTCGCTGCGCAAGCGCCTGGGCGAGCCGTGGCTGATCCTCACGGTGCCGGGTGTCGGGTACCGGATCGGGACGGATGCCGATGCCTAGGCGCCGCGGGATGAGCGCCCGCCTCAAGCTCACGCTGAGCTACGCGGTGATCGTGGTGGTGTCCGGCGGTCTGCTCCTCGCCGCGGTCGGGTTGTTCCTGCTGCGCTACGTGCCGGACACCGTCGACTTCTTCCCCAACCGCGGCGACCTCAGCCGGGCGTTCGTGCCGGTGGCCTCGATGGTCATGCTGGTGCTGCTCGCATTCGGCCTCGGCGCCGGGTGGCTGCTGGCCGGACGGATGCTGGCGCCGCTCGACCGCATCGGCGACGCCGCCCGGCTCGCCGCGCAGGGATCCCTGTCACACCGCGTGTCGCTCGCCGGCCCCCGCGACGAGTTCCGCGACCTGGCCGACGTCTTCGACTCGATGCTCGAGCAGCTCGAGGCGCACGTCGCCGAGCAGCAGCGGTTCGCCGCGAACGCCTCGCACGAGCTGCGGACCCCGCTCGCGATCTCGCAGACCCTGCTCGAGGTCGCCGAAGCCGACCCGGACCGCGATGTCGACGCCCTGATCGCCCGCCTGCGTGAGGTGAACACCCGGGCGATCGAGCTCACCGAGGCCCTGTTGCTCCTGAGCCGCGCCGACCGCAGGACGTTCCCGCGCGAGATCGTCGACCTCTCCCTGCTCGCCGAAGGGGCGGTGGAGGCGCTGCTGCCGCTCGCCGACCGCCGAGGAGTGGCCGTCGAGGTGGGCGGTGCACCCGCGCCGGTACTCGGGTCGGCGGCGCTGCTGCCGCAGTTGGTCACGAACCTCGTGCTCAACGCGATCGTGCACAACCTGCCCGCCGGAGGGGCTGTGGCCGTGCGCACGCACTCGATGCCGCAGGCGGTAGCGCTGGTGGTCGAGAACACCGGCGAGGTGCTGCCGGCGCCTCTCGTGGCGACCCTCGTCGAGCCGTTCCAGCGCGGCGCCGAGCGCACCCGTGGCGATGACCATGCCGGGGCGGGACTGGGCCTCGCGATCGTCGACCGCATCACCCAGGCGCACGGAGGCACCCTGGTGCTCACCCCGCGCCCGGACGGCGGTCTGATCGTGACGGTGTGGCTGCCGCATCCGTACCCGGCGGCGCCTCCCGCCTGACCGACGGCGGTTCCGGCGGTTCGGGCGCCCCGCCGTCCCGCCGTTCATCTGTCGGGACTTTTCACGGATGTCGGACCGGAACGCGGTTTCCGGTCCGACATCCGGACATTCTCCCGACAAGTGGACGGGGGCCGGACCGGACGGATGCTGCGACCGGCGGATGCCGGACCCTGGCCGGGTCAGGCCACGCGGGGGTCGCGCGTCGCGGCGAGCTCGCGGCCGAAGGTGCGGGCGTCGGCCTCGGCGTTCTCCTTGAGCTCGCGCGCCGTGTCGGTGAACGCGTCGAGCGCCGGGTTCACGCCGACGAGGGTGAAGGGACGCTGCACGACGCGCAGGTCGAGGCCCCAGACGTCTTCGAGCACGCGGCGCAGCCAGCCGGTCGAGTGGTCCCAGCCCTCCTTGGGCGAGCCCTCTGCGTAGTTGCCGCCGAGCACGGTGACGAGCGTCGCGGGCTTGCCGTTCAGCGCGGTGCCCGTCGGGTCGATGCGCGGGTCGGTGTAGGCCAGGTCGAACCAGGTCTTGAAGTGCTGCGAGACGCCGTAGTTGTACAGCGGCACGGCGAACAGCAGGGCGTCGGCGCCGATCAGCTCGTCGGCGAACGAGGTCGCGAGCGCACGGGCATCGTTCTGCGCGGGGGTGCGCTGGGCCTCGTCGACGAAGCCGCCGGTGACGGCATCCGCCCAGGCGGTCGCGGGCACGGGGTCGCTCGCCAGGTCGCGGCGGGTGACGGTCGAGTCGGGGTGGGACGCGGTCCACTCGGCCTCGACGAGGTCGGCGAGCGCGCGGCTGGCGGACGACGCGGGAAGGATGCTGGCATCCAGGCGGAACAGGGACATGGGCCTACCTCTCGTTTTCGTAGTCGCTAGGTTTTTATTAGCGACACCGGTTAACGTAGCACGGGTAGGATGTGTGCATGGCCGAGGTCGAAGAAGAACGTCAGGTGTGCGACGCCGCCGTCACACTGGCCTTCAGCGTGCTCGGCAAACGGTGGAACGGCATGATCGTCTCGTCACTCGGCGGCGGCCCTTCGACCTTCGTCGCCCTGCGCCGCTCCGTCGCCGGCATCAGCGACACCGTGCTCTCCGACCGCCTGGCAGAACTCTCCGACGCCGGTCTCGTCGCACGCACGGTCGACGCCGGGCCGCCGATCACGGTGTCGTATGCCCTCACCTCCAGCGGCGAGGGGCTGCTGCCCATCCTCGACCAGCTCGGCCGCTGGGCATCCGCCAACCTCGCCGAGCGCGCACACTGACGCGGCATCCGCACTGGGCCGCAGCTTCGCCGCCCCTCAGTCGAACCGTTTGTCGGGAAAATTTACGGATGCAGGTCGGAAGACCGAGTTTCCGCCCGACATCCGTGGGAACTCCCGACGGATGACCCGCGAGACGCGAGCCGCGCACCTCACCAGGGGCTGGGCTCGTAGTCCTTCAGGAACACGCCGTGCACATCTTCGCCGGCCTCGCCGCGCACGATCGGGTCGTACACGCGGGCGGCACCGTCGACGAGGTCGAGCGGGGCGTGGAACCCCTCTTCGGCCAGGCGCACCTTCGTGTGGTGCGGGCGCTCGTCGGTGATCCATCCGGTGTCGACGGCCGTCATGAGGATGCCGTCCTTCTCGAGCATCTCGCCGGCGCTGGTGCGGGTGAGCATGTTGAGCGCGGCCTTGGCCATGTTCGTGTGCGGGTGCCCCGGACCCTTGTAGCGGCGGGAGAACTGCCCCTCCATGGCCGACACGTTCACCACATACTTGCGGTGCGAATCGGATGCCGCCATCGACGCACGCAGACGACTGATGAGCAGGAACGGCGCCGTCGTGTTGGCCAGCTGCACCTCGAGCATCTCGAGCGGATCGACCTGCTCGATGGACTGCACCCAGCTGTTGGTGCGGTTCACGTCGGGCACGAGTCCGCCGGCGTCGATCGCGGTACCGTCGGCGTGCTTCTCGAGCGACGACGATCCGGGAGCCATCGCGAGCCGCGCGAGGTCTTCGGCCGTGAGCGCCTGGCCGCCCTGCTCGGCGACCGTGCCGCCGAGGGCCGCGACCGAGAGGAGCGGATGCGCGTCGACCGAGGCCTGCAGCGCCTGCGGGTGCGGGTCGGCGGTGTGCCCGAAGGTCTCCATCTCGGGAAGCGGTCCGTCGGGCAGCGGCTGCAGCTCGGCATCCGCCAGCAGCGAGTACGCACCCGGTGAGCGGCGCACGGTCTGCGCGGCGTTGTTGATGAGGATGTCGAGCGGACCCTGAGCCGCGACCGAGTCGGCGAGGCCGATCACCTGGGCGGGGTCGCGCAGGTCGATGCCGACGACGCGCAGGCGGTGCAGCCAGTCGCCCGAGTCGGGCAGGGCCGAGAAGCGGCGAACGGCGTCGCGCGGGAACCGCGTCGTGATCGTGGTGTGCGCGCCGTCGCGCAGCAGCCGCAGCGCGATGTGCATGCCGATCTTGGCACGGCCGCCCGTGAGCAGGGCGCGCTTGCCCGTGAGGTCGGTGCGGGCGTTGCGCTTGCCATGGCTGAAGCGGGCGCAGTCCGGGCAGAGCTGGTGATAGAAGGCGTCGACCTGCGTGTACGGCTGCTTGCAGATGTAGCAGTTGCGGGGCTTCAGCAGCTCGCCGGCGATGGGGGCGTCCACCACGCTGGTGGCGAGGTCGTGGCCGCGGGTCTCGTCGTCGATGCGGTCGGGCGCTCCGGTGGCGGTGCGGGCGACGACGGCCCTGTCGGCCTCGGCGATCGCGTCGCGGATCTCCTTGCGGCGCACGCGCTTGACGGCCTTGAACATGGCCGCGGTCGCGTGGCGCACGGCGACGAAGTCCGGGTGCTCGTTGTCGATCTGGTGCAGCTCGGCCAGCACGCGAAGAGTCGTGGCGAGATCGTCGGGGTCGACGCCCGGTCCGAGGTCGGGTGCAGCGTCGGAGGGGGCGTCGGTCATTGTGCTGATTTTACGCGAGTGTCCTGGGCATCCGCCCCGCTGAGCACCGCCCTGTCCCGCCGCGCCTGCTGTCCCGCTGCCCCGCTGTCCCGCTGTCCCGCTGTCCCGCTGTCCCGCTGCCGAGTGCACGGCTTGTCGCCGAGCGCGCGGCCTGTCGACGCAGGCAAGCCGTGCACTCGGCAGGAACCCGTGCACTCGGCGTGATGTGCGGCGGCGCCTCGCGACGCGGCGCGACGCAGCGCGGCGCGGCGCGGCGCTGCGTCGCGGCCCGTCAGACGAGGGCGCGCTGGCGACGGAGCGCGGTGAGCACGGCGCCGTTCGCCCCGGCCCACTCGCCGAGCGTGGCCGGCACGATGGGCGGAACACGGTGGAACGAGGCGCGCTCGCCGACGTAGCGCGCAGCGAGCGTCACGAGCTGGTGCGGCGCCTGCGCGAGGCCGCCGCCGATCACGATGCACCCCGGATCGACGAGGGCACACAGGGTGAGGATCGCCTCCGCGAGCGCCGACGACGCCCGCTCCACGATCGCGGTCGCCACCGCATCCCCCTCGCTGCTCGCCGCCAGCAGCCCCTCCGGACCGCCCTTTCCGCCGACCGCGGCCCACGCCCGCCGCAGTGCGGGTGCGCCGATGATGGTCTCCAGGCAGCCGCGGCGTCCGCACGAGCAGATGCTGCCGTCGGGTTCGATCGTGATGTGTCCGAGTTCGCCGGCCGAGCCGTGCGCTCCGGGGACGACCTGTCCGTGCGCCACGTGTGCGCCCGCGATCCCGGTGCCCAGCGCGAGCACGAAGACGTCGTCGACACCGGCGCCCGCGCCCCACGAGGCCTCGGCGACCGCGGCGGCGTGACCGTCGTTGATGACGTCGACCGGGATGCCGAGTTCCGCGCTGAGCTGTGCGCCGAGCGGGCGGCCGTCGAGCGCCGGGATGTTGGTCGAGCGCACGACCACTCCCTCCGCCTCGTCGACCAATCCGGGGATCGACAGCACCACGCGTTCGAGGTCGGCATCCCCCCGGAGCGAGTTCGCGATGGCGGCGAGCCCGTCCACGGGTGCGTCCTTGGGCGTCGCGTGGCGGCCGCGGGCGAGGGGCGTCGGCGGTGCGTCCAGCGAGATGCGCGCCGGCGCGAGCAGGTGCTTGACGCTCGATCCGCCGACGTCGAGCCCGAGCACGACAGGGCCCGCACCGTGCACAAGGGTCGATCGGGTCGGCTCTCCCCCGGTCACGGGGCCATCACCCGGGCGGCCGCACGGGCCTCCCGCCGCAGCGCCTGCTTGTCGGGATCGGGAACCGGTACCGAGGCCAGCAGCCGTCGGCTGTACGGATGCTGCGGAGCCAGGAGCACGTCGTCGGCGGAGCCCGTCTCGACGATCTCGCCCTTGAGCATCACGGCGACCCGGTCGGAGATCTCGTGAACCACGGCGAGGTCGTGGCTGATGAAGAGGCACGCGAAGTGCATCTTCTCCTGCAGGGTGCGCAGCACCTCGAGCACCGCGGCCTGCACCGAGACGTCGAGCGCCGAGGTGGGCTCGTCGGCGATGATCAGTTCCGGCTCCAGGGCGATGGCGCGGGCGAGACCGATGCGCTGACGCTGCCCTCCGGAGAGCTCGTGCGGGTAGCGGGAGGCGTAGTTCGTGGGCAGCTCGACGGCGTCGAGCAACTCGGCCACGCGGGTGCGACGCGTGCTCGCCGAGGTCGGGAAGCGCCGCCGCTGCACGAGCAGGGGTTCGGCGATGGCCTCGCCGACGGTCATGCGCGGGTCGAGGCTGGAGCCCGGGTCCTGGAAGATCGCGCCGACGCGACCGCGCAGTGCGCGCTCCCGACGCCCGGAGACGCCACCGCGTCCGACCTTCTCGCCGAACAGGGTGATGCTCCCGCTCGACAGGGGCAGAAGCCCCAGTGCCGCGCGTCCGAGGGTCGACTTGCCCGATCCGGACTCGCCGACGAGGCCCAGGATCTCGCCCGGGGCGATGCGCAGGCTCACGCCGTCGAGCGCGAGGAACGGTCGTCCGCCGCGGCGATAGGTGACGCTGGCGGCATCGAGCTCGAGCACCGCGGCGGGCACCTCGGTCTCGGGCTCCCGTTCGATCACGCTCGCGAGGTCGGGCAGCGAGGGCACGGCGCTGAGCAGCTTCTTCGTGTAGTCCTCTCGCGGCGCGGTGAGCACCGTGCGGGTGTCGCCCACCTCGACCATGGTGCCGCGGAACATCACCGCGACCCGGTCGGCGATGTCGGCGACGACGCCCATGTTGTGCGTGACGAGCAGGAACGCGGTCCCCGACTCGGCCGCGAGGCCGCGGATCAGGTCGAGGATCTCGGCCTGCACGGTCACGTCGAGCGCGGTCGTCGGCTCGTCGGCGATGATCAGCTGCGGCTCGCACGCGAGGGCGATCGCGATGACCACACGCTGACGCTGACCACCGGACATCTCGTGCGGGTAGCTCTTCGCCCGACGGGCGGGCTCGGGGATGCCCACGCGCCGGAGCATCTCGACCGCACGCCCCCAGGCCTCCGCCTTGGAGATGGTGCGGTGGTTGAGGATCGCCTCGGTGATCTGGTCGCCGATCCGCATGCTCGGGTTGAGCGCGGTCATCGGCTCCTGGAACACCATCGAGATCTCGGCACCGCGCACGGCGTTCATCTCGGCTTCCGCGAGCGGCAGGAGCTCGCGCCCGGCGAGCTTGATCGACCCGGTGACCGTGGCCGAGCGCGGCAGCAGCTTCAGGATGGCCATGGCGGTGACGGACTTGCCCGAACCGGACTCGCCGACCAGCGCCAGCACCTCGCCGGGGCGCACCTCGAGGTCGATGCCCTTCACGGCCTCGACCGACCCGTCTTCCGTGCGGAACGTGACCGTGAGGTCGGAGATCTCCAGCAGTGCGTCGCTCATGCGGCACGCCCCTTCACGTCGAAGAAGTCGCGCAGGCCGTCGCCGATGCTGTTGAAGGCGCAGACGGTCAGCACGATGCAGAATCCGGCGGGGAAGATCAACCACCAGGCACCCGCGTACGTGTAGGTGATGCCGCTGGTGAGCATGGCGCCCCAGTCGGTCGCCGGCTTCTGCAGCCCCATGCCGAGGAACGAGATGTAGGCGACGAGCAGGATGGCGTCGGCGACCTGGAACGTGGCGTTCACGACGATCGTGCCGACGGTGTTGGGGACGATGTGCTTGAGCACGGCGCGGGAGTGCGTGCCACCCATCGCCCGCAGGGCCAGCACATATTCGCGCGACTTCAGCGAGATCGATTCGGCGCGCACGAGACGAGCCGGGACGAGCCAGGAGACCAGGCCGATCACGCAGATCATCAGCGGAACGCTCGGGCGCAGGATCGCCGAGAGGATCAGCAGCAGGAAGGTCGCGGGGATCGCGATGCCGGCGTCGACGACGCGCATCATCACGGTGTCGACGGCACCGCCGACGTAGCCGGCGATCGCTCCCCAGAGGGTGCCGATGACGGTGGCGAGGATGCCGGCGGCGAGGCCGATCAGGATCGAGATCTGCCCGCCGACCATGAGCCGGCCGAGCACGTCGTAGCCGACGTCGTCGGTGCCGAGCGGGTGGCCGGGGCTCCCCGGCGGCAGCATGGTGCTGCGCAGGTCGGTGTGGATCTGGTCCGTCGGGTGGATCAGCGGACCCAGGAAGCAGAAGAGCAGGAACAGCACGATGGTCACGATGCCGAAGACGGCGAGCTTGTTCTGCAGGAAGCGGCGCGTGCCCCGCTGACGCGGGGTCAGCGTTCGCATCACGATGGTCGTGGTGCTCACGAGAGCTCCTCTCGGGTGCGCGGATCGAGCAGCGCCTGGATGATGTCGGCGAGGAGCGATCCGATGACCGTCGCGAGCGCGATCACCAGGATGCAGCCGATCAGCACGGGGTAGTCGGAGGTCTGTGCCGAGGTCCAGAACAGCAGGCCCATGCCGGGGTAGTTGAAGAGCGATTCGACGACGATCATGCCGCCGAACATGACCGGCAGGTAGTAGCCGAGCATGGCGATCACGGGGGTCAGGGAGTTGCGCACCACGTGGCGGGTGATCACCACGGGCACCGAGGTGCCCTTCGCCCTGGCGGTGCGGACGTAGTCCTCGGAGAGGTTGTCGATCGTGGCGGAGCGCATGTACCGCGAGAACGTCGCGATGATGCCGAGCGCCGCGGTGAGCACCGGCAGCACGAGGCCGGCCGGGTTCGCCAGCACGTCGCCGACGGTCTCACCCTGCGGCGCCTGGGCGGGCACGAGCCGCAGCCACTGGGCGAACACGATCACGAGGATCAGGCCGAGGAAGAACGACGGCGTCGAGTAGACGATGAAGTTCCAGGTGGTCAGCGCGTAGTCCGCGGCCTTGCCGCGGCGCACGGCCTGGAAGATGCCCATCGGGATCGCGATGATCAGTGCGAAGAGCATCGAGATGAGGGCCAGGATCAGCGTCTTCGGAAGACGCTGGCCGATGGCATCCGCCACCGGTCGGTTCAGTTTGAACGAGTCGCCCAGGTCTCCCTGCACGAGCTGCAGCAGGAAGTTGAAGTACTGCTGCCACAGGGGCAGATCGAAGCCGTTCTCCTTGTTGAAGGCGTCGATCTGCTCCTGCGATGCCTGCATGCCGAGGATGCCGGCGGCCGGCCCCTGCGGCATCGCGAGGTGGAGCAGCGCGAACACGATCAGCGTCACGATGAGGATGACGATCCCGCCCTGGCCGACCCGTCGCAACAGGTACCACCAGAACCGCGGGCCGCCGGCCCTCTCCTTCTTCTGCTGCGCGTTCTGCGCTGCTTCCACCACGCTCATGTCACCTGCTCGTTACTTGGTCCAGGACCAACGCTGGGGAAGGAACGACGCGCCCGGGTCCTGGTGGGCGATGTCGAGTCCGTCGCGGACGACGGAGACCTGGTACACCGGGTTCGGCATCCACATGACCGGGAGGTCGGTGGCGAGGTACTCGGAGTACTTCTTCGCGATCTCGGGGTCGGTCGAGAAGGCCATCGCCTGGACGAGCTCCTCGGCCTCGGGGTTGTCGTACTGTCCGGCGTTCCACTTGGTGTCCTTCGCGAAGACGCGCTCACCGGTGGCGTACGGCGGGAAGTACCAGCTGCCCGCGGTGCCGAAGAAGACGAGCTCCCACGTGCACGAGCTGCCGGTCTTGCACTCCTGCGCCTGCGTGAGGACGGTGTCGAGCGGCTTGGAGTCGATCGTCATCTTGACTCCGATCTTGCCGAGCGACGACTGGATCTCCGCCATCATGTTGTCGGTCTCCTGCGAGCCGTTCTGCGTGGTGACGACGATCTCCGCCTTGTCACCCGCGGCGATGCCCTCGCCGCACTGGCCCTCGGCCGCGCCGGCCTCGGCGCACTCGAGCGTGCCGTCGGATCCCTTGACCCAGCCGTTGTCGGTGAACAGCTTCTCGGCCTTCTTCAGGTCGAACGGGTACGGGTTGTCCTTCTGCACGTCGGACAGTCCGCTGGAGTCCGCGGTCTGCGGGATGGGACCGTAGTCGGGAGTCGCGGCACCGTGCCAGACGACCTCGGAGATGGTCTCCTGGTCGATGGCGTGCTGCAGTGCCTGGCGCACGTAGAGCTGCTTGTAGAAGGAGCCCTTCTCCGGGTTGGCGAAGTTGTACGGCATGTACGTGATCGACCAGCCGGCCCACGGCTCGATGCTGTAGCCGAGGTCGGTGAACTGCTTCTCGTTCGTGAGCTGCGAGCTCGTGACGTAGCCGTAGTCGACGTCACCCGAGCGCACGACGTTCATCTCGGCGTCGGCCGACGTGAACGGCAGGAACTCGACGTTCTCGATGCTCGGCTTGTCCTCGCCGGTGTACTCCTTGTTGGCGGTGAGTTCCACCAGGCCCGAGTCCGACCAGCTCTTGACCGTGTAGGGACCGGCGACGGTCTTCCACAGGTCGTTGGTGGCGTAGGTCTTCATGTCCTCGGCCTCGGAGAAGAGGTAGTCGAGCACCGCGGTCGCACCGGCCTGGTCGCGGTCATGGTCGCCGATCTCGCCGTCAGCGCTGGTCTTGTCCCAGACGTGCTGCGGCATCGGGTAGATGAGGCTGAGCTGGTTGCCGAGGAGGAACTCCTCGTTGTAGACCTTGTCCATCGTCAGCGAGAACGTCTTGTCGTCGATGGTGGTGAACTCGGTGATGTTGTCGGGCATCAGGCCGGCGGAGTAACCACCGGTCTTCTCGCCGTTGAAGCGCACCAGGTTGTACCAGAACTCCACGTCGCGCGAGGTGACGGGCTCGCCGTCCGACCAGTCGAGGTCGTTCAGCGTGATGGTGATGGTCTTGCGGTCCTCGGAGAATTCGTAGGACTTGGCGGCGGAGGCCAGCTCGTCCCAGCCCATCTCGCCGTCGACGCCGTTGTACTCGAACAGGCGCGGCCACATGGTCGCCTTGATGGCGCTGTTGTGCGTGGCCATCTTGTCGGGCGACGAGATCGGCAGGATCCAGTTGGGTCCGGTGCCGACCTGCAGCGCGAAGCTGACGGTGTCCTTCTCGCCCGAGCCGGTGTCGCCCGTGGCGCCGGCCTGGCAGGCGGTGAGGGCGAGCGTCGCGACGGCGAGCGCACCCAGGGGGGCGAGCAGCCGGCGGCGCAGCGACTGAGATCGCATGTAAACCTCCTTGTTCAACGCCTCGCAACCAAGGCGTTCGTCCGATTTATGACGTACTTTGAATCATGCCCGAACTAAGTTCAGGGCAGAAGACGGTCTTGTTACGTTTAAGTAACTAACTTTCTTTGATTGCGGCGAAAAGCTGCGGAAGCGTGTCAGCCGACCATCTCGGCCGCGAGATCCGGCACCTCATCGAACGCGTCGAACGGATGCATCGGGCGCTGGATGCGGTGGTGACCGAGCCGCTCGAGGTCCTGATCCACCCCGCCCGGAGTGAGAGCGAGCGTCCAGCCGCGCATGATCGCGTACAGCTCGGGCTCGAGGTAGCCGATCTTGGTGACGACGATCTGCGCGGCGACCGGGTCGAGTCCGATCGAGGTGAAGTCGGAGACGTCGTGGTACGCCTTGCGGAACTCCGTGACGATCACGTGCAGGCCGCCGACGCGGATGACCGCGATTCCGCCGGCATCCACATCGCCCTCGTGCAGGCTGTGCAGCACTCCATCGACGAGGACCGGTCCGTGCGGGCCGCTGTCGACGCGCGCGCCGACCTCGACCGACACCCGCTCACCCACGGCGTGACCGCGGAGGACGTCGAGCGCCCCCTTGTCGAAAACCGAGCCGCACAGCGTGACCGGGGCGTCGTCGGAGGTGAGCTCGGGCTTCTGCAGCAGCTGCGCGAGGGTCCAGGTGACGTCGCCCGTGCCGCCGGCGCCGGGGTTGTCGCCCGAGTCGCTGATGAAGTACGGGGTGTCGGTGGCGGCGAGGCCGGCCGCGACACCCTCGTCGAGGGTTCCGGGAGGGCCCACGAACTCGAAGTCGTCGCGCACATCCCAGAACGCACGACCGAGCTCCTCCGCCGCACGCGCGGTCGCCGCATCGTCGGTGCCGGTCACGACCACGGTCGCGTGGCAGCGGGGCTCGTCGGCCCAGGCGTAGCCGATCCAGATCGCGGCGTCGGTGATGCCGGGGCGCGCCTCGATCTCGGGGATGCGGGCGTACAGGCTCTTCGCCGGCTCCACGCGGGTGCTGGTCTTCTCACCGGGGAGCAGGATGGGCACGCGCACCCAGGCGCGGCGCGGGGTGACGCCGCTCTCGAGCGCCTCGACGAGGTTGCGGATCGCGCGGTCGCGGGTCTCCCACGTGTCTTCGTGCGGAGCCAGGCGGTAGCAGGTGATGATGTCGACGTTCTCGATCAGGGTGCGCGACACGTTGCCGTGCAGGTCCATCGACGCCGACACCACGACGTCGGCGCCGATCACCTCGCGGATCGCGGTGATCAGGTCGCCCTCGGCGTCGTCCATGCCTTCGACGCTCATCGCCCCGTGGATGTCGAAGAAGAGGCCGTCGAGCTTCTCGCCGTCGGCCACGAGGGCCCGCAGCCCGTCGCAGATGCGCGCCTTGATGCTGTCGTAGACCTCGCGCAGCACGGCGCCGCCGGGGATCGATCGGGCGTAGTAGACCGGCAGCCACGCGGCGCGGTCACGCATGTCGCCGTCGCGCAGGGAGTCGTAGCGGGTGATGAGCTCTTCACCCTCCACGCGCAGGAAGTCGCGCTCACCGGCGCGGTGCGGCGAGAAGGTGCTGGACTCGATGGCCATGCCGGCGATGGCGATGCGCGGGAGCGGGGACGTCTCGGTCATACTCCGAGTCTAGATCGGACCTCGAACCAAAATCAGCATCTTGTTCCGCATGGTCGCGAACTTGAGCCGATAATCGAAGCTACTACGCGGCGGTCTTGCGCAGTTCCTCGTCGATCCTGGCCGGGTCGAGCATCCGCTCCAGCAGCTCCCAGGCCACACCGCGCGCACCGGCGAGCGCGCCGGCTCGGCTCACGCCGATCTCGAGAGCATCCGTCGACATGGGCAGGCAGAGGGTGAAGAGCGCCTGTCGCACGCCGGCGACGAACGCGTCGGCCGTGGCCAGTCGCCCCCCGAGCGCGAGAGCCTGCGGGTTGAAGAAGTTGATGATCGTGGCGAGCACCTCGCCCGTGCGCGCGCCGGCCTCGCGCAGCGCGGAGGTGGCTTTGGGGTGAGCGTCCTGCGCGAGCGCGAGCACGTCGTCGAGGGTCTCCACCGCGACGCCGGACTCGCGCAGCGCATCCACGATCGCCGCACCGCTGGCGACCACGTCGAGGCAGCCGACCCGACCGCACGAGCAGATGATGGGCGGGGCGTTGTGCAGCGCGACGTGGCTGATGTCGCCGGCGACCCCACGGTACCCGCGGTAGACGGCACCGTCGAGGATGATGCCGCAGCCGATGCCGCTGCCCGCCTTCACGAAGACCAGCTGCTCCTGCTCGCCACCGCGCTCGATGAACTCGCCGACGGCCATGGCGTTCGCGTCGTTGTCGATGAGGAACGGGAGCCCGGTGACCGAGCCGAGCACCTCGCCCACGTCGACGCCGTTCCAACCGGGCATGCGCATGGGCGCCAGCAGGCGCGAGGTGCGCGAGTCGACGGGGCCGGGCAGGCTCATGGCGATGCCCTCGACCGTGAGGCCGCCGTTGTCCTTCGCGAGCGTGCGCGCGCACTCCCACACCTGGTTCACGACGCTCTCGACGCCGTCGAGGAGCGACACCTGCGCGACGGTCGAGGCGACGACCTCGGCACGCCGGTCGAACAGCGCCACCGTGGCGTGCTGCTCGCCGAGCTCGACTCCGGCGACCACACTCCCGCCTGCTTTCACCGTGAGCACGCGGGGGCGACGGCCGCCGCGCGACTCGCCCTCGCCGTTCTCCTCGATGTAGCCGTGGGCGATCAACTCTTCGACGCGCAGCGCGACGGTCGAGGGGGAGAGTCCGGTCAGGCGGGCGAGGTCGGCGCGGGACTGGGCCGCCCCGGTGCGCACCAGCCGGAAGATCTCACCCTCGGAATGTACGGTCTGGGTAGCCGGCGCCACGGTGTCCTCGAATCATCTTGTTTCGGTAGTCAAACAAAGATAGCCCCAGGACTGGAGGAGTGTCACCCCCTGCGCGTCACGCTCCGACTCCCGGTTCGACTCCCGGTTCGACTCCCGCCCTCCGCCGAGTGCATGGGATGCGGCCCCGTGCACGGGATCTTCACGCGAACGCGCCGTGCACTCGGCACCAAGCCGTGCACTCGGCAGCACGCCGTGCACTCGACTCGGCGAAGGGGTGCGGGCGGTGCAGACGGCACAGGGCGCAGACTGGACGCATGACCGAACCCGACCCGTACCTGCTCGGCCCCGGACTCCTGCCGACGCCCTTCACCGCCGCCGAGATCCGCGATGCCACCGGATCGGGGAAGCTGATCCGGCTGCTCCTGGAGGGGCCCGACGGCCCGCTGGGCGAACACGTCAACCGCTTCCGCGACACCGACGACGAGGGCGCGACCCTCGACCGCTGGGCCGCCGCAGACCCGAAGGCCGTCGTCTCGAACCGCGTGACCTGGGCCGAGCTGCAGGGACATGCCGCCTTCGACGCGGGGACGACGAGCGTGTCGACCGTCACACTGTCGACGCCCCTCGGGCAGCTCACCTGCCGCCGGTACGACACCGACGACGGCGTCTTCTGGTTCTCGATCGATCACCCCGGGATGCCGGTGCAGTACGAGTCCGACGGCATGCGGACGACGGTGCTGAGTATCGAGTCGGACTGAATCCGGCACGAAAGGAGGGCGGGCCCGTGCGTACGGACCCGCCCTCCTGATCTCCCTCAGTGTCCGGCGGCGCCGACCACCACGAACTCGTTCGGCACGACGTCGAGGGTCGCCTCGGCCGACACCTCACCGGTGTGCAGGTCGACCGCGAGGATGCGGTCCTTCGCCGGCTCGGTCACGTAGGCGATGTCGCCGACCACGTGCAGGCCCGGGTGCGGCTGCTGCCACTCGGTCGGGCTCTCCCACGGATCGATCACATCCCAGGCGTCGACGAGCTCGCCTGACTCGTCGAGCAGCGACAGGCTGCCGTCGGCCCCGAGCACCACGACGTTGTCGTGTCCGTCGCGTCCCACCCCGCGCCAGGTGTACTCCACACCTTCCGGGAGGTCGACGATCGACATCGTCTGCGTCGCGGTGTCGATGCGCGCGAGCTGCGACAGCAGGTAGCCCTCCTGATCGGGGTCGGTCTTGTAGTCGCCGAAGGCGATCGCGCTGGTGTCGCTCACGTACGCGTTGCCGGTGCGACCGAACTCGTCGGGGGCGTCGATCTTGGTGAAGACGCCGCCGTCGAAGAGCAGCACGCCGTCGTCGCAGCCGAACATCACGACCTCGCCCTTGAGCGCGCCCTCGCCGTGCACGCTCGGGCACTGCTCGTTGCGGGTGAGCTCGGTGCCGTCGGCCGCGAGGTGACGGACTCCGCTGCGCGCCTCGGCCGTGCCGATCGTCGAGAGGATGCTGCCGTCGGCGAGCTCGAGCGCCACACCGTGGTGGGCGGCCTCCGAGGTGATCGTGTCCACCTCGGGAAGGGTGCCGGTGCCGACGGCATCCGTGTCGAAGATCCGCACCTCGCCGGTGCCGTCGTCGAACAGGGCCGTGCGTCCGGCGTGCGGGACTGCGTGGCCCGCGGCTTCGGCGTCGAACACCTCGCCGGTGAGCTCGACGGTGCCGGATGCCAGGCCGGAGTCGAGCACGTGGAAGCCGTCTTCGGCGGTGACGAAGACGTGCCCGTCGTGGTCGCCGGCGCCGTTGACGCGCAGGAAGCCGCCGAGCTCGACCTGCCCGATGGTGTCGAGGGTCTCGCCGTCGAGCACGAGCACACCGCCGTCGTAGGTCACGGCGATGCGGGTGTCGCCTTCGTGGTGGGCTTCCGGTGCGGCGCCTGCGGTGTTCTCGGCGGCGGGCCCGGGGGTCGCACATCCGGCGAGCGCCACGGCGGCGATCACGCCGAGGGCGCCGATCGCGAGGCGGCTGCGGGGTCGGGACATGGATCGTCTCTCTTTCTTCTGGGTGGGTGCGCGGAATGCGCGGCGACGACCGGAGTCGTCGAGGGCTCAGCCGACCTGCTGCACGAACCAGGGGTCGAGGTCGGTGAAGGTCCGAGTGACGGTGCCGTCGCCGTGGTCGATCTCGTGCACGACGCCGGTCGCCGGATCGATCACGTAGGCGTGCCGGGCGTCGACGAGCAGCTGCACGCGGTCGCGCAGGGCGGGGTCGGCGACGGATGCCGCCAGCAGCGGTTCCGTGCGGGCCAACACCGCGCCGTCCGCGGCGAGCACCCGCACGCGACCGTCGGCATCGATCACGACCGTGCGACTGTCGTCGTCACCGAGCGCGGCGGCCTGCAACAGCGGCACATCGGAGGGCAGCAGCATCCACTGCCGCTGTCGCACGTCCAGCAGCCACGCCCCCTGCTCGCCCGCGACTCCGGCGAGGTCGGGGCGGTCGGCGCGGCCGGAGAGGCTGCTCGTCGGGGTGGCGTTCACGGGGTACGGGATGGTCTCGGCGGCGATGGTGCCGCCGACCTCGCGGGTGAAGAGCACGGCCCCCTCGGCGCAGGAGAAGACGGCGCCGACGCGGGTGAGGTCGGCGTCAGAGGGGTCGGTGCACGGGACTGCCACACCCGGGACGCGGTCGCCGGCGGGGTCGAGCAGCTCGATCGTGGCCCCCGCGGTCGGTACGAGCAGGTGTCCGGCGAGTGGGGCGACGGGGCCGGTGGCATCGACGGTCACACGCGGGGCGGCATCGAGCCCCTCGCCGAGTGCGTCGTGGGCGAGCAGGACCAGTTCCCCGCCCGCGAAGGCGACGGTCGCCCGCTGTTCACCGGCGACCACCGTGACGTCTCCCTCGCCCTCGAGGGTTCCGAGTGTCTGCGGGGCGCCACGGAAGGAGTGCGTGTGATCGCCGTGCGGCACGGTCCAGCGCGCGGAGTCGAACACCTCGACCGCGGTACCACCCTCCGCGTCGTGCGCGCGGTAGACGAGACGGCCGTCCCCGAAGAGACCGGCGATGCCGCTGCGGCCTGGCGCGAGGGTCGAGCGCTCTTCGGTGGCGAGGTCGAGGAGCGTGAGCTTGCCCCGCCCGTCGGCGATCACGAGCGCGCGGGCCGGGGAGGCGACCTCGGCCGCGCCACCCGCGTCGATGCCGTGCGCGTCGGAAGCGGTCGCGGCCGGTGCGGCGGGCGTGGGCGCGGCGGCCGGGGCACAGGCGGTGAACGCGAGCGACAGCGTGAGCGTGGCGGCGACGGATGCGGTTCGGCGGGGAGGTGGGTTCATGACGCTCTCACCCTATTGAGAACGATTCTCGTTATCAAGCCGGGTGGCATCTCAGCCCGCCGCCGCGAGGCCGAGGCGCACGGAATGGAGGAGAAAACACGGAACGAAGGAGCTGTGAGGCGGATGGCGCCTTCGAAGCGCGCGATCTCCTTCATTTCGCGTCATGCCCACGGACAGTCAGCCCGAACGTCAGCGCCCCGGCGTAGGGTCGCAACATGAGCAGCACAGCATCCGGAGAAAGTCATGGAGTGGTCCCCTCCTATCTGCTCGCGCGCCTGGCCGAGTCGGGGCGTTTCCCCAAGGCCGCAGCCGCCGCGCGGCAGACGCTCACGTCGGGTCGTCCGCCCTTCCGCGCGCGCATCGACCTGTCGATCGACGAGAACGGCGACCTCGTCGCCCAGCTTTCGGATGCTCCCAACCGCACGATCAGCGATGCCGGCAACACGCAGCAGCTACCCGGAGCCGTGGTGCGCGGCGAAGACGACGGCCCGGTGGAAGACACCGCGGTCAACGAGGCGTTCGACGGGCTCGGCGCCACGTTCGAGATGCTGCTGGCCGCGTTCCAGCGCAACTCCCTCGACGACGCCGGAGCCCCGCTGGACGCGACCGTGCACTACGGCGTCGACTACGACAACGCGTTCTGGGACGGCGAGCGCATGGTGTTCGGCGACGGCGACGGCGAGGTGTTCCAGGGGTTCACGGGATCGCTCACCGTCATCGGCCACGAGCTCGCGCACGGCGTCGTGCAGCACACCGCGAACCTCGAATACCAGGGGCAGCCCGGGGCGCTGAACGAGTCCATCGCCGACGTGTTCGGCGCGCTGACCGAGCAGTACGCCCTCGGCCAGACCGCCGACCAGGCGACCTGGCTCATCGGCGCCGAGATCTTCACCGACGCCGTCGAGGGTGCGGCGCTGCGCTCGATGATCGCGCCCGGCACCGCCTACGACGACGACGAGCTCGGCAAAGACCCGCAGCCCGACCACATGAGCGGCTTCGTGCGCACGACCGAAGACAACGGCGGGGTGCACATCAACTCCGGCATCCCCAACCGCGCCTTCGCCCTGTTCGCGACCGACCTCGGCGGCAACGCCTGGGAGCGGGCGGGCACCGTCTGGTATCGGGCTCTCACCGGGGGCCTGTCGAGCACGGCGACCTTCACGGAGTTCGCCGACGCCACGGTCGCCGCCGCCACCGCGCTCGACGATGCCACGGCCGAAGCGGCTCGACGCGCCTGGAGTGCCGTGGGAGTCTATGAAGATGAGCGAGTCCCCTCCACCGACTGACACGCACGTCGTGATCGCGGTGGTGCGCACCGGCGGTATCGCGGGCATCCGTCGTCAGTGGCGGGTGGAAGCCGAGCCCGACGACGCCGGGGAGTGGATCGACCTCATCGACGGCTGCCCGTGGGACGAGGAGGTGGATGCCGGCACCGGCGCCGACCGGTACGTCTGGAGCATCCGGGCCCGCACACCCTCCGAGCGCCGGGAACGCGACGTGCCCGACTCCGCTCTCGACGGCCCCTGGCGCACCCTCGTCGAAGCGGTGCGCACGGCCGCCAGGCGCTGAACCCGCATCCGCTCCGGCTCCCGATCAATCCGGTGTGAATCCGGCCCCGTCGCCGCCGGGCAGGTTCACAATGGAGACCATGGGACTGTTCCAGCAGAAGCCGGAAGAACAAGAGAACCAGTGGGTGCTGCCCTCTGAGCCGCTCGAGCGCACGGAGGCGGACGTGCTCGACACGGCGCCCGTCGTCGACCCGCTCTCGATCGGACTCGGCGCGGAGACCAGCGGCGACCTGAGCTCGGTCCTGTTCCCGGTCGCACCTCCCGCCCCCGAGGCCGTCGCGGCCGAGAACGGCGAGCCCGAGGCTGAAGAGGACTGACCTGCACCACGTCGCAGTTGCGCCACCGCGACGCAGGGCAACCATCGATTCACTGCGACCCCGGTGCGAATCGACGACGGGCCGCGCGGCTACGGTTGAGGGATGACGATCACCGCCGCCGCAGACGGCTCCGCCCTGGGCAACCCCGGCCCCAACGGCTGGGCCTGGTACATCGACGACGCGAACTGGGCTGCCGGCGGTTCCCCGCACGGCACCAACAACCAGGGCGAGCTGCGCGCGGTCCTCGAACTGCTGCTCGCGACCGCCGGCACCGACGAGAAGCTGCTGATCGAGTGCGACAGCCGCTACGTGATCGACTCCGTGACCAAGTGGATGCCGGGCTGGAAGCGCAAGGGCTGGCGCAAGTCCGACGGCGGACCCGTGCTCAACCGCGACCTGCTCGAGGGCATCGACGAGGCGATCCGTGGCCGTGACGTCGAGTTCTCGTGGGTCAAGGGGCACGCCGGACACCCGCTCAACGAAGCGGCCGACGAACGCGCGAACGCCGCCGCCAAGGCGTACCAGGCGAAGCAGGAACCGCGACGAGGACCGGGCTTTACGAGGGGAACGGATGCCGGCGCTGCCGTATCCGGATCCGCGTCCGTCGCCGCATCCGCACCGTCCGCATCGGCCGCATCGGCCGGTTCCGCGGCTGCCGGGACGAGTTCCGCGGGCGCGAGTGCGGTCACGACCGAGGACCGCGCCCGCTCGACCGCGGCAGCGGCAGCATCCGCCCCCTCTCCCGCCGCGGCCGCCTCGCTCGCGGAGCCGCTCTGGGCCGAAGCATCCGATCTGCTCGACGGCCTGGACTCCCCCGACGACGACCCGATCGAGCTGCGGATCCCCCTCTCCTCCGACGAGCACGCCCGCCTGCGCGACCGCGCCGAAGCACAGGGCGTCTCGCTCGAAGAAGCCCTCCGCCGCCTGATCTGAGCGTGGCTGCCGAGGCGTAAACTCGCCCCATGTCGACTCCTGCCCGCACCATCGGCCGCATCTTCCTCGGCGCCTCCCTCGTCTTCGCGGGCGTCTCCCACCTCACGGTGGCTCGTGAGGAGTTCCAGGCCCAGGTTCCCGAGTCGCTACCGCTCGACCCCGATACGACCGTGCTCGCCTCGGGCGTGGCCGAGGTCGCGCTCGGCTCTGCCCTGCTGCTGGCGCGACGCCGTCGGCGCACGGTCGGCACGATCGCCGCACTGTTCTTCGTCGCCGTGTTCCCCGGCAACGTGGCGCAGTGGATGCACCACCGTGACGGCTTCGGCCTCGACACGGACATGAAGCGTTTCGTCCGGCTGTTCTTCCAGCCCGTGCTCGTCGCACTGGCGCTGTGGTCGACCCGCGAACCCCGACGCTGACACGCCGACACAGGATCATCAGCACGGATCCACACCCGTCGGGACGGGCGCCCTCTGCGGCGCGACGGAACCTCGGAGGTCCGATCCGTAGACTCGGCGGATGAGGAAAAGGCGGGTGACGCAGCGGTGAAGGCGCGTACCGCCTTCGGCCTGCTCCGCCTCGGCGCTGCCGCCGTCTGCCTCGTGGCGCTCATCCACCGGCTGAGCTGGGGGCTCGCGTCGCACACGATCGCGAGCCAGAACTTCTTCGCTTACTTGACCAACCAGTCCAACATCGCGTTCGTCGTGCTGCTCACGATCGCGGGGGTGATCGCTCTGCGCGCGGCGCGGGATCCGCGGTGGCTCACGGTGGCACTGGCACTCGTGCTGACCTGGACGATCACCGCCGGACTGGTGTTCGCGATCCTCGTCTGGCAGGCCGGCATCCGCGGTATCCGCATCGATGTGCCGTGGTCGGATCAGGTGTTGCACTTCTGGCTGCCGGCGCTGACGGTGGCGGCATGGGCCCTGGCGCCCGGCCACCGATCGGTGCCGTGGCGGGTGGTCCCGGTGTCCCTCGCCTACCCGGTGCTCTGGGGGGTCGCGACGATGATCCGTGGGCCGATGATCGGCTGGTACCCCTACTACTTCCTCGACCCGCGGCAGGTGAGCGGGCCGATCGAGTTCCTCGCGTCGGCGGCGATCGCGCTCGGCAGTTTCGCCGTGGTCTCGACCGTGCTCGTGCTCATCAGCCGCATGCCGCTGCCGAGACGACTGCGGACGGATGCCGACGACGAGGCCGATGCTCCGGACCGGCCGCCCGCGGTCGAGGGCGAGCAGGTGCCGGAGGAATCCGCGCGGGAGACGGCGACCGCGCGGAGCTAGACGCGTCGGACTTCGTGGTGCCGGACGGAACGGCGTCGGTGGAAGCGGCTCCGACGGGGAGCGCGGTCAGACCCAGAGCGTGAGCGAGGCGAGGGCCGCTTCGAGGGCCGCCTTCTCGTCGAGCGCGGCGAAGTCCGCGGCAGCGGTGCCGCCGACGAGGCCCACGAGCACATTCTCTCCGGTCGTCGGCTGCAGGTTGATCCAGGTCGGGATCAGCACATCGGCTCCCACGGCGTGCCAGATCGACTCCTCGTTCTGCCAGAACGGCTCGTCCCACCGCAGCCAGACGGTCTCGATCGCACCCGTGCCGAGAGCGGCGATCGCACCCCGCTGCGAGAACGGGAGCGCAGGCTCGAACTCGATGCTGCGCTTCTGGAGCACACCGAGCGGCACCGTCACGACGACCCGGTCGAACGACAGGGCCTCACCGGTGCCGAGGCGCACGCTGACGCCGGAGTCGTCGTACGCGATGCGCGCGACCGGGGAACTCAGTCCGACCTGCACGCCGTCGAGTGCGTGCTCCACGAACGGAGTGAGATCGTCGCGGGCTGCCTTCGGCTCGCCGGTCGGCAGAGGCGGGGCGAGCCAGCTGGAGAGCTCGTCGGCATCGGCTCCGGTGCGGGTGGCGAGAATCGCGAGCAGTGCGGCGGTCGCGGGGTCGGCGGGATCCACGCCTGCCGCGGTGAGGGCGTCGGCGACCGAGGAGTCTTCGGGAGCCGCCTGCGCCGTGGTCATAGCCGCGGTGAACGGTTGCGGGTCGACCGGGTCTGTATCGCCATCCGGTGTGCGCCAGAGCTCGCCGGTCAGCTCCTCGATGCCGACATCGCCGCTCGTCAGCTGGTCGAGGACCTCGGAGTCGTCATCGCCGAAGAGCCAGGCGCCGAGCTGCACCGGAACCGGCCAGGAGTCGTCGACCTGCGAGTGGACGCGTCCGCCCACGCGGTCGCGCGCCTCGAACACGGTCACCTGCACGCCGCGTTCGGCGAGCAGTGCCGCAGCGGTGGCGCCCGCGAGCCCGGCGCCGACGACGGCGACCCGCTCGCCGGAGCTGCCCGGGATCATGAGTTCCTCCGCGGCGCGCGCACCAGAGGCGATGGCACCGCGCACCGTGCCGGGAGCATCCTCATCGGTCGCCTCGCCCGCGAAGAACACGCGGTCGTCGATGGGCAGACCCAGCGCGGTGCGGGTGCCGGCGACGACCCCGACCGGGGTGAAGCTGACGGCGCCGAGGGCGAACGGGTCGGTGGTCCAGGTGCTGCGGACGCTGCCGGCCGGCGCGGGAACTCCGGGCGGAGGCTCGGGCTCACGGGTGCGCGTGGGCGTCGGCGTGGGCGCGGGTTCGGGGGTGCAGGAGGCGAGAAGCACCGAAGCGACGCCGGCTCCGGCGCCGAGGAGCAGAGTGCGGCGCGTGATCCTCATCGTGTCGCCACTTTATCCCGAGCCGGGCGGTTCTGCCTCGGCGCGAGGGGTGGTGCGGCCGTTAGCCCGGGCATAACTCCTCAGAAACAGGCGCCGAATGCCGAGAACCGGCCGGATCCGCGGGGATCCGGCCGGTTCTTGAGGAGTTGTGAACGTGACGCCGCGGTCAGACGGCGAGCAGCTCCCGCTCCAGGCGAGCGAACGACGACTCCATGCCGTCGGCCATGCCGGTGGCGAGGATCATGTCGCGCGTCTCCTTGTCGGGGTATTCGATGAGCACCGTGACGAGGGTCGCGCCGTCCTCCTCATACAGGTTGAGGTCGTTGAGGGTCTCGGTCGGCAGGCCCTGCATCCGCTCGGTGGTGACCGCGCGGCGCGGGGCGTCGATCAGGAGCGCCTCCCCCTCGAAGCCGAACGGCTCCCCCTCGGTGTCGCCGACCGGCGCCCACGAGTTCCGGTACGACTGGCCGACCTCGGTGGCGGCGACGCACTCCGTCATCTCCCAGCCGTCGGGGCCGAGCATCCACTTGCGGATGAGCTCGGGCTCGAAGTGCGCACGCCAGACCAGCTCACGCGGCCCTTCGACCAGACGGGTGATGCGCACGTGGGTGTCGTCGAGCAGCTCGACCCGCGTTCCCTTGCCCTGCGCGTAGTCGCGGAGGTCCTGCAGCACGGCGTCCAGCTGTGCCATCGCCATCTTGATGCCCTCGACCTGGCCCATCTCGACGACCTGCTCGAGTGCATCGACCGAGTCGAAGTGGCTGGTCGTGACCATGCGGGTGCCCTCGGCGGTGGGCTCGAACGAGAACGACATCCGCTGCGCGGGGAAGCCCTCGAGCGGCTTGCCGGACTCGTCGACGAAGGAGTCGATGACTTCGAAGGAGTTCGGTGCCTCGATCGAGAGGAACTCCCACGACCCGGACGACTTCTCGCCGCGCGGGCCGTTCATCGAGTAGACCGCGCGTCCGCCGACGGTGTGGTCCCAGGCGGTGAAGGTGGCCGGCCATCCGGGAGGGCCCCAGAAGCGCTCGAGCTGGCGCGGATCGCTGTAGGCGCTCCAGACGCGCTCGATGGGGGCGGCGAAGTCGGCGACCACGGTCATCGTGAGGTTGTCGGCATCGGTGGTGACGTCGGTGACAGGCATTTCAGTCTCCTTGCTCGTTCTTGCGGGTGTCGGTGTTGTCGGATGAGCCGGACCGAGGCGTCTCGGCCAGCAGGTCGTCGAGTCGGGCGATGCGCGACCGCCACAGCTCTTCGTATCGGGCGAGGAGCGCCCTGGCGCGGGCGATCATCTCGGGGTTCGCGCGGACGAGCCGCTCGCGTCCCTCGGCGCGCTTGACGATGAGGTTCGCGGCCTCGAGCACGGCGACGTGCTTCTGCACCGCGGCGAACGACATCTCGTATTCGGAGGCGAGGGTCGAGACCGACTGCTCCCGCTCGATCGTCCGGCGCAGGATGTCGCGCCGGGTCGACGTCGCCAGTGCGTGGAAGACACGGTCGACCTCCGCTTCGCTCAGTTCTCTTTGTGCAACCATTTGGTTGTACGTTATGCCTGCGCGGAGGGGATGTCAAGGGGTCGGTTCTTCTTGTCCTCTTCTTGTCGAGATGGTGTGCGAGGACACATGTCCGCCGCGAGTGGCGCAGGCGAAGGTCAGTCAGTCTGGGCGCGCCGGGCACCGAAGGCGAACACCGCAGCGACGAGCGGCGAGGCGAGCAACTGGTAGGCGAGCCAGAACGTGCCCGCACCGAGGACATCGTTGAACGCCAGAAGCGCCGCGATGAAGGTGACGATGACCCATCCACTGTCGTAGGCGACGAGGTAGCGGGTGTGCGAACCGGCGCCGCTCCGGAGCGCGAAGGTGATCTCGGCGATACCGCTGGTGGCCACGAGCGCCGCCGTAGCGACGAGCAGCCAGGGCGGCGCATCCAGGAAATCGGTCATCACCTGGAGCAACACGACGTATATCGACGCGACGAGCAGCTTGAAGACGCCGTCCGCGAGGAAACCGACCCGGAGCCAGCTGACGCGGCGCGGTCGGGTGTTGCGGCTCACGTCGCTACCCGCGCTGTCATGCGCTGCGGGCTCCGACCTCGCCTGAGTCCGTACGACCGGCCGATCGCTGATGGATCGGTGGCGGCAGCCACCAGAGCACTGGCCAGATCGGCGCGGCACACGCTCGTGGACCCGTTCGCCTCAGGGACGAGCTGATAGTCGGTCGCCTCCGTGTCGATCAGATAACCGGGCCGCACGATCGTCCAGTCGACGGAAGGTCCGCCGCCGCGGACGATCTGCTCCATCGCCTCGAGGTCGTCGTAGATGCGAGGTGCACTGCGGCGGACGAGCGGGCGCACCACGTGGCGGAACCACCATGGCTCGCCCGCACCCGAAGTGAGCACCGGCACCGCCGAGGTGACGACCAGGCGTCGCACGCCGTGGCGCCGCATGGCGTCGACCAGGTTCGCCGTGCCTGCCGCGCACACGGGCGCGGGATCCTGATTCGAACGCTTGCCCAGCGTCGAGATCACGGCGTCGGCGTCGGCCGGCAACGTCAGCTCCGCATCGGTCACCACCTCAGCCCGCTGCACGACGACGCCCGGCGGCCGGTCGTAGGGGCCGGAGTCGCGCACGATCGCGGTCACTCGATGACCGGCGGCAAGGGCCTGCTCGACGACGAATCGTCCGGTTCTGCCGGACGCGCCTGCAACCACGACGTGCATGTACACATCCCTCGCCTCGAACGACTTGAACACTGAGCATGACCTCAGCTAGTACAACTGTACTAGCACGGTAGAGTGACGTCAACGACAGGAACGACGGAAGGAAGGATGCTGTGTCAGCGACGCGACTGCTGATCCTTGGCGCGATCATCGAACGCGGAAGCGCGCACGGCTACCAGGTACGCAAAGACCTGGAATCCTGGCAGGTCGACCTCTGGGGCAACATCGGCCAGGGATCCGTGTATCACGCGCTACGTCGCCTGGCGGACGATGGGCTGATCGACAGAACCGACTCCGGCCACGGCACCGTTGGCCCCGCGCGCGTGGAGTACACGGTGACGAGCGCGGGGCGCACGGAGTTCGTCACCCTGCTCGAACGCGCACTCTCCTCGGACGGCCGCGACATCGCCGAGACGATGGCAGGAATCGGATTCATCACCACCCTCACTCGCGACCGAGCCGTCGAACTGCTCCGGCTCCGCATCGAGACATTCCGGGCGCGGCGCGCGCGGGTGGTCCGCGAATACGAGAACCACCCGGACGAAGACTGGGGCCACCACGTCGAGGCGATCCAGTTCTGGGCGCACTCGGCGGACAGCGCCATCGCCTGGACGGAGGGCCTCATCGCCCGACTCGAGTCCGGTGCCTACGTGATGGCGAACGACGAAGCACCGAGCGACCCGGTCACTTAGCCGCCCGCGCGCCCCTCTCAGCCTCCCGTTTCGACGCGATCTATTGCACAGATCCGGACGAACGTCCGCCTGATCATGGTTGCGAACATCGCCGCGTTCGCCGTCAGCCCGGGAATGACTCTGCGGCGCATCAGAGGTGCGGCTTGGCGCACTCTTACTTGCCGTCGAAAGCGCGAAGCAGCCGAGACGCCCGCCGGATCATCTCCGGATCTGCGCGCACGAGCCGCTCCCGCCCGCGCGCGCACTTGACGATGAGTCCCGCACGCTCGAGCACCGCGACGTGCTTCTGCACGGCCGCGAAACCCATGTCATAGTGACGCGCGAGCTCGGTCACGGACTGCCCCTCGACGAGCGTGCGGGCGAGGATGTCGCGCCGAGTGGCGTCTCCCAGGGCTCGGAAGACCCGGTCCGCCTCGCTGCGACCGAGTTCGTCGGGAATCACGAATGGCGGGATTCCGCGGCCGTCGAGATCACGGGAGGACCTCGCCGAGAAAGGGCACGATCGAAGGCATCAGCGCGACCGGTTTCATCATCGGCGTCGCGTGATGTGCGCCCTCGATCGTCGCGTGTCGGGCTCCAATCAGCGTCGACAGCTCTCGCGTCCCGCTGTCCATGAACGGCGCACTCTTGCTTCCGAGGAGCACGAGAGAGGGCGCCCGGAGCCCGCTCCACCGGTCGCCGGTGAGAGGCGTTCCGTCCTGCAACCCTGCGCAGAGGCGCGTGTCATAGACGGCCGTCTGGGCCATCGCGACCATGGTCCGCCACGGGCCGATCATGAGTCGCATGGCGTGGATCATGAAGGAGGGTGCACCGAGGGCGACACGGTGGAACTCGCGAACCGCGTCCGCCCCCCGCCCCTCGTCGACCAGCTGCTGAAGGTGGTCGGCGAGGTCACGGGGGACGGGTGCGCGTCGATCGTCCACGATCACCGGGGGCTCGAAGGCGATGACGCCCGCGACCTTCTCGGGAAGAGCCGCCGCGGTGTCCACCGCGAGGATCGCGCCGGATGACGCTCCGAAGAGAGCAGCCCTGCCTCCGTGCGCATCGATGAGCGCCTCGATATCCGCGATCTCGCGAGCGATGCGCCAGGAGCCGACGTCCCCGCTGTCGCCGCGCCCTCGACGGTCATAGTTCACGACCGTGTGGCTCGCGGCGAGCAGGGCCGCGAGGCGACGGTTGTCGCGGAGGTCGGACAGCGCCTGCGCGACGAGGATGACGACCGGCCCGTCTCCGTGGCGCTCATACGAGATCTCCGTGCCATCCGCGGACACGACCTGGTGCAGGGAGGGATCGGGAGAAGAGTTCTTCTTCGGCATGATGATTCCGCTCTCTTCGAGAAGTGGGTGGTGTCAGCGGCGAGTCATCGTGGACGCGTATCCGCCGTCACCCGGGTAGACCCAGGCGCCGTCGAGTACACGATCGTCGTCACTGAAGGTGCCGGTGAAGGAGGCCGGGCTTCCCTTGGCTCCGGCCCAGATTGTGAGCGTGTCTCCCTCCAGCTCGTAGACGTAGTCGAGAGTGTTGCCCATCGAGTCGTAGAACCGGGAAGCGACATCCGTGCCGGCGGGCTCGCCGAACGGGCGGAGCTGACCGATGACCTCGATGCCGGTGATGGCCTGACCGAACTGCTCCAGCTCGACGTGCTGGAGCAGGAAGAACCGTCCGCCCATCCACTCGTACCGCACGACTCCCTCGGCGCCACCCGTCACCGTCCATTCCCCGACGAGCCTGTCGAGCGCCGTGACGGCGCTGCTGGGCGTGGGCTGCTCACCGAGGCCGTAACCGTCGATCTGCTCGGCGGTGACGTTCTCCAGCGTGTTCTCGTTCATGAGGTGTCCTTTCTCGTGCAGCCCGGCGGGCCGCTCTTGCAGATACCTCGGAGCCGAACGCTGCGGATTGACATCTGCGCGCGAATCCGTCGGAAGCGATCCGCCGGGCGCCCCCTCACACGTCGCGACCGCACGATGTCAAGATTCGTCGCGCGGCTCCGAGGTATCAGTGCAGAAACACTCGACCCAGAAGAGGAGCTCACAGTGACCACGAACTCAGCACCACGCCTCGCGCACAGGGAGATCAGCGCACTCCCTCGTTCGACCCGCCCCTTGCTGCTCGCGGGCGCATTCGCGGGACCGCTGTTCTATCTGTCCGCACTCGTGCAGATGCTCACGCGCCCCGGATTCGACATCCGCATCCACCCCCTCAGCCAACTCTCCACGGGAGACCTCGGCTGGATCCAGATCCTCACCTTCGTCCTGGTCGGACTGGGCCTGATCTGCCTGGCGGTCGGTCACCGGCGGGTCGTGACCGACGGGCTCGGCCGCGCCGCCATTCCGGTCCTCATCACCATCAGCGGGGCAGGCTTCATCGCCGCCGGCCTCTTCCCGCAGGACCCCGCGAACGGTTTTCCGCTCGGCGTGGCCGACGGCCCCGCGGCCGAACCCACCTGGCACGCTGTCATCCACATGGCGGCGGCGATCGTCGCTTTCACTGCCCTGGCCGTGGCGGCCGTCATCGCGCTCATCCGCGCCGTCCGCGAGCGGCGTGCGGTCGCAGCGATCGGGAGCGGCATCGTCGCGATCGCGCTCCTCGCTCCCGTCGCTCCCGACATCGCCAGCATCCAGGTGGCGATCACGGGGCTCTTCGCCTTCGGATGGTGCACCGCGACGGCCATCTCCCTGCTGAAGTCACCGCGTGTGTCTCGCTAGCCTGGACACTCGCCGACTCAAGGAGATGAGACCGTGAAGTTCCTCATTCTCGGCTACACGCCGAGCAGCAGTTGGGACGCCGCCACCGCGGATGCCCCCACCGAGGATGCGCTCGCTGCATTCGCTGCGTATCAGGAGTTCGAAGCGGAACTGCGCGCGACCGGGGAGTTCGTCAGCACCGAAGGGCTCGGACACCCCGCCGTGTCGACGACCGTGCGCAAGGTCGACGGAACGATCGTGATGACCGACGGTCCGTTCGTCGAGCTGAAGGAGGTCCTTGCGTCGTTCGCTGTCATCGATGTGTCCAGCGTGGAGCGCGCGAAGGACATCGTCGCACGGATGGTCGAGATGCTCGGCGAACCGATGGAGATCCGTCCCATCATGGGTGACGACTTCGCGTGACGGCTCGACCTGATGCGATCGAGGACCTGCTGCGCATGGAAGCGCCGCAGGTCCTCGGGGCGCTGGTTCGCCGCTTCGGTCACTTCGACATCGCCGAGGAAGCCACGCAGGACGCACTGCTCGCCGCAAGCCAGCAGTGGCGCCGAGACGCCCTCCCCGATCAGCCCCGGTCATGGCTGATCCGCGTCGCCTACCGCCGCATGGTCGACGCGCTGCGCGCCGAATCGGCCGACCGCCGCCGCGAAGAGCAGTACGTGGCCTCCGAACCGCACGCGTCCTTCTCGCACGCCGCCCCGGCCGACCACGACGACAGCCTGAACCTGCTGTTGCTGTGCTGTCACCCCGCCCTGTCGTCCGCCTCCCGCATCGCCTTGACGCTGCGCGCTGTGGGCGGGTTGACCACCGCGGAGATCGCGCATGCCTATGGAGTGACCGAGCAGACGATGGCCGTGCGGATCAGCCGCGCGAAGCAGCAGATCCGCAAGAGCGGCGCCCGCTTCGAGTTCGCGGCCGATGACGATCTCTCCGGCCGCCTGTCCGCGGTGATGCGGGTTCTGTACCTGATATTCAACGAGGGATACACGGTGACCACCGGAACCGAGCTCACCCGGACCGACCTGACCGGCGAGGCGATCAGACTCGCGCGACTCCTCCACGCCCTCGTTCCTGATGACCCGGAATCGACCGGACTTCTCGCGCTCATGCTGCTGATCGATTCGCGACGCGCGACGCGCTCCACCTCGAATGGCGACCTCATCCCCTTGCGTGACCAGGACCGCGCTCGATGGGATCTGGAGTCCATCCGAGAGGGATCCGACCTCATCCGTGCCGCGTGGTCCCAGGGGAACGTGGGAACCTACCGGCTGCAGGCCGCGATCGCCGCCGTCCATGCCTCCGCTCCCGTCGCCGAGCAGACCGACTGGGCACAGATCGCGGCTCTGTACCTGGCGCTCGAGCAGGTCGAACCCAGCGGACCCGTCCGGCTCGCACGAGTCGTCGCCGTGGCGCACGCTTTCGGGCCCGCGCGCGCCACCGCCCTGCTCGAGGAACTGGATCGCGAGCACGGACTGCTCCAACATCCCTTGACCCGACACCGTGCCCACGCGATCCGCGCACATCTCCGCGAAGCGGAGGGGGACCCGACTGCGGCGAGAGAGGACTTCCTCGCTGCGGCCGACATGACGACGAACGAACCCGAATCCCGATACCTCTCCCGAAAGGCATTCGGCGAGTGATACGTCCGTCGTGCGTTCCGGCCGGAATCCGACATCGGATCTCGGAGTCGCGTTGCGATCGGAACGCCCCTCGGCTCACTCCCTGATCGAGGCGAGGAGGATCCGCACGAGCGTCTCGTGCGCGTCAGCCTCGTCGATGCGCGAGGCGAGCACCGCGCTCGCGAGCACATCCGCCGAGGCGAACGCGGCCTCCAGGGCGATCGGATCGATGCTCTCGGCACCGACCACGCGGGCGAGGGCGGCGCGGCAGCGCTCGACGTACGCCCCCACCGACTCCTGCCGTATCCGCGCGAGCACGGGCGTGCCGTGGAGGGCGGCGACGACTCCCGCCACCTCCACGCCCTCGGCACGGGCGCAGGCGACGTAGCTCGTGGCGATGACCTCCACGACTCCTTCGACGTCGGGGCGGGCGCTCGCCAGCGCGGTCTCGAGCGAGGCGTCCTGGCGCTCGTCGAACTGTCGGTACAACGCGGCGAAAAGCCCCGATCGGTCACCGAAGTGCTCGTAGACGACGGGCTTCGTGATGCCCGCTCGGTCTGCGAGCGTGCCGAGGGTCAGCGCGTCTGCGCCCTCGGCACGGATCATCTCCCGTGCGACACTCAGCAGCTGCGCGCGACGGTCGGCCTTCGACAGTCGCGGTCGCGCGCCCGCTTTCGCCTTCGTCATCTCGCCCCTCGCGACCCATACTTACGATGAGTAAGTTACGGTTGGTAGGTACCAATCCTACCCCGTGCCATCGGCACCATCCACGATCCGAGGAGAGACATGACCGCCGACCTCCGGCCCACCACCCACTGGGTCTACGCGCACCCGCAGTCGGGATCCCTGAACCGGCAACTGTTCGAGGCAGGAGTCGAGGCACTCACGCCGCGCTACGACGTGCAGACCTCGGATCTGTACGCCCAGGGGTTCGACCCGTTGCTGGCGCAGCGCGACGTCGGCGGGCGCGAGGGGAACATCGTCGATCTGATGGGGGAGGTCCAGGAGAGCGGGCTCGTGCCCGACGACGTGCGCCTCGAACAGCGGAAGATGGAGGCCGCCGAACTGCTCGTGTTCCAGTTCCCGCTCTGGTGGTACGGCGCACCGGCGATCCTCAAAGGCTGGTTCGATCGGGTGTTCACCAACGGCTTCGCCTACGGCGGCGTCGACACGGAGACGGGGCTGCCGCTCCGCTACGGCGAGGGCGGCCTGAAGGGCAAGCGCGCGCTCATCATCGTGACGGCGGGCGAGGATGCGCGGAGCATCGGATCCCGGGGCGTCAGCGGTGACATCGATGCCCTGCTGTTCCCGATCACGCACGGCACGCTCTGGTACACGGGGATCGAATCACTCGATCTCCACGTCGTCCACGACGCCGACGCGCTCGATGCCGCGGCTGTCGCTTCGGAACGCGACCGGCTGACCACCCGGCTCGCGGGCATCCACGACGAAGTGCCCTCTCGGCCATACCGCGCCCTGCGCGACGGTGAGTATCGGGGCACGCGAGCGTTGCGCGCCGACATCCTCCCCGGACGAACCGATCTCGACATCCACCGCATCGACCGCGCGGGCGTCGCGAACGGCACCCGCTAGGAGAGTACGCCGTTCGGCGCGGGCGGGGTCGGATTCCTCGAGCGATACGCTCGCGGGTATGGGCTTCTCGGTGCTGGGTCTCGCGCTCAGCCTCGCCATCTTCGCTCCGAGCCTGTCACTCATCTGGTTTCCGCCCCGTCCTGCGTTGCCGACCGGCGCGGTGCCTCGTCCGCTGACGGTGCTGGAACGTGCGGGGCAGGCGCTCTGCGTGACGGTTCCCGCCATCACGGTGGGCGCCTCCGTGGGGTGGTGGTGGTTCCCGCTCGTCGCCGTGCTCGTGCTCGCGTACTGGGCGTTGTGGGTGCGATTCCTCGTCACCGGGCGTCGCCTTGAGGCGCTCTTCGGCCCCGCCTGGGGCGTGCCGGTGCCGATGGCGCTGCTCCCCGTCGCCGCGTTCCTCGCCGGCGCGGCGTGGCTGGAGAACCCCTGGGTGGCGATTGCCGCGGCGGTGCTCGCCGCCGGGCACATCCCCAGCTCGCTGATCACGGCGAGAGCTCGATAGCCCGGCCGGCAGGCGGAGACCCCGGAGAGCTCAGGTTCTACGACCGGGGCGCCGCCACCCGCAGCGCGTCGGCGGCGGCATCCATCGTGTCGGCGTTGAGCGAGAAGTACGCCCACTTGCCGCGCTGCTCGCGGGTGACGAGGCCGGCGTCCGCCAGGAGCTTCATGTGGTGGGAGACCGTGCCCTGCGAGAGGCCGACGGGCTCGGTCAGGTCGCAGATGCAGGCCTCGCCGCCGGCACCGGCAGCGATGAGGGACAGCAGCCGGACGCGCGTCGGATCGCCGAGCGCCTTGAAGACCCGCGCGACGCGCTCCGCATCCTCGACCGTCGGCGCGGCCGTGACACGCGGCACACAGCAGGCGGTCGCTTCGATGGTCGTCGGCAGGCTCATGAGTCCATCATCCCACGTATTGACAAACTTCGATAGATCGACGACAGTCGTCATATTGAAGATTCTCGATCTGAGGAGATGTGATGTCCGAGCTTCCCGTCGTCGTCATCGGAGCAGGCCCGCAGGGTCTCGCCGCAGCCGCGCACCTCGTCGAACGCGACGAGAACGTGATCGTCGTCGAGGGCGGGAACGGCCCCGCGTCCGCCGTCTCCGAGTGGGGGCACGTGCGCCTGTTCTCGGCATGGCCGGAACTCACCGACGCTGCTGCTCGCCGCCTGCTCGCGCCCACGGGGTGGACGGCACCGGCGAAGGGCTATCCGACCGGCGCGGAGTGGATTCGCGACTACCTGGCACCGCTCGCGGATGCTCTGGGCGAGCGGGTCCGCTACGCGACGACCGTGACCGGCGTCGCCCGGCAGGGGCGGGACAAGGTCGTCGACGGGGGACGCAAGAGCCAGCCCTTCGTGGTGCACACCGTCGATGGGGAGGGGCGCGAAGCCCGCCTCCTCGCCCGCGCCGTCGTCGACGCGAGCGGCACCTGGGATCTTCCGAACCCTGCGGGGGCGGACGGATTCCCGGCAGTCGGCGAGGCCGCAGCGTCGGACCGGATCTCGTACCGCATCCCGGCCGACGTGTCAGAGCTCTCGGATCGACATGTGGTCGTCGTCGGAGCCGGGCACTCCGCCACGCACGCCGTGCTGCGCCTGAGTGAGCTCGCACGACGCGCTCCGGGAACGCGCGTGACCTGGCTGCTGCGCCGAGGAAGCGCCGCCAACGTCTTCGGTGGCGGGATCGGGGACGAGCTTCCCGAGCGCGCCGCACTCGGCTCCCGCGCCCGGAAGGTCATCGACGAGGGGGTCGTGGAGTTGGTGACAGGGTTCCGCGTCGCCGAGTTCCGGCAAGGCGGCGACGGGCTGACGATCGTCGCGGAAGACGGCCGGGAGGTCACCGACGTCGGACACGTGTTCGCCCTCACCGGCTTCCGCCCGGACACCGGCATGCTGCGAGAGCTGCGGATCGACCTCGACACCGCACTCGAAGCGGTCGCGGGCATCGCCTCCGAGATCGACCCGAACATCCACTCCTGCGGCTCCGTGGGCGCGACAGGGGCGAGGGAGCTCGCCCAGCCCGAGCTCGGTTTCTTCATCGTCGGCGCGAAGTCGTACGGGCGCGCCCCGACCTTCCTCGCCCTGACCGGATACGAGCAGGTCCGCAGCGTCGCCGCGCACCTCGTGGGCGATCACGAGGCCGCGGGCCGCAACGAGCTGAGCCTGCCCGACACCGGCGTGTGCGGCGGAGCCGGCGGATTCGACGACTCGGCCGGCAGCTGCTGCGCTGCTCCGGCGACGCTGCAGATCGGCGCGCGCCCGGTCGCCGTGGGCTGATCGGCGCTTCCTGAGGAGCCGCTCGCCCGCTCCTTCTCGTACACCTCAGCTGCCCTTCACCTCGTCGTCAGAACCCGCGAGCCGTCGGTAGCGGCGATTGCGGGCCCCGAGGAGCACGGATGCTCCGACGGCCGCGATGACGGAAGCGGTCAGGATGGCGACCTTGGCATGGTCGTGGTGCTCGCTCGTGACGGCGAAGCTCAGCTCAGCGACCAGAAGCGACACCGTGAATCCGATGCCGGCGAGGAGGCCGACGCCGATGATGTCGATCCATCTCAGGGACGGGTCGAGGTTGATGCGACGGATCCTGGTGATGATCCAGGTCGCCGCGGTGATGCCGAGCGGCTTCCCGATCACCAGGGCGAGGACGATGCCGACCACCACGGGGTCTGCGAAAGCCGACACGAATCCCTCCCCGCCGCCGATCGCCACACCCGCCGAGAAGAACGCGAAGACAGGCACCGCGAAACCGGCCGACAGCGGGCGGAACCGATGCTCGAAGACCTCGGCGAGCCCGGGACCGGCATCCGGTCCGCGGTCGGCCTTCTTGTGGAGCACGGGGATCATGAAGCCGAGCAGCACACCGGCGATCGTGGCGTGGATGCCCGAGGCATGGACGAGAGCCCAGGCGACCACGCCGATGGGCAGCAGGATCAGCCACGCGGCGGTCGGGCGCAGATGGAAGAAGTCGCGGTACCGCTGCGCGATCACGCCGTACACCGCGATCGCGATGAACGCGAGCACCAGCGGCAGGATCTCGATCGTCTCCGTGTAGAACAACGCGATGATGCCGATGGCGATGAGGTCGTCGACGACGGCCAGGGTGAGCAGGAAGATCCGCAGTGCGCTCGGGAGGTGCGATCCGATGAGGGCGAGCACGGCCACGGCGAAAGCGATGTCGGTCGCGGTCGGGATCGCCCACCCGTGGGATTCCTCGGCGGACCCGGCCACCACAGCCAGGTAGATCACGGCGGGGACGATCACGCCACCCACGGCCGCCACGATCGGGACGACGGCCGTGCTGAACTTGCGCAGGTCCCCGGCGACGAACTCCCGCTTGAGTTCGAGGCCGACGAGGAAGAAGAAGATGGCGAGCAGCCCGTCTGCGGCCCAGGCGCCGAGACTCAGCCGCAGGTGCCAGGGCTCGTATCCGATCTCGAAGTCCCGCAGCGCGAAGTACGACTCCGCCCAGGGCGAGTTCGCCCACAACAGGGCGATCGCCGCGAGCGCGACGAGGAGGATTCCCCCGACGGCCTCCTTGCGGAGGATCGCGCCGATGCGGCGCGACTCAGCGCGCGAGGCGGAGGGGAAGACGGAGCGGACTCTGGCGAGACGCGAGGAAGGCTTGTCCATGAGGGAGCTTTCGGGTCGACGAGCGGGCATTCGTCGACCAGGCTTCCCGACACTCCGCTTCCCAGTTTAGCCGGACCGCTCTCCGCCTCCCCTGGGAGTGGTCGCCGACACCGTTCGCTCCGAAGGTGACGAACGGGTGAATACTGCTGCGTAGAATTGAATCTGATATAGACGGGTGTCAATATAGACACATGTCGAATCAAGGCCCCTCGTGAGCACCGCGACCGCACCCGTCACCACCACGCCGGCCACGCGCCGCCTGTCCACCCTCGACCGGTGGCTACCGCTGTGGATCGGCCTCGCCATGGTCGGCGGCATTCTCATCGGCCGCTTCATCCCCGGCGTCTCCGACCTGCTCGCCCGCCTCGAGGTCGGTGGCATCTCGATCCCCATCGCCCTCGGTCTGCTGGTGATGATGTACCCGGTGCTCGCGAAGGTCCGCTACGACAGGGTCGCCGCCGTCACCGGCGACAAGAAGCTGCTCGTCTCCTCTCTGATGCTCAACTGGCTCGTCGGCCCGGCGCTGATGTTCGTCCTCGCCTGGGCGCTCCTCCCCGACCTGCCCGAGTACCGCACCGGTCTCATCATCGTCGGACTCGCCCGCTGCATCGCCATGGTCGTCATCTGGAACGACCTCGCCTGCGGCGATCGTGAGGCGGCGGCCGTGCTCGTCGCCATCAACTCGGTGTTCCAGGTCGTCGCGTTCTCACTCCTCGGCTGGTTCTACCTGACCGTGCTCCCCGGCTGGCTCGGACTGGACTCGCAGGGCTTGGACATCTCGATCGGCCAGATCGCGCTGAACGTGCTGATCTTCCTCGGCATACCCCTCGTC
This sequence comes from Microbacterium maritypicum, assembly GCF_041529975.1. Classification (NCBI taxonomy): domain Bacteria; kingdom Bacillati; phylum Actinomycetota; class Actinomycetes; order Micrococcales; family Microbacteriaceae; genus Microbacterium; species Microbacterium maritypicum. Next base: position 357,583 of record NZ_CP168030.1, on the reverse strand, counting down.
GCCGGATTCGCCTCCCGATTCCTCGGCGAGCGCGCGAAGGGACGCGACTGGTACGAAGACCGCTTCCTCCCGGAGATCGGCCCCTGGGCGCTCTACGGCCTCCTCTTCACCATCGTGCTGCTGTTCGCGCTGCAGGGCGAACAGGTCACGAGCCGCCCCTGGGACGTCGCGCGGATCGCACTGCCACTGCTGGCGTACTTCGCGATCATGTGGTTCATCGGACTCTTCACCGGCAAGGCGCTGGGGCTCGGATACGCCCGCTCGACGACGCTGGCCTTCACCGCCGCCGGCAACAACTTCGAACTCGCCATCGCCGTCGCCATCGGCACGTTCGGCGCGACATCCGGCCAGGCTCTCGCGGGGGTCGTCGGTCCTCTCATCGAAGTACCTGTTCTCGTCGGACTCGTCTACGTCTCGCTCTGGGCAGCCCGCCGCTGGTTCCACACCGATCCATTCACCGCCGAGAGGATGCCGTCATGAACGTCACGCTGACGACCGCAGCTGACACCTGCAGCCCCGTCGCCACCCACGCCATCGGGTTGGAGGCAGCCTCGACGGTGGCAGCAACGCTGAAGGCGCTGTCGGATCCGCTGCGACTGCGGATGCTGTCCGCCATCGCCTCCGACCCGCGCGGCGAGTCGTGCGTCTGCGACCTGGCCGAGCTCGCCGACGTCTCCCAGCCCACGGTCTCCCACCACCTCAAGGTGCTGAAGGACGTCGACGTCCTCACCTCGGAGCGCCGGGGAACCTGGGTCTGGTATCGGATCAACCCGACGCGGCGCAGCGCCGTCACCGCGCTGCTCGATTCGTTCGCACCCGCCTCGGTCGCACCGTGGAGCGCCTCCGCCGAAGACGATCAGCGCCGGCCTGACTTCGACGCCCGGGTGACCCGTCTCGCCGAGGAGCTCGCCGCAGAGGTTCCCGAGTTGGATCCCGACGTCGTGCTCACGACCGTCCGCGAGTCGTACACCGCACTCGCGCGGAGTGCCCGGGTGACGTCGTCGCTCGTGCCGCTCACCGAGCGCTTCGCCCGCCAGCGCCTCGCCGACCTGACCCGCGACCGCGATGCGTCCGTGCCGCAGGTGCTGTTCGTCTGCGTCGCCAACGCCGGGCGTTCGCAGCTCGCCGCCGCGCTCGTCAACAAGCTCGCCGCAGGCAGGGTCGTCGCACGCTCGGCGGGGTCCGCACCCGGCGACGTCATCCACCCGCACGTCCGCTCGCTGCTCGCCGAGATCGAGGGCGACGCGGCCGCCGAGCGCTTCCCGAAGCCGCTCACCGACGACGCCGTCCGCGCCGCCGACGTCGTCATCACGATGGGCTGCGGCGACGTCTGTCCCGTCATCCCCGGCGTCCGCTACGACGACTGGGCGGTCGGCGACCCCGCCCTCGCCTCGCGCGAAGGCGTCGAGGCCATCCGCGACGACATCGCCGGGCGCGTACGCGCGCTCGTCGACGACCTTCTCCCCGACCACACCTCTCCGAAGGAGCAGTCATGACCGACACGACCACCAAGCCCTCCGTCCTCTTCGTCTGCGTGCACAACGCCGGACGCTCGCAGATGGCCGCAGGTTTCCTCCGCGACATCGCCGGCGACCGCATCGAAGTCCGCTCCGCCGGCTCGATGCCCGCCGATCAGATCAACCCGACCGCCGTCGCGGCGATGGGCGAGCTCGGCATCGACATCACCGCCGAACAGCCCAAGGTGCTGACCACCGAGGCCGTGCAGGCCTCCGACGTCGTCATCACCATGGGCTGCGGCGACGCGTGCCCGTTCTTCCCCGGCAAGCGCTACGAGGACTGGAAGCTCGACGACCCGGCCGGCCAGGGCATCGACGCGGTCCGGCCGATCCGCGACGAGATCCGCGCGCGCATCGAGCAGCTGGTGAGCGAACTGGTCTGAGGGTCGGACCGCGGGCCCCCTGCTTCACGGCCGTTGCCGCACCGGCACGACTCGCGGGACGAGCCGCACGAAGACCACCATGGCGATCAGCTCGACGAGCGTCTGCGTCACGACGGCGAGCGGCGCAAGCGCAAAGGTCGCCGGCAGCGCGAGGGCGAGCGGAAGCACGACCAGCGAGTTGCGGGTGGCGCCCGAGAACACAACAGCGCGCGTGCGGGCGACGTCGAGGCGCGCTGTTCTGCCGGCGACGACGCCGACGGGGATCATGATCACGGCGAAGGCGACATAGAGCGGAATCGTCGCGAGCAGTGCGGGGAGCTGCCGGCCGACGCCGGAGATCTGCGAGGCGACGACGACCGTGAGCGTGAGCATCATCAGCGGCACCATCGCGCTCTGGGCCGCGTCGCTCAGAGCTCGCCCCGCGCGCGTGCGCGACGCCGCGTACTGGGTGAGGCCTGCAGCCGCGAGGGGCAGCACGATCAGCAGGAGGAACGCGTCGAGGAACGGGGCGAGGTCGACGACGTCGATCAACTCGGGGCCGACGAAGAGCCACAGATACAGGGGCAACAGCAGCATCTGACCCAGCATCAGGATCGGCGCAGCCGCGAGCAGCCGCTCCTTCGCCCCTCCGGCGAGCCCGGTGAACACGATGACGTAGTCGACGCACGGCGTCAGCAGGACGAGCAGCACGCCGATCAGCAGCGCCTGATCGTGGGCGACGAAACGGGACAGGCCGAACACGATCACGGGCACGATCACGAAGTTCACGACCAGCAGCACGGCGAGGAATCGGACGTCGCGGAATGCGCGTCCGATCGACGAGAACGGGACGCCGAGGAACGTCGCGTACAGCAGCAGCCCGAGGACGGGGGTGATGGCGAGCTCCAGCGGATGCGCGACGGCGGGCGCCCGGAGGCCCACGACGACACCGATCACGATCGCCGCGAGATAGAGGACGATCTGGTGTCGCTCCCCCCAGGCGACGATTACGCTCACGCCCCCAGCATGCCGGGCGATCGGGAGCCGCGCGAATCGGATGCCGGGGAAAGGTCAGACCCGCTCGCGGATCGCCGTGACCTCGTCCGCACTCTGACCCGCGCCCTCGCGGCCCCGTCCCACATTCATTCACGTGAATCCATCACCGATATTCAGGCGTAGGCTGGAGAGAAGGACGGACCGTCCGAGAAGATCTCCCGGCCCCGTGCCCGCCCGGAAGTGGAGTCACTCGTGGCTCAGTACGACGTCTCGAACCGCTCGGCGATCGTGACGGGAGCAGGCAGCGGAATCGGCCGCTCGACCGCTCTCCTGCTGGCGAAGAACGGCGCATCGGTCGTGGTCAACGACCTGAACGCCGAGCACGCGAACGCGGTCGTCGAAGAGATCCGCGCGGCCGGCGGCATCGCCGAGGCCTCGATCGGTGACGCGACGGATGCGGCGTGGATCGCCTCTTCGGTCGAACTCGCGAACACCCTCGCCCCGCTGCGCATCGGCGTCAACAACGCCGGCATCGGCGGCGCATCCGCCCCCACCGCGGAGTACGAGGACGAGGCCTGGGACAAGGTCATCGCCATCAACCTCAACGCGGTGTTCCGCAACATGAAGGCGCAGATCCCGTCGATCCTCGCGAACGGCGGCGGATCGGTCGTGAACATCGCCTCGATCCTCGGCAGCGTCGGCTTCGCCGGATCCCCCGCCTACGTCACGGCCAAGCACGGCGTGGTCGGCATGACCAAGTCGGCCGCGCTCGAGTACTCGGCGCAGGGCGTGCGCGTGAACTCGGTGGGCCCCGGCTTCATCGACACCCCGCTGCTGGCGAACATGGGTGACGAGGCGAAGGACTTCCTCGTGTCGAAGCACCCGATCGGACGCCTGGGCCAGGCCGACGAGGTCGCGAACCTCATCGTGTTCCTCGCCAGCGACGCCGCGAGCTTCGTCACCGGCAGCTACCACCTGGTCGACGGCGGATACACCGCCCTCTGATCGAATGGCATCCGGTCCCGGGACCCGATTCCCGGTGACCGGATGCCATCCACAGCGACGTACCCCCCGAAACGTCGCTGTGCACCTCCCGCCCGCGGGCCGCACCGCTTTGCCCAGGATGCGCCGGCGAGGGAGGCGAGTCTGCAGTCAGGCGACCGCGTGCATGGTCGGGAGCGCGGACCACAGCGGCGCGAAGTCGATGTCTGTGAGGTCCAGCCCCCCGGCCGTGCTCGCCGCGGCCATCATCTTGACCAGCATCGGCCGCTCGAGCTCGACGTCCTCATCGAGCGTGAAGCGCACCGGGATCGACGCGTGCATCCACAGCGTCTCGGTGGCCGCACCCGCCGTGCGCAGCGTGAGCGGAAACGACTCGCCGCGGCGCAGCTTGGTGACGGTGACGAGCCTCAGGTGCGCGAGCACCCGATCGTCCACCTCCACGATCTGCGAATCACCGGCGTAGCTGAGCTGACCCATGGCACCCCCTCGAGAAATATCTTCATCAATTAGATTACTAGTTTAACTAGCTAAATGGTAACCGACGTATCGGGGGCCTCTCCGACCGTCATCGATCGCCACAGACCGTCACCGACGGAGGCGGCGCGGGGCGAGGAGCCGAAGCTAGCTCCGGGACGACTCTGCGAGCTCGGAGATCTCCTCCGTGAGGCGACGGAGGAACCGGGAGATCACGGAGAGCTGCTCCGGCGTGAATTCGCTCTCGATGTCGGCGACCCGCCGGGAGATCTCGTCTGCGGGCGAGTGCAGGTCGCGCAACGACGGGCGGAGGATCTTCGACCGTGCGTCATCCGGGTGCACGGAGACGACGATGTGCCCGCGTGCGGTGAGCCGGCGGATCAAGGCGGTGACCGCTGCGGTGCTCACCCCCAGATGCTGGGCGAGATCGCCGGGCGTGACCGGCCGGTCAAGGGGCGCATCCGCGATGAAGCCCATGGCAGCACGGTCGGTCTCATTGGGCTGACGCTCGGCTGCGAGACGGCGTCCGAGCCTGGCGTCGACGCGGCGCAGAGCCTCGACTTCGCGCGCGAGTTCCCGCGTCGCGATCTCCAGCTTCGCCCCCATCACACCCTCGCCTTCCCCTGGCGGCCCATGTTACCTCGATCGCCTGATTACCGGTTCGTCTAGCGAAATCGGTCGATCATCAGGGGCTTCCGACGATGAGAGGATGGAATCACGACGAGAAGGGACGTCATGGTCGAGCCCATAGACCTCACGGACGAGCGGTACATCGGCTTCGCCGACCTGCTCGATCACCTCCACGCGCAGTTCCCCACCGTCGCCCGGGATCGCATCGCGCGCATCATCGAGGCCGAGAACGACGCCATCACCGGCGGCTTCCTCCTCGTCGTCCCCGCCGAGGTGGCGACCGGCGCGATCGAGATGCTCGAACTCAGCACGGCACGCACCCTCGACGACGGAGAGGGGGTGGCGTGATGGCCGAACCTCAGGACCACGCCCGCTCCGGATACTGGTACCCCGACGGCGAGAGCACGAGCACCATCGACGTGCTGAACATGCTGCGCCGCTACCGCGCAGCGGAGACCGCGATGCGTGAGCGCACCCGCATCTCCATGGGCATGAACGAGACCGACCTCATGGCCCTGCGATTCCTCCTGCGGGAGCAGCGGGCCGGCAGGATCGTGCGCGCGATCGACATCGCCCGGATGCTCAACATCTCGACCGCATCGACCACGACGCTCATCGACCGCCTCGAGAAGGGCGGTCATGTCCGCCGTGAGGCGCACCCCACCGACCGCCGGGCAGGGGTCGTCGTCCCGACCGTCAGCAGCGATGAAGAGGTGCGCGCCACGCTGGGGGCGATGCACCACCGCATGCTCACGCTCGTCGACGAGCTCTCCGACCAGGAGCGGGCCGTCGTCACCCGGTTCCTCGCCGGGATGACGGCTGCGATCGAAGAGGCATCCGACCTCGACGAGGAGCTGCGCGACGTGATCCGCGACCAGGCGGGGCCCGAAGCGGAGTGACGGCTACAGGCCTTCCGCGATCTCCTTGATCGCGGCGAGGCGACGGTCCCACTCACGGCCGATCACGTCGAGCTTCGCCGCGGTGGCGGAGAGCTCGGCGCCGACGACGCGGAAGCGCACTTCCCGTCCGACGCGCACGGGTTCGACCAGGCCGACCTCCTGCAGGACGGCGAGGTGCTTCGCGATCGCCTGTCGAGACACCGGAAGGCGCCCGGCGAGGGCGGATGCCGAAGCATCCCCCTCGCCGAGAGCCGTCAGGATGCTCCAGCGCGTCTCGTCCGCGAGCGCCGCGAACATGGGCAGCAGGGTTCCTGTGGTCACGCTTCGCCTTCCACCAGGGCGACCATCTTGTCGAGCTCCAGGTCCCAGCCGGTACGGTGCGACTCGAGGTTGCCGCGCGGGTCGGACGTGCGCTCGAAGCCGCTCTCGACGACCGTCAGGCGCGTGCCGCCGTCGGCCTCTTCGAGCGTGAAGGTGAAGACGGTCGAGGTCGACTCGTCGATGCTGTCGGGGAGCTTCCCGAGGGCGTCGTCGTTGTTCCAGCGGTACGTGATGCGCCGCGGCTCGTCGTACTCGTCGACCCGCAGCGGGATCACGTCGTAGTCGGGGAACGTCATCGTGCCGGTCGCGCCGACGCCGGTGCCGTCGAGCACGGTGCGCCCGAACCAGCGGGAGATGTGCTCGGGTTCGGCGACGGCTCGCCACACCTTCTCGACGGGGGCCGCGATCTGGATGCTGCGCCGGACGGAGAAGGTCTCCTCATCGACGACGGATGCCTCGTTGTGGGTCATGTTCACCATGATGGATCCTTTCGGGGTCTCGCGCTGGCCGGTCGACCAACTGCAACCTCAGAGTTGCACACTGGTTCCGGTTGCGCAACCCCCGAGTTGCAGTTTCCAGGGTCACGGCATCCGCACCCGGGCTCCGACCCACCTCCGTCCCGCGCCACTTGCAGGACCGATTCACGGATGCAGGACGAAACACCGCGGATCCGTCCTGCATCCGTGCATTCGTCCGACATCTGCACGCGAGTCGGGGACGGACGGGACGGATGCCGGGGCGGATGCCGGATGCCGGGGACGGATGCCCACTACCCCCGCGGGCGGCGCTTCTCCAGGAACCCGGCGAGCAGCACGGCGACGAGGGCGGCGACCGGGGCGACGAGCAGCCCGGCGCGCAGGCTCTCGGTCTCGGCGATGTACCCCACGAACGGGGGCGACAGCAGGAACCCGAGGCGCAGCAGCCACGACACGACCGTGAGCCCGACGCCCGCCCGCAGCCCCGGCAGCTCGTCGGCGGCATGCATCGCCGCGGGGATGAGGGTCGCGATGCCGAAGCCGACGGCCGCGAACCCGAGGATCGTGCCCGGCACGGTCGGGAAGGCGAGCGCGAGCGTCATGCCCACCGCCGCGATGATGCCGCCCACTCGCGCGACCCAGCGCTGCCCGAACCGGTCGGTGAGCGGGTCGCCGAGCATCCGGCCGATGAACTGCGCCCCGACCAGGGCGATGAAGCCGAGCGGGGCGATCGCCGCCGCGGCCCCGAGCGAGTCGGCGAGGTACAGGGTCGCCCAGGAGTTTCCGGCATCCTCGGCGACGGCGCCGGCCATCGCGATGAGGGTGAGCGCGATGATCGCGATCACGGTGCGCGGGGTCACGTGGCGACGCAGTGCCCCCGTCACCTCGGCGGGGGCGGCGACGGCATCCGTCTCGGTCTCGTCGTCACGGCCGGGGAGGCAGAACCGCAGGGCCACGAGGGCGACGGTCGCGAACACGGCGGTCGAGATGCCGAGGTGCACACCCAGGGGCAGCTGCAGGGCGATCGCGACGGCGGCCATCGCCCCACCGATCACGGCGCCGATCGACCAGATCGCGTGGAATCCGTTGATGATCGAGCGTCCGTAGCGCCGCTGCACGCGGAGGCCGTGGGCGTTCTGCGCGACATCCGTGATGGCGTCGGATGCTCCGCCGAGGAACAGCGCGACGGCGAACAGCACCCCCGAAGGGGCGAGGGCGGCGGAGAGCAGGCCGATGCTGGTGAGCACGGTGCCGATCACGGCGATGCGCGCCGAGCCGAACCGGCGGATCAGCACCGCGGCCAGGAGCCCCGCGGCGATGGCACCCGCAGGGAACGCGGCGATCGCGAAGCCGTAGCCGAGGTTGTCGAGTCCGAGTCCGGCCTTGATCTCCGGGTAGCGCGGCAGGATGTTCGCGAACAGCGCCCCGTTGGTCAGGAACAGGGCGGAGACGGCGATGCGGGCGCGCCGGGACGCTCGGTCCGGAGCCGTTCGTCGAATCGATTCGATTGAAGCCATGTCTACGATCGTAACGGCCCGGCGCGTACTCCCTATCCGCACAGACTCGTCGCCACAACCCCGTACCCGCCACCCCCTGGCCGTCGTACGCTCGACCCATGGCCCCACTCACCCAGCCCACCGGCGACGAAGAGGCGCTGCGCGCCCTCCCCCGCGACGACGGATCGGCGCCGCGCGCGCTCGTGCTCGGCGCGACCGGATACGTCGGTGGGCGACTCACCCCGCGGCTGCTCAACGCCGGATATCGCGTGCGGGTGCTGGCACGCGATGCCGCGCGCGCGGCATCCTTCCCCTGGGGTCCCGACTGCGAGATCGTCGAAGGATCGGCCGACGACGCGGATGCTGTCGCCGCAGCCATGGACGACGTCGACGTCGTGTACTACCTGATCCACTCGATGACCGCCGGCAAGGGGTTCGAGGAGAGCGACGAGCGCGCGGCGACGACGGTGGCCGAGGCCGCGGCCCACGCGGGTGTGCGGCGCATCGTCTACCTCGGCGGACTGCATCCGGACGACGTGAAGCTGTCACCCCATCTGCGCTCCCGCGTGCGTGTCGGCGAGATCTTCCTGCAGTCCGGCGTGCCGACGCTCGTGCTGCAGGCGGGGGTCGTGATCGGGTCGGGGTCGGCGTCGTTCGAGATGATCCGTCACCTCACCGACGTGCTGCCGTACATGCCGGCGCCGAAGTGGGTGCGCAACCGCATCCAGCCGATCGCCGTGCGCGACGTGCTGCACTACCTGCTCGGCGCCGCCCGAGTCGACGCCGACGTGAACCGCGCGGTCGACATCGGCGGACCCGACGTGCTGCGCTACGGACAGATGATGAACGGCTACGCGGTCGAGGCCGGTCTGCCCCAGCGTGCGATCGCCGCGCTGCCCGTGCTGACTCCCGGTCTCGCCTCGCACTGGGTCAACCTCGTGACGCCGGTTCCCCGCTCGATCGCCCGCCCGCTCGTGGCGTCGCTGCAGAACGAGTGCATCATGAAGGACCACGCGGTCGACGAGCTGATCCCGCAGCCGGAGGGCGGCCTGACACCGTATCGACGAGCCGTCGACCTGGCGCTCGGGCGGGTCGACGCCGACGCGATCGAGACGAGCTGGCAGGATTCCGAGGTCTCGGGCGCCCCCAGCGACCCGCTGCCGAGCGACCCGGACTGGGCGGGCCGCACGGTCTTCACCGACGCGCGCACGCTCGTCACCTCGGCATCCGTCGACCGGCTGTGGTCCGTGGTGCTGGGCATCGGTGGAACGAACGGCTGGTACTCCTCGCGGTTCCTCTGGGCGGTGCGCGGGCTGATGGACCGCGTGGTCGGCGGGGTGGGCCTGCGCCGCGGTCGCCGTAGTCAGACGGTCGCCCGCGTGGGCGACGCGATCGACTTCTGGCGCGTCGAAGCCGTCGAGGAACCAGGCGCGGCGACCGAATCATCGGCGGCGAGCGGTGGGCTGCTGCGGCTCCGTGCCGAGATGAAGGTGCCCGGCGAGGCCTGGCTCGAGCTGCGTGCGCTCCCCGACGCCGCCGGCGCCCGCTACGAGCAGCGGGCGATCTTCTTCCCGCGCGGGCTCAGTGGGCGCCTGTACTGGCTCGCGGTGCTGCCCTTCCACGGGCTGATCTTCGCCAGCATGGCCTCGCGGATCACCGCTGCGGCCGAGAGCGCCTGACGCCGGGGATGCCGGGGAATCACGACTCCCGCGGTCGCTCCCCGTCCGGCGCTGCATCCGCCGCCGCATCCGGCGCTGCATCGTCGAGCGCGGCGTCGACCACGGCATCCACCTCGGCGGGCGGGATGATGTCGATGGCCTCGGTCGCTGCCTCGTAGACCTCGGCCAGCGTCTCGTCGACGGTCGACTCGTCGATCCAGGCGAGGTCGTCCTCCGAGTGGTCGTACTCGACGGGGACGAGCGCGAAGTCGTCGCCGTACTCCTCCAGCCCGGCCATGACGCTGTGCCGCACGGCAGCACGGGCGTAGCGCTCGCGCAGGATCAGCGGATCGCGCCGCAGATCCTTCATGAACGCGATCATCATGAACGCCATGATGATCGCGAACGGCAGGGCGGCGATGATCGTCACGTTCTGCAGCGACTTCAGCCCGCTCCCCTCCTCGCCGGTGACGAGCAGGACGGCCGCGATCACGCCGACCAGGACACCCCAGACGACCGCGACCCAGCGCGCCGGCTCGGGGCGGCCTTGCTGCGAGAGGGTGCCCATGACGAGCGACGCGGAATCCGCGCCGGTGACGAAGAAGATCGCGATCAGCAGGATGAGCACGATGCTCGTGATCAGCGGGAACGGCAGGTTCTCGAGCACGCCGAACAGCACTTCCTCCGGCGGATCGACGGCGAGGTTCGCGCCGTCCATCTGCTGCTGGATGGCCGTGGTGCCGAAGATCGCGAACCAGATGAGCGAGATGACCGAGGGCACCACGATGACGACCGACACGAACTGGCGCAGGCTCCGGCCGCGCGAGATCTTCGCGATGAACATGCCGACGAACGGCGACCACGAGATCCACCATGCCCAGTAGAAGATGGTCCAGCTCGACAGGAACGTCTGCGCGGCCTCGCCCTGCGATGCCGACCGGCCGATCATCTGCGGCAGGTCGCCGATGAACTGCACGGCGACCGAGGGGATCACGTTGAGGATGAGCAGCGTCGGTCCGACGAAGAACACGAAGAACGCCAGCAGCAGCGCGACGACGGCGTTGATGTTCGACAGCGCCCGGATGCCCTTGGAGACGCCCGAGACTGCCGAGGCGATGAAGCACGCGGTGAGCACGGCGATGACCGCGATGAGGATGCCGTTGCCGAGCGGGCCGGCGCCGCTGACGATCTCGACGCCGTGCCCGATCTGCAGGGCGCCGAGGCCGAGGGATGCTGCGGTTCCGAAGAGCGTGACGATGATCGAGAAGATGTCGATCGTGCGGCCGAGGGGTCCGGCCGTGCGGCCCTCGCCCAGCAGCGGGGCGAAGATCGACGAGATCAGCGGGGTGCGGCCGCGGCGGTAGGCGCCGTAGGCGATCGCACCACCGACGAGCGCGTAGAACGCCCACGCCTGCGGGCCCCAGTGGTACAGCACCTGCGTCTGTGCCGTGTGCATGGCGTCGAGGGTGCTCGCCTCGACCGTGCCGGGCGGCGGGCTCTCGAAGAAGGTGAGCGGCTCGGCCGCGCCCCAGAACACCAGGCCGATGCCCATGCCGGCGGCGAACAGCATCGAGATCCACGAGAACATCGAGTACTCGGGCTCTTCATCGTCGCGGCCGAGCGGGATGCGTCCGTAGCGGCTGAAGCCGACGAACAGCATGAACACCAGGATGATCGTGGCGATGGTCGTGAAGAAGAACCCGAAGTACTCCACCACCCAGGCGAGCACGGCCGAGGTCGTGCCGGAGAGGTTGTCACCGGCGAACACGCCCCACGCGATGAAGGCGACCGTGAGCGCCACCGCGACGCCGAACACGAGTGCGTCGGTGCGGTAGGTGCGGCCGGTCTCCTCGACCGAGACGCCGGGCACGAGGGCCGGATGCACGCTGCGCGGCGGGACGGCCGCGATGTCGCGGACGATCTTCTTCGCGGCCTCGGTGGCCTTGGCCGGGAGGCGGTTCACGCCCGTGCTGACGGCATCCGTGCGGGGGCGCTGCGGGGTGCTTCCTGCGGAGCGTGCGGGCGGCTTCTCGTCAGGGGTCTCCATGGCACACCATCCTGTCACGCGATATGCCGATGCGTGGATGCGAAAACCCAGGCCAGCCGTGCGATCCGCGGCGCGTCGGGGCTCGACGCGCCGCGCGGATACCGGATGGTCCGGGCTTCCCGGGCGTGCCGCGGCTACCGCGGGCTCCGGCTACCGCGGGCCGCGGCGACCGACGCCGGCGAACACCGAGTGCAGCAGCGGCAGGGCCGAGACGCAGATCAGGGTGATGCCCAGCGGAGGCAGCGAGGGGACGAGCAGGGCACCGCCCACGAGCAGCGCCGCGAACAGCACTCCCGAGGCGATGCGACGCGCGATGCCCTCGAGCCGATCGAGGCGACGCTCGAGCCGCGAGGTGTCGAACGACACGTTGCCGTCGTCGATGCGGGTGATGATCCGGTCGATGCGGCCGGGCAGCTGCCAGGTCGTCGCCATCGTGTCCATCGCCTGGCCCGCGAAAGCCTGCACGATGTTGCCGCTCTCGTCGCGCAGCAGGCGTGCGGCGTAGGGCTCGGCGGCATCCCACACGTTGAACGCCGGGTCGAGTCCGCTGCACATGCCCGAGGTCAGCGAGACCGCGCGGATGAGCAGCAGCATGTTCTCGGGCAGCTGCAGCGGGAGCGAGCGCACCATGTCGCCGAACTCCTCCGCGAAGTCGCGGAACTCCCGGGGATCGACCTTGCTGAGTTCGGCGAAACCCATGCCGCCGAAGCGGGCGAACAGCGCGCTCAGAGCACGTTCGAGCTCGTTGGTGTCGGCCGACGGCAGCAGGACGCCGATCTCCTGGGCGGCGGCGACGAGGCCGCGGCTGTCACGCCCGGCGACCGCGATCAGGAGCGTGCGCAGCCCGTCGCGGAGACTGTCGGGAACCTCGGCCATCATCCCGAAGTCGATGAACGTGAGCTGGAAGTTCCGCCCCGACTCGCCTGCGCCCGCGGGGACCGGCGTCACGAAGATGTTGCCGGGGTGCGGGTCGGCGTGCACGAAGCTGTGCGTGAACACCTGGTCGAACATGACCTCGGCGAACACCGCGGCGACCTCGGAGGGGTCGATGCCGGCGGCGCGCAGCGCATCCGTGTCATTGATCTTGATCGCGGTGACATCGGAGAGGGTGAGCACCCGACGGGTCGACCGCTCCCACACGATCTCGGGCGCGGCCACGCGCGGGTCGTCGGCGAAGTTCTCGCGGAACCGCTCGGCGCTCGCGGCTTCGTGCAGGTAGTCGATCTCCTCGAGGCTGGTCGCGGCGAACTCCTCGACGAGTGCGGGCGCATCGACCCGGTCGGCGACGAGGCGCACGCGGGTCAGCCAGCGGGCGACCCGGCGGAGCGCGGCGAGGTCGACCGCGACGATTCCGTCGATGCCCGGCCGCTGCACCTTGACGACGACGTGGCCGAGTCCGGTGTCGGCCGCGTCGAGTGCCGAGAGCCGGGCCCGGTGCACCTGACCGAGGGAGGCCGCCGCGACCGGAGTGTCGTCGAACCACGCGTAGGCCCGCTCGAGCGGGATGCCGAGTTCGGCCTCGGCGAGCGCGCGAATGGCCGCGGTGGGCACCGCCGGAACCTCGTCCTGCAGCCCCTCGAGCTCTTTCGTGATCTCGGGCGGCAGCACGTCGAGGCGCGACGACATGAACTGTCCGACCTTGATCATGAGACCGCCGAGTTCGACCGCGAGCACATGGAAGCGACGCGCGAACGTCTGCATCCGCTGGCCCCGCGTGCGCTCGGCGACCCGGCTCATGCCGAGCCGCGGGAGCACCAGCTCGAACCACCAGATCTTCAGGAACTCCCGGCCCGCGAACGACACGATGCGGCGGTACCTGGCGCGGTGGGCGCCCTGTGCCGCGGCATCCGTCATCGCGTGGTCCTCTCGCAGGCCCTCACCCGATGCCGCACTGCGCGGTCAGTCCTGCGCGAGGATCGAGTACAGCCTACGGCGGGCTTCGTCGAGGATCTCGATGGTCTGCTGCACCTGCTCGGGAGAACCGCTGCGACCGACCTGCGCTGCGGCGGCGGCGAGGTCGACGCCCGCCTTGGGCAGCGCACTGAAGCGGGCGCTGTCACGGTGGCCGTCCTTGCCGGACGACTCCCACGGGGCCGGGGTCTCGGAGCTCTCGTCGGCGACGGCGCGGCCGGCCTCGGTGAGCGAGTAGGTCTTGCGGCCGTTCTGCTCCTCGGCCTCGATGAGTCCTTCATCGGCGAGCAGCTGCAGCGTGGGGTACACGGAGCCGGCACTCGGCTTCCAGGTGCCACCGCTGCGCTCGGCGATCTCGTTGATGATCTGGTAGCCGTGCATCGGCTTCTCGGCAAGCAGGGAGAGCACGGCCGTGCGGACATCGCCGCGGGCCATGCGCGAGCCGCCGGACGGGCGGGGCTCGAACGACTTGCGGAGCTGGTCCATCGCCTCGAAGATCGCGGATGCCGGACCGCCGGGGCCCGTGCCGAAGCCGGCGCCGCCGAAGAGGCCGCCGGGGCCGCCGTTGTTCCCGGAGCCGCTGGTGCCGCCGAACGGGTTGGAGGGGAATGCGTTGTTCATGATGACCTCCTGATGGGGTGAACGATACTCAACGATATGTCGTTCACCCTGAGGATGGGGTGGGAGTTTCAGGAGGGAGGGCGGCGCTCCCGATCTCAGTCCGAGCGCTCGACCAGGCGCGCGCCGAGGAGCGCGGCACCGGTGAGAGCCGCATCGATCCCGAGCTGCGCCGGGACCACGCGAGCCGCCGAGGGTCCGGGCATCGCGGCCGCGCGATAGGCCCGCCGCACCTCGGCCAGATAGGTCTCACCGATCTCGGCGACCCCGCCGCCGACGACGATCACCTCGACGTCGAGGGCCGCATTGGCGCTCGCGAGGGCGCGCCCGAGATGGTGCGCACCGTCGCGGATCACCCGTTCCGCCCGGGCGTCTCCGCGCAGAGCCGCCGCATGCACCTCGCGCAGCGGGAGGTGCGCCCCGGTCTCCTCGAAGAACGTCTGCTCCAGAGCGGGGCCGGAGGCCACGGCCTCCACGTGGCCGAAGCCACCGCAGGGGCAGCGGCGCTCGGCGAGGTTCGGGGCCAGCGAGATCTCCATGTGTCCGATCGACCCCGCGGTGCCGGTGATGCCGCGACGCAGTCCGTCCGCGAGAACGACGGCGCCCCCGATCCCGGTGCCGACCGCGACCATCAGCATCGCGTCCGCGCCCGCTCCGGCGCCCCGTTCGGCCTCGGCCACCGCGGCGGCATGCACGTCGTTGACCACCGCGACCGGGGCGCCGACCGCATCTGCGAGGGCACTCCGCAGCGGGAATCCGACCCAGCCGCTGATCGCATCCGTGGCCGAGGTGATCGTGCCGTCCGGCCCGACCACACCCGCGGTGCCGACTCCGACCGCCTCCACCGGATCGCCACCGCGCACCGCGCGCACGGCATCCGCCACCGCCTGCACGATGGCCGGACCACCCGCGCGAGACGGTGTCGCGAGGGTGCGCACCTCGGTGGCCCTCTCGAGCCGATCGCCGTCGCGCGCGAACCCGGCGACCGCGATCTTCGTGCCGCCGATGTCGACGCCGATGATCATGCCGGGCTCCGCACCGCCGGCGTCACCGCGACGAAGCGCCGGGTGATCGCGATCGGGTCGGTGATCGCCCCGCCGACCACCACGGCGAGTGCGCCGGCATCGAACGCCTGGCGCACCTGCTCGGTCGTCTGGTACCGCCCCTCGGCGATGGTGGGGATGCCGGCGGCGACGAGATCCGCGACCAGCTGCAGATCCGGCCCCTCGCCCCGCGCCGAGTGCGGCGTGTATCCCGAGAGGGTCGTACCGACCACGGCCGCTCCGGCCTCCCGGGCGCGCATCCCCTCGTCGAGGGTGGAGACGTCGGCCATCACCGGACGCCCGGTCGCCTCCGCGATCTCGCGCAGCAGGTCGAACCTGTCGCCCAGCTGCTCCACGGTGGCATCCACCGCGATGATGTCGGCTCCCGCCTCCGCGAGGCCGAGCGCCAGCGCGACGTCGGGGGTGATCACGTTCCGGACCCCGTTGTGCACCTTGTGCAGGCCGATGATCGGAGCATCCGTCGCCGCCCGCATCCGGCGGATGTCGTCGGGGCCGTTCAGGCGCAGGCCGCTGGCGCCTCCGAGCAGCGCGGATTCGGCGAGCGCGGCGATCACCTCCGTGTCGCGCACCGGGCTTCCCGACTGCGCCTGCACCGAGGCGATCAGGCGTCCGGTGAGGAGTTCGAGGGGGTCGTGGATCATTTGAGAGCTCCTGCGCTGGCGCCACCGATGAAGAACTTCTGACCGATCAGGAAGATCACCACGGCCGGAAGGGTGAACATGACGCAGGCGGCCATCAGCGGCCCCCAGGCCACGTCGTTCTCACCGAAGAAGGCGTACAGACCGATCGAAAGCGTATAGGTGGACTCGTCGTTCAGATAGATGAGCGGGTTGAGGAAGTCGGTCCACGCCCACACGAACTGGAAGATCGCCGCCGTCACGATGGCGGGCCGCGCCAACGGCAGCACGATCGTCGCGTAGGTGCGGAACTCGGAGGCGCCGTCCAGGCGGGCGGCCTCGATCAGCTCGTCCGGCACCGCGAGCAGGAACTGCCGGATCATGAAGATGAAGAACGGCGTGCCGAGGAACGCGGGGACGATCAGCGGCAGATACGTGTTGGTCGCCTCGAGCCCGTTCCACACCAGGAACAGGGGGATGAGGGTCACCTGCGGCGGGAGCATCATGGTGGCCAGCACCAGGATGAGCAGTGGGCGGGAGCCGCGCCAGCGCACCTTGGCCAGCGCATAGGCCACGAGCGGGCACGAGATGACCGTGCCGAGGATGCTCATCCCCGACACGAACAGGGTGTTCCCGAGATAGCGCCACACCGGGATCTGCTCGAACGCCTCGGCGAAGTTGTCCATCGTCCAGTCGGTCGGCAGCAGCGACGGCGGCGAGGAGAACACGTCGCCCGGCGTCTTGAACGCGGTCGACAGCATCACGAGCAGCGGAAAAAGGAACAGCAGCGCGAGCAGCGCGACCGAGACCTGCTGCCGGACACGGCGCATCGTCCGGCGTACCCGCCGGGGACGCTTGCGGATGACGGCGACGTCAGCGTGTGCCATCGTGCACCCACTTCCTCGAGGTCGCGAGCACGATCAGGCTCACGACCAGCGTGATGATGAACAAAGTCCAGGCCATGGCCGACGCGTAGCCCATCTTCAGGAACACGAACGCGTTCTGATACAGGTACATCGCGTACGACAGCATCGACTGTCCCGGCCCGGAGCCGGCCTGGTTCAGCCGTTCCTGGGAGAGGATGTACGGCTGCGTGAAGATCTGCAGGAATCCGATGATGCTCACGATCACCTGGAACAGGGTCACCGGCGAGACGGTGGGCCAGGTCACACTGGTGAAGCGGCGCCACATGCCCGCGCCATCCAGTTCGGCCGCCTCGTACAGCTCCTTCGGGACCTCCTGGAGGGCGGCGAGGTAGATGATCATGGTGCCGCCGACGGTCCACAGCGACATCAGGATGATGGCGGGCTTGGTCCATTCGGGCTCCTGCAACCAGGCCGGTCCCTCGATGCCGAACCAGGACAGGAAGTAGTTCACGAAGCCGTACTGGGCGTTGAGCAGCCAGCGCCACAGGTAGCCGCCGACGACGACGGGGACGATCGAGGGCAGGTAGACGAGTGCGCGGTAGAGCGGTTGGCCCCGCACCGGGGTGTTCAGCAGGTGCGCACCCGCGAGGGCGATGCCGATCGCGAGCGGAACGCCGAAGACGGTGAGGACGGCGGTGTTCGCGAGCGACTTCCAGAAGACGCCGTCGTTGAACATCTGCACGTAGTTCGCCAACCCCACCCACTCCGGGGACTGGAACAGGTTGAAGTCGGTGAAGCTGTAGTACGCGGACGCGGCGATCGGGTAGGCGAAGAGGAACAGGAACCCGACGATGAACGGCGACGCGAACGCGAGGCCGATCAGGGTCGACCGGCGGGTGCGACGCCGCCGCGGGGCACGCCCGCCGGGCCCGGCAGGAGCAATCTCCTGCCGGACCCGGCGTGCTGTTGCAGTGGTCACGGAGCCTCGATCACTTCGTGGAGTAGTTGGCCATGCGCTCCTCGACCGTCGCGATCGCCTCTTCGGGGGTCGCCGTGAGACGGACGACCTCATCGAAGGCGGTGGCGAGGTCGGTGGCGTACTCGGCGCTGTACGGAAGGCTCGCGAGCGCCTTCGCGTTCGGAGAGGATGCAGCATCGGCCCACACGCCGAAGTCCTGCAGGCTGTCGAAGGCGGAGCTGCCGGCGAGCGACGTACGTCCGGGCAGGTTGCCGAGTGCGACGGCGAACTTCTCCATCGGCTCCTCGCTGACGAGGTAGGCGAGGAACGTGGCCGCTTCCTCCTTGTGCTTCGAGTTCGCGGGGATGAAGAGCGTGCTGGCGGTCACCTGCGTGCTGTTCTCGAGCTCGGGCGAGGCGGCCGGGATCGCCGTGACACCCCACTCGAAGTCCGGGGCGATCTTGGCCGCGGAGGCCGAGCGCCATTCACCGTCGATGATCATCGCGACCTTGCCGCTGAAGAACGGGTCCTGCGCCGAGAGGTACTCTCCCTGGCCCGAGACGAAGGTCGCCATGGCCTGGGCGCCGACCGGCTCGATCACGTTGTCCTGGTACCACTGCAGGGCTTCGAGGTTGCCGTCTTCGGCGGGGGTGGGGCCGTCTTCGCCGTCCCAGCTGCCGCCGAACGCGTAGCCGAGGGTGGTCAGGGTCGTGCTGTCGTTGGCCGAACCGAGGCCGAGCTGCGTGATCTTCCCGGATCCGTCGACCACGGTGAGCTTCTCGATCGCGGCCGCGAGCTCGTCCATGGTGGTCGGCGGGGTGACGCCGGCTTCCTCCAGCAGCTGCGTGTTGTAGAGCAGCTGGAAGCTGTGGGTGGCGATCGGCAGCGAGTAGATCTTGCCGTCGTAGGTCATCTGCTCCATGGCGCTGGGGATGAAGTCGTCGATCTCGATGCCCTCGGCCGCGATCGCGTCGTCCAGAGGGGCGAGGATGCCCTTCGAGGCCCAGGCGCCGACCGTGTTGCCGAAGTTGTCGGAGATGTCGAACGATCCGTTCGATGACGACATCGAGGTCAACTGCTTCTGGGTGTCGGGGCTGGAGACGCCCTTGACCACGATCTCGTCCTGGCTGCCGTTGAAGTCGGCGATGATCTCTTCGAGCGCCTTCGCCTCTTCACCGCCCCAGAGGTACGAGAACGTGATCTCGGTCGGGCCGTCGGCGTCGCCGCCTCCCGCACCGCATCCGGTGAGGGCGACGACCGTGGCTGTGGTCAGGGCACCGGCGATCAGGGCGCGCCGGCGCATGTGCTGCTTCGTGTGCATGGGAGTTCTCCGCTCATCATTGACCTTACAAAAGGATTGGAATAGACCAATTCGGAACCGCTGAGAACAGACATTGACACATCCAGGGGTGATCGTCAAGATTGGGTTAGTCCAAATGGGCAGACCGGAGGGGTGGCATGTCGTCGATCGAAGGCGTGACGAAGCACGAGCGGGTGCGACGGCATCTGGAAGAGGTCATCCAGCAGGGGCTCGCCCCGCACGAGAAGCTGCCGACCGAGCGCGACCTCGCCGAGTCGCTCGAGGTGAACCGGCAGACCGTGCGGCGTGCCCTCGACGAGCTGGAGCGCGACGGCCTGGTCTACCGCCTGCAGGGGGCCGGCACGTTCGTGAGCGCCTCCCGCATCAGCAAGACCTTCGAGCTCACCTCGTTCTCGGAAGACATGCACACGCGCAACATGCGTCCCGGTTCGCTGTCGGTCGACGTCGGCACCGCATCCGCGGGGCAGACCGCCGGGTACGCGCTGAACCTCAGCCCGCAGTCACCCGTCGTCCGCATCCGCCGGGTGCGCACCGCCGACGACATCCCGATCTGCCTCGAGGTCTGCTCGATCGCCGCCGACGCAGTGCCGGGCCTCGAAGACGGCATCGTCGGAGACTCGCTGTACGAGGATCTGCGCTCGCGGTTCGGCATCTCCGCGGTCCGCGCCGACCAGGAGATCCATGCGGTCGTGCTCGACGAGGAGCAGGCCGACGCGCTGCAGACGCCGCCGTTCTCGCCCGCCTTCCTGGTCAAGCGCACCACCTACGACGCGCGCAGCCGCCCGATCGAGTACGCCGAATCGGTGTACCGGGGCGACCGCTACTCGTACCTGGTCTCGATCTCGCGCCCCTGACCCCCGTTTCCGAATCGCCACCCGAACTCCCCGAAGTCCCCTGACGAAAGGCACTCCCCCGTGTCCGACACGACTCTGCGCCCGCGCATCGCTCTGCTCCCGCTCGACGACCGGCCGGTGAACGTGCGGCTTCCCGGCGACGTCGCCGCGGTGGCCGGAGTGATCCTCGACGTGCCACCGGCCGAGATCCTGCCCTCATACCGTGTCGCCGGAGACGCGACCGCGCTCGGCGCCTGGCTGCTCGACCGCGTCGCCGACCCGGCCACGGTTCATGTGGTGGTGTCGGTCGACATGCTGCTCTACGGCGGGCTGATCGCCAGCCGCACGAGCGCCGACACGACGCGCGAGGTGCTGGAGCGGCTCGACGTGCTGCGCGAGGTGCGCCGCCGTCGGCCGGAGCTGCCGATCTCGGCCGTCTCGCTCGTGACGCGGGCGAGCAACTCGTACTCGGCCGCCGAGGAGCCGGAGTACTGGCGGGAACACGGCAAGGAGATCCATGCGCTCGGCGGCGACGCGCACCGGCTGCTCGACGAGGCCGACGTGCTTCCCCTGTCGGAGCTGACCCCGGTGCCGGCCGAGATCGTGTCCGACTACTCGGCGCGGCGGCTGCGCAATCACATCATGAACCTGTCGACGCTCGCGCTCGTCGAGGATGCGACGCTCGACTTCCTGGCGATCACCGCCGATGACACCGCGCCGTTCGCCGCGGGCAGCGCCGAACAGGTGTGGCTGCGGCACTGGATGCGGATGCTGCCGTCGGGCCGCGATGTGCTGATGTACCCGGGTGCCGACGAGGTGGGCGCGGCGCTGGTCGCCAGGGCGCTGGCCGCGAACGCCGGCGTGACCGCCTCGTTCTCGGTCGCGTGCGCCGATGCCGAGGGCATGACCCGCATCCCGCCGTACGAGAACATGTCGCTCGCGGCATCCGCGAGTCGGCAGATCCGCGCGGCCGGGGCCGTGGAGGTCTCCGAAGGCGGCGACGTGACCCTGGTGCTGCACGCGCCCGATCCTGACCGGCACGACATGTTCCGCGGCCGGCCGGATCAGGTGGACGAGGATGCCGTGGCCGGCACGGTCGCGTTGATCCGGGAGCGGCTGGACGCGGGCGAGCACGTGGCCCTCGCGGACGTCCGCTACCCGAACGGCGCCGACGAGGCGCTCGTGCGGGCGCTCGCCGAGGCGGGGCTGCTCGGGCGCCTCGAGGCGTTCGGCGGGTGGAACACGGCCGGCAACACGCTCGGCAGCGTGGTCGCGGTCGCGGCAGCCGGAGTGGTCGGCCGGGCGACGGACACGTTCGATGCCCGCGCCGCCCGCATCGCCCTGCTCACGCGACTGCTCGACGACTTCGCGTACCAGGCGGTCGTGCGCACCGACTCCGGGCCCGCGCTGTTCCCCGACGTCTACCCGATGGCCGACGACGGCCGGGTCGCGACGGCGGAGCGGGTCATCCGCGAGGAGTTGACGGCGCTGCTGGAGTCGACGCTCCCCGCGGAGGACGTGCGCATCCAGGAACTGACCCTGCCGTGGCGGCGATCGTTCGAGATCGGGCTCGTACTGAGCTAGCCCGGCGCGTCATGCGGCGCGATCCTTCGGCAGTTTCAGGATCTCGGCAGGGTCAGGATCTCGGCCGCGTCAGGATCTCGGCCCCGTCCGCGGTGATCGCGATCGTGTGCTCGGTGTGCGCGGTGCGGCATCCGGTCGCGCTCCGCAGAGTCCAGCCGTCGTCGTCGGTGCGCAGCACGTCGGTGTCGGCCATGACCCAGGGCTCGAGCGCGAGCAGGAGTCCGGGGGGCAGCGTGTAGCCGCGGCCCGGCCGCCCGTCGTTCGCGATGTGCGGATCCTGGTGCATGGTCGAGCCGATGCCGTGGCCGCCGAATTCGAGGTTGATCGGGTAGCCGGCGTCGTGCAGGACTGTGCCGATCGCGTGCGAAAGGTCACCGATGCGGGCCCCGGGTCGAGCGGCGGCGATGCCCGCGGCGAGCGCCCGCTCGGTCGCCTCGATCATCGCGAGGTCTTCCACCGCCGGGGTGCCGCCGACCACGAAGCTGATGGCCGCGTCGGCCGAGATGCCGCGCAGGGTCACGGCCAGGTCGAGCGTGAGCAGGTCTCCCGGCCGAAGGGCGTAGTCGTGGGGCATGCCGTGCAGCACGGCGTCGTTCACGGCCGTGCACAGGTAGTGGCCGAACGGGCCGCTGCCGAACGAGGGGGCGTAGTCGACGTAGCAGGATTCGGCACCGGCATCCTCGATCAGCCGCTTCGCCCACCGGTCGAGGTCGAGCAGATTCACACCGACCGCGGCGCGGGCTTTCAACGCCTGCAGGATGTCGCCGACGAGCGCGCCGGTCGCCCGTGCCCGCGCGAGCTCGTCGGCGTTCAGGATCTCGATCATGGGTCCTCTTCCGTCGTGACCAATAACTATCCCGGTAATACTATCCCGGTATTAGTATGGGCATCATGATGGTCCGGATGCCGCTCACCCCCGCCGAGGTCGAGCGCGGCGAGCGCCTCGGCGCCCTGCTGCGGCGCGCGCGGGGGGAACGGTCGATGCTGAGCGTCGCACTGGACGCCGGCATCTCCCCCGAGACCCTGCGCAAGATCGAGTCCGGCCGCGTGGCCACCCCCGCCTTCTCGACGATCGCGGCGATCGCCGACGTGCTCGAGATCTCGCTGGATGCGGTGTGGGACGAGGTCGGTTCCCGCACGGCCGAGACCACGGCACGACGCATCGCCTCCTGAATTCGAGGAGTCTCTCGCCCCGCTCTGCCTGCGCGCCGTGCGAACTTCTGCACACGCCCGGCCGAAACGCAAGCCTGGTGACCCCCACAGGAAGGCGTGTTTAGCTCGAGGAACAGTCGACGTGGGGGAGACGTTTTGTCGCAGAGCATTCAGCCGGAGAGCAGCAGCAGCGGGCACAGCATCCGCGTGAGCGTGGTGGTTCCGGTGTTCCGGCCGGGCGCATCGTTCGATGACCTCATCGCATCGCTCGATCGTCAGACCCTCGACCCCGCCGCGTTCGAGGTGCTGCTGTGCGACGACGGCTCGGGAGAGCCGACCGGTGAAAGCCTGGCCGCCATCGCGCGCACGCGTCCGAACGTGCGGGTGCTGTCGCTGGAGCACTCCGGATGGCCGGGCATGCCGCGCAACCACGGTGTCGACGCCGCCCGAGGGAAGTACGTGCAGTTCGTCGATCAGGACGACTACCTGTTCGACGGGGCTCTCGAGAAGCTGTGCGACTACGCGGATGCGAACGCGTCCGACGTCGTCGTCGGCAAGGAGGTGGGGATCGGCCGCCCGCTGCCGAGTCGCATCTTCCGCCGCGACATCGCCCGGGCGGTCCTCGGCACGGATCCCCTGCTCGAGATGCTCACGCCGCACAAGATGTTCCGCACGGCGTTCCTGCGGGCGAACGGCATCCGCTTCCCGGAGGGGCGCGTGCGCCTGGAGGATCACCTGTTCGTCATGCAGGCGTACTTCGCCGCGTCGACGATCTCGATCCTCGCGAGTGAGCCCTGCTACGCGTGGGTGAAGCAGCCGGGCAGCGCGAGCTCCGCCCGGATCGAGCCGGAGAGCTACTTCCCGCACTTGGAGACCGTGCTCGACATCGTCGAGGCGCACACCGAGCCGGGACGACTGCGCGACCGACTCCTGCGGCATTGGTTCCGCGGCAAGATCCTGAAGCGCATCGCCGGGCCGCGCATGGTCAAGTATCCGGAGGAGTATCGCGACCGTCTGCTGGATGTCGTGGTCCCGCTGACGCAGCGACGGTTCGGGCCGGGCGTGGATGCCGGCCTCGGGGTCGCGCACCGGATCCGCGCGGCGCTGCTGCGTGCCGATCGCCGCGACGATCTGCTGCGCCTGGCGGAGTTCGAGTCGGGCGTACAGTGCCGCGCCACCGTGACCGCCGCGCGCTGGTCGCGGGGCGGCGGGCTGCACCTCACCCTTCGCGTCGACATCACGCACGACGGGAAGGATGCGCTGGTCTTCGAAACGGTGGAGCTGGAGACCCCCTCCGGCGCGAAGACTTCCGGCGGGGATCCGTCGCGCGTCAAGAAATCGACCCGGCTGACCTCGTTGCCGCTGTCGTCGCTCGAGGGGCTGCCGACCAACCTCCTGGTCGCGGATCGCGAGTTGCGCAACGATCGCGTCGACGTCCTGCTCCGCGACGAGTCGGGCACGGAGCGCATCCTGTCCGGCCGTCGACCCCGCGATCTCTCGAAGGTCGCCCTCTCGATCGATCCCGTGCGCTCGTTCGACCGGACGGACGATTCCCGAGGCGGCCCCCTCAGCGTCAAGGTTCGCCGGGCGGGATGGGCGTTCGACGTGCCCCTCGAAGCCGATCCCGCGGTGCTCGCCCGCGCCGGTCGCTCGCCGATCCTGGCCGGGCGCACGTGCACGCTCACGGTGGGTGACGGCGGCGCGGTGGAGTTGCATCGGGAGTGGCCGGGCGGAAGCTTCAAGGATGCTGCGGGGCGGACGGTTCGCCGCATCCGCCGTCTCGTCCGGCGGCACTGACGGCTCCCCCGCTCGCCCCATCCACTTGCCCGATCGAACGAATAACGATAGATTCCTGTTGTTCTTCGATGAAAGGGGGCGGCCATGGGGAAGACGACGATCGTCATATTGCGCGTCGTGATCGCGGTTGCACTGCTGGGGTCACTGGCGGTGCAGGTGCTTATCGTGCCGCTGCTGTGGCTCGACCTGGCGAACGAGGAGCTGTGGGGTCGGATCGCGCTGGTGTCGATCGTGGTGCTGGGCGTCGGCACGCTGCAGGTGTTCGGGGTGTGCGTGTGGATGCTGCTGACGAAGGTGCGACGCGGGTCGATCTTCTCCGAGTCATCGTTCCGGTACGTGAACGTGATCATCGGGGCGATCCTCGTGGCGGCCCTGCTGACCTGGGTGCTGGCCGCCCTGCTGGCGCCGGGTTCGATGGCGCCGGGCGTCGTGGCGTTGATCGGTGGGGCCGGGGTCGTGCTCGCCGGGATGGCGCTGCTCGTCGTCGTCATGAAGGCGCTGCTGCGGCAGGCGATCGACCGTGAGGTCGAGGCGCGAGCGCTGCGCGCCGAGCTCGACGACGAGGTGATCTGATGCCGGTCGTGGTCGACATCGATGTGATGATGGCGCGGCGCAAGATGAGCGTCGGCGAACTGGCTGAGCGGATCGGCATCACGCCGACCAACCTCGCCGTCTTGAAGAACGGCCGCGCGAAGGCGGTGCGCTTCACGACGCTGGACGCGCTCTGCGCGGTCCTGGAGTGCCAGCCAGGCGATCTGCTGCGCTGGGAGCCCGACGCGGGTTGACGCACTTCGCATCGGTGGCGTTGAGCGAAAACGGAGACGCATCGCGCTACACGCGGCGCGCCGCGGACCGACACGCCGTCGGATGCCGTGAGCGTCTCCGTTTCGGCCGTCAGCGCCCCGCGAGCAGCTCCCCCAGCCGCGCCGCTTCCCCCTCCGGCATCCCGTACCCGTGCTCGACCGCGGGATACGAGCCGCCGCGCACCTCCGTCGCATAGGCCTCGACACCCGCGACCGCGGCCGCCCGCAACTCCGCGTAGCGCTTGACGAACTTGGCCGCGCCGCCGCCGTAGAGCCCGAGCAGGTCATGGAACACGAGCACCTGCCCGTCGGCATCCGCTCCGGCTCCGATCCCGATCACGGGGATGTCGAGCAGAGGCACGAGTGCGGCGGTGACCTCCGACGGCACCGCCTCGACCACGAGCATCGAGCACCCCGCCGCCTGCAGGGCGAGGGCGTCGTCGATCACGGCGAGCGCCGCCTCGGCCGTGCGGCCCTGTGCGCGGTAGCCGCCGAGCGCCGTGGCCGTCTGCGGAGTGAGCCCGACGTGTCCGACCACCGGGATACCCGCCTGCACGAGAGCCCGCGCCCGATCGACGGTCGTGCCGCCGCGCTCGATCTTCACCAGGTCGCAGCCGGCTTCCTTGATGAAGCGCTGCGCGGTGGCGATCGCGAGCTCGTCCGAGGCCTCGTATGACCCGAACGGCAGGTCGCCGACCAGCAGCGGAACGGTCAGCCCGCGGCGCACGGCCTTCGTCAGCATCAGCATCTCGTCGACCGTGACCGGCACGGTGCTGTCGTAGCCGAGCACGGTCATCGCGGCGGAATCCCCCACGAGCACGATGTCGACGCCGGCAGCCTCGACGATCTGCGCACTCGGGTGGTCGTAGGCGGTGACCATGACGATCGGCTCGCCGGCATCCTTCTTGGCAGCCAGCGAGGCGAGCGTGACGCGCTTGCGCGGGGCGGCGTGGGCATTCATGCGCGAGCCTCCGTCAACAGTCGGTCGACGGCGCCATCGACCTGGATGATCGCGTTGTCCCGGTCGACGTGCACCACCACCGGCTCGTAGCTCTCGAGGTCTTCACGCGAGTAGTCGGCGTAGGAGATGACGATGATCGTGTCGCCCGTGTGCACGAGGCGGGCCGCAGCCCCGTTGACCTGGATGACGCCTGATCCGCGCTCACCGGTCAGCGTGTACGTCTCGAAGCGAGCGCCATTATCGACGTCGACGACCTGCACCTGCTCGTGCGGAAGGATGTCGGCGGCCTCGAGCAGGAGGGGGTCGATCGTGATCGAGCCCACGTAGTGCAGATCGCTGGCGGTGACGGTCGCGCGGTGGATCTTCGACTTCAGCATCGTGCGTCGCATCAGGCGTCGCCCTTCGGTTCGGTGGCCTGCGGTCCGACGGCACCCGGATCAGCGGCATCCGGGTCGGCGGCATCCGAATCGGGGGCGGACAGCACATGGTTGTCGATCAGCCGGGCGGCCCCCACATGCGCGGCGACCGCGAGCAGCGCGTCCCGCTCGACGCGGACGACCGGCTGCAGGGTCTCAGCATCGCGGAGCTCCAGATACTCCGGCGAGATTCCGGCGGCATCGAGCACATGATGGGCTGCGGCCACGAGCGAAGAGCCCTCGCGCTCCCCCGCCGCGAACGCCGCGGCCGCCGCATCCAGCGCCCGGTTCAGCGCGGTCGCCTGCAGCCGCGCGGCGTCGTCGAGGTAGACATTGCGCGAGCTCATGGCGAGTCCGTCGGCCTCTCGCACGATCGGGCACGCGACGATCCGCACGTCGAGGTCGAGATCGCGCACGACGCGGCGGACGACGAGCACCTGCTGCGCATCCTTCTGCCCGAAGTACGCGGCATCCGGCCGGACGATCCCGAACAGCTTCGTGACGACCGTGGCGACGCCGTCGAAGTGGTGCGCTCCGCGGCTCGCGCCGTCGAGCACGTCGGTGAGGCCGGCGACGTGGATGTTCGTCGCGAACCCGTCGGGGTAGATCTCGGATGCGGCGGGAGCGAAGAGGATGTCGACGCCCTCGGCCTCGGCGAGCGCGGCGTCGCGGGCCTCATCGCGCGGGTAGGAGCTGAGATCTTCGTTCGCGCCGAACTGGGTCGGGTTGACGAAGAGCGAGACGACGACGAGGTCGGATGCCGCGCGCGCGGCCCGCATGAGGGAGAGGTGTCCGTCGTGGAACGCGCCCATCGTGGGGACGAGGCCGACCGTGCGGTTCTCGAGCCGAGCCTCGCGGACGGCCGCGCGCACCTCGGGGATCGCGCGGAGGACTCTCATGCGGAAGGCTCCTTCGGGGCGGCGGTCGCTTCGCCGGACAGCTCCTTCGGCTCACCGGTCACCTGTCGGGAGAAGGGACGGATGTCGGGCGGATCGGCGGCGTTTCTCCCTGCATCCGTACTTCCTCCCGACATCCGTACCGGGTCGTCGGCGCGAGAGGCGATCGCCTGAGTCGCGGCGGCGAGGGCGTCGAACAGTTCCTGAAGGTCGAGCTCTCCGGCGGCCGACCTCTGCCGGGCGACCGTCTCCCCGTCGCCGCGGGCGATCGGTCCGGTGAGGGCTTCCTGCGCGCCGGCATCCGTCCAGTTCTCGACCGTCTGCCGGACGAGCGGGGCGAAGAGTTCGCGAGCTTCGCCCGAGAGGATGCCGGCGGCCGCGGCGAGCTGCTCCGCCGCATCGAGCACCGTGAGCACGAAGTTCGAGGCGAACGAGGCGGCCGCGTGATAAGCCGGGCGGTCGGCGTCGGCAACGGCGAACGGCCGCGCCCCGAGCGCGCGGGCCAGCTGTTCGGCGACCGCGCGGGCGTCGTCGGTGCGGCCGTCGACTGCGGCGCCGATGCCGTGGAACACGTCGGGCGTCTCTGCTCCGGTGAAGGTCTGCAGGGGGTGGAGGCTGAAGTCGACGTCGTCGAGCGAGGTGGCACCCGAGACGTGACCGACGAGCCGCACGTGCGGTCGAGCGACGAACGCGACGGCCGGGATGGCGGAGTCCGGAACGCAGAGCAGGGCGATGTCGGCGTTCGGCATCGACTGATCGCGGCGGAGGGGGCCGAGGACGTCGAACCCCGCCCTGCGCAGGGAGCGCGCGAGCACGCGTCCGAGACGACCGGCGCCGACGATGGCGATGGTCGTTCCTGGCGCGAGGGTGGTGGGGGTCTGCATGTCGATTCTCCGGCCCAATGGGGCGGTCCGGATGCCAGAAGTATCCGCCCATCGCGGCATCCGCTCCAAATCTGGGAGCAGAATGACAATTCGATTGCGGTGTTTACTTGTCATTCTCGGGATGATCTGCCGCTACGACGTGGCACATCGCTCTCGCGCCAATACGGGTGGGCCCGCGCAGCGCATCGTAAGACGCACTCCGCGGACCCGTTCCTCAGCGGCCTCAGTCGCGACGCCAGACCGCGACGATCCCGGCCCCGATGACCGCGAGCCCTGCCGCCGCGAGGAACAGCCAGGAGAATCCGCCGGTGAGCGCCTCGGCAGACGACGCCCCCTCTGCCGACAGCGCTGCCGTGCGCAGACCGGCGACCGTGCCGAGCACAGCCAGTCCGATCGCGCCGCCGATCTGCTGGCTGGTGTTGACGAGTCCGCCGGCGAGTCCGGCCTCTGCCCCTCCGACGCCGTCGACCGCGAGCTGCGTGGTCGCGACGACCCCGCCGCCGAGTCCGATCCCGATCAGGAGGGTGGGGCCGAGCAGGTGCGTGAGGAACGCGGCATCCGCCGGGGATGCGGCGAGCCAGAGGAGCCCCGCGGCCAGGACGAGCAGCGCCCCGATCAGCACCGGCCGCGTGCCGACGCGGGCGATCACGGCGGGCACACCGCCGGCGACGATCACGAGCACGCCGGCGAGGGGCAGCTGCGTGAGGCCTGCGGTGAGGGCGTCGTATCCGAGCACGGCCTGCATGTACACCGAGAGGGCGAAGAAGAGCGCGACCATGGTGGCGCCGCCGAGCAGCATGACGATGTTGCCGAGGGCGAGGTTGCGGTTGCGGAACACGCGGAGCGGGACGAGGGGCTCGGCAGCGCGGCGCTCGATCGCCACGAAGGCGACGCCGAGGATCAGCGCGAGGGCGAGCAGGCCCAGCGGGAGCGGGTGCACGAAGCCGACCTGCTCGACTGCGCTGAGAGCGCCGACGAGGGCGACCAGTGCGGCGGTGACGGTCACGGCGCCGGCGGCATCCAGGCGCCCGGGGGTTCGGATGCCGTCACGGGTGATGAGCAGCGGGATGGCGATGAGCACGAGCGCACCGACCGGCACGTTCACGAAGAACACCGACTGCCAGCCGAGGGTCGCCGTGAGCACTCCGCCGAGCAGTACCCCCGCGGCCGATCCGATGCCGGCGACGGCTCCCCACACACCCAGCGCCTTGGTGCGCTCGGCGTCGTCCGGGAACAGCTGGGTCAGCAGCGCGAGGGCGGCGGGGGCGAGGAGCGCAGCCGAGACGCCCTGCAGGGCGCGGGCGGCGAGGAGCATCTCGCTCGACACCGAGAGCCCGGCGAGGGCGGATGCCGCCACGAATCCGGCCGTTCCGATCAGGAACACGCGGCGGTGTCCGTAGCGGTCGGCGAGGCGTCCGCCGAGGAGGAGCAGTCCGCCGAACGCGAGCACATAGGCGGTGATGACCCAGGCGAGGGCGGCGGTGTCCATGCCGAGCTGCCGGCCGAGGACGGGGAGGGCGATGTTCACGATCGAGGCGTCGAGCACCACGAGGAACTGCGCGAGCGCGAGGATGCTGAGGGCGAGCCAGCGGCGCGTGCTGCGCGGTGCGGCGAGCGTCGGGAGGGAGGTGAGGGTGGTCATGACGTGCTCCTGTTCTGGTTTCTTGTCCGTGCTGTTTCGAGGTCGGTTGGATGAGTGACTACTCACTCACTCTTGCGGGCATGAAGAAGGGCTGACGCCCCGGGGTGGATCAGTCGGGGTGTGTGATCCCCTTGGTCAACAGGGCGACCCAGTCCCCCGGACGTCCGTCGAGCTGCGTGGTGACGATCAAGTGGCACAGCTGCCCGTAGGCGATGAAGCGCTGCACGTCGTCGTCGCTCGCCCGCGAGCGGGTCTTCGCGAACGTCGTGACACGTTCGAGCCCTGCGCGCAGCGCCTCCCCGATCGCGGGGATCTCGGCGACCGACTGCGCGTGCACCTGCAGCATCAGCAGCTTCCGGTCGGAGATGAGGTGCGCGTAGGCGTCGCCCATCGCGTCGAGCACGCCTTCGGGTGAGGTGTCGGCGGCAGCATCCGCCCCTTCTTCGAGGGCGGAGACGATCGCGTCGAAGCACGCCTCGAGCGCCACGACGAACAGCGCCTCCTTGCCGGAGTACAGCTTGAAGACGTAGGCCGGGGAGATCTTGGCCTCGCGCGCCACGTCGGCGACGGTCGTGCCGTGATAGCCGCTGCGCGCGAACGCCGCCAGAGCCGCCGCGGCCACGACAGGCCGGCGAGCGTCGGCCGTGGAGAGGATGGAACTGCGGGCGCTGGACATATGAGTGACTGTACACTCACTCTGCCGAGAGTCGCAAGGGGGAGCAGGAAGTTCGGCGTGTACGGCCCCGGGGAAGTCGGGCACGGAACACGGGGGGCCGGATGCCGCCAGGAGGGCGGTCGCCGCCGTGCCCGCCTCGTCCGCCACACACCTGTCGGACCGATGCACACCTGTCGGACCGATGCACGGCGTGTCATCCGACATCCGTGCATCCTCCCGACATCCGCACCAGACCCGACCCCCGACTCCGCCCTGCCCAGCCCGACCCCCGTCCAGCCCGACCCCCGTCCAGCCCGACCCCGTCGCTGCGGCCTGCTCCCACACACCTGTCGGACCGATGCACACCTGTCGGACCGATGCACGGCGTGTCATCCGACAGCCGCGCATCCTCCCGACATCCGCACCAGATCCGACATCCGTGCATCCTCCCGACATCCGTACCAGACCCGACATCCGCACCAGACCCCCACCCCGACATCACGGCACGACGATGACCTTGCCGGCGACCGGCCCGGCAGCCGCCTCGGCGTGCAGAGCCGGAAGCTCGACCAACGGGATGCGCCGCGTGACCTCGAGGTGCAGCTCACTCGAGTCGACGAGCCCGACGAGCTCCGCCAGTCGTGCAGAGTCGCTGCGGACGAACACGACGACCGAGCGCACGTTGCGGTCGACGTCGTCGGGCGCCGGCATCCAGGCGGTCGTGCTCACGACGACGCCTCCATCTCGAACCAGTGCCACCAGGTTGGTGAACTCCTCCGGCTCGATCGGGGCGAGGTTGAGGAGCATGTCGACCGGCTCGGAGACCGCATCGAGCACCGACGTGACGGTGTGGTCGATGATCTCGTGCGCACCGGCGGCTCGCACCGCGTCCGCGCTCCGCGGGCTCGCGGTCGCGATGACGTGCGCTCCCGCTCGGGCGGCCAGGGCGATCGCGTACTTCCCGACGACTCCCCCGGCGCCGACGATGAGCACCCGCTGGTCCGCCTGCAGGTCGCCGTCGTCGAAGAGTGCCTGCCGTGCGGCGAGCGCGACCGAAGGGAATGCGGCGGCGTCGGCGAGCGGAACACTCGTCGGGGCCGACACCAGGGCATCCGCCGGCGCGATCGCGTACTCCGCCGCGCCGCCGTCTTCGCCCATCGGCAGGAAGCCGATCACGGGGTCGCCGATCGCGAAGCCCGTGACACCCTCGCCGACGGCATCCACCGTTCCGGAGACGTCGTAGCCGGGAATGTGCGGCAGCGTCAGCGGGATCGGTAGGAAGCCCGCCCGCATGCCGTTGTCCGCCGCACTGAATGCCGAGGCGGCGACGCGCAGCCGCACCTGACCGGCGCCGGGGTTCGGCTGCTCGACCTCGCCGTACTGCAGGACTTCGGGGCCGCCCACTTCGTGGAACCGTACTGCCTTCATGATGTTTCCTCTCATCGGATGCTTCGAATTCGAAGCATAAGGCGACCGTAGCACTGCTTCGAATTCGAAGCAACACGTATACTGGACAGATGAGCCCCTCTCCTCCCCAGCTCTCGCCGAAAGAGCTCTCGGCATACTTCGCGTTCACCGAGGTGAGCAGTCTGCTGCGGCACTCGGTCGAGAAGCAGTTGAAGGATGCCGGGCAGCTCAGCTACGTGCAGTTCCAGCTGCTCGCGCGGCTCGGAGACGCTCCGGGCGGTAGCCAGCGCATGACCGACCTCGCCGACGGGGTGGTCTACAGCCGGAGCGGACTGACCTATCAGGTGCAGCTGCTCGAGCAGCGCGGTCTGGTCACGCGCGCTCCCTCACCGGAAGACGAGCGGAGCACGATCGCCACGATCACCGACGACGGGCGCGGCGTGCTCGCGACGGTCTTCCCGGGTCACATCGCGACGGTCAAGGACCTGCTGTTCGACTCACTCACGGCCGACGATATCGAAGGCCTCGAGCGCGTGCTCACGCAGGTCAGTGCGCATCTGCGGGCGAACCCGCCGCGGTCAGCGGGGAGCCGGAAGAAGAGCTGAGCCGACGGATCTCGCCTCTCAGCGCAGCACGGAGTCCAGCAGCCCGGGGAAGAGCGCGTCGAGGTCGTCGCGGCGCAGCGTCAGCATCCGTCGGCGGCCGTTGGGCTCGTTGCGGATGATGCCGGCTTCGCGCAGCACCTTCATGAAGTGCGACTTGGTCGACTTCGGGAGGTTCGGGTCGGTGGAGTGGCAGGCGGCCATGTCGAGGGGACCGTCGGCGAGCTGGCGCGTGATGGCGAGGCGCTCGGGGTCGCTGAGCGCGAAGAGCACGTCGGTGAGTTGGATCTCGGAGCGCTCCGGGTGCGGAAGATCGCCAGGCATGGTTCGAGAATAGTTGAACAATCGACGGATGGCGAGTACGCTCCGATAGTTCGATGATTCTCGAACCATAAGAGGAGTCGCCATGACCAGCACCGAGCCGATCGTCCGCCCGTCGGTCGCTGAGCGAGCGAAGCGAGACGAAGCGCCCGGGGCCGTCCCCCGCGCACGGTTCGGGTTCGGGCTCGCGATCGTGGCGCAGATCCTGATGATGGTCGGGGCGAGTGCGCCGTCGCCGTTCTACCCGGTGCTCGCGCAGGACATCGGGTTCGAGGCGATCGTGATCAGCGCCGTGTTCGCGGTGTACGCGGTGGCGCTGCTGCTGACCCTCCTCACCGCCGGGTCGCTCTCGGACCACGTCGGCCGTCGACCCGTCGCGATCGCGGGGTTCCTGCTGTTGGCGGGGAGCATGTTCCTGTTCTGGCACGCGGATGCCGTCGCGACGCTGTTCTTCGCGCGCATCCTGCAGGGCGTTGCGAGCGGTCTGTTGATCTCGGCGCTGTCGGCGACGGTGCTCGACTTCGCACCGGGTGGGCGCGCGGGGGTCGCGGCGCTGTGGAACGCGCTGAGCCCGGGGATCGGACTCGCACTCGGAGCACTCGTATCGGCCGTGGTGCTCGACGTCAGCGGGGAGGCACTGCTCGACGTGTTCGCGCCGCTGAGCTCGGCGTATATCCTGCTCGCGGCGCTGTTCTTCCTCGTGCCCGAGACGGCTCCGCGCAAGCCGGGGGTGTGGGCGTCGCTGAGCTTCCGGCTGTCGATCCCGCCGGCGATCC
The DNA here is from genome assembly GCF_041529975.1 of Microbacterium maritypicum. Taxonomy (NCBI): domain Bacteria; kingdom Bacillati; phylum Actinomycetota; class Actinomycetes; order Micrococcales; family Microbacteriaceae; genus Microbacterium; species Microbacterium maritypicum. The sequence continues at coordinate 323,621 of NZ_CP168030.1, read as the reverse complement.
GCGCGGACTTCTGGCGCGGGGCTCCGGCCGTGATCGCCGGCTGGGCGACGGGTGGACTGTTCCTGTCACTGGGCGCGAACATCGTGCGGGGCGAGCTCGGCGGCGAGGCGCATGTGTGGCAGGGGCTCGGGGTCGTGCTGCTCGCCGGGGTCGGCGCCGTGACGGCGTTCGTGCTGCGGAAGATCGCGGCGCGGTCGATGGTGCTGTTCGGCACGTCGGCGCTCGCGGTCGGGACTCTGCTGTCACTGATCGCGCTGGGCGTCGGGTCGCTGCCGTTCTACCTCGTCGCGGCCGCGGTCACCGGAATGGGCTTCGGCACCGCGTTCTCGGGAGTGGTCGCCTCGCTCGCCCCGCGGATCCCGGCGACGCAGCGCGCCGACACCTTCGCCGTGATCTACCTGCTGGCGTACCTGGCGTTCGGGGTGCCGGCCGTGATCGCCGGAGCGCTGGTCGGTGTGGTCGGGCTTGAGGCCGTGTGCGTCGGATACGGGGTCGTGGTGATCGCGCTGGCGGGGGTCGCGTTCCGGCTGCGGGTGCGGGCGGGGCGGTAGGTGAGATGGCGGTCAACCCGAGGTGATCGATTGGCTCCCGTCACCGGGCGTTGAGCTCCGCTTCATACTCGGCAGCGGATTCAAGAATCTCCCACTCCTCGACGAAGCTGTCCCACTCACGCAGGTACGGGCGGTCGACTGCAGAACCGTTTCGGCAGAGGACGTCGTCGTGCCAGTCATCGTTATAGGTGACCGAGATCGTGCAGGACCAAGCGTCCAGCCCTAGCTCTTCTCGAACCTGCTCATAGGACTCCTCAGCAGCCTGGTCTACCTCTGACTGGCTGGGCTCTTCCGAGCCTCCGTAGCGCTGGTCTTCGACGAGCTGTTCGTAGCCTGGCTGGGCGTCCTCCTCGAATCCCCCGAAACGTGGATTCCCATCCGCCGAGCAGCCCACCATCACCAGCGACGCCCCGAGCATCGCGAACACCGCAAACAACTTCTTCGAAATCGACATGGAACTCCCCAGCCCAGTGCGCGTACCCCTAACGCTGACAGTAGCGGGTGCCGTCCTATCGGGATAGCGTATTCGCACGATCAACCCGGGTTGATCGCTCTCCCGCTATGCGCGGGCGAGCAGTCCCTCGGTGTCGCGAACCCACGCGACGTTCGAACTGTCGCGGAACGACATCCCGACGACGCGGCGCTTCCTCGACTTCGTCACCGGGCGGATCTCCTCGTCGAACGAGCGCAATCGTGAGGCGAACGTCCAGCCATAGGCCTGCGGACTCTCCTCGAGGTAGTAGGCACCGGGCGGCAGAATCGTGAGCCGCACCGGAGTCCGCTCCCCCTCGTCGGCGCCCGTCACCCGGACGACCACGTCGTAAATCGCCTGCTCGGAGGAGTTCACGATGACGACCCCGTAGAACTCTCGTTTACTGATCCGGGTCGCCACCCATGCGAACACCTTGCTCGCCTGCGATTGCACCTCGCGCGCTGCCGCGGCGGCGTCCCGCTTCGCTTCGATGCCGAACAGACGGGCTGCATTCTTCGCGCCGAAGACGGCGGCGATGAGGGCTCCGATGGCGGTGAGTGCGGTGACGACGTCTGCGACGGATCCGAGCTGCATGCCGTCACTGTATGGACAGCTTCCGGCGACGGAACGGAGACGGGCGGATGCCTCTCCAGGGAATACCGGTGTACTCGTCCGGCCGTCGGGTGGACAGGCCACGAGGTGCTGGATGCCGCCGTCAGGGCCCTGTCATCGGGTTGGTCGAGATGTCGATGACCCCGAGCGGGAACGGACTGAAGTAAGACCACGAGTCGGAGGAGAACTGCTCGAGCGGGGTCAGCTGGAACCACACGTGCGACACGACGAGCGCGATGGCGACGAGCAGTCCGGCTCCTTGGATCGCGCGTTCCATCGTCCGCAAGGCCGCGCGCGCGTCGACTGCCTTGGTGACGCGGCCGAGCGCGATCAGGACGATCAGTGCGATGCCGACGTAGACGAACACGCTGGGGTGGAGCGACAACGTGACGCAGAGCGGAGCCTGGTCGACCGACCGGCCGTCGGCGTCGATGAACCCACCGTTGGCGTCGATGCCGCCCGGGCAGATGCCCTTGCTGCCGCTCATGAAGACCGAGTACACGACTCCGGCGACGACGGTCCAGATGAGCATCTTGCGGATGCCCGCGATCACCACGGCGCCGGGCAGCCCGGTGACGGCGGTGTCGGCCTGCGGGGCCGGGGGCGGTGTGAGTGACACGGAGGACTCCTTCGAGGTCGGTCCTCTTCATCATGTCGGAGGAGTCCGCGGGAAGGAAGGGCGGCGATCGACAGGCGACTAGCGCTGGCGCTGGCGCTGGCGCTGGCGCTGGCGCTGGCGACAGCGTGCGCAGAGAAGATGGCCGCCAGTCCCAGTCAGCCGGTTGTGAGCCGGGATCTGCCTACCGCTCACGCAGTCGCCGCAGGTGTCATGGACTTCCGGGGCGTTCCGGTTGCACGAGCGATAGGCCGCGCGGCTCGGGCTCCTCAACGAGGAGAGGTCAGTTTGTGCAGCCGATTGTCGCTCACCGCAGTCCGAGACCGCTTGCCGAGCTGGGCCGCAGACCGAGTCAGTTCGATGACTTATTAGGCATCAGATAATGGGGGCCAATCAACCCAATGTGTACTTTCTTGGTCGCCCCATTTGTGTCGTCGTAGAAGTACACGCGAGGCGCCAGATTTCCTCCGCCTTCGGAGATCTTCAGATGTGCGAGCATCGTGATCTCGCCCGAATCGCGCACCGCCTTGTCAACTTTCAGCACCCGGGCCCTACTCAGCTTTTCGCTGTTCTGAACGGTCTCACTCTCTGTCATCGACAGCTTCTTGGAAGTGGCGGGCCATCCAAGGAGCGGTCCTGATGCACACCACTCCCAAAACCCGCCTTTGTCCCATCCGTTCGCCCGCTCCTCGGCATACGCAGCAAGCGCTCGGAGCCCCCGCCAAGTCTTGTTCCCCCAGTTGTAGGCCTCGGGGGCGGTGTCGATGTCCTCAAGTGCCCGAATCGCTGAGTCTGGGATGGTCAGCCAATCACTCAAGTACATTTGACCTGCTAAAGCTGCTTCCGAAACGTACTGCACCTCGTCGGGCACGGACGCTGCGGCCTCATGCTGTGTTCCCCACAACAGATCCGTCAAACCATTGGAAATCAGAACTTCCTTGAGCCGCGCGAGATGACCGATCGCGTTTGCAAGTTCTCTTTCTAGCGCGCTCTGCTCGTCCCGGGCGAGTTCAAGATCGAACTCCCAGTGTTCTCGGGCGTCCAACAACTCCTTCGCGAGGATCATTCCATCCTGCACCTCAGTCGTCTGACCGGATTGCTCACCGAAGACACTGAAGACGTCTGGGATGCGACGGCGGGTGGAGAGTTGTGCGACTGAGAAGACGATTCGGTTGACGGTGGACGCGAAGTGTTCCTCGAGGCGGGACCGCAGATAGAACCTGTGTCTCCAACCGTCCGAGTCCCGCACAACCACGCCCGGTGCATAGATTCTGACTCCCCCGTCCCAGATTGCGAGGGATCCAAGCTCGCTTCTAAAAGCCGCGCAAGCGTCCTGGTCAAGCGTAATCAAGACTGCGACACCTTCAACGCGAGCCGCGATCATGCCGGCAGCGCGCGACCACATATCGTCGTGAGTGCCGCTGGGCTCAGCGCAGACGATGATCGGCAGAGTGCGCGCTGAGTCCGCGAGCATATCGGTCAGGATTGAGACGCCGTTGGCTGGCAGGGCCAGCGGGCCGCTCACAACACCGCTGCCTCCGAGGCGAGGTTTCTCCGCGGTGGCAAGCAGCTCGTGCACGATCTTGGGGCGCCCTACGGACACTCGACGCGCGAGATCATCAGACGACATGCTGAGCTCGACGAGCGTGTGAACTTCGGAGCCGTCGATGATGACTCGGATAGTGGTAACCCAATCCGTTGGGTCTCCGGAGACACGGTCGGTTACGACCACCTCGAACCCCGAGGCACCTAGCGAGCGAAGAACTACCTCTCGATGCCGCCCCTGCGAGACGTCGAACTCGCTCAAGCCCTCGGCCAGGGCGGGCGGCTCCGTCGACTCCTGCGTCCATCGAGCGACGCACTCTGCGATCCCGCTGAGCATCGCCTCTTGATCCGAGGGTGAATCAGACCAGACTGCGCGATACAGAATGCTCATGCAACGACTCCCTACTCCAGAGGTACCCGCCGTCGGTCGTCATCCTTGGGCCGATTCGATGACCTTATCGAACCGCAACGACATCCGCTCTACGCTGGAACGTCTGCCTCATCTCGAGGCGCCTTCCCCTGGAGCATCCATGTCTGCAACGACGATCGACGATCGTGCCCGGTACCGGGCGAATCCCACGGTGCTTCAGGCGCTGAAGAATCCGCGGATGCTGACCCGCGAGGTGCTGGCCGGGCTCGTCGTGGGGCTCGCGCTGATCCCCGAGGCGATCGCGTTCTCGGTGATCGCGGGCGTCGACCCGAAGGTGGGGCTGTTCTCGTCGTTCATCATGGCGGTGTCGATCGCGTTCCTCGGCGGGCGACCGGCGATGGTCACCGCAGCGACCGGGGCCGTGGCACTCGTGATCGCACCCGTCGCGCCGACGTATGGGCTCGACTATTTCATCGCGACGGTCATCCTCGCTGGCATCTTCCAGGTGATCCTCGGGGTGATCGGCGTCGCGAAGCTGATGCGGTTCATCCCCCGCAGCGTCATGGTCGGGTTCGTGAACGCGCTGGCGATCTTCGTGTTCAGCTCGCAGTTCCCGCAGCTGATCGACGTGCCGTGGCTGGTGTATCCGCTGGTCGCGCTCGGGATCGTCGTGATGATCCTGATGCCGAAGATCACCAAGATCGTGCCGGCGCCGCTCGTGTCGGTCGTCATCGTGACGGGTGTCGTGCTCGCATTCGGCATCACCGTGCCCACGGTCGGCGACCAGGGCGAGCTGCCGAAGAGCCTGCCGGAGCTGTTCATCCCGAACGTTCCGCTCACTTGGGAGACGTTCACGATCATCGCTCCGTTCGCGCTCGGGGTCGCGCTGGTCGGACTGATGGAGTCGCTGCTCACCGCGAAGCTCGTCGACGAGATCACCGACACCCACTCGCGCAAGAGTCGTGAGGCGTGGGGGCAGGGCGTCTCGAACGTGCTGTCGGGGATCTTCGGCGGCATGGGCGGCTGCGCCGTGATCGGTCAGACCATGATCAACGTGAAGGCCTCCGGCGCGCGGACCCGCATCTCGACGTTCTGCGCCGGGATCTTCCTGTTCCTGCTGGTGGTCGTGTTCGGCGACTTCGTCGGGACGATCCCGATGGCAGCCCTCGTGGCCGTGATGATCATGGTCGCGATCGGGGCGTTCGACTGGCACAGCGTGCGTCCGTCGACGTTGAAGCGGATGCCGAAGAGCGAGACGTTCGTGATGGTGGCGACGGTTGTGTTGGTGTTGCTCACCCACAACCTGGCGGTCGGGGTCGTCGGTGGGGTGCTGGTCGCGTCGGTGCTGTTCGTACGGCGGGTGGCGCACTTCGTGTCGGTGACTCGGGTTCTCGGTGAGGCGGGCGACGTGGTGACGTACGTCGTGGAGGGGGAGCTGTTCTTCGCGTCGAGCAATGACCTGACGACGTTGTTCTCGTACTCGGACGATCCATCTCGGGTCGTTGTGGATCTGTCGGGGTCGCATATCTGGGATGCATCGACCGTTGCCGCGTTGGATGCGATCGAGACGAAGTATCAGGCGTTGGGGAAGACGGTGGAGATCGTCGGGATGAATGAGAGCAGCTCGCGGATGCGCGGGCGGTTGACGGGTGGGTTTGAGTAGGTAGGACTCGACCAGAAGATTCCCATTCGGACGGCGCCAAACACTGCGTTACTCTCGCCGCCACCCTCCACGATGGATCGCGCCAGCCGTGTTTTCCGATATCACCGGTCTGACCCGCACGATCGTCCGCGGGTAGGCGGGGACGCATGGCTCTTTGGTAGTGGTGAATCCCTGCTCAATCCGCCGCCGGCACCACGCTTGTAAAGCGCCTCATCCTTCTCGCGCTGACGAGGGTGGCGACCCGGAAGCCCTATGGTTCGCTGGTTCGCGGGTGAGTGCACGGCTCGGCGTGCGCGAAGGGTTGCTCCATGTCCGTGATGGGGTCTTGGACGACAACGTGCCGCGACGGGACGGGACGAGCATCCCTCGCAGGGGCAGGGCACTCCTCGACGAGGACCTCCACGCGCCGCCGCAGCGACCCGAACAAGATCACGAGCCACGCGCCGCTGACGGGGCCCTTGGTGAGGTGAGGACGTGAACGGGTGCCCGGATGTGCGACGTCACTCCCAGGATCGAAACCAGAGGTCGCCCTCTGCAGGTCTGTGGCGGCATCCGGGTCCCGTCGGAGACGTCGAGAAGTGGCGTGAGCGGCGGCTGGAGCCCGGCAGTGGCTCAGACGATGATCTGATCGTGTGGCCGTTCGACGACGAGGGGCAGGGCGTTCGGGGTACGCACGACATCGCGATCGTGACCGTTTCGCACCAGTCGCTGCGCTATTGCGATCACGTGTGCGGACCCATGCCTCAGGATCGGCGAAAAACTGTCGGCTGACCTCGTCCGTCGAGCGCAGCTCGCACACCAGCGACCGCCCGTCGGGCGCACTCTCACTTAGTTAACCCGCTTTATCGACAGAAGTTCGTCACCGTCTTTCTGCGGGAGTTGGCGAAGGTACCCGTGATCTTCGAGGCGCCGCAGGAACCTACGGTGAGTCTTGTCATTCGGGAACTTCGGCGAAGTTAGGTCAAGGTCGAAGATCGCTGCGTACGGATCCCCCAGTTCATCGAGAATGTACATAGCTATCTCCCAGCTGTCCTCGTTGACGTCAAGGAGCATGATTCTGAGGATGCGCACAGGTTCCGTCGTGTGGCGAGCCAGGGTGACGATGTCAGAGCCGAGAACGCGGGACCCATGTCTATCCGCGAAGGTGACGAGCGCGTCAGCGGCTGCAGCCGCGTCCCCTCCGGCGGGGTCCACCAGTACCTCCACGTGCTGCAGCGCCTCCCTCTTGGTGCCAGGGGGGATAGCCGCGTTTGCGAGGAAAGCCGGGACGTCGTTGGTGGCGACGAGTGGAACGGCGAGTTCCCAGGCGTCCTCAGGGAACTGCTCGAGGAAGGCCTCTCGCAGCTCCCAGGGACTTGATGGCTTGACGATGCTCAGGAGCTCATTCGCGCTAACGTGCATCGCGCGGGTAAGAGCGGCTGCCAGAGGCGCTGGGGCTCTGGCGATCACGGAAATGTCCAGTGGCTCCTCGAGCTGGAAAGAACCGATGATCTCGACAACGATCTCGGACGGAAGCTCCTGGGGGCGTGCGATTGCGAGCTCCACGATCCGGTTCGCCAACCAGGAGCTTTCCTTGGCCGTCGCCTCGGCGGAGTCCACCCGCCGCGTGTGGGCGAGAAGGACCGCTGCGCTCACGGGAAGGCCTTCGACGCCCGCTACATCCGTGAAGTTGCGCACCGACGGCGCTGCTCGGAACGATCTGAAGAGCGCGTCGACTACCGGCGGCGCCATGTCACTAACGTCATCAACGGCGACGTCCGGCGAGGCAAGCTCGGCCACTGCACAAAGACGGGCACGAGCGTTCTCGTCGTCGGGCATGTGGTCGGCGAGGTTGTTGAGCACATCGAGTAGACCTGCGGCGGACCTGATGACTAGGTCACCCTGAGAGTCGTCAAGAGCCAGGTACTCGTCAAGTCGCTTGGCCACTGCCTCATAGAGCGGCGGATTAGCGTGGATCAATCGATCCAGCGCTAGAGACCCCAAAGGTGTCACATAGTTAAGGACCAGCAAGTTGTTCAACGTGAGCGCGAAACCGTTGAGCTGCAAGACCACGTCCCGTGCATCCATCGACAGCCGTTCAACATCTCGGATTGTGACACCCAGCCGCACAAGAGCCGCGACTGCGTTCGCGCTGTTACCGCCCTTCGTTCGCAAGACAACGAGGTCTTCTTGCTCGTCAGCTGCGTAGCGTCGGGCCGCGACCCAATCAGGGGTGAAGAGGGTCGAGATACGCACGACGCCAAGCGCCTGCCCGAAGAGCTCTAGGCGTCGTTGCGACTCCAGCCTTTCGGACCGCGCCAGGTAGTCGAGGATCGCCCCGGAGCTCCGAGCCATCGCGAGAACCAACTCCTGAGACGCGATCTCGGCGCTGGCGCTCTCGGCCTCGTTCGCGAAGAACTCGTCGAGGAAGGATTCGTCGTCCTCAGTCATCTGCGCGAGCTGCCTGATGATTCGTTCCGCCGAGCTCAGCTGATGAACGAGGAGGTGCTCGAGAACGGCAACGTTCACCATCCCCCGGCGAGAGAGGATGTCCTCCGTGTATTCGTCGAGAATCTGCTCGATGTCGGCGCCTGAGATCGGCGCGCGGACCGTGCGCACCGGGTTCTCCAGTACGCCGTTCACGAAGCTCCGAGCAGTGACGCTGATGTGTTGACCAGCGTACTCAGTGATGAGCAATGCGAAATCGCGAGTAAGCACGTTGCGCGAGATTAATGCGGGCACGAGCCCTTCACCGAAGCGTTCCCGCACGTACCCGGCGAAGTTGTAGGCATCGAATGATACGAAGCGGTTGTCTGCGTCCTCGGCCGCTGCGTAGGCGTACTGAGGCATGTCGTAGAGCGACTTCCAGGTGGCATGTGCGAGCGCAGTCTGCTCTTCCTGAAGCTGGTGTCGCTCGAGCTCGGTGATGTCAAAGCTCGTCTGCCGAGCGAAGTCGAGGGATAGCCCCCCAAGGGCTTCGAGATCGCGGATGGCCATCATCTGGCGGCTCCCGCTAGAACCGACCTTCAAGGTCTCGCTGGCGATGTCGCGGAGCACATCGAGCGACGTCAATTGCTCCTCTGTGAGGTAGACACCCGTGTCGTAGTTGCTGAGCGAGATACCCAATACCTCGGAGCGCGCGGCGACGGCCTGCCCGAAGCGAACCGCATGATCCTGAAGGCGCTCCGCCGAAGGGACCTCTAATCGCGAGGTGACGGTCGCGAGATGCTGCGCGCTCAGGCGCGCAGCGAAATCACGCGCCAGGTCGAGCTTGCTGGTACCCAGCCGAATCATCTCGAAGTCCGCGGGGTCGGAGTTCTTGTAGGCGATGAGGGCAAACAAACGGTCCGGATCGAGCTGATCAAGAGACCGTCCGGGGCGGAGCAGCCTTTCTCGATAGATCTGGAACTCGTTGCGGATGTTGCGCAGCTGTCGCAGGTCCGGGAAGTGTTGCGCTACCGCCTGTCGTAGTTCTGAATTCACGCCATGCTCGCCCAGGCTTGAAAACTCATCCGTGAGAGCTTCGCGTGCATTGCTCGGGGTCACGAACGGGACAACCGGAACGATGAGATCGAAGAACTTGGTACGAACAAACTGGTCCGTATCTGCACCAACCTGGGCACTACCATCCGGCACCGGAATCAGTGAGTCGCGCACCGCGTAGACAAACACGATGGGACCGTCAACCACTTCTCGGTGCCGACCCTGATCCGCGGGTCTGGACGCTCGCCAGCGGTCCAGAGGAGAGAAGACTAAACGCGGCTTCAACTGAGCCGCGTTGTTGAGCAGGAGGTTAAGCGCGCGTAGGCTCGCGAAGATCTCGGTGCCTCCGAACCGGTCCATGTCCTCGAAGACCACCACTCGCTTCTTCGATAGCTGAAAGAAGTAGACGATCTCGTCGAGGTACTTGTCGAAGTAAGTGACCTCTTCCTTGCTGATAGTGAGGCCCGTAGGGCCGGCCTTGATGTCGCGTATAGACCACTGCCCCGCCGTGAGACGACGGAACATGAATGCCAGCACCGTCACAGCGATGAAGGTCGCTGCGGACATCGCTAGATCAAGCGTCAACTCCCCATCGCCTAGAAGTACGACGGCCACCGCGACGATCGTTTGTACCGCAACCCCGACGGCTCCTACACCGAGCGCCCAGACAGCGGCTCGCAACCATCGGTCCTTCGATGCGCGCGGAAACTTCGAGGCGCGGGCTCGCGCCGGATCCACGACGTACAGCAACTGCTTGACGATCTCTTTTTGGATAGCGCCCTCGTCGGATGCTGTCCCAGATGGCGCACCTGGCAGTGGGGAAAGGGCAACTTCCGCAACCTGCCCTGGAAAGCGGTCAACGACGCTGCGCAGGATGCTTGATTTCCCAGACCCGTACGACCCGGCGAGAGCGACGTTAGATACCTTCCCGCCTCGAATCGCCTGCTCCAACGCGTCCGCGTAGGTGCCGTGCCGCCCCGCAATGTAGTCAGGCGTCAGTGGGATGAGCGAACTCGTGCTCGTGCTCGAACCCGTGCTCGGCGTTCCGATGCGGTCCATTCGCTCTCGCTCTCTACCTCGCGCGACAACGCGAATCGTTGGATGAACCCTCTATTCATACCGAAATCACGGCTCCTCTGCGTGCCACACGAGTGACCGGGCGTTCCCGAACGCGACAGCTGGTGCGCAAGCGGCGGCGCGCCGACAGCGTAAGGGGGCGAGACTCGCCCCGCAGAGGACTGGAAACCCGCTCACCCTATGCAATTGGGGATGCGCCGCGCGTCTTCAGATCCGCAAAGGAAGAACTTCGATAAGCGGGCATCTGGCGATACCACGAAGAACCCCAGCTCAGCCACCTGCAAGAGATTAGGCTTTGCGATGTCGACGCCTCGGCCAGTCGACTGCAGCCGCAGTTCGATCAGGACGCGTGCTCATCGAGGTGAAGACGAGCTCGCACAGTTACGCCGTCCCCGCCACGTGCAAGCAAGGGTGGTGCAGCATATCGATATGCTGCGTCGCGTGAGCACTACGACGCCGGCCCGACTCTCGCTCGAACTGAACGTCAACCAGAAGCGCATCCGCGGCTTCCTTCGGGAGCAATACGGCAGGCTGCCCGAAGGTGTCGCCCGGTGGGAGCTCGAGGATAGTCAGGCCGACGCCGTGCGGGCTCGGTTCGCCCGGCAGCTCCGACCCACCGATCCGGCGCTCTGGACTCTCGAGATCGGCGACACCGTGCTGCGACGAGAGATCCACGCCGCCTACGGAGGTCAGGAACAGGGTGGAATCATCACGCCCAGGTCGATTCCCGACATCCTCGTCATCACCAGTCCGGAAAGCGGGGCGCGGCACGGATACGACGCGTTTGAAGGACTGCAGGAGGACGGCTCGTTTCTCTACACGGGCGAAGGCCAGCGCGGCCCTCAAATATTCGCGCGCGGAAACACAGCGCTTCGAGACGCGGCCGAGAATGGGCGTCCTATCCGCCTACTCACGAAGCAAGGCACCTACGTCACCTATGTGGGGGAGTTCACGACAGGCGAGCCAGCGTTCAGCATCGAGACGATCCCGGACTCCGACGGGAATCTTCGCGAAGGAATCATTTTCAAGCTCGTGCCAGTTGACGCCGATGTGGAAGCACTCGATGCGCCATCCGCGCCCCTCGCGGAAAGCGCACAGGCCTCGTCGTGGACACCTCCCGAGTCCTCGTCTTACATCGTCGGAGCGCCACTCATCCCAGGTGAGCGCGTCGTCTCCCGAATCGAGTTCGAGTTGCAGAAGGACTTCGGGCAGTGGATTAAGTCCCGTGGTGAGACTCCTCAGCGCCTTCGCCTGGGCTCCGCAGGCGCCACGATCGAGCCGGATCTCTATGTCTCGGAGTCTGGCTGGATCGTCGAAGCGAAGAAGTCGCCCGCCCGTGAATATGTCCGCACCGCGATTGGGCAGATCCTCGACTACTCGCTACTCGCTCGGGAATCCGGCAGGCCCGCGATTCCCGTCGTCTTGCTTCCCAGTCGACCGATCGCACATCTCGAGGCCTTGTTGTCCGAATTAGGAATCCTCCTGATCGTCCGCGACGACGAGGGGTTCTTGGTCATCGAGTAGGCGATCCGGCCGCAAGTTCCGTGACAGCTGGCAGGTCCGGGGCGGCCCAATCGAGATCCGGCAGATCGCTACGACGAACCCAGCGCAATTCATCATGATCGAGGCTCTGGGTCGGTGGCTCTCCGAGCAACCTGGCGCGAAGACAAATGAGGCGGATGGTGCTTTCGCCGACCACGGTGTCATCCGTTCGAAGCGGGGCGGTGACCTCGATTGAGGTGCTGAGCTCTTCGCGTATCTCTCGCACCAAAGCCTCGCTGTGCGTCTCACCCTTTTCGAGTTTGCCGCCGGGGAACTCCCATCTCCCTCCAGCGGCCTTCTCCGGTCGGCGACGGCACGCAAGGATCTTGCCTTCATGCTCGATTACGGCTGCAACGACCTCGATAACACGGCTCTCGCTCACTATGCCTCCGAGAGCAAGCTAACAGGGAGCGTCCTCGGGGCCCCTACCCCGACCCTGCTAGCGTCGCATCATGCCGTCGCCGCAGACTCTCGCCACCCTTCGCGCCTTCGTAGCAGAACGGGACTGGGACCAGTTCCACTCGCCTGAGAACCTCGCCAAAAGCATCTCGATCGAGGCTGGCGAGCTTCTTGAATGCTTCCAATGGTCCCCGGCGTTCGACCAGGAACAGGTAGAGGCGGAGCTCGCGGATGTTGTCACCTACTGCATCCACCTCGCGAACAAGATCGGCGTTGACCTCGACGAGATCGTCGTGAAGAAGTTGGAGTCGACGAAGGCGAAGTACCCGGTGGAGCTGGCCAAGGGCCGCATGACGAAGTACACCAAACTTACCGAGGCGCCGGAGTGACAGATTTCAGCATCCAGCGCCTTCCTTTCCGCCGTGACGCTGTTGATACGTGGGCGCGCGACGATACCCGGCACACGAACTGGCCGGTTGTATATGTGATCGAAGGCGACGCCCAGCGCAGTTCGCCCGGGCTCTACGTCGGTGAGACGGTGAGCGCCGCTACACGGATGCGTCAGCACCTCGCTGGTTCGAAGAAGAACGAGTCCCTTGAATCGATCCGCGTCGTCGTGGATCACACGTTCAACAAGTCAGTCTGTCTCGACCTTGAATCGCATCTCATTCGCTGGTTCTCGGGCGACGGCCAATACCGCATCCTCAATGGCAACGACGGTCTGACAGATGCTCAGTACTACGACCGCGCCCTCTACCGCGAGTCGTTCCGCGATGTATTTGAAGCGCTGCGAGCAGAAGGACTCTTCTCGCGCAGCATCCCCCAGATCGAGAATTCCGACCTCTTCAAGCTCTCGCCCTTCAAAGCCCTGACCGACGACCAAGGCATCGCGATCATGGACATCCTGGAGGGGTTGCTCGAAGACCTCCAGGACCCCGGCGCTCGATCAACGCTCGTAGTCCAAGGCAACCCGGGTACTGGCAAGACGATCATCGCGATCTTCCTGATGAAGTTGCTCGCCGACATCCGCGATTACGACGACCGCGACGGGGTCGAGCCAGACTCGATGTTCTCGGAGTTCTTCGTCCCCGAGAATCGCGAGCTGCTTAAGACGCTTCGGATGGCGCTCGTGATCCCGCAACAGTCTCTGCGGATGTCGGTGAAGAAGGTCTTCAAGAAGACTCCCAAGCTCGATGCTGCGATGGTGATGTCGCCGTTCCAGCTCGGTGAATCGGACGTGGCTTACGACCTCGTTCTCGTCGATGAGACCCACCGACTCGGGCAGCGAGCCAATCAGGCGTCGGGGGTGCAGAACAAGAAGTTCCGCGAGATCAACAAGGCTCTGTTCGGTAGCGATGATCCTCGCTACACCCAGCTCGACTGGATCAAGGCTCGCAGCAAGCATCAGCTCCTGCTCGTCGACGGGGAGCAGAGCGTGCGCCCCCATGATCTTTCTCCGGCGGCGCTCAGCGCCGAAATCAGTGGGTCCAAGGACGCGCATCGCTTTTTCCTTCTGACGACCCAGATGCGCGTGCAGGCTGGCGCCGACTACGTCGAGTTCGTCCGCGCCCTCCTGCGAGATGAAACGCCATCGCTCCCCGATCTCGGTGAGTATGAACTCCGGCTCTTCGACGACCTCGGACAGATGCGCGATGCCATCCGACAGAAGGATGCCGAGGTCGGACTATCCCGCCTCGTCGCAGGCTACGCGTGGGATTGGGTGTCGAAGAAGAACCCGGACGCATTCGACATCGAGCTCGATGGCCAGCGAATGCGGTGGAACGGTACGGATAAGGACTGGATCAACTCAAAGGGATCACTCGAAGAGGTCGGCTCGATCCATACCGTTCAGGGGTACGACCTGAACTATGCCGGCGTCATCATCGGACCGGACCTCCGCCTCGACCCGGCAACCGGACGAATAGTCGCTGATCGCGAGAGCTATCGGGACAAGAAGGGCAAGGAGAACACGGGGCACCTGAAGGATGCGTTCGGGGACGACGATCTATTGACGTTCATCCGGAACATCTATGGGGTGCTGCTGACGCGTGGGATGCGTGGAACTTACGTCTATGTGTGTGATCCAGCACTGAGAGCGCGTCTGGCCGCGGCGCTCATCCGCTAGTTCCATCCCCGCCAAACCGCTCCCCCGAACTAACCTGCTGCGCCACCCGCCGCAACGCCAACAACAACGGTTCCACCAACACCGACCCGAGCACTACGTACCGCACCGCCGCTTCCGCAGACTCCCCCGGCACCCCGGCGATCTCCGCATCCGCAATCCGCCGCATGCTCGCGAGGTACTCCGCCATCGCCGCATCCGGAACGGTGAACCCGACGCGCTCCAACCCTTGCAGCGCCCGCGCGACCGCATGAAGCACCGCCTCGTCACACATCCCCGGCTTCCACCCGAGCCCCGCGACAAGAGCCTCAGCGTCCGTCAGATCCAAAGACTCATCCACCGGCGGAGTGATCGCCGCATGCGCCATCCCGAGCAGGTTGTGCGCGTTCTCCGGCGGCTCATCGAGAGCGGCCAACACGCGCCGCGTCTCGGCGATGCTCACCCCCGCATCGAGCAGCGCCCGAATCACCCGCAGCCGCTCCACGTGCGTCTCGCCGTACGCGGCCTGGGTCGGTGAACTGCGCTCTCCCTCGGGCAGCAGCCCCTCGCGCAGGTAGTACTTGATCGTCGGCACGGTCACGCCGGTCTGGGCTGACAGTTCGGAAATTCTCATGGCCACCTCTTGATTTCGATAGTAGCGCTATCCATTATGGATAGTGAAGCTATCTAACTAAGGAGTCATCATGTCGAAAGTCATCACGGGCCGCACGACCCACCGCCACGAGGGCGAGCTCGTCGTGTTCCACATCGGAATGCAGATCAACCGCTGGTGGCGCCCCGACCTGTGGATGCCAGCCTTCTTCGCCATGCCGGGGATGCTGCGCGAACTCAGCACCGACCCCGACTCGGGCATGCTCGGCTACCACCTGCTCTTCGGCTCGGGCGGACCCTACGTCGTGCAGTACTGGTCGTCCGTCGACAAGCTCTACGCGTACGCGTCCAGCCCGAACCAGCAGCACCGCCCCGCCTGGACCGCCTTCAACCGCGCAGCCCGCAAGGCTCCGGGAGCGGTGGGCGTCTGGCACGAGACCTTCCGCGTCGACACCGCCGAGAGCGTGTACGTCTCGACGAAGCCGATGGGCCTGCCGAAGGCGACGGAGCTCGTCGAGGTGCCGCGTCGTCAGGACCGGGCGCAGGCGCGGTTCGCGGAGGGGCGGACGGCCGTGAAGAAGTCCGAGCCGGCCCAGTAGGACGTTTCGGTCGCCGCTGCACGCTTGCTCACCCTCCGACGACCGACTAGAGGAAACCCATTACCCGCTCACCATGCCCACCGATCGTCCTCACGACTGGATCTTCGACACCTGACCTGTTCGCGCGCCCGCTCCCGATGCTTACCGGTGGGGTCGCAGGCGGCCGATGCGGTAGGCGAGGTGCTCGGTGGCTTGGCGGTAGATCATCATCGCGGCGAGTAGCGCCGTGGTGGTGCTGCCGAGGCTCATCGATGAGAGGACGTAGAGAGTCCCATCCTGGTTATCGAGCGGCTGTCCGTGTTGGCTTGTGTCCATCATTCGGAGGGGTGATGGATGCGTGAGCCCTGAGATGAGCCGCCAGACCGTGGGAGCCGACGCGCCAGGGAGGTCGAGGTGTGCGGTGGCTTGTTCGATGATGCGCTCGTATCCGGGGAGGCCCTCTGAATACTCGTCTGGGGCGATCTTCTCGCGAGTAGCGATCTCGCGTATCTGGGTGAGGTGGCGTCTCTTGCGGGCTACAGCGTTACGGATGGCACGTTGAGCCATCGAACGGCCTTCGGGAGTGTTCTGGTCTGCGATGCGCGCGGCCGCTTTGACGAGTGGTAGGTCCCACTCGATGTCCGAGGTGCGCGCCTTCAGGAGACGCGTGATGCGTTCGCGCTGATTGTTGGGCTGGAGAAGCCAAAGGGCGGTTCCTGCGGATTCCATTGCGCTGCGGAGGAGGGGAAAGTGCGCGGTAATGCGGTGCTCTAGTTGGCCGTCGGGCAGCAGCAGCTGCTGTGTTGAGGCGAGGCTGTCCGATGCCATGGCCATGCACGAGGCCACGAAGTGGCTGAGGTGCAGCCAGGACGTGCGGGAGTCGTCGTCGGCGAGCTCAGCGTTGGGCTTGGGCCGCAACTGGGCGATCTTGGCGTACCTGTCGAGTAGCGGTTCGATCTGTGTGAGTCGACGGGAGAGCTCCTCTGATGCTGCAATCTCGGCGACCTCTGTGACAGGCAGCCGTTGGAGGCCTCTCGGCGCGTTGGGTGTGCCGGTCATGAGGCTCATCCTGCCAGGGACCAGCAGGTCCGGCCCGGAGTTGAGGCGTTCACGCCACCCGCGGATGTTGCGGGGTCTGCAGGCTGCCGACTCTCGGCATGTGAGGTACCCCCATCGGGACTTCAGCTTCCGCTACTGTCAGCGCATGACCGTCCTTTCAGTGGAGATAGTCGAGGTTGTCCCCCAGCGAAGACGCGGCCACTGGTATTACTTCGAGCACAATAGTGAATTCCGAGCACCCTGGTGGGGTCGCGATCAGTCTTCTGGCAGCGAATACCGTTGGATCTCTATCAGTCGAGGCGCCGTTGAGGTGGCTCGGTGCAAGTTCTCTCTATATGTTGATTCGCCTTACGAAGCAGCGTTCGGCTCGATGGCCGACGGCCATCTGGACATCCTCGCCCTCGAGGTCGCACGTTCGCAGCGGCGTATGGGTATCGGCCGTGCGACACTTCTGGCGCTCCGCCAGAAGTACCCGAAGCAGCGATTCACCTCGCTGAACGACAACGCGACCTCCCGTGGTTTCTGGGACAGCGTTGGCTGGGTTCGCTATGAGACCTCGCATCCATTGCTCTCGAAATCGGAACGGGTGAACTACTCGGAAGTCTGAAGTCAAGCTTCTGCTCCTTCCCGCTTGACCGCGGGTAGGCTCTGCGCACGAGCGAGCCGAACGCCGAGCCCTCCCTGCCTCAGCAGCGGCTACTGGTGTCCGTCGCGCTAGCGGTGATAAGCGACGGGATCTTCTGCACGCACCCGATAGAGTGCCGACATGTTCCCGGACACTCCCCCGCCTGCTGGCTCTCCGATATCTACGTTCGAGGGCTCGAACGGCGAGACATACTCCCTCAAGACCATCGACGCCAAGGAGTGGATAATCAACGGCCCGCCCGGAATCGGGACCCAGATTCGACGCCTGACGGAGCCCGAGTCGGGATTTTCGTTCTTGCGCACGGACGGCAAGAACCCTCAAGCGGAGCACGTCAATGCGTGGGCCGATATCGCCGCATTCTTCTGACCGTTGCTCCGATAGAGTGCTGGCGTGAAAAGGCTTACGTATCTTGCCCTTGCCGCCACCGCCGCGTTGGCGCTCACTGGGTGCGCTGGCGAAGAGCGTCCCAAGGCCGCGTCCCGGGCGTGCGACGATGCGTTCGCCGTTGCCAGCACGGCGATGAATAAGCACTATGCGACCCACCCATTCTTCGGCGCGGAGTACAACGCCATCTATGCCGACGGTGCAGTCTCCGACGATGAACAAGTGGCTCTTGACGCGATGATGCTGGACGAAGAAGCCAAGTTCGTGGCGCTCGTCGATCCGACCTACGATGCCTGCAGCGGAGTCGAAGATCTCTACGCTGGCGCGTTCGCCCATCGCGACGACGCCGATTGGGCTCTCCTCGACGTTGAGTCGATGAGTAGGTCCGAGATCAAGTCTGGATTCGTCATCTCCCACTGCTACAAGAACGAAGCGCGCCCGGCCTGCGCCGACTTCGTCGCCGAAGAGTGGGATTAGGTCCCTAGACGCCGCCCGCCCGGGCATGCGTGCTGCAGGGATCATGTCGCCTCCTGGAACGAAGAAGGCCCCGACAATGCGGGGCTGGGCGTGCGAGATTGAGCTTTCATTGGCTCCTTCCGACGGACTTCTGTCGGCACCCATGGCGCGGTGCTCCCGGTCCAGGCATGTCGGCGGGCGCTATGGAAAGCGATAGCGTCGTACAGGCAGAGTGGGGTCGATCAATGAAGGAGCAACAATGACGATCTTCGAACCTTCCGCTGCAGGGGAATGCGTGGCGAAGGCGATGATTTCGTGACGACTCAGCGTGTCCGCGGCACTGCGCTCGAGCGCGCGATCGTCGTGGCGATGATCCTCGTCGGCGGCGCGCTACCGGTCGCCGCCAACGCGCCCGTGTTCCAGGACGTCGTGTGGGTGTTCTGGCTCACAGGCCTCGTACTCATCCTCGGAGCGTTGGCACTAGTGCTGCACATCATCCGGCGCGAACGACGCTCCCGCGAAGCCTGACTCCGGCTCCCGGAACCGTCCCGCCCTCACTAGCGGGGCGGGTCACCGTTCGCCTACTCCGCAATCCCCCGCAGCAACCGCACCACCGTCTCCTCCACCCGCTCCGCACTCAATGGCTGCCCGATCAGCGCGGAGTACGACGCCATCGCGATGAACTGGTCCGCGATAGCGGCAGCATCCACATCCGCCCGCACATCCCCGTCGGCACGCCCGCGCGAAACCCGCTCGGCGACCCACTCGCGGATCGGCGCCGCCAGCCGCTCGTTCAACACCAGTCCGAGCTCGGGATCGGCCGCCGTCACCCGATTCGCCCGTTCCGCAATTCTCGCAGCAACTCGCGGCATCCACGTCGGCCCGCACACTTCGCCATGCCAGGGATGCCGCGCGAACTGAGCACCGACACCGACTGGGGCTCGCTTGGCTACCACCTGCTCTTCGGCTCGGGCGGACCCTACGTCGTGCAGTACTGATCCTCCGTCGACAAACCAGGAACACCGCCCCGCCTGGACCGCCTTCAACCGCGCAGCCCGCAAGGCTCCAGGAGCGGTCGGCGTCTGGCACCAGACCTTCCGCGTTGACACCGCCGAGAGCGTCTACGTCTCGACCAAGCCAATGGGCCTGCCGAAGGCGACGGAACTTGTCGAGGTCGGACGGCGTCAGGACCGGGCGCAGGCGCGATTCGCGACGAGGCAAAAGGCGCCAGAAGACGAAGCAAGGAACGAAGGAATCGCGACACCAGCCCACACGACTACGACCTGCCTCCTAGTACACCCAGGTGGTGACCAACCAGCCGTTCGCTAGCTCATCACGCTCTCGATCAGCTCCTGAAAGTCTGTCGCCTTTACGGCTTGAACGTCGTGCAGCTCGCCATCGACGAGGCGAGCCACGCCCGCCGTGTGTCGATCTCGATCTACGACTGCGATGACTCGCACCCCAGAGACAACCTCGTGTTCCCACGCCCACCAGGTCCCCGGGTTTTGATCTGGCGGCGCCGAGATCGTGAAGTAGTTTGCCTTGCCGTTGATCTCCACAATTGAAAGCTCAGCCGCACTGGCGATACCCCGAAGTATGAACTTCCCCGGAAGCCGCCGAAGTTCCAATACGATCGGCTCAGAGTCCGACCGACTGACCCAACGTCCCGACACAGTCTCAAGTAGGTAGTTCGCGATGTCTCTCACGGTCTTCGCAAATTTCGCGTCGCCGTTGTGCGTCGTGACCGATTCCCAGGCGTCTCCGAGATCGACGTTCCAGGTTTGAAACTCCTCCGGTCCAGTCAGGCGAAGCGCCCACACGCCGGCAAATCGGTTGGCAGCCTCCGTGATGGATTCACGATCGCTGAGCGGCTCGCGGGATGGCATTTGCATCACGCCAGAAGTTTTTGCCAGCCGCACGCGGACCATTACCCGCTCGATTCCTCGCAGCCACTTTGGCCGCTGCAGGGCCTCTGCGACCAGCACCGCTTTGACTAGCACGGGGTTCGCTCCAGTGCGCATGCACTCCTTGAAGAGCCAGTCGAGCGCTTCAATTCCAACATCGCGTGTCGCGCGATCCACGAAGTACTCTTCGCCATAGACGGGAGCGCGCTCGCTGCGTGGACGAATGACGGCAACGGCGAACCCACCGATGCCGGCAACTAGCAGTCCCGACCAAAGGGCTGACAACAGTTCATCTGGAGGCGGCACAAGAGCCGCCCAGCTTGGCGCGCTCCAGTGGGCGAGCAAAACAATGCCCGCAAGCAACAGCGCCATCAAGAGGTGGTATGCGGCGTAGTTCGCCTCGCCCCACTTCCGAATCAGTCCCTCCAGCACCACCCGCCCATGTGTCAAGGCGACGCTCACGAACCACATCACCCCTGCGGCGAGCCAACCGTTTCCGCCCACGCGCTCAACCGTCACAATGCAAGTCGCGGCGAACAGATATGTGGGGATGCACCGATAGGCTGCAAACCTCATCCAGGTCTGCTGCGACGACAGCCCAAAAGTCTGAGTCATTCCGAGGTACCGCTCGGGCCATCGCCACTCAACTGCGCGATAGGTGCCGTACAACATCGCAGACCCAAGTAGGGCAATCCACACGGAGTCCCACACGCTCAGCCAGCTCATGATTTTGCCTGTCTTTCAAGAGCTGCGTATCCAGGTGCAGCGCACGTCTCCTTTCATACCGCACACCAGGCAATGCGAACGCACTCCAACGTCAATACGACCTCGGGAGTCGGGGATTTGGGCGTTGGCGGACAGAGCCTGGGTTGGACCTTTTAGCCCGCCGCAATCCCCCGCAGCAACCGCACGACCGTCTCCTCGACCCGTTCCGCACTCAACGGCTGCCCGATCAACGCGGAGTACGAGGCCATCGCGATGAACTGATCCGCGATCGCGGCAGCATCCACATCCGCCCGCACATCCCCGTCGGCACGCCCGCGCGACACCCGCTCGGCCACCCACTCGCGGATCGGCGCGGCCAGCCGCTCGTTCAACACCAACCCGAGCTCGGGGTCAGCCGCCGTCACCTCGATGAGCGCCCGCGCCAGGGCCACGCCCTCGGGCCGAGCAAGCCCGTCAGACATCGCCGAGAACCACGCGCGCAGATCCGCCCCGAGGTCGGCCGTCATCGGCACCGCGACATCCGCCCCTGGCACTGATCCTTCGAGCAGCGCCTCGCCGAGGATCGCGGCCTTCGACGGCCACCACCGGTAGATCGTCTGCTTCGACACCTCCGCCGACTCGGCGAGACCCTCGATCGTCACGGCCTCGTACCCGTCTGCGGCGAGCGCGCGCCGCATCGCCTCCAGCACGGATTGGCGGGCTTTTTCACTACGAGGACGGGGCACCTTTCGAGCGTACTCAGGCGTACACTGGAATATAAGTAGACGCACCGTTGCGAAACTCGAACAAGGAGAAAGAGCATGGCCCTCACCGCACACTCCACCATCGGCGACTGGATGAACGACCCGACCGGCGGGCCCCTCATCCGCGCACTCTTCGAGCAGACCGGCGCCGACCCCGAACTCCTCACCCCCGTGCTGGGCCTGCCCCTGCAGCAGCTCGTCGCGATGAGCCAGGGCCAGCTCCCGCAGTCGGTCGTCGACGACCTGGTGCGCGCGGCCAACGGCGGCGAGATCCCCGAAGACGACGAGTCCGAGGGCTGGAACGAGAAGGTCACCTCCGGCCGCTTCGCCGGCAAGACCGTGATCGTCACGGGCGCCGCCTCCGGCATCGGCAAGGCCACCGCCTCGCGCATCGCCCGTGAAGGCGGACGCGTGATCGCCAGCGACATCGCCGCCGAGAAGCTCGACGCCCTCAAGGCCGAGCTGCCGGATGCCGACATCGTCACGGTCGCCGGCGACCTCACCAAGCAGGACGCGATCGACGCCGTCATCGCCGCCGCGGGCGACCGCATCGACGGCCTCGCGAACGTCGCCGGCATCAACGACGACTTCTCCCCTGCCGGCGAGACCCCGGATGCCGTCTGGGACCGCGTCATCGCGATCAACCTCACCGCTCCGTTCAAGCTCATGCGCGCGGTCATCCCCGTCATGGAAGCTGCCGGTCGCGGCGCGATCCTCAACGTCTCGAGCGAAGCGGGCCTGCGCGGCAACTCCTCCGGCAACGCCTACACAGCCAGCAAGCACGGCATCATCGGCGTCACCAAGTCGGCCGCCTTCATGTACGGGCCGAAGGGCATCCGCGTGAACTCCGTCGCCCCGGGCGGCGTCGCCACCGGCATCCCGATGCCCCCGAACATGTCCGAGTACGGCTCCGGCCGCCTGGCTCCGTTCCAGCAGGCGATCCCGACCGTCGCGACCGCCGAGCACCTGGCGGCATCCATCACGTTCCTGCTGTCGGACGATGCCGTGAACATCAACGGCGCCATCCTCGCCTCCGACGGCGGATGGTCCGTGCAGTAAGCCGCACCCGCGAAACCAACGCCCCCGCCGACCCGAACGGCGGGGGTGTTTCGCGTTCCGAGGCAGGCTCTTTCGGCACGCCCCGATGACTGCCGTGCCCGCCTCGCGGCGGAGCGATGTCTACGAGTAGGTCAAGCCGAAGAAGGTGGACCCGAGCATGAGGGTCAGGACGGCGACGATCGCGCTGACGGCTCTCACCCACGCCGTTCCGCGGCGCACGGCGACCACACCGGAGAGGACCGCAGCGATCATCGTCGCGAAACTCAGGTAGCGGATGGTGAGATCCGGCAGTGCCGCCGCTGTCGCGATGCCCGCAAGAAGTGCGAGAGCGGCAGCGACCGCTGGGACCACGAGACGGCTCCCCACGTGCGGTCGGGTGCGGATGACCCCACTCCTCTGCCCTGAGACACTCATGCTCACTCCCCCCATCAGCCTGACAATCGACGCGGCCAGGATCCCATGTCGTCGGCGTGGTGGCAACAGTTTCGGGAAGGCCCCCACACAGCAGGGCCTTCGTGCACCTGAGACCCGGGGCTCAGCGTCTGGTCGTGAGGACCGCCGCAGTCAACGCAGCTGCGGTCAGGCCCAGGGCTCCCACCGCGAGCAGAACCAGCCCGGCGGGCCACACCGCGAGCATGATGACGTCGTACATCTCATCGCCCGCCGGCGTCCACTGCTCGATCGCACCGGTGTTCGTGAGCGCGATACCGACGATCAGCGCCACCAGCGGGAGACCCCAGGCGAGCATCCACGACAGGCGCCGCACGGTCGTCCGCTGGGTGTCCTCCTGCGATGCGCGAGGAGTCTGAGCACTCTCGACCGAACGCTCTTCCGCCGAACCCTGTTTCGCATCCATGCCTGCACCCTATCGACCCGGATGCAAGGGGGCCGAGGCCTGCACTCGTCGCCCCTACACTCGACCGCATGCTGAAGCTCGCATCGATCGTGATCCGCGTGAACGATCTCCCCGCACAGGCCCGCTTCTGGAAAGCCGCCCTCGACTACGTCGAACGCGACCCGGCGGAAGACGACTGGGTCGTGCTGAAACCCCGCGACGCCGACGCCCCCTGCATCGCCCTCGACGCGCATCACTCCGAACGCGTGCTGCCGCCGCGCATCCACCTCGACATCTACGCCGAGGACCAGGCCACCGAAGTGCGCCGCCTCACTGAGCTGGGCGCCCGCGAGGTGCACTGGGACAACCTGCCGGTCGACGCGGACTACGTGATCATGGAAGACCCGGAAGGCAACCGGTTCTGCATCGTCGACCGCCCCGACTGGTCGGGATGGGAACGCGCGCGCGACTGACAGCCGCTCACTGCCTCACACCCGGACGAGCGTCTCCGCCATCTCGACCAACTCGTCCATCTCGCAGAGCAGCCCCGAGGCATACGCCCGCCGCCACTCCTCCGCCGTGAGTCCCTCGCGCACCCGGCGGCGATACAGCTCGAAGTCGGCAGGCTCGTTGGCTCGAGGGTCGAATCCGTAGCGCCGGCCGATCGCATCGACGGCTCCGATGATCCGCGCCCCCGTCGCATCCGCACCGAGCGCGGCCGCCGCCCCCGCAGCAACCGACACGGCGATCAGGAGCGACACCGGATCACCACCGGTCGCGCTCCGCCGCACCGCGGGCAACAGAGCGGCCATCGCCGCCGCCCCCTGACGCAGGTCGAGCTGAACCTTCGCGGCCACCACCGGAGCCATGAGCATGACCCACTCGTGACCGCATCGCGACGCGAGCGCCCCGGCACGACCCAGCAACTCGATCGCCTCCCGCGATCGCCCCGACGCCCGCTGAACCTGGCCAGTGATGAGAAGGATCATCGCCGCCGCCGCATCCGGCATCTCATCGACGTCGGCGAGCGCGACCGCCACCTGGGCCACCGGGTCGCCCGCCGGCTCCGGACTGAGCGTGAGGAGGTAGGCGGAGAACGCCGCAGCGAGCCGCCGCAACGCGCGATCTCCGGAAGCTTCCGCCGGTGCCCGCGCTGCCGAGATCCATGTCGCCGCCTCAAACATCTGACCCAGCTGATACGCGAGGAACCCCCTCGTGAGACTCAGCGCCGCCTCGAGAGACGGAGTGGCCGACAGCGCCGACGCCCGGCGCACCATCTCGAGCAGCTCCTGCTGCCTCCCCGCCCGCACGCCGAACCAGAGCAGACCCCCGGCGATGGTCGCCGCGGTCTCCCCGTCGTCGGCGAGCACCGCGGAGTCGAACGCGGCCACGACATCCGGCCACTCGATCCGCAGCCGAGAGATCACCACCCCGGATCCCTCGGCCGTCAGAGCGACGGATGCCTCCGCAGCCTGCGACGCGAACCATGCGCGATGCCGCCGATGCCACTGCTCATCCAGAGTCTCACCGCCCGCGGCGGCCCGCCGGATGAGCGGAGACACGCGGAAGACCGGCTCCGCCTCTTCCTCCTCCGCTGAGACGAGCGAGAACGACACGAGCTGATCGAGGTCGCGATCACGCGGCCTCTCCCCGCACACGGCCGCGGCGGCACCGCGGGTGAACGGCGCCGCGAACCCGGCGAGGCTGCGCAGAGTGTCGCGCTGCTCGCTCGTCAGGAGCGCCAGCGAAGACCGCAGCGCCGCAGCCAATGGAGGTTCCCCGGCTTCCTCCGACCGGTCGATCTCGCGCAGCATCGAATCCGCAACCTCCGCGAGCGGCATCACCGCCGTTCGCGCGGCAGCCAGTTCGATCGCCAGCGGCAGCCGACCCAGCATGTCGACGACCTGCAGCACAGCGACGGCATCCGCCCCGCGCGCTCCCGGAGGGAGCCTCGTCTCGAACAGCTCCTGCGCATCCTCCGCAGGAAGGGGATCGACCCGCAACACACTCTCGCCCGGAACTCCGAGGGTCCGCCGCGACGTCGACAGCACCGCGATTCCGCGGGCCCGCGCGAGCACAGCCACCGCGACGGATGCCACCTCGGCGCTTGCCCCCTCCGCCCCGTCGATCACGAGGATGCCGCGCCGGTCGGCCAGATGCTCAGCGATCGCCTCCGGCGCCGCATCCGGGGCACCGACGGCAGACGCGATCACCTCGGCGACGGTCGCATCCGGTTCGCCTCCGACATCGACACCAACGCCGACGTTCACGAACCAGATGTGGTCCTCGCCGGCGACCGCATCACTGCCCAGCCAGTCGACCGCGAGCCTCGTCTTGCCCACGCCCGCTGCGCCCGTCAGCGTGACGAGGCGCGCGACATCGAGCGCGGCCGTCAGCGCCGCACGCTCCTCCCGACGCCCCACCATCGGCGCGATCGGCGCCGGCACACCGAACATACGACCTGCGGGCACCGCGGCATTCGACACCGGGTGAGCTCCACGGCTGCGATCACGCTCCGACACGGCACCTCCGCCCAGGCGCGCCAGCGCTCGATCCCCCGCGTCGGCCCGCGCCCGCGCCGTGTGCAGCAGAGCCAAGACGTCGTCATCATCGGGATGAGCCGCGCGCAGACCCTGCAGCGTCACCAGCGCCCGCGCGTTGTCGCCGGCATCCAGGTCGGCACGAACGCCGAGCAGCCGAGCCCGATCGACGGCGGTCCGGACCCGCACCCGCGCGAGGGCAGCGAAGGGTGGATCGCCGATCCCCTGCAGCGGCGAGTCCCGCCACCGCAGCAGCAGCGAACGCACCTCTTCGGAGTCGGACGGGATGACCCCGGCCTCGGCATCCTCCAGCGTCCAGAGGTCGACCTGCATCCCGGGATCGTCGACGAGACGGTAGCCAGCCCGCCCACCCTCGAGCCAGGCGCCGAGAGGCGTCGCACGCAGTCGTGACATGTACGCCCGGGCGGTCGTCCGCGCCTGCGCGGGCGGCTCGGCCCACAGGTCGTCGATGAGGTCTTCCAGAGCGACCGGCGCTCCGCGTTCGAGAGCGAGCCGAGCGATGACGGCGCGCGGAAGCGGACCCCCGACCGGCACCCGCTCGCCGTCGACGGACGCCTCGATCCGGTCGAGAAGCTGCACGCGCGCGGTGGCCACAGCCGATCATTGCACGAACGTTGCACTCGGTCGAGAGCCAGGATCGAGGCATCCTTCGAGCCCGAGGCTGGAGACATGAATCACACAGATGCCCCTGTTCAGACCCGGTTCCGCACCTCGCTCGGCGACATCGCAGCGACCGTCATGGGCAGTGGCCCCTATGCGGTTCTCTGGCACGGCATGTTCGTCGACGGCGACTCCTGGGGTTCGGTCGTCGAGGCACTCGCCCCGCACCGGACGCTCGTCGTGCTCGACGGCCCCGGTTACGGCGCGAGCACCCCGTTGTCACGGGTGAGTTCGATCGAGGAGTGCGCGGAAGCCGGCGCGCAGATCATCGAGCAGCTCGGGGGAGACGGACGAGTCGACTGGGTGGGTGCGGCCTGGGGTGGTCACGTGGGGATGACCATGGCCGCGCTCTTCCCGGACACCGTCCGCTCACTGGTCGCGGTGAGCTCGCCGGTGGAGCCGATCGACCCGGTGTTCCGGATCAAGCTCATCATCGCCAACCAGATCCTCGCCCACTTCGGGCCCATCGCCCACCTCCGGCACGTGATCCACGATGCCCAGCTGATCCCGCCGCACGCGAAGGACCGATCGATGACTGCCGTCATCGATCACGCCCTGAACCGCGCCCCGCGTCGCAGCATCGCCGCCACCGTCACATCGTTCATCATCAACCGCGGCGATGCGTCGCACCGCCTGCCGCGGATCACCGCGCCCACCCTGCTCATCACCGGCGACGACCGCGGCGAATGGACGCCCGATGTGATGGATGCCGCAGCCAGCCGGATCCCCGACGCCAGGACCCTCGTCATCGAAAGCGCGCGCACCCTCGTGCCGGTCGAGCAGCCCGCAGAACTCGCGGCAGGCATCGTGGACTTCTGGCAGTCACTCGATGCGCGTTGATACTGCCGGCGTCCGATCCCGCTCGACGACCATCCGCACCACCGTGCCGACGACGCCGATCACGAGCGCCACGATCACCGGCTGCCACACCTCGGCGAGCACCATCGGGAACACCCCCACCGACGCCCTCATCATCTCGGGAACGTCGCCGTCGAGCACCCGCATGCCGAGTCCGTACTGGATCGCCGTGAACAGCGCCGGTACGACCCACACCGCGAGGAGACCGACCACCCAGACCACGATCCGCCAGGCCGGCCGCACTCCACACCACACCAGCGCCGCACCGACGACGATCGCCGGCAGCCAGGGCGACAGATAGGGCAGGAACACCGGCGGGAATGCGTCGCCTGTGACGGCTAGGAAACAGCGGCCCACCCAGTTGGCGAACGGCACCGCCGCGAGCACGACACCGAGAGCGACCACGCCGACCGAGCGCCGCGACGTCATCCAGCAGCCCAGCTGCGCGAGGAGAATCGCCGCGATCACCCCGCCGAGGAGACCGGCGAAGTACAGCATCACTCGACTGTCACCCCCGCGACCGAGCCCGAGCCCTCCGGCCAGCACCGCGAAGCTCTGCACCACCGCGATCACGTGCACGAGCAGCACCCCGAGCGCCGCCGGCCACACGGCGACCGCGCGACGGCGCGCCACGAAGTGCACCGCGAACCCGGCGAAGACCCCGCCGAGCAGCAGCACCGAGAAGAGCAGCGTCGCGAAGTACTGACTCAGCGGCAGCAACACGAACGGCATGTCCTCCGGCATCGTCGCCGACGCCCAGAGGTTCTGCAGCGGAAGGATGCCGCCGCCGATCAACCACGGCAGAATCCCCAGCACACCCCCGCCGACGCCGATCGCGAAAGGCAGGGCGCGAGCGCGCGCATCGACGAGTGGCGATATTTCGGTCATGGGGAGACGTTGGCATACGGATGCCGACCGCCGTGGAAGGCGCGACCGAATCCGCGAGCAGACGACGACGCCCGTGGCCCGTCAATCCGGCTGCGACTGCGCCCGCTGCTCCGGCTGCTGCTCAGACTTGGCCGGGTCGCCCGTCTCGCGCCATCGCCTGCCGATGCGAGGTGAGTGCCGCCCGCACGGCCGAGTAGATCACCAGCCACGCGATGAGGATGCCGATGAGGATGAACGCGAGGTTCATGAGGAGGAAGGGGAGGAGCGAGTCGCCGAACATGGCCTCAGGATGCCGCAGTCTCGCCACCCCGTGCGTCAGACTCCCCGCATCCGCTGCACAGCCGCCCGCACCAACGCCGCATTCCCCGGCGCACTGCTGCCGTCGGGAAGCAACAGAGTGTCTTCCAAGCCGATCCGCGAATCCAGGCCGAGCTCGACCGCGAGGTCGAACACCGGCCACGTCGAGCCCTCTTCACCGTGCAGCAGGACGGGCAGGTCGGGCCCCTCGAGCGACACGTGCGCGATCATCCCCTCGGCATGCTCGCGCACGGTCTCGGCCGGCTCGTCGGGCAGCTCGATCAGCACGCGCAGGCACCGGTCGCGCACGGGCGAGCGCTTCCACACCTCGAAGCCCGCCGCATCCCACAACCCCGCCTCGACCGCCACCCCACGCCGCAGCAGCAGGGCCGCCACCTCGTCGGCACCGGATTCATGCCAGTTGACGGATGCGTGGTCGGGCAGCTCCGTCCACGACTCGATCGCCGCCAGACGACGCTCGATGTCGGGCTCGGCCCACTCGCCGGTCGTCACTCCGACCGGCACGCCCGGCGCGGCTTGACGGACAGCCCACACCCACCGGGCCACATCGTCAGCGGCCAGGCTGTCGCGCCCCGCCGCATCCTTCGGGTGCACATGCACCTCGCGCGCACCGGCGGCCACCGCCCGTGCGGCATCATCGGCCACCACGCCGGGGTCGAGACTCAACCACGGATGCTCCGCCGGATCCCTGGCGCCGTTGACACATGCCTGCAACAGCATCCGCCCCTCGGAACCGGCTGCGCGCGCACCCTCGGACGGCACGCTCATCCGATCAGATCGCGCGGGTGCCGCTCGTACGCGCTCTCGTCCCTCGAGGGACCCTCTTCGGTGCGCACCGTGTGCGCGACCTGGCGCGCCATCGCCGCACCACGAGCGGCCTTCACCGCATCGGCCTCGGTCTCGAAGCTCGCGCCCAACGTCTGCGATTCACCCTCGATGCGGTTGAACCAGATGCCATTGCGATGGAAAGTCTCGATATCACCTGCGGCCATGCGGGATCCCTTCTCTCGACTCCCTTTCTACGGCACACGACCGACACCCGCAGAGCCCCTTGACACCCTCCGCAGACGTGTCCGACCCGGTCGCCTCAGCCGCCGAGGCCTGCCCGCCGCACCGCATCGCCCATCGCCGCGAACGCCTCTTCGAGGATCGGGCGCGGGGTCGCGAACACGACCCGGACGAAGCCCTCCGCACCGTGCCCGAGCAACCGACCTTCGGTGAGCACGACCCCGGCCTGCTCGCGGAAGAACTCCGCCGGCGGCCCCGGGATGCCGAGCGCCCGGGTGTCGATCCAGCCGATGTACGTGGCATCGGGCACCCGGTACACGGCGCCCGGCAGATGCTCCGCCACCAGCGAGGCGAGCTCACGCCGCGACCCGTCGAGGTACTCGAGCACGTCGGACAACCAGGGCTTGCCCTCGCGATACGCGGCCGTCGAGGCCACGACGCCAAGGGTCGACGCCCCGTGCTGCACCGCGAACCCGAACCGCTTGTACAGCTGCTGATCCGCGTCGTTCGAGGTGATGAGCTGCGCGGTCTTCAGCCCCGGGATGTTCCACGCCTTCGACGCGCTCGTCCCCGTCACCGTATGCGCGGCCGTCGCCTCCGACACCGACGCGTACGGGACGAAGGGCGCCCCGTCGTAGCGCAGCGGCGCGTGGATCTCATCCGCGAACACCCGCCCGCCGTGCCGCTCGACGACCTCGGCGATCGCCTCGAGCTCTTCCCGACCGACGATCGTTCCCGTCGGGTTGTGCGGGTTGCAGAGCACGAGCGTCCGCGCCCCCGCGGCGAACGCCTCGTCGATGCGCTGCAGGTCGTGCTGCCAGCGTCCGTCGACCTCCACACCCGGAACCTCGATCACCGGATGTCCGATCGCCGGCAAGTATGTCAGGAACGGCATATAGGCCGGAGTCGGCACGATCACCGGCGAACCTGCCGGTGCGTACTCCTGCACCGCGACCCCGAGTGCGGCCATCACATCGGACACCGGATGCACGCGCTCCGGGTCGACAGCCCAGTCGTACTCGCTCCGCATCCACCCCGCCGTGGCCTCGCCCAGCTCCGTGGCCTGCGGCGGTGAGAGGTATCCGAGGTTCTCATCGTCGACCGCCCGGTGCAGCGCCGCGGCGATCTCGGGCGCGACGCCGAAGTCCATCTCCGCCACCCACGCCCCGATACGACCGGGGTGCAGACTCCACTTCCGGCTCTGCGGCCTGTCGAGGAAGAGGCGGGTGCGTTCGTCGAACGGATGCGAGGAGGGATGTGCGGTCATGGTCGTGGGTTCGCGCCGGCTCAGCCGACAGCGTCCGTACAGGACAGATGCGGGGCACGGATCTCGGGCACGGGAAAACTCCATTCACAGCGGGGTCCGACCAATCTACGGACGCCCCGCCCCGGTCGCACTTCGCGTTTCCGTCCGTGACGGTGGGCATGCCCGGCCCGCGTGCACAACTCCTCAAGAACCGCCATCTTGCCCCCGGAATCGGCGCTGGCACCCCCTTCCGGCGGAGATTCTGAGGAGTTATGCACGCGCATCGCGACGGACGACGCCGGCAGCACCCCGCGGATCCCGGACCCCGCTGGTAACGTTCCCTAGATCGCAGGCATGACACCTCGGAGGGCAGTGATGAGCGAACGAGCGCGCCGCCCGACCGTGAAAGAGGTCGCGACCCGAGCGGGCGTCAGCCCCATGACCGTCTCGCGCACGCTCTCGGGCGGACTCAACGTCAAACCCGACGTGCAGCAGCGCGTGATGGAAGCCGTCGCCGAACTCGGCTACCACCGCAACGAGAACGCGCGCAGCATCCGCCCCGGCCACAGCAGCGGACTCATCGGCGTCGCGATCACGAACATCGCCAACCCGTACTACAGCACCTTCGCGCTCGGCGTCGAAGAGGAGGCCGCGCTCACCGGCCGCCGCATCCTGCTCGGCAACACGTCGGAGGATGCCGCGCGCGAAGCCGACCTCGTCGGCGACTTCCTCGGCCGCCGAGTCGACGGACTCATCGTCGTGCCCGCCGGCCCCACCTCCGCCCACCTCGCGCACTCGCAGAGCCAGGGCGTACCCGTGGTCCTCGCCTCGCGCCGCATCGACGGACTCGCGGTCGACAGCGTCGTGCTCGCCGACGACGACGGCGCGCACCGCGGCACGATCGCGCTCATCGACCACGGCCACACCCGCATCGGCTACCTCGGCAATGCGCTGTCGATCTTCACCGGTGAGCGCCGATACGCCGGCTACGTGCGTGCACTCGAAGAACGCGGACTCGCCGTCGACCCGAGCATCGTCGCCGCGAACCAGCAGACCGTCGACCAGGCCCGCGAAGCCACCCGGGCACTGCTCGGCCTCGAGCATCCGCCCACCGCCATCTTCTGCGCGAACAACCGCAACGCCATCGGCGCGCTCAAGGAGATCAGCGCCCAGCTCAACGCCGGGTCCCGCGCCGCGGCCGACTTCCCCGAGATCATGAGCTTCGACGACTTCGAGCTCGCCGAGCTGTCCCCCGTGCCCATCAGCGTGATCGACCACGACCCCCGCGAGCTCGGCCGCACGGTCACCCGCCTGCTGCTCGACCGCCTCGACGGCGGGGACCGGGATGCCGCGCCCCGCGAGGTCGAGCTGCCGGTGTCGCTCCGCTCCGTGCGCTGAGCCCGCGCCCAGGCACCTCCGTCCGGGCACCCGCTCCATCCGGACACCACTTGCATGACTCCACGCCGGATGCATGAGTGATTACCGACGCACTGTCATGCAGGTGGCCGCGGGGTCATGCAGGTGCGCCGATGAGGTGTCGCTCCGCTCCGTGGCTGAGCCCGGACTCCCCGCATCCGATCGGGTGTTGACACCCCCACACCGCGTTGATAACGTTACCAATCATCGACGAGGCAGTCGGTGAGGCGACGAGGAGGCCGGATGGAGCTGTGCATCGATTTCGGGGGCACCGAGATCAAGCTCGCCGTGATCGACGGCACCCGTGTCGTCGCTTCGGGCAGCATCCCCGTGCTCGGCAGCCCCGCCGACCTGGCCGCCGCCGCCGCCGAAGCCCGCCGACTCCTGACCGAGACCACGCGCCCTGCGGATGCCGTGGGCATCGCCGTCCCGGGCGTCGTCGACCCGACCAGCGGACGGATGCTGCACGCCAACGCGAAGTACGACTTCCTCGAGGGCCTCGACCTGAACAGCTGGGCGCTCACCGAGTTCGGCCTCCCCGCCGTGGTCGAGAACGACGCCCGGGCGGCGCTGATCGGCGAGACCTCGACGGGCAGCGCAGCCCGCGAGGGCGATGCGGTGCTCGTCACCCTCGGCACCGGCATCGGCACCGCGGCCATGATCGACGGCCTGCCCCTGCGGGGACGCACCGGGCACGCCGGCATCCTCGGCGGACACCTCACGGTCGACCTCGACGGACCGATATGCCCGTGCGGGAACATCGGCTGCGGCGAGGCGCTGGCGAGCACCTGGGCGCTCCCCTCCGGCACCACCATGACCGAGGTCTTCACGACCGACGCGCACCCCGGCATCCGCGACCGCTTCCTGCACGTGTGGGGCGCGGTCGTCACGTCGCTCGTGCACTCGTACGACCCGGCGGTGGTGATCCTGTCCGGCGGGATCCTGCGCGCGGGCGATGCGGTCCGCGCCCCGATCGAGGCCCACGTGCGCCAACACCTCTGGCCCTCGATGACGACGCCGCAGTTCGTCGTCCCCCCAGAGCCTGAACTCTCCGTCGCCCGCGGACTCAGCGTCCTCGCCCGCGCCACGACCATTCACACCGCCACACCGCAGGAGGAACAGTGACCACCCCGATCAGCGACATGCACGAAGGGCACACGACCCGAGGTCGCTACGACACCCAGCCCACCGTGGCGCTCCCCCCGGGCGAGCGCATCCTCCGCGGCACCGAGGGCTGGACCGACGCCGCCGAGCTCGCCGAGGCCTGCGCCCGCGTGACCGGCACCGCCCCCGTGCTGCTCGTCGATGCGTATCCGGGTGTCGACATCCCCGCCCTCGCGACCGCGGTGCGCGACGCCCTGCCCGACTGGACCGTCGTCGACGTCGAGACCGCCGCCCGCCCGGTCGCCGAGGTCGAGCAGCTGATCGCCCCGAACCTCACCGACGACCGCGTCTTCGGCGTGATGAGCCACTTCACCCTGACCGACTTCTACGACGCCGCGAAGCTCGACGCCCTCGCCGGCGGCATCACGCAGACCCCCACCGTCGTGATCGGCTGGGGGGCCGCGCTCCTCGCCCCGCGCCTCGATGGCGCCTCCGCGACCGTACTCGTCGACATGGCCCGCTGGGAGATCCAGCTGCGCCAGCGCAAGGGCGCCACGAACTGGCGCGCCGACAACGCCTCGGAAGACAACCTGCGCAAGTACAAGCGCGGCTTCTTCGTCGAGTGGCGCGTCGCCGATCGGCACAAGCGCAGCCTGTTCGACACGGTCGACTTCGTGCTCGACGGCAACGCGATCGCGCCGGCCGAACAGCATCCGGACTCGCCCGAAGCCGGCATGATCACCGGAAACGCGTTCCGACAGGCCCTGAAGGATGCGGCACACCGGCCGTTCCGCGTCGTGCCGTTCTTCGACCCCGGAGTCTGGGGCGGCCAGTGGATGAAGAACCTCATCGGCCTCGACCCCTCGAAGGACAACTACGCGTGGTGCTTCGACTGCGTGCCCGAGGAGAACTCGCTGCTGCTGGAGGGAGAGGGCGGCGTGATCGAGATCCCCGCCCTCGACCTGGTCTTCCGCCGCCCGGTCGACCTGCTCGGCGCGAAGACGTTCTCGCGCTTCGGCGCCGAGTTCCCGATCCGCTTCGACTTCCTCGACACGATGGACGGCGGCAACCTCAGCCTGCAGGTGCACCCGCTGACCGACTACATCCAGAACACGTTCGGCATGCACTACACGCAGGACGAGAGCTACTACATGCTCGATGTCGGCGACGATGCGGTGGTGTACCTGGGCACCAAGGAGGGCATCGACCGCACCGAGATGCTGCAGGATCTGGCGACGGCGCAGGACGGCGAGCATCCGTTCCCCGCCGACAAGTACGTCAACTCGTTCCCGGCCCGCAAACACGATCACTTCGCCATCCCGGCCGGCACCGTGCACTGCTCAGGCGCGAACTCGATGGTGCTGGAGATCTCGGCGACGCCGTTCATCTTCACCTTCAAGCTCTGGGACTGGGGCCGCGTCGGCCTCGACGGTATCCCCCGCCCCGTGCACCTCGACCACGGCGCCCGCAACATCCAGTGGGACCGCGACACGACCTGGGTCGGCGACAACCTGATCGACCAGGTGCAGACGATCCGCACCGACGGCGACGTGATCGAAGAGAGCACGGGCCTGCACGAGCTCGAGTTCATCGAGGTGCGCCGGCACTGGTTCACCGGCGGCGCCGACCACGACACCGAGGGCACGGTCAACGTGCTCAACCTGGTCGAGGGGGATGAGGTGCAGGTCGTCAGCCCGACCGGCGCCTTCGAGCCCTTCGTCATCCACTACGCCGAGACGTTCATCGTCCCGGCCGCGGTGGGGGCGTACCGGATCGAGCGCACCGAGAACTCGCGCAGCGCCCGCTTCGCGACCGTCAAGGCGTACGTGCGCGGCTCGCGCACGAGCGACAACTGAACACGGAAACCGCACACAGCAACCCGAACGCAGCACCCGCAATGACGCACCATCCGCGAGGATCCCGCGAGGGAATCCCTTGCACCGCACTCATCACCTTGGTAGCGTGAACCCAGATTTATGGTAACGATACCAAACGAACAAGGGAGTTCTGAATGATTTCGCGACGCACGATCGCCGCTGCCGCGGCCGGTCTCCTCCTCGGCACCCTGGCCCTCGCCGGGTGCTCCGGCGACTCCGGATCCGGAGACGCCGGAGAGGTGACCGGCACGCTCAACTTCTACACCGACAAGGCGGCGTGGAAGCCCGACTTCGAGTCGCTCAACGAGGTCAGCGGCGAGGCCGTCGACATCACCCTCAAGACCACCGGCTACTCGGACGCGAACCAGTACGACGCCTTCATCAAGCAGTCGTTCCGCACCGACAAGTCGCCCGGCCTGTTCACCTGGCACACCGGCGACTCGCTCAAGCAGCTGGTCGACGAGGGTCTGGTCGCCGAGACCACCGACATCTGGACCAAGGCCGTCGACGAGGGCTGGGTGAGCGAAGACCTGCGCGACAGCTACACCTACGACGACAAGCAGTACTGCGTGCCGATGAACATCGCCTACTGGATCATGTTCTACAACAAGGCCGCCTTCGCCGACAACGGCATCGAAGTGCCCACCAGCTGGGACGAGCTGAACGACGCCGCCGAGACGCTGAAGGATGCCGGGGTCACCCCGTACTACCAGACCAGCGTGCTCTTCACCTTCCAGTGGTTCCAGCACCTGGTCGCCTCGACCGACCCCGACCTGTACGCCGGGCTCACCACGGGCGACGTCAAGTACACCGACCCCGAGATCGTCGACGTCATGAACGTGTGGCTCGAAGAGCAGGAGGCCGGCTGGTTCAGCGACGCGGGCAGCACCACCGATCCCGCGGTCGGCCTCAAGCAGGGCGACTACGCCATGATCAACTTCGGCACGTTCTTCGCGGGCAACCTCGAGGGCGCGGGCATGACCACCGACGACTACGGGATGTTCGCAATCCCGGCCGTCAACGACGACCTCGACGCCACCCCGGTCGCCGTGGAGTCGGGCCCGATCTGCACCGCCGAGAACTCCAAGCAGCGCGACCTCGGTCTCGCCTACGCCGAGTGGTGGATGTCGCCCGACGCGCAGACCGCCTGGAACGACGCCCACGGAGACGTGGCGTTCAACCCGAAGGCGAAGGTCGCGGACCCCGCTCTCGCCGAGCTGGGCACCACCATCGCCGGTGATGACTACATGCTGTACGACCGGTTCTTCGAGGCCATGCCGACCGAGATCGTGACCACCGCGATCGAGCAGTTCGGCGCCTTCAACGCCAACCCCGGCGACCCGATGCCGTTCCTGGAGAAGATCCAGGCCACGGCTGACAAGTACTGGGCAGAGCAGGAGTAAGCGTCGGATGGCGCATCAGAAGTCGCCGTACCAGTGGTCCGCCCGGGGCTTCATCGCCCCGGGCGTGATCCTGGTCGCGATCCTGCTCTACCTCCCGCTGCTGTGGACGGTGTTCCTCAGCTTCACGAAGTACAACGGCCTCGGCAGCCCCGACTGGATCGGGCTCGACAACTACGTCGAGATGTTCACCGACGGCGACTTCGTGGGCTCCGCGATGAACACCGTGCTCTGGGTGATCGGCACCCTGATCATCCCGGTCGGCATCGGCCTGGCGATCGCCCTGCTCACCTGGAACCTCGGCGGCGGCATCTGGCTGCGCCTCCCCTTCCTCATCCCCTACGCCCTCTCCGGCATCGGCGTCGGCGTGGTGTGGTCGTTCATCCTCTCCTCCGGCGGAGCACTCGACCAGGCCCTGGCCGCGTTCGGCGTGACCGACCCGCCGCGGTGGCTGCTGGATGCTCCGCTCAACACGATCGTCATGATCATCGCCTCGTCGTGGCAGGGCGTCGGCGTGAACGCGCTGCTGTTCACGATCGGCCTGCAGGCCATCCCGAAGGAGCCGCTCGAGGCCGCGCGCATCGACGGCGCCGGCGGCGTGCGCCTGTTCACCAGCATCCTCTGGCCGATGCTCCGCCCGCTCACGGCGGTGGTCGTCGGGCTCTCGATCGTCGCGAGCCTCAAGACCTTCGACATCGTCTGGGGCATGACCAAGGGCGGACCGGGCACCGTCTCGGAGACCCTCGCGCTGACGATGTACAAGGAGACGTTCGTGAACAGCGACTACGGACTCGGCTCGGCGATCGCGGTGTTCCTCACCGTCATCACCCTGGTCGCGTCGGTGCTGTACCTGCGTCAGCAGCTCTCCCCGAAGAAGGAGATGTGATGTCGAAGATCATCCGCACCGCCGTCCTCGTCATCCTCGGAATCGTGTGGCTGCTGCCCGCGTACCTCCTCGTCGTGAACGCGATGAAGGACCCGATGACCTTCACCTCGAAGGAGTCGTGGATCCCCACCGAGTTCCACCTGTTCGAGAACTTCGCCGACGCGTTCGAGCTCTCGGGACTCGGCGACAGCATCCTCAGCACCCTCATCTACTCGATCGTCTCGCCGACCATCGCCGTGCTCGTGGGCGCCGCCGCCGGGTACGCGATCGTGGCCCTTCGGCTCAAGCGCGGCTTCCTGTGGTTCGTCGTGATCTTCGGCGGCACCGTGTTCCCGCTGCAGATGGTGCTGCTGCCGCTGTTCGACGCCTACTCGCGCATCGGACTCTTCGACACCCGCGTGGGCATGGTGATCATCTACACGGTGATCTCGATCCCGTTCTCGGCCTTCGTCATGCGCAACTTCTTCACCGGCGTCGCGCACAACGTGTTCGAGGCCGCGGTGCTCGACGGTGCCACCACCTGGCGCATCTTCGTGCGGCTGTACCTGCCGATGGCGTCGAGCGCGCTGGTCGCGATCTTCATCCTGCAGGCGACGTTCGTGTGGAACGACCTGCTGCTCGGCCTCACCCTCAGCCAGTCCGACGACATCCGCCCCATCATCACCACCCTGTCCGGCATGCAGAGCACCTATGGCGGCGCGCAGATGTCGGTCGTGCTCGCCGCGGCCGTGCTCGTCTCGCTCCCCACCGTGATCCTGTTCCTCTGCACGCAGCGGTTCTTCGCCAAGGGCCTCGCGCTCGGCCAGTACTGACCCCCTCTCCCGCCCCTCGAAAGGCATCATGCATCCGCTCATCCCCACCGTCGAGGACCTCGCCGCCGATGCGGTCACCCACCACTACGACGACATGATCGCGCCGACCGGCCTCACGAACATGTTCGGCACCGTGCGCGTCGACCACGACCTGACCGCGATCAGCGCCGTGCAGTTCCCGCCCGTGTCGCAGGGGCTCACCCAGACCGCGGTGCTGTTCGTCGACGGCCGGCTGTTCGCGTCGTACGGCGTGCCCGTGACGCACGAGTGGCGGGCGGACCGGGTGGTGCGGCGGGCGACCGTCGGTGAACTCGAGATCGAGACGACGACGGTGTGCGTGCCGGGGAAGACGGCGGTGGCGATCGACATCGCCGTGCGGAACACCGGATCGCAGGATCGGGAGGTGCGGATCGGGCTCTCGGCGGCCGCCCGGGTCACGCGCTCGCAGGAGGCCTGGCTCGACGCGGAGTCGCCCTCCGAGCGCGACACCGCGACCGTCGACGGCGAGCGCCTGCTGTTCTCGTCGGCGGATGCGGCGGCCTGGAGCGCGCAGGGCCTGGCGGGCGGATCGGCGGCGCTGAGCGGGGTGGCCTCGCTTCCCGAGGCGTTCGACACCGGCATCGGCGGGAACGGCCGCGGCGGCGAGCTGTCGGTGGCCCTCGCCGTGCCGGCCGGGGGCGCCGCGCACACGGCCTACGTGCAGGCGGTCGGGATCTCCCGCGACGATGCCGCGCGCACGTATGACGCCGTGATGGCCGACGTGCCCGGTGCGGTCGCCGCGGCCGAGGAGTTCTGGAACCGGCAGCTGCACGCCGCCTTCGACCCCGACGACGGGGAGTTTTCCGGGGCACTGCCCGTGCTGGAGACGGCATCCGCGCCGCTGCGCCGCCTGTACTGGTGGGCGGTGCTCGGCGTGATCTGGTTCCGCCGCGACTTCGCCGGGAACGTGCTCGGCCGCTCGTACGACACCCTCATGCCGAACTACTGGGGCACCACCACGTTCATCTGGGACTACAGCCTGAGCTCGGTCAGCCACGCGCTGCTCGACCCCGCCGAGATGCGGAACCAGGTGCGGCACTGGATCTCGCTCGACATCCACTCGCACTTCGGCACCTCTTCGCTCACCGGCGGGCCGGTCGGCCGCTGGTACTCCGTGAACGACTACGCCATGACCCGGCTCGTGCACGACTACGTGCGCTTCACCGGTGACACCGCGTTCCTCGACGAGATCGTCGGCGATCAGACGGTCGCCGAGTCGGTGCGGCAATGGGCGATGGCGTGGAAGAAGTTACGCCGAGGCACGGCCCTCGCCGATTACGGCGAGATCGACAACCTGCTGGAGTGCGTCAGCTCGTACACGCACGAGGTCGCGAGCCTCAACGCCGCGAACGTCTGGAGCATGCGGACGGCCGCCGCGCTCGCCGAGCTGCGGGGAGACCTGTCCGGCGGTGCGGAACTGCGCGCGGAGGCCGACGCCCTGCTCCCGGCCGTGATCGAGCGCTACCTTCCCGGAGAGGGCATCTTCACCGCGGGACAGCCCGACGGCACGCAGCTGCCGGTGCGGCACTGCTACGACTTCAGCGTGGTCGGCACGACGATCGCCGACGACCTCGCCCCGAGCATCCGCGACGAGATGGTCTCGTTCTTCCAGCGCGAACTGCAGACCGACAACTGGATGCGCGCGCTCTCGCCGTGGGACCCCGACGCCAGCTACAGCCCGCGGCCCGACCACCAGTGGAACGGCGCCTACCCCGCCTGGCCCGCGGATGCCGGACGCGCTCTGGCCGCTCTCGGCGCTCCCGAGGTGCTCACCTCGTGGGTCGAGGGGCTGTCGCGCACGGCGAACCAGGGCCCGATGGGTCAGGCGCATTTCGTCGAGGAGGCCGTGCCCGGCATCAACGGCGGCGCGCGCAAAGCCCCACCCCAGCTGCCGTACATCATCGACTGGTCGTGCTCGTCGTCGGGCGCCTGGGTCGAGCTCGTGATCGAGGCCCTGTTCGGCGTCTCGGTCGCGGCCGACGGCACGGTGCGCGCGTCCGGCTGCGTCGCCGCACTCGACCCGCACGCGGTGCTGCGCGGCCTGCGTGTGGGCGAGAAGACCTACGACATCGACGCCTCCGGAGGGATCACCGAGACCCCAGGGCTCTGAACCGTCCCCGCAGTCTCGTGCGTTGAGCGACACTTCGACTCGCTGGCGCTCGCTCAGTGCAGGTCTCCGCGAGACGAAACGCCCCACGCACGACCCTGCAACACGAACACGAAGGAGTGATCGAGATGAGAAGACGCATGATCGCGGCGGGACTCGCCGCCGCATCCCTGTGCGCGGGAGCGCTGTTCGCCGCCCCGGCGAGCGCGGCGGTTCCGGCCGGAGGCGGGCACGGCAACGGGCACGGACACGGCCAGTGCTCGCTGGTCGACAAGACGCTCACGGCGACATCGAGTGTGAACCAGAACCTGACCGAGACCTTCACGACCTATGGGAACACCGGCGGGGAATGGACCGGCGGCGACAGCACCTACTCGATGCCGCTCGGCAAGGGGAAGACCGGCTGGTTCTTCTCGGACACGTTCCTCGGCACCGTGAACCCCGACGGCTCGCGGCCGACCGACTCTCCGTTCGTGAACAACTCCGTCGTGGTGCAGGACCGCCGTGGCGACCTCACGACCATCACCGGCGGCACCCCCGACGACCCGGCCGGCATCATCCCGCCCGAGCCCGACGGCAAGTGGTACTGGATCGGCGACCCGACGCCCGGCCGTCACGGCACGGTGCAGGTGCCGCTGCTGCAGTTCGCCCGCACCGGCACGGGGCAGTGGGACTTCGCGTGGACCGCGAACCGGCTCGCCACGCTCGACGGTCAGACCCTGCAGCTCGAGGGCATCGTGGACCTCCCCTCGGCGACCGGCATCAACTGGGGCTCGTGGACCCTCGAAGAACGCGGCACGACCTACATCTACGGCATCGCCGACCCCGGGGGAGTGCGCTCGGCCTACGTCGCGAAGGTGCAGGGCAAGGACGGCTTGAAGGGCACGTGGACGTACTGGAACGGCACGACCTGGTCGGCGAACGAAGCGGATGCCGTGCCCGTGGTGCCCTACGTCGCCAACGAGTTCAGCGTCGCCCCCTTCCGCGACGGCTACCTGCTCGTGACGCAGGACACGTCGGAGCTGTTCAGCACCCGCATCGTCGCGCGCACCTCGTGCTCGCCGACCGGTCCGTTCACCGACCCGGTCGAGCTGTACCGCACGCCCGAGACCGGGGCGCTCGGCAGCTACGGAGACCCCGACGTGTTCACCTACAACGCGCACGAGCATCCGAATCTGCGTCAGGGCAACCGCATCCTCGTCTCCTACAACGTGAACACCTTCGACAACGTGGGTGACGTGTACGACGACGCCTCGATCTACCGTCCGCGGTTCATCGACGTGCAGCTCAAGGTCACCGGATGACGGATGATCGCGCGGCGCTCCGGGGGCTGCTCGCCTCCGGGGCGCCGGTCACCTGGGTGTTCACGGGCGACTCGATCACGCACGGGCTGATCCACACGCGCGGTGCCCGCAGCTACGTCGACCACCTGCACGAGCTGATCCGCGGCGATGCCGGACGGGTGCAGGATGCCGTGATCAACACGGCGATCACCGGGTGGCGGACCGACCTGATCCTGGGCGACTTCGACCGTCGCGTCGCCCATTGGCGGCCCGACGTGGTGACGCTCATGATCGGCACGAACGACTGCACCACCGAGTGGCTCGACCCCGTGATCGAGGTGTCGGCGTTCGCGGAGTCGATCGCGGAGTTCGTGCGGCGGGTGCGGGAGGGCGGGG
Organism: Microbacterium maritypicum; assembly: GCF_041529975.1. Taxonomy (NCBI): domain Bacteria; kingdom Bacillati; phylum Actinomycetota; class Actinomycetes; order Micrococcales; family Microbacteriaceae; genus Microbacterium; species Microbacterium maritypicum. The sequence goes on along the minus strand of NZ_CP168030.1, from coordinate 281,350 downwards.
CCGTGCCCGTGCTGCAGACGCCGCCGACCGTCGACCTCCTGCACGCGCCCGACCGTGCCCGCATCGGCGAGTTCGCGCAGGCGATTCGAGATGTGGCTGCGCGGGAAGGCGTGGTTCTGGTGGATCAGTACGCCGCGTTCGCGGAGTTCTCGGCGGGAACCGGTCCGGGCAACGAGGGCGTGCCGTGGGGGCTGCTCGACGACGCGTTCCACCCGAGCGCGGCGGGGCATGCCCTGCTCGCACTCGGGTGGGCCGAAGCGGTCGGGATCGGCGGCGCCGGGTCGCCCGTGCTCGCGGAGCTCGCGGCGCGGATCGCTGTCGCGCGGCATCCGCAGTGGCCTCCCGTGTGACGCGCGGCGTGCCGGGTTCGCGCGGGGCGGCGTGCCGGGTGGGGCGGTACACCTGTCGGGAGTTCGGACGGATGCAGGAGCGAAACGCCGCGAACCCTCCTGCATCCGTCCGAACTCCCTGCATCCGTCCCGGGAAAGGGTACGTCGCGGGTCAGCCGGCCTGCACGTCGAGCACCCAGGTCACGCCGAAACGGTCGGTGAGCATGCCGAAGCCGGCCGACCAGGCCGAGGCTGCCAGCGGCTCGACGACCGTCGCGCCCTCGGCCAGACCGTCCCAGTACCCCCGCAGCTCGTCGAGCGAATCCGCCCGCAGCGACTGGAAGAACGTGCGGTCGGTGATAGTCGCGCCGTTCTCTCGGTGCGTCGACCCCGCGGTGGCTGCCGGGTCCGGGTCGTCTTGCCCCGGGATGTCGTACGCCATCAGCCGGATCCCCTCCGCGGTCTCGAGCTGCCCGAACACGATCTTGTCGAACCCGGGCACTCCCTCCGGCATGCCGAACTGGCCGTATGTCGCGGCGGTGACCTCGCCGCCGAACACGGACCGGTAGAAATCGAGCGCCTGTCGAGCCGTGCCGCGGAAGTTCAGGTGGGTCGTGGTGTTGATGGTCATCGGTCTCCCCTTCTTGTGCGGCCCGCCGTTAGGAACCGCCTGAGAGAACGATCACAGGGGTAGCGGTCGGTTTCTGTCCTCTACTGCGGGCAGACTGAACCCATGACCGGAAGCTCGTCGCGCATGCTCGCCCTGCTATCGCTGCTGCAGACGCCGCGCGACTGGCCGGGACTCGTCCTCGCCGAGCGACTGGAGGTCAGCCCGCGCACGGTGCGGCGCGATGTCGATCGCCTGCGAGAGCTCGGCTACCGGATCGCTGCGGTCAAGGGTCCGTACGGCGGCTACCGCCTCGAAGCCGGATCCGAGCTGCCGCCGCTGCTGTTCGACGATGACCAGGCCGTCGCTATCGCGGTGGCGCTGCAGACCGTCCCCTCCAGCGGCATCGACATCGAGGAGGGCGCGGCGCGGGCGCTCGCGACCGTGCGGCAGGTGATGCCCTCACGACTGCGGCACCGTGTCGACGGCATCCGCTTCACGGGTGCCACTGCCGATGTGCGCGTCGATCCGGCGGTGCTCGAAGCGGCGAGCGCGGCCGTGCGCGACCGCCAGGTGCTGCGCTTCGACTACGGCTCCGACCGCGACCGACCTGCCCGTCGCACCGAGCCGCACGCGGTGGTCGCCCGCGAGGGCCGCTGGTATCTGCTCGCGTGGGATCTGGAGGTTGCGGATTGGCGTACCTTCCGGCTGGACCGGATGCAGCCGCGCACCCCTACCGGACCCACGTTCAGCCCGCGTCCGCTGCCGGCGGCGGATGCTGCGACGTATCTCGCGGCTCGGGCGAAGGGGGCGGCGGCCGAGGATCGCTGGCCGTGCGTGGGCGAGGTCGTGATCGCACTCCCTGCCCGCGAGGTCGCACCCTGGGTCGACGATGGCGAGCTGGAGGAGCTCGCCGACGGCACATGCCGCATCACGGTCGGCTCCTGGTCGTGGGTCGGGATGCTCGCCGCGGTCGCCCGGTTCGATGCGCCGTTCACGGTGGTCGGCCCAGTGGCGTTGCGGAAGGTCGCGGGGGTTCTCGCGGCGCGGTTTGCGGCGGCGGACTCTTCCTCCTGATCCAGGAGTTTTTACGAACTTCTCCCATTCTCTGCAGCTGCGTCGCCACGGGACGGAATCACTGCAGTCGATGACGTTCACTAGTGCGATGACAAACTTTGCCATCGGTATTAGCGTGGAGGTATGGCCACGATGAACATCTCTCTTCCGGACGCGCTGAAGGACTTCGTCGAAACGCAGGTGGCCGAGCGCGGCTACAGCAACAGCAGCGAGTTCATGCGTGAGTTGATCCGCCATGAGCAGGCCCGCGAGCAGCTGCGATCCCTGGTTGTCGACGGGATGACGTCGGGGCCGGGTTCCGAAGTGGACCAGGCGTACTTCGATCGCCTCCGAGACCGCGTCCACGCAGACGCCGCCGACGCGTGACTGCGGGGCGAGTCGTCACCACCAGGCGGGCGGATGAGGACATCGACGGCGCGGTCACGCGCTACCTCGGCGAAGCAGGGCCGCCGGTCGCGATCGCGTTCATCGACGACCTCCAGCATGCGCTGAGCCGGCTCACTGCGTATCCCTCGCTGGGATCGGCGCGCTTCGAGCTGGTGACCGAGATTCCCGACATCCGCGCCTTCCCTCTTCGAAACCATCCGTACCTCGTCATCTACACAGATGATCCGGACGCCGTGCGAGTCCATCGCGTGCTTCACACGAGGAGAGACATCGCTGCCGCCCTCACCGAGAGCGATCGTGACACCGCGTGGTCGCGACTCGTGCGCACCGGAAGAGTCACCCTCCCCACGAAGAAGGGCGCCCTGTCGCACCCACCGCAGCGACAGGACGAGACATCCGCACAGATCCTCGACGCCATCCGCGCCGACCGCATCTGACCTCCCGCTCTCGCGGGAGAGCCGCCTCACCCGCGCCGGTAGACTGAGCATGCCCCGCCGGCCCCTTCCTTTGGAGTGCGCGTGACCACCGCCCCTGCACCTTCCCCCCAGCACGTCCCCGACTCCGTCGAGAACGCGATCGCGACGCCCGAGAAGGAGCAGCCGTACGCGGCCCTCGGACTCAAGCCCGACGAGTACGAGCGCATCAAGGAGATCCTCGGCCGTCGCCCCACCTCGGGCGAGCTGGCGATGTACTCCGTCATGTGGTCGGAGCACTGCTCCTACAAGTCGTCGAAGAACTACCTGCGCCGCTTCGGCCAGAAGGTCTCCGACGAGATGAAGGAACGCCTCATGGTGGGCATGGGCCAGAACGCGGGCGTCGTCGACGTCGGCGAGGGCTGGGCCGTCACCTTCAAGGCCGAGTCGCACAACCACCCCTCGTTCATCGAGCCCTTCCAGGGTGCGGCGACCGGCGTCGGCGGCATCGTCCGCGACATCATCTCGATGGGCGCTCGCCCGGTCGCGGTCATGGACGCCCTGCGCTTCGGTGCGGTCGACCACCCCGACACCGCCCGCGTCGTGCACGGCGTGACCAGCGGCATCAGCTTCTACGGCAACTGCCTGGGTCTGCCGAACATCGGCGGCGAGACGGTCTTCGACTCCGTCTACCAGGCCAACCCGCTCGTGAACGCGCTCGCGGTGGGCGTGCTGCGTCACGAAGACCTCAAGCTCGCGAACGCGACCGGCGTCGGCAACAAGGTCGTCCTGTTCGGCGCCCGCACGGGTGGCGACGGCATCGGCGGCGCGAGCATCCTGGCCTCCGACTCGTTCGACTCCACCGGCCCGACCAAGCGTCCCGCGGTGCAGGTGGGCGACCCGTTCGCCGAGAAGGTGCTCATCGAGTGCTGCCTCGAGCTGTACCGCGGCGAGCTCGTCGAGGCGATCCAAGACCTGGGCGCCGCCGGCATCTCGTGCGCGACCAGCGAGCTCGCGGCCAACGGCAACAGCGGCATGAAGGTCTCGCTCGACAACGTGCTGCTGCGCGACCCCACGCTCACGGCCGAGGAGATCCTCATGTCGGAGTCGCAGGAGCGCATGATGGCGATCGTCGCTCCCGAGAAGCTCGATGCGTTCCTCGAGGTCGTGAACAAGTGGGAGGTCGAGACCTCCGTGCTCGGCGAGGTCACCGGCGACGGACGCCTCATCATCGACTGGCAGGGCGAGCGCATCGTCGACGTCGACCCCTCGACCGTCGCGGTCGACGGCCCCGTCTACGACCGCCCGGTCGCCTACCCGACGTGGATCGACGCCCTGCAGGCGGATGCCGCCGAGAACCTGCCCCGCGCGAACGACCCCGAGACGCTGCGCGAGCAGTTCCTCGCCCTCGTCGCCTCGCCGAACCTGGCCGACACGAGCTGGATCACCAACCAGTACGACTACTACGTGCTCGGCAACACGGCCCTCAGTTTCCCCGACGACGCCGGCATGATCCGCGTCGACGAGGAATCGGGCCTCGGCTTCGCGGTGTCGACCGACGCCAACGGCCGCTACTGCCAGCTCGACCCGTACGCGGGCGCCCAGCTGGCCCTCGCCGAGGCGTACCGCAACGTCGCCGTCACGGGCGCGGTGCCCACGGCCATCACCGACTGCCTGAACTTCGGCTCTCCCGAGAACCCCGAGGTCATGTGGCAGTTCGGTCAGACGGTCGACGGCCTGGCCGACGGATGCTACGAGCTCGGCACCCCGGTCACCGGCGGCAACGTCTCGTTCTACAACCAGACCGGCGACGTGCCGATCCACCCGACCCCGCTCGTGGGCGTGCTCGGCATCATCGACGACGTCTCGCGCCGCATCCCCTCCGGATGGCAGGACGAGGGTCAGAACATCTACCTGCTCGGCACCACCTCGACCGAGCTCTCGGGTTCGGCCTGGGCGGACGTCGTGCACGACCACCTCGGCGGACTGCCGCCGAAGGTCGACCTCGCCGGCGAGAAGCGCCTCGCGGGTCTGCTCTCGGCCGCCCGCGATGAGTGGCTCATCTCCTCGGCGCACGACCTCTCCGAAGGCGGCCTCGCGCAGGCACTCGCCGAGGGCGTCATGCGCTTCGGTGTCGGCGCCCGTGTCTGGCTGAACGAGATCATCGAGAGCAACGGCGTGGATGCCGCATCCGCCCTGTTCTCCGAGTCGACAGGTCGCGTGATCGTGACCGTGCCGCGTGAAGACGACGTGAAGTTCCGCGGACTCTGCGAGGGACGCGACTACCCGGTGATGCGCATCGGCGTGACCGACACCGAGGGCGCGAAGCTCGAGGTGCAGGACGTCTTCACCGTGTCGATCGCCGAGCTGCGCGAGCGCTCGCAGGCCACGCTCCCCTCGTACTTCGGTCCGACGGTCACCGAGGTCAGCGCATGAGCGACGTGAGCCGGCAGAACCCGAACGACGAGGACTACGGCGACCTCGGCGAGAAGCGCAACCGTCGCATCCGCATCGTCGCGTGGACCGTGATCATCGCGCTCATCCTCGGCGGTGGCGGCGCGACCGTGATCACCCTCATCCTCGGCTGAGAGCGGTCGACTCCTCCGCGCCCGGGTCGCAGTTCCGCACCCAGGTCGCACGGATTCCAGGATTGCGTGCGACCTCGATGAGAGAGTGCGACGCGAGTCTGCCTGGCGTACCCTCGGGCGGGAACGGAGGATCCATGACCATCCACCTCAGAGACGTCGCCACCGACGAAGACATCGAGGGGTACCTGCTCGGCTCGCCCGTGAGCATCATGCGCGAGTTCATCACGACACCCGGTCGAGGACCACGTCTGCATCGGCATCCGTACGCCGAGACGTTCGTGATCCGCCGGGGCCGCGCGCTGTTCACGGTCGGCGACGATCAGGTGGTCGGCGTCGGAGGGCAGATCCTCGTCGTGCCCGCCCTCGTCTCCCACCGCTTCGAGGTGCTCGACGGCGGCACATACGAGGCCACGCACATCCATGCGAACGACCGCTTCGTCACGGAGTGGCTCGAGTAGCTCGGCGCGACGCGCCCTCGACGCTCAGCGGGCGAGGAGATACCGGACCAGGTCGACGACCCCGTCGGGATCGCGAGCCTCACGGCCGAGGGATTCCACGATGATCGCGCCGAGGAGGGCCCTGCCGATCTGAGCGACCGGTGCATCGGCCGGCAGCTGCCCGTCTCGGATTCCGCCGCGCAAGCGCTCCGACAGGTGCTGCTCCACCCCGAGGCTCTCACTGAGATGCACGCCGACGTCGGCGTCATCGGCGGCGGCCGCGACGAGCGAACGCAGCAGTGCATCCCCCTGCGGAGCCTCCAGGATCGACAGCACCGAACGCAGCCAGGTCTCGACGTCGGCGAGCAGGTCGCCCGTGTCGGGCACGACGAAGTCCACGGGGATGAGACGCCCGTCGACCAGGCAGTCCGCGATGAGCGCACCGCGCGAGGGCCACCAGCGGTAGATGGTCTGCTTGCCGACTCCGGCTTCCTTCGCGATGCCCTCGATCGTCAGCCGGTCGTACCCCTGCGCGTGGAAGAGTCGCGAGGTCGCATCGAGGATCGCTTCACGCGCCGCAGTACTGCGCACGGGCCCGCTCCGATGCTCGTTGACCATGCGTTCAGGATAGCCACAGATCGCTAGACGAGACGTGCCGTATGATCTTCGAGCCTGAAGGAGACCACTGTGGCATCACTGCTCTACCGTCTGGGTTCGTTCGCTGCGCGCAAGGCGTGGACGGTGATCGTGTCGTGGGTCCTGATCCTCGGCATCGGCGTCGGCGCCTTCCTCACCCTCGGCGGCACGCTCAGCAACAGCTTCGACATCCCGGGCACCGCGTCGGGCGCGGTGACCGACGAGCTCGCCGACAAGCTCCCGGATTCCGCGGGCGGCACCGGAACGGTCGTCTATCGCACCACCGACGGTTCGGCGTTCACCGACGAGCAGAAGGAGGAGATCTCCGACCTCGCTGCGAGTGCCGAGGATCTCGACGGCGTCGCGTCCGTGATCGACCCGTTCGACGCGCAGCAGCAGCAGGCCGACCGTGCGAAGGAGCTCGCCGACGGCCAGAAGCAGATCACCGACGGCCGCGCCCAGCTGGATGCCGCGCAGACGCAGATCGACGAGGGTCGGGCACAGATCGAGGCCGGCCTCACTCAGCTCACGGCCGCGCGCACCCAGGCGGAGCAGGCCGGAGCGGGCCCGGAGCAACTCGCCGCCCTCGACGCCCAGCTGGCGGCACTGAACGCCCAGGCCGCCGACCTCGAGGCCCAGAACGCGAAGCTCGACCAGTCCCGCATCACCCTGCAGGAGAACGCCGACCAGGCGGAGTTGGGCTCGACCCTCCTCGACCTGGCCGACGGCATCGGCGTGGTGTCGGAAGACGGGTCCACCGCGATCGTCAACGTCTCGTTCGTCGACCCGCGCCTCGAACTCTCCGAAGAGGTCAAGCAGGGCACGATCGACCACTTCGCCTCCGCTCCGATCGACGGCACCGAGGTCGACTTCGGCACCGACATCGCGCAGGGCGTGCCCGAGATCTTCGGCGTCGGCGAGGCGGTCGGTCTCGTGTTCGCCGCGATCGTCCTCATCGTGATGCTCGGCTCGCTCATCGCCGCAGCCCTCCCCATCGTCACCGCCATCGTCGGCGTCGGTGTCGGAGTCACGGCATCCCTCGCGTTCTCCGGCGTGGTGGACATGGCGTCCGTGACACCGGTGCTGGGCGTGATGCTCGGCCTCGCGGTCGGCATCGACTATTCGCTCTTCATCGTGAACAGGCACCGCAAGCAGCTGCTCGCCGGCGTTGCGGTGCGCGAATCCATCGACCTGGCCACCGGCACCTCCGGCACGGCCGTCGTGTTCGCCGGAACGACCGTCATCGTCGCGCTCCTCGCGCTCAACGTGACCGGCGTCCCGTTCCTCGGGCTCATGGGCACGGTCGGCGCGGTGTGCGTCGCGGTGGCCGTGCTCGTCGCGATCACCCTCGCGCCCGCCATCCTCGGGCTCGTCGGCGACCGTCTGCTCAGCCGCCGCGCTCGCGCGATGGTCGGGCAGGAGCACGCCGCGGGCAAGCCGGTGAAGCGGATGTCGACCCTGCGCGCCGTCGTCACGACGCTCGTGAGCGTGGTCGCGCTGCTCATCATCGCGATCCCCGCGATGTCGATGCGGCTCGGGCTGCCCGACGGGTCGAGCGAACCGAGCGACTCGACCAGCTACCGCGCGTTCCAGACCGTCGACGAACAGTTCGGCGAGGGCGCGAACGGCCCGCTGCTGGTCACCGCGACCCTCGACGACGCAGTCACCGACGACGATCTGCTCTCCACGCAGGTCACGATCGCGCAGGCCATCGCCGACCAGGACGACGTCGCGGCGGTCGCGCCGATCGCCACCTCCGACGACAACACCCTCCTCGCGTTCCAGGTCGTCCCCGAGGAGGGCCCGAACAGCGCCTCCACCGAGCGGCTCGTGCAGGACCTGCGCTCGATGCCGGCGATAGCCGACGGGATCACTCTCGGCGTCGCCGGTCAGGCCGCGATCAACATCGACATCTCCGAGGCTCTCGCCGGGGTCCTGCCGCTGTACCTCGTGGTCGTGGTCGGGCTGTCGCTGCTCATCATGATCGTGGTGTTCCGCTCGCTGCTGGTGCCCCTCATCGCGACCGGTGGCTTCGTGCTCTCGCTGTTCGCGACGTACGGCCTGATCGTCGCGGTGTTCCAGTTCGGGTGGGGCGCCGAGATCATCGGGCTGCACAGCACCGGGCCGATCCTGAGCTTCCTGCCGGTGATCCTCGTCGGCATCCTGTTCGGACTCGCGATGGACTACCAGCTGTTCCTCGCCTCCGGCATGCGCGAGGCGTATGTGCACGGCGCCTCGGCGCGCGATGCCGTGGCCCAGGGCTTCCGTGCCGGCCGCTCGGTGGTGACCGCCGCCGCCCTCATCATGGTGTCGGCGTTCGGCGGGTTCATCTTCTCGGAGTCGACGATCATCCGCTCGATCGGGTTCGGCCTCGCGTTCGGTGTGCTGCTCGACGCGTTCGTCGTGCGGATGCTGCTGATGCCCGCGCTCATGCATCTGCTCGGCCGCTCGGCGTGGTGGCTGCCGCGCTGGCTCGACCGCATCCTGCCGAACGTCGACATGGAGGGCGCCGCCCTCGAACGCGATCACCCCGGCATGAAGGCCGTGGCCGTTCCGACGACGACCGACTCGGTGCCGACGAGCGGGCACTCCGCCTGAGGCGCCCGCGTCGCAGATTCGCGTCGAGGTCGCGGAGTTCCGCCTGGATCCTGCGGCCTCGATGCGAAAGTGCGACGGGTGAGGCCGGGGTGTCGGCGGGGATGCCTAGAGTGGGCGCATGAGTTCTGACCCCCGCGCGCTGCTGCAGGAGCTGCGCGTCCAGGCCGAGGCCCGGGTGCAGGCCACGGCCGCAATCCTCGACGAGCTCACCCACGACCGCGAGAGCTCGAACGACGACGACGAGCACGACCCCGAGGGCGTCACGCTCTCGTCGGAGTGGTCACGGCTGACCGGGCTCGCCGAGGCGGCAGCATCCGAACTCCGACAGGTCGACGATGCGCTGGCGCGAATGGATGCCGGCACCTACGGCGTCTGCGCGAACTGCGGCAGGCCGATCCCCGCGGCACGACTGCAGGCCCGACCGTTCGCCGAGTACTGCGTCGCCTGCGCCGAGAAGCTCGGGCACTAGCCCTGACACGGGTGGCGAGCACGAGTAGCATCCCACCCATGCCCATCACACTCGAGAACGTCGGGATCGCCGTGCGCGACCTGGAAGCCACCATCTCCTTCTTCACCGACCTCGGCCTCACGGTGCTCGGTCGCGACGAGGTCAGTGGGGAGTGGGCGGCGACCGCGGTCGGACTCGACGGCAACCACGCGAAGATCGCGGTGCTGCAGACCCCCGATGGGCGCGGCCAGATCGAGCTGTTCGAGTACATCCACCCGGATGCGATCGAGACGGAGCCGACCCTTCCGAACGAGATCGGTATGCATCGCATCGCCTTCTCGGTCGACGACATCGACGAATCGCTCGCGATCGCTGCCCGTCACGGCTATCACCCGCTGCGCGGCGTCGCGAACTACCAGGACGTCTACAAGCTCACGTACCTCCGCGGCCCCAGCGGCATCCTCGTGATGTTCGCGCAGGACCTCACGAAGAGCTGACCGCGGCAGAACGCGTCATAAGTCGCCGTACACGGCCCGACGGTGCGCAACCCGGAACACGGTCACCAGCACGACGTCGTCGACGACCGCGTAGAGCACACGGTGATCGCCGATCCGGATGCGCCAGGCGTTGTCGAAACCGGTCAGCTTGCGGACACCGCTCGGACGCGGCTCCTTCTCCAGCGCGGCGATGCCGGCGAGGATGCGACGCCTGACCTGGGGGTCGAGCTTCCGGATCTCCTTCGCGGCCGGTGCGGTGAACTCGACGCGATAGGCCGTCACGAGAGTTCGGCGCGAAGCTCGTCGAGCGAGACGCGCTCGCCGTCATCCGCGGCCTTCGCCGCACGGAACTCCGCCGCATCACGCGCGGCCTCCAGTTCCTCCAACAGCTCGAGGTCGTCGACGCTGATCACGACGGCGGTGAGCTTGCCATGGCGCGTCACCCCGACGCGCTCCGACCCGTACGCGACTCCGCCCAGCACATCGGCGAGACTGTCGCGAAGATCCTTGGAGGGGATGCTGCGGGTGAGAGTGGTCATGCCTCCATTATAGGCATAAGCGACTTTAGAGGCATTATGCACATAACTCGCTTTCACGTCACCATCCCGCGCCAGATCACCTCGATCGCGGCCCGCATCCGCTCGACCACGGCAGGATCGTTGACCCGGTCGCCGCGCACGACGAGCTGGTAGTACGCGACGCCGGCGATCGCATCGAAGCAGGCTTCGACGTCGAGGTCGGGGCGCAGCTCGCCCCGCGCCATCCCCACCCGGAGTGCGTTCTGCAGCGGCACCCGGCGCCGCGACACGTGCGATTCCCAGTAGGTCCGCTGCAGGGCACGGTCGGCCATCACCAGGCGGATGCGCTGCCGGAACCGCTCCTCGGAGTATCCGGGAGCCGAGGGGGCGACACCGTCGGCACCGAGTCCGAGCCCCGCGAGCAGGATCTCGTGCAGGTCGGCATCGGCGGGATACTCCGGCGGCACCTCGCGGCCGACGTCGAGCGCCGCGGCGATCAACAGGGTGAGTGAGGGCCAGCGCCGATACAGTGCCGCCCGGCTCACCCCGCTGCGGGCGACCACGCGCGACACCGTGACCTCGTCGCCCGCGTCGATGATGTCGAGCGTCGCCGCGACGATCTGCCCGTCGAGGTCTTCGTCACGCGGACGACCGGGGCGGCGGCGAACCGCAGCCCCGGCATCCGCCGTCAGAACCGTCACGCGGCGAGCGCCCGCTCGCGCAGCCGGGCGATCGTGGCATCCGACAGCCCCGCGGCGCGCAGCGGGGTCAGCGGGTCGCCGTGCTGTGCACGAAGGGTGTCGAGCAGGCTGCGCATCGACACGTCCATCGATCCCTCCAGCAGCGACGAGGTCTTCCCGAGCGCGTCGGCGTCGAAGCCCAGCGCCTTCCACATCGCCCCCATCACGGGTGCGGTGCGCGCCATGATCGCGACCATGTTGTCGCCCGTGCGGGCGTAGTCGGTGACGATGTCGTCGTCGGCGGCGCCGAGGGCGAGCAGCAGCATCGCCGCCAGCACACCCGTACGATCGCGACCCGCTGCACAGTGGAAGGCCGCAGCCCCCGGTGTGTAGGCGATGACGTTGAGCGCGATCACGAGCTGCGGCGCTGCTCCATCGACCATGCGCTGGTACATCAGGCCCATCGCCTCATGCGTGAGAGCGGGCTTGTCGCGGTCCATCGACTCCCCGACATCCGCGATCAGGGGCAGGTGGTGGTACGCGACCAGATGCTCGCCCAGCGGTCCACGCCCCGTCACCGAGACCTCGAGCGGCGAGCGCAGGTCGATGATGGCGGTGAGTCCGCCCGCGATGAGCTCGTCCGCGACCTGTTCGGTCACGTAGGCGAGGTCGTCGGTGCGGATGGCGAGCCCCTCGCGGAGCACACCGCCGTCGATCGCGATGCCGCCGAGATCGCGCAGGTTGACCGGTGCGCTGAGGACGAGGTCGGTGTCGATGAGGGTCATGTGATTCTCCTTCGGATGAGGGCGCTGCCCTGGTCGATCGCCGTGACGAGCACGATGATGCAGATGATGATGGCGCTGAGGTGGCCGTAGTCGTACATGCGCATGGCGGTGGTCAACTCCAGACCGATGCCGCCGGCGCCGACCAGGCCGAGGATCGTCGCCCCGCGCACGTTCCCCTCGAACAGCAGCAGTGTGTACGAAGTGAGCAGGGGCGCGGCCTGCGGCAGGATGCCGTACTGGATGACCTGCCGCTTCGAGGCGCCGACCGCCTCCATCGCGACGACCGGTCCGCGGTCGACCTGCTCCATCGCCTCGGCGAAGATCTTGCCGATCGAGCCGATGGACCCCAGCGTCATGGCGAGGATGCCGGCGAAGGGCCCGAGCCCGACCGCCGAGACGAACATGAGCGCGAACACCAGGTCGGGCACCGAGCGGATGATGTTCATCATCCAGCGCGTCGGGTAGTACAGCCACTTCGGCGCGAGGGTGGACGTGGCCCCGAATGCGACGATGAGCGACAGCACCGCGCCGAGCACCGTGCCGACGACCGCCATCTGGAACGTCTCGAGCAACAGCGCGAGGATGGTGCCGATCTTCGAGAAGTCGGGCGGGAACAGGCGCGACAGGAACTCACCCATGTTGATCGCGCCCTCGCCGAGCTTCACGAAGTTGAACTCGGCGCCGTTGAACGACCAGAGCAGCAGCAGGAACGCGACCGGCAGGCCGATCAGGAAGCGGGCGCGCGGCACCCGGAAGGCGCTCTCGAGCCGGGCACGCTCGGCCGAATCGAGCGCGGGGCGCGCGCGGTCCGGTCGGTGCGGTCTGCGCGCGGTTCAGTGGTCGTGCTCATCGCCGTCCTCCTCGTCGTCGTACAGCGGGCTGAGGGCGGCGGCATCCAGTTGCGAGGTCGCGCCCGAGACGAGCATCTCGCCGTGCCGCAGCCCCACGATCCGGTCGCTGTGCGCGAGAGCGAGGGGCAGCACGTGCAGGCTCACCAGCACCGGGATGCCGTCGTGCGTCGCGATCTCGCGCAGCAGTTCGAGCACCGAGCCCGCGAGCTTCGGGTCGAGCGAGGCGACCGGCTCGTCGGCCAGGATCACCTTCGGCTGCTGCATGAGCGCCCGGGCGATCGCCACCCGCTGCTGCTGTCCGCCCGAGAGCGAGCGGGCGGGGGCGGACGCCTTGTGCGCGATGCCGACCCGGTCGAGCAGTTCGAGCGCCCGACGGCGGTGCGCGGTCGAGAAACCACCGGCCAGGTTGATCGGCCCCGCGCCGTGCAGCGTGCCCGTGAGCACGTTGGTCATGACGCTGAGCCGGGGGATCAGGTTGAACTGCTGGAACACCTGCCCGACCTCGGAACGCAGCGTGCGCAGCTCGCCGCGGGCGAGATTCGTGACGTCGTGCCCGGCGACCCGCACCGTGCCGGCCGAGATGGGCGCGAACCCGGTCAGACTGCGCATCAGGGTCGACTTGCCCGAACCGGAGGCCCCGAGCAGAGCCACCATCTCGCCCGGGAACAGGTCGAGGTCGACGCCGTCGAGCACGGTGTTCTCGTCGTACGCCACCTGGAGGCCGCGCACGGTCACGAGCGGCAGCGCCTGGCGCAGCTCGGCGGTGGGGGTGCGCGTTTCGTCTCGTCGCTGCGCTCCTCGCTCAACGACCGGAGGCACCTCGTGCGCTCCTCGCTCAACGACCGGAGGCACCTCGTGCGCTCCTCGCTCAACGACCGGAGGCACCTCGTGCGTTGAGCGAGCGGAGCGAGACGAAACGCTCGACAGGGTCACTTGAGGTCCTTGAGCTCGACACCGGCGACAGCCGCGATCTCCGCGAAGGACTCGAAGTCCGCTCCGTCGGGGTCGACCGTCTGCGGGGCCGCAGCGAACGCCCCGTAGGCGCCGAGACGCTCGGCGTTCTCGGGCGAGAACACCTCGGCGATTCCGTCCTGGATCACCTTGCGGGTCTCGGCATCCAGCGACGGGCGGCCGAGCACGGCGCCCTGGATGTCCATCGCCGGACTCTCGCCCACCGCACGCCACTCGCCGTCCTCGAACGGGAACATCGGGGCGCCGAGCTCGGTGAGCATGACCGCGGTGCACGCGGCATCCACCTGGCCCTGCTCCAGCGCGGCGAAGCTGCCCTCGTGCCCGCCCGCGAAGATGGCCTCGTAGTCGGTGCCCTGCTCGAGCCCGGCCTCGTGCAGCATGTACACGGGCATGAAGTAGCCCGAGCTGGAGGCCTGGTCGGCGAACGCCACCGTCTTGCCCTCGAGGTCTTCGACGGTCTGGATGGGCGAGTCCTCGAGCACGACACAGGTCGTCACCGGCTTGCCGTCGCCCTGGAACGCGACCAGCGCGTCGACCTCTCCGGTGTTCACGGCGAGCGCGGACGGGAAGCCGCTCATGATGCCGATGTTGACGTGATCGGCGCGGATCGCCTCGACCACGCTCAGGTAGTCGGGCACATCCGTGATCTCGACATCGCGGCCGGTCGCCTTCTCGAGCAGTTCGGCGAACACCTCGACGGGGTTCTCGGCGGTGGGGTCTTCGCCGACGGGAATCGTGGCGATCGTGATGGGGGCGTCGGGATCGGCCGGGGCCGCCTCGGCGGTCGGGCTCTGGCATCCGGTGAGGGCGAGGGCGGCCACGCCCAGGAGGCCGACGACGGGCAGGGTGAAGCGGCGCATGATGACCTTTCGGGAGGAGACTCCTCGGAATTCCGAGAACATCGGTATTCCAACTCCCGAAGGTGACGGGCAATTACGAGACCGCCGTACTCCGAATGGAACGTCGGATGAACGGACGGTGTCGCAGACAGCCGAAGCGCGACAGCCGAAGCGGGGCAGCCCCCGAAGGGACTGCCCCGCCACGAGAGGAACCTACGGCAGCGCCGGGCCCCCTGGTCCCGCGCCCGGCACGGGGTAGTACACGGGCGGAGTGTCATCCCACGCCGACGGCAGCATCAGCAGGTCGTCATAGTGGTGCATGGCGATGCCGCCGAACGAGGCGTCGTCCTGGAACGCCGCGTACGTCTTGTCGAGCTCGCCCTCGAGGTAGGTGCGTCCCTCCTCCCAGAACGTCACGGTCTCGGGGTCACCCGTGCCGGAGAGGTCCTTGGTCTCGATGCCGACCACGACCGAGTTCGGCTTGCCGATCTGGTTCGCGTAGTCGATCTCGTGCTGCGCCTGGGCGATGATGCCCGCACTGCCGTCGGCCGTGTCGCGGTAGTCCATGATCGCGATGTAGTCGGTCATGTCCTGGATGTGGTCGCTGAGCGGCTTCGTCTGGCCGTTCCAGGTGATCGACGTGCAGCAGGCCGAGGAGTCCAGCCAGCGCGGGATCGCGGGCCCGACCAGCACCGGCAGCCCGGAGGCGTCGCGGCGCTCGATGAGCGTGTCCAGGATCTCGAGCCACCGGTTCGGGAGCCCGCCGCTGCCGGGCAGCTTCCAGTCACTGAGGATGTACGGCTCGATGTCGACATTGATGCCGTCGAAGCGCGCGGACTCCGGCACGGCGAGGTTGTAGTCGAGGACCTTCTCGAACTCGTCGACCGCGAAGTGCTCGAACTGCTCCAGGGCGCCCAGATACGGCGGACGCGTGCCGCCGGCGACGGTGGCCTGCACGTGGTAGCCGCGGGCGCGGGCCCACTCCACGAACGCCACGACCTCGTCACGCGAGTCGCGCAGCATGTCGGTGGTGCCGTACTTGTCGACGCCGAGGTAGATCGTGCGGATGGGGTCGGACCCGAAGGTCGTGGTGTCGTCCATCACGGCGCCGAGGCGGTCGCGGGCGTCTTCATCGAACACGGCCTCGTAGGAGGCGCGCTCCCAGATCCACATCGCCCGGTCCTGGTCGTAGATCACGGGGGTCTCGGCGGTGGCTCCGCCGAGCGCGACGTAGGTGGTCGGCGCCTCGGAGGTGTGCCCCGACACGTCGGTCGCGCGGGCCTCGATGCTCGCGAACTCGGAACCTGCGACGGGGAAGGATGCCGCGTACTCGCATCCGCCCTGCGCCACAGCAGCCTGCCAGGCACCGCCGTTCACCCGCACCTCGACGGCGGACAGCGCGCGGTCGGATGCCACGTCGACGACCACGTCGAGCGAGGAGCCGGCATACGCGCCCTCGGTCGGCGAGACCACCGTGACGACCGGGCGGGATGCGGCCGGGTTGTCGACCTCGACGGCGAGGAACTCCGACCAGGTCGTGTAGAGGGTGGTGAGGTCACGGGCGCGCACCGCGAGGTCGAGTCGCCCGTCGCGGTCGGCGATGTCGAGGTCGATGGTCCACGTGCCGGCGGTGCCGGTGACCGGGATCGGGATCACCTCCTGCGCCCCCACGACGAGCACGAGCTCGGAGGTGTTCGCGAACGTCCCCTCCACCGTGAGCGTCGATCCGCTGACGGTGCCGCCGTCGACGGGCGAGGTGATCGCGAGCTCGGTCGTGACGGTCTCCGCAGAGGCGGCGCCGCCGGTGGCGACCACCCCTCCGGCGAGAAGGCTCGCGGCGACCAGCGCCGACAGCCAGCGTGTGCGTCTCATCGGTGTCTCCTTCCGCTCCGCCGGGCGCGGAGTCGTCGTGACTGCCACCGTGTCGCGCGGGCATCCGATGGTCAACGGAAGGTCAGCGAAGAGGAATGACTGGAGGAAGGAATCGGGCCTGCGCCGGCGTCGGCCCTGCACTTCGCTCGGCCGATCGCACGCGCGTCGGCCCTTTCGCACGGATGCGGCCGAGGGAAGCGCGATTCCCCGCAGCACGCGCCGCGAGTGCCCGACACCTTGCCGAACCGAGTCCGAATGAATACGGTTGCATAGCGAAGACTCACGGGCGTCCACGGGCCGAGGAGGGCGACATGGGAGCTTTCCCGAACACGCAGCCGCTGTTCGTGAGCCTGGCGCAACAACTCCGCGACCGCATCGCCGCCGGCGAGTGGTCCCGGGGCGAGCGGCTGCCACCGGAAGCGACTCTGGCCGCGACGCACGCGGTCGGCATCAACACCGTGCGGCGGGCGGTGGGGATGCTCGTCGACGACGGAGTGGTGGTCCGCCGCCAGGGCTCCGGCACGTACGTGTCGGCGCGCTGGGCCGGGACGAGTCCCGTGATCGGCGTGATCGTCCCGTCGCACAGCTACTACTTCCCCACCGTCGTGGAGGGGATCACGGAAGTGGCCCGGGCCGCGGGCGTCACCCTGCGCATCGTGTCGAGTGAGTACGACGACGCCCTCGAGATCCGTCGGATCCGGGAGCTCCTCGCCGCCGGATGCTCCGGACTCCTGATCACGCCCACCCTGCACCTGACCGACCCCACGGCGCGCCTCGACCTGCTGCGCGCCCTGCCGATCCCGGTGGTGCTCATGGAGCGGATGCCGACGGACTCACCGCCGGATGACGGGCTCTCGGCGGTGTGCACCGATGTCGTCGCGGGCGGGTATGCGGCCGTGCGGCACCTGGCGCGGCAGGGCCGTCGACGTATCGGATTCCTCGGTCGCCGCGACACCGCGACGGCCGACGCTGCGCTGCGCGGCTACCGGCGCGCGATCGACGGCCTCACCCTCGTCGACCTCCCGGACGCGGTGGTGCGTCGGGACTCGTGGGACGAGGCGGCACTCGCCGACTACGCGCACCGAGCGCGCTCGGCGGGACTCGACGGCGTCGTCTGCCTCGGCGACCGCGAAGCGACGGCACTCCTGCCGCACCTGAGAAGGGCGGGACTCTCCCTTCCTGATGACCTCGCGCTCGTCGCCTTCGATGATGAGGAGGCGGCGGATGCCCCGCTCCCCCTCACCGCCGTGTCACCGCCGAAGCGCGAGATCGGACGCCTCGCGGCGAGCACGCTACTGCGGATGCTGGGGCGCGGAGGCGACCGAACCCCGGTGCGGATGCTGCTGCAGCCGGTCGTGCGGGAGCGGGCGTCGAGCGCGCGTGCCCAACCCCGGGTCTTGCAACCGCTTGCATGATCGCGCCGCGCGTCATAGGTTGAAGTCAGGCCCGACCCCAGGGCCGATGATCGACCCGAGGATTCCCGTGCCCCACAGCCCGCGCCGCACCCTACCGCGCGCCCCCGTGCGCATCGTCCATCTCGGACTCGGTGCCTTCCACCGCGCACATCAGGCCTGGTACACCGCGCACGCCGACCCCGACCACGAGTGGGGCATCGCGGCGTTCACGGGTCGTTCGCCCGATGCCGCCGAGACGCTCATGCGACAGGACGACGTGTACACCCTCCTCACGCGCGGCGCGGAGGGCGACCATCTCGAGACCGTCGAGAGCATCGTGGCCGCGCACGACGGCGGTGACACCGACGCGCTGCGCGACTACCTCACCCGCCCCGAAGTCACGGTCGTCACGCTCACGGTCACCGAGAAGGGCTATCGACGCGGCGCGGACGGACGTCTCGACGTCACGGACCCCGACATCACCGCCGACATCTGTGCGCTGGGCGAAGCCTTCGCCGATCGGGAGAATCCACCGGGAGCGATCGCGAACGGCGTCCTGCGCACCATGCCCGCCCGCCTGCTCTGGGCGCTCGACGCCCGACGCCGCGCCCTGCCCGACAGCACGATCACGCTGATCCCGTGCGACAACCTCGACGACAACGGGACCGCACTCCGGTCCGTGGTCGGCGACCTCGCCGCGCTCACCTCCCCCTCCCTCGGCGCCTGGATCGACGCGCAGGTCGACGTGGTCGGCACGTCCGTCGACCGCATCACCCCGCGCACCACGGCAGACGACATCGACGCCGTCGCCGCACGCGAGGGCATCCGCGACGAGGCCCTGGTCGTAACCGAGCCCTTCCACAGCTGGATCCTGAGCGGACGCCTCCGCGCCGACCGTCCGCGCTGGGAAGATGCCGGGGCCTCCTTCGTGTCCGACATCGAACCGTTCGAGCAGCGCAAACTGTGGATGCTCAACGGCGCGCACTCCCTCCTCGCCTCCGACGGCATCCTGCGCGGACACGAGACCGTCGCCGAGGCCATCGCCGACCCGGAATGTGCAGCTCTCGTGCGCGACCTGTGGGATCTCGCCCAGCGGCGCCTCGATGCCGGCGCCGACAGAGCCGGCGTCGACCTCTACCTTCCCGCCTACCGGGCGGCGCTGCTCGAGCGATTCGCGAACCCCGCGATCGTGCACCGGCTGCGGCAGATCGCCGCGGACGGCAGTCTCAAGCTGCGTGCCCGCATCGTCGAGCCGGTGCGCCGCGCCCGCGCCGAGGGCGAGACAGGCGCGGCCGGCATCGCCGCGATCGCCGCCTGGGCCCGGTTCGTCATCGCCGAGGTCCAGGCAGGACGGCCGCTCGACGACGTCGCCGCGGAGGAGCTGGCCGCACGAGCATCCGCCGTCGATCCGCATCGCGCTCTGCTCGACCTGCTCGCACCCGATCTCGCCGCGGACCCCGCCGTGCTCGGGGTGCTCACCGACCACGCCCGCTGATCCACCCCCACTGGCTCCCACGCACGCGAAGAGCGCCGATCCCCAAGGACCGGCGCTCTTCGGCGTCTGCGGTGCATCAGCCCTTGACGGCACCAGCCATCATGCCCGCGCCCAGGCGACCCTGAACGAAGAGGAACAGGATGACCACGGGCACCGAGATCAGCGTGGCGCCCGCCATGATGCCGGCCCAGTCGGTGGCCGACAGCTCGCTGCTGAACGTCTGCAGCCACAGCGGCAGGGTGGCGTTGCCCGGCTTCGTCATCACGACGAGGGCCAGGGTGTACTCGTTCCATGCCTGCAGGAACGCGAAGACGGATGCCGTGACGATGCCCGGTCCGAGCAGCGGCAGCGTGACCCGCATGAACGCCCCGAACCGGCTGCAGCCGTCGACCATCGCCGCCTCTTCGAGCTCGGCCGGGATGCCGTGGATGAACCCGCGCAGCAGCCACACCGTGAACGGGACGACCGTGCCGATGTAGAGCAGCGACAGGCCGCCGACCGTGTTGAGCAGGTGCCAGCCGTCGAGCATGCGGAACTGCGAGATGAACAGTGCCTCGGTCGGGATCATCTGCACGATGAGCACGAGCAGGATGATGAGGCCGCCGCCCTTGAAGCGGAAACGGCTCACCGCGATGGCCGCGAAGAACCCGAACAGCACGGCGACCACGACCACGATGGCCGTCACGCCCGCACTCATGCCGAGCGCCGACCAGAAACCGCCATCGGCGAGGATGCTCCCGAAGCTGTCGAAGCTCAGCGGGAACGGGAAGAACCGCGGCGTGCGCGAGAACAGCTCTTCGTTGTCCGAGAGCGCGGTGTTCACCATCCAGTAGATCGGGAAGACGAGCAGCAGCGCGGCGGCCACGGCGACGCCGTTCCAGGTGCGCCGGCGGGCGTCGTTGCGATTGCCGATGGTCCGGCGCGAGCGCGGCGGCACGACGGCGGCGATGTCGGTGGTCCTGGTCATGGTCGGGGCACTCATTCCGAGACCTCCTTCTGCTGGGCGAACATCTTCGCGATGTACTTCCAGGTGAGCAGCAGCGTGAGGATGAGCACGATCGTCGCGAGAGCCGACGCGTCGCCGTACTCGCCCTGGCCGATGCCGATCCGGTAGATGTAGGTGCCGAGGAGGTTGGTCTCCTCGATCGAGACGCCCGCCTGCTGCAGCACGTAGATCTGCGTGAACACGCGCAGGTCCCACACGATCTGCAGGAGTCCGACGATCATGACCGCCGGGGTGATGAGGGGCATCGTGACGTGCCGGAAGCGTGTCCAGGGACCGGCCCCGTCGAGCTCCGCCGCCTCGAGCACCTCGGTGGGCACCTGGGTGAGGGCGGAGTAGATCATGAACACGATCAGGGGCAGGCTGCCCCAGATCACGGTGATCGCGGCGATCGTGAACACGCCCATCGGAGTGGAAGTCCACGGGAAGCCGGCCATGTCGGAGAGGCCGATGCGCGCGAGGATCCAGTTCACCAGGCCGTAGCGGGCGTCGAACAGCCACTGCCAGATGACCATGGTCACCAGCGCCGGCGTCGCCCACACGAGCAGCAGCGTCACCTGCAGGGCGATGCGGGCCCAGCTGCTCACCTTCGTCAGCAGCAGCGCGATCAGCATGCCGATCACCATCGACAGCGACGCGCACACGGCGCAGAAGAGCACGGAGCGGAAGAACACGACCCACATGTTGGGGTCGGTCAGGATCCTGCCGTAGTTCGCCAGGCCCACCCATTCGGGCTCCTGGCCGAACTGCTGCGCCAGCCCGAACTTCTGCAGCGACATCACGAACTGCTGCAGCAGCGGCCAGCCGAGGGCGATCAGCACCGCCGCGAGGAGCGGCGCGATCAGCAGGTACGGGAGCAGCGCTCCCCGCGCGCGGCGCGGCCGCGTGCGGGGAGCGGGCTGCTGCGGGGACGCCTCGGGGGCGACCTCGACATCGATCACGGGAGTGGTCATCATCAGTCGCCGTTGAGGGTCGCTTCGATCTTCGCGCCGATGCGCGTGACCACCTCGTCGATGTCCTCACCCTTGGCGATCGCCGAGTACAGGTCGACCGGGATGTTGTTGCCCTCCACGATCGCCCAGTTCGGCGCCGCCGGGGTGAGGGCGCTCGTCTCGGCGATCTGCTGCTGCAGCTCGGCGTCGACGATGCCGTCGGGGATGGCCGACGCGAAGGTGGTGTTGCCGGGGACCCAGCCGGAATCCTCGGCGAGCTGGGTCATGAAGTCCTCGCTGAGGATCAGCTTCATGGCCTTCTTCGCGAGCTCCTGCTGCGACGACTTCGCGGCGATGCCGACATTGGAGCCGCCGAGGAACTGGTGGCTCTCGCCGCCGGCCTCGACCGGGGGAAGCGCCATCACACCGGTGACGTCGGCGAGCTCGGGAGAGATGCTGTCCTGCGCGAACACGCGGTAGGAGAACATCGCGACCTCGCCGTTGTTGTACGGAACCCAGGGGTTGCCTGCGGTCTCCTTCGCGTCGAGCGCGCCGAGGGCCGAGCCCTGCCAGATGGTCTGCATCTGCTCGAGCGCGGCCTTGGCCTCGGGGGTGTCGAGTCCGCTGACCCAGGCGCCGTCCTTCTCCTCGGCGTAGTTCGCGCCGTGGGAGAACAGCCAGCCCTCGAGCCCGTGCACGTCGACGACGGGGAAGTAGATGCCCTTGAAGCCCTCGACACCGTCGGGGTTCGCCTGCTGCACCGTGGCGGCTGCGGCGACCAGGTCGTCGAGCGTCTCGGGAGCGGCGATGCCCGCCTTCTCGAGCAGATCGGTGCGGTAGAAGACGACGCTGGTGCCCGCGTAGAGCGGGTAGGCGTAGGTCTTGCCGTCGAGGGTCGCCTGATCGACGAAGCTCGGGATCAGGTCGTCGCCGTCGACCTCGTCGTACAGGTCGGAGATGTCGGCGAGCGCCCCGACGTTCGCGAACGTCGCGGTCTTGGTGTTGCCGATCTCGACGATGTCGGGGGTCTCGGACTCGCTCGCGAGCGAGGTCTGGAGCCGGGAGACGATGTCATCCCAGGGCTGCATCTCCACCGTCAGCGTGGAGCCGGGGTTCTGGGCGGCGAACTCTTCTTCGAGCCACGCGACCGCATCCTCGGACACGGAGTCCTGCATGAGCCACACGCGGAGGTCTCCGCTGTCGGCGTCGCCTCCGTCGTTCCCGGTGCCTGAGCTGCAGCCGGTGACGGCCAGCACCGCGGCCAGTGAAGCGGCCGCTGCGATCACAGTGCGTCTTGCCATTCTCGTTCCTCCATGGTCTTCCTCGACGGGCCCGAAAGGCGCCCGATGAACGGGTGGTTCAACCGTTTCTCACGCTAACGTGCAAACGGTTGCATTACAATAGCTTCTTCGTTGAAGAGGGTGTAACGGTTGTGTTTCTGTTTGATTACCAGGGATAAGTCAGTGCGTGCGGGTAGCGCGATGCAGCGGCCACGACCTTCGGGGGCGTGATCACTGCACCGCGTTGCACAGCCTCAGACGGCGATGGCAGCCGTGGCGCGTGCGACGGTCTCCAGCACCGCGATCGGGGCGAGCAGCTGCGCCGTGGGGATCGGCGCTGCCCCCGCCGCGAGCATGCCGGCGAACGCATCCACGCCGGGCTGCACGTAGTCGGCACCCAGCACGATGTCGCGGCTGATGACCCCGTGGCCGCCGACGGCCGTCGCGCGGAACGGCACCTGGCCGTCGCCGTCGGGGCGGATGAACTCGAGCGTGACGAGCACGCCGCCGACCCGGTAGCGGGCGACGACCCCTCCCGGCAGGCGCTGCACGTCGATGTCCTCGGGCTGCCCCGGCACGAGACGCTGCGCCACGTCGGCGATGTGGATGCCGTAGAAGAAGATGCCGCTGTACGGACTGGCCGCATCCGCGGGTCCGGTCACGGTGACCGCCTGCAGCTCGCCGATCGATCCGAGGCCCTCGGCGATCGCGTCGGTGTCGGCCACCCAGCGCAGCGCCGACGACGAGGTGAGCACCGTGCCACCACGCTCGGCCGCCGCGACGATCTCCTGCGCATCGGCGACGCTCGCCGCCAGCGGCTTGTCGACCCAGACCGGCGTTCCCGCCTCGAGGAACGGCACGGCGTGCGCACGGTGCAGCGCCCCGTCGCGCGAGGTGACGATGAGCGCGTCGATGCTGCCGAGCAGGTCGCCCGACTCGGCGACGATCCGCTCGATGCCGCCGAGCTCCGCGAGCTCGCGCGTGCGGTCGTCCTCGCCCGCGACGAGCGCCACCACACGCACCGGCACGTCATCCGGCCGCTCGACGTTGAGGTAGCGGATGATCTCCTCGGCGTGGCTGTTCTCGATGCCGACGATCGCGACGTTCTTCGTTTCCATGTCTCTCATCCTCTTTCACTCGTGGAGGTCGACGGGACGACCGGTGCGGGCGGACTCGTACACGGCGAGCACCACCTGCAGCGCCCGGCGGCCGTCGTCGGTGGTGATGGCGGGGCGACCGCCGCTGCGGATCGCCCGCACGACGTCGAGGTACTGCCGGCGATGCGCCATGTCGACGTCGCTCCACCCCTCCGGCACATCGTGCTCGACGAGCGAGTCGGCATCGGGCTGCGACGCGGTGGCCGAGGCGAAGAAGGCGAGCCCGTCGTTCTCCATCACCGCGGTGCCCTGCGAGCCGTGCACGGCGAGGCGCACCGGAAGCCCCGGGTACGCCGCGGTGCTGGCGAGCAGCAGCCCGATGGCGCCGCTCTCGAACTCGATCGTGGCGCCCGCGACATCCTCCACCTCGATGCCCTCGTGCGCGAGACGGCCGGTCTTCGCGCTCACCGACACCGGGGTGCCGAGCATCCACAGCAGCAGGTCCAGCGCGTGGATCCCCTGGTTCATGAGTGCACCGCCGCCGTCGATCGCCGCGGTGCCGCGCCAGTCTCCGGACTCGTAGTACTCCTGCGGGCGGAAGAACGCCGACTCCACGACACCCGATGTCACGCGTCCGAGCGCGCCCTCGTCGATGGAGCGGCGGATGAAGGAGGCCACCGGCTGGAAGCGGCGCTGACTGATGACCGAGACCGTGCGTCCGGAGGCGCCTTCGGCGGCCCGCACCCGATCGGCGGATTCGAGCGTGACGTCGATCGGCTTCTCGACGATCACGTCCACCCCCGCGTCGAGGGCGGCGACCACCGCATCGGCGTGGAAGGCGCTGGGCAGGCAGATCGCGGCGAGGTCGACGCTCTCGGCGCGATAAGCCTCGGCGGCCGACGCGTGGAACGGCACGCCGTACTGCTCGGCGAGCGCACGCCCGCGCGCCTCGTCGAGGTCGACGATCGCGGCGAGCACGCCGGCGTCGCCGAGAGCCGCGACGAGACGCGCGTGGACGGCGCCGATCACCCCGGCGCCGACGATCGCGATGCGCAGCGGTTCGGTCATGATGTCTCCTGTCGTGGGGGTGGATGCCGGAGGTGTCGGCGCAGTCGGCGGGGCTCGGTCAGCGAGTCTCAGTCGGCCGGGCGCGACCAGGCCAGCGCGGTGCCGCCCTGGTCGGCGGATGCCTGGGCGAGGAGGGCGAGTCGGGTCGGGGCGAGCGAATCCCGCGTTCCGACCTCGGGGGTGCGCCCGTCGGCGAAGGCGTCGAGTGCCTCTTCGGCCGGACGTCGTCCCGGCGGCAGATCGAGCGCGCGGGTCGGCTGATCGTCGGTGGTGACCTCGACGCGGCCGCGGGCCCAGAAGATCTCCGCGGTCCCGCGGGTGCCGACCAGGCGCAGCCGGTAGTCGCCGTGCACGTCGGAGGCCTGCGGGGTGAGCCAGCTCACCTCGGCGGAGACGACGGTGTTCGGCGTCGTGAGGGTGGCCGAGCCGTAGCGCGTGAATCCCTGGGCGCCGTCGAGCGGGGCCGACACGGCTCCCCGGATCACGCCCTCGTCGGCCGGCGCGAACAGGAGCGCGGCGTCGAGGTCGTGCACCGACAGGTCGGTCAGGATGCCGCCGTACTGCGCCGGGTCGAAGAACCAGCCCGGGCGCTGGGCGCGGTTGAGCTTGTGCGGGCCCGAGGAGGTGACACCGACGATGTCGCCCAGCTCTCCGGCGCGCACGACGTCGAGTGCGGCGAGCGTCTCGGGGTAACCGCGCTTCTCGAGCAGCAGGTTCACGGTGCGGTCGACCTCGGAGGCCACGGCCTCGATCTCGTCGAGCTCGGCGAGCGAGGTGCACAGCGGCTTGTCGGCCAGCACATGGGCACCGGCACGGAGCGCGGCGACGGCATCGGCGCCACGCGCTCCGTAGACACCGGCGATCACGGCGACGTCGACGCCCTCGGCGAGCAGATCCTCGGCGCGGTCGAAGGCGGGCACGCCGAAACGGGCGGCGTGATGCGCGGCGACAGCAGGGTCGGAGTCCTGCACGCCGACGAGCTCGAACGCGGCGCGGTCGGCGCGGGTCAGCTCGTCGAGCACGTAGTCCACGTGCGGATGGGCGGCACCGATGATCGCGATCCGAGGCATGGGCGACAGTAAATCATGCGACCGGTTGCATGGTCAACCGCCGATCGTGTGCGCAGCCTCCGTGGTGGCCCGGACGACGAGGTGCGTGGCGATCGTCACGCGGGCATCCGAGCGCTCCCCGCTGGCGAGCACGCCGAGCAGCAGCTCGGCCGCCGCATCGCCCGCCGCCGCCGACGCGGCCGAGATCGTGGTGAGGGCCGGATGCGTGCCGGAGGCGAGGGTGTCATCGCATCCGATCACGCTGATGTCGCGGGGAACGTCGATGCCGCGCAGCGCGAGCCCCGCCATCACGCCCTGGGCGACCACGTCGTCGAAGGCGATCACAGCCGTCGCCTCGGAGGCGAGGATGCCGCCGACCGCGTCGCGTCCGCCGGCCGAGCTCGGGCGCCCCAGCTCCTGCACGATGACCTCGAGTCCCGCGCGCCCGGCGGCCCGGGCGAGGGCGGCCCGGCGCTGCTGGTCCGACCACGACTCGCGCGGCCCCGACAGGTAGACCACGCGGGTGTGGCCGAGGCGGTGGAGGTGCGCGACAGCCTCGTCGAGGCCTCCGCTCGGATCGATCAGCACCCGCGCCAGGCCCTCGATGTCGCGGTTCACGAGCACCACGGGGCGCGAGGCGTCGAGCTCGCGGATGCGGTCCTCGTCGAGGCGCGGGGAGGCCAGGACGAAGCCCTCGACCTGGGCACTGAGGCGCGAGGTGAGGTTGGCCTCGCGGTCGGCGATCTCGTCGGAGTCGCCGAGGAACACCGCGTAGCCGGCGGCGTCGGCCAGCGTCTGCACGCGCCGCACGAGCGGCGGGAAGAACGGGTTGGCGATGTCGGGGACGACCACGGCGACGTTGCCGAAGCGACCGGTGGAGAGAGCGCGCGCGGCGTGGTTCATGACGTAACCGAGCTCGTCGGCCGCGGCTTTGACGCGTCGCACCGTCTCGGGGTTCAGCAGCTCGGGGCGGCTGAACGCGCGGGAAACCGTCGACCGCGAGACACCGGCCACGCGGGCGATGTCGCCGATCGTCACCGACGTCGATGCCGTCTTCCTGTTGCCTGTCACGTCACACACACTAAGCCCGTGCACCGTGGCTGCGCGCGTGCGAACCCTCGGGAATCTCCTCCCGGGGGCGGCGAGAACGCGGAACGGATTCCATTCGGGGGCTTGACTTTGCAAGCGGTTGCATTAATCTTGCGAATCATGAGCACGACGACGTTCGCCCTGCATGCCCACCCCGACCGCGCCGCGATGGGCGCTGCCGCCGCGCGATCGGCGGCGCGCACGCTGCGCGAAGCCGTGGCCGCTCGCGGCACCGCTCGGATGATCGCCGCCGCCGCCCCCAGCCAGCTCGACGTGTACCGAGCCCTCACCGCCGAGCCCGACGTGCCGTGGGACCGCATCACGATCCTGCACATGGACGAGTACCTCGATCTCGACCCCGCGGCTCCCCAGCGCTTCGGCAACTGGCTGCGCACCCACCTCGTCGATGCGGTGCAGCCCGCCGCGTTCCACCCCATGCGCACCGAGCTCGGCGCCCAGGCGGCGACCGAGGAGTACGCGGCCCTGCTCACCGAAGGGCCCATCGACCTGGTGTGCCTCGGCATCGGCGTGAACGGCCACATCGCGTTCAACGATCCGCCCGACGCCGACCTCGGCGACCCGTGCCCCGTGCGCGTGGTGCAGCTCGACCTCGCCAGCCGCGTGCAGCAGGTCGACGACGACTGCTTCGATACGCTCGAGGCCGTGCCCACCCACGCACTGACGCTGACCATCCCGGCGCTGATGAACGGCGCCCACCTCGTGTGCGCCGTGCCCGATGCCCGCAAGGCCGAGGCCGTGCGCGCCCTGGTCGAAGAGCCGATCAGCTCGCACTGGCCGTGCACCGTGCTGCGGCGGCACCCGCACTGCGAGGTGCACGTCGACCGCGACGCGGCGTCGCTGCTGCATCCCGCACCGGCCGTGGCGGCCCCGGCGGTGCGATGACCGCGCGCACGCTGCACGGTCGCGACGCCCTCGGAGCGGGCGGGCTGGAGGTCGTCGTCGAGCACGGCCGGATCAGCGCGCTCACCCCGACCGCGGACCCCGGTGACGGCGCCCCGTGGATCGGACCCGGACTGATCGACCTGCAGGTCAACGGCCATCTCGACGGCGACGCCAATGCGGCAGAGCCCTCGGCGGCCCACATCGCGGCGATGGCACAGTCTCTCGCCGCCCACGGCGTCACGCGATTCCTGCCGACCGTCATCACCGCCTCGCCCGCCGAGATGCTCGCCCGCATCCGTGCGATCGACGAGGCCGTGCGCACCTCGACCGCGACCTCGCGCGCGGTCGCCGGCATCCACGTCGAGGGTCCGAGCCTCTCGGAGCAGGACGGCCCCCGCGGCGTGCATCCGCTCGCGCACATCCGCCCGCCGGCCATCGCCGAGCTGCAGACCTGGCTCGACGCCGCTCCCGGCCTGCTCCGGGTCGTGACCCTGTCTCCGCACCATCCGGGGTCGGTCGAGGCCACGCGCTTCCTCGTCGCGCACGGCGTGCGGGTCGCGGTCGGGCACACCCACGCGACGGATGCCGAGATCACCGCGGTCGTCGACGCCGGTGCCACGCTCTCGACGCACCTCGGCAACGGCGCGCATGCGGTGCTCCCCCGGCATCCGAACTACCTGTGGACGCAGCTCGCCGAGCGCCGGCTCGCCGCCGGTGTCATCGCCGACGGCCACCACCTGCCCGATGCCACGCTCGCGACCATGATCGCCGCGAAGCGCGACCACGGCGTCTTCCTCGTGAGCGACGCCGTCGCCACCCCGACGGCCCTGCGGGAGAACGGCGTCTCGACGGTCGGCGGGGGCGTGCACCTCGCCGACGACGGAGCGCTGCGGCACGTGGCGACCGGGTTCCTCGCGGGATCCGTGCAGACCCTCGACGTCGGCGTCGCCACGGTCGCCCGCCTGACCGGTTCACTGTCGGCGGCGCTGCGGCTCGCGACCTCGGCACCCGCATCCGTCCTCGGAGACGGCCCGCACTGGACGGTCGGCGCCCGCGCCGACGTGCTGCTCTTCGACTGGGCGCCCGGCGAGCTTTCGATCACGCCACGTGAGGTGCTGATCGCCGGCGAACCCGCCACCGACATGACCGACGCACCCGCAGCCGCAGGAGGAAACCGATGACCATCGACAGGGCTGACGTGATCGTCACAAGTCCGGATCGCAACTTCGTGACGCTGAAGATCACGACCGCCGACGGGGTGACGGGGCTGGGCGATGCGACGTTGAACGGCCGCGAGCTCGCCGTCGTCGCGTATCTGACCGAGCACGTGGTGCCGTTGCTGATCGGGGCGGACGAGTCGCGCATCGAGGACACCTGGCAGTTCCTGTACCGCAGCGCGTACTGGCGGCGGGGCCCGGTGACGATGGCCGCGATCGCCGCAGTGGACATGGCGCTGTGGGACATCAAGGGCAAGGTCGCCGGTCTCCCGGTGTACCAGCTGCTCGGGGGAGCGTCGCGGAACGGCCTGATGGCGTACGGACACGCGTCGGGCAAGGAACTGCCGGAGCTGTTCGACTCGATCCGCGCGCACCAGGAACAGGGATACAAGGCCATCCGCGTGCAGACCGGGGTGCCCACGTTGAAGGCGATCTACGGGATCGCCGCACAGGGGGCCGATGTCGGCGATGCGTCGGTGCGGTACGACCACGAGCCCGCCCGCCGCGGCGCGAAGCCGGTGGAGGAGGACTGGGACACCCGCGCCTACCTCAACCACCTCCCCGGGGTGTTCGAGGCCGTGCGGAACGAGTTCGGTCCCGACATCCCGCTGCTGCACGACGGCCACCACCGGATGACCCCCATCCAGGCCGCCCGGCTCGGCAAGGATCTCGAGCCGTACGACCTGTTCTGGCTGGAGGACTGCACGCCCGCCGAGAACCAGGAGGCACTGCGACTCGTGCGCCAGCACACCACCACCCCGCTCGCGATCGGGGAGATCTTCAACACGGTGTGGGACTTCAAGGACATCATCCGCGACCAGCTCATCGACTACGTCCGCGGAGCCGTCACCCACATGGGCGGCATCACCGCACTGAAGAAGACGCTCGACTACGCGGCGATGTACCAGATCAAGTCGGGCATGCACGGGCCGACCGACATCTCTCCGGTCGGCATGGCCGCCGCGATGCACCTGGGACTGTCGATCCACAACTTCGGCATCCAGGAGTACATGCAGCACGGCGCCCGCACCGACCAGGTCTTCCAGCAGTCGTTCACCTGGACCGACGGATACCTGCACCCCGGGAACAAGCCCGGACTCGGCGTCGAGCTCGACGTCGACGAAGCGGGCAAGTACCCCTACGAGCAGGCCTACCTCCCCTACAACCGCCTCCTCGACGGCACCGTCCACGACTGGTGAACGGTGGGTGGTCGCGCCCGTGAGCGACCCCGGGCGCGACCACCCCGCGCAGTAGGCTGAACGCATCATGGACGAGTTCATCCAGGGCTTCTGGAACTTCGCGGGCAACTACTGGTGGCTCATCTTCCCCATCATGGGGATGGCCGGCGGTGCCGCGAAGGCGTGGGAGCAGGGTTCCAAGCGCCGGCACGAGCGCCGCCTGGAGACTCTTCGCATGAAGGCGCAGCTGAAGACGGCCGAGATCGAGGCGCGTGCGCTCACCCAGCAGGCCAAGCGCCGCGGCCCTTCGGTGGTCGACACCACGGCATCCGTCGTCCCGAACGACCTGGTCGCGCGCCTGTTCGCCGAGCACGACGAGATCACCGCACGCTGGCTCGACTACGAACTCGACGTCGCGAAGCTCATCGCCTTCCCCGCCATGAGCGACGGCCGTCAGCCGCTGACCGCCGCGTTCCTGCGCACCAAGAAGACGGCGGATGCGCTGCGTCCGGCATCCGCCGAGGCGAAGGTGTCGGAGCAGCAGATCACCGAGTACCTGCAGGCGGTGGGCGACTACGCGGTCGCATTCGAGATCGCCGAGAAGGATGCCCGGCGTCTGCGCGACTCGACGTTCACCGCGCCGGAGCGCAAGCGACTGGAACGGGCTCAGCAGCTGCTCAAGGTCGCGGTCGACGAGTCGGCCACGCAGGCAGAGCGCAACGTCGCGTACAAGCGCGTGCGCGAAGAGCTCGACGGCCTCATCCTGCTCTCCGACGACGCCGTCACGGTGCTCGAGAAGCAGGTGGCGAAGGAGATCTCCGCCCCGGAGACGGCCACCCCGGAGCCCGAGCGGATGCCGCTCCCCCTCCGCGACGAGAAACCCCGAGACGCGAGCACATCCGCGGGCCCCGCCCGCATCCCGCCTCTGCCGGGCGACGACGACGGAGGCATGCCGCGGTGATCACTCGGTTCGAAGAGCTCGACTGGCAGACGACGCCGATCGGCGACCTCATGCTGCGCCGGCGCACGGAGCCGGCGGTCGGGCAGGAGATCTACGAGGTCAAGCTCGGCGACGAATACCTGATGTCGAGCCTGTTCACGGTGGCAGAGGAAGAGCTCGCGAATCTGGGGCTCGCCGCGGTGGTCGGCGACGACCTCTCGGTCCTGGTCGGCGGGCTCGGGCTCGGCTACACCGCCGTCGCGGCGCTGCGCGATGCGCGGGTGGCATCGCTCACGGTGATCGATCGACTGGGCGCCGTGATCGGCTGGCACGAGCGCAAGCTCCTGCCCGCGTCGGCGGAACTCGTCGAGGATGCGCGTACGAGTCTGGTCGAGGACGACTTCTTCGCCGTCATGCGGTCGGCACCCGCTGAGGGGCACCGCGGGTATTCGGCCATCCTCCTGGACGTCGACCACTCTCCGCGCCACCAGCTCGACCCGACGCACGCCGACCTCTACGACGCCGCCGGTCTGCGTGCGCTCGACCGTCATCTCGCCGCGGGCGGGGTCTTCGCCCTGTGGTCGGATGATCCGCCCGACGACGAGTTCATGGTCGAGCTGAACGCCGTGTTCGATGACGCCGTCGCCCACATCGTCGATTTCGACAATCCCGTGACCGACGGGGTCTCGTCGAACACCGTGTACGTCGCGCGCAGTCGTGGAGCGGGCTCCGTGTCGCTCGACGCCGCCGGGCGCACCCAGCCGAGAGAGGAAGCATGACCCCGGAGAACGTCACCGGTCCCGTCGCCCGTCACGCCGAAGGTCCCGTGTGGTGGCCGGGCTGGGGTGGACTGCGGTGGGTCGACGGGGAGGCCGGCGATCTGCTGACGCTGGGCACCGACGGCGTGACGCGGCAGCACATCGACGACGAGTACCTGGCCTTCGCGCGACCGCGCACCAACGGCGGCCTGGTGGCGGTCGGCGCCCGCACGCTCTACCTCGCTGATGACGTCGACGGCGAGACGCGCGCCGTGGCGACCCTGCATGAAGATCCGCACGTGCGCATGAACGACGGATGCTGCGACCCGCGCGGTCGCCTGCTCGCAGGTTCCATGGCCTACGACGCCGCACCGGACGGCGGATTCGTGCTGCGGCTCGACGCGGAGCTCGCGGTCTCGACTGTGCTGCCTCGGGCGACGATCTCGAACGGCATCGGCTTCTCGCCCGACGGCCGCCGCGCCTACTACGTCGACACCGCCACCCACCGCATCGACGTTTTCGACGTGGCCGAGGGTGAGCTGCGCGGACGGCGGGCATTCGTCTCGATCCCCGAGGAGCACGGGTCCCCGGACGGACTGACGGTCGCCGCAGACGGCAGCGTGTGGGTGGCCCTCTGGGGCGGCAGTGCCGTGCACGGCTACGACGCGACCGGAGCGCTCGTGCAGACGATCGAGCTCCCCGTGCCGCAGGTGTCGGCGTGCACGTTCGGCGGCGACGACCTCGACACGCTCTACATCACGACGTCAGCGCAGGGCCTCCCCGACGACCACGGCACCGAGGCGGGTTCGGTGTTCGCCGTGCAGCCCGGAGTGCGCGGGCTGCCGGTCACGCTGTTCGCCGGCTGAGCGGGGCGCGGGTCTAGCGGGATCGGGCGCCGCAGGAATCGCGGATCGTCAGCCTCGGCACGATCGAGATCTGCTGTACCGGCGACTGATCTCCCTCGGTGATCCGCGTGAGCAGGAGCGCCGCGGCCATCCGCCCGATGCGGTGCTTGGCCGGCGACACGGCTGTCAGTGGCACCGGGGCGACGTCGGCCACTTCGTCGTCATAGGAGACGATGGCGAGATCCTCGGGCACACGCAGCCCCCGACGCTGCGCAGCGACCTCGAGGAGCGTGGCCTCGCGATCACCGAAGACGAGGGCCGCGGTGCAGCTGCCATCAACCATCTCCTGGAGCACATCGTCCGCGTGCGTCTGCAACCACTCCGCGCTCGTCCTCGAGACGATCGTGCTCACCATGCCCTCCAGGTGCGGGACGGATGCCTCATACCCGCGGCGGACTCCGGACGACGGAGCGGAATCAGCTCGCAACGCCAGCGCGATCCGGCGGTGGCCGAGTCGGTGCAGGTGCGAGACCCCCTCGAACGCCCCGGCCTCATGATTCGAGCAGACGTACTCGGTCGGATCGAAATAGCCCAGGCTCCGGATACGTCTCTCCAGCATCACCACCGGTATCGGAATGCTCTCCAGCCGGCGGAGCAGGGCGCCGGGATCGGCATCGTCCGAGATGATGGGCGTGATCAGCAGACCATCGACGCCGGACTCGACGAACCGGGCGATCGCTTCCTGCTCGACGCGCGAGTCGTACTGGGAGGTCGCGAGAGCGATGGAGGTTCCCGAGCCCGAGAGGCCCGCCTCGATACCCTGCAGGACGGTCGGGAAGTAGAGCCGGGTGTCGGGAATCAGCACGCCGATCGTGCGCTGTTCGGTTCGCTGCCTGGAGGCACTCGACACGTACATGCCGGACCCTTGGCGGCGAAGGATCAGCCCTTCGTCGACCAGGACGTCGACAGCCCGCCGCACGGTGCTGAGCGAGTAGCCCGTGGACTCGACGAGCTGCTTCTCGGTCGGCAGAAGGCTGCCCAGCGGCCAACTGCCGGCCGCGATCCCTCTACGAAGCTCCTGCGCGAGCGCTTCGAACTTGAGCGCACGAGGCGTGAGGCCGGACGGGGTGGGATGCACTGCTGTCATTGCTCTTCCGATCAGTACACCCGCACCTGGCCCACCTGGACCAGGTCGGAGCCGTTCGTGCGGTGGCAGACGAGCCGGATCCGCGCCGTCGCGACGGGTTCGAACGCCACGGTTCGGTGACGTCGACGATTGTCCCGCACCGTGCCGAGGGTACGCCAGTGCCCATCCACGAATGCTTCGAGATCGAAGTCGGCGACGATCTCGGGCGGTATCCGGTGCTCACTCCGGACATAGTGGAGATTGTTCACGTAGGCATTGACATCGTCGTTGAACACGACGCGTACCTCCGACGCCTGGACCTCGCGCTCCCACTCGAGCGTGAGGATCTCCGGGTCCCCCGCGACCAGATCTCGTCGCGGACGCGACGACCACATCCGCGGCCCGCCGTACGGGCGCCCGTATCCCCCGACGACGTTGGCCGCTTCCAGGCCCACGACGGCACCCTCGCATCGCATGGCAAGCCGAACACGCGACAGCTTCTTGATCCCCCACCGCACCACGTCGTCCGGTCGATCGGCGACGAGATGGGCGTCGATCTCGTCGACGTGGTCGGTGCCGCGACGCGTCATCGAGACCGCGCCGAACAGGTACTGACCGCTGCTCCCCCACCGCACGCCCGGAATCGCTTCGAGGACGATGACCGTCGACGCCTCCGGACCCTCGCCGACCGGGAGCTCATCCGTCAACGCCACCCACCCGGCGTGCCCGGCGGGAAGCTCGATGCTCCCGGAGTCGAGCGGCACCTCCGGGAAATAGGTGCGACCGTCGGGAGTCTCGAACACCGCCCACGAGACGGTGGCGGCCTCCTCGCACGAGAGGTGCACCTGCACCGGCCCCGACTGCCCTCGCGGAATCAGGAAGGCGGTGTCGTCGGTGAGAGGGAGCGAGGAACTCGGATCGTCGAGCTGATCCCACCGGAGTTCCGACGTCGCCGTCACCGACGCCTGCAGAGCGAGATTGGCGGGGTCGTCGTCCTGCACGCCGATGAGCGCGGCATCTTGTCGCACCAACTGGCGCTGCAGGGTTCGGATGTGCGCGTCGTGAAGCTCCTCCGGAGTCCAGTTCGACGCGGCACACAGAGCCGCTGCGGTTCCAGCGGCCTCACCCATCACCGCGCACGTCGCCATCACGCGCAGCGACCCGAAGGCGATGTGCGTCGCGCTCACGTTGCGGCCGGCCATCAGCAGATTGCCGACATCGATGGAGCGCAGGATGCCGAAGGGGATGTCGTAGGTGCCGCTCGGGTAGATCTGCTGAGCGGCGGACCGAGGCTCGTACACGCCCTTCGAGGGGTGGAGGTCGATCGACCACCCGCCGAATCCGATGGCGTCCGCCTTGCGCGTCGCCGAGACGACATCCTCCTGCGTCATGGTGTGCGCACCGATGATCCGGCGATACTCCCGCTTGCCCGGAACCGACCCGACCCACTCGAGAGTGAGGTTCTCGGCATCCGGGAAGCGTCCGGAGTTCTTGATGTGATCCCAGATGCCGTAGATGACCGCCCACAGCTCGTCCCTGATCCGCTCGTTGTCGGCGACGATGTCCAGCTCGCCGCCCCATTCGATCCACCAGTAGTCGGCTCCGTTGTCACCCGTGCGAAGCACCCGGCTCTCCGGGATCGTCGTGGCTGCGAGGTCTATCGCGAACGCCGGCGGCACGAACGGCACCGGTTCGGACTCCTTGCGGGTGTAGAACAGCAGCGTGCTGCCCAGCGTGAGCTCGTCCTCTTCCTCCGGTGCCAGATCCTCACCGAAAGCTGCACTCGCCTCCCGGCCGAGTCGCGTCCGAGCACCGGCCCGGGCCGCCACGGATCCGTCGCCGGTGGCATCCACGAAGGTGTGCGCGGCCACAGTGACCTCGCCCTCCGATCCCAGCACGATCCCGCCCACCGACGAGATCCGGTCTCCGTGCATCTGCACCTCGGTGATGTGTGTGTTCAGCAGCAGGGTGATGCGCGGCTCCGCCTTCACGGCATCGAGCACGACGAGGTCCCAGTAGTACGGGTTGCCGAGCGGATTGCGGTACTCGTTCTCGACATAGAGCTCACCGATGATCCCCGTCTCGCGCGCGAAGCGATGATGCCCCGTCGCCGTCGCACCGCAGACCCAGACCCGCACCTCGCTGCTCGAGTTCCCTCCGAGCACCGGACGATCCTGCACCAGCGCCACGGTCCCTCCGTTGCGCGCCGCAGCGATCGCTGCCGCGACACCGGCGAGCCCACCGCCGATGACGGCGACGTCGACATCGTGCCTCGTCCGATTGCTCATGATCCCTCTTCCGTTCTTCCCGGTTCCCCGGGGCTCACGCGATTCGCGAAAGGTCTTCGGCCCGCACCCGGTGCGCGAGCTCCTCGCCCGTGAGCACTCGAATCGCCTCGTCGACTGCTCCTCGGCCGAGCCGCTGGAGATCCGACCCCGTGGCACCGGCGAGATGGGGCGTCAGGAAGACGTTCTCCAGCGCCCACAACGCCGAGTCGGCGGCGGGGACCATGGGTTCGGTGACATCGAGGATCGCGAAGAGGTCGCGGGTGCGGAGCACGTCGATGAGGGCGTCCTGGTCGACGATCGATCCGCGGGCGGTGTTGATGAGCGTGGCACCGGGGCTCATGCTCTCCAGCAGCCGACGGGTGATCATCCCGCGCGTGCCCGGAGTGGCCGGGGCGTGCAGGGACACCACGTCGCTGTCGCGCATGAGCGTCTCCAACGACGTCAGCCGGGCACCCAGAGAATCCGCTTCGACGGCATCGACGTACGGGTCGTAGACGAGCACCTGCAGATCGTGTCGTGCGATGAGTCGCGCCACCGCACGCCCGACGCGGGACGCTCCCACCAGGCCGACGGTCTTGGCCGTGATCCCGAGCATGTCGAGACGCGGCCCCCGATCGAGCGTCGCACCTTCGCGGACGTAGTCGCGACGCAGTCGGAACACGCCTTTCAGGCTCGCGACGATCATCGCCGCCGCGTACTCGGCGACCGCTTCCGCGTTGCGCTCGACCTGGGTCGAGACGCGCACGCCCGTCTCCCACGCGTCGTCCGTGAGGAGCCGCTTCACCGAACCCCCCGTGTGGATGATCGCCTCGAGCGAGGAGAACCCGTCGAGCACGCCGGCAGAGATCTCGTGCGTCCCCCAGCTGGTCAGGAGCACCTCGGCGGATCGCCTGTCCTCCACGTCGAGCACGCTCAAGTCGCCACCCACGTGCACGACCCGGCCGTGCTCGCGCAACGGCGCGAGCACGTTCGCAGGGAACAGTCTGTCGGCGTCTCCGTCGTCGGCGCTGATGACGATGGTCGGGAGCTGTCCGCGACCTCCACGATCACTTGACGGCACCGGAGGTCATCCCTTCCATGATGCGGCGACCGACCCACAGATACAGCAGGATCATCGGATAGATGACGATCACGACTCCGGCGAACAGGCCTCCCCAGTTGGAGTTGTACTGCATGGTGCCGTACAAGCGGAGAAGTGCAGCGGGCAGAGTCTGCTCGCTCGGAGAGTTGATCAGCACCAGCACGAGGAGCGCTTCGTTCCACATGTGCAGGAAGTTCAGGACGAACGCGCTTTTCACCGCCGGCCAGGCGACCGGCATCATGATGCTCCAGAAGGTGCGCGCGGGCGACGCCCCATCGAGCGCCGCAGCCTCGGGGAGCGCTGACGGAAGCCCCCTGAAGGCGGCGGTGAGCAGGAAGATCGTGAACGGGAGAGAAGTGCCGACGTAGATGAAGACGAGCGTGATCCGGTCATCCCACCAGCCGAAGAGGATCTCGACGGCGAACTGATGCACCTCCGTCTTCGCGATGAAGAGCGGTACGAGGATCGTCTGCACCGGCAGTGCCACGCACAGCGCCGTATAGGTGTTGATGCCCGAGATCCATCGTCGCGAACTCCTGGCGAGCACATATGCGGCGGGGGCTCCCAGCGCGATCGTCAGGGAGGCGGAGATCGTCACGATGACGATGGTGTTGAGCGTCACGCCGCCGAAACCGGACACCGTCCACGCGCTCACGAAGTTCTCCCACTCCGGCGATGCGGGAAGACCGAAGGGGGTGGCGAAGATCTCGCTGTCCGACTTCAGGGACGTGATCCCCACCCACACCGCCATCAGGAGGTTGAACGACACCCACACCCACAGCGCGACCTGGATGCCGCGGGGGATGACGATGTCGCCGATGGGAGCCGTCCATCGTCGGTGCCCGCTACGCCGGAGGCGGGGGTGGCGGCCGGTCTGCACCGGCTGCTTCGCCTCCTCGGGGGCGCGAGGGGGGCTGGTCATGGTCGTCATGACAGTTCCACCTTGTCTCTCTTCAGAAGTCTCCGCACGAGCATCACCAGGACCGAGGTGAGCAGGAAGAGCACCATGCCGATCGCCGACGCGTAGGCGAGCTGCGGGCTTCCGTCCGGACCACCGGTCGTCGCGAGGTACTGCTGCACAGACGCGGTGCGCGCCTGGATGGGCGGCACGCCCTGGGATCCGACGAATGCGATCACGATCTCGAACGTCTTCATGCTGCTGATGATCCACAGCACGATCGCGACCGAGAGCGACTCCCAGCTCAGCGGGATGGTGATCATCCGGAACTGCTGCGTGCGAGTCGCTCCCGCAAGTTCCGCTTCCTCATACAGGTGCGCGGGGATCTGATCGACGCCCGTCGCGACGATCGCGAGGTAGTACCCGCTGACGCTCCACACGAGACCGACGATGATCACCTGGAACACGACGTCCGGTGACAGCCAGGCTCTGCGCAGGGCATCGAGCGAGAGTGCTTCGAGGATCTGGTTGAAGCCGCCGTTCGGATTCAGGAGGAAGCCGAACGCCACACCGATCGCGATCGGCGAGATGATCACCGGCACGAACACGACGGACCGGATGAACGCCCCGCCCCGCATGCCGCGTAGCGCGATCAGTGAGGCGAAGACCACCGTGAACACGAGGATGCCGCCGACGATCAGCAGCACCGCCGTGTTCACGAACGACGAGCGGAACGCGTCCGACGCCCACAGTCCGATGTAGTTGCGCAGGCCCACCCAGACGACCTCGTCTCCCGGTCCCGACCACGAGGTCAGCGAGATCACGGCCGTGAACACCGATGGAATCACGAGTGTGATGGTCATCATCGCCACCGCGGGGACGAGGAAGGGCAGCGCGAGCCGATCGACACCGGTGGCGTCGGTCGATGCCTGCCGATCGGCGCGGCGGTGGAGGAGGAGAGGGGTCGCCATGGGGAGCCTGCCGATCAGCCGTTGGCGGCGAGATACGCGGCGGTCTGTTCCTTGCCGCGTGCGACGAACTCCTCCGCGGTGATGGTGCCCGAGAAGAGGGCGTCGTCCAGAGGCAGCAGGATGTCGTTCCACCACGACGGGTGGAGCGCTGCGGCGAGATCATGCGACTGGGTGACGGAGTCGGCATTCTCGATCTGCTCGACCAGCCCACGCAGCGTCTCCGGCTGCTCCACGCCCGAGCGCGCCGCGATGAACCCGGCATCGGAAGCGTACAGCTTCTGGAACTTCTCCTGAGCGGCGAAGGCGAGGAACTGGTTCGCCGCGTCCATGTTCTTGCTGTCGGCATTGATCGCGAGCCCGCTCGCGGTCACCTCGACCGTCGGTGTGCCGCCCGGAACGGCCGGGAACATGAACGTCCGAGCCGTGAAGCCGTCCTTCTGCTGGTCTCGCGTCTCCCCTTCCATGTACGACCCGCCCAGCATGAAGGAGTGCGCTCCCTGCGCCCACTGATTCTGCGCATCCGGGTACTTCGTGCCCATGTAGTCGTCCTGCAGGTAGCCGCCGTCGACGATCTGCTGGACGCGCTGCGCAGCCTCGAGGACGTACGGCTGATCCCAGTTCTCCGGTGCCTCCGCGAGCGAGCGGAGCGCTCCCGGCCCTTCGGCCTGCACGAGCAGCTGATAGAGCCAGAACACGTTGTAGCTGGGCACCGTGCCGTCCGCGCCCAGGGGGGTGAGGCCTTCTGCCTTCTGCGCGTCCAGGAGGGCGATGAAGTCGTCCCACTCCTGGGGCGGGTCGCTCTCGAGTTCGGGGAACTGCGACGCGTCGAACCAGATCGCCGAGGAATTGACGTAGGTCGGCAGGATCCCGACGCCCTCCTCGCCCGATGCCGCCTCTCGGACGGCGTCCGTGAAGCTCTCTCCCACCGAGATGTCCTCGCCGGGGATGTCCGTCTCCATCAGCTCGTCGAGGTCGGCCAGGAAGCCCCGACCCTCGTAATCGAGGATGTTCCGGCTTCCCGCGTCGAAGAGGTCGGGCCCGGTCCCGTTGCCGAGAGCGTTGATCAGGTTCTGCGTGACCTGGCGACCGAGGTACTCGACCTCGACGTCGATGCCGGTCTCCTCCGTGAAGGCGGTGCGTACGGTTTCGAAGATCTCCTGCTGCGCCTCGCCGACGTTCCACGCCGACCAGTAGGTGAGAGTCGCCTTCGTGTCGTCATCGTCGCCCCCACGGATCTGTGTGCCGCAGCCGGCCGTCACGAGAGTGGTGACGAGCAGCGCTCCTGCCGCGGCCGCAACGCGGCGGCGAGCGCGATTCGAACTCAAATTCATTACGTACTCCTTTGTGACGTAGCTTCAGGATCCGCTCGGGATGCGCGGTGTTCTCTGATTCAACGGGCCCTCAGAAGAATGAATCAAGCATGAATTCCGATTGATTCTCGGCCGATCACGCGGGCGCGCCGGAGAGCGCGCGACCGCGGGGTGACGCCCGCGAAGCGGGGAGGGGCGGGCGGTCTCAGAAGTGGAGTTCGCACTCCGCCTGGCGCGCCCCGGAGGCGAGGGTCACCGCCACGCGGGAGCCCACGATCGCCACGGACCCGCCCGCGCAGGACGAGCTCGACGGGATTCCGAGGCCATCGAACGTCACGCTCAGCGCCGTCACGGATCCCGCGTGCTCATCGATCGCGATGATCACCGCACCATCGGCACGGGTGCTGACGGCGACGGTGCACGGCGCACTCGCCGTCACCCCGTCCACGGTCACCGCCCGCCAGAACGTGAACAGACGCGTCTCGCGCACGTCGAACCGCAGCGCCTGGCACTCGGCGGAGTTCGCGAGCACCGCGAAGTTCGGTGCTGCTGCGAACGCCTGCGTCTCGGCGAGGGACGCTCCGGGCAGCACCGCGTACTGATACGACCGCCCGGAGAAGTTCTGGCCATGCCAGAGCCACAGGGTGAGGTATCGGCGTGCATGCGGAGTCGCGTCGATGCCGGCCGTGGTGTTGATGTCGGCCCAGGAGCCCGCGCGTTCCTCGCGCTTCATCTTCACGCTGCCACCGACCGGGAAGAAGTACCCGCCGACACCGTCGATGTGGACGCTCAGCGGGCCGGTCGCGTTCTCCGTGCGCGAGCTCGGCAGGGTCGCGATGCGGACGACACCGTCGACGCGCAGTGTCGCCGCTCCCGCGGCGTGGAGATTCCGGTTCTCGACGACGGTCTCGACGATGCCCCCGGTGGTGGAGGAGATGTCAGCGCCCAGGGCGACGAGGACGCCGTCCTGGAGGAACCAGGCCTTGCGGGCGTGCATGTCGCTGCCACGGAACGCTCCCCCCGTCCCCGCCCGATCGTGCGGCGCATGGAGATCCTGCGCGAAGACCGTCGCCGCGTCAGGGGAGTCCGACATCACGGACGATCCGCCCGTCCATTCCCCCGGCGGACGCCCCTTGCCGGATGTGCCGCCGATCCGATCCGGGAGAGCGAGCTGCTCCACGGTCGTGCCCGGCAGCCGATAGCGGTCGACGGTCGGCCAGAACTCGTCGTCGTAGTGGGAGGTGTCGGCGTCGTACACGTACGTCATGCCGCTGCCGGAATGGTAGCCGCGGATGTTCTCCAACGTGCTGCATTCGTACCAGGCGATCGTCGCACTCGATGCCGAGATCGCGATCGCGTGGTCCGCGTTGCGCACGATGCACCGAGCCATCGCGTTGAAGACGGTCGCACCGGCGGATGGTTCGGGGAGAGCGGCCACCGCGCTGTTCGTCAGCGCGACGACCAGGCCCGTCCTCGCCACCGACCCCGTCTCGAAGATCCGCCCGGTGGAGTCCTCGTCCACCCAGGAGCGCACGCGCCCGCGGATCTGCGTCGCCACCGGTGCAGGAGCGGCTTCTGCGAGCAGGAGCAGCCCCTCCACCGCCTGGAAACCGGCATCCTGACTACGGGCGAGCGGGCGGGCGACAGCGCGGCCCCGCACGTGGTCCATGACCCTGCCGCGGTAGACGACCGGCAGGTAGCTCTTCCCGACCAGGGCGAAGAATGCCTCGTACTCCGGTCCGGCTGCTCCGAGTTCGAGGAGTGCGAACAGACGCGACGCCGCGAGCAGGAGCTCGATCCCGTACGAGCCCGTGTACGGGACGCTCGCATGCTGGATCATCGAGCCGTCGGCGTGGAAGCCGTCTCCCTCCAGGACGGTCGCCCACACCGGCGCCAATCCCGCGCGCGCTCTCTCGAGCCTCGGGACGTCTCCGTCCAGAAGAGCACGGACGATGACCGTCTGGCACATGTCCATCCGGTTCGCCCCGGTCGATTCCTTCACGGGAAGCCCCTTCAGCGGATCGAGGAACCACGGGTCCGGCACGAAGTGGTCGATCGCCGCACACCCCGCAGCGACCTGGGCGGACGGCAGCTCGTCGCCGACGAGCACGAGGACGCTCGCGAGAGCGCGGGGCGATCCGATCTGCCAATCCCACCAGTTGTCCGCGGCGGCCATCGCGGTGCCGGA
The DNA here is from genome assembly GCF_041529975.1 of Microbacterium maritypicum. Taxonomy (NCBI): domain Bacteria; kingdom Bacillati; phylum Actinomycetota; class Actinomycetes; order Micrococcales; family Microbacteriaceae; genus Microbacterium; species Microbacterium maritypicum. Next base: position 238,706 of record NZ_CP168030.1, on the reverse strand, counting down.
CGCGAATCCCGCCGCAGTGAGTGAGCCGAGACCCGAGGAGATCTGCGCGACCAGGGTCGAATCGGCATGATGAATCGAGCCCGGGGTCGCCCATGCCACGGCGAAGTCGAGCAGCCGCGTGTACGACTGGCGGATCTTCTGCGCGGTGCGCACGCCCTGAGCATCGGGATTCACGCCCGTCACCGGCAGATCGGTGAACACCGACGCCGCGGTGGGATCGAGCATCGCTCGCCACCCGGTGACACGGGCGTCCAGCGCCGAAAGCGCCGTCGCGAACCTCGCATCGGAAGAGACGACCTGGTGGCGACCGGTGATGATGTCCGCCCATCGCGCCCGCAGCGCCGGGTCGATCGTCGTCGTGCCCGCCCACGGCTCGGGGAGCACCGAGAAGATCGACTCTGCGAGCGTGAGTGCCGCAATGCCTGTGGACACCCGAAGAAGGGTGCGTCGCGTGAGCTGAACCATGAATCTTCCTCCGCATCGTCGCGTCTGAGACGGAACGTAGCTTCGGGTGAAGGAATGAGTCCAGAGTGAATGCGACGGTGGAGACGACCGACGGCCTCTGCCCGAGGCACGGTGCACTCAGCAAAAGGAACCGTGCCCCGGACACAGGCCGCCGGGCGCGAGAGGGCGTGTCAGCCCAGGTGCACCCGCTCGGTGCGCTGGTGCTGTCGGCCGAGACCTTCGATCTCGATCGTCATCTCGTCGCCGTCCTGCAGGTACGGGAAGCGTCCGGAGAGCGCGACGCCCTGCGGAGTTCCGGTGTTGATCACGTCGCCCGGCTCGAGCACCAGGTACTGGCTCAACTCGTGCACGATCTGCAGCACGGGGAAGATCATGTCGGCTGTCGAGGAGTCCTGACGCGGTTCGCCGTTCACGAAGGAGCGCAGCCGCAGCGCCTGCGGGTCGACCTCGTCGGCGGGCACGAGCGCGGGCCCGAGCGGGTTGAACGTCTCGGAGCACTTGCCCTTCGACCACTGTCCACCCGACACGTCGAGCTGGTACGCCCGCTCCGACACGTCGTTAGAGATCGTGTACCCGGCGATCACCTCGCGCGCGGCCTCCGGCGACGACAGGTAGCGGGCGGTCTTGCCGATCACGATCGCCAGCTCGACCTCCCAGTCGACCTTCTCGGCGCCCGGCGGCAGCAGCACGACGTCGTCCGGGCCGACGACGGTGTTCGGATGCTTGAAGAAGATCACCGGATGCTCGGGCGGCAGCGACCCCGACTCGGCCGCGTGCGCGGCGTAGTTCTGACCGATGCAGACCACCGCGGTCGGACGCGCGACCGGGGCGCCGATGCGCAGTCCGTCGACGTCGGCCGTGGACAGCTCGCCGCCGCTCAGTGCCGCGCGCACCCGGGCGATGCCGTCGGACGCGAGGAAGGCGCCGTCGATGTCGGCGGTGAGGGGTGCCAGGTCGTAGACGACGCCGCCCTCGCGGACGTACGGGCGTTCGTGGCCGACCGGGCCCAGTCGCAGCAGTTCCATGATGATCCTTCGGTCAGCGCGCGGCGGCGTAGGTCGGGTTGACGATCGGCACGGAGTCACCGGCGAGATACCGGATGATGTTCTCGGCCGCGTGCACGGGCAGATCCGCCAGGGCCTCGGGCGAGAACCAGGCGGCGTGCGGGGTCAGGAGCACCTGTTCGAGGTCGCGCAGCGGGGAGTCGGCGGCGAGGGGCTCCCCGGCGAACACGTCGAGGGCGGCGGCGCCCAGATGCCCGTCACGCAGCGAGGCGGCGAGCGCATCCTCGTCGATGAGCGGGCCGCGGCACGTGTTCACCACGACAGCGCCGGGCTTCATCGTCGCGATGGCCGCGGCATCGACCAGGTGCCGGGTCTCGTCGGTGAGCGGCACATGGAGGGTGAGGATGTCGGCCTGGGCCACGGCATCCGGGATCTCGACAGGCTCGCACCCGGCATCGCGCACGGCGTCGGCGGGGGCGTAGGGGTCGGCGACGAGCACCCGGAAACCCAGCGCTCGGCATCCGCGGGCGACCATCGACCCGATGCGACCGAAGCCGAGCACCGAGACGGTGGTGGCCGAGGGGCGCACGGCGAGCGGGCGGGCATCGACGGCCTTCCAGGTGCCGGCGCGCACGGCGCGATCGTAGGCGGGGAGGCCGCGGGCCTGCGTCATGATCATCGCGATGGTGTGCGCGGCGACCTCTTCGATGCAGTAGCTCGGGGTGTTCGCGACGGCGATCCCGCGGGCGGTGGCCGCCTCGACGTCGACCATGTCGTAGCCGATGCCCACGCGGCTGATGATGCGCAGGTTCGGCATCCGGTCCATCACCTCACCGGTGATCTGCGCCCACTGCACGACGAGCCCTTCGGCGTCGGAGCCGGCGGCGGCGATGTCGTCGAGGCTGCCCGATGCGGCGCGTTCTGCGCGCAGCCCGGCCTGCCGGAGGGTGTCCTCGATGACGGTTCCCGGCAGGTCGCAGTCACTGACGAGGATGAAGGGCGCAGTCATGAGAGCGATGCTATAGCATCTAGCAGATGTCCGCACAGCACTACCATTTGCTGTCATTTGCTATAGCATCGGACGCATGACTACCCGCCGCGCTCTGATCACGGGGGCCAGTTCCGGTATCGGAACCGCCGCCGCCCTCGACCTCGCCCGCGAGGGCACCGCCCTCTGGATCACGTACGCCGGACGGAAAGCCGAAGCCCTCCGCGTCGCTGAGGAGTGCCGGGCGGCAGGCGCCCCCGAGGTGCACGTCTCGCGCCTGGACCTGCGCGAGCGCGACTCGATCGACGCGCTGGTCGGCGAGCTCACGGATGCCTGGGGCTCGCTGCATGTGCTCATCAACAACGGCGGCGTGTGCCCGTACACCGCCTACGACGACATCGACTTCGACGAGTGGGACATGGTCCTCGAGACCAACGCCCGCGGCACGTTCTTCCTCACCCGCGGTGCGCTTCCTCTGCTCCGGGCCGCCGAGGGAGATCGCTCCGTGATCAACATCGCGTCGATCGCCGGGCAGGTCGGCGCGCTGCAGACCGGCATCCACTACGCCGCCAGCAAGGGGGCGATCCTCGCGGTCACGCGCAGCTTCGCCCGACACCTCGCAGCGGAGGGCATCCGCGTGAATGCGGTCACCCCGGGCCCGGTCAAGAGCGCGATCACCGACCAGCTGCAGGGGGCGGGCCGCGAGAAGCTCGAAGCCGGCATCCCCCTCGGCGCGTTCGGCCAGCCCGAGGACGTCGCCTGGATCATCACCTCGCTCGCGTCGGAGCGCGCCCGCTTCATCACCGGCGCCACCTACGACGTCAACGGAGGCGTTCGCATTGACTGACCACGCTGCCGCCGACCGTTCCGCCGCATCCCGCTCCGCCGCTGATACCGTCCAGGCGCAGCTCGACGCGTTCAACGCGCACGACCTCGACGCCTTCGTCGCGACGTACGCCGCGGATGCCGTGATCACCGGCGTCGCTCCCGAACCGGTGGCGGGCTCGGCCGCGATCCGCGCGTTCTACGAGCCGCGGCTGCAGAACCCCGAGCTGTCGTGCGTGATCGAGACGAGCGTGCTGTTCGGCACCCGCTGGGTCGTCGCGCAGGAGCAGGTCATCAACGCGGGCGTCGCGACCGAGACCATCGCCACCTTCGACGTGGTCGACGGACTGATCTCCCGCGCCTCGATGCTCAAGGCCTGAAGCGCGCAGGACGCGGCGTCACTTTCGGCGGTAGACGTCCGAGCGGTGGGCGATGCGCAGCACGTACACGGTACGCGCGTCCTCATCGACGCGAACGACGACACGATACGCGATACCGATGTAGCCGCTGCGCTGCCCTTCGAGCTCAGCGCCGAGCGCCTTGGTCGTGCGCAGCGGATTCTCGGCGAGCGGACCTTCGAGGAACCGGAGCACCGCGTCGGCGAGCTTGGGTTCCAGACGATGCAGTGCGCGAACAGCGGGGCCGGTGAGCTGGATGTCGTAGGGCTCCGGCATCACCGGCGAGCCAGCTGCTCTCGCACTTCTGCGAGGCTCAACGTGCGACCCGCAGCGATATCTGCATCTGCCTCCGCCACCTCTTCGGCGTGCTGCGGATCCTGCAGCAGCGCGAGAGTGGCCTGCAGTGCTTCGAGATCATCGACGCTCAACATGACGACGGCGGGTCGCCCGTGGCGCGTGATGGTCACCGCCTCGTGCGTGGTGTCCACTGCTTCCACCAACTGCGAGAACCTGTCCTTCGCCTCGCTGACCGAGATCGTCTGCACGTCCATAAATCTAGCCTAAAGTCAGGCCAGTTCATAGGCCAATATTCTGTCCACAGCTTGCTCCTCCGCGCGAGAACCCGCTTGTCCCAACGATGGGGCTGGGCTGCGGGGGCGGCCCTCTCGGCATGAAGGAGATCTCCCAGAATGAAGGAGCCTTCCGCGAGAACGCTCCTTCATGTCGTGGTTTCTCCTTCATACCGTGCGATCTCCTTCAAGACGCGCGGGCGCAGCTGCAGCACGCGTGGTCACAGCTTCAGCACACGCGGTCGCAACGTCAGCACACACGCGCGCCCGGGTCACTCGTGCTCGGGCAGGGTCGGCGACGACCACCCAGGATCACGGCCCAGCTGCGCCGCCCGCGCTACCGAGGTCGAGCCGTAGCGATCGCGCAGGGTGTCGAGCACCGAGTCGAGTCGCGCCTCATCACCCCAGTCGATCGGCAGCTCGGGCTGCACGTTCCCGGCGCGGTCGAGCTGCGACAGCGAGATGCCGATCAGGGTGATGCCGCGCGCCGAGATCTCGGCCTGCGCCGCGGCGAGCAGGATGCGGGCCACAGTGAGCACGATGGCGGTGCGATCGGTGGGTGCGCGGAGCGAGCGGGAGCGCGTGGCCTTCGTGAAGTCACCGAACCGCAGACGGAGCACGACGGTGCGGCAGACGCGGTCGCCGTCCCGGAGTCGCCGCCCGAGCCGGTCGACGATCTGGGTGAGGATGAGGTCGAGCTCCTCCGCGGATCGCGGACGGCTGCCGAGCGCCCGCTGCGAGCCGATGGATCCCCGCCGCCGTGTGGCGTCGACCGGTCGCGGATCCCGCAGCCGAGCCAGGGCATGCACGTGGGCACCCGTCGCCTTGCCCAGCATCCTCTCCGCCGTCGCGGCCTCGAGCTCGGCGAGCTCACCGACGGTGCGGATGCCGTACCGGTGCAGCTTCTCGGCCGTCACGGCCCCCACACCCCACAACCGTTCGACCGGCAGGGGAAGCAGGAACTCCTCCTCGCGCTCGGGTTCCACGACCAGCAGTCCGTCGGGCTTGCTCACGGCGCTGGCGACCTTGGCGAGGAACTTGGTGCGTGCGACCCCGACCGAGATCGCCAGGCCGGCCTCCGTCCGCACGCGTTCCCGCAACCGTGCCGCGATCTGCTCCGGGGTGCCGGCGATGCGTCGCAACCCCCCGACCTCGAGGAACGCCTCGTCGATCGAGAGCCCTTCGACGAGCGGCGTGGTGTCGCGGAAGATCGCGAACACATCTTTGCTCGCGGCGGAGTAGGCGTCCATTCGCGGCGGGACGACGACGGCATCCGGGCAGAGTTCGCGCGCTTGCCGGCCGCCCATGGCCGTGCGGACGCCGCGCGCCTTCGCCTCGTAACTCGCTGCCAACACGACCCCGCCGCCCACGATGACCGGTCGACCCCGCAGTTCCGGGGCGTCGCGCTGCTCGACCGACGCGTAGAACGCATCGAGGTCGGCGTGCAGCACCGTGGCTTCCCCGCGCATCCGTTCTCCCGTCGACGTGCGGATCGTCGCACGGACCGGGGACATCCGGCTCGGGATCGAACGAGGGCGGCCTGATGTCCGTGCTCGCGGTTATCGTCGGCGCGTGCCGGAACCGGTGATGCAGTGGTGGGCGCGACGGCAGTTCTCCCGCGGTCGCGCCGTTCCGTATGAGGTGGGCACATACCGCGCCGGATGGGCGGCATACCCGGAGCTGATCCGGCAGTACCACCCCGAGCTCAACCACGGCATCGCGCTGTCGCAGGTCCCGCTCGCGGCCGATGTGCTGCTCTGTTGGGAGTGCCCGGTCGGACACCGGTTCGCCGCCACCCCGACCGAGCAGCGCGAGCGACCGGGCCAGGTGCGGCGCCGCTCCGCGTGGTGTCCCGAGTGCTCCGCCCTCGCCCGTCCGCAACCGGTCGTGCTCGGCGAGGCACGCGCCCTCCCGCGCAAACCCCGTCGCCCCGCGCCCGCGCTCTGCACCAAGACGCCCGACCTGCCCGCCGGAACCGCGTTCGTGAGCGCCTGCGCTCCGCGCCCGGCATCCGCGGTGGAAGGACGCCTACGGGCAGAGCTCGGAGCGCGGATCGAGTTCGACGCGGCGGTGAACGCGGTGAAGGTGTCGCGCCCGTTCTTCCGCCACACGGAGGTCTGGCCCGACATCGTGTTCCCGGAACTGCGCGTCGCGCTCGAGTACGACACGGTCGGCCGTCATGGCCTGGAGCACGTCGGCAAGCGACAGGATGCCGATCTGCGCAAGGACCGCGCCCTCCGTGCCGCCGGCTGGGAGGTCATCCGCATCCGGACCGGGAAGCTCGAGCCTCTCGGTCCGCACGACCTCGCGCTCTCGTCGGTGAGCGCCAAGAGCATCGCGCGCATCCTCGACGAGCTGCGGGCGATCCGCGGTGCGCTGCTCGTGGATGCGTACCTCAGGTGAGACGTTGCCGCGCTCCCGGCCACCGCCGCGAAGGAGAACTCCTGAAATGAAGGAGCCCACAGCGCGAAGCGTCCTTCATTCCGCGACTTCTCCTTCAGAACGCGCGACGCGACTGCCGGAAGTCGCCGCCTCAGTCCTTCCCGAACCGGAACACGCCGGGATCGAGCGCGAACCCGAGGCCCACGGCATCCGTCGGCCGGATCCGCCCCTCGAACGACGGACCGCCGAGCACGAACGACGGCGCCGGGTCGTAGGGGTTGACGCCCCGCGCGAAGGTCTCGACGCCGATGCCGAGGTGCGCGGTGACCTCGGGATAGACATGCCCCGAGACGGGCACGCCCCGCTCGGCCGCCCATCCGATCAGCTCGCGCGCCGGGGTCACACCACCGATCGCGACCACATCGAGCCGCAGCGCTTCGACCCCGCCGACCTCGACCAGAGCCTTCAGCACGGCGGGGTCGGTGACCTCGTCGCCGACCGAGACGGCAAGTCCCGATTCCCGGCGGATGCGCGCGACACCTGCGGCGTCTTCGGGGAGCAGCGGGTCTTCGAGCCAGGCCAGCTGCGGGTCGCCCCACTGCGCGATCTCGGCCAGGGCGGCATCGGCATCCGGCCAGCCGAAGCCGACGTCGACGATCAGACCGGTCGCGGAGGGCAGCTCGGCGTTGAGCAGGGCGAGCAGTTCGCGCATATATGCCGGATCGGGAATGCGGGAGATCTTCACGTGCGTCCAGCCGTCTGCCTGCGCGAGAACCTCGTCGGCGACCTCGCGCGGAGCCCGGTCAGGCGAGGGATATGCGGCGACGAGGATCGAGTCCCGCGGCGCGTCTCCGGTGCCGAGCAGCTTCCACAGCGGCACATCCGCACGCTGGGCTGCGATGTCCCACAGCGCGATGTCGACGAGGCCTATGGCCCGCCGCACGAGCCCCACTCGTCCGACGATGGCACTACCGCGCAGCATCCGATCCCAGGTCGATGTCGGGTCGTCGGCATCCGCACCGACCGCATGCGCCGCGACGAGCCGGTCGACGATCTCGGCCATCGGCGCCTCGCGCGACAGGCAGTACGCGACGCCGGTCGTGCCGTCGTCGGCGAACGCCTGCACCGCGCTGTACTCGCGGCGCGTCACGGTCATCGCGCCCAACTGCAAGGGCGCGGGAAGGGGCAGCGCGGCCGTGGCCGTATCGATGCGCTCGATCGTGCTCATTCGGGCTTCTTCGCCAGGGGTACGCCGTAGTCGACCATGAAGCCGCCGTCGACGTAGAGGGTCTGGCCGTTCATGTAACGGGACTGGTCGGAGACGAGGAAGCTGACGGCCGCGGCGATCTCGCTCGCGTCGCCCAGGCGCTTCGCGGGGATGCGCGACAGGATCGTGTCGAGGCTGAGTGTGCCCGCCTCGACGCCCTGCCGGAACACGCCCGTGTCGACGTAGCCGGGCGCGACTGCATTGACCCGCACGCCGCGCGAGGCCCACTCGGCACCGGCGGTCGAGGTGAGGCCGATCACCGCCGCCTTGGTCGTGGCGTAAGGCGCACGCCCCGCCGACCCCCGCGACGAGATGGACGAGATGTTCACGATGCGGCCGTCGCCGCGCTCCAGCATCCGCTTCCCTGCGGCCTGCAACGCCGAGAAGACGCCGTGCAGGTTCACGTCGACCACGGCCGACCATTCGTCCCAGCTGAGGTCTTCGATGCCGCGGTGGCGCTGGATGCCGGCGTTGTTGACGAGCACCTCGATGGGTCCGAGCTCGGCCTCGATCTCGCCGAACACCCGGTCGACGCCGGCGTGGTCGGTCACGTCGAGCTCGCGCCACAGGATGCCGGCGGGGTTCTCTCCCGCGGTGAGTCCGGGCACGCGGTCCGCGGCGACGACCGTGTAGCCGTCGGCGGCGAGGCGCTGGCCGATCTCCCAGCCGATGCCGGCGGATCCTCCGGTGACGATGGCGACGGGCGCGGTCATTGCTCTCCTCAGGGGTTCGAGATTTGCTATAGCAAGTGTAGTGGCCGGGCGACTCAGCGGTCGAGCAGATCCGCGACGACCGCCGCGACATGCTCCTCGAGCAGGTCGAGCGCGCCGGGAGCCAGCGGCGTCTGCCACGCCTGATACGCCCCGCGGTCATACGCGTCGCGCGTCGGCAGGTACACGAAGCCGGGGCCGTTCGTGAGGTTCATCACGACGATCGGCGTCTCGGGGAACCGTGCCCGCAACGCGGTCTGCAAGCGCGAGTACGCCTCGCCCGGGTGCCCCACGATCACCGCATCCCCGAGCCGCCAGGCCCAGACCGGATGCTGCACCGTCGGCCCGTCGATGTACCCGTCACGCAGGTTGCGCGCGCGGCCGAGACGCTCCTCACGCGAGCGGGGGTCGATGTCCTTCCACTCCTCGGCGAGCTCGTCCAGCGTCGGCAGGTCACGCAGCGGCAGCTCGACCGACGTCACCGAACCGGCCGCGCCCTCCCCGCCGAGAGCCACCACTCCCGCCCAGATCGCCAGCGGCGCTCCCGACTCCACGACGCCCTCGAGCGTCAGTTCCTCCCCCGGCGCCGGCAGCGAATCGAGGGCCGCGAGCACCGCGTGCCCGAGCGAGCGTCCGTGGCGGTCGGCGACCGAGACATCGCCGGTGTACTGCTCGCGAGGGGCCAGCTCGCCCGAGGCGCCCTGCACGAACAGGCACGGTGCATCCGTGGCCGCCTCGACGATCTCGCGCATCGCGCCGACGTAGTCCGGCGACACCTCACGGCTCTGCCAGGCGAGCGTGGTCGGGTGGCAGGCGTAGTTCACGAGCGTGCCGCGCACGACACCGTCGACGCTGAGGCGGCCGATCATGACGGTGTCATCGGCGGTGCCGGCGGGGTTGAAGCCCACGAGCGCACGCCCGTCGACGTCGAGCTCGCGATCGGCGGCCAGTGTGCAGCGGCCGGTCGTCCACTCGATGAGTCCGGGGACCGCCCCGTCGAGCGCCTCGCGTCCGGCGGCGATGCCCGCGGCGGCGAGCGCCTCGAGGTACCCCGGGATCAGCTCTCCGCCGGGCAGGTGCGCGTCGGCCGCGCAGAGCACCGCGCCGGCATGCGTGTGCGAGAGCGACAGCATCAGCTGATCGGGGTCGAGTCCGAGGCCATCGAGGATCGCCCCGCGGACACCCTGCTCGTCGGCCGCGCGACGCCACCACGTGCCGTCGACCGCGAGCAGCAGCCTCGGCCGCTCGTCGCCCGCGATCACGGCGAGCGCGGTCAACTCGAACGGGCGGTGCGCCCCCTCGGAGCGCTCCCAGTCGGCGGGACCCCAGTTCTTCGCTCGGATGCCGACGGGCGGCGTGACGTCGCGCCGGGCGACGCCGATGCGCGCGCGTGTACGGGGGATGCGGATGCGATCGCCGAGATGGGCGGGCGATGCCGTGTCGTTCACGAGAGGTCCTCCATGCTGTCCATGATGCCGTCGGTCACGCGCTCGTCAGCACGTCGGCGATCAGCACCCGGTCTCCGGCCTCGGGAGCATCCTTCTCGACACCGCGCTCGACGTTGTCGCTGTAGAGCAGTGTGGAAGGCTCCGAGAAGCCGTCGGTCAACCGCATCCGCCCTCCGACGAACTGGCTGCCGGTGACGCGCGCGTGATTGACGCCCGTTCCGATGTCGACATGTGCCACGCCCTTCGGCGCCGTCGAGGTCAGGCCGCTCAGACGCCAGGTGATGACCCCCGATCCGGCGGCTCGGGACAGCATGGCGCCCTCCGCGCGCTCGGTGCTGAGCTCGACGCCCTCCAGCGCGATGGCCTGGTCGCGCACGGCGGTCGCGGAGAGCACGGCATCGCGCACCGAGCCGCCCCGGATGGTGACCCTCGACGCACCGATCTCGGCGGGCGCGCCCTTCGCCGGGCCGCTCAACCGGCAGTCGACGAACTCGACGGGTCCGGAACCGCGCGCCTTCGCCCCGTCGATTCCGGTGATCGTGCAGCGCACGAAGCTGACGGGAACCGTGACCGGGGTCTGGATGAGCACCTGGTCTTTCGGGAGCGCGAAGGTGCTGTCCTCGATCGTCGTCGGCCGCGACGATCGGGCCGACCGCTGCCCGATGGCGAGCAGCCCGGCCGTGCAGCCGCGAACCTGGGCACCGTCGGCGTTGATCGTCATGGTCGCCTGCGGGTCGAAGGTCGACCGCCCGATCACGCGCACGTTCTCCAGCGTCAGGTCGCTGATCTTCGTGCCGGCGACGAACCATGAGCAGACGTGATCGCGCACCGTGATGCGCTTGGCGGAGGTACCCCACTGCGCACCGGAGTTGGCGATGTCCATGAGCCCCGAGTTGCCGATGAAGGTGAGGTCGTGCTCGTACTGACCGTGGGTGGTGAACGGGTTGCCGCCCTGATCGTCGCCGTCACCATGGCAGTTCTCGACGAGGCAGTAGGCACTGGCGGTCAGGTCGTTGAGGTGCCGCGCGTTCGACGACGTGCAGTCGCTCACCCGCCCGTAGAGGCAGTAGATCTGCTGTGTGAGATACCCCGCGCCGCCGTAGAACACCGTGGGCGGGTTCTCGACCGAGCAGCGTTCGGTCGTGAAGTGGGTGTTCCACCGCCGCATCACGACGGGCCACCAGGTGCGACTGGCGTGCACATCGGCGACATCGCATCCGATCGCGTACTCGAAGGCGATCGGGTGCGAGCCGGTCAGCTCGCGGGCGTCGGGGAACGAGCCGTCGGTGGGTCCGTCGAAGGGCCCGGCGCCGAGGAACCGCATGTTCGAGATGCGCACCCCTTCGACGGGAGCCATCTGCCGCCAGGTGAGCGTGCGGCCCTTGTCCAGCGGCCAGCCGTTGAGGTAGTTGATCCGGATGTGCTGTCCGTCGATCTGCTGCGTCACCTGGACGAACCGCTGGAGCTCGCGCTCATCGGCGCCGCCCCCGGCGACCGTGTCGCACTGCACCGCCCACCAGGTGTCGACCGGGAACTTCGCCGCATCGGGGACGGCGACCGCATCCGTCAGCTCAGGCCAGGCCTCGGCCAGCTGATGCTCGACGACGACGTCTCGGGACACCCCGGTGAAGAACATCACGGCGCCGAACGGGTTGTCGTGGGTGTTCGGCTCGATGCCCTCGGTCGCGATGACATGCCCGCCGAAGTCGATCTCGAGATGGGAGCGCGTGAAGCGATGCCGCTTCTGGAACAGCAGATCCGTGTGCGCTTCGATCCGCCGGATGCGGGGATCGTTCACCATCGCGGCGAGCGCATCATCGGCCGCCGTCTCGGGCCCCGTGATGCCGAAGACCCGGAAGTCGAGCGTGCCGTCATGCTGCAGCAGCCAGGTGGTGCCGCGCGTGCCGGCGACCACCGTGCCGCCGTTGGGCTTGATCTTCGCCGCGTCGGACCCCACGTACACGAGCAGCCCGGCGTCGCCCGGTGTCCGGTAGCCGGCGACGATGGCCACCTCGCCGGCCCGCGCACGCAGGCGGGACAGGTCGGCGACGGTCTCCGCCCTGGTGATGTCTTTCGCACCCATGGCGACGGGGGCCGCCTGCGCGGGTGTCGCGACGGCGAGGGAGCCGGCAGCGCCGAGCGCGACCGCACCGAATCCGGCCATGAGGGCGCGTCGCCCCGTGGAACGCACGGTGTCTTGCGTGGCGGGGGTCACGGGCGATGTCGCGGGTGCGGGGGAATCCGCCACGGTGGTCAGTCGGTCGGTCATGACAACTCCTTCGTCATCGGGTGGTTCGGGCGGGAACCGCGCCCGTCACGGCACCCTGGGCCTGCCAGAGCACTGCAGCCTCGGCACGTCGCCGACGCTCGAGCACCGGGTCGGCCACGGGAATCGCGGCCATGAGGCCGCGCGTGTACTCGTGCTGCGGAGCGGCGAACAGGGCGTCGCGCGCGCCGATCTCCACGATCCGCCCCTGCTGCATCACGGCCACCGTCGACGACATGTACCGGATAACGGCGAGGTCGTGACTGATGAAGAGGTACGTCAGCCCCAGCTCGGCCTGGAGTTCCCGCAGCAGATTGAGCACCTGCGCCTGGATCGACACGTCGAGCGCCGACACCGACTCGTCGAGCACGAGGAATTCGGGCTCCAGCACGAGCGAGCGCGCGATCGACACGCGCTGGCATTGGCCGCCCGACATCGAGCGCGGCAGCCGGTGGGTGAACTCCTCGTCCAGCCGCACCCGATGCATGGCCTCGCGCACCTTCTCGGCGCGGGTCACGCGGTTGCCGATGCCGTGTGCGAGCAGTGGCGCCTCGATGATCTGGGCCACGGTCTGCCGCCGGTTCAGCGCGGAGAACGGATCCTGGAACACCATCTGCATCCGCCGCCGCAGGTTCCGCAGCTCCTCACCGCGCATCTCATGCGGACGATGCCCGTCGAACACCACGGCTCCGGCATCGATTCCGCCGAGCGCGAGCACGGCTTTCGACACGGTCGACTTGCCCGAGCCCGACTCGCCCACGAGCCCCACGGTCTCACCGCGGCGGATCTGGAACGACACGTCGTCGACCGCGGTCACCCGTCGACCGGAGCCGAGGGTGAACACCTTGGAGACGCTTTGCACATCGACCAGCACGTCTCCCGACTCCCGAGCGCGGTCGACCGCGCTGATCGAGCCCGCCTCGACGACCGGCTCGGTGCCGCGTTCGAGAACCTCGGCGGCGGTACGGATCGGCTCGTGCACATCGATCGTGAGGTCGACCACGGCTCCGAGCAGCGCCTTCGTGTACGGATGCTCCGGCTCGGCGTAGAGAGTGTCGACCGGAGCCTCCTCGATCACCCGCCCGTGCCGCATCACGTGGATGCGCTCGCAGAAGCCGGCGGCGACGCCGAGGTCGTGCGTGATGAGCACCACAGCGGTGCCGTGCTCATCGGCCAAGCGGTCGAGCAGGTCGATGATGCGCGACTGAGTCGTGACGTCGAGCGCAGTGGTCGGTTCGTCGGCGATCAGGACGGCCGGCCGAGACGACATGGCCATCGCGATCATCACGCGCTGCCGCATGCCACCGGAGAATTCATGCGGGTACTGGGCAAGACGCTCCTCGGGGAGCGGCACACCGACCTCGGTCAGCAGCTCTACGGCCCTGGCCCGCGCCGCATCCTTCGGCACCCGATCGTGCAGCCGGATCGCCTCGACGAGCTGGTGCCCGATCGTGCGCACGGGGTTGAGCGACGACATCGGGTCCTGGTAGACCATGGCGATCTCGCCGCCGCGCACCCTCGTCATCTCGCGCTTGCTCAGAGTGAGCAACTCGCGATCGCGCAGTCGGATGCTACCGCCGAGCGTCGCGCCGTCGTTGAGGCGCATGATCGAGAGCGCCGTGAGCGACTTTCCCGAGCCGGACTCGCCGACCAGCCCGATCCGCTCGCCGGGGCGCACCGCGAACGAGATGCCCTTGACCGGCATGGCGTCGCCGTAGGAGACGGTGAGGTCCTGCACCTGCAGGACGGGCGTGGCATCGGTCATCGTCCCTTCCCCTTCCGATCGCCGCCGAACTGATCGGCGAGCACGTTGAGCAGCCAGATGGTGACGAAGATGAACAGCGCAGGGAACAGCACGTACCCGATCGACTGGTACATCTTCTGGTAGCCCTGCTGCACGAGGGTCCCCCAGGTGGCTTCGGGCGGCGCGATGCCGAGGCCGACGAAGCTCATCGACGCCTCGAGGAGGATCGCGTTCGCGGCGTTGATGGCCGCCTGCACCACGATCGGCCCGCGGGCATTCGGCAGCACCTCGGCGAACAGCAGTCGGCTGCGCTTCGAGCCGAAGGCGACGGCGGCCGTGAAGTAGTCCTCCTGCAGCTCACTGAGCACCGAGGAGCGCACCAGGCGCGCGGTGGTGGGGGTGAGCAGGATGCCGATGATCACGGCCAGTTTGACCGGATCGGCGCCGAACGCCGAGATGAAGACGAGCGCGAACAGGATCTGCGGGATCGCCATGACCGTGTCGGCCAGACGCATCAGGATCTCGTCCCACACACCGCGGGCGAACGCGGCCGCCATCCCCCACGCGATGCCGAGCACCATGGCGACCAGGGTCGCACCACCGGCGATGAAGATCGTCAGCTGTCCGCCGTACAGCACGCGGCTGAACAGGTCGCGCCCGAGCTCGTCGGTGCCGAACAGGTGCCCGGCTGACGGACCGGCGAACCGGTCGGGCGATTGCGCCGAGGGATCGTAGGGCGCGATCACCGGTGCGAGCACGCAGGCCAGCACGATCACGCCGAGGAGGGCGAGCGGAATCCACGACGCGACCGCGAGACGGCGACGCGGGCGGGCCGAGCGCAGAGCGAGGGTGAGGGTGTCAGCCACGGCTGCTCCTAGCACGAAGACGCGGGTCGAGCACACCGTAGAGGAGGTCGACGATGAGCGTGGTGAGGATGAACATCGCGGAGATCAGAAGCACGACCGACTGCAGCACCGCGTAGTCGCGCTTGAAGACCGCGTCGATCGCGAGCGAGCCGAGCCCCGGCACGCCGAACACGTACTCCACGATCACGACGCCGCCGAGGGTGTACCCGACGATGAGACCGAGCATCGTGAGACCGGGGATCAGCGCATTGCGCAGCGCGTGCCCGATCACGACACCACTGGCCGACTGCCCCTTGCCGCGAGCGGTGCGGATGTAGGGAGCGTCGAGCACCTCGACCATCGACGCTCGCAGGAACCGCATGAGCAGTGGCGCAGCGGCGAAAGCGAGCGTGAAGGCGGGGAGGATCATCCGCACGAGGTTGTCTGCGGGGTCCTCCCCGAACGGCGTGTAGCCGCGTGCGGGGAGGACCTTGAGCTGCACGGCGAAGACCACGATCAGCACGATGCCGATCAGGAACTGCGGCAACGCCATGCCGGCGGTCGAGATGGCGGTGAGGGCGCGGTCGACCACGCCGAGTGGGCGCAGCGACGCGATCACGGCGGCTGGAGTCGCGATGATGACAGCGAGCACGATGCCGATCAGCGTGAGCTCGAGCGTGGCCGGGAGTCGCTGCGCGATGAGCTCCGACACCGAGTACTGGTTGAAGTACGACTGACCGAAGTCGCCGGTGAAGACGCCGCCGATCCAGCGCAGGTACTGCTCGATGATCGGAGCGTCGAGGCCGGCCTCCTCGCGCAGGCGCTGGAGCATCTCGGCATCCACACCCGGGGTCGAGCCGAGGCGCGTGATGACGGGGTCGCCCGGCAGCAGCCGCAGGACGACGAACACGAGAAGCGAGGTGGCGATCAGCATCGCGATGCTGATCGCCACCCGCCGAAGGATGGACAGAGCCACGTCAGCCCTTGAGCTGGGCGTTCTCGAGGTGCAGCTGTCCGCCGCCCTCGACCCACACGCCGTCGACCTTCGTGCTCGTCGCCGTGACGACCGTCGACTGCAGCGGCACGATCAGCGGGACCTGCTCGTTGACGATCGTCTGCACCGTGCCCCACTTCTCGGCTCGGGCGGCCTCGTCCGGCTCGGCCACGGCATCCGCGAACGCGGTCTGGAAGTCGGGGTCGACCCAGTTGCACTCGCAACGGCCTTCGAGATAGAAGTTCAGCGAATAGGCCGGCTCCGGCGGCGTCGACTGGAAGTTCGGCACGATGTAACCGGGGAAGCTCTTGCCCGCCGGGTAGAACGAGTCCACCCAGGTGCCGATGTCGTTGTTGTCGATCTTCAGCGTGATGCCGATCTCCTTCAGGCTCGCCTGCAGGATCTCACCGCTCGTGTTCCACTCCGGGTACTGCCCCGCGATACCCCACCAGGTGAGCGTGCTGCCCTCGGTGATGCCCGCTTCGGCGAACAGCTCCTTCGCCTTGTCGAGGTCGTACGAGTAGTCGGTCAGGTCGCCGCCGAACCACGGGTTGACCTCGCCGAGGGCGTTGTTCGTGGGTGAGACCGTGCCCTGCCCGTAGTACGCCGCCTCGAGGATCGCTTCGCGGTCGGTCGCGTAGGCGAGAGCCTGGCGTGCGCGCACATCGTTGAACGGCGCGGACTGGGTGTCGACTTCCCACGACGGCCACTGGCTGGGGTTGTCAGGCTTGACGAGCGCGATGTCGCCGCCGCCTTCGAGCCCGGCCACATCGCCCTGCGGTACGGACCACAGCACGTCGATGTCGCCCGAGCGCAGCCCCGTGACCGCGGCCGTGGACTCTGCGGCCTTGACGATCGTGATCTCGTCGAGGACCGGCTCCTCACCGAAGTACTCGGGGTTCGGCACGAGGGTCAGGCTGTCGTCGGGCGTGAACGCATCGACGATGTACGGGCCGGTGCCGATCGGCTCCTTGTCGATCGTGGCGAGCGCATCGACGTCGAGCATCTTGACCCAGACGATGCCGGCCGCGAAGGTCGCGATGGGCTCGGAGAGGGTGATGACGACGGTCTTCTCGTCGGGCGCCGTGACGTCCGTGACCATGTCGATCTTGTTCTTCTCCTGGGTCGCGGTCTCCGGGTCGAGGTAGTAGTCGAACGATGCGACGGCGTCCTCGGCGGTGAAGGCGTCGCCGTTCGAGAACGTGACGCCGTCCCGGACGGTGAAGGTCCAGGTCTTCTGGTCCGGCGACGCCTCCCACTTCTCGGCGAGGTCGCCGACGATCTCGCCCGACTCATCGGTCTTGGTCAGACCGTTCCAGAGCAGGGGGAACAGCACCTCCTCCCAGGCGAAGGTGCGGATGGCGGGGTTCAGCTGCGGGATGCCTTGAGCGGCGGCGACGGTCAAGGTGCCGCCGTCCTGCGTCTGGCCGTCAGGAGTCGAGGGGGTGCTGCTGCAGCCAGCGATGAGGAGCGCGGCGGTGAGCAACGCTGCTCCGCCGAGCAATACACGACGACGCGACATGGGTGCCTCCAAGTGTCGGTGATGCATTCGGGTGGAAGGGTTTCGCTATAGCATGTAGCAAACCCCCGGCTGCGTCTAGTGCGAATCGAGCGAATGCGATTACGTTCTCGTTACGCCCACCCGGACCCGTATCCCGCCACGGCGGTGAATTTGCCATAGCATCGGTCGATGCAGGAACTCGGCCGAGAACGGCTCGCGGGTTCCGGCACAGACAGGAGAGCCACGGTGCGCAGCGTCTCGGATCAGAACATCGCCGAACAGGTCACGGACGAGTTGCGCGCTGCCATCCACTCCGGAGAGCTCGCGCCCGGCGAGCGCCTCGTCGAACGCAAGCTCGCCGACCGGCTCGGTGTGAGTCACATCCCGGTGCGCGAGGCCCTGACCCGCCTGGCCGAGGAGCGCCTCATCACCCGCGAGCCCCGCCGCGGGGCCCGCGTCGCGCAGCTGAGCGCGCAGGACCTGGAGGAGATCTCGAGCCTGCGGATCGTGCTCGAACAGTTCATGGCCATCCGGGTGCAGGAGCGCTGGAACGAGGAATCCGCCGCCCGCCTCGGAGCCATCATCCAGGCGATGTCGGATGCGGCACCCGGCGACATCGACGAGGTGCTGCGCCAGGACCGCCTGTTCCACGAGACCCTCGCCGACCTCGCCGAGCATCGCTTCCTCGACGAGGTGAGTGGTCAGCTGCGCGGACGCATCACCGGATTCCTGCACGCCGCGAACGCGGCGCTCGACCCCGCCGAGCTCGAGGAGCACGTGCGCAGCCACCAGCAGATCGTCGATGCCATCGCGAGCGGCGACCCCGACCGGGCGCAGGCCGTGATCGCCGAGCACGTCACCCGCGCGGTGCGGCGCATCACGCCCTCGGCCGAGGCCGAGTGACGCGACCCGTGGCCCAGAAGACGATCGTCCTCACCGGGGCATCTGACGGGATCGGCGCGGCGGCCGCCCGCCACCTCGCCTCACCGTCGAACCGGCTCATCCTGGTCGGCCGATCGGTCGATAAGACCCGCGCCGTCGCGGAGGAGACCGGATCGGACTGGTTCACCGCCGACTTCGCGCGCCTCGACGACGTGCGAGCACTCGCCCAGAAGATCACGGACGCCGTCGGGGACGACGGCATCCACGTCCTGGCGAACAACGCCGGGGGCATCTTCGGGGATCAGACCCCGACCGTCGACGGCTTCGAGAAGACGATGCAGGTCAATCACCTGGCGCCGTTCCTGCTCACGAACCTGCTGCTGCCGCAGCTGTTGGCATCCGGCGGCGCGGTCATCAACACCTCGAGCATCGCGCACCGCCTCTTCGGGCACATCGACGTCGACGACCTCGACAACGCCCGCCGCTTCAGCCCGAACAAGGCCTATGGCGACGCGAAGCTCGCCAACGTGCTGTTCGCGGAGAGCCTGCACACGAAGTTCCACGCCGACGGACTCAGCGCAGTGGCGTTCCACCCCGGCACCGTGCAGACGAACTTCGCGTCCGACTCGTCGAGCATCATGCGGCTGCTCTACCGCACGCCGCTCAAACACCTCCTGCTGATCGGGGCGGACAAGGGCGGCGACACTCTGCGCTGGTTCATCGAGGGCACCCCCGGCGAGACGTGGATCTCCGGCGCGTACTACGACGAGCGCACCCTCACCACGAAGGTCAACCCGCAGGTGAACGACCCGGATCTCGCCGAGGCCCTCTGGCAGCGCAGTGCCGCCCTCGTCGGCATCCCGTCCCCCTGACCCCCTCCCTCTCCCCCCTTTCGCCGAGCGCACGGCTTCCCGCCGAGTGCACGGCTCCCTCACGCGAACACCCCGTGCACTCGCGAGCAACCCGTGCACTCGGCAGCGGCAGCGGTGGCGGCAGCGGCAGCGGTGGCGGTGGCGGTGGCGGTGGCGGTGGCGGTGGCGGAAAGGGGCGCCGAGAGGTGGGCGCACGCCGGGCGCAGGATCCTGGCCAGAAGTCTGATTGAGGAGGGGGGCGAGGCGGGCGTAACGTGTTACCGGTCAAAAGCTCAGCCATCGCTCGCCGCCCGCACCCGGGCGGCCATTCAGGGAGGCAAGGATGCCCCGCACGAATCCGAAGAATCCGGCGTATTCCGTCTGGCGGCGCAAGCCGGTCGGCGACCTGAACGAAGAGGCGGAGAGCAGTGGTCTCTTCAAATCCCTCGGGTTGTGGCAGCTCACCGCGATCGGCGTCGGCGGCATCGTCGGCGTCGGGATCTTCTCGCTCGCGGGCCTCGTCGCGCACGGCGATGCCACGAACCCCGGTGTCGGGCCCGCGGTCGTCATCTCGTTCCTCATCGCCGGACTGGCGTCTGCGGCCGCCGCTCTCTCGTACGCCGAATTCGCGGGAATGATCCCCCGGGCCGGATCGGCGTACAGCTACGGCTACGTCGCGCTCGGCGAGATCACCGGATGGTTCATCGGCTGGGATCTGCTCCTGGAGTACGTGGCCATCGTGGCCGTCGTCGCGATCGGGATCTCCGGCTACCTCGATGCGTTCCTCTCCGGCTTCGGCGTCCACCTGCCGACCGCGGTCACCGAGACGTTCGACCAGCCCGGCGGCGTCGTCAACATCCCGGCGATCCTGATCTGCCTGCTCGTGACTTTCCTCCTCAGCCGCGGCACCAAGACCTTCGGCCGGTTCGAGCTGGTGGCGGTCGGGATCAAGATCCTGCTGATCCTGTTCATCGTGGGCCTGGGCATCTTCTACATCAATACCGACAACTACACCCCGTTCATGCCGTCCGGCTTCGGCCCGGTCTTCACCGGGGCCGCGACGGTGTTCTTCGCCGTGTTCGGCTACGACGCGATGAGCACCGCCGCCGAGGAGGCGAAGGACGGGCGCAAGCACATGCCGAAGGCGATCATCCTGTCGCTCATCATCGCGATGCTGCTCTACGTCGCCGCGACGTTGGTGCTCACCGGGATGCAGAACTACCAGGACATCGACCCGAAGGCCGGCTTCGCCTCGGCGTTCTCGAGCGTCGGGCTGCCCGTCATCGCCTCGATCATCTCCGTGTTCGCGGTGCTGTCGATCCTCACGGTCATGCTCACGTTCCTGCTCGGCGCCACCCGCGTGTGGTTCTCGATGAGCCGGGACGGGCTGCTCCCCGGCTGGTTCTCGAAGGTCGACGGCCGCGGCGTGCCCCAGCGGGTGACCTGGATCGCGGGCATCGGCTCCGCGTTCTTCGCCGGGATCTTCCCCATCCGTGCCGTGGCCGACCTGACAAACATCGGCATCCTGGCGGCGTTCGTCGTCGTATGCATCGCCGTCGTCGTGTTCCGGTACACGAAGCCGGATGCGCCGCGCACCTTCCGGCTGCCGTTCATGCCGGTGGTGCCGATCGTCGGCGTCGCCTTCTCGCTGTTCCTCATCTCGCAGCTGCACTGGGAGACCTGGCTGCGCTTCGGGGTCTGGCTCGTGATCGGACTCGTCGTCTACTTCGCCTACGGCCGCCGCCACTCGCTGATGAACCCCGACAGCCCCCGCCGCCGCCGCTGACGCCCTGTCGCCGCAGCCCGTCGCCCGTCGCCCGCAGCCCGCAGCCCGCAGCCCGCAGCCCGCTATGAAGGAGAACTCCCGTTATGAAGGACCAGGATCAGCGGATCCTCCTTCATAACGGGAGTTCTCCTTCATGCGATGCGGCCGCGGTGTGCGGGCGCGAATTATGGGCGCTGCGCGGCCGCCGAGTGCACGACCTCCCGCCGAGTGCACGGCTTCTTCACGTCGAGAAGCCGTGCACTCGCGAGTAGCCCGTGCACTCGGCGACCGGGACGGGTGCGCGCGGGCGGGTCAGACCACGAGGTTGGCGGTGTCGACGACGCGGTCGCCCTCGGCGGGGAAGGCCGTGCGGGTGACGCCCGACTCCACGTTGCCGGTGTGCAGCAGGGTCGACGAGCCGCCGAACGCGGCATCCGCCAGCTCGAGCGCACCGCCCTCGAAGCGGTTGCCGACCGCGCGGTAGTGCGTCGCCCCCTTCGTGACCGCGACGTGGGTGGATGATCCCTCGGCGCGGAAACTGCTGTCGGACAGCGTCAGGTGCAACTCGCCGTCTCCGGTCCGCGAGACACCGGTGCCGCCCTTGATCGACACATCCGAACCCGCGACCTCGACCACCTGGCGCTCACCCCGCGCCGCCTCGATGCGGGCGTTGCGCAGCGTCGACCCCTCGAATCGCAGCTGCGCCGACGACGACACGATCGGCGCCGCGTCATCCGCCGCGTTCAGGGTCGAGCCGCGGAACGTGACCGCACCCGAGCCCGCGATCTTCATGCCGCCGACCCGGTCGAGCACGGTGTCGACGAACGTGACCGGGGTCTTCACGGTGGCATTGGTGAGCTCGCCGGGAGCGACGAACGTGAAGTGCGAGTCGGCGATCACCGTCGGGCGCCCGGAGTTGTCCGACGCCTGCGTGATCACGAGCGTGTCGGATGCCGTGCACCCCCGCAGCTGGGCGCCGTCGGCATTGATCCACAGCATTCCGGAGCCGGCGAGCGAGGGCTTGCCGATCACCTGCACGTCTTCCAGCGTGAGGTCGGTGATGCGCACGCGGGCGACGAACCACGAGCACACGTGCTTGCGCACCGTGATGCGCTTGGCCGCCGATCCCCAGGCCGCACCGGAGTTCGCGAACGTCATCAGCCCCGAGTTGCCGGTGTAGGTGAGGTCGTGCTCGTACTGGCCGTGCGTGACGAACGGGCCCTGGTCGTCGCCGTCGCCGTGGCAGTTCTCGACGAGGCAGTAGGCGCTCGCGGTGAAGTCGTTCAGGTGCCGCGAGTTGGCGGTGTGGCAGTTGGCGACGTATCCGTACAGGCAGTAGATCTGCTGCGTCAGGTAGCCGGCGCCGCCCCAGGTGACCGAGGTGGGGTTCTTGAGCGTGCAGCTCACGGTCGAGTAGTAGGTGTTCCAGCGGCGCTGGATGAGCGGCCAGAACGTGCCGGTCCCGTCGATGTGGTCGACGTCGCAGCGCACCGCGTATTCGAAGGCGAGCGGGTGCGAGCCCGTGTACTCGTCCTTCCCGGTGCCGAGGAACTTCAGGTTCGACACGGTGACGTCCTGCACCGGCACCACCCGGCGCCACGTCATCGTGCGGTCCTTGCCGAGCGGCCAGCCGTTCTTGTAGTTGATGCGGATGTGCGTGCCGTCGACGATCTGCGTGACCTGCACGAGCCGCTGCAGCTCGCGCTCCCACCGCCCCGACAGCGCGTTCACCTCGGCGGCGTACCAGTCACCGACCGCGAAGAAGGAGGAGTCGGCGACCGGGAAGACGTCGCCGAGGTCGGGGACCACCTCGTTCAGTCGCGCCTCGTGCACGGCATCCGTCACCTCGCCGCGGAAGAACATGACCGCGGCGAAGGGGTCGTCCTTGCCGGCGTTCTCGATGCCGACCGTCGTCATGAGGTGGCCGCCGAAGTCGAAGGCGATGCGCGACCGCGAGAACTTGTGGCGACGCACGAAGTTCAGGTCGCTGTGGGCCTCGATGCGGTGGATGCTCGCATCGTTCACCATCGCGTCGAGCGCGTCGTCGGCATTCACCTTCGCGTTCATCACACCGAACATGCGGAAGTCGACGACGCCGTCGTGCAGGAGCAGCCACGCACCGCCCTTCGGACCGGCGAGCACGGTGCCGCCGTTCGCCGCCGGAGCATCCTTCTTCACGAAGCGGTACAGCCCGTCGCCGCCGTCCCCGGCCGCCGCGTACCCGGTCGTGCGCACGAGGTCGCCGTCTTTCCCCTTGCGCTTCGCGAGCTCGGTCGCGGTGCCGCCGTTGGCGACGTTCGCCGAACCCGACGAGCTCTGCGGTGCCACGGGGCCGGCGGCTTGCGCGGCTGCGGGCATGCCGACGGCGGCCACTCCACCGATCGCGGCAGCGCCGAAACCGGCGAGCAGCATGCGCCGACTGCGCAGCGCGGCGGTTTCGGTCTGGGTCATCTCCTGCGGGGTCATGCTGATCCTTCCGTGCGGCGTCATCACCGCGGTCAGGCGTCCGGCCGTCCGGCCGAGCCGCATCATCCGATCGATCCCCAGTCCCCAGTGCCGTTCTCCGAGCCGGTGCTCAGAAGTAGTCGCCCGCCGTGAAGTGGCGGATGCCGTGCAGTCGCGCCGCGCGCCGCAGCGGGCGGATCATCCCGGTGCGGTCGTCCTGCCGCACGGCCTCGGGCGCGAACGCACGCAGCGCGCGGTCTTCCTCCGGCAGGGCGGGCACGGCGAGCTCGCACGACGTCACCCCGGCGGATGCCCAGTCCACCGCGATGGCGGCGAGCAGGTCATCCCGCGCACCGTCGGCACCCGGAAGCACGGCGCTCTCGAGGAGCACGCCGACCCCGCCGCGAGGCTCGGCGACCGCGTAGCCGACCACGGTCGATCCTTCGATCCGGCGGTACAGAATGGCGCCTCGCAGCCGCACCTCCGCCATCGCCCAGTCCCGATCGCCGCGCACCGGCGCCAGGACCAGATCGGACCGTGAACGTTCGTAGACCTCGCGCACCGGGCGGAGGCTCCCGAGCCCGAGGGATTCGCGCACGACGCGACCCTCGTCTCCGGCGGGCGTCGCAGCGCGCCAGGGCCCGGCCACGGTCCGCGCCATCGAGAACGTCTCGAACCCGCTGGAGCGGTACACCTCGGGTGTACCGGTGAACAGCAGTGCCCAATCGGCGTCGCCCGCCGCCTGCAGGGTCGCGGCGACCAGCCGGCGTGCGAGCCCCTGCCCCCTCGCCCGCTCGGCGACCGCGACGCTGCCGATGGCGTGCACCGCGGCGATCCCGCCGTCGGATTCCCGGAGCCGCTTGGGTAGTCCGTAGATCGACCCGCAGAGGCCATCGTCATCTTCGGCCACCCGCGTGTGCGCGAGCCGTTCGTCGTCGACGAGCCACTGGTCGGGAGCGAGCGGGGGCGTGAACGCCGTCGCCCATAGCGCCCCGAGCGCCTGCTGGTCCGTGGCGCGGGCGGCACGGACTGTCGCCGCGCTCACGATGCCCGCGCGGCGGCCGCGCATCCCGCCGCCCCGGTCATGCCATCGAAGACAGCTGGTCGCGGGAGATGGTGTGCGTGAGGGTGCGCCCCTCGGCGAAGGCCTCGACCTCGTCGACGACGATCCGCCCCTGACGCAGACGTCCCTGGCTCGTGCCGGCCGCCCGGTGCGGGGTGACCAGCACGCCGGGCAGCGATCGGAACGGACTGTCCGCGGCGAACGGCTCCTCGTCGAAGACGTCGATCGCCGCACTGAGACGGCCGCGCTCCAGCTCTTGGATCAGCGCGGCCTCGTCGACCAGCCACGACCGTGCCGTGTTCACGAGCCCCGCGCCGTCGCGCAGCAGCGCGAGTTCCCGGCGGCCGATCAGGTGATGCGTCTCGGGCAGGGTCGGCGCGTGTACGGCGACGATCTGCGCACGCCGCAGCGCCTCGTCGAGGGTGACCAGCTCGGCCCCGAGCCCCGCCGCGGCGGCCGCATCGAGAGTCGGGTCGACCAGCAGCGGCTCGGCCCCGAGCGCACGGATCAGTTCGAGATACGCCCGTCCGGTGCGGGAGGCACCGATCACGGCGATGGGCGTGCCGAGGATCTCGCGCTGCACGCCCACGGCATCCGCGTCGTACCAGCCGTCGTCGGCGCGCAGGGCGTTGTGCATCTCGGGCACCCGGTGCAGCAGCGCGAGCGTGAACGTCAACGACACCTCGGCGACGGGCCGCGCCATGCCCGCACCCGCCTGGGTCACGACGACACCGCGATCGAACAGCGCATCCGTCGCGAAGGGCTTGATCGTGGCGCCGGTGTGCGCGATGAGCTCGAGCTTCGGCAGCGAGGCGAGCACGGCCGCGTCGAAGGGGCCGACGCCCCAGCTCGTGATCACGATGCGCGCCTCGGCGAGCTCCGCATCGGACAGCCGATCCACCCGGACGAACGACCCGCCCAGACCGGCGGCGACCGCCTGCAGCCGCTCCGCATCCTCACCCGAGAAGAACTCCGCGAAGAGCTCCTCGGAGACGACCGCGACCACGGTCGGCGCCACCGTTCCCCCGCTCGCCGCCGCGCTCATCGCAACGTTCATCGCAACCAGGCCTCGAGGTTCTCGGCGATGAAGGCGTCGTCGTTCAGGTCGGGGTACGCGTGGCGCACCCGCTCGATCTCCTCCGCCTGGCCGGGCGACAGCCCCTCTGCGGGGTCGAGGCACCAGGTGCCCTCGAGCAGCCCCTGCTGGCGGAGCATCTCGTGCACGCCCGCGATCACCCCGTGGAAGTCGTTGCCCGGGTCGAACACGGCCTGGTTGACGTCGACCATGTCGGAGGCGACGAGCCCCAGGTCGCGATACGCCCCCGCGTCTCCGGCCATCGCGCGCTGTGCACGTTCGAGGAGCGCGACCGCGGCACGCGTGCCGACCGCCCACTGTCCGAGCAGTCCGCCGACGAAGCGCAGCGTGCGCGGGCCCGACGGCGACTCCACGTGGAACTCGGAGAGCAGGTCGGCGACGATCGCGTCGTCGTTGCCGGTGTAGAGCGCGATCTCGTCGGCGCGGCCCGAGGCAGCCACCCCGCGCACCAGCTCCAGCGTGCGGTACCGGTCGAAGGGCGCAGCCTTGACGGCGACGACGGCCGGGATCGAGGCGAACTCGCGCCAGAACTCCCGGTCGAGCACGGGGCCGCCGATCGCGGTCTGCAGGTAGAAGCCGACCACCGGCAGCACCTCGCCCACGGCGCGGGCGCGTTCGAGCAGGGCTCGCTCGTCGGCGCCGGCCACGCGAGGGCTCACCAGCACGGCGTCGTAGCCCAGCCCGCGGGCGAGCTCGGCCTCGGCGACCGCCTGGGCGGTGCCACCAGCGACGCCGGCGATGCGCACCACGTCGGCACTCGCCCGCGCATCCAGCTCCTCCGCGGCGAGCGCGAGCACGGGTTCGAACAGGGCGTGTTCCGGATCGCGGATCTCGAACTGGGTCGTGTGCACCCCGACCGCCACGCCGCCGGCACCCGCGTCGAGGTAGTAGCGGGTGAGCGCGCGCTGGCGACGCTCGTCGATGCGCCGCTCGGCGGTGAGCGCGAGCGGATGCGCCGGGATCACGGCACCGCGGGAGAGGGTGGCCGCGGCTTCCGGTCGCAGGGTGGGAACGGTCATCAGAACTTCCCGTCGCGGACTGCCCACTTGGTCGGCTTGGCGATCATCGGGAGGCTCTTCTCGATCCAGTCGGCCTGCAGGCCGATCAGGGTCTCGGCGGAGACGGCCGGGTAGCCGAACAGGGCCATGCACCGGCGGGCGTCGCTGAGCAGCGCGGTGGGCTGCGGTTCGTCGACGATCTCGACCTCACGGTCGAAGAGGGTGCCGAAGCGCCGGGCGATCGACTCGACGCTCAGCAGCTCGGGACCGGTGAGGTTGATGGTGAACGGGGCGGTCGAGGCGTGCACGAGGCTGCGGAGCACGACCTCGTTCGCGTAGCCCTGCCAGATCACGTTGACGTTGGCGGTGGCGACCGAGACGGGCTGTCCCGCGTGCACGGCGCTGCCGATGTCGGCGAGCACGCCGTAGCGCAGGTCGACCGCGTAGTTGAGGCGGATGATCGCGACCTTGGTGCCGCGCTCCTGCGCCCCGAACTCGAACACGCGCTCGCGGCCGAGGCACGACTGCGCGTACTCGCCGATGGGTGCGGGCTGCACCTCTTCGGATGCTCCGCCCGAGGAGGCGGGCAGGAACGGGTAGATGTTGCCGGTGGAGAGTACCGAGATGGCGCTGTCGCGGTAGCGGCGGGCGACACGGTCGGGCAGGGCCGCGTTGACCTCCCACGCCCAGGAGGCGTTGGTCGCAGCGCCGAACTTCGCGCCGACCATGAACACCACGTTCGGAGCATCCGGCAGCGCGGAGAAGTCGTCGTTCTCGATCAGATCGAACGGGACGACCTTCACGCCCGCGGCCTCGAGGCGCTCGCGGATCGCGGCATCGCCGAAGCGCGAGACGGCATACACCGCGTCGTCCTGGCGCCCGGCGGCATCCATTCCACGGCGCGCGAGCATCGCCAGGGTCGGGCCCATCTTGCCGCCCGCGCCGAGGATCACGAGGTCGCCCGCCCCGCGCGCGAGGTCGTCGATCAAGCCGGCGCTCGGTGTGGCGAGCGCCTCCTCGAGATCGGCCTCTGAAGTGAAACTGTGCTGAGTCATGTGGTGCTTTCCCTTCTTCTCAGCCCTTGATGCCCGTACCGGCCACGCCCTCCTGCACGTACCGCTGAGCGATGAGGTACGCGAGGAAGATGGGCAGCAGTGCCACGACCGAACCGGCGAGCATGGTGCTCAGCGGGACGTTCTGCTGCTGCAGCGACGAGATGCCGACGGTGAGTGTGAACATCGCGTTGGACTTCGCGATGATGAGCGGCCACAGGAAGTCGTTCCAGTGCCACAGGAAGACGAAGATGCCGAGGGTCGCCAGGATCGGCTTGCACAGCGGCAGCACGATCCGCAGGAAGATGCGGAACTCACCCGCACCGTCGATGCGGGCGGCTTCGAACAGCTCGTCCGGGAGGCCCGAGATGAACTGCCGCATCAGGAACACGGCCTGGGCGTTCGCGAGCGAGGGCAGGATCAGGCCCCAGTACGTGTCGACGCCGCCGAGGTTCGCCATGAGGATGAACGTCGGGATGAGGGTGACGTGGAACGGGACCATCACCATCGCGAGGAACGACCAGAACATCACCTCCTTGCCGCGGAAGCGCTTCTTGGCGAAGGCGTAGCCGGCGAGCGCCGAGAGGAACAGGACGGCGACGACCGAGACGAGCGAGTAGATGAGCGTGTTGCCGAGCCAGCCGAGGATGTTCTGCCCGGCGAGCACCTGCTCGTAGGCCTCGAACGAGATGTCCTGGAAGGGCAGCAGCGAGCCGGGGAGCTCGACGACCATGCCCGGCTTCAGGCTCAGCACGACCATCGCGTAGAAGGGGAAGAAGCTGAGGATGCCGGCCAGGCTCAGCCAGATCCATCGCCCGACGATCCCCCAGCCGGTGGGCTGGAGCGCGCGGTAGGCGCGGCGCTGCTTGGTCGACATCTTCGGCGGCATCACCGGCGACTGCGTCGGCGGCTGTGTCGGAGGCTGCAACAGAGCGGTCATTTCTGCTTTCCGATCACCAGGCGCTGGATGAGCGCGACGACGAGGGTCATGATGAACAGGGCCACACCGATGGCGGCCGCGTAGCCGTAGTCGAAGTAGCGGAAGCCCTGGTCGTAGAGCATGTAGACGAGTGAGTAGCTGGCGTTCGCCGGACCACCCTGGGTCATCACGTAGATGACGTCGAAGACCTGGAACGCGGCGGTCGTCTCGATCACCGCGAGGAAGAAGAAGGTCGGGCGCAGCACCGGCATGATGATGTACCGGAACCGCTGCCAGGCGTTGGCCCCGTCGACCAGCGCGGCCTCCTCGAGCTCGCGCGGCACGTCCTGCAGCGCGGCGATGAGGATCATCATCCCGTAGCCGAATCGCGACCAGACGCCGACGACGACGATGGCCGGGATGACGAGCACGGTGCTGCCCAGCCAGGATCCGCCGAGACCCAGCGGGGTCATCAGTGCCGACCAGGGACCGTTGGCGGAGAAGATCCAGACGAAGATCGAGCCGGCCAGCACCAGCGAGGTGATGACGGGGAGGAAGAAGATCGAGCGGAAGAAGCGTGCGCCCCGGAAGGCGCGGCGCACGCCGAGCGCCATCACGGTGGAGAGCACGAGGGCGATCGGCACCGCGAACACGGTGTAGATCAGCGTGGTGCCCATCGCCCGCCAGAACAGCGGGTCGGCGATCATGCGCTGGAAGTGGTCGAGCCCGCGCCACGAGATCTCGCCGGTGATGTCGTAGTCGAAGAAGCTCAGGGCGACGCCGACGATGCTGGGGCCGAAGCGGAAGGCGATGAAGAGGAGGAACGCGGGCAGCACGAACAGGAACGCGATGCGTGCCTCTCGCCGTGCGAGCACCCGTGCGACCCGCCCTGCGGGCCTCTTGGCCGTGGTTGCCGTCGTCATCAGTGATTCCTCACGTGGGGGAGTGAAGGGAACGGGGGCGTGCGGAGTTCGGGCTCCGCACGCCCCCGGTGCTGCTTACTTCTTGATGAGCGGTGCCGCAGCGGTCGCGGCATCCTTCAGAGCATCCTCCGGGGACTTGTCCCCGAGCAATGCCGCCTGGATCTCGGGAGCGAGCACACCCATCAGCGCACGCGACGAGGCGTTGAGCTCGCCGACCGTGGTGTCGGGCACGTACTTCTCGACCTCGCCGAGCAGCGGGTCATCCGCGTACAGCGGCTCGGTGGTGCTGAGCGCCGAGAAGAAGCCGGCGGCCTTCAGGTACGGCTCGATGACGTCGGCGCCGGTCGCGTACTCCGCGAACTTCGCCGCGGCATCCTGCGCCTTGGAGCCCTTGAGCACCGAGAGCGATCCGACCGTGCCGTAGGCGACGGTCTCCTTCTCGGTCAGCGGAGCGAGGACCTTGACGTTCTCCTCGCCCCAGAAGGGCAGGACCTCGGGGACCGCGTTGTTCCACGTGCAGGCGACCTTGCCCTGAGCGACGGCCGTCTGCTCGAGCGGGACGTTGGTGGTGAGGGCCTCGGGGTCGAGTGCTCCGGCATCGGCCAGGTCGGTGAGGAAGGTGAGCGCCTTCTCGCCTTCCTTGCTGTCGAAGCCGATGTCGCCGTCCTTCGTGTAGACCTCGCCACCGGCCTGCCACAGCAGCGGGTAGTAGGTGAGGTTCAGGGTGTTCTCGGCGGATGCCGGGTAGTTGAGGGCGTACATCCCCTTCTCCGTGAACTTCGGCGCCATCTCGGCGATGTCGTCCCACGTCTCGGGGTACTCGGTGACGCCGGCGGCCTCGAACGCGGCCGCGTTGCAGAGGAGAGGCTGCGCGCTGGTGAGCAGCGGAGCCCCGAGGATGTCGCCGTCGAGCGTGACCGACTTCTTCACGTTCGGCAGCAGGTCGCCCTGACGCTCCTCGCTCAGCAGGTCGTTGAGCGGCGCGATCGACTTCTGGTACGCCGCGAGCTGGTCGGGGATGAGGTAGACGACATCCGGACCCTTGCCGGCCGCGATCGCCGTCTGGAGGGCCTCGTCGCGGTTGGCCCACGGGAAGATCTCGTACTTGACGTTGATGTTCTCGTTCTTCTTCTCGAAGTCGGCGATCGTCGAGTCCCAGAAGTCCTTGTGCACCGCCTCGTCGGCGATGACCGGGTAGAGCCAGACCGTGATGTCCTGCTCACCCTCTGCGGTGTTGCCTCCGCCGGCCGAACATCCGGCCAACAGGGTGGCGGCCGCGACTCCCGCGGCGACGCCGATGAACTTGCTGACGCGCATGGTGCTCCTTTGCTTGAACCGTGCTGAGTACGGTTCATTATGACACTGGGATGGGATAATTCGTCAAGTACAAGTTCCCAGACGGTTGTTTCAGGCGTGTTTCCCGTTCGAGAACAACAAAGCTTGATCTGAGAATTCGGTGTGCTAATTTGATCGCACCCGACGATGGAGAAGAAGAGGGGGCAGCACATGGCCGTGAACAGTCCACGCTCGATCGTCGCGCGATCGGCTCTGCAGCTGCGCGACGCGGGCCCCGCGACCGTCAACGACCTCTCCCGTTCGCTCGAGATCTCGCGCACC
The DNA here is from genome assembly GCF_041529975.1 of Microbacterium maritypicum. Lineage (NCBI taxonomy): Bacteria > Bacillati > Actinomycetota > Actinomycetes > Micrococcales > Microbacteriaceae > Microbacterium > Microbacterium maritypicum. The sequence goes on along the minus strand of NZ_CP168030.1, from coordinate 207,689 downwards.
TCGGTCGAGAACGCGGTGACCGCCCTGGGCGACTCCGGACTGATCGTCGACGCCCCCGCGCAGAACGGCGGCGGAGCCGGTCGACCCGCCCGCCGCTACTCGTTCCACGCGGCCGCCGGCACCGTGGTCGGCGTCGACATCGGCGTCGCCAGCGTGCGCGTCGTGCTGGCCGACCTGGCTGGAGCCGTGATCGTGCAGCGCAGCTACCCCGGCGTCGCCGAGCAGCCCGACGGCGCCTCCAAACTCGCCGCCGTCATCGACGACGTGCGCCGCACCCTGTCCGACGCCGGGATCCCCGCGTCGAAGCTGCGCGCGGTCGGCGTCTCCCTCCCCGGCATCGTCGATGACGCCGGGCGCGTGACCACCTCGGTCGTCATCCCCGAGTGGTCGGGCATCGACATCGGATCGCAGCTGCGGCAGGCGTTCGGCTGCCCCGTCGCGGTCGACAACGGCGTGCGCCTCGCCGCCGTGGCGGAACACCACCTGGGTGTCGCACAGCTCGTCGACGACGTCATCTACCTCTCGGTCGGCAACCGCATCGCGATGGGCCTCATCCTCGGCGGTCGCCCGCGGCGCGGCATCCACAACGCCGCCGGCGACATCGGCCGCCTCGCCTTCCGCGGGCTGAACACCGAGACCGGACAGATCTCGTGGCGCACCGCCCCGACCGCCGCCGAGGTCTTCGCGAAGGCACGTGGCGGAGACGCCGCAGCGCAGCAGGAGCTCGACGGCTTCATCGACGAACTCGCCCACGGGATCGCGACCCTGACGATGACGGTCGACCCCGCGATGATCGTGATCGGCGGCGGACTCTCCGCCGCACACGAGCAGCTGCTCGACCCGCTGCGGGCAGCGCTCCCCGGACACCTCGGGCTGCCGTTCCAGGTGCCGCTCGCCGAGGCCCGCCTGGGCGCGGAGGCCGCGGCGCACGGCGCGGTCGTGCACGCGTTCCAGCGGCACGCCGCCGAGATCTACGGCATCGACGACATGCCGGCCCCGCCCATCACCCCGCTGCCGGTCGAGTCGGCTGGGGCGGACGACACCACCACCGAGAACACGACCGCCGAGAGCACCGAGGAGAAGCAGTGAGCACGTTGAAGGTCGGACTCATCGGAGCCGGCGGCATCTCGCGCGTGCACGCCGACGCCTGGCGGGCGCTGGGCGCCGAGGGGTACGTCACCTCTCTGGCCGGTGCCGAGGAGATCGCCGAGGAGTACGGCTTCGAGCTCGTCTCCGACGTCGACACGCTCATCGGGCTGGTCGACATCGTCGACATCGTGACCCCCAGCAGCACCCACGCCGACTTCGCCCTGCGGGCCATCGAGCGCGGGCGCGACGTCATCTGCGAGAAGCCGCTGGCGGCGACCGCCGAGGCCGCGGCGACGGTGGCCCGAGCAGCCGAGGATGCCGGTGTGCGACTCTTCCCCGCCCACGTCGTCCGGTACATGGGCGAGTACGCGCAGATCAAGGCCGGCATCGACGCCGGGCGCATCGGCACCCTCGCGGTGCAGCGGTTCAGCCGCGCCGGCTCCGCCCCGCAGACGCCCTGGTTCTTCTCGGAGAGCACCGGTGGCGGGGTCATCCGCGACCTGATGATCCACGACATCGATCAGGCGGTCTGGTTCGCCGGCCCCGTCGCCATGGTCTTCGCGGTGCAGAACCCGCCGACCGTCGACGACCGGGTTCCGGCACCCGTCACCGCGCACGTCGTGCTGACGCACCGCAGCGGCGTGATCAGCCACCTGCACGCCAGCTGGGTCGCTTCGGGAATGCCGTTCCGCACGAGCGTCGAGGTCGCGGGCTCCGAGGGCCGGCTGCGATACGACAGCGCCGAAGACGCGTCGCTGCGCACGGATGCCGTGCTCGACGCCGGAGCCACCGACTACCTGCCGCCGATGTCGCCCGAAGAGAGCCCCTACTACGCCGAGATCGTCGACTTCGTGGCCGCGCTGCGCGAAGGCCGCGACGCCAGGGTGACCCCGGCGGATGGCATCGAAGCCGTCGCGGTCGCCGAGGCCGCCTATGCCTCGATCGCCGCCGGCGCCCCCGTCGCGCTCCCCACCCCCGACCGCACCGAGGCCGAGGAGGCCGTCCGATGACCGCCCCCACCCCGCTGCGGATCGCCGTGCTGTCGTTCGCGCACACGCACGCCCTGAGCTACGTGCACGCGCTGAAGGACATGCCGGGCGTCGAGCTGATCGCCGCCGACCCCGACGGCGCCACGGCTCCGGACGACGCCCCCCGCGGCGCCGCACTGGCTGCGGAGCTGGGTGTCGCGTACGTCGACACCTACGACGAGGCGTTCGCCTGGAACCCGGATGCCGTCGTGATCGCCGCCGAGAACTCCCGGCACCGTGCCCTCGTCGAGCGCGCGGCCGCCGCCGGGGTGCACGTGCTGTGCGAGAAGCCGCTGGCCACGACCGTCGACGACGCGATCGCGATGCGCGAGGCGTGCGAGCAGGCCGGAGTGATCCTGATGGTCGCCTACCCGGTGCGTTTCGCGCCGAGCGTGCGCGACGCGATCGCCGAGCTGCAGAGCGGCCGTCTCGGCAAGGTCCTCGGGGTCACCGGCATCAACAACGGCAAGCTCCCGGAGGATCGCGCCTGGTTCACCGATCCCGAGCTGGCGGGCGGCGGCGCTCTCGTCGACCACGTCGTGCACTGCGCCGACCTGCTCGACGAGCTCCTGGGCGAGCGGGCGCAGTCGGTCCGCGCGATGTCGAACAGCATCCTGCACGCGCAGCGCGAGCTCGCGGTCGAGACCGGCGGACTCGTCACCATCCAGTACCCGAGCGGGGTGATCGCCACGATCGACTGCTCGTGGAGCTGGCCGATGAGCTCGGCGACCTGGGGCGGCCTCACGCTGCAGGTCGTGGCCGAGCGCGGCACCGTCACGGTCAGCCCCTTCGCGAAGGGTGTGGCCGGGCATGATGCGCTCGGCGAGACGTGGAGTCCCGTCGGGGCGGACCTCGACGCTCTGCTGCTCGAGGAGTTCGTCCGCGCCGTGCGCGAGGGCCGGCAGCCGCAGCCCGATGCCGGCGTCGGCATCCGCACGGTCGAGATCGCCAAGGCCGCCCAGCTCTCCGCGGCCCGCGCCGGCGAGGTCATCACCCTCGGCTAGACACCGCACCGCAGGATCCGCACGGCAGAGAGGCCAGCATGCACACCGCGCACAGCACCACCGGATGGCGACAGCGCGCGCTGGCCGTGATGCCGGTCGGGTCGAGCACCAACTCCAAGGCGCCGACGCTGCTGCCGGAGGAGCCCGAGGTCATCGTTCGCGGGCACGGATGCCGGGTGTGGGATGACCGGGGCCGTGAGTTCCTCGACTACCGCTGCGCGCTCGGACCCGTGACTCTGGGCTATGCGGATCCGACCGTCGACGCCGCGATCCGCGCCCAGCTCGACGACGGCATCCTGTTCGGCCACCCGCATCCGCTCGAGACGACGACGGCCGAGCTGTTCTGCTCCCTCGTGCCCGGTGCCGAGGCTGCGCGCTTCCTGAAGACCGGCGGCGAGGCGCTGGCAGCCGTGATCCGCATCGCCCGCGCGCACACCGGTCGCGACCGGGTCGTGCAGATCGGTTACAACGGCTGGCTCAACTCGCTCGCGGCGGGCGCGCGGGTGCTGCCCGGGGCGACGACGGATGCCGTGCCCGGCGTTCCGGCAGCCCTCGCGGCCCTGCACCACGCGGTCGAGTGGGAAGACCGTGCCACCCTCGACCGCCTGTTCCTCACCCGGGGTTCGGAGATCGCGCTCATCCTCATCGCCGCCGACTACCCGGCCATTCCCGAGGCGGCCGGCTTCTACCGTTACCTGCGCGACCTCGCCGACCGGCACGGCGCCCTGCTGGCCTACGACGAGATGGTCACCGGCTTCCGAGTGGCGATCGGCGGGATGGCCGAGGCGACCGGCGTGCTCCCCGACCTGTCGGTCTTCGGCAAGGGGATCGCGAACGGCATGCCCCTCGCGGTCTACTGCGGGCGCCGGGAGGTGCTCGGCGTGCTCGACCGCGGCGAGGTGGTCGTCACGTCGACCTACGGCGGTGAGACGCTGTCGCTCGCAGCCGCCACCGCGACGATGACCGCCATGCGCGACCGCGACGTGATCGCGCGACTGCTCGCTTCCGGCACCCGACTGCAGAACGGCCTGAACGCGGTGTTCGCCGAGGCCGGCTCCGGCATCCGGCTCGTGGGGCACCCGGCGTGCCCGCAGTTCGTCGGCGCCGACGCCGAGGTCCAGGCCTTCCTACGGGCGGCGTTCCGCCACGGACTCTCCTTCTATCGGGTCGTCTACGTCAACGCCGCGCACACCGAAGCCGACATCGACGAGACTCTGCGCCGCGCGGCGTTCGCCGTGCGTGAGGCGACGGCATGACCGGCATCGACGCGCACACGCACCTCGACGAAGGGCGCTTCGACCCCGCGGTCTTCGAGGCCGGTGACCGCCTGGGCATCGAGCTGTTCCTGTGCAGCAACCTCGGAAGCTTCCAGGCCCACCCGAGCCTCGATGAAGTGCGGGAGATGAACGACGTGCTGGCCGGCGAGCTGCGCCGATACCCCGACCGCCTGCGCGGCTACTGCTACGTCAATCCGCGCTTCGGCCGCGACAGTCTCGACGATCTGCGCCGCAACGTCGAGGACCGCGGGATGATCGGCATCAAGCTCTGGATCGCGACTCTGGCCGACGATCCACTGAGCGATCCGATCCTCGAGTACGCCGCCGAGCACCGGCTGATCGTGCTCGCGCATGCGTGGCGCAAGACCGTCGGGCAGTTCCCCTACGAGTCGACGGCCGACCACATCGCCGCCGCAGCCCGCCGTCATCCCGACGTGCGCTTCCTGATGGCGCACCTCGGCGGCCAGCCTGAGTCGGCCGTGAACACGGTCGGCTCCGTGCCGAACATCGCCGTCGACACCTCGGGCACCATCATCGGCGCCGGAGAAGTGGCACTCGCCGTGGAGCGCCTCGGCCCCGACCGGGTGGTGTTCGGATCCGACCTGCCCCACATCGACCTCGCGGCCAACGTCGGCAAGGTGCTCGGTGCAGGGCTCGACCCCGATGCCGAGGAGCGGGTGTTCGGCGGCACGGTCGCCCGCTGGCTTGCGGAGGTGGCGGCATGACCGCCCAGGCGCGACGGACGCTCCGCGCGTTCGCCGACCTCGGTGCGACCGACACCACGTGCTTCCTCGGACAATGGCCCCACCGGCTCTCCGCCGCCGCGGATGCCGACACCCTGCACGCCCACGCCGAACGCCTCGGCCTGCGCTCCGTCTGGGTCTCGCACCTGGCATCCCTGTTCGGGTTCGACACCCGAACCGGCAACGAGGCCGCGCTCGCCGCGTGTGCCGATGACCCGCTCTTCCGCGTGTTCGCGACGATCGATCCGCGCGACCCGACCTGGCGCGAAGAGCTCGACGATGCCGTGTCCGCCGGCGCGCGTGGAGTGCGTGTCGCCCCGGGCTTCCATCGGTACGAGGTCTCCGCCGTGCGCCCGGTCCTCGACGCGTGCGCCGACCGCGGGCTCCCCGTGCAGCTGATCGCCCGGCTCGACGACGCCAGGGTGCGGCATCCGTTCTCCCCCGCCGTCGACCTCGAGGCGCACCGGATCGCCGACCTCGTGCGCGAGAGTCCGGCTGCTCCGCTGCTGCTGAGCGGCCTCAACCGCGCGGATGGGATCGAGCTGAAGCGGCATCTCGGCGACGCCGCGCCCGAGTGGCTGCGGCTCGACCTCTGGCATGTGAACGGCCCCACCGGTGTCGCCGATGGTCTCGGCGCCGATCCGGAGCGCTGGGTTTTCGGCAGCGGCTTCCCCGTGCAGGTCCCGGAGGCCACGGCGCTGCAGCTCGCAGCCTCCGCGCTTCCTGGACCGGCGATGCGGGCGATCGCGTCCGGCAACGCCGCCGTCATGCTCACCTGACGCCGCGCGCACACCCGATGCGCGACGGTCAGCCGATGGGGAAGTTCCGGATGTCGGTACGTCTGTCGGTGCGCGGCCCGGAGAACAGGCCGGGTGCGTCGATGACGAGGTCAGCCTGTGCGGCGATCAGGTCGAGCTGTGTCGTGAGGGACGCGTGCAGGCTGCTCCATCCGGTCACGACGGCCGCGAATCCTCCGGCTGCGGCCGTCATCATCACGGGCGACCGAACGATGGCGCCGTAGGCGAACCATCCGACGATCAGCATGATCGCGACCGCGGAGCATCCGGCGAGCCATCGCAGGCGGGCCCGCAGTCGCTCTGTCCGATCCGCATCGTCGTCCATGAAGCCCCCGCAATCCATTGCCGCACCCATCCCCGCCCTGTGAAATGTTACACGTTGGTCCGTCGAGGCTCAACGAGACGAGACGAGGCGAACGCGGGGGCGGTGCCCCCGCGTTCGCACGTCCCCCCGGCGTGAACCCTCACAGGCCCACGTCGGGGGGCGCAGCCCGGTGCGGGAGGGGGAGGCGCACCGAGAACAAGCGGCTTTCGCCGCGGTCCGTCGCGGAGTCTCGAGTGGATCGAGATCCGCGTCTCGTTCGATCCGGCCTTTCCCCAGGGCCGTGCTCGAACGACGATGACTCCACCCTATATGACATTCGACCAGCTAACGTTTTACCTTTGTCCAGGTTTCGCTCGGCCGAAGTGGGAGCGCTTGCTCAGCCCTCCGCCCGCTAACCGACGTGGAAGGTGCCGATGCCCGTTCGCCCATCACTCTCGAAGACGCGGATGTCCCAACCGGATGGGTACTTCTCGTCGCGCTCCTCCTGCCACTCGACGGCCTCTTTCGGGGTGGACGGCTGAGCATCGTGTTCCGGCGAGAAGGCAGAGAGCTTCGAGGCCCAGGCATACCCCTCGACCTCGCGTCCGTCGTCCGCGACGCCGGTGACCCGCACGAGATCAGGCGTTCCGTCCGGCCCGCCCTCGACGCCGAAGGTGTCTCCGTGTTCGTTCACCCCCAGACGTGTCGGCACCTGGTTCAGGTATTGCAGAACGGCGGTCGCCGACGCACCGGCCGCCGCCTGGAAGTACAGCCGCATCGCGGTGCCGTCGAGGGGGAAGTCGTACCACGCAACGGCGGTCGTGACCCCGATGTCCGCGGTCGAGGCGTGCGACGAAGGGTTGTTCCCCTCAGGATCCGGGCCCCACGTCACGGTGCCCGGAGATGTCATAGTGACCGTCACCCGCACGTGCGTGGCCTCACGGGGCGGTCGGTCGAGGGCGACATCGACGTCGTCTTCCACGACAAGACTCTGCGGGGTGCCGAGCAGCGAGATCACCGGGCTCCCCGGCTCGGTCCCTGGCGGGGCGATGATGCCCTCTCCAGAGTCGACAGCAGGCTGATCTACGGGGGTCGGCGTCGGGGAGAACGACCCGGTGGCCGCGAAGGCAGCTGTAGAGATGCCGGCACCCGCGAGAGTGCCGGCGAGCACGAGGACGGCAGCCCAGAGACCCCGGCTCCTGCCCGGTCGCGTGCGCGCCACCGTCGTGATCAACTCCGCACGAATAGCCTCGGAACGCTCGGGGGAGAACGAGGGAGTCATGATGCGCTTCCTTCCGTCGATGTCAGATCGGGCGTGGAGGCCGAGAGACGGGCCCGGAGCCGGGACAACCGCATCTTCGCCGCCGGTTCACTGATGCCGATGGCCTCGGCGGCCTCGCGGACGGTGAACCCTTCGAGCGCTGTCAGAACGGCCAGATGGCGGTCCTGCTCGCGGGCTCGGCCGAGCACCTCCCGCACGCGCCGGCTACGGGCGGAGTCCCGCTCGGCTACCAGGTCCGCGGGGTCGGGTGCGGCTTCGGGGCGAGGAATGCGCTCGAGGAACTTGCGGTGGCGGCGCCGGGCGCGGCTGGCGTTCAGGTGCACGTTCTGCGCGGTCACCAGGAGCCAGGGCAACAACGATCCGTCGACGAACCGGACCGTGGCCCGCTTGCGCCAGAGCTCCAGGAACACAGCCGCGGTCAGATCCTCGGCGTCGGCGGAGGTGTTCCCCGCGCTGAGCAGTCGACGGAAGACGCGGTCGCGATGCCGATCCCACACGACCCCGAACGCATCGCTGTCGCCCGAGAGCACTCGATGCCAGGCGCTCCGATCATCCACTGATCCCATACTCCATAGTGTCCGCAGACCCTCGGAACGTCACACATTCGACCCCACGGGCATGGAATCGTCGCGACTACCGTTGCATCAGCAGGCAGCATCCGTCACGGAGGGAACCACCATGCGCATCGATCTCACGGGCAGGACCGCGCTCGTCACCGGCTCCACGCAGGGCATCGGGCGGGCGATCGCCGCAGCACTGGCCGACGCGGGCGCCCGCGTGGCGATCAACGGACGCAGGCCCGACACGGTCGCCTCCGTCATCTCCGAGATGCAGGCCCAGAACCCGGACCGCGATCTCGTCGCCGCGGCAGGTGACGTCACCGATCAGGGCGGAGCGGATGCGGTGCTGGCCGCGACCGGCGACGTCGACATCCTCGTCAACAACCTGGGGATCTTCGGCGCGACGCCCGCACTCGAGATCACCGACGACGTGTGGCGCCGCTACTTCGACGTGAACGTGCTGGCTGCGGTCCGCCTCATCCGCGCGACGCTCCCGGGCATGACCGCGCGCGGCTGGGGTCGGGTGCTCGACATCGCCAGCGACTCGGCCGTGGTGATCCCCGCCGAGATGATCCACTACGGCATGTCGAAGACGGCCCTTCTCGCGGTGTCCCGCGGATTCGCGAAGGAGGCGGCGGGCACCGGGGTGACCGTCAACTCGGTACTCGCGGGTCCGACCCACACCGGCGGCGTCGAGGACTTCGTGTACGAGCTCGTCGACCCGAAGCTCCCGTGGGACGAGGCGCAGCGCGAGTTCATGCGGCTCCACCGCCCGCAGTCGCTGCTGCAGCGGCTCATCGAACCCGAGGAGATCGCGAACATGGTCGTCTACCTGGCCTCACCGCTCGCCTCCGCGACGACCGGCGCCGCCGTCCGGGTCGACGGCGGCTACATCGACTCGATCGTCCCCTGACGCGACGCCGCCTCCGCCCGAACGCGCAGGGCTCATCCGAGCACCGCGATGAAACTGTCGTACCAGGACGCGATGATCTTGGTTGCGGTGTGCGCGAGCGGCACCCGTACGGGAGTGCTGATCGCCCCTCCGGTCGCACCGGCGCCCGCACCACCGGTGTCGTTGAGACCGGCGAAGTAGACCGCACCCGACTCGAGGAGGAACAGCGTCGTGTCGTTCCCCATCGTCACGTCGGTCACGACGGCGCCCACCGGCATCACGACCGGCGTCAGGGTGGCACCCGGCGTGGCCGTGCTTCCGATGCCCTGGGCGCTGCTCGTGTTGGCGCCGAGGGCGTAGACCGATCCGTCGGTCATGATCACCAGCATCCGGTACTGGCGGACGACCACCTTCGCGGCGGTCTTCCCCGCGGGGAGCGCCTTCTCGGTGAGATAGAAGTTGCCGCTGCCGCCGTAGGCCGACGCGCCCGCCGTGAACAGCCGCCCGTCGCCGGTGACGACGGCGGACGACTGCCAGCCGATCCCTCCCGAGACGACACCCGTGATGGGCGTGCCGGGCGCGGTGACCATGAGGAGTCCCGCTGATCCGGCGGCGGCACTGACCGCACTCCCCTGCGCGGAGTACCCGTAGCTGTCGGCTCCCGCGACCATCGCCTGCCCGTTGTTCAGCACCATCATCACGGCGCCCCAGGGATTGACCTCGGCGGTGAGAGCGCCGGCGGGCATCGTGTAGTTGTTGCTCACCCGCTGCCAGTACCGGGTGTTCGCGTAGGCCGCTCCGAAGCCGCTCAGCTCGTTGTCGCCGGTCGCCCACACCCCGCCCGAAGAGTCCACCGCGACGGAGGAGAGCTGTTCCGTGCCCGTGCCGATGTGGGTGATGTTCGCCAGCTGGACGCCGGGCGCGGTGAGCCCGGCGACGACACTCGTGCGGGTCGTGACTGTGCCGTCTCCGATGATTCCGGAGGCGTTGTACCCTCGCCCCCACATGTTGCCGTCCTGATCGGCGTACAGCATCGTGGCATAGCTGGACCCGACCGCGGTCGCGCCGGTGATGGCGAGGTTGTCCCAGAGGGGCACGGCGCTGGTGCGTGCCACAGTGAGGTTGTCCGAGCCCGTCTGGCCCTCCACCGAGTATCCCCACGCCACGAGCGGCACCGAAGTGACGGGTTGGCCGGAGAGGATCGTGAAAGCGCGAGGGGACTCGACCCGCACCGCTCCCTGCGCGGGCTCGGAGCGGTTGGCGACGACGCGGAAGTCGACGGTTCCGGTCGCGCTGGTGGTGAATGTGCCTTCCCCGAGGTCGGCGAACGTGCCCGATTCGAACGCCAGGCCATCCGGGAGCACGATCGTCACCTCGGCGTTCGGGACGACCGCATTCGAGGCGATGTCGCGGACGGTGACCGTGTACACCGGCGTGCGTCGGCGGTCCTGCAGCGCCGGCGGCAGCGACGACGTGGCGGAGGTGCCGACGGGGATCACGCGGGAGATCGGCAGCGTTGCCGCGGTCAACCCGGTCAGCGTGACGGTGTGACCCAGGTCGCAGGTCGCCGAGCCGAGCCCTCCGCTGAGTGTCCCGACCGAGACGGTTCGCGTCGCGACATCCGATCGCCATTCCGTCCCGGCACGCGTGGACACCGCCGCCCCCACGCTCGCGCCCGCGAGTGGCCCCAGCGCGGCGTCGAGTTCCGACGCCGTCGCGGTGAACGTGAACGTGTAGAGGCCGGCGGCCGGCCCGGTCACCACGATGCGATCGGTCGGCGCTTCGAAGACGGTTCCCGCCGTCACCGAGAAGGCGAGCAGCATCCGCGCCGGGTCGTCGAGCACCGACGTCCACGTCAGCGTGACGCCGCTCATCGCGCCGTTCGTTCCCTCGTTCTCCGTCGTGCAGGCGGTGATGACAGGAACGTCAAGGGTGCCGGCCTCGACGGGTCCGCGCGCGTACTGCGCGTCGACCCACGCCGCCTCCGTGATCCCGAGCAGCGCGTCACCACGCACCGCGGCCGGCGATGCGGTGAAGGTCATCGCGACGAGGCAGGCGGCCGTGACCAGGACGAGGAACCTGCGGAGCGCCTTCATCGCCGCCCCCTCGGGTCCGGGCGCCGGCGGGCGAGGAGCGCGATGCCGATGCCGACCAGCACCGCAGCGGGCGCGGCGAGCAGCGCCAGGCCGGAGCCACCGGTCGGAGGCAGCTCCGATTCGCCGTCGATCCCCGTGTCGACGGTGTCGCCCGCCGCGGTGGCCCGCACCGTGACCGAGGCGCCCGCCGCGCCGGCTTCGGGAGACTGCGGCTGCGCCGTGAGAGCGACCTGCACATAGACGACGGCGGGCGTCACGGCGGAGAGCAGCTCCTGCCAGACGCCGTCCACCGGCAGCGGCCCCTCCGGCCGCAGCATCCGCTCTCCCGCGGGGCACGTACCGTCGGGGCCCCAGGGCTGCGCGCAGGCGCGGACCTCGGCCCGCAGTCCGAACTCCGAGTCGCCCGCCGACGAGATGGCGATGGCCAGGTCGCCGTCGGCGGGTGCCCTCGACGCATCCACATCGAGGTGCCAGCGCAGCGGGACCAGCGGGTCGAGCGCCTGCACACCGGCACCGGCGAGGTCGGAGCGCACGGTGAGGTAGTCCGAACCGGTCGCCGCGGATGCCGGCGCCGGAGCGAGAGCCGTGCTCGACGCGCAGACCGCGAGCACGAAGAGCGCCGTCAGCACGCGCGCTCCCGTCGCCGCGCGGCCCGCGCTCTCGCCGTCGCCGGGCGGGTCCAGTGGGTCGGCAGGATCCGGGGGCGGGGCTTCTGCGTCGTCAGTCCGCGGCCGCCTCGGCCAGAAGGCCCAGCCGACGAGGAACGCGGTGGCGAGGGTGAGCGATCCGAGCACCCAGGGGTTGCCGAACTGTGCGATCACCGGTGCGAGATACGGCACCGACCCGCGCACGATCCGTGCCTCGGTGAGCGTGTACGGCATCGGATCGTCTACGGCGTTGGCATCTCCGCGCATCGTGATCACGCGTTCCGCTGCGTCGCTCCCCTCGCCGACGCTCGTGACCCGGTGCGTGATCGGCAGCGTCCCTGCCCGGTCGACCGTGACGACGTCGCCGACGACGATCTCGGACGCGGGGATCTGCTGGACCAGTGCGACCGAACCCGCCGGGATCGTGGGCGACATCGAGCCGGTCTTGAACATCATCAGCGAGTACCCGCCCGTGAAGGCGAGCAGGGCGAACACGAGGCAGGCCGCTCCGCCGACGGCCGCCGCGGCCAGCAGGATGTCCCGGACGAGGCGGCCCGCCCGTGCAGCACCGCGCGAGAAGGCCGTCATCCCGTGCTCCCCGTGAGGACCCAGGTCGGCGTGAGCTGTGCGCCCTGGGCGGCCGCCGGCGCATCGGGCGGGAGCGTCAGGACGATGCAGTACGTCACGGTGGAGCCGCCGGCCGGTTCGACCTGCTGCGCGGGGAGCACCGGGATCTGGGTGAGCCCCGTCACCTCGACCCCCGGTGTGCTCACGGTGCACTCGGGCGGAGCGGGATCGGTCGACGAGGTCACCGATGCCCTGACCACGAGCGCATCCCGGAGCGCCTCCTCCGGGCTGCCCGCGGCGGGCTCGGTCGCGAGCGACACCCCGCTGAGAAGCACCTCTCCGTCCACCGATCCGGTCGCCTGGACCTGCACCCATGCGGCCGCACTCTCCCCCGGGAAGAGCGGCGACAGCGTCCAGCTGAGCGCCGCGGCAGCATCCTCGGGGTGCGCGGCGAAGGCACCGGCATCCGTCCGCGATGCGAGGGCGAAACTGCCCGCCGTGAACGGCGAGCCCGCCAGCTCGCTGTCCGACCAGGAGGCGAGGCTCCCCGCTGCGCCCACGCCGAGCAGGAGCGCGCACGCGAGCAGCGCCTGAACACGCGTGAGCGTCTTCAGGCCGCGAACCCGCGCCTGTCGGACCACGATGGCTGTGCCGAGGTGACTACTGCGAGACGGCGTCCCACTGCCAGACCGCGGTGCCGGTGTCGCCCTGCGTGATCGTCGCACCGGCGGTGACCTGCAGGCACAGGTAGACGATGTCGCCCGGATCCATGGTGGCGGGCACGGCCGTCCCCCCGGCGAACGCGGTCTCATCGCATCCGAAGGTCGTCGTGGACACTGCGCCGAACGTCAGCTGACCGGCGAGGTCGCCCGTCACGACGGGCGCGACGGCGGTGAGTCCCGCGGGAGACGTGCTGGCCGCGGTCAGTTGCAGCGCGAAGGGCGCGTACACGACGTCGTCCGGCGCGAGGTTGTCGAAGCCGGTGCTGAACGTCAGCACCGCCGCGTCGCCCTCCACGGCGTGGTCGGCCCAGGCCGCACCGTCGGTCGATCCCTGGAATTCGAAGGTTCCTGCGGCGAAGTCGCTCGTCGCGAACTCCGAGTCGTTCCACGCGGCGAGTGTCAGCGCGGATCCCACGCCGACGACGAGCCCACCGGCGAGGACGGCGTAGATCTTTCTCCGGGTCTGAGCAGCGCGCTCGGGCCCCTCCAGAACAGTTCGTACCATGATTCCTCCTGGTCATCCTGCTCCCCCGCGTGCAGCATATACATAGGATTCATCCAGCAAAAGCCTATGTTCGCCGGTGTCACCCGCCCGGGTGTGCACCTCCTCCGGGCTCCGCGGTACGGATGTCGGGAGAACGGACGGATGTCGGGAGACACGCCGCTCGTCGGGCCTGCACGCGTGCATCCGTCCGACCGGTGCTCCGCCCCCCGCACTCGCGGCAGGCGCGTCTTCCCAGGCGACAGGGGTATGCTGGCCCGTTGGGTCGCTCGACCCGAATGAGTCCCGAAAGGCGGTGATGGCGATGTCCGGTGATAGTTACGACGCCGCCCTCGCTGCGTCGAGACTCCCTGCGTTCACGCGTTGACCCTCGGGTCCACTCTCGCACGTCCTTCCCGCAGCCGTCGGCGGCGTCATCCGCCCCCTGACGAATCCGCGCACGGAGCTTCTGCTGCCGTGCACCTGCGAGAACGGAGCCGCATCATGGCGCTCATCGACAACGGCGTGTACGTCCACGGACGTCGCGTGGAGACCCCGAAGAACCTGGACGAGACCTACCGGATGCTGGATGCCGCCGGCGGCATCGCCTGGATCGGCCTGTATCGACCCAGCCCGGAAGAGGTCGCGTCCGTCGCGCGGGAGTTCGACCTGCACCCCCTCGCGGTCGAGGATGCGCTCTCGGGGCACCAGCGCTCGAAGGTGGAGCGCTACGGCGACACCCTGTTCGCGGTGCTGCGGCCGGCGCGCTACCGCGACAAGGAGGAGTCGATCGAGTTCGGCGAGCTGCACCTGTTCGTCGGCCCCGACTTCGTGGTGACGATCCGCCATGCCGAGTCGCCGAACCTCGCCGCCGTGCGGATGCGCATGGAGGCCAACCCCGAGCTGCTCGCGATGGGCCCCGAGGCGGTGCTCTACGCGATCCTCGATGAGGTCGTCGACGGGTACGAGCCGATCGTGGCGGGCCTGCTGAACGACATCGACGAGATCGAGGATCAGCTCTTCGGCGACGGCGACGACGACAGCGCGCTCTCCCGCCGTATCTACGAGCTCTCCCGCGAGGTCATCAACTTCCAGCGCGCCGTGCACCCCCTGAGCGGGATGCTGGAGTGGCTGCGCCGCGGGTCGGAGAAGTACCGCATCGACGAAGAGCTGCAGCGGTCGCTGCGCGATGTGCTCGACCACACGATCCGCGTGAACGAGCGGGTCGACTCGTTCCGGGCGATCCTCGAGAACGCGCTGACCGTGCACTCCGCGCTCGTCGCCCGCCGCCAGACCGAGGCCGGGCTCGCACAGAACGACGAGATCAAGAAGATCTCCTCCTGGGCGGCGATCATCTTCGCGCCCACACTGGTCGGCACGGTGTACGGCATGAACTTCGACGTGATGCCCGAGCTGCACTGGGCCTTCGGGTATCCGATGGCTATCGGTGCGATGGCCGCGTTCGCCGTCGCGCTCTACGGGGTCTTCCGCTACAAGAAGTGGCTGTAGCGCCACCGCGACGGGCGGAGAACTCGCCGTCGGGCGGAGGATCCAGGTGCATTCTTCCGCCCGACGCGGAGTTCTCCGCCTGCATCCGAGCTGCAACACATTCACCTGTGTGGCGCATCTCAGAGTATTGATATTGCGGCTCTCAGCACACTGGTTCAATAGCGCACGTCGGGCTAGCTTCGAGGAGCGCCAGGGATCGCTGGCGCTCCTACTGACCCCAGGGTGAGGTTCGAAGTCGTGATGTCAGGCATTCCCAGATTGAGCATGGCTGCTGCTTGTGTCGCGCTCAGCCTGGCGTCATTGACCGCCTGCTCGCCTGGTGGGTCAACACCCGACGCCTCCATCGCCGAAGGGGACGTTCCGCGCTTCACGGGCACCTATGCGGACGAGTACCGAGAGACGTGGCTGAGTGCCGATATCGGCTTTGTCCGCGATGTGATCCGCGATGAGGAGATCACCGAACAAGAGTGGGCGGAGGTGGTCAAGCGCTTCGACGATTGCCTCGATGAGCACGACATCGAACTCGTGGAGTACGAAGAGGACGGCGCCTACGGTGTCGAACGCGGCGCCGGTCTCTCGGACGAACGCGTGCAGGACGCGATGACGGAATGCGAAGGCGATTCCGGCGAGACGGTACTCGGCCGCCTGTGGCACAGCCAGCGGCAGAATCCGAGCAACCGCGACCCCAATGAACTCATCTACGACTGCCTCATCCGCTTAGGCGCTCTCGATCCGTCATACTCTCTGGAGAATTATCTTCGCGACAATCCAGAATTCGCATTCCCCTTCCTCACCGATGAAGGCCCCGACCTCTACGCCACGTGTTCGAGTGCGCCACTGACCACAGCGGGCGACCGGCGGATCAGTTCGCACTGATCGCTGAAGGTGGCAAAGGCGCGGTCGCCGTCCTCGCCGGCTGCATCGCGGGGGCATGGGCGATGGCGGCGGCGATCCGGCAGCACCATTTTTTCGTCTACTTCAAGGATCGAAGCTGACGGCCTGACCTCGCGCGCATCGTACGCACCACGGCCGGAAGCATGACCATCCCGAGCACCCAGGCCGCCGCGCCCCAGATCAACGCATCGCCGATGAAGGGCAGCCACTCGTACGAGGTCGGATAGGGGATGCCGGTGCGACCGGTGAGCCGTAGGGCGACGTCGGCCGGATACGCCGTGAAGGGGTTCGACGAGTGGTCCTGCGTGATCCAGGGCAGCGGAAAGCCGAACGGCACGGATGAGAGGTCGGCATCGGATGCCACGGACACGCGTTGCGCGGTCGTGATCCACCAGGTCACCACGACGCCGACCGCCGCCGCGCCGATCGCGGACAGCAGGATGCTCCCGCGTCCCGGCCGGCGAGATGTAGGCGGTGAGGCCGAGCGAGAAGCGGCGATGTCTTCCACGCGACGAGATCAGTCGTCGGCGCGGCTGATGTGATCGAGGAGTTCGTCGAGGGTGTCGAAGTCGACGGTCTCGGTGCCGTCGAGCTCGCGCACCTCGACGCCCTCGACCTCGAGCTCCTCGTCGAGCTGCACGAGGATCCGCGAGTCCGGGAACTGCTTCGGCGCGAGGAACGCGAGCAGCACGGCATCGGCGAAGACGACGACCGATGTCGCCTCGAGGTCGTCGCGCAGATCGATCTGCTCGATGACGGGCTCGTCGTCGACGGCGTCATCGATGTCGGTGGCGACCTCGTCGACGATGGCCCGCCACCGGGACTCGCCGACCGAGAGGATGCGCGACACCGCCGCGATCAGCGCCTCGTGATCGACGTCCTCCGGGTGCTCGTCGAGTTCCGGGTCGACGTTCACGTTCACGACGGTGCCGGCCGCATCGATGCTCGCCCGTCCGTAGACGAGACCGTTCTCGGCGATCGGGTCTTCGAGCAGCCCGCTCTCGACGATGCGGGCGAGGAGCGAGTCGAGCACAGGCGAAGTCATGCCCCCAGTCTTTCGCATCCATTGCGCTACGGGGCGATCATCGTCTCAGCAACGGCGTGAGCACGACGCTGACGGCGGTGATCCCCGCCGCGACGAACAGCACGCCCGGAGTGCCGACACCGGAGTACCCGATCCCGGCGAGCACCGGACCACCGACCGCGCCGAGGTTCAACGCCGCCGTGGCATAGGCACCGCCGAGCACCGGTGCACCTTCGGCCTCACCGACGATGCGCGCGATCAGGGCGGAGCCGACCGCGAACGACAGCAGCCCGCCGATCAGCGCCCCGAGGAACACGGCCGGCACCGACGCGACAGCGAGGCCGAAGACCACCCAGACGACGGTCGTGGCCGCGGCACCGACCACGATCCATGTGCGCGCCCAGCGGGCACCCCATCGACCGGTGGCGGCCACCCCGAGGAAGGCGCCGATTCCGAACACGGCGAGGAGCAGCGGGATCCAGGCGGCATCGATCCCGGCATCCGCGCCGACGACGGCGAGGAACGTGAACACCCCGAAGGTCGCGGCGTTCACGAGCACGGCGAGCACCACGGCCACGAGAACCGGTCGCCGACGCAGCTCGGCGACCTCGGCGCGCACGTCGATCCGCGGCGAGCGCGGAACGGCGCCGAGCGTGCGGTCCAAGAGCAGCGCGACGACGGCCGGGAGGCAGAGCAGCACCACGGCCCAGAAGGTGGAAGGCCATCCGAAGGCGTTCGCGAGCATCGCGCCGGCGGGGACGCCAACGATCGTCGCGAGCGTCGTGCCCGCGAGCAGGACCGCGACGGCCCTGGTCGTCTGCGCCGGCGCGACGATGCCCCGCACGGTGGCCAGCGCGATCGCCAGGAAGCCGGCGTTCGCCAGGGCGGCGAGCACCCGGGTGAGGAGCAGCAGCGAGAACGACGAGGCCATCGCGCCGACCACGTGCGCGGCGATGAAGATCACGAGGAGCAGCACGAGGGTCTGCCGCGGACGCCAGCGGCTGGCGAACACCGCCATCAGCGGCGCGCCCACCACCATGCCCACCGCGAAGGCGGAGGTCAGCAGGGCGGCGGTCGGAGGGTCGACGTCGAGATCGGCGGACAGGGGGAGGAGAAGACCGGCGAGCATGAACTCGCTGGTGCCCTGGGCGAAGATCGCCAGAGCGAGGACGGGGATGAGGAACGGCATGGAGCATCCAGACGCGCAGAGCCGCGGGCGCTGCGAAACGCGCCGAGCGGCGGGTGAGTGAGGTCGACGAGGATGCGGGGAGCACACGACGTGTGCTCACACCCGCGATCTAGCGTCTATCCGACTCAGGGCTCACCCGCCCAGCGTATCCGACGAGGCTCAGCCTGTCGGCATCCGCCTCCGGCCGAACAGGGGCAGGTCGGCGATCACGATCACGAAGACCAGGTAGGCGGCGCTGAATCCGACGATGCTCAGTACGGACCCACCCAGACGCAGGGCGACCTCGTAACCCTCAGCGGATCCCGCCGTCACCGCTGCCCGTGCGAAGACGCCGAGTCGCACCTGGTTCGTCACCAGGATCAGCACGGTGGAGAGGACCACCGACACGCACACCCGCACCCCGCTGACGCGGGTCGCCGCCAGGATCACACCCCCGAGCCCCCACAGCGGCGCGGCGAGGAAAACCACCGGGGACTCGACCGCCGCGGTGAACGCGCCAGGGGTGATCGTGGGCAGCCAGAGGCGAGCGACCTCCGTTTCCAGAGAGACGACCTGCGGCACCAGGAAGACGAGCACGACAGCGGCGGCGATCAACCCCACTCCCACGAACAGCCGTACCTTCATCGAGAGCGAAGAGCGGCGAGGAGTCCAGACGCGAACGGGGGGAGGCAGCGAAGCGGTGCGTGACATCAGGCGTCATTCGCGATCGGACCGGCCACATCGATCTCCGCGTTGCGGCGGGTCTTCGCCCACCCGTTCCGGCCCCGGACGATCCGATAGAGCGCGCGGGCACCCGTCAGATAGACGTAGTAGTCGTACACCCACATCCCGAATCCCCAGAGGACGCCCGTCCAGAATCCGGCATCGGGCTCGCTGTACCGGCGGTAGAGCGGCCCCCAGATGAAGAAGGGGCCGATGCCGAAGAGGAGGAAGAGGATGGCGAGGACGGGCAGGAAGCCCCAGGGGAGGGCGAATGCCCCGGAGACCACTCCCACGATCGCCCCGACGACCAGGGTCGCAGCGGCGAGGCTGGCCACCACCTGGAAGACCGGGAGAAGCAGGTAGTAGCAGATCTCGAGAATGCCGGCGTTCGTGAGCACGGGAGATCGGACGATCTCGGGGATGTATCGGATGCACTGCATGTTCCCCTGTGCCCAGCGCGTGCGTTGGACCGTGAACCGTCGGAAATCGTGCAGCGCCTCCTGGGCGACGTAGGTGTCGTGCAGGTGACGGTTCTTATGCCCCGCCAGCAGCACGTGGATGCCCAGCTCGTAGTCCTCCAGAAGAGAGCCGTGCCACGGCCTGTCGGATCTCGCGGCGATGTCGTCCAGAACCGACAGGCGCGTGAACTGGCCGTTGCCGCCGAGGCCCACGGTCTCGGTCCAGCCGCGGAGGGACTGGATCGCGGCGATCGGCCCGCGGAACTCGAGGTCCTGCATCCGGATGAGGAATCGTCCGAACGTGTTGCGGGCCCACCCGGCGTCCGGGACCGGGCGCCGATCGTCGCGGTTCTTCATGTAGACGGTGACCTGCGCCGCCCCGACTTCGGGATCGCCGAACGCGTGGGGCGAGGCGGCCTTGCGGAGGATGTTCTCGGCCACCTCGCCATCCGCATCGACGACGCACACGACGACGCGCGAACGGTCGGCGTCGGCGGGAAGGAACGCGTTCAGCGCGAAGTACGCGGCATTGAGCGCATCCCCTTTGCCGGTCCTCGCCTCGGGGCGCCGGCGCTGGACGAGATGCACGAAGGAGTCCGCCTCGGCGGCCGACTGGACGATCGACGCGGTGCGGTCGTCGCTGTCGTCGTCGATCACCCAGACGTGCGCCTCCGGCACCGTGGAGCGGAGCATCCGGATGGTTCGCGAGATGACGACCTCCTCATCCCGGCACGGCACGAAGACGTGCCATGCGAAGGCATCCACGCGGCCATCGGGGTCCGGAGTGCGGCGGAGGAAGGGAACGATGATCATGAAGACGTAGACGAGGAACGTCAGCGTGACGATGAACGATATGGCGCTAGCGGCGACGAGCATCGCGACCTCGAACAGCGGCGGATAGCCGACGACGCATCATGCGCTCTCGTCACGGGCGGTCGAGACGGCGGATCGGATGTGCTCCGCGATGCGCTCCGTGGCATGGCCGTCGCCGAACGGCGACGGCAGGGCATCGAGGTCGGCGAGGGTGCGGGTCACCGTCGAGAGCAGGGCGGAGGTCTCTGTCGCGAGGGTCTGCGGGGTGACCAGACGGGTGAAGGAACCGAGCGCCTCGGGACGTTCGGTCGAGTCCCGGACCACGAGGACCGGGCGCCCGAGCACCGTCGCCTCCTCCTGGATGCCGCCGGAATCGGAGACCAGCACGGCGGCGTGCGAAGCGAGCGCGAGGAATCGCTCGTAGGTGTACGGCTCTTCGGCGATCAGCGCGTCGAGCAGGTGCTCCGCGTCGAGTGCCCTCAGCATCGCCCGGGTCCGCGGGTGCACGGGGAAGACGACCGGCCACCCCGATGCGGCGATGTCGTTGAGTGCGTGCAGCGTCGCGAAGAGGTTGTCCGCAGAATCGACGTTCTCCTGCCGGTGCAGGGTCGCGAGCACGTATTCCGCAGGCTCGACATCGATGCGCTCCAGCTCGTCGACGTCGGAGCCGGCGGCGGCGCGCTGCGTGCGGACGGCTTCGACCACGGGATTCCCGGTCACATGGATGCGCTCCTCGTCGATGCCCTCCGCGAGCAGGTTGGCGCGGTTCGCCTGGGTCGCCGCGAACAGGTCGTCGGCGATGTGGTCGACCATGATCCGGTTGTGCTCTTCGGGCATCCGGCGATCGTTGGCGCGCAGCCCCGCTTCGACGTGCCCGAGCCGCACACCCGAGGCGTTCGCGGCGAGCGCGGCCGCGATCGTGGCATTCGTGTCTCCCTGCACGACGACGTAGCTCGGCTCGACCTCGTCGATCGCCTGCGCGATCTACTCGGCCCCGCGGCCGATCTGCGCGGCCCGCGGGAGCCCGCCCACGCGAAGCTGGCGGTGCACCCGCGTGATTCCGCACGATTTCAGGAACACGGCCGACATGTCGCGGTCATAGTGCTGACCGGTGTGGACGACGTAAGCGGCATCGCCGAGGCTGCGGACCAGCGGGGCGAGCTTGACGATCTCGGGACGGGTTCCGAACACGATCATCACCGAGGACTTCGGCAGGTGGGCGGGTGCGGTCGGTGTCGAGCACTTGTTCATGGGTACCTCGATCGGCCCCCGGGAGGCTTCCCGTGGCCGACATGATGAGTGATTTCCGGTGGGTCCGCACCGACAGTACGTGTCGCCGCGTCCGCCGAGCGCGTGGATCCGGGCACGTATATCGACGTTCCGGCATTCGTCGACGGGAGCTGCTGCGCCGATAGGCTCGAGCCGTGTCGAACGCCGCATCCTCCGCCCCCGCATCCGCCGCCTCCGACCTCGGTCGCCTCGCCGCCGCACTGGCCGATCCGGCTCCGCTGAACTGGATCATCACGGGCGACTCGATCACGCACGGCCTGGTGCACACCCAGGGCGGACGCAGCTATCCGGAGCACCTGCACGAGCTGATCCGCGGTGAGCTGGAGCGCGTGCGCGACATCGTGCTGAACACGGCGATCAGCGGCAACCGCATCGTCGACCTGCTCGATGACTGGGACCGCCGCGTCGCGTCCTGGCGGCCGGATGTGGTCACCCTCATGATCGGCACCAACGACGCCTCGGAGGGCGGCCCCCGCGAGGTGATCTCGGCGGCGGACTACGCCGCATCGCTGCGGGACTTCGTGGCGCGGGTGCGCGCGCTCGGGGCGATCCCCGTGCTGCAGACCCCGCCGGCGATCGACACCCGCAATGCCCCGGAGCGCGCGCGGATCGGCGAGTTCGCCCAGGCCGTGCGCGAGGTCGCCGCGAGCGAAGACGTGATCCTCGTCGACCAGTTCGCGCGCTTCGCCGAGCTCGGCGCGGGCGGAGTCCCCTGGGGGCTCATGAACGACCCGTTCCACCCGAGCGCGACCGGACACGCCGCCCTGGCCCTCGAACTCGCGAACGTGCTCGGCCTGCGCCCCGACGGGCCTCGGGCGCGCACGCACGCCCTCCTCGAAGGCCTCGTCGCCACCGCGCGCGTCAACGGCTGAACACCCCGGCCGACGGGTCGCCCTTCCGGGGTGAAAGCACTCTGGACGCTGGCCTCGGTGCGCCACTAGGTTGAGCGCATTCGCAGTCGTCGAGAGGTGGGGGCATGTCTCACGTGGTGGCAACCGGGGCCGGCAAGGCCATGATGGAGCGTCGGAACGATCCGACGCACGACTACATCCTCGAGCTGACCGGCAAGGAGCGACCCCGGGTCCTCTTCGTCGGCACGGCGACCGGCGATGACGCCGCGTACATCCTGAGCTTCTATTCCACGTACGACTCGGACCGGTGCGCGCCGCACCATCTGCCGCTGTTCCATCGCGCGGTCGACGACCTCGCGGGCTTCGTGAAGGGCTTCGACGTGATCCACGTCGGCGGCGGCAACACCGCGAACATGCTCGACGTGTGGAAGCGGCAGGGCCTGGACGAGATCATGCGCGAGATGTGGGAGGACCCCGACTCGAACGTCGTGTTCACCGGAGGCAGCGCCGGCGGCATCTGCTGGTTCGAGGGCGGCACGACCGACAGCTACGGGCCGACCCTGCAGGTCTTGCCCGAGGGGCTCGGCTTCCTGCACGGCAGCTTCTGCCCGCACTACGACGCCGAGGATCAGCGGCGCCCCCTCTTCCACGCCTCGCTGTTGAGCGGCGAGCTCTCGACTGGATACGCGGTCGGAAACCTGCAGTCGCTGCACTTCGAGAACTCCGAGTTCGTCACCGCGATCAGCCCGGTCGAAGATGCTCTCGCGCTGCGGGTCGAGGCGATCGACGGGAAGATCGTCGAGACGCAGCTCGCGACGAAGGTACTCACGGGGAACGCCCCGATCGTGAAGGGGCCGTCGTCATGAACGACAACGTGTGGATCCTCATCGCGCAGCTGATCGTCGTCATCGGCGCGATCTACATGGGCACCCGCACGAGCGGGATCGGCCTCGGCGTCTGGGGCCTGGTCGGCGTGGCCGTGCTCATCTTCGTGTTCGGCGAAGCGCCGGGCAACGCCCCGGTCGACGCGGTCTTCATCGTCATCACGGTCATCACCGCGGCATCCACCATGCAAGCGGCCGGCGGCATCGACTGGATGGTGTCGGTCGCGGCGAAGGTGATCAGACGCAAGCCGAAATCGGTCGTGTTCCTCGCCCCGGCGATGTCGTTCCTCTTCACGGTCGGCGCCGGTACGGGGAACATCTTCTACCCGCTGCTGCCCGTGATCTATGACGTCTCGTACCAGCAGAAGATCCGCCCCGAGCGCGCCCTGTCGGTCTCGGCCGTCGCCTCGCAGGTCGGCATCCTGTGCTCTCCCGTCTCGGCAGCTACCGCCTCGATGGTCGTGCTGCTCGCGCCGCAGGGCGTCGACCTCGGCCAGTTGCTGCTCATCATGTGGCCGGCCTCCATCGCCGGGCTGTTCGTCGCCGCGCTCGTCATGATGCGCCACGGCAAGGACCTCGAGGACGACCCGGAGTTCCAGCGCCGTCTGAAGGAGGGGCAGATCAAGCCGCCGCAGACCGACGCGCACGAGAACAAGCTTCCGAAGACCGCCGTGCTCTCGGCCACGCTCTTCCTCATCGGCGTCGGGGTGATCGTGTTCTTCGGCCTGTTCGAAGGGCTGCGTCCCGTGATCGGCACCGACGACGCCGGCGACCCGGTGCGTCTCAGCGTGACCGTTATCATCGAGGTCACGATGGGCATCATCGCCGCCCTGATCTTCGTCTTCTGCAAGGTCAAGGCCGCCGACGTCCCCAAGCAGCCCACGTTCCCCGCCGGCATCGTCGGCGCGATCGCCCTCTTCGGTATCGCGTGGCTCGCCAACACGTTCGTCGCGGCGAACCAGACGCTCATCGTCGACGGGCTCGGATCCGTCGTCTCCGGATCGTCGGCGTTCCTCGGGGCACTGCTCTTCGCGATGGCGCTGTTCGCGGTCGCGATGCTCACCACCAGCCAATCGAGTGCGACCAATGCGATCGTCCCGATCGGCATCACGATCGGGCTCCCGGCGCCGCTGCTGGTGGGACTGTGGCCGTCGACGATGGGCATCTACACCCTGCCCGCCAACGGCAGCCAGGTCGCCACCGTCGCCTTCGACCAGACCGGCACGACGAAGATGGGCAAGTACGTCTTCGACCACTCGTTCCAGCTGCCGAACCTCGTCTACGTGGGCGTCGCCATCGTCGTCGGGGTGGGCCTCTCCTTCCTGATCAGCTGACATGACCGACACCGTCGACCGTTCGGCGCTCCGCCAGTTCCTGCTCGGGCTGGCCCAGGGGATGAACGCCTCGGCGGAGTCCGTCGACCGCATCCGCGACACCCTCGCCGACGTCGCTCGGGCCTACGGCGGAGACGACACCGACTTCGTCGTGCTGCCGACCATCATCCTCGTCGAGACCGGCGAATCGGATGAGTCCCGGGTCGCCATCCGCTCGGCGACCAACGCCTCCTTCCGGTTCGATCAGATCGCCGCACTGTACGACCTGATCGGGGAAGCACGGACCGGTGCCGTCCCGCCGCTCGACGGCATACGACGGCTGAACGAGATCGGGGCGATGCGGCCGCGGCTGGGCTGGTTCACCCGGACGCTCGGGCACGGCGTGCTCACGGCCGGTCTGGCGCTGCTGCTGGCCCCCACCTGGCAGGGCGTGATCGTCGCGTTCGTCCTCGGCTTCGGGATCGGACTCCTCAAGCTCGTGCGCTCCCCGACTCTGCAGCTGATCCTGCCCATCGCCGCCGCCTTCGTGTGTGCGGGCGCGGTCTTCCTGCTCGCGGAGGTGATCGAGATCGGCGACCCCATCCGACTGCTGATCGCACCGCTGGTGACCTTCCTGCCCGGAGGCGTGCTCACCACCGCGACGGTCGAACTCGCCGCAGGGCAGATGATCTCGGGGGCCGCGCGGCTCGTCTACGGCTTCGTGCAGCTCGCGCTGCTGGCCTTCGGGATCCTCGCCGCCGGTGCGATCGTGGGCGTGGAGTCCCGGTCGTATGAGCCGCTTGCCGCTTCCTCCTTCCTGCCCTGGTGGGTCGGCCTGCTCGGCGTACTCGTGTTCGCGGTGGGGAACTACCTGCACTTCTCCGCTCCCGCCTCGACGTTCGGATGGGTACTCATCGCGCTCCTGGTCGCGTACGTCGGCCAGTGGGTCGGCAGCGAGTTCATCGACCCCACGATCGGCGGCTTCGTGGGCGCCGTCGCCGTCACCCCGGTCGTGTTCTGGATCGCCGGACTGCGCCACGGGGCTCCGTCGCAACTCACCTTCCTCCCGGCGTTCTGGCTGCTCGTGCCGGGTGCTGCCGGGCTCGTGGGTCTCACCGAGGCGTTCGCGACCGACAACGGGCTCGCCGACTTCACGGCGGCGCTCACCTCGATCATGTCGATCGCCCTCGGTGTGCTGATCGGCACCGCGCTGTATCGCGTCGTGCACCACGGGGCCGAGGAGTTCGTGCAGTTCGCCGTGGCGCTGCCCGCACCGGAAGCGGAGAGGGAGCCGAGCTTCTGGTCGCGGGTCACTGCCCCGTTGCGGCGGCTGGGCCGGAACCGGGCGGATCGCCGGAGGTAGGCGACGCGGACACCTTTGCCGATTCAGTCCTGCTTCTTCTTTCGTGTTCTCTTCTGCAGTTCAGGAACAACCAGGGTAGGTACTGCGCGCATCATGAACTTGTCGAAGTCGGGCACGGTGAATGCGGCGTAGCCGTGCTCTGGCGTATAGAGGAGTCCCATGTCGATGAGCTCGGCCCGGGTGGGGCCGAGCTGGGTCGACTCTCGCCCCATGACCTTGGCGACGTCGGAAGCCTTCTGAGCCTCAGGCCCGAGCTCGGCCATGGCACGCATGTAGGCGGTTTGGAGCGGCGTTGCGCGGTCGAGTCTGACTCGGAAGAACGAGCTGTCGAGTTTTGCCTCGTAGCCCTCCCGAGCCGTTTCGACGTCGTCTCGAGTGATCGGAGAGCTTTCCACAATCTCCCACACCTGGAACCCGAGTTCTTGAATGAAGTACGGATATCCCTGGGAGATCTCGAGCGCAAGAGTGATGGCGCCGCTCTCGAAAGTGACTCCCTCCGCTCGGGACGGTTCGATCAGTGCTTGACGTGCGTCAGGCTCGTTGAGGGAGTCGATCTTCGGAAACTGAAAGAGGCGTTCGGCGTAGGACTTGGCATCGCCGGCAAGCTCTGCGATCTGCGGCAGCCCTGCCCCCACGAAGGTGATCGGCAGTTTCCGTTGCACGGTCTTATGCACAGCCTGGATGAGGGCCTCGAGTTGCCGAGTGCTGAGGAATTGAACCTCGTCGATCAGGATGGCGATTCCTCGTTCACGCTCCTGAGCGATCTCGCTTTATTAGATATCAATAAAACGCTCTAAAGAGAGAAACAGAAGACCCAGACTCCCATCCTCGAGATTCCCGCTTACGTCGAAACCCCCGGCTCCTGACATCGGGAGGAGGGGGTCTCGACACCGCCCCGGGGCCTGGGTGCCCTACTGCCGCGACCCGATCTCGTCGATCGGACGGGTGCGCATGGCGGCGGTGGTTCCCGCCCACAGCGCCACGAGCGCGAGAGCTCCCATCGCACCGATGATCGCCAGCGACCCGAGCACCGGCAGCGCGGGAATCGGCCGACCCGAGATGCCCATGCTCACTCCGATGAGCGGAGGGATCGCGACCACGACGCCGAACACCATGCCGATCGCGGCCACCAGCACGGCTTCGATCCGCATCATCGAACGCACCTGACCACGGGACGAGCCGATCAGCTGCATCAGGGCGAACTCCCGCGAGCGCTCTCCGGTCGCCATCACGAGCGTGTTCACTACGGCGATCGCGATGTAACCGAGGATCACCAGCAGCGCGATGAGGTTCACCCACCCCTGCTGCGACTGCGCACCCGCACCGGCTGCCTCCTGGCCCGACCCGTCGCTCACGACGAAACCGCGCTCGGTCAGCGCCGCACGCACGTCATCGAGGGCACCCGGATCGACCGTCGCGAGCGCGAACGCATCCAGGCCGGCCGTGGTGTGCGCGCTGACCTCGTCGGCGGCCATGGTGAGGTCCCCGAATCCGAGACCGCGCTCGTAGACCGCGACGACCGTGGCCTCCCACGGCGAACCGTCGCCGAGGTGGCCGGTGACCGTGCTGCCGATGTCGAGCCCGAGGCTCTGGGCGGCATCCGTGCTCACGGCCACCGTCGTGGCGCCGTCGAGGTCGGTGAGCGCCCCCTCACGCACGCGCAGGTCGAGGCTCTGCGCCGCTCGCTCCGGATCGATGCCCTGCAGCACGTGCTCGTCGCGCTCGAGTTTCCCCTCGAAATCGTAGGAATCGATCACTGCGGCGCTGAGCGCGACGCCCGACGCCTCGGTCACGCCCGGGGTCTCGCGGATCACCTCGACCGCCTCCGGCGTGAGCCCGGTCGGCGCCGTCACCCGCAGGTCGGCGATGACTCCGGCGGTGGCCTGCGTCGCGGCCTCGGCGGCGATGATCGACGGGGCCCCGATCTGCACGAGTCCCAGCCCGATGCCAAGAGCGATCGGCAGGATGGCCGAGGCCAGACGCCGACTGTTCGCCGCGGCATTCGCCGAAGCCAGGAAGCCCGCGGACGACAGCCGCCGCAGCACGCTGCCGATCAGGCGCATGCTCAGCGACACGAGCCACGGGCCGAGCATGGCGAGCGCGATGATGAGCAGCATCACCGCACCGGCCGCGGCGCCCGCCGCGATCTGTCCACGCAGCACGAGCGGCACCGTCGACACCGAGATGCCGGCAGCGGCGAGCACGATCCCGATGATGATCCGCGTCAGACCGATCGCGGGAGCACCCGTCGCCGACTCGCGCAGCGCCTCGACCGGGTCGAGCTTCGCGACCCTCGAGGCCGCGATGCGCGCCGCACCCCAGGCGGCGGCGAGTACGAGCAGCACCGCGCCGACCGCGGGAAGCGGACTGAAGGCGAGGGCGAAGTCGCCGGGGATGACGCCTCCCGTGACGAACGCCGACTGCAGCACGGTCGACAGCAGGTATCCGGGCGCGATGCCCAGCAGCGCGGCGACCGCCGACACCCACAGCACCTCGCGGGCCACGAGCGAATGCACCTGCGACGGACTCGCGCCGACCGCCCGCAACAGCGCATAGTCGCGGCGGCGCGACTGCACCGACAGCGACAACGTGCCCGCCACGATGAACATCGCCACGAGGATGCAGGTGCCCACGAAGGCGCTGCCGATGGCGACAAGCATCGAACGCGCCGCCCCCGAGTCGAGGAACTCCACATCGCCACGGGCGTCTCCCGTGCGGGCGACGAGCTCGGGGAAAGCCTCGCGGATCGCGGTGGCCGTCTGCTCGGGGTCGTTCCCGGCGACGAAGACACCCAGCGCCTGCGCGGCACCGTCGTGGGGGTCGAGTCGGCCGATGCGCTGCTCCGTGAGGAACACGTGTGCGCTCCGCTCGGGTGCCGCGGGGGCTGTGACCTCACCGACGACGCGGTACTCCGAGGGGATGCCGCCGTGAGCTAGGACGACCGTGCCACCCACGGCCTGGCCGCTGCCCGTAGTGACGACGACCTCGTCGGCCGCCGCGGGTTCCCGCCCCTCGCGCAGTTCGAAACCGGTCAGCGCCGTGGCCTCCCACGGGTGTGCTTCGACGACGACGGGCGCGGCGCCATCGGCATCCGCATCCGTACCTGCGCCCTGCAGCACGAGCGGAACGGTCACGTCGGCCACGACGCGGTCGACCCCCGGCAGCGCGGCGATGTCACGCGCCGCGTCGGCGGGCAGCGACGCGCGCTCCCGCAACGGAACGGGGAGGTCCTCCGGCACATCCACCTGCTGCGGCGCACCCACGACCACATCCACCGCGGCATAGCGTTCGGGGGCGAGCCCGCCGCGCATGCCGGATTCGACGAGCACGCCGAGGCCCGTCACCAGAGCGCTCGCGACGAACACGGCGACCGCGACTCCGATGAAACTCCGGCGGTGGTGGCGAAGATCCGCCCGGACGAGTCGGCCCAAACCCAGCGGCCCCGACATCACCACTCCCCCAATGCGCTCATGCGGTCGTTGATCTGCGCGGGGTCGGCGCCGTCGAGGTATCCCGCGAAGGCGCCGTCGGCGAGGAAGATCACGCGATCGGCGTGCGATGCCACGACGGGATCGTGCGTCACGACCACGACGGTCTGGTTCAGCTCCCGAGCCGTGTGAGCGAGCAGATCGAGCACCTGCTTGCCCGAGCGCGAGTCGAGCGCGCCGGTCGGCTCGTCGCCGAACACGACGTGCGGCCGGGTGATGAGGGCGCGCGCGATCGCCACCCGCTGCTGCTGGCCACCGGAGAGTTCGGAGGGGCGGCGGTGACGGAACTCCGCGAGCCCCACCGCGTCGAGCAGGAAGTCGAGCCACCGCGCCTCGAGGCTCCGGCCGCCGAGCCGCAGCGGGAGGGTGATGTTGTCCTCGACGTTCAGAGCCGGCAGCAGGTTGTACGCCTGGAACACGAAGCCCACGTGGTCGCGCCGGAAGGCCGTGAGCTGACGTGCCTTCAGGCTCGAGATCTCGGTTCCGCCGAGGTGGACGGTGCCGCTGCTGGGCCGGTCGAGTCCCGCAGCACTGTGCAGCAACGTGCTCTTGCCCGAGCCGGAGGGGCCCATGATCGCGGTGAAGGTGCCCTTCGCGATGGCGAGGTTCACGCCGCGGAGGGCGGTGACGCGGCTGGCGCCTGCGCCGTAGGTCTTGACGACGGACTGCAGGCGCAGCGCTTCGGCGGGGCCCGCATCGACGGCGGGGGCGAGTGGTGTGGAGGTCATGATTCGACGCTAGGGACGGCCGATCCGGCATCCCATCCCGCCCGCTGCCGCATCGATGGTGGTGCTGGCTATACCGTGCTCGGCCGACCCCTCCGGCAGACTGTGAGAGTGAAGGACGGACGGATGCGACGCTGGCTGCGCGCCTGGGGATACCTGGCCGTCGAGGCCGGAGTCTCGATCGCGTCCGTGGTGTTCCTCAGCCTCGGGCTCGCCCTGCTCCCCCTCATGATCATCACCGGCGGCGTGCTGCTGATGCCCGAGGCGGTCCGCGGCCTGCACGGGTGGACGGATGTGAACCGCCGTCGCGTCGGCGCCTACCGGGGCGAGGAGCTGCCGCCGATCGGCCACGTGCTGCCGCCCGCATCGACCATCGACGACCGTCTGCGCTTCGCGTTCTCGCGCGCCACGGGTCGCGACCTCCTGTGGCTGGCGGTGCAGGGGATCCCCGTGCTGTTCCTCTCCATGCTGACGATCTCGCTCCCGGTAGCGGCGGTCAACTCGCTCGCCATCACCTACTACTGGCAGTTCGCGCCCGCCGACGACCCCGTCAGCTCCGTGTATCCGGTCACGTCGTGGGAGCTCGCGGCGACGATGCCGCTCGTCGCTCTGGCGTATGCGATCCTCGCCGTGTTCCTGATCCCGGCCGTCGCGCGGCTGGTCTCATTCGTCTCCGCCCAGCTGCTCGCGACTCCCGAGAAGTCGCGCCTCGCCGCCCGAGTCGACGCCCTCACGCTCAGCCGGGCCGCCGCCCTCGACGCGCACGCCGCCGAACTCCGCCGCATCGAGCGCGACCTGCACGACGGGGCCCAGAACCGCCTGGTGAACGTCGTCATGATGCTCGGGATCGCCGAGCGGGCGCAGGAGACCGGGGGCGACGTGCTCGGACCGCTGCGGCGAGCGCAGGATGCCGCGACCGACGCCCTCGCCGGACTCCGCCGCACCGTGCACGACATCTACCCGCCGATCCTCGACGAGCTCGGGCTGGAAGGCGCGCTGGCCTCGCTCGCCGGGCGCAGCGTCGTTCCCTGCACGATCGAGGCGGCCGATGTCGGGCGTGTGCCGGCGGCGGTCGAGTCGGCCAGCTACTTCGTCGTGGCCGAGGCCCTCACCAACGTCAGCAAGTACAGCGCGGCGACACGGGCCTCCGTCGAGGTCGCCCGCGAGGGCGAGGTGCTGCTCATCACGGTCGAGGACGACGG
Source organism: Microbacterium maritypicum (assembly GCF_041529975.1). Taxonomy (NCBI): domain Bacteria; kingdom Bacillati; phylum Actinomycetota; class Actinomycetes; order Micrococcales; family Microbacteriaceae; genus Microbacterium; species Microbacterium maritypicum. The sequence goes on along the minus strand of NZ_CP168030.1, from coordinate 176,495 downwards.
TGGGGGCGGAGCCGCGGAGCGTCCGGGCGGCGGTATCGCCGGCATCCGTCGTCGCATCGAAGCCTTCGAGGGCACGCTGGAGCTCACGAGCCCGGCCGGCGGGCCCACCATCCTGAGAGCGGAGCTGCCATGCGGATCGTGATCGCCGAAGACGACACCCTCCTTCGAGAGGGCCTGGCACTGCTGCTGCGCAGCGAGGGCTTCGACGTGGTGGCCGCGGTCGACAACGCCGAAGGGTTCCTGGAGCGACTCGACGAGGCGGATGCCGCGGTGGTCGACGTGCGGATGCCGCCGACCTTCACGAGCGAGGGGTTGAAGGCCGCCGCCGAGGCGCGCGCCCGCCGACCCGGCTTCCCCGTGCTGGTGCTGTCGGCCTATGTCGAGGACCGCTATGCCGGCGAACTCCTCGCAGCCGGCGCCGATGGTCTCGGCTACCTCTTGAAGGAGCGCGTGGGCAAGGTCGCCTCGTTCATCGATGCCCTGAACCGCGTGGCCGCCGGGGGCACGGTGATGGACCCCGAGGTGATCTCGCAGCTGATGAGCCGCCGTCGCGCCGACGATCCGGTGCAGACGCTCACCCCGCGCGAGCGCGAGGTGCTCGGGCTCATGGCCGAGGGGCTCGACAACGGCACCATCGCCGGGCGACTCTTCGTGACCGAGACCGCGGTGAGCAAGCACATCGGCAACATCTTCGGCAAGCTCGGGCTCGCGTCCAGCGACAGCGGGCACCGGCGCGTGCTGGCCGTGCTCGCGTACCTCCGCACCTGACGGCATCCGCCCTGGCGCTCAGGCGCGCTTCGATGCCATGCTGACGGGGATGAAACGCTCCACCAAGATCACCACCGCCGTCGTCGTCGTGGCCGTCGCCGGGCTGTTCGCCGCCGCGGCCCCTGCCGTGGTCAGCGCCGCCCCCGCGGTGTTCGGCGTCGCCTCCTGGGCGTCGGAGCGCTTCGCCGCCGAACCCTCCACGGCCCCGACGCCGGCGCCCGAGGATCCGGCCCAAGAGAGCCTCGTCTCTCTCGGCGACGGCATCAGCGTTCCCGCCGGCGGTCCCGGCGACTGCACCACCAACGCGTTCATCAACATCGGAAGCGACGACGGCGAAACGATGCATGCCAAGCTCCTGGGCGAACTCGTCGAGATGGGCGAGTCGGAGCTGGCGAGCGGACCCGTGACCCTCGATGCCGACGGCGAGATCTTCTCCTACGAGGTGCAGGCCGGCGACAGCCTCATCGCGATCGGCGAGCGCTTCTGCGTCGACTACGTCACCGTCGGCAGCTTCAACCATGTGCGCGGCTTTGAGCCGATCGCACCCGGGGACGTCCTCTACCTGCGCCCGGATCCGACGCTTCCGTTCGTCGACATCTACTCGCCGTACAACGCCGCACCCGGGTCGTCGACCATCCCGTACTACGACGGTGTGGCGGCGTTCTCGACCGCCGTCGCCACCGCAGACCTGGGTGCCGCGCGGTTCCTGTGGCAGCGCCTGGAGAAGGACATGCCCCCGGAGACGGCGGCCGTGATCACGCAGGCGCTGAGCGACGAGGACCTGCCGCTGCTCCGCCGCATGTTCCCGTAGCAGCAGGCGCTCTCCCCGCCGGTACGTCGGCGGTCGTTCCCGCGCGCCCGGAAACCCCTCCCGAACCTCTCCGAAAAAGTTCGGTATTCGGTGTTGCTAAGTACCGGTACTCAGTGTTACTTTGTACCGGTACCCAGCAACACTGAGTACCAACCGAAACGAAAGGAGGACCTGATGGGCAAGCAGATGACCGAGATGCTCAAGGGCACTCTGGAGGGCATCGTTCTGGCCCTCCTCGCCGAGCAGCCGGCGTACGGGTACGAGATCACCACACGCATCCGCGACCACGGATTCACCGACATCGCCGAGGGCACGATCTACGCACTCCTCGTGCGCATCGAGCAGAAGAACCTCGTCGACGTCGAGAAGGTTCCGAGCGAGAAGGGTCCGCCCCGCAAGGTGTACACCCTGAATGCCCAGGGCCGGCAGGAGCTCGAGGAGTTCTGGACCACCTGGAGCTTCCTCAAGACGCACATCGAACAGCTGGAAAAGCGCAACACCGAGAACAAGGAGAACTGACCATGGCCGCGAAGTGGATCGAAGCGATCACCGGATCCCTCGAAGAGAAGAAGCTCTACAAGCAGGCGCAGGCCCGCATTAACGCGCTCCCCGAGCCGTACCGCGAGGTCGCGAAGGCGCAGCAGCGCTACAACATGTACTACGGCGGAGTCACCGACGGCGACACCATCGTGAAGATGTTCCTCGACATCGCCGACCTCTGGGAGCGCGCCGCGCTCGACGGCACCCCGGTCAGCGCCATCGTCGGCGACGACCCCGTGGAGTTCGCCGAGAACTACGCCGCCGCGTACGGCGGACGCCAGTGGATCGACAAGGAGCGCTCGCGCCTCATCAAGGCGTTCGACGACGCGAAGAAGAAGGAGGAGTCATGACGAATGCAGCCATCTCGGTGCGCGGCATCGAGAAGTCGTACAAAGATCTGCACGTGCTGCGCGGCGTCGACTTCGAGGTCGAGAAGGGCAGCATCTTCGCCCTCCTCGGCTCGAACGGCGCCGGCAAGACCACGGTGGTGCGCATCCTCTCCACCCTGCTGAAGGCGGATGCCGGTACGGCGACCGTGCAGGGAGTGGATGTCGCCGCGAACCCCGTCGGCGTCCGCGAGGTGATCAGCCTCACCGGGCAGTTCGCCGCGGTCGACGAGATCCTCACCGGACGCGAGAACCTCGTGCTCGTCGCAAAGCTGCGGCACCTGCCCGACGCCGGGAACATCGCCGACGACCTGCTGGCGAAGTTCCGCCTGACGGATGCCGGAGCCCGCAAGGCCGGCACCTACTCCGGCGGCATGCGTCGCCGGCTCGACATCGCGATGAGCCTGGTCGGTCACCCCGAGGTCATCTACCTCGACGAGCCGACCACCGGCCTCGACCCCGAAGCCCGCATCGAGGTGTGGGACGTGGTCAAGGAACTCGCGAACACCGGCACCACGGTGCTGCTCACCACGCAGTACCTCGACGAGGCGGAGCAGCTGGCCGACCGCATCGCGATCCTGCACGAGGGCCGCATCATCGCCAACGACACGCTGGCCGGCCTCAAGCGCCTGCTGCCGGCCGCCAAGGTCGAGTACGTCGAGAAGCAGCCCACCCTCGAGGAGATCTTCCTCACCCTCATCGGCCCCCAGGCCCCCGGAAAGGAGAACGCAGCATGAGCACGCACTTCGCCGCCGATACGGCGACACTCACCGGCCGCTCCATGCGGCACATCTTCCGCAGCCCCGACACGATCATCACCACGGCGGTCACCCCGATCGCGCTGATGCTCCTGTTCGTGTACGTCTTCGGCGGAGCACTGCAGCAGAGCACCGGCGCCGAGAACTACGTGAACTACCTGCTCCCCGGCATCCTGCTCATCGCCGTCGCATCCGGCATCGCCTACACGGCGTTCCGACTCTTCAACGACCTGCAGAGCGGAATCTTCGAGCGGTTCCACTCCATGCCGATCGCCCGATCGAGCGTGCTGTGGGCCCACGTGCTCACCTCCCTCACGGCGAATGCCATCACCCTGGCGATCATCTTCGGCGTCGGATTCCTGATGGGCTTCCGCACCGGGGCGAGCCCGCTCGCCTGGCTCGGAGTCATCGGCATCCTGCTGCTGTTCACGCTAGCCCTCACGTGGCTCGCGATCATCGCGGGGCTCAGCGCGAAGACGATCGACGGGGCGACCGCGTTCTCGTACCCGCTGATCTTCCTGCCGTTCATCAGCTCGGCCTTCGTGCCGACCGAGACGATGCCGGGACCGGTGCAGTGGTTCGCCGAGAATCAGCCCGTCACCTCGATCGTCAACACCATCCAGGCGCTGTTCGCCGAACAGCCCGTCGGCAGCGACATCTGGGTCGCCCTCGCCTGGTGCGTCGGCATCCTCGTGGTCGCCTACGTGTTCGCGATCATCGCCTACCGGAAGAAGGTCAGCTGATCTTCGCCCAGCGAGACGGGACGCTCCGACCGGGTCACTCGACCCGGCCGGGGCGTTTCGCCGCGCTCGGCGGTGGTTCGGCGTTGCGCGTCGCGCGTTGTGAAGGAGATCTCACGCTCTGAAGGAGCTGTGTACGGAAAGGCTCCTTCGAAGCGTGAGATCTCCTTCACGTCACGTGGGAACCGGGTACGCGGCAACGATGAGCACATAGGCGACGGCGATGGCCACGAGGCTCAGACCGATTGCCACACCACCGATCACGTGCGGCGATCTCCTCTTGACGAGTGCGATGACGAGCAGGGCGAGGTGTGCGACGAGGATGACGATGAGCGCCACTCTCAGACCGTCGATCGCCAGGTTGGCGACATCGTCCCTGCAGGAAGATGCACACCCATCCATTCGCATCGCAGTGAGATCGACGAGAAGGATGCCACCGCAGGCAACTGTGATCTGAGCCAACGCCCAGAGCCCCGCGGCGACGTAACGTCGCCGCGGCATGCGCTGGATCGCCCCCCACTGGCTCGTCTCGGTCATGAGAAGTCAGTCATCATGTGTCGGACAGACGCTCGCGGATCGGACATGTAGCCCTTATAGGAGCTATGGATCTGGTTGTCAATCGGCGCCCCGGCCTGGCAAGCCCAATCCTTGGCGCCGCGCTCGGCGGGAGTCGCTTGATCCGACCCACGTGTTCTGAAGGAGATCTCCTGTTCTGAAGGAGCCGTGTGCGGAAAGGTTCCTTCAGAACGTGAGATCTCCTTCGCGTTGGGTGGGCGGGACGGATGCGGGACGGATGCTGCACGAAGCGGGTAGGGGCACCCGCTCACCGCAGCCCGAATGGGCCGAGCACCACGCGGCGACGACTCCGCACCCAGATCACACCGTCGGCGCGCTTCTCGGCGCGGGTCGCGAAGCGGTAGCGGTACGAAACGGCGCGCACCCACCGCGGCCGCTCGCCGTCGAAGGGATCGACCCGGATCAGCGCGAGTGTCGGAGCATCCGCTTCGAGCAGTCGGACGAGGAACGCCGTGAACCAGTCGTCGAACGAGTGCCCGAGCGGCAGGAACCACATCAGCCAGTCGAGGCGCAGATGGTATGGAGCGAACTGCCGCGGCATCCGTCGCACGTCCCCGGGCTTGCCCCGGAACTCATACTCCCGCCACTCGACGCCCTCCTCATCGGCTGACCCCTCGACCACGATCTCGATGCGCTCCTTCGTGACCGTGCCGAAGGCGCCGTAGGCGTTGGCGAGCTGCCAGCGGTTGAAGCTCGCGTTCATGAGCTGCCGCCGCGCGAACAGGTTGCGCATCGCCGGCGCGCTCACCACGACGTACAGCAGCCCGACGGCCGAGGTGATGATCACCCAGAAGAGCGGGAGGCCGGAGAGGACCCACGGCGCGTCGGTCGGCGGCGTAGCCTCGGCCGCCCCCACCCCCGGCAGCCCGATCACCGAGAAGGCGATGACCATCGTCGCCCAGTTCAGCCACGCGAAGTTCCCCGTGAGCACCAGCCAGGCCTGCGTCAGGATCACGATGGATGCCGCGACCGCGCCCACGATCTGCGGCACCGGGCCATCCACCCACAGCGACAGCAGCGGGGCGAACAGGAAGAACGGCACCACGAGCTGCGCGAAGTGATTGCCCACCACCTCGCCGCGATGGAACCAGCGCGGCAGCAGATGCGCCTGCCGACTGAGCGGCCCCGGCATCGGCTGCGTCTCGTGGTGATACATGAGAGCCGTCAGATCACGCCACTCACGGCCGCCGCGGATCTTGATCATCCCGGCACCGAACTCCAGCCGGAAGACCAGCCACCAGAACAGCACGATCACGACCGTGGGCGGCGGCTGATCGTTCGAGCCGAGGAAAGCCGCGAGGAACCCGGCCTCCAGCAGCAGCATCTCCCAGCCGAACGAGTAGAAGGTCTGCCCGATGCTGACGATCGACATGTAGCCGAGCCACAGCGCGAGGAAGCACAGCATCGGCCCCCACGGCGGACCCCACTGCGGAATGCCCACGACGAGTACGGCCGCGACCACGATCCCCGCCACACACAGCGCGACGAGCCGGCGGTCGGAGTAACGGATGCGCGAGAACAGGGTCGGATGCAGCATCCGCCGCCGCTCCGCCTTCTGGCCGACCCACTCGAGGAGGGCCGGCGCCGGGAGCAGACCGTGCTCACCGAGCAGCGGTCGGAACTGGTTCAGGCTCGACAGGAACGCGACGAGGTACAGCGCCGCGATGCCCCGCTGCAGCACCTCGCGCGCAAACCCGAAGTCGACCGCCGCGAACCCGTCCACGCCCACAGGCTACGCCGCCGGTAGCCGCGGGGAAGGGGCTTGCGCACGGGTCCCCCGCACACACGACGAAGGAGATCTCACCCGACGAAGGAGCCCCTGCGCGAACAGGGCCTTCGAAGGGTGAGATCTCCTTCGTATCGCGTGCCGACTCCGAGCGGATGCTGCGCCTCAGAGCCGGTGTGAGCTCAGGTCAGCTGGTGACGGTCCAGTCGAACTGGTCGCCGTACTCCTCGAGCCATGCGTCGACGGCATCCGCTTCCTTGCCCTCGCCGTACTCGTTGACCACGAGGTCTTCGAGTGCACCGTACTGCTCGTCGTCGAGCTTGATCTGCTCGATCAGCTCAGCCGCCTCGGGGAACTCCTCGGCGAAGCCCTTGGTGCCCAGGAAGTGCAGGCCCTCGGCCTTGCCCATGGCGCCCTTGGGGTCTTCGAGGTCCTTCACGGGGAAGGCGTCGTTGGCCCAGAACGGACGCCACAGCGTGACGACGATGTCCTCCTGCTTGTCGGTCGCGGTCTTCAGCTCGGTGAGCATGGCCGCGGTCGACGAGGTGACGAGCTCGTACTCGCTGTCGAGTCCGTACTCGGGCATCATCTTCTGGGTCTGGGCGGTGAGGCCGGCACCCGGCTCGATCCCGTAGATCTTGCCGTCGAAGTCGGCCGCCTTGCCCTTGAGGTCCTCGATCGAGGTGAGCTCCGAGTACTCCGGCACCGCGAGGGTGAGCTTGGCGTTCTCGTAGTACTTGCCCAGGTCTTCGATGTCGTCGCCGTACTTCTCCATGTACTCGGCGTGCGTGAGCTCGGGCCAGGCCGACGGGTACATGTCGACGTCACCCTGCGCGAGACCCGTGTACAGCGGGCCCGCCTCGGTGAGGGTCTTCATTTCGACCGTGTAGCCGATCTTCTCGAGCTGGTCCTGCAGCAGGTACGCGGTGCTCAGGCCGTCGGTCCACGAGGGCAGGAAGCCCAGGGTGATGGTGCCCTTGTCGTCGGCGTTGCTGTCGCCGCCGCCCGTGCCGCCGGCGCCATCGCTGCTGCAACCCGCGAGGGTGAGCGCCGCTGCGGCGCCGAGGGCGGTGATCGCGAGGATCTTCTTCTTCATGTGATTTCTCTCTCTCAGTTCCGTATGGGTGTTGTTCCGTAGGGGTGAAACTCAGTGCACGAGTGCCGGGTCGGCATCCTGCGCCAAGGGCGCCTCGGCTGCGGGGGTGGATGCTGCTCCACCACCGCCGCCGTGCGGCTTGCGGCGCCGCTCGATCATGCCGAGCAGCGACGAGCGGTTCTCGCCCGGGGCGCCCAGTGCGGCGGTGACCCGATCGAGGAAGACGGCGATCAGCACGACACCGAGACCGGCCTCGACACCCTTGGGGATGTTGATCGTCGAGATCGCCTCGACCACCATCTTCCCGAGGCCGTCGGCACCCGCCATTCCGGCGATGACCGCCATCGACAGGGCGAGCATGATGACCTGGTTGACGCCGGCCATGATGGTCGGCATCGCGAGCGGGAGCTGGATGCCGCGCAGGATCTGCCCCGGCTTGGCGCCGAACGCGTGCCCGGCTTCGACGGTCTCGGAGTCGACGCCGCGGATGCCGAGCTCGGTCAGACGCACGCCCGGGGGCAGCGCGAAGATCACGGTGGCGACGAGTCCGGGGACCACGCCGATGCCGAAGAAGACGATCGCCGGGATCAGGTACACGAACGCCGGCATGGTCTGCATGAAGTCGAGCACCGGCTTCAGCACGGCCCGCACGGTCGAGTTGCGCGCCGACCAGATGCCGAGCGGCACCGCGATCAGCACGGCGATGATGGCGGCGACGAGCACGAGTGCGAGCGTCTGCATCGCGGGCACCCAGAGGTCCATCCCGACGATCAGCCCGAACGACACGATGGTTCCGATGGCGAGCTGCCACGAACGCACGATCCAGGCGATGAGCGCGGCGATCACGATGATGACCGCGAAACTCGGCGTGAGCAGGATGCTCGTGAGCCCCTCGACGAGGAAGCTCATCACGAACGAGATGACGTCGAGCAGACCGTCGAGGTTGTCCTTGATCCAGTCGACGCCGGATTCGATCCAAGTCCCTACGGGGATGCGGAAGCCGTCCATCAGCGCACCTCCTCCGTGGTCGGGGCATCGGCCGGGTCGGCGGTCCACCCGTCATCGAGCACCGCATCGATCTCTGCCTGCGGCATCGGCATCATCGGCAGGGTGATCTCCTCGGTCGCTCCGGGGCCGGGGCCCAGGGCGGCGAGCAGCGTCACACGCGGGATCACACCCGCCAGACGCCCCTCGGCATCCGTCACGGCCAGCGGCAGCGGGGACTCGACGGCGGGCACGAACAGGTTCATCAGCACCTCGTCCTCGCGCACGCTCTGCGGCACGGGCTTGATGATGGAGTCGAGGGTGGTGGCGCCCTGGCGCACGAGCTTGACCGCGTCGCGGTCGGTCACGACACCCACGAGCTGGCGGTCACGGCCGACGACGTAGGTCGCCGACATGTAGGCGTCGCGCATCTGGCGGAGCGCGGTGCGCGGACCGGCGGTGTGCGGCACGACGGGGCGCGGGCGCTCCATCACGTTCGCGGCGGTGAGCACACGGGCGCGGTCGACGTCCTGCACGAACTGCTCGACGTAGTCGTTGGCCGGGTCCATCAGGATGTCCTCGGGCGTGCCGATCTGCACGATGCGGCCGTCGCGCATCACGGCGATCCGATCACCGAGGAACATGGCCTCATTGAGGTCGTGCGTGATGAACACGATCGTCTTCTGGAGCTTCTGCTGCAGCTCGAGCAGCTGCTCCTGCATCTCGCGGCGGATCAGCGGGTCGAGCGCGCTGAACGCCTCGTCCATGAGCAGGATGTCGCTGTCGGCGGCGAGCGCACGGGCGATTCCGACGCGCTGCTGCATTCCGCCGGAGAGCTCGGAGGGAAGCTTCTCGCCCTGACCTTCGAGTCCGACCAGCGAGAGGATCTCCTCGGCCTTGGCCAGGCGCTCGGCCTTCGAGGCCCCCTTGAGCTCGAGCGGATAGGCGACGTTCGCGGCGACCGTGCGGTGCGGCAGCAGAGCGAAGTGCTGGAATACCATCGAAATGCGGTCGCGACGGATCTCGCGGAGCCTCGAGGCGGGGATGCCGGTGATCGGGTCGCCGTTCACCGTGACGGTGCCCGACGTGACGTCATGCAGCCCGTTGAGCATGCGGATGATGGTGGACTTGCCCGATCCGGACAGGCCCATGATGACGAAGATCTCACCGCGGTTCACGGTGAAGCTGGCGTCGATGACCGCCGCGGTCCCCGCATCGGCGACGGCCGTGCGACTCTCTCCGGCCTTCAGACGGCGGACGGCGGTGCTCGGATTCTTACCGAAAACCTTGTATAGATTGCGCGCTTCGAGAGCGATTTCGGACACGTTTCCCCCGCGGCTCGCCTTCGGGTGGCTGAGCCTGCTTCGGTTACGCCCGGGTGAGGCTCTCGGGGCCGTTCGACATGATCGCTGTGGCGGCACAGACGGCGGATTTCGGATCCGCCGCGATAGAGCATCGACCGTACGCCCACGCCTCTTCGCAGCACAGCTCATCGAAAGAAGGACGTGACCGCGGACTGGTCTTCGGACCGTCAGGCCCGCATTCCAACGTAACGAAATGGCCGATCAGGGGCAAATCCTGGGTCGGCCGGCAGTGCGAATTTCAGCGGCTGACCGGGGGATTGCACGGGGGTTCAACAATCCCCACCGAGACCGTTTCGAGGTCAGGATCGACGTGATTCGGAGCTGCGGATGCTGCGCGTCACGGTGAACTTCGGGGTGCGCGACAGCTGTTCCGTGTGGCCGATCAGACGGGTGAGTTCGGCCCGGTAACCGAGCGAGGAGTTGTACACCGTGAAGAGTTCTCCGCCGGGTCGGAGCACACGCGCGGCGGCCTCGAACAGACGGGTCGCGGCGCCCGTGTGCACACTCGTTCCGAGGTGGAAAGGCGGGTTCAGGAGCACGACGTCGACACTCGCGTCCGCGATCTCCGAGGCCGCATCGTCGTGCATGACCGTGATGCGGTCGGCGACCCCGTTCGCGGCCGCCGTCGCGCGGGCCGAGGCCACTGCCGCAGCCGACCGATCGGTCGCGATGACCTGCGCCTCGGGATGGGCGAGTGCATACGAGACCCCGAGTGCGCCGGTGCCGCAGCCGAGGTCGAGCACGCGGCTCGGGCGGTCGCTGTTCACAACTCCGGAAGAACCACCGTTCTCCGACCCGTTCGCGCCGTTTTCGACCCGAATCAGCCCGTTCTTGAGGAGTTGTGAACCGCCGAGGCCGAGCACTTCGAGCAGCACGCGGGTGCCGATGTCGAGGCGGGCGCCGGCGAACGCCCCGCCGTGCGCGACCAGAGTCAGCCCGTCGTGCTGCGCAGCGACGGGGAACGGCGGATCGGCGGGCACCGGACGAGCGTCGGAGGCCTCGATCAGCCGGGACTTCCGCTCGGCGCGCTGGGGCTGCACGTGCGCGAAGCTGCGCCCGAGCACCTCGTTCTGCGCGAGCGTCATGTGCTTCACTCGGCCGCCAGCGACGAGCACCACACCGGATGCCGCCCAGCGGGCCACGGCATCCGCGATCTCCTCGAGCTCCGCGAGCGACTTCGGCAGCTGCAGCAGCACGAGGCGGGCGCCGGAGAGCAGCTCGGCGTCGAGCTCGTGCGCCACGAAGCCGGCGAGCCCGAGATCCTCGGCGTTGCGCTCCAGTGCACGACGGCCGGTCGCGAGATCTTGATGCACGCGGATGCTGTGCCGCCCGGCATCCGTCAGAGCCAGCGTGATCGCGCCGTATTCGTCACCGATCACGACGGTTTCGGAGCCCGGGATGTCGAGGGAGAGCGCCCGCTCGACGAGCAGCAGATCGGTCGCGTCATGGGCCTGGAGGTTGTCCGCCTCGACGTCGGGCCACCGGCGCAGGCGACTGTAGGGGAACTCCGGCACCAGCCCACTGTACGCGGGCGTCCGCCTGCACACGCCCGGGGTTGACACCGGACAGGTTCCATGGTTACTTAGTCGAGTAAGTAACCCACTAACCCACCGGAGGACTCGTGATCGAAGAAGGCAAGCCGCTCTTCCTCCAGATCGCCGAGCAGATCGAGGACTCGATCGTCGACGGCTCACTCGCCGAGGAGGCACAGGCCCCTTCGACGAACGAGCTCGCCGCGTTCTACCGGATCAACCCCGCAACCGCAGCGAAGGGAGTCGCCATGCTCACCGACAAGGGAGTGCTCTACAAGCGCCGAGGCATCGGCATGTTCGTCGCCGACGGAGCGAGGGAAGTCCTCCTCGGCGAGCGCCGCGCGCTGTTCGCCGACCGCTACATCGATCCACTCCTCGCCGAGGCCCGCACCCTGGGTCTCGGCGCCGAAGACCTCGCGGCACTGCTCCGGCAGCGCGCCGCACTCACCACCGACACAGAAGGGAAGAACCCCGCATGACCGCCGTCATCGAGGTGCAGAACCTCAACAAGCGCTACAAGGAGAAGCGAGCGCTCGACAACGTCTCGCTCAGCATCGAAGGCAACGCCATCTACGGCCTTCTCGGTCGCAACGGCGCCGGCAAGACCACCCTCATGTCGATCCTCACCGCCCAGAACTTCGAGTCCTCGGGCTCGGTCCGGGTGTTCGGCGAGCACCCGTACGAGAACGCGCACGTGCTCGGCCGGATCTGCTTCGTCCGGGAGAGCCAGAAGTACCCGGACGACGCCTACCCGAAGCACGCGTTCAAGGCTGCGAGCCTGTTCTTCCCCCACTGGGATCAGGCGTTCGCCGACGAGCTCATCGCGGAGTTCCAGCTGCCGATGAAGCAGACGATCAAGAAGCTCTCCCGCGGCCAGCTCTCCGCGGTGGGCGTGATCATCGGACTCGCCTCGCGCGCCGAGATCACCTTCTTCGACGAGCCCTACCTCGGACTCGACGCGGTCGCCCGGCAGATCTTCTACGACCGACTGGTCGAGGACTACGCCGAGCACCCGCGCACGATCATCCTGTCGTCGCACCTGATCGACGAGGTCTCCAACCTCATCGAGAAGGTCATCGTGATCGACAACGGCCAGATCATCCTGAACGAAGACACGGATGCCGTCCGCGAACGCGCCGTCACCATCGTGGGCGAGGCCGCCAAGGTCGACGCCTGGGTCGCGGGCCGAGAGGTGCTCCACCGCGAGGCTCTCGGGCGCGTGGCATCCGTCACCGTGCTCGGCCGTCTCAGTGCGGAGGAGCGGGCCGAGGTCACGGCATCCGGCCTGGATCTCGCTCCGGTCTCGCTGCAGCAGCTCGTCGTCCGTCTCACCCAGAAGGCGGAGGCCCACTCCGCCACGAATGACTCCGGCGCGAAAGAGGAGGTCCGCTGATGCGACGCACAGTCAACGTCATCCGCCTGCAGCTGATCAACAAGGGCACCTTCGTCTGGTACCCGCTGATCATCCTCGCCGCAGCGGTGGTGATCTCGGTCCTCATCTACGCGATGATCCCGGTCGACACCCCGAAGTACGGCGGCGGCGGTCAGGCTCCGCTCTGGTACTTCTTCGCCATCGGGATGTCGGCGATGACGCTCACCTTCCCGTTCTCGCAGGCGATGAGCATCACCCGCAGGGAGTTCTTCTTCGGCACGCTGCTCACCGCGATACTCGGCAGCGCGATCATGGGCGTGCTGTTCCTCATCGGAGGCGGCATCGAGGTGGCCACCGACGGATACGGCATCAACGGCTACGTCTTCTACCTGCCGTGGCTGTGGGATGCGGGTCCGGGCGGCGCCTTCGTGGTCTACTTCACCCTCGCGCTGTTCTTCTTCGTGCTCGGCTTCACCGGCGCGACGATCTACAAGAGCTGGGGACAGCTGGTGCTAATCATCGTGAGCATCGCGCTCTCCCTGGTGCTGCTCGGCCTGGTGTTCCTGGTGACGCGGCTCGACCTCTGGTCGCACGTCGGCGCGGGGATCATGGACCTCGGCGCGCTCGGTCTCGCACTCTGGGGCCTCCTCGCCACCGCGGTGCTCACGGGCGTCTCGTTCCTCGCCTTCCGGAGGACCATCCCGTAGGCGCACCTCCGCCGCCGCACCTCTCGACGCCGGTCACCCTCCCTGGGGTGGCCGGCGTCGTCGCGTCTGCGCGCTACCGGTACCCGGCCGAGGAAGCAACCCGCTCGTCGGCCGCGCACCGGGCGCATACGCTCGCGGAATCACCGGCACCACGCCCCACCCGCACGCGCCGAAAGAGAGGATGCCGTGACGCAGAGCCAGCCCCGATTCCGTGCACGCCGCGCAGGCATCGCACACGCCCTCCGCGAAGCCGTCCTCCCCGCACGCCTGCTGCTCGTCGCGAAGACGATGCTCGCGGTCGGTCTCGCCTGGCTCATCGCCCCGCACATGCCGGGGGTCACCGACGAGTACCCCTACTACGCCCCGCTCGGGGCACTGTTGAGCATGTACCCCACGCTGATGGGGTCGGCGAAGTCGAGCTTCCAGACGCTGCTCGGGCTCGCCGCCGGCATCGGCCTCGCCACGGTGGTGGTGCTCACGGTGGGGCCCACGTGGTGGACCATCCCGCTCGTCGTGGGTGTGGGAGTGCTCGTCTCCGGAACGGGCTGGTTCGGTGCCGGACGCGAATACATCCCGATGGCCGCGATGTTCGTGCTGATCATCGGCGGACAGAACGCCGACGACTACTCCCTCGGATACCTCACGCAGACCGCGGTCGGGATCGTCATCGGCCTCGTGGTCAACGTCCTGATCGCGCCCGCACCGCTCACCGTCGCCGCGGAGGGACGAGTGGCCGCCTTCCGCGAGCAGCTCGCCCGACATCTCGACGACATCGGATCGGCGGTCTCCGAGTCCTGGCCGCCGGAGCACGGGCAGTGGGCCGACGACGCCGCCTCACTCGCCGACACGACGGGTGAGCTGTGGGCGGCACTCGTGGAGGCCGACGAGAGCCGTCGCGGAAATCCCCGGGCGAAGGGGCACCGAGCGCGGATGCAGCAGAGCCACGAGGAACTCGCCGCTCTCGACCGGATCGCCCACCTCATCCGCGACATCTCGGACGCGATCGCGGACACCATCTGGGACCGACCGGCCGGCATCGCTCTCGACCCCGCACTGCCCGAGCCGCTGTCCGCCGCGTGTCACGCCGTGGCGGAGGTGATCGCGCGCGGTGACGCCTCGACCCCGGAAGACCATCGTGTGCGCGGCGAGGCCGCCCGTGCGACGCGGCTCCTCCTCGAGACGGTCGACAGTCGCACCGTCGATGTGCGTCGTTCGATGGGCCCCGGGGTGCTCACCGCGATGCACCTGCGCCGCATCCTGATCCTCAGTGGAAGCCCGGCGACGGACGACTGATCCCGGACCGCGTCAGATGGTGTCGTCGGCGGCGATCACGTCCACCTGCCAGTAGCGGCCGTCGGGGTCGGCACTGTCGTGCGCGTCATCGGCGGCGCTCAGCACATCGTTGATCTTCACCATCGCGTCGTCGAACTCGGACTCGGTCAACCGGATCGTCCTCTGGGTGAAGGCGGCGTGCACCTCGGCCGTGCGTCCGGCGACGTACTCGGGGGTCCAGGCGGTCACTCGGCGCATCAGATCGTGATGGTCCTCCACCAGAGCAGCGATCACCGCGGTCCCGAGCTCCTCGTCGACCACGGGGCTGTCCGGGCCGCCCACGTTGAGGGGACCCTTGTGCCCGGTCCAGACACGATCACGCCGGTCGCGGGCCTGCTCGGGCGCCTCTTCGATGAGACCGGCATCGGCGAGTGCGCGCAGGTGGAAGCTCGCGCTGTTGGCCGGCACCCCGAGCTCGGCGGCGATGTCCGCCGCTCGCAGGAAGTCTCGCCGCGAGAACAGGCGGATCATCTGCCGACGCAGCGGGTGGGAGTAGGCCTTGAGCATGGCCGAGGTCATCCAGACGGGATCGTCGCCCTTGCTCTCGCTGGTGTCTGCTGCCATGCCCTGATCCTACCCGCACCCAAAATTGCGCAATAGAACTTGCGCAATTGTTCTTGCGCAATTACTCTCGACGCATGACCACCCTCACCGAGTCGCATCGCCTGTGGCACAACCGCCGCTACCTCACCTGGTTGCTGAGCGACACGAGCAAGGGCCTCGCGGCAGCGCTCTTCGGGTTCGCGATCCCGCTGCTCGCGCTCATCGTGACGAACGATCCCGCACAGGCCGGCATCATCGGCGCCGCCGGAATGGTCGCCCGCCTGCTCATGACCCTCGCCGGCGGGGTTCTCGCCGACCGTCACCGCCGCATCGCGCTGATGCTGCTCGGATCGCTGATCGGCATCGTGCTGGCCGGGGCCTTCACCCTGCTCGCCCTCGGTGACGCGATGACCTTCGGTTCGCTGCTGGTGATCGACATCCTCCTCGCCGCCCGCAGCGGACTCTTCGACGTCGCCGGCGAGAGCGCGATCAAGGAGATCGTCCCCGACGACGCGATGGGTCGCGCGCAGGCCGCGAACCAGGGTCGCGATGCCGCCCTCCAGCTCGCGGGCGGCCCGCTCGGCGGCCTGCTCCTCGGCATCGGCGGCTGGGCGGTCGGCGTCGTCATGACCCTCTGCCACGCGATCGCCGCCCTGACCGCCTGGATGCTGGGGCGCCAGGCGCGTCGTGCCGGGGTGGTCGACACCGGAGCAGCCGGCGAAAACGGAGACGACCCGGACGACCCGCGGCGCGTGGTGGCAGAACACGCCGTCGCCGCGACGGATGACCTGGGTTTCGGCACCTCTGCGTCGGCCGCCCCCGCGAAGCGGAACGCCTGGGCGGAGCTGCGAGAGGCGTTCGCCTGGCTGCTCTCCCGGCCCGACCTCGGCGGCGTCCTGCTCATCACCACGGTCGTGAACCTCGGGTTCAACGCCGCGATCACCACCGTCATCTACTCGCTGCAGCAGGACGGCCACTCCGAGCTCCTGATCGGCACGCTGAGCGCATCGATCGGGGCGGTGATGCTCGTCGGCGCCGTGTGCGCCCCCCTGCTCGTCCCCCGCATCAAGGCCGGGATCCTGACGATCGCCGGGCTCTCGGTCGCGACCGTCGGGGTCGTCGCGCTCACGATGGTCACCACACCGTGGGCGATCGCCGTCGTGCTCGGCGCCTCGGTGCTGCTGGTGCCCGCGCTCAACGCCGGGATGATGGGCTACTTCATGGTGGCGACACCGACCCACCTGCTCGGCCGCGCCAACAGCGCCGCGGGAGTGCTCGGCATGGGGGCGATGCCGCTCGCGCCCCTCATCGCCGGCTTCGGTCTCGCCTGGATCGGGCGGGAGTGGACGCTGCTGCTCTGCGCCGCGCTGTGCCTGGCATCCGTGGCTCTGGCCGTCGGCAATCGGGCACTGCGCGCGCTGCCGGTCGAGTCGCGGTGGGCCGCGCACGCGAAGGAGTTCGAGTCGGCCTGACCCGCTCCCGGAAGAGGTGCGGCGCTAGAGAGCGCCGGTCAGCGCCGCGACGCCGGCGAGCACCGAGACCAGTGCGAGCACCAGGGCGATCGCGATGAGGACGGCGTGCACCTTGAGGAACGCGGTGGCCTTGCCGTTCTCGTCGCGCGCACGCGGATCGTGGGCGACGCGCTTGTAGAACTGCGGCCAGACGACGGCGTTGAAGGCGGCGTTGAGGAAGAGCACGACGGAGAGGGCGATCACCCCTCAACGCTATCGAGGTCCGCCCCCACGCCCGACCGCCGGACGAGCGCGGAATTCTTGGATGAAGTCATGTATCAGAAACCTCTTGCCGTGCTCCTGGTAGGTGTGATCACAATGGGCTTCATGATCGACGGCGCACCCGGCGCCGCTCTCGATCCTGCTTCGGATGACGGGCGCGCACGCTGGGAGCGCGCCGCGGATCTGTTCGGCGCATGGCGCGAGGGCGATGGCCGCGCGATGGACGAGCTCGTACGACTGATGACCCCCGTGCTCTGGCATGTGGTGCGCGCGTACGGGCTCGAACGCACGCTCGCGGAAGACGTGGTGCAGACCACCTGGCTGCAGCTCGTGCGCGGCCACGGTTCGATCAGCGACCCGCGGGCGGTGTCGGCCTGGCTCACGACCACTGCCCGGCGCGAGGCCTGGAAGGTCGCCAAGGCGCACGGCAAGATCGACACGACCGTCGACGACGACCTCGATGCTCTCCTTCCCGAGCAGGCTTCGGCCGAGGAGCACGCGACGCTCGGCGACGAGAACCGACGGCTGTGGACGGCCGTGCGCCGCCTCAACGAACGGTGCCAGAAGCTCCTGCGCGTGATCGCCTTCGAAGACCGGCCCGACTATGCGCGCATCGCGAGCGACCTCGCGATGCCCATCGGAAGCATCGGCCCGACGCGCAATCGCTGCCTGGCCAAGCTCCGCGCGCTGCTGGACGCACCGCCGACCGCCCAGGCGGGGGGATTCGCATGAGCGCTCACGAGGACGCCGAGATGTTCGCACGCCTCCGCACGCTCTGGAGCGACGTCGACCCCGTGCCCGCCGGTCTGATCGACCGCATGGTCGCCGCCGTGGCCGCCGACGGGCTGAACCGCGAGTACGCGCTGCTCACCCTCGTGGAGGGGCAGCTCGGCGCCGTGCGGGGTGAGGCGGATGCGCTCACCCTGCAGTTCAGCGACGGCACCACCAGCATCCTTCTGCACGTGACGCGCACCGCATCCGGTCGCCGCCGCGTCGACGGCTGGGTCGACACCGGTGCCGCAGAGGTCTTCCTGACACAGGGCGAGAAGACGATCTCGGCCGCGCCGGAGGAGACAGGACGCTTCGCGTTCGACGAGGTGCCGCCCGGTCTCACGCGCGTGCGCCTGACGACCGCGATCGGGGACGAGACGCGCACGCTCGCGACCCCGCAGTTCGAGCTGTGACCGCGGGCGCCGCCCGTCGATGAAGCCGCGGGGCGACCCGCACCGAGAGGATGACGATGGAGCAGCCCAAGGGATGGACCTGGCAGGACCGCGCGGAAGGATCGATCCGCCGGGGAACGGCCCTCGACCCGAGCACGGAGCCGGTGGACGGCATCCGCGCCTTTCCGACGGCGTACCTGCCGGAGCGACTGCTGGTCACCCGAGCTCTCGGCGACGAGGAAGCCTACGACCAGGAGGTACGGACGCTGCGCGATGCGGCGGACACCTTCGGGTGGCAGCTCGAGGAAGAGCGCGGAGCGCGCCGGATCGGCGACGGCGAGCTGGTTCCGGGCGTCGCCGGGTTCCAGCGCCTGCTGTTGACGACCCCCGTCGAGCCGGTGGGCGGCGAGGCCCCGTTCTCGCCCGACGCCTGGCGGGTGCTCCAGCGTGCCCGGCGCATGTCGCACTCGCCCATGCCGCGCACGAGCCTGGACCACGTGCTGTCCATCGATCCGGTCGGGCTCAACCCGTTCACCCGGACCAATCCCTTCACGCGGACCAACCCGTTCACCCGGACCAACCCGGTGCGCGGTGAGGGCGCCGCGGGCAGCGACGACTACCTCGAGCCCGGGAGGGGTGCGCGACAGCCGGTGACCTGGCTGGGCCCTGCTCCCGTGCGCGCACCGGCGCCGAAGCGCGGGCGGCGACCCGTCGTCGCGGTGCTCGACACGGGATGCGGCGAGCACGCCTGGCTTCCCGACGACATCGTCACCCGGCATTTCGACCTCGACGGCGTGCCCGTGGGCCTCACGGACGACGCCGACCCGGAACGCTACCCCGACCTGTACGGACAGCTCGACGGCGCGATCGACGCGGTCGCCGGCCACGGCACGTTCATCGCGGGGCTCGTGCGACAGGCGGCTCCGGATGCCGACATCCTCTCCATCCGCGTGGCGGGCGCACTGGGCGTGGTCGACGAGAGCACCCTGCTCGACACGCTCGCGCAGGTCGTCACGCTGCTGATCCGGCACCGCGAGGACCCGACGACGGGCTTCCCGATCGACGTGCTGAACCTGTCCCTGAGCTACTACCACGAGACTCCGGTCGACAAGATGTTCAGCCTCACGCTGCACCAGCTGCTGGCCAAGGCCCGCGAGCTCGGCTGCGTGGTCGTGTGCTCGGCGGGCAACGACGCCATCGATCGGCCCTCGTTCCCGGCATCGCTGTGGCCGTGGCCGGACTCGGACAACGGCATCCCGCACGACGACGGCACCCCGCTCGTGTCGGTCGGGGCGCTCAACCCCTCGGCGCAGTCGGTCGCCCTCTTCTCGAACGTCGGCCCGTGGGTGCAGACCTACGCCCCGGGCGCCGCCGTGGTGAGCACCTCGCCCGCCTTCGTCGGAGGCTCTCAGGCGGCGACTCGCGCAGACGTCGACGGCCTCCGCCGGGAGACGATCGACCCCGACGACTATCGAGGCGGATTCGCGATCTGGAGCGGCACGTCGTTCGCGGCCCCCTACGTCGCCGGACGCATCGCCGCGCAGCTCGGCACCGTGCCGGTCGGCGGGGTGGCCCCGAAGGCCGCGAAGAAGGCCGTCGCCGCCGTCCTGAAGTCCCTGCCGACACCCGTCGACCCGACCTGACCACCCCCGAGCCGGACCGTCCGCACCGATACGGGCGGTCCGACTTGGTGTTCGGCCCCGGTTCGGTCCCCCGCCGTCCACTTGTCGGACCGATGCACACCTGTCGGACAGATCCGCGGCGTGTCGTCCGGCATCCGTGATTCCTCCCGACATCCGTACGCCGCGCACCCGACATCCCTATGCCGTCGCCGACCCGACGGACCCGCCGGCAGATGCCGCGGCCGAACGGCCTGCATCCGCGCTCTTCCGCACGGGCGCGGGGCAGGGCATTCTGGACGGATGCCCCTGTCCGCCAACGAGCTGCACCGGCGCGGAGTCGAGGCGGCGAACGCGAGACGGTTCACGCAGGCGCGGCGCGCGCTCGACACGGCATCCGCCCGCACCGACGATCCCGACCTGCGCGCCCGCATCGACGGCACGACCGCCTACGTGCTCGCGCAGACCGGGCAGCCGGCGGCCGCCGAGCAGCTGTGCCGCGACGCCCTCCGCCGCTCCGGGCTGCGCGCCGAGACGATCGCCGTGCTCAGCGGTCAGCTCGGCGTGCTCCTCATGCACGCCGGCACGCTGGCGGCGGCCGAGGTCGAACTCAGCCGTGCCATCGACACGTTCACCGCGATCGGCGACGAGACCACCGAGCTCGCGAACTGCCTGATGAACCGCTCGGTCGTGCGCATGCAGCAGCGCGAGCTCGACACGTGCATGGAAGACCTGCGGCGCGCGGTGGCCGTGTACGAGGCGAACGACGACCAGGAGCCGCTCGCCGAGGCGCGGCACAACCTCGGCTACGCGGCGCTGCTCGGCGGAGACCTCGTCAGCGCACTCACCCTCATGACCCGCTCCCGTCCGACGCTCGCCGCGATCAGCGACCTGGCCGCCGCGATCAGCGACCTCGACCGCGCGGAGGTTCTTCGCGACGCCGGCCTGACCACAGAGGCGGAGACCCTGCTGGGTCGGGTCGCCGCGGAGTTCGGCGCGCAGCGGATGCAGCAGGCCAGGGGGGAAGCCGAGTTCCACCTCGCACGCTCGCTGCTGCGCCACGATCCGGCTGCCGCCGCGCGCACCGCCCGCACGGCGACACGGCGCTTCACCGCTCTCGGGAACCACGGATGGGCGGCCCGCGCCGAAGCGGTGCGGCTCGAAGCGCGGCAGCGTGCGAAGCCGGACCGCCCCGTCGACGCGCCCGCCTTCGCCCGCACCGCCAGAGCCCTCGACCATGCGGGATTCCGGACCGAGGCGACCGGCCTCCGCCTGAGCGCACGACGCGACGGGGCTGGGCGCCTCCCGCGGCTCGACGACAGCGCCCCGACACCGCTCCGCCTCCGCGCCCACGAGGTGAGAGCCGCGCGCGCGGCCGCACGAGGGCGCGACCGGGATGCGCTGCGAGCCGCCGCCGATGGCCTCGACCTGCTCACCACCTGGCAGCAGTCGTTCGGTGCCCTCGACCTGCAGGCCTCGGTCGCCATGCACGGCGCCGACCTGATGTATGCCGGCCTCTCCGCCGCCGCGCGCCTGCACGATCCTGCGACGATGTTCGAGTGGTCGGAGCGCGCCCGTCACCTCAGCCAGCAGGTCGCTCCGGTGCGGCCTCCGCGCGACGACTCGCTGGCCGTGGATCTGGCGGAACTGCGGATGCTGCGCGCCGAGCTCGCCGGCGCCGACTGGACCACGGACGCTCGCGTGCGCGTCCTTCGCGACCGGGTGCGCGAGCGGCAGTGGGCCGCGACAGGGGCGGGCGGCACCCGCGAGCGGCTGGGCCTCGCCGAGGCGACGGCGCTGCTCGATCCCGACACCGCCGTCCTGTCGTACATCTTCACCGGTTCCGCGCTGCACGCCATCGCGGTGACGTCGTCGGGGGCTACGGTCGTCGACCTGTCCTGGCCTCGTGTGCGATCCGCGCTCGACGGTCTGCGCGCCGACCTCGACATGGCCGCGATGACCCGCGGCGGGCTGATGGGCGCCGTGACCGCGCGCGCCCTCTCCGCGCGGTTGGCGCTGCTGGATGCCGAGCTGCTCGCGCCGCTGCTCTCGGCGGCGCCGTCGGCACGCCGTCTGGCGATCACGGTGCCCGGAGCGCTCGGCGGGGTGCCGTGGGCAATGCTGCCCGGCATGACCGGCGTCCCGTTCACGCTCGCGACGTCGGTGTCGCGGTTGCGGGGCGGCGCGGCCGTCGTCGGCAGACGCCCGTCGACGATCGGGTTCGCCGCGGGCCCGCGCGTCCCCCGCGCCGGCGAGGAGGTGCGGCGAGCCGCGGACACCTGGGACGGCGGGGGTGTGACGACGCGGATCCTCGAGGGCGGCGACGCGACGGTGGCGGCGGCCACCCGACTCGCGTCGGACAGCGACGTGCTGCACATCGCGGCGCACGGCAGGCACGCGGTCGACAACCCCCTGTTCTCGGGTTTCGAGCTCGCCGACGGCATCCTCTTCGGCTACGACGTCGACCTGATTCCGCGCGTCCCCACGACCGTGATCCTCTCGGCCTGCGAACTCGGGCGTTCCTCGGTGCGCTGGGGCGAGGAGGCGCTCGGGATGACGCGGGTGTGGCTGCACGCGGGCGCGGACTGCGTGATCGCCGCGCCCGTCGCCGTGCCCGACAAAGTGGCGGCCGAGCTGCTGAGTGCCGTGCATGTCGGCCTGTCCGAGGGTGCGACACCCTCGGCGGCGCTCGCCCGAGCCACCGTCGACACCGGTCTCAGCGCCCCATTCCAGTGCCACGGAGACGGATTCTGATCTTTTTCTCCATTCGGTGTATCAGAACCGGTGCCGCACGCTCCTGTTCTTCGGAAGGTGCCATGCGAAGGGCCTCGAAGGGTTGAGGCGCGAGGGAGGCGCAGTCGGATCTGGGGATATCAAGCGCGCTGGGGAGCGTGAGTACGACACGGACACCATCTGCTCGGGGGTGTCGCGGCATACAGCCGCGGCGCCCTCATAGGGCCTCGACGATCTGGGGACGTCGGGGCCCTTGGGGTGTCCGGGCTCACGTCTGTCCGCACGGCACTGCACCGCTTTCGAAGGAGTTCTCGCGTTCTGAAGGACCGGATGCGCGAATCGGTCCTTCAGAACGCGAGAACTCCTTCAGGCTGTGCGCTGAGGGCCCAGTCGCCGAACGTCCCGGCTCAGGCGACGAGCACCGCATAGCCGGCGGCGCGCAGCGCGGCGAGCGCCTCCGCATCCGCTCCCGCATCCGTGATCACGGTCGGGAAGAGCTCGACGCCGCCGACCGCCGAGAACGCCTCGACCCCGAGCTTGCTGCCGTCGGTGACCACGACCGCGCGCCGGGCACGTTCGGCCATCATGCGGTTGACGGCGGCCTCGCGCTCGTCCTGCGTGGTGGCACCCGCGGCCGCATCCATCCCGTTCACGCCGATGAAGGCGATGTCGAGCCGCACCCCGCGCAGCAGCTGTTCGACGAACGGACCGACGAGCTCGTAGCTGCGGGAGTGGATGACGCCACCGGTGACGACGACCTTGATGTCGGGCCGCGTGGCGAGCTGTGCGGCGATGTTCACGGCATTGGTGACGACGGTGATGCCGCCGTTGCCGGACAGGTCGTCTCGGGCGGCGAGTGCCGCCGCGATCGCGGTGGTCGTCGTGCCGCCGGACAGCCCGACCACCATGCCGGGGGCGACGAGGCCCGCCGCGGTCTGCGCGATGCTGTCCTTCTCCAGCGTGCGCAGGTGGCTCTTGTAGCGGATGGGCAGCTCGTAGGCGACGGCCTGTGCCACGGCGCCACCGTGCGTACGGGTGAGCAGCCGCTGCTCGGCGAGTGTGTCGAGGTCGCGGCGGGTCGTGGCCGACGAGGCTCCGAACTGCTCCACCAGGTCTTCCACCGTGACCTCGCCACTCACGGCGAGAAGGTCGAGGATCGCGTTCAGCCGCGCCGCCCGCTTCATCGCCGAGTGCCCTGCAGCGCGAACAGCCGGAGCATGCGGGCAGCCTCGACGGCGAGCGCATCGCGGGCAGGCGCGAGGTACTTGCGCGAGTCGACCAGCCGCTCATCCGCGTCGAGCTTCTCGCGCACCGCCCGGGTGAAGAAGCCGTTGAGGTGCGTGGAGACGTTGATCTTGGTCATCCCGGCGCGGACGGCGTCCGCGATCACGGCATCCGCCACCCCCGAGGATCCATGCAGGACGAGCGGAACGGGCAGCACCGCTCGCAGCCGCGCGATCAGGTCGAGGTCGAGCGACGCCGTGCGGTCGGTCATCGCGTGGGAGGAACCCACCGCCACCGCGAGCGCATCGACACCCGTCGCCGCGACGAAGTCCTGGGCCTCGTCGGGATCGGTGCGCACACCCGGCGCGTGTGCACCGTCCTTGCCGCCCACCTCGCCCAGCTCACCCTCGACGTAGACCCCGGCCGCGTGCGCCCGGTCCGCGACGGATGCCGTGAGCGCCAGGTTGTCGTCGTAGGGCAGCGCGCCGCCGTCGAACATGACCGACCCGAAGCCCAGCGCGATGGCCTCGTCGACCAGCTCGGGCCGTTCGGCGTGATCGAGGTGCACGGCGACCGGCGTCTGCGCGCGGCGGGCGACCGCGAGAGTGGCCAGAGCGATCGGCTCGAGCCCGCCGTGATAGTCGGCGCAGTTCTGCGAGATCTGCAGGATCACGGGCAGCTCGGCGAGAGCTGCGGCACGCACGAGCCCCTCGGCGGTCTCGAGGTGGATCACGTTGAACGCGCCGATCCCCGTGCCGGCGGCGGATGCGGCGGAGACGAGGTCGCGAGCGGAGACGAGGGTCACGAAGGGTCCTTCCGGAACGATTCAGGGTCGGGATGCGAGACGCGCAGCTGCTGTTCGAGCTCGCGCCAGCGCGGGGAGATGTCCCCGGCGAGCGGGGCGAGCACCGCGGCAGCGGACCAGGCCGTGGCGCGGCGGAGGATCTGCTCGGGGTCGCCCTCGCCCTCCGCGTACAGCACGGCGCAGGCCGCTACACCGGCATCTCCGGCGCCGGTGGGATTGCCGGCAAGAGGTTCGTCGAGTCGCGCGTGCACGAGGTCGGAGGCGGTGACGGCGAGCATGCCGTCGGCGCCCAGCGAGAGCAGTACGAGCCCGACGCCGCGGGCGATCAGCGAACGGGCACCCTCGACGGGGTCGGTGATGCCGGTGGCGTCGACGAGTTCGGCCGCATTGGGCTTCAGCACGTCGGCACCGGCATCCGCCGCGCGCAGGAGCGCAGGACCCGAGGTGTCGGCGATGACCGGGATTCCGGCGTCCTTCCCCACCGCGATGAGCATCGGGACCAGCGACTCCGGGGCGCCCGGGGGCACACTGCCCGAGACGACGAGAACCCTCGCAGTCGGCAGCCGTTCGACGACCTCGGCGAGGAGATCGGCCCACTCGCTGTCGGTCGGGTTGATCCCGCGCTCGTTGATGACCGTCGTGTCGCCGGCGGTCTCGTCGACCACGGCGATGCTTCGCCGCGTCTCGGCGGCCACCGGCACGAGGGCGTGCGGCACTCCGCTGGCACGGAGCTCGGCGGCGAACTCCTCGCCGACGCGGCCGCCCGTCGTGGTGACCGCGAGGGCGTCCGCTCCTTCGGAGTACGCCACACGGGCGACGTTGAGCCCCTTGCCGCCGGCGCGCGCGACTCCGGCATCCGCCCGGTGCGTATCGCCCTCGACGAGCCGATCGATGTGCCAGGTGAGGTCGAGCGCGGGGTTGGGGGTGACGGTGAGGATCACGTGAGCTCCCTCGCGCGCAGGGCGGCACCGAGCAGGCCGGCGTTGCCGGAGAGTTCGGCGGGGACGAGCACGGGGATGCGGTGGAAGCTGAGCCGGTCCGCGAGGCGCCTTCGCAGTTCGTCGAAGAGCGCACCGCCGGCACGGGACAGACCTCCGCCGATGACGACGGCCTGCGGCGCGACGACCGCGGTGAGCTGCGCGAGCGACATCGTGAGGGCGTCGAGCGCCGAGTTCCAGATCTCTGCGGCGACCTCGTCGCCGGCCGCCGCGCGGGCGATCACGTCCTTGGCCCCGTCGGGTGCGATGCCGGTCGCCTCCCGGTAGCGCCGCGCGATGGCTCCCGCGGAGGCCACGGCCTCCAGGCAGCCGCGCGCGCCGCAGGGACAGATCGGCCCGTCCGCGATGGGAGAGTGCCCGATCTCGCCCGCGTAGCCACCGGCGGTGTACGGCACACCGCCCACGAGCAGGGCGCCGGCGATGCCCGTGCCGATCACGAGCACGACGGCGTCGGCGTAATCGCGGGCACCGCCGAGGCGACGCTCCGCCCAGCTCGCCGCCCGCACATCGTGATCGAAGGCCACGGGCAGGCCCAGGCGAGCGGAGGCGAGGTCGCGCAGCGGCGAGTCGTGCCAGCCCAGATTGCTCGCGAAGACGCCCACCCCGGCCTCGGCATCCACGATCCCCGGCACCACGAGTCCGGCCGCCTGCGGAACGACGTCGGGATGCGCCGCGCGGAGCTCGGCGGCCAGCACCTCGAGCCGCTCGAGCAGCACCTGCGTGCGGTCGCCGTCGGCGATCGGCGTGGGCGTGCGACGGAGCCCGAGCGCCGTCCCGTCGGCGTCGAACAGCGCCGACTTGATGTCGGTTCCGCCCACGTCGAATGCCAGGACGGGCGCGCCGACTCCGAGCCCGCGCACGTCGGAGAGCTTCTCTCCCGCCGCGTCACGCTCGACGTCGGGAACGGCCGCCGCCGCGTCAGGGTCGATCATCATCGGCTCCGGCCGTAAGTGGGGTCATGCATCCAGGATGACGGATCGCGTGAGGTTGCGCGGCTGATCGGGGTCGAGCCCACGCTCCACCGCGCGGTCGAGCGCCGTGCGGTGCAGCCGCACGAGGTCGGCGAGCGGGTCGATCGCCCGCTGCTCGAATCGGGCACCGGTCGCGGTCACCTCGCCGGCGAGCCCCTCCGGAGCCTCGCCGAACTGCCACGTCACCCGGCCGGGAGCGGCGATGGCGATCGGACCGTGGCGGTAGTCCATCGACGGGTAGGCCTCGGTCCACGACTGCGACGACTCCCGCAGCTTCAGAGCGGCTTCGTGGGCGAGACCGATCGTCCAGCCGCGTCCGAGGAACGTGTACTGCTCGGCGTCACGCAGCTCGTCATCGCCGAGCTCCGCGAGCACGGCTTCGGCATCGGCGATCGCCGCGGACAGGTCTTCGCCGAGCGAGGCACGGAACAGGGCGAGGGCCGTCGTGGCGAAGCGCGTCTGCACCACGGACTTCTCGTCCGCGAACGGCAGCAGCACCGCATCGTCGACGAGCGACGCGAGCGGCGACGTCGGGTCGCCGATGACACCGATCGTGCGGATGCGTCCTTTGACGCGGTCGACGAGCTCGAGCACCTCGCTGGTCGTGCCGGATCGTGTCAGCGCGACGACGGCGTCGTATCCCCGGTCGATGAACGCCTCGGAAGCGGCGAACGCATCCGTCTCGCCGTGCCCCGAGGACTCGCGGAGAGCGGCGTACGACTGCGCCATGAACCACGACGTGCCGCAGCCGACGACCGCGACCCGCGCACCGGTGGCGGGGAGCAAGCCCTGCTCGGCCGTGAGGTCGGCAGCCCGTGCCCACATCTGCGGCTGGGAGTGGAGTTCTTCGCGCATGTGCGCGCCGGGAAGCGATTCAGTCATCGGGGTGCCTTTCTGGCGAGACGTTGCATACTTGTGATTGTTTGAGGCCGGAATCAATCATAGTATGGCGGAAAACAACGACAACCCCCACTTACCCTTGATTTGTTTGTTCCCCTGACAAATAATCGGACAAGTTCCAACGCCTCGTCGTCGATTCCGATCGTCGCCGAGAACCCCCGAGCCCCGGCTTGAACGATCGCGGATGCCACCCGGCGAAGCGATCACCACGCACTGTCGCGTGAGATGTGCTTGCGACTGTGCACCACACCCCCTTCCCGAAGCGGCCTGCCGCCGAGGGACGGACACTCACAGTGAGGAATGCAATACACATGAAGAAGTCACTGCGGTTCGGCGCCGCCGCCGTTGCGGCCGTCGCCACGCTCTCGCTCGCTTCGTGCGGGTTCGGCGGATCGTCCGGAGACGGCGGAGGCGAAGAGGGCTCAGCGACCCTCGACCTGCTCGTCCCCAGCTACTCCGACGGCACCAAGGCGAACTGGGAGACCGTGATCGACGGGTTCGAGAAGGCCAACCCCGACATCAAGGTCAAGCTCGAGGTGCAGTCCTGGGACAACCTCGAGAAGGTCGTCTCCACCAAGATCCAGGCGGGCGAGGCTCCCGACATCTACAACGGCGGACCCTTCGCGGGCTTCGTCGGCGATGAGCTGCTCTACCCGACGGAAGACGTCGTCTCGAAGGAGACCTTCTCCGATTTCCAGGAGTCGTTCCTGAAGAACGCCGAGATCGACGGCACCGCCTACGCGCTGCCGATGATCGCGTCGGCCCGCGCCCTGTTCGTCAACAACGCGCTGCTCGAGCAGGCCGGTGTCGAGGCGCCGACCGACTGGGACTCGCTGCTGGATGCCGCGACCAAGGTGTCGGCACTCGGCGGGGGCGTCGCCGGCTACGGCATGCCGCTCGGATCCGAAGAGGCGCAGGCCGAGGCGGCCGTGTGGCTGTGGGGCGGCGGCGGATCGTTCGGCGATGAGTCCGAGATCACGATCGACACCCCGGAGAACCTCGTCGGCGCCGAGCAGATCAAGAAGATGATCGACGCCGGTGCGACCCAGGCCGACCCCGGTTCGACGCAGCGCTCGCCCCTGATGGACATCTTCATCCAGGGCAAGATCGGCATGCAGGTCGGCCTCCCGCCGACGGTCGGCCAGATCGCCGACGGCAACCCCGACCTGGACTACTCCATCGTCCCGATCCCGACCAAGGACGGCTCGCCGTTCACGCTCGGCGTCATGGACCAGCTGATGGCCTTCGAGAACGACGGCGACAAGCAGGAGGCGATCACCAAGTTCTTCGACTACTACTACTCGGCCGACGTGTACGTGCCGTGGGTGCAGGCCGAAGGCTTCCTGCCCGTCACCAAGTCCGGTGCCGAGCAGCTCGCCGGCGAGGAGGCCCTCAAGCCGTTCCTCGACGTGCTGCCCGACGCCCAGTTCTACCCGTCGACGAACCCGAAGTGGTCCGCCGCCGACGGTGCGTTCAAGTCGCTGTTCGGTCAGCTGCAGTCGAAGCCGGCGCAGGATGTGCTGACCGAGATCCAGGCGCAGGTCGACGCGGGCTGAGCCCGCTGACGGAGAGGTTCGGGTACCCGAATGAGCCAGAAGACAGAGTCCTCGAACCTCGCGGGGGCGGCCACCACCGGCCGCCCCCGCCCCCGGAAGACCCCGGATGCCGTGCGCGGCAGGCCGGGCGGAAAGGACCTGCTCCAGGCTCTGCCCTGGATCGCACCCGCACTCCTCCTCATCATCGGCGTGGTGTTCTTCCCCGCCGGGGTGATGTTCTTCAACTCGACGCGTGACATCTCGCTGTCGGGCCTCGACAAGGGATCGGTGGGCTTCGACAACTTCGTCACGGTCTTCACGTTCGCCGAGTTCTGGCCGATCTTCTTCCGCACGATCGTGTGGGTCGTGTCGGTCGTGCTGTTCACGGTCGTCATCTCGCTCGGCCTCGCGCAGATCCTCAACAAGGCGTTCCCCGGACGCCAGCTCGTGCGCATGGCCGTCATCGTGCCCTGGGCGGCATCCGTCGTCATGACGACGATGGTCTTCTACTACAGCCTTGAGCCGTATTTCGGGATCTTCAACAAGTTCCTCTACGACATCGGGCTCTCGGATGACGCCGTCGGGTACGGCTGGACCAAGAACCCCGCGACGGCCTTCACCTGGTCGATCGTGATCGCGATCTTCGTATCGCTGCCGTTCACGACGTACACGATCCTCGCCGGACTCCAGGCGGTCCCGGCCGACGCGATCGAGGCGGCGAAGATGGACGGCGCGAGCCCGGCCCGCACCTACTGGTCGATCATCCTCCCGCAGCTGCGCAGTGCGCTGGCGGTCGCGGTGCTCATCAACATCATCAACGTGTTCAACTCGCTGCCGATCCTGAAGGTGATGACCGGGTCGATACCGGGCTACGGCGCCGACACGATCATGACGCTCATCTTCAAGTACATCGAGCTGCAGAAGAAGGTGGATGTCGCGAGCGCCCTCTCGGTGGTCGCGTTCCTCATCGTCATCGTGATCGTCGCGGCCTACGTGAAGATCGTCAAGCCCATGAAGGAGGTCTGATCATGACCGTGACCGAGACTGCCCTCGTGACCACCGCCGGCGACGGCGCCGCCCCCCGCATCCCGGGGCGCAAGCGCCGCTACACCGAGGACCAGGTGACGCTCCCCCGCGTGATCCTGCGCATGGCGGCCGGATTCCTGGTGCTCGCGATCTTCGTGCTGCCGTACCTGATCATGTTCTTCGGCTCCGTGAAGACGAAGCCGCAGATCCGGTCGGTGGACCCGACCTACCTCCCCACGGAGTGGCACTGGGAGAACTACATCACGATGTGGTCGACCCCCGAGACGCCGCTGCCGTACAACCTGATCTCCACGATCGTCATCGCCGTCTTCGCGACGCTGCTCGTGCTGCTGGTATCGCTGCCGGCGGCGTACTACACGGCCCGGTTCAAGTTCCCCGGCCGCATGGTGTTCCTGTTCCTCGTGATCATCACGCAGATGCTGCAGCCCGCCGTACTCACCTCGGGTCTGTTCCGACAGTTCACCGTGCTCGGGCTCGGCGACACCTGGATGGCGATGATCTTCATCAACGCCGCCTTCAACCTGTCGTTCGCCGTGTGGATCATGCACTCCTTCTTCGCCGGCATCCCGAAAGAGGTCGACGAGGCCGCGCAGATCGACGGCGCGGGGCGATTCACCGTGCTGTTCAAGATCAACCTGCCGCTCGTGTGGCCGGGCATCGTCACCGCGATCGTGTTCACGTTCGTCGCCTGCTGGAACGAGTTCGCGGCCTCCCTCGTGATCCTGTCGACCGACAAGAACCAGCCACTGTCGGTCGCACTCACCAAGTTCGTCGGGCAGTACGAGACCAGCTGGCAGTACGTATTCGGCGTCTCGATCGTCGCGATCCTGCCGGTGGTCATCCTGTTCATGCTCATCGAGAAGCGCCTGGTCGGCGGTCTGACCGCGGGCAGCGTCAAGTAGGCCGCGGTCGTCGACGAAGGGCACGCGCGTTCAGTGATAGAAATCTCTGAGACGCGACGAAGGAGTCCCATGCCCCATCCACGCTCTGCGCTCGGCGCCGCCGCCGCATTCGCCGCCCTCGTGGTGATGCTGGCGGGATGCACCGCGGCGGAGCCCGAGGCCGACCCCACACCGACGGCGACGGCGACGGCGACGGGCGAGACCGTCGCGCAGGTGAGCACGACCGGACCGGTGATCACGGGCACGGGGCCGACCGAGCCATACCCCGGCGTCGACTTCCCGCTCCCCGATCATGCGCGGTCGGTGACGATCGACTTCGAGTGCGAGGGCGGCCTGAACTTCCACCTCGAAGTGGGCGACCCGATGGCGGCCGGAGAGGCTGCACTCCGCGGCACGTGCGACGGCATCATGTCGCTGACGTGGCCGGTCACCGAACAGACGGCGCCGAAGCTGTTCGTGTGGACTCCCGAGGATGTCGCCTGGACGGCGACTCCGCACTTCTCCACCGCGGAGTTCCTCCGCGACGAGGCGATCACGACCGAGTGCGATGCGTTCTCCGACATCTACAGCGCGTTCTCGAACGCCGACATCGGGTACACGGAGTACCAGGCGTTCGATCAGGCGGAGTGGACGCGGCGGGTCGACGCGGCGATCGTCGACCTCGAGACGCTCGTGGGCGCCTCGGAGACGACCATGTCCGACCCGTTCACCGCCCTGCTCTCCTGGGTGCAGGGCGACGGCCACACGCCCGGAGCGCTGCTGCAGGACACGAGCCTGATCGATCCGATCAGCGACACCTGCAACACGAATCACAGCCCGCTGATCCTGATCGGCGAGTTCGGCGGCTGAGTCTTGTCTGCCACCTGTTTTGAAGGAGATCTCGTGGAATGAAGGACCGGATGCTCGAATCGGTCCTTCAGAAAGGGAGAACTCCTTCAGGCCATGCGCTGACGGTCAGGGGCGGGGAGTGGATGCTGCGCGCAGCTGCTGCGGGTTCCAACGCACACCGAGGGCCGAGGTCAGGGCGGCCTGCGCGGCACCGGCGGCGAGCGACACCCGGGGGTCGGCGTAGCGGACCGGCACCTGCGTCGTACCGCGGGCGGGGTACTCGGTCTCGCGGCGCACCCGATCGAGGAAGCGCGGTCCGAGCTCGGTGGCCGGTCCGCCGATCACGACCTCGGTCGGGTCGAGGAGCGCGCCGATGAGCTTGACCGCCCTGGCGAGCGCACGAGCACCCTCGTCGAGCTGCTCCTCGTCGGCTGTCGCCGCGAGCGCCCTGATCTCGGAGGCGTCCATCGCGTCGGAGAAGTCCTCGCCCAACATCGCGCCCAGTGCGGCCGCGGACTCCAGGCAGCCGCGCTGACCGCAGCGGCAGAGGCGAGCGGCATCGCCGAACACCACCTGCACGTGGCCGATCTCTCCCGCGCGGTCGCGGGGGCCGGGCGCGAGCTCGCCGTTCAGCGTCACGGCCGCACCGACACCGCCCCCGAGGTGGATGAAGAGCCGGTACCCACTGGGCGACTCCTCCATCCCTGCTTCCGCGATCGCCTCCGCGTCGACGTCGTTGATGAGGAGCACGGGTGCGTCGAGAATCCGCTCGAATCGCTCAGCGAGGGGCACTCCCTCCCACTTCAACTGCACGCTCTCCAGCACCGAGCGACCGTCCGTCGTCCCCGGGAGCTGCACCCCCGCGGCGAGCAGTCTCCCGCCGAACTCGCCGGCGACGGTGGTCAGCGCCTCGTCGAGCGAGCGGTCGCGCTCCTCGATGCTGTAGCCCACCCGCCGCGTCTCGAGCTCCGTCCCGTCGAGCGCGACGAGGGCGATCTGCGCGTGGAGCGGCTGGATCACCAGGACCAGGATCAGGTGGTGGCTCGCATCGACGCTGAGGGTGGTCGCGCGTTTGCCGCCTGTGCTCGCGGCTTGCTCCCCCTCGACGATCAGTCGATCCTCGATGAGCTCGGCGACCAGGGACGACGCGGTGGCCGCGGTCAGCCCGGTCGACCTCGCGATGCCTGCCCGCGTCTGGGTGCCCGGATTGCGGAAGACGAGCTGCAGGGCGCGGCGCAGGTTCGCGCGTCGTACCGATGCCTGGGTGTCGAGGGTGTCATCCGCGTTGAGCATGTGTTCCCGTTTCCGAGCCCGTCGGTGGCGAGCTGTTGACAGATCGTGGCGCGATCCGTAGTCTCTCCCTAAGTTTATTCATTGAACTTAGTTGGTCAATGAACCTCAAGCTCCGGACGGGCGAGTGCTGCACACACCGTCGCCCGTCCGGCACCTCCTTCAGCGGCCCTCGGCCGCTTCGGTGTGGTGGCGGATCACCTCGGCCACAACGAAGTTGAACCACTTCTCCGCGAACTCCGGATCGAGGTGGGCCTCCTCGGCCAGAGCCCGCAGTCGCGCGACCTGCTGCTCCTCCCGATTCGGGTCGGACGCCGGCATCTCGTGATCGGCCTTCAGGTGCCCGACCTGCTGGGTCGCGCGGAAGCGCTCGGCCAGCATGAAGATCAGTGCAGCGTCGATGTTGTCGATGGTGGCGCGAAGTCGGAGCAGTTCGGCCTTCGGGTCCTCGGCGGCGGTCATGCCCCTACTCTAGAGCCGCGGAACACCCGGATTTCGACCTGCCGCACCGCTATCGTGAGCACATGAGCAACGAAGAGTCGCCCGCCTCCGCGCCCCTCGACGGCGCCGCACCGAGTCCCGCTGTGAACGACGAGGCGGTCGCGAGCGACACCACGACTCCTGCGTCCTCCCGCCGCCGAACCGCGCCGGCATCCGAGGTCTCGTCAGCCGCCCCCGCCATCGCCCGCCCGGTCGTGATCGAGCCGATGACACCGAGTCGCTCCTTCTGGACGCGCATCGACCGCCCCTTCGTGTTCGGCTTCCTCGTGACACTCGGCGGCCTCGGCGCGATCGTGATCGGCCTCGCTCTCACGAGCCTGTCGACCGTGCTCATCTACATCGCCCTCGCGCTCTTCGGCGCGCTCGGCCTCGACCCCGCCGTCCGGTTCCTGGAGAGGCGGGGCGTCTCGCGGGTGCTGTCGGTCGTCGTCGTGATCCTCAGCCTCATCGTCGTGGTGGCCCTCGTGCTGTGGATGATCCTCCCGGTCGTGATCGATCAGATCGCGAGTTTCGTGCGCTCCGTGCCCGGCATGATCAAGGACTTCACCGGCAGTGACATCTACGCGACGCTCGAAGACCAGTTCGGAGACCAGTTCCAGGACCTCGTGGCCGAGGTGCAGTCGTTCCTGACCGACTTCGGCAACCTGGCGACGATCGGCGGCGGCGCCTTGGCGGTCGGCGCCTCGATCGCGACCGGCATCTCCGGCGCCATCATCGTTCTCGTTCTGACGCTGTACTTCCTCGCCTCCCTCCCCGCCATGAAGCAGGGGATGCTGCGTCTCGCCCCGGCCCGCGATCGCGCTCGCGCCGGCGACATCACCGACCAGATCACCGACTCGGTCGGCGGCTACGTGATGGGCATGGTCGTGCTCGCGTTCTGCAATGCGACGCTGGCGTTCCTGCTCTACTTCTTCCTCGGCCTGCCGTTCCCGCCCCTGATGGCGGCGATCGCGTTCTGCGTCACCCTCATCCCGCTGGTCGGTTCCGTGCTGTTCTGGATCCTCGGCACCTGCCTGGCCCTCTTCAGCAATCCGATCGCCGCGCTCGTCTTCGCCGCGATCTACCTCGTCTACATGCAGATCGAGGCCTACGTGATCACCCCGCGCGTGATGAACCGGGCGGTCTCGGTCCCCGGTTCGCTCGTGGTGATCGGTGCCCTCGCAGGTGGCACCCTGCTGGGGCTGCTCGGCGCGCTCGTGGCTGTGCCGGTCACGGCATCCATCCTCATCATCATCAAACAGGTGCTGGTGCCGAAACAGGACGCCAGGATCTGACCGACCGAGACGAAGAAGCGCCCGACCCCTCACGGGGCCGGGCGCTTCTGTCTCAGCGACTCAGAGGTCGTTGTCCGCCAGCCACTTCTTGGCGATGTCGGATGCCGACTTCTGGTCGACCGTGCTCTGCACGTTCAGGGCGACGAGCTCGTCGGCCGTGAGCTTCGCGCTGATCGCGTTGATCACGTCGGCGGCCCCATCGGGCAGGTCGTCCGAGACGATCGGCACGACGTTCGAGGCCAGGATGATGTTCTCCGGGTCTTCGAGCGCCACGATGTCCTCCGTCTGGAACGCCGGGTCCGCCGAGTAGATGTCGGCGACCTGGATCTCGCCGGCGAGCAGCGACTCGAGCGTGGTCGGGCCCGTCGCCGAGAACCCGAGGTCGACGCCGTAGACCTCCTTGGCCGCGGCCGGGCCGTAGGGGCGCTGCTCGAACTCCGGCGCGGCGCCGATGGTCACCGGCGTCGTGACCTTGGAGAGGTCGGAGATCGAGGTGAGACCGTTCTCGTCCGCGAAGCTCTTCAGCACGGTGTACGTGTCCTGATCCGAAGCCTCGGCGTAGTCGAGCGCGGTCAGACCGTCGGGCAGCGCCTCCTTGAGCGCCTCGTAGACGTCGTCCGGGCTGGTTGCGGTCGCATCCTTGTCGAGATACTCGAGCAGGTTGCCGGTGTACTCGGGGAAGACGTCGATCGCGCCGGACTCGACATCGGGCATGTACGCGTCGCGCTGACCGATGTTGAACTGCTCGTCGACCGTGAAGCCGGCACCCTCGAGCGCCTGCGAGTAGATCTCGGCGATGATCTCGTTCGAGTAGTAGGCCTGCGAGCCGATGACGATGGTCTCGTCACCCGAGCCCGCGTCGTCGGTGGGGGCGTCGAGCGGGTTGCTGCTGGTGCAGCCGGCGAGGACGAGCGCCGCGGCGAGCGAGACGCCACCGGCGAGGGCGAGTCGTGACTTTCGTGCTGTGAACATGGGACTTCCTCTTCTCTGGGACAACGGGATGGATGCTGTGGGTCGATGTCAGGCGGGCGCTGCGGCCGCGGCCTTGATGACGGTGCGCGAGCGGCGCTTCCGCGGTGCGGCTCGCACACCCGCGGGGACGGCGGCGTGCTGGAGGAGCGCGAAGATCAGGTCGACGGCCAGCGCGAGGACGGCGACGAGGATCGCCCCGCCGAGCACCTGATCGAACTTGCGCAGGGGGATGCCCTGGATGATCGGCCAGCCGAGACCACCGAGGTTCACGTAGGCGGCGATCGTCACGGTGGCGATCACCTGGAGGAGCGCGGAGCGGATGCCGCCGACGAGGAGCGGCAGACCGAGGGGCACCTCCACCTTCCAGAACACCTGCCATTCGGTCATCCCCATGGAGCGCGCCGAGTCGAGCACCCGCCGGTCGATGGCCTCGAGGCCCGTGTAGGCACCCGCGAGGAGCGAGGGGATCGCGAGCAGGACGAACGTGATGATCGCGGCTTCGGGGATGCGGAGCACGCCGAGCAGCAGCACGAGCAGCACCAGGAGTCCGAACGACGGGATCGCACGCGCCGCACCGGAGACCGCGACGGCGACCTCCCGTCCGCGCCCGGTGTGCCCGATGAGCCAGCCGATCGGAACGGCGATGACCGCGGCGATCACCACCGAGATCAGCGTGTAGTACATGTGCTGGCCGAACAGGACCGGCAGCGCATACGTCCCCTCCCACCGGTCGGGGGAGAAGAGCCAGGCGAGGGCGTCCGTGAACACGTTCATGCGGCCGCCCCCATGCTCACGGCTCGACGAGCGGCCGACGGCGTCTTCGCCGCGCGGGTCCACGGCATCAGGGCGCGGCCCAACAGCAGGAGCAGCAGGTCGATCACGAGCGCGATCACGACGACCGCGACGACACCGGCGAACACCTCGGCGAGGATGCGGCGCTGCAGGCCGTTCTCGAACAGGTAGCCGAGGTTGGTGACGCCGACCAGGATGCCGACGGTGGCGAGGGAGATGGTGCTGACGGCGGCCACCCGGAGCCCGGCGAGGACCACGGGGCCCGCGAGCGGGAAGTCGACCGTCCAGAACCGTCGGAACCCGCCGTAGCCCATCGCGGTGGCGGACTGCCTGATCGCGGGGTCGACCGAGTCCAGGCCGTCGGAGACCGCACGCACCAGGATCGCGACCGCATAGATGGTCAGGCCGATGATGAGGTTGATGGGGCTGCGGGCGGGGTAGCCCGCGACGGACGGCAGGAGGATCAGCAGCGCCAGCGAGGGGATCGTGTAGAGCAGCCCGGTGAGGACGATGACGGGCCCTTTCACCAGCTGATAGCGCCAGGCGAGCCACCCGAGCGGCAGCGACAGGACGAAACCGAGCACGATCGCGATCGCGCTCTGCTGCAGGTGGATCGCGGTCAGCTCGAGGATGAGGCCGAGATTGTCGACGACCCAGTTCACGGAGCGCCCTTCGTCACGCTCTCCTCGCTCAGCAGCGCGTCGGTCACGGCATCCGGCACGTCGACGATCGAGCCCTGGGTGCGACCGTCGGAATCGACCACCACGGTGCCGCGCGGCGTCTGCTTGAGGTGCAGCGCCCGCTTGCCGCGATCGGCGCCGATGAAGGCCGCCACGAAGTCGTCGGCCGGGTTCTCGATGATCTCGCTCGGGCTGCCCACCTGCACGATGCGCGCGCCCTTGTCGAGGATGACGACCTGGTCACCGAGCAGGAACGCCTCGTCGATGTCGTGCGTGACGAACACGACCGTCTTGTCGAGCTCGTGCTGCAGGCGGATGGTCTCCTGCTGCAGGTCGGCGCGCACGATGGGGTCGACCGCACCGAAGGGCTCGTCCATGAGCAGGATGTTGGGGTCGGCTGCGAGTCCGCGGGCCACACCGACGCGCTGCTGCTGACCACCGGAGAGCTGGCTCGGGTAGCGCTCGGCGAGCGACTGGTCGAGGCCGACCGTGTCGAGCAGTTCCCGCGCTCGCTGGTGGGCCGCGGCTCGCTTCACCCCGGTCAGCCGCAGCACGGTCGCCACGTTGTCGATGACCGTGAAGTGCGGCATGAGGCCGGAGTTCTGCATGACGTAGCCGATGCGCCGACGCAGCGCGACCGGGTCGCCGACCAGCACACTCTCGCCGTCGATCTCGACGTCGCCGGAGGTGGGCTCGACCATCCGGTTGATCATCCGGAGCAGGGTGGTCTTGCCACAGCCGGAGGAACCGACGAAGACGGTGGTCTTGCGCGACGGCAGCACCAGGCTGAAGTCGTCGACGGCGAGGGTGCCGTCGGGGAACCGCTTCGTGACGTTGCGGAACTCGATCATGGGCTGGTCTCCAGTCGGTCGATCGATGCGAAGGCGGGTGTGACTACGGTCCGACCTCGACGCGGGGGTCGAAGGCCACGTATCCCGAGAAGTCCGTGCCCACACGCTCGAACGCCGAGGGATACGGGTTCGGATACGACCAGGCGTAGTCGGTGTGGAGCTCGCCCTCGGTCTGCACCGAGTAGTACTGCGCGGCGCCCTTCCACGGACAGGTGTACGGCGTGGGGCTCTCGACGAGCGCGCCGAGCGCGACGGATGCGGGTGGGAAGTACCAGTTCCCCTCGATGCGGACGAGCTCGCTCTCGTCGGCCTCGGCGATGACGGTTCCTGCGAGTACAGCCTTCATGGTCCTGCCTCCTCGGATGTGGGTTCGAGCGTATAAGACGGTGGGGACATCGGTCCGACGGGTTGCGCGCGGGCCGTCAATGTGAGAAACAATCCCGGATGCTGTTCGGTGCCCTTCCCCGAACGGATTGCCGCCGTGCGGATCAGGCGGAATCGCGTCCGTAGCCCTCCAGCAGCCGCAGCCAGATCTCGCTCACGGTCGGGTACGACGGCACCGCGTGCCACAGACGGGCGATCGGAACCTCGCCCACGATCGCCACCGTCGCGGCGTGCACGAGCTCCGCCACCTCGGGGCCGACGAACGTGGCACCGAGCACGACGTCGCGCTCGGTGTCGATCACGAGGCGTGCCTGGCCCTCGAAGCCGTCTTCGTAGAGGCTCGCCCCGGCGACCCAGCCCAGGTCGTAGTCGACGACCTTCACCTCTTTCCCGGCCTCGCGCGCAGCGGCCTCGGTGAGTCCGACCGAGGCGACCTCGGGGATCGAGAACGTGACCTGCGGGACGGCGGCCTCATCCGCGGTGGCGACGTGGCGGCCCCACGGTGCATCGTCGACGTCGGCACCCTTCGCGCGGGCGACGATCACGTCACCGGCGGCCCGCGCCTGATACTTGCCCTGGTGCGTGAGCAGCACGCGTCCGTTCACGTCGCCGACCGCGTACAGCCAGTCGGAGCCGGGAACCCGCAGCGTGTCGTCCGTCTTGATCCAGCGCCCCGGTTCGAGGCCGACGACGTCGAGGCCGATGTCTCCACTGCGCGGCGTGCGCCCTGTCGCGGCGAGCACCTCGGTCGCGGTGATCTCCTCGCCGCCGTCGAGCGTGATGGTGACGCCATCGGGCCCGCGGCGGACCGACGTGGTGCCGGTTCCGGTGCGCACGTCGACGCCGAGCTCCTTCAGCCCCGCGGCCACCCGCTCGCCCGCGAAGGGCTCCATCCCGCCGAGCAGTCCGCTGCGGGCGATCACGGTCACGGTCGAGCCGAGCGCGGCGTACGCGGTCGCCATCTCGACGGCCACCACGCCGCCGCCGATCACGGCCAGGCTCTCCGGCAGCTCCTCGGCGCTGGTCGCCTCGCGGCTCGTCCACGGGGAGGCCTCGCGGAGCCCGTCGATGGGCGGGATGACGGCATCCGATCCGGTGCTGATCGCGACCGCGTGCCGGGCCCGCAGCACGCGCTCGGTGCCATCGGCATCCGTCACCGTCACCTCGCGCTCGCCCGTGAGCCTGCCGTGGCCGCGGGCCAGGTCGATGCCGGCCGAATCGAGCCACTTCACCTGACCGTCATCCGACCAGTTGCTGGTGAACGAGTCGCGGCGGTCGAAGACGGCTCGCACGTCGAGCTTTCCGGTGACCGCCTGAGAGGCGCCGGCCACGTGCTGCGCCGCGCGGAGGGCCTGGGCCGAACGCAGCAGCGCCTTCGACGGCATGCACGCCCAGTAGGAGCATTCCCCTCCGACGAGTTCGCTCTCCACGATGATCGCGGTGAGCCCGCCCTGCACGGCACGGTCGGCGACGTTCTCGCCGACGGGTCCTCCGCCCAGCACGATCAGGTCGTATTCGTCGGTCTTCTCCGCAGCGGTCATGCGTCGCACCTCTCGTCGCCCGGGTCGTCGGTTCCGTCGCCCAGTCTCGCTCAAGAGCAACGCCGAGTCACGGGTGAGTTGTTCCCGTCGGCGTGGCGGGCAAGGTGGAGCGACCGGGTGCCGGGCCGATGGTGCCGACGGGGCGGACGGGGTCGGCGGGTTCACTTGTCGGACCGATGCACGAATGTCGGACGGATACCCGGCGTGTCGTCCGACACCCGTGCGTCGGTCCGACAGATGGACCGGAGCGAGACCGGATGCCGCGGCGGATGCCGCGGCGGGCGCGTCAGGCGACGACGGGTTCCCGCACCGGACGACTGTCGGCGAAGGCGCGCGGGTAGGCGCGACGCAGGGCGACGACGACGAGGGTGGCGGCGGTCACCTTGATCAGGTCTCCGGGGAGGAAGGCCAGGCTCGACAGCGCGGTGAGGTCGAGCGGGACGCCGGTGACGAGCGCCTGCACCGGGATACCGAACGCGTACACGACGAGCACCCCGCCGACGAGGGCGGCCACGGCGGCACGCCACCAGGTGAAGCGCCCGGTACGCAGGATGAGTCCGATCACCACGACGCCGGCGATCCAGCCGATCATGTAGCCCACGGTCGGTCCGACGAACACGCCGAGGCCACCGCGGCCTCCGGCAAGGACGGGGAGTCCGACCGCGGCGAGCGCCAGCACGACGGCGATCGACCACGGCGCGACGCGCGGACCGAGCACGAGGCCGGCGAGCATGACACCGAGCGTCTGCCCCGTGATCGGCACCCCGCCCGGTAGCGGCACGACGACCGTGCCGAGCACGATGATGAGGGCGGCGAACACGGCCACCCGGCCGAGGGTAGCGCTGGTGTCACGGGGGGAGTCGGTCATCGCTCATCCTTCCTGAACGGTGTTCACTTGAACACCGTTCATCAGAGTACGGATGTGGTGGGTCCGGCGCAAATCATCGCGCGACGGCGTCCGCCACGGGCGCGATCATCCGACCGCCGACTCCTCGCCGACCGCAGCCGCCGCCGATCCGCCGCTCCGACTACTGATCCGCGGCGCGAGGACCGCCGCCGCGAAGGCGACGACGGCCGCCAACACGAACACCCCGAGGAACGGATCCGCGGCCGCGAGCGCCGTGAACAGGGTCCCGGTGATGGCCAGGGCCATGGCGCTGCCGAACGAATCGGCGACCGTCATGGCACCGCTGTTGAAGCCCTGATCCGCGGGCGTCGACATCGCGAGGGTCAGAGCGCTGGTCCGTGGGCTCATCAGGCCCATGCCCATACCGGCCACCACCCAGGCGACCGCGACCATCAGGGCGTTCCAGCCGAGGCCGGCGGTCGCGACGATCAGCAGGATGCCGACCAGCACCAGGATCGTGCCCACCTGCACGGCCGTCACACTCGAGAGCCGCACGCCCATCCGCCCCTGCACCGTCGCGGCGAGAGACCAGGCGAGCGCGCCGCCGGTGAGGGAGAGTCCCGCGAGCGTCGGCGAGAGCTCGTAGCGAT
The DNA here is from genome assembly GCF_041529975.1 of Microbacterium maritypicum. Lineage (NCBI taxonomy): Bacteria > Bacillati > Actinomycetota > Actinomycetes > Micrococcales > Microbacteriaceae > Microbacterium > Microbacterium maritypicum. The sequence continues at coordinate 135,020 of NZ_CP168030.1, read as the reverse complement.
CGGTCAACAGATATGGCAGGTAGACCTGTGCGCCGAAGAACGCGGCGGCCGCCACCCCGCGGACGAGGATGACCGAGGGCAGCCCGCGCCGGGCGCGAAGGGTGCCGCGCGGGACCAGTGGACGCACCGCGATCAGGGCGACGACCACGGCGAGGAGTGCCAGCACCGGGCCGACCCCGGGGATGTCGCCGACCAGGTTCAACGCGAGCACGGCGACGGCGGCCAGCACCGACCAGCCGAGCCTCCCGAAAGCCCAGCGCGTCGACGCATCGCCGTCGTTCGCGAGCCCGCGCAGGGCGGGGATGACCATCAGCAGCGCCACGAGCACGAGAATGACGACGCCGAGGAAGACCCAGTGCCAGCTCCAGAGCTCGGTCACCGCTCCCGCCACCGTCGGACCGATGAGGGAAGGGATGACCCACGCGGCGGCGAAGCCGGCGAAGATGGCCGGGTGGAGCGCCTGCGGGTAGACCCGGGCGACCACGACGTAGAGCGCGACCATGAGCCCTCCACTGCCGAGACCCTGCGCGAACCTGCCCGCGACGAGGATCTCCATGCTCGGCGCGAGCCCCGCGACGAGCAGCCCGACGACGAACATCGCCACTGCCGTGTAGAGCGGGGCCACCGGTCCGCGACGATCGGCCCAGTTCCCCGCGATCACCATGCCGATGACCCCGGTGGCGAGGGGGCCGGCGAATGCGAGTGCGTACAGCCGCTCACCGCCGAGATCGGCGCTCACCGTCGGCATCACGGTGGTGACGGCCAGGGACTCGAACGCCCCGAGGAACACGAGCGCGCACGCGCCGATGGTGATCCAGACGTATTCGCTGTTCAGGATGCGCGGTGCGGGGGCGCCGGGCGTCGTCACCTGCTCGGTCTCCGATGTCATGGAGACGACGCTAGAACCTCAAGTGAGGTCGAGGTCAAGCGCGGGTTTCGCGAGTGCGACCGCGGGGCTTCAGCGCACCGGCAGGAAGTGCGTCGGCGTCGGCACCTGCGCCTCATGACGGATGCCGAGGGGCGCGCCCGTGCGCTCGTCGAGGTCGAGCAGCGTGATCGTGTCGGAGCGCTGCCCCGCGACGAGCAGCTTGCCCTCGTGCACCAGGTGGTGGCGCGGCCAGTCCACGCCCGCATCGGCGAGCGCGACCGACTCGAGGGCCTCGCCCCCGCCGCGCACCCGCAGCGCCGCGATCGTGTTGCTGCCGCGCAGGGCCGTGTAAAGGAAGTGCCCGTCACGAGTGCGGGCGAGCTCGGCCGGGAAGTCCGTGCCCACCTCGGCGATCGGGCTCGCCATGGTCACCGACACGACACTCCAGGTGCCGTTCGCCGCGCGGGCGAGCGTGAACACCTCGCACGAGTACTCCGTCACGACGTGCAGGTGTCCGCTGGGGTGCATGACCATGTGCCGAGGTCCGGTACCGAGGGGCAGCACGACCTCGTGATCGAGGGTCAGACCGGTGCCGCTCTGCCGCCAGAACCGCACGAGGTCGAATCCGAGGTCGGTCGTGGCGATGCGGCCGTCGGGCAGGAACACGGCGGCGTGGGCGTGCGAGACGCGGTCGCCGCCGACCGCGTATGGATCGATCGCCGCGATGCCGTCTCCGGGAGGGGTCGCGGCCGGAGCATCCGGGTCCACGTCGTCGCCGAACAGGGCCGCGCGGAGAGCTGCGGCGGCATCCGGCTTCGGAGGCAGGATGCGGCCTTCCTCGTCGAGGTCGAACCGCACCACGCGGCCGTCGCCGTAGCAGCTGGCGACCAGCGCCGAGCCGTTCGGGGCGACCGCCACGTGACACACGTACTGTCCGACCGCCGCGGGCGCGCCCAGCGGAGCGAGCACCCCCTCACCGGTGCGGACGAACGCCTGCACCGCTGCGTCCCCCTCGAGCGCCGCGTAGACGACGTCGAGGGACGGATGCTGCGCCAGCCACGACGGCGAGGGCGTCTCGACGACTGCACCGCGGTAGGCGAGCGTGCTGGCCTCACGGCCCTCATCCCCCGCGAGCAGGCCGATGCCCTCGGCCTGACCGTCCATGCCGGAGCCGTAGCCGCCGAGCCAGAATCGCGTCATGGAGCGCCGGGTCAGTCGAGCAGACCGTGGCGGACGACGACCTGGTCGCGCTCGGGGCCGACCCCGATCACCGAGATGCGGGTGTTGCTCATCTTCTCGAGCGCGAGCACGTAGTCCTGCGCGTTCTTCGGCAGGTCCTCGAAGGTGCGTGCCACCGAGATGTCTTCGCTCCAGCCGGGGAAGTACTCCAGGATCGGCTTCGCGTGGTGGAAGTCGGTCTGGTTGACCGGCACCTCGTCGAACCGCTCACCGTCGACGTCGTAGGCCACGCACACCGGGATCTGCTCGAGACCGGTGAGGATGTCGAGCTTGGTGAGCACCAGGTCGGTGATGCCGTTGATGCGGGTCGCGTAGCGGGTGATGGGCGCGTCGTACCAGCCCACGCGGCGCGGACGGCCGGTCGTGGTGCCGAACTCGAAGCCCTGCTTGCGCAGCCACTCGCCCTGCTCGTCGAACAGCTCGGTCGGGAACGGGCCCGAGCCGACGCGGGTCGTGTACGCCTTGACGATGCCGACGATGCGGTCGAGCGCACCGGGGCCGACTCCTGCGCCGGTCGCCGCGCCGCCGGCGGTGGCCGAGGACGAGGTCACGAACGGGTAGGTGCCGTGGTCGATGTCGAGCATGGTGGCCTGGCCGCCCTCGAACACGACGACCTCGCCGCGGTCGAGCGCCTGGGCGATCAGGTAGCCGGTGTCGGCGACCATCGGCCGCAGCCGCTCGGCGTAGGAGAGCAGGTCTTCGACGACCTCGTCGGCGGTGATCGCGCGACGGTTGAAGATCTTCACCAGCAGGTGGTTCTTCTGGTCGAGCGCGCCCTCGACCTTCTGGCGCAGGATGTTCTCGTCGAACAGGTCCTGCACGCGGATGCCGACGCGGTTGATCTTGTCGGCGTAGGCCGGACCGATGCCGCGACCGGTCGTGCCGATCATGCGCTTGCCGAGGAAGCGCTCGGTGACCTTGTCGAGCGTGCGGTGGTACTGCGTGATGATGTGCGCGTTGGCGCTGACCTTGAGCCGCGACACATCGATGCCACGGGCGGAGAGCGCCTCGAGCTCGAAGAACAGCACCTCGAGGTCGACGACCACGCCGTTGCCGATCACGGGCGTCACGCCGGGAGAGAGGATGCCGGAGGGCAACAGGTGCAGGGCGTACTTCTCGTCGCCGACGACGACGGTGTGCCCGGCGTTGTTGCCGCCGTTGAACTTCACCACCCAGTCGGTGCGCTCACCGAGAAGATCGGTGGCCTTGCCCTTTCCTTCGTCGCCCCACTGCACGCCGACGATAACGATTCCTGGCATGGGTATCCCCCTGGCTTTCGCCGGGTTTGCACCGGCCGATGAGCTGGCCCTCTTCGGGCGGTCCCATCCTATCGAAGGGTTCCCCTACGCCCTTCCGGACGCCTCCTGCAGACCGGCGGGAAAGCGACGGCGGTTGGCACTCCGACGGCTCGCCCGATGTCGGATGCCCCTGCGAGGATCGGAGGATGTCACGAGCCACATCCGGCGACCCCGGGATCCGCACCGATACCGGAGCACCGAAGAAGCAGGGCGCGCTCGTGCTCATCGCCGCACTGGTCACCGTGGTGCTCTGGGCGTCCGCCTTCATCGGCATCCGGGGTGCAGGGCCGCACTACGACCCCGGAGCACTGGCGCTGCTGCGGATGGCGGTCGGCACCGTCGTGCTGACGATCATCGCGGTACGGCACGGCATCCGCATTCCCGCTCGTCGCCACTGGCTGCTCATCGCGGTGTGGGGCGTCGGCTGGTTCTGCGTCTACAACCTCGCCCTCAACAGCGCGGAACTCACACTCGACGCGGGCACCGCCGCGATGGTCGTCAACCTCGCACCCCTCATGGTCGTGGTCTTCAGCGGCCTGTTCCTGCGCGAGGGGTTCCCGAAGCCGCTCGTGATCGGGGCGCCGATCGCCTTCCTCGGCGTCGTGCTCATCGGCATGAACTCGTCCACGAGCGCGGGCCCCGACATCACGGGCCTCCTGCTCGCCCTCCTCGCCGCGGTCATGTATGCCGGGTGCACGCTCGTGCAGAAGCGCCTGCTCACCTCGGGCGTCGATCCGACTACCCTGACCTGGCTCGGGGCGGGCGTCGGCACCATCGCGCTGCTGCCCTGGATCGGGCCCCTCATCGGATCGCTCCAGACCGCCCCGCTGGATGCGACGCTGTGGGTCGTGTACCTCGGCATCTTCCCGACCGCGGTCGCCTTCACGACCTGGGCGTACGTGCTGCAGCGCAGCACCGCGGGGCAGACCTCGGCGACCACCTATGTGGTCCCGGCCATCGCGATCCTGATGTCGTGGGCCATCCTCGGCGAGGTGCCCACGCCGCTCATGTTCCTCGGCGGCGCGCTCTGCCTGCTCGGCGTGCTCATCACGCGGCTGCGGTGGCGCCGGCGGGTGTGATGCCGCTCAGCGCCCGGTGATGTCTCCCCGCGCGATCCCGAGCTCCGCGAGCCGCGAGGCCGCCAGAGTCCGCTTGAGTTCGAGCGACTCACCGATCTCGGCGGCCAGACGCGGACGTGTGCGGATCAGCGCATCGATCGTGGTGAGCGGCAGCACGACCACGGTCAGGATCTCCCCGGCCACCGTCACCGCCTGCGTGCGCTCACGGGTGAGGGCGGTCTGCCCGATGAGATCGCCCTTCTCCGCAGCGGCGAAATCCACCCGGCCGTCGTCGACCTCGAGGGCGAGCACCGCACGACCCGACAGCACCACGCGCACCTCGTCCGGCACGATGCCGCTGGGCAGCACGATCTCGCCGACGCCGTAGCGCTCCAACCGGGCATCCGAGAGGATCGCCTCGATGTCGTCGTCGCGCAGGTGCAGGGTCGGCGCGATCTCCTGCATCGCTTCGACCAGGCGCTGCGGCTCGGCGAGCGGATCGGTCGAGTCGCCGTCGAGCGCGAAACTGCGGCGTCGCGCGGCGTACCAGAGCCAGGAGAGGTACATCGACAGCGCTCGAGACGCATCGGCCGGCCCCGCGACGGGGATCGACACGGAGTACGCGCCGGCTCCCGAGTAGTCGACCGTCGCCCGTTGCCGCTGCAGCCGCATCGGCAACGAGTCCGCCACCTCGACGAGCAGCGCCATCACCTCATGTGGCGGGTCGTCGGTCGAGAAGGTCACGGCGGCCTCGGCCGAGTACGGCCCCTCCGGCTCGCTCAGGTTCGTGAACGACGCCCCCGAGAGCGAGGAGTTCGGCACGATCTGGATGCCGGAGCCCGTGTCGATGTGCACCGCACGCCAGTTGACCTCGACGACCCGGCCCCGCACCCCGGCGGCATCCAGCCAGTCGCCGATCTTGAACGGCTGCTCGAACAGCAGCAGCAGACCCGAGATGACACCGCCCACCGCGTTCTGCAGAGCGAGACCGATCACGATCGAGCCGACGCCGAGGGCGGTGAAGAGCCCGCCGACGTCGGCGTCCCACACCCATGAGAACAGCAGCGCGAGTCCGACGCCGACCAGGACGAGTCGGCCGATCTCCACGAAGATCGACGGGATGCGCTCGCGCCACGAGCCCGGCTTCGCGTTGGCGAACAGCGCCACGTTGAACGCCGACAGCACGAGCAGGATCACGAGGAACCCGAACACCGTCGCCACCACGCGCGTCCACACCTGATCCGCCGGTGACTGGATCGCGAAGATCAGCAGCGCGAACAATGCGCCGACCGGGATGACCCAGTTGCGCAGCATCCGCAGCGGCTTCGCGACCGGGTTCCCCCGGCGGGTCAGCGCGCCGATCAGCTCGGTGAGGACGACCAGGACCACGGGCACTCCGACGGCGAGTGCGAGCACCCACCAGCCCCAGCCGCCCGTGAACACGTCGCCCATGATCAGACCACCTTCCACACGGTCTCGGTCCTGCCCTGCGTCTCCACCGTCCCCGCTTCGACGTAGGTGACCAGCTCCTGGGTGCGGTCGCGCACGGTCTGGCTCACGTAGATGCCGGGCTCGCCGCTGACCGAGCGCACCCGGTAGGCGAGGTTCACGGCGTCACCCCACAGGTCGTAGGCGAGGCTGGTCCGCGCGACGAGGCCGCTCGTGACCGTCCCGGTGTCGACGCCGGCACGCAGCGAGATCTGGGTGCCGTTCTGCGCATTGAAGCGCTCGAGCACACCGACCAGATTGCGGGCGAAGTCGACCGTGCGGCGGATGTTGTCGACGCGTGGCACGATCAGCCCCGACGAGGCGAGGTAGCCGCCGCGCAGGGTGCGCACCTTCTCGACGCCCGCCTTCTCGGCGGCCTCGTCGAACCCGCGCATGAGCGTGTTCAGGAGGCCGATCTCCTCCTCCGCGCTCATGTCGCGCGCGAGGTCGTCGAACCCGACCAGCTCGGCGAACACGACCGACACGTTCTCGTGCGCCTCGGTGATCGCCTCCTCGCCCTGCTTGTACTTGGTCGCGACGCTCGCCGGCATGAGCGTGTGCAGCAGCTTCTCGTTCTCCTTCTGCTGTTCTTCGATCAGCTCCTGTTTGATGCGCAAGCTCGAGGCCATGTCGTTGAAGGCGCTGCCGAGGTCGCCGAACTCGTCACGAGAGCCCTGCGGCACCTGCACGTCGAGGTCGCCCTCCGCGACACGGTGCACGGCACCGACGAGCCGGTGGATCGGCCGCGTGAACACCTGCGCGAGCAGCAGCGACAGCAGCGAGACGCCGAGCATGATGCCGAGCAGCGACAGCAGCACGTTGCGGGTGAAGACGTTCACCGGCTCGAAGGCCTCGGCGGTGTCGATGCGCGCGATCACGACCCAGTCGAGACCTTCGATCTCGAGCGGGGCGTAGGCGGTGACGCTCTCGCCGCCGACGAAGTCGCGGCCGACGATGGTGCCGCTGCGGCCCGCCTGCGCTTCCTGCACGGCCTTCGTGTCGACGGGCTGCAGCAGGACGGTGCCCTTGATGGCGCCGATGCGGTCGACGATGGTCGGCGCCATCCCTCCGGCGATCAGACGCTTCACATAGTCCTCGGGGTCTTCCACGAGGCGGCGAGCGGTGCTGCGCATGAGGTCGTCGCGTCCGACGAGATACACCTCGCCGGTGTCACCGAGGCCCTGCGCCTTCCAGTCCTCTTTACCGGTCATCACGTCGTTGATCGTGTCGATCGAGATCTGGAACGCCATCGCCCCGGTGATGCCGTTGTCGTTTCCGACCGGGGAGACGACCCAAATGGCGGGGACGTTGAGGGAGGGGATCCACCGATCGAAGTCGGTGAGGACGACCGTGTTGACGGAGTTGGTGGCGATCGCCTCGGAGTACGCCTTCGACAGGAGCGAATCACGATAGGGCCCGGTCAACAGATTCGTGCCGAGCTCGACCCCCTTATACGCGGAGTAGGTGACGTCGCCGTCGACGTTGAGCAGCAGGGCGTCTTCGTATCCGGCCTCCTGCACCAGGCGCGTGAAGTAGTCGCCGTACCGTCCGGTCGCGGCCGAGTAGCTGGTGCCGTCGCCGCTGTCGTTGAGTGCGAGCTGCGCGTCGTAGTCGGCGTCGAAGTCCTGGTTGCCCGTGACGTACTGCGACTGCACGTACTTCCCGGCATCGGATTCAGGGATGAAGGCCGTGTCGCCGTACTCCTCACCGGAACGCCCCTCGAGCTCGGGGATGAAGACGTCCGTGTAGTAGTCCTCGAGCTCCGCTTGCGCGCTCTCGTCGAGCTCCGCGTCGGCGAGATCGGCGAAGCCCGCGTTCACTGCCGTCGACATGTTCTGCGCGCTGAGGTTTCGGGAGTTCAGTGAGGCATCGCGACGGACGCTCTCGATCGCGGTCGTGATCTCGGCCGCCCGCATCGAGCGGATGGTGATGAGCTGGTCCACCGCCGAGTCGTGTAGGGATTGACGCCCGTTGATGAAGCCGATGGCGCCCACGATCACGGACGACACGAGGCTCACCGCCAGCAGCATGATGAGGAGTTTCGACTGGATGCTGAGTCCGGCTCGCCGGAACCGCCCCTTCTTCACCACACCCGCATCGACCGTGCCGTTACCGCTGTCGCTCATATGCCCCTCCGCCATGCGCGCACCTGCGTGATCGGTCCGACGATATCGATATATCGGTCCCGCGGTCCATGCTTTTCTGCCGCTACAGTTGCCGACGGAGGCGAACATGACGACGACCTGGTGGCCCTACCTGCGCATCGCCGCAGCCGTTCTCGCGGTCGCCGCGATCGTGGCGCAGCTCATCCGCTCCCTGGAGATCGCGGGGGCGGCGACGACCGAGTGGGGCGCGCACCTGCCCACAGTCATCGCGAACTTCTTCAGCTTCTTCACCATCGAGTCGAACGTCCTGGCCGCGGTCGCGCTCGCGTGCGGCGGGATCTGGGGGTTGGCGCGCCGCAGCACGACGACGGCCGAACCTCGCTGGTTGGCGATCCTGCTGATGTGCGCGAGCACCTACATGATCGTCACGGGCGTCGTCTACAACCTGCTGCTGCGCGGCATCGAGCTGCCGCAGGGCTCGACCGTCGGCTGGTCCAACGAGGTGCTCCACGTCGTCATCCCGATCATCATGCTGGCCGACGTCCTCTTCGCACCGCGTCGCCGAGCTCTCGGATGGGGAGCCGTCGGCATCGCCGCGATCTTCCCGATCGTCTGGGTGATCTACACCCTGATCCGCGCGAACCTGGTGATCGCTCCGGCGACGGGGAAGCCGTGCTGGTACCCGTATCCGTTCCTCGAACCCACACAGCCCGGCGGATACGGAGCCGTCGCGCTCTACGTGCTCCTGATCGCCGCGATCATCATCGGCGCCGCCGCCCTCGTCGTCTGGGTCGGTCGCCGCCGCGCGACCGTGTCGGACTCGACGGCCGACGCCACCGTGCCGCCCGCCGACCTCGCGCTCTGACGCCGCGCCCTGATGACTCCGTCCCTCACACCGCTGAGGGCGGGAGGGACGGAGTGCGGCTCATGCGGGCTCAGACGGCGGCGAGCGCCTCACGGTCGTCGTCGCGCGGCAGGCCGCCGACCATGCGAGCCGTCTCGACCGAGTCCGGATCCACATCGAGGTACCGCTCGAGGGAGTCGTCGAGCTCCTCGAGCCACGGGGTGTGGTGCACGACCGCGAGCGTGCCGGTCATGACCGACTCGTACACGCGGTCGCGGTAGCCCATGATGTCGTCCTTCTTGTCGTGCTTCCACGCCAGGAAGATCTCGACGACCCGATCGATGTCGAACTCCGGATAGTCGGTGAGCTCCAACAGGTCGCGGATGTAGTCGGCTTGGAAGCGGATCTCCGCGGCCGCCGAATCGATCTGCCCGAATCGCGTGCGCCACTCGGCGATGGATGCGGCACGCTCGGCCTCATCCGGCAACGCGATGCGGCCGAGGATCAGGTCGCGCACGTACCAGGCCTGCACGTCGAACATGTTGAACGTGAACCACTGGTCCTGCGCGCCGAGGTAGGTCAGACGCGGATTGCCCTGCCAGACCACGCCACGGTAGAGGCCGTCGGGGTAGACGTTGTTCGGCGACGACAGCGCCAGGTCGTCGGGGAGGAACGGGTACTTGTGCAGGTATCCGGTGCACATGATCACCGCATCCACGCGCTTCGACGTGCCGTCGGCGAAGAACACGACGTCGCCCTCGAAGCGCTCGACGACCGGGCGCTCCTCGATGCCTTCGGGCCAGTCGTAACCCATCGGTGCCGAGCGGAAGCTCGCGGTGACCGAGCGGGCGCCCATCTTGAACGCCTGGCTGCCGATGTCCTCCGCCGAGTAGCTCGCGCCGATCACGAGCACGTCCTTGTCGGCGAACGCCTCGGCGCCGCGGAAGTCGTGGGCGTGGCTGATGTAGCCGGGGAACGTCTCGATACCGGCGAAGTCCGGCATGTTCGGGAAGGAGAAGTGCCCGCTGGCGACGATGACGCGGTCGAACTCCTCCACGGTCGACTCACCGGTGGGCAGATTCTCGCTGGTGAGCGTGAAGACCTCGCGCTCACTGTCGAACTCGATCCAGCGCACCACCGTCTGGAAACGGATCAGGTCGCGCACGTCGCTCTTCTCCAGGCGGCCGGCGATGTAGTCCCACAGCACGGGACGCGGTGGATAGGAGGAGATGGGTCGGCCGAAGTGCTCGTCGAAGCTGTAGTCCGCGAACTCCAGCGCCTCCTTCGGGCCGTTCGACCACAGGTTGCGGTACATGCTGGAGTGCACGGGCTCGCCGAACTCGTCGAGTCCGGTGCGCCAGGTGAAGTTCCACTGCCCGCCCCAGTCGGCCTGCTTCTCGAAGCAGACCAGCTCGGGGATGTCCGCCCCCGCGCGGCCCGCGGACTCGAAGGCCCGCAGTTGCGCCATACCCGAGGGGCCGGCGCCGATGATCGCTACTCGTTCTCTGCTCGTCACGTATCGTCCTCATACTCTTCAGTCATGTATCGGTCAGCGGCCGCATCCGAGCGAGGAACAGTTCTGTCCCGGTGGGAGCGGAAGGCTCGACCTGCCCGGAAAGCGGCTGCCCTTCGACGGTATCAGTGTCGGTCGCGGGAGCTGGCGGCTTCGTCGCCCCTCCGGATGCATGACCCTTCGACGGATGCATGAGGGGCGGACGGCGAGCCCTCCTGCATCCGTCATCCGTTCATGCAGGTGAGCGGTGCGGGTGGGTCGGGCTGGGAACGGCGCGGACGGATGCGATTACGCTGGTCCGCGGGGGGACGCGCCGCGCTCCTCAGGAGGAGAGAGCATGCATGACCTGAACGCCGCATCCCCGTATCCGGCCGCGCCTCCGCCCCCGCCCGCCCCGGCGCGCACTCCCGACCCCGCACCCACGTCGGCACCCGCGTCGGCACCCGCGAACGGCGCTCCGACGGATGCCGAGATGGCACGGGCGAACGAGGTCCTGCGCATCATCTCCACCTCATACTCGGCGAAGATGGTCGGTCAGGAGCGGCTGCGCACGAGCCTGCTCGTGTCGCTCATCGCCGGCGGGCACATCCTGCTCGAGAGCGTCCCCGGCCTTGCCAAGACCACCGCGGCCAGCACCCTCGCCGACACCGTGAAGGCGCAGTTCAAGCGCATCCAGTGCACCCCCGACCTGCTGCCGAGCGACATCACGGGCAACCAGATCTACGACGCCGCGACGGGCTCGTTCCGCACCGTGCTCGGTCCGGTGCACGCGAACTTCGTGCTGCTGGATGAGATCAACCGCTCCAGCGCCAAGACGCAGAGCGCCATGCTCGAGGCGATGCAGGAGCACCAGACCACCATCGGCGGCGAGATCCACCACCTGCCGAAGCCGTTCCTCGTGATCGCCACGCAGAACCCGATCGAGCAGGAGGGCACGTACGAGCTGCCCGAGGCGCAGATGGACCGCTTCCTGCTCAAGGAGATCGTCGAATACCCGAGCCCCGCCGAGGAGCTCGAGGTGCTCAGCCGCATCGACTCCGGCGTGCTCGACCCGGATCGGCATGTGACCAGCGCCGTGAGTCTCGACGACGTGCGCCTGCTGCAGGACGTCGCGAGCCGCATCTACGTCGACCCCGCGATCCGCAACTACATCGTGTCGATCGCCTACGTGACCCGGAACCCGGCGCCGTACATCGGCGAGGAGCGCGCCCGCTTCATCAAGTACGGTGCGAGCCCGCGTGCGAGCATCGCCTTCCTGCAGGCGTCCAGGGCGCTGGCCCTGCTGAAGGGCCGCTCCCACGTGCTGCCCGAAGACATCCGCGAACTGCGCCACCTGGTGCTCCGCCACCGCGTGCTGCTGACCTTCGAGGCGGATGCCGAGGGTGTCCGCAGCGAGGAGATCATCGACCAGATCTTCGCGTCGGTCCCCACCCCCTGACCCCTCCGATGCCCAGCCTGATCACGCAGGTGAAGAGCAAGCTCTTCATCCACTCGACGCGCAAGTCGCTGCACGCGCTCGACGGCGCCTACGCGTCGCTCCTGCACGGGCGCAGCCTCGACTTCGAAGACCTGCGCAAGTACGAGTACGGCGATCAGGTGCGCGACATCGACTGGCGGGCGACCGCGCGGCTGGGCACCCCGCTCGTCAAACGCTCCCGCGCGACCCGCATGCACACGGTGCTGTTCGTGGTCGACACGGGCCGCTCGATGTCGGCCCTCGCCGCCGACGAGCGATCGAAGAAGGAGCTGGCGATCCTCGCGACGGGGGCGCTCGGCGTGCTCACGCTGCGCCACGGCGACGACTTCAGCACCGTCTACGGCGATGCGGCGAAGGTGCGGCGTCTCGCGCCCGGCCGCAGCGAGGGCGCGCTCGAACACGCCCTGCGCACGATCGACCGGGCGATCGACGACAGCTCGGCGCCCAGCGACCGCGACGCCCTGCTCTCATTCGTGACCCGCACGATCTCCCGCCGAATGATCGTGGTCGTCATCACCGACGAGGCCCCGGTGACGAGCGAGACCGAGCGGATGCTGCGCCGCCTGCGCGTGCAGCACGACGTGCTCTGGCTCACCCTGCGTGACGCCGACCCCGTGCTGGATCACGCCACCGGACGCATCCGCAGCGATGCGGACAGCCGCTGGCAGGTGCCGGACTTCGTGCAGGGCGACCGTGCCATCGTGCAGGAGCTGACCGCGCAGCACGATGCCGACGCGGCGCGCCGGGATGAGCTCCTCACCCGCCTCGAGATCAGCCACTCCTCCCTCGACGGGCAGGACGACGCCGTCGCGCAGCTGCTGCAGCTGCTGAACCGGAGGTCGAATGCCCGGCTCTGAAGAGCTCTACCCGCCGGCGCAGTACGGCTGGGGATGGATGCTGCTCGCGATCGGCATCCTCGTTCTCCTGGTGCTCGGCGCCTGGCTGCTCATCGTGCTCACGCGGCCGCGGCGCACGCTCCCCGTGGATGAGGCCGCCGGGCATCCGCCGCTGATCATCGACGTGCTGTCGCAGCTGCGCACCGAGTACATGGGTCGCATCCAGCAGATCGAGAACGAGTACCGCGAGAGCCGACTCAGTGCCCGGCAGGCGAACCTCGAACTGAGCCGCGTCGTCCGCACCTTCGTGAACGAGTACAGCGGCCTCGAGGCCCCGGTACTCGCGCTCGACGACCTCGTGGCGCGGGGCGTGCATCCTGCCCTGATCGACGCCATGGGCAGGCACTACTACCCCAGCATCTTCCGTCCGGGGCCGGCCATCGATCCGATCGCGGGCGCCGAGGCCGCACGAACGGTGGTGCGGGCGTGGCACTAGCGAACGTGTGGATGCTGGTCGCCGCGGTCGCCGTCGTCCTGGTCGCCGTCACGGTCGGCCTGATCCTCGGGCTGCGGCGGAGCGGAGGTGGTCGCGGCGGCGACACGGCGCGCGTCGCTCGCGCCGAGCGCCTGCGCGCACTGCCGACGTTCCGTCGAGCGCTGGCGCGGCGGGCTCTCGCGCTGTCGGGCATCCTGGCTCTGGGCGCGGTGACGGCTATCGTGGCGGGCGTCGTGGCCGCTCGGCCGATGTCGGCCCAGACCATCCAGCCGGTCAACACGAGCCGCGACATCATGCTGTGCCTCGACGTCTCCGGCTCGATGTCCGAGGTCGACGTCGAGGTGCTGACGGTGTTCGAAGAGCTGCTCGACGACTTCGAGGGCGAGCGGATCGGGCTGACGATCTTCAACAGCTCCCCGGTGCAGATCTTCCCGCTGACCGACGACTACGACTTCATCCGCGAGCACCTGGAGAGCATGACCCGGAGCTTCGACTACGTCGACCAGATCCCCGAACACTGGGTCGGCACCCTCAACGGCGACGGCGCCTCCCTGATCGGAGACGGCCTCGCCGCCTGCACGATGGGGTTCGACCGTCCGGGTGACGATCGTTCGCGGTCGGTGATCTTCGCGACCGACAACGAGGTCAACGGCGCCTCCATCGTCACGCTCGACGAGGCGGCGGCGTATGCGGCCTCGAAGGAGGTGCGGGTGTTCGCGCTGAATCCCGTGCAGGGCAAGGATGCCGACGTCAGCGCGGAGCTCTCCGCCGCGGCCGAGTCCACCGGCGGGGCCGCATTCGGCCTGCGCGATACGACGACTGTCTCCGACATCGTCGAGCAGGTGCAGGAGCAGGAGGCGACCGAGCTGCGCGGCGAGGCGCAGGTGGTCTGGACGGACGCCCCGAATCTCTGGATCGCGGTGCTCTCGGTCTGTCTCCTCGGCTTCGTCGTGGTGCTGTGGAGGGTGCGACTGTGATCTTCCAGCCCGTGCTGAACCCGCTGCTGATCCTGCTGCTGTGCGCCCCGGTCGCCGCACTCGCGATCTGGGTCCTGGTGCGACCGCCCCGGACCGCCGGAGGGGCGCCTGCCGACACGCGCACGGTCGCCGGACACCGCGCGCTGTGGGCGATGCGCCTGGTGCTGGTGCTCGCCTGCGCCGCGCTGCTGCTGCGCCCCGGTATCCCGGGAGGCGCGACCCAGACGCTCGCGACCGACACCGACATCGTGCTCGTCGTCGACACGACCGCGAGCATCGTGGCCGAGGACTGGGACGAGGGCGAACCGCGGCTCGACGGCATCCGTGAAGACGTGCGCACGCTCGTCGAGGAGTACCCAGGAGCACGCTTCGCGCTCATCACCTCGGATGCGGCGGCCGAGCTGAGGATGCCGCTGACCACCGACACCACGGCGCTCATGGGATCGCTGGAGGTGCTGCGGCCCGAAGTGACGAGTCAGTCGCGCGGGAGCTCGATCGGCATCGCGGCACCCCTGCTGACCGAGACCCTCGCGTCGGCGGCGGAATCATCGCCCGACCGCTCGCGGATGGTGTTCTACTTCGGCGACGGGGAGCAGACGGTCGACAGCGAGCCCGAGTCGTTCAGCTCGAGCGAGAAGTACACCGACGCAGGGGCCGTGTTCGGCTACGGCACTGCGGAGGGCGGGCCGATGCGCATCACGACGGGCGGGCTCTCCGAGGGCGGTGCCGAGTACATCCAGTACGAGGGGGCAGACGCCCTCTCCGTGATCGACGAGACGAACCTGGAGGCCATCGCCGACCAGCTCGGCGTGGAGTACGAGCATCGGACCGCAGAGGCCGCCCCCGTGCTGCCGGAGGCGCCGGCCACCACGACCAACTACGCAGAGTCGGGAGAGGTCGGCAACGTGATGGAGCTGTACTGGATCGCGGCGCTGATCATCCTCCTCATCCTGGGCATCGAGCTCACGCGCGCGACGATGCTCATCGCGAAGCTCCGGCAGCTGCGCCCGACGCGGCAGCGGCCTCCCGGTGGCTCCGGGCAGTAGCACCGATCGCCTCACGCTCGACGCGACCACCGGGGCCGTGCGCGATCCGGTATGAAGGTGCGGGATCCGTGGCGCTCCCGCCCTCCGGTCCGTATCGTTTTACCTGCCACGGGCTACCTGTCCGGGCATAGGTTCGTCGTCGCGGCTCGACCGTGTCGCAGGCTCGTGGGGAAGCCGACTCGGTGGGAACGCGCGGCGATGTCATGTCGGCCTGAAGGGCCGGCATCTATCTCTGGGGAACGAATACATGGGGAACATCTTTGCGCTGAAGCGCGCCCGGAAAGCGGCCATCGGCGCCGCCGTCGGGGCCCTGGTCGCCGCCGGCCTGGTCTCATCCGGTGGCGGAGCGGCGGTGGCCGAGACCTCACCTCCACCGCTGCTGCAACGCGACGACAACGTCGTCACGTCAGATCCGATTCCGACGGTCCAGATCGACAACGGCTACGTCTGGGCGCAGACGACCGTCGGCTCCACGGTCTACGCCGTCGGCAAGTTCGACAACGCCCGCGAACCGAAAGCCGCGCCCGGAACGGCGCTCACGGCGCGGTCGAACGTGCTCGCCTACGACATCGACACCGGCGCGCTGCTGCCCTTCGCACCCACAGTCAACGGCGTCATCAAGGCCGTCGCCGCATCGCCCGATGGCACACGGATCTACATCGGCGGCTCCTTCAACTCCGTCAACGGCAAAGACCGCTGGAACATCGCCGCCCTCGACCCCACGACGGGCGAACTGGCGCCGGGCTTCGTGCCCTCCATCGGCGGATCCGGCGTCTACGCCCTGGCGACCTCGGGCACGAGCGTCTATGCCGGTGGGCTGTTCACGCAGGGCAACCGCACCGCGCGGAAGAACCTCGCCGCCTTCGACGCCTCCAACGGCACCCTCCTGCCCTGGGCACCGACGACCGACCAGCAGGTCGACGCGATGGTGATGGACCCGGCCGGGGCGGACACGATCATCGGCGGACGCTTCTCGCAGATCAGCGGCAACACCGCCCTGCGCGGCATCGGAGCGGTCGACAAGACCACCGGTGCAGTGGACACCGCCTGGCAGACACCGTCCGCGATCAACAGCGTCCGGGCCACCCGTTCCACGGGGCGAACGGGAATCTTCAGTCTCGCCACCGACGCGACGGGCGTCTACGGCACCGCCTGGTCCTATGGGGCCGTACAGCCGACCAACCTGGAAGGGGCTTTCGCTGCCGAAGCCGGGACCGGCAAGCTCCGCTGGGTGGCCGACTGCCTCGGTGATCACTACGGCGTCTACTCCACCGGCGAGGTCGTGTACACGACGAGCCACACCCACGCATGCCGGACTGTGGGCTTGCAGCCCGAGCAGCGGCAGACGACGTACCGATACTCGGAGGCATTCACCGCCGATGCCAGGGGCACACTGGGGCATCAGCCCAACGTCAACTACAGGGACTGGGCGGGTACGCCCGCTCCGTCGGCGTATGCCTGGACCCCGGACTGGGGCGTGGGTCAGACCACGGGCATGGGTCAGGCGGGCCTGTCCATCACGGGCACCGGGAACATGATCTCCGTCGGCGGCGAGTTCCGCTCGGTCAACAACGGCCAGTTCGAAGGACTCGTCCGCTTCTCGACGACCCCTCCGGGCGGAGCGAAGGACAAGCCCCGTCTCTCCGGCGACGACTGGACAGGAAGCGCCGAGGGGAACGCCGACGGTTCCGCGGGCGTCACCGTCACCCTCCCCGCCAACTGGGACCGCGATGACCTGACCCTCAGCTACGAGCTCCACCGCGCGGACAGCGCGACGCCGGTGGCCACGACGACGGCAGATGCGACCTGGTGGAACCGACCACTCGTGATCCTCGTGGACGAGACAGCCACGGACGATACGCCACGGGAGTACACAGTGGTGGCGAAGGATGCCGACGGCAACGTCACCGCCAGCGGCGGCATCACCTGGATAGCACCCCACTGATCGAAGGGTCTCGGGCCGCCCGCTTCCGCAGCCCGAGTGGAAAGAACGAGAGCCGACCTCGGATCGTACCCGAGGTCGGCTCTGCTGGTCCCCCAGCGGCCGACCGGCTGCGCAGAGCCATCGCTTTCAGGTCTGCGACGCGGCTGATCTCGGCCTGATTCGCGAACCAGCATCCGATATGCTATTATTTTACATGTCGATAGCTATCATGCTTCGACTTGGGGGTTCGTCGTCACGAACCGACTGGGCACGGCCTCTGGGGAAGCCGTCTCGGTCTGGAGCGTACGGCGATGTCATGCCGATCTGGGGTCGGCATCAAATCACTGGGGAATCAACATCATGGGGAACAACTCTGCGCCGAAGCGCGCCCGAAAGGCGGCCATCGGCGCCGTCGTCGGTGTCCTGGTCGTCAGCGGCCTCGTCTCGTTCGGCGGCGGAGCGGCGGTGGCGGCGGAAGTCTCGTCGTCGCCGCCGCCGCTGCTGCAACGCGACGAGAACGTCGTCACGTCCGATCCGATCCCGACGGTCCAGATCGACAACGGCTACGTCTGGGCGCAGACGACCATCGGCTCCACGGTCTACGCCGTCGGCAAGTTCGACAACGCCCGCGAGCCGAAGGCCGCACCGGGCACCGCACTCACCGCCCGATCGAACGTGCTCGCCTACGACATCCAGACCGGCGCGCTGCTGCCGTTCGCACCGAAGGTCAACGGCGTCATCAAAGCCGTCGCCGCATCGCCCGATGGCAGCCGCATCTACATCGGCGGCTCCTTCAACTCCGTCAACGGCAAAGACCGCTGGAACATCGCCGCCCTCGACGCGAAGACCGGCGAGCTCGTCCCGGGCTTCATCCCGTCGATCGGCGGATCGGGCGTCTACGCGCTGGCGACCTCGGGCACCAGCGTCTACGCCGGCGGCCTGTTCACCCAGGCCAACGGCACGGCCAGGAAGAACCTCACCGCGTTCAATGCATCCGATGGTGTCCTCCTGCCATGGGCACCGACGACTGATCTGCAGGTCGACGCGATGGTGATGGACCCCGCCGGCGCGGATACGATCATCGGCGGACGCTTCTCGCAGGTCAGCGGCGACACCACGATGCGCGGCCTCGGCGCGGTGGACAAGACCACCGGCACAGTCGACACCGCCTGGCTGGCATCCGACTCGATCCAGAACGGATCGAACAGCGGCACCGCCTCAGGCAAGGCCGGAATCTTCGCGCTCACGGCCGATGCCACCGGCGTGTACGGCACCGGCTGGGTGTACGCGGCCGCCGAGGTCGGAAACCTCGAGGGCACGTTCGCGGCCGAGGCCGGCACCGGCAAGATCCGCTGGGTCGCCGACTGCATCGGCGACCACTACGGCGTCTACTCCACGGGCAAGGTCGTGTACACGACGAGCCACACCCACTCGTGCGGCACCGTCGGCCTGCACCCCGAGCAGACCGAGCGCGTGCATCGCTACTCCGAGGCCTTCACAGCGGATGCTCGCGGAACGCTCGTGCATCAGCCGGCCGCGCCCAACTACAAGGACTGGGTGGGCACACCCGCCCCCTCGGCCTACAACTGGACTCCGGACTGGGCCGTCGGCGTGACCTCAGGACTGGGTCAGGCGGGCCTGTCGATCACGGGCACGGGAGACATGATCTCGATCGGCGGTGAGTTCCGCTCGGTCAACAACGGGCAGTTCGAGGGCATCGTCCGCTTCTCCACAACACCTCCGGGAGGAGCCAAGGACGGGCCGCGTCTCTCCGGCGACAGCTGGACGGGAAGTGTCGCGCCGAATGCCGAGGGCACCGAAGGCGTCACCATCACCCTCCCCGCCAACTGGGATCGGGACGACCTGACGCTGACGTACGAGCTCCACCGCTCGGACAGCACGACGCCGGTGGCCACGACGACCGCCGACGCCACCTGGTGGAACCGACCGGAGATCACCCTCGTCGACACGACAGCGACGAGCGACACGTCAGCAGCGACGAGCGCCACCTCAGTGGAGTACACCGTGGTGGCGAAGGACGGCGACGGAAACACCGCCACCAGCAGTGGCATCGCGGTGGCGCCGCTCGACTAGGGACCTCCCGGCCGCCGGCTCTCTCCGGACTGGACGGGGCGAGCATCCTGTATGCTATTATTTTACATGTCGTGAGCTATCACGCTCCGACTTGGGGGTTCGTCGTTGCGAACCGACCGGGTGCGGTCTCGTGGGGAAGCCGGCTCGGTGGGGGAACGCACGGCGATGTCACGTCGGCCTGAAGGTCGACATCAAATCACTGGGGAACAAACATGGGGAACAACTCTGCACTGAAGCGCGCCCGGAAGGCGGCCATCGGCGCCGTCGTCGGTGTCCTGGTCGTCAGCGGCCTCGTCTCGTTCGGCGGCGGAGCGGCGGTGGCGGCGGAAGTCTCGTCGTCGCCGCCGCCGCTGCTGCAACGCGACGAGAACGTCGTCACGTCCGATCCGATCCCGACGGTCCAGATCGACAACGGCTACGTCTGGGCGCAGACGACCATCGGCTCCACGGTCTACGCCGTCGGCAAGTTCGACAACGCCCGCGAGCCGAAGGCCGCACCGGGCACCGCACTCACCGCCCGATCGAACGTGCTCGCCTACGACATCCAGACCGGCGCGCTGCTGCCGTTCGCACCGAAGGTCAACGGCGTCATCAAGGCCGTCGCTCCGTCACCCGACGGCACACGGATCTACATCGGCGGATCCTTCAACTCCGTCAACGGCAAAGACCGCTGGAACATCGCCGCGCTCGACGCGAAGACCGGCGAACTCGTCCCCGGCTTCATCCCGTCGATCGGCGGATCGGGCGTCTACGCGCTGGCGACCTCGGGCACCAGCGTCTACGCCGGCGGCCTGTTCACCCAGGCCAACGGCACAGCGCGGAAGAACCTCACCGCGTTCAACGCGCCCGATGGCAAGCTGCTGCCCTGGGCGCCGACGACCGACCTGCAGGTCGACGCCATGGTGATGGACCCGGCCAGCGCGGACACGATCATCGGCGGACGCTTCTCGCAGATCAGCGGCAACAGCGCACTGCGTGGCATCGGCGCGGTCGACAAGACCACCGGCACGGTGGACACTGCGTGGCAGGTACCCAACACGGTGAAGAACGGATCCGGCACAGGGCAGTATGCGGGAAAGGGCGGCATCTTCGGTCTCAACGCTGACGCCACGGGCGTCTATGGCACGGGGTGGTCGTACGCCACCAACGACGTGGCAAACCTCGAGGGCACCTTCGCCGCCGAAGCCGGCACCGGCAAGATCCGCTGGATCGCCGACTGCCTCGGCGACCACTACGGCGTCTACTCCACCGGCAAGGTCGTCTACACGACCAGCCACACCCATGCCTGCAGCACCATGGGCCTGCACCCGGAGCAGACCCCGCGTACGCACCGCTACTCGGAAGCATTCACCGCCGACGCGCGAGGCACGCTAGGACACCAGACGAACGTGCCTCAATACAAGGACTGGGCGGGAACACCCGCTCCCTCGGCCTACAACTGGACTCCGGACTGGGCCGTCGGCGTGACCTCGGGCCTGGGTCAGGCCGGACTGTCGATCACCGGCACCGGGAACATGATCTCCATCGGCGGCGAATTCCGCTCCGTCAACAACGGCCAGTTCGAAGGACTCGTCCGCTTCTCCACCACACCTCCCGGAGGAGCCAAAGACAAGCCCCGCCTCTCCGGCGACTCCTGGGTGCCGACAGTCGTTCGCACGGGGCAGAATCAAGTCGGTGTCACCATCCTGGCGAACTGGGACCGCGATGACCTGAAGCTGACGTACGAGCTCTACCGGTCCGGAACCGCGACGCCGGTCGCCACCGCCACGTCCGAGGCGACGTGGTGGAAGCGTCTTGTCGTCGGCCTGGTCGACACGTCGGCGGAAGCGATAGTCCAGTACACGGTCGTTGCGAAGGACGCGAGCGGAAACACGGCCTCGAGCCGGGCCACGACCCCCACCTCGAACCCGACCGGCCAGCTCTCGATCGTCTCGAAGACCAGCGGCAAGGCGGTCGGCCTCACCAACAACAGCACCGACCAGACCGTGCAGCAGCCCGTCACGGGCAATGCGCTGCAGAAGTGGACGGTCATCCCGAAGGCCGACGGGCGAATCCAGCTCAAGAACGCCTCCTCCGGTGCATGCCTGGCCGTCTCCCTCTCGAAGACGAACAAGGTGATCCAATACGCGTGCGGCAACACCGACAACTTCTCGTGGAACGCGAAGGATGTCGGTGGGGGCTTCAGCCAGCTCATCGCCAGCCACTCGGGCATGTGCCTCACCCTCACCGACGGCAACCTCGCCGACGGTGCGATCTTCGAGCAGGCCGCCTGCGGGACCACACCGTCGAACAACAACCAGTTCCTGCTCGGAACCCCGGGGCAGACGATCGTCTCGAAGACCAGCGGCAAGGCGGTCGGTCTCACCAACAACAGCACCGACCAGTCCGTGCAGCAGCCCGTCACGGGCAACGCGCTGCAGAAATGGACGGTCATCCGCAAGGCCGACGGGCGAATCCAGCTGAAGAACGCGTCCTCCGGTGGGTGCCTGGCAGTGTCCCTCTCGAAGACGAACAAGGTGATCCAGTACACCTGCGGCAACACCGGCAACTTCTTCTGGACCCAGAAGGATGTCGGCGGGGGCTTCAGCCAGCTCATCGCCAACCACTCCGGCCTGTGCCTCACCCTCACCAACGGCAACCTCGCCGACGGTGCGATCTTCGAGCAAGCCGCCTGCGGAACATCGAACAACAACCAGTTCCTGCTCGGCACTCCGGGGCAGACGATCGTCTCCAAGGCCAGCGGCAAGGCGGTCGGTCTCACCAACAACAGCACCGACCAGTCCGTGCAGCAGCCCATCACGGGCAATGCGCTGCAGAAATGGACGGTCATCCGCAAGGCCGACGGGCGAATCCAGCTGAAGAACGCCTCCTCCGGTGGGTGCCTGGCCGTCTCCCTCTCGAAGACGAACAAGGTCATCCAGTACACCTGCGGTGACACCGGCAACTTCCTCTGGACCGTGAAGGACACCGCCGGCGGCTTTGCCCAGCTCATCGCCAGCCACTCGGGCATGTGTCTCACACTCACCAACGGCAACCTCGCCGACGGTGCGATCTTCGAGCAGGCCGCCTGCGGGACCACACCGTCGAACAACAACCAGTTCGCCCTCCGCGCCGGATAGCCGAACGCGACTGCGTCGGCCTCGGGGACTCCCTCGAGGCCGACGCTGCTGTGCTGGGAGGTTACGCGGATAGGATGTTCACCGCTTCCCGTGCCGATTCGAGGACCCTCGTCTGCCGCCGCATGGGGCGAGCGGCGAGGAGGTGGAGCGTGACGCACGTCTCGACACGCCCCGTCGCCGACGCGCACCGCGCATCCCTCCCGAACGAGGCAGCGGCCGCGCTGCTCCGCTCGAACCGTCGCCGCCGCAGCATCCGCCGGTGGGTCGCGATCGGCACCATCCCGCTCACCCTCGCGGCCCTGCTGTTCGTGGGCAAGCTGCTGAGCATGTACGCGTTCGCGCATCAGGCGATCACCGCCTACGTCGTCGACGACTTCGCGGGATCCGAAGCCTCGGCGCGTGGACAGGACTTCCTCAACTGGTTCGAACCGTACAAGGCGCCGTTCAACATCGGCACCGCCCTCGGCGCGGCCGAGCAGCTGCCCGAGGCCAGGGCGGAGCTCGAAGAGGCACTCGGCCTCGCCACCGGACTGGAGGTGTGCGGGGTGCGGATCAACCTCGCGCTCGTCGTCGAGCGGATGGGCGACGCCGCGCGAGCCGACGGCGACGGCGCCGCTGCCGCCGAGTTCTACGGCGAGGCGCTGACCATCACGGTCGAAACGCCGGAGGAATGCCACAGCGACGAGGCGCAGCAGCAGTCCTCCGACCCGCAGCGCGACATGTCCGACACCCTCGACGGCACCGAGGATCGGCTCAAGCAGAAGCAGCAGGAGCAACAGCAGCAGCCGCAGGAACCCGAGCAGCAGCCCGGTGAAGAAGAGCAGCCCTCCGAGGGCAAACTCGACGAGCTCGAGGGCAAGCTCGAGCAGGGCACGCAGGAGCGGGATCAGCAGCAGGGCGACGAGCCCGGCGGCACGGGAACGGACAAGCCGTGGTGAGCGATCACGAGCAGCAACGAGCGCGCTACCTCGCCGGCGCCGAAGGGGCTCCTCCCGTCCCTCCGCCCGGCGGTTATCACGGTGCGCGACGCCAGGCTTCGGCCCCCGCCCGTGAATCCGCAGTCGCCCCGACCGCGACCCCGACGCCCGAGGAGCCGAAGCAGCCGGCGAACGCACTCGGGTGGATCGCCCTCACCGTCGCCGTCCTGTTCGCGCTGACCCTGCTCGGCACGCTGGTCGCCGGCGGCACCGACGTGCTCTACGGCGTCACGATGCTCACGGCGCAACTCGTGGTCGTCGGCACGGTCGTCGCTGCCCTGTTCTCACCGCGGGCACGGAAGCTGGGGGCGATCGCGCTGATCGTGACCGTCCTGTTCAACGTCGCGACCGTCGGCGGCATGAGCGCGCTGCAGACCTCGGCCGCCGGCAGCTACCAGGGCGCCAAGTCCGCGGATCAGAAGCACGCCGAGGCGTACCCCGGCATCAAGGGCACCGATCCGCAGGAGACGCTCGGGCAGCAGTCCCTGGAGGAGGTGCGCGCGCAGTCCGAAGAGCTCTTCGCCGACATCCGGACTCGGCTCACCCGGGAATTCGGATACACCTGGGTCCCCGTCGGCGACGAGGACCTGCGCCCCGAACGCAACGGCTACGGCGGCGAATCGATGCTCGTCGAGTACACCTCCGCGGCGTGGGCGACCGAGCAGCCCGTGCAGGGCTACGCGCGCAAGCAAGCGGTGATGGCCGCGATCAACGACGAGGTCGTGCAGCACGGCCTGTGGGAGCTCTACTCCTTCAACGACCCGACCGGGTCGGGCATCGACCCGTCGATGATCGCGAAGCTCTACGGCAGCGATGATCCCCGCACGCAGCACACGTGGGAGTACTACACCGAGAACTACCCCGATCCGATGCGCTTCTACGCCAACATCTACGACCTGTCGAACGACCGGGACGGCGGCTTCCTCGCCGCGCGCGAAGCCCAGACGGCCCGCACCGGGGAACCGCTCGAAGGTCTGCAGCTCGTCGTGATCGCCAGCGGTGTGCTCGGCGAGGCCGACCGCGACGAGTTCGAGACGAAGCTGCAGGAGTATCCCGGCTTCGAGTGACCGTGCTTCGGTGCAGCACGGAACCCGAACCGAGAAAACGGCACGGCGCTCTGACCTGATCACATGGAGGAAGCTGTACATTGCGCAGATCGAAGAGACAATCAGTCCTGGCGGCCACAGGATTCATCGTGCTGTCGGGCATCGTCCTGACCTCGTGCGCAGGAGGCGCCCAGAGATCCGATCCGACAGCGGTCGTGAGCGAGTACCTCACCGCGATCTCCGAAGGAGATGCCACCACGGCGACTGCCCTCGACGATAGAGCCGTCGTCGCTCAGCACGAGGGCACGACGACCGAAAAAGCCGGCGACTTCGAGTCGCTCCGCACCGATGCCATCCTGCAGGCGGCGGACAGCCGCATCACGGACATCTCGGTGGAGCCGGAAGCACGCGCGGTGGAGGGGGACGACGATACGCGCCGCGTGCTCTTCCGCTACGAGCTGGCCGGGCGACCGCACGAGTCGTCGCTGGACGTGCGCTGGGACGACGAGTCATCCGAGTGGATGCTCACGCAGTCCCTGACGCTCTCGCTGTTCGTCGACGCGGTGCAGAGCAAGGTCTCCTTCGAGCCGGCGCCGTTCCGCATCCCCGGCATCGCCGACACCGTGTCCTCCGATGCGGGGACCGCCCCGTCGCTGTACCTCGTCTACCCGGGCGAGTACACGATCACGGCCGCCTTCCCCGAAGACCGGTTGGCTCCCGGGACGAGCAAGACCCAGAGCGTCGTCGCAGACATCCCCGGTGACGCGCAGGTGCAGTTCGACGTCGTGAAGTTGCCCTCGCGCTGATACCTCGTCACGCGCGGCACACTCCGACGCCGCGGACGCCCCACCCGTGCAGGATGAGCCGCGCACCGCGCCCGTCGCACCGCGTGCCACACTCAGGCATCCCCTCGAAGGAGGCCCCATGGACGCGCTCCTCTCCGCGAACCTGATCTGGACGATCCTGGCCCTCGCGGCCCTCGCCATCAATGTGATCGCACTGATCTACATCCCCCGCGACCGCAAGCCCACGGCCGCGATGGCCTGGCTGCTGCTCGTGTTCCTCGTGCCTTTCGTCGGTATGGGCCTCTACCTGCTGATCGGAAACTTCCGGCTGCCGAAGAAGCGCCGCGACGAGCAGCAGCGCATCACGGCGATGATCGCCGCCGCGGCCGTGGAGGATCCGGACCCGCAGGCTCCACGGTGGCTCCAGCGCGTTGCTCAGCAGAATCACGCGCTCACCGGGCTGCCGGTGGTCGGCGATTCGTCGGCCGAGCTGATCGACGACTACCAGGGGTCGATCGATGCCATGGCCGCCGCGATCGACACGGCCGAGCGGTACGTGCACGTCGAGTTCTACATCGCCGCGTCGGACGCCACGACCCGCGGATTCTTCACGGCGATGGAGAAGGCCGTCGCCCGCGGCGTCTCCGTGCGTCTGCTGGCCGACTACATCGCCTCGCGCAAGATCCCGAAGTCCGAGGAGACGTTCGCCGAGCTCGACCGGATCGGCGTGTCCTGGTCGTGGATGCTGCCAGTGCGGCCGTTCAAGGGTCAGTACCAGCGACCCGACCTGCGCAACCACCGCAAACTCGTCGTCGTGGACGGGAGGGTCGGGTTCGTCGGCTCGCAGAACCTCATCTCGCGCGACTACAACGCGGAGAAGAACATCAAGCGCGGACTGATGTGGCAGGAGCTGATCGCGCGGGTCGAGGGTCCGGTCGTCGCCCAGGTCGACGCCGTCTTCCTCTCCGACTGGCTGATCGAGACCGGCGAGGATCTGTCCACCGTCGAGCGGGTTCCGGCTTCCGCCGTGCCGCGACCCGCGGGCGGCGACCTGCACTGCCAGATGGTGCCGAGCGGTCCGGCGTACGGCACCGAGAACAACCTGCGGATGTTCCTCTCCCTCATCCACGGCGCCACCGAGAGGGTCATCCTCACCAGCCCGTACTTCGTGCCCGACGAGGCCATGATCTACGCGATCACCACGGCCTGCCAGCGTGGACTCGATGTGCAGCTGTTCGTCTCCGAGCTCGGCGACCAGGGGATGGTCTATCACGCGCAGCGCTCCTACTACGAGACACTGCTGCGCGCGGGCGTGCGCATCTTCCTCTACCCGCCGCCGTACATCCTGCACGCGAAGCACTTCTCCATCGACGACGACATCGCCGTGATCGGCTCGAGCAACATGGACATCCGCTCGTTCAGCCTGAACTCGGAGATGTCACTGCTCGTGCGCGGAGAGTCCTTCGTGGCGCAGATGCGCGAGGTCGAGCAGAAGTACCGCACCGCGGGGCGTGAGCTGACCCTCGACGAGTGGCTGCGCGAGCCCGCGAGGTCGACGTTCCTCGACGGGGTGTTCCGGCTGACGTCGGCGCTGAACTGAGCCTCCCCGCTCAGGACCCGAGCGTCAGCAGCATCCGGGCGAGCACGTACCGAGCATGCCCTCGGGAGGTGCGCGGGTCGTAGCCCACGGTCTCGACGAGAACCGCCATCCGCTCCTGCACGCTGGAATGGTGACGACCCAGGCGCAGGGCTGCGGCGCGCACGCTCTGCTCCTCGGCGACGGCGTCGAGCAGCTCGCGACTGCGGTCGTCGAGGGCGGCGAGCGCGGCGGCATCCGGATGGAGAGGCCCCTGCTCCGCGGCCTCCGCGACGAGCAGCAGGGCTCCGAGGTCGGCGACATCGACGACCGGTTCTGCGGGACTGGTCAATCGGACGGCGACCAACGCCGAGGACCACGACCGTGGAAGGTGCTCCCCCGGCCCCGCGGTTCCGAGACCGAGGCGCAGCCCCTCGCTGTCAGGCCACGCGCTCACGGCATCCGTCTCGGCATCCAGGATCGTCGCGCGGGTCAGGCCGTGCCGGGTGGCGACCACGGCCGACGGATGCTGCGGCAGGGGCGCAGGATCGGGCGGTGAGGCGACCAGGCGCAGCGTGCGCGCGCCGAGCCGGAGCCGGGGCAGAGCGGCAGCGCGCTCGTCGGCTCCCGCGTACGAGCTGATCGCGAGTTCGACCGCGCTCTCCGGTCCCACCGAGCGGCGCGCTCGGATGATGCCGAGGGCGAGACTCAGCCGCTCCAAGATCATCGTGTCGTTCGTGTGCGCGGGCCCCTCCCGCTCGATCCACGCGATCGCTCCCGGCCCGCTCTCCCGCACCGGCCAGGCATGCGACGGTTCGATCGGGTCGATGCGCACGCCGTCGGCCCGCACGCGCACGATCTGCCGTCCGTCGCGCTGCCCCACCGTCGCGCCGCTGAGCACCGCGGCACCGCGCAGCATGCTCTCCACGCCGACGGATCGGGCGACGAGGGCATCGAAGTAGGTGACGACCTTGAGCGTCTCGCTGGCATCCGGGTCGAGGGCGGTGAGCCGCCCCAGCAGATCTTGCATGTCGGGCTCCATCGCGCACGGGGATTCCACCCTACGGGGTCGGTTCGGCCCCGCAGGGTGGGATCGGACTCAGGAGAGCAGGCGGTTCACCCAGTTGTCGCGAGCGGCGAGCATGGCCTGCGCGACGGCGGTGTGCGGGGCGAACATGTCGAAGCCGTGGAAGCCGCCGGCCCACACGTGCAGCTCGGCCTGGACTCCGGCCTCCCAGAGCTTCGTGGCGTAGGCGACATCCTCGTCGCGGAACACCTCGGCACTGCCGCAGTCGATGAACGCGGGCGGCAGTCCGCTCAGGTCGGTGGCCCTGGCCGGGGCGGCATAGATCGAGACGTCGTCGGTGCCCTTGCGGTCGCCCAGGAGCGCCGTCCAGCCAGTGATGTTCGATCCGCGGTCCCAGACGCCGATGCCGTCGATCTGACGGGTCGAGACCGACTCGTCGCGGTCATCGAGCATCGGGTAGATGAGCAGCTGCCCGATCAGCTCAGGGCCTCGCCGGTCACGGGCCAGCAGAGCGGTGCCGGCAGCCAGACCGCCGCCCGCGCTCCCGCCGCCGATCATCAGCCGCGACAGGTCGATGCCGAGCTCGCCCGCGTTCTCGGCCGCCCACAGCAGCGCGGCGTAGCAGTCCTCCACCGGGTACGGATCGGGGAACTCGGGGGCGAGCCGGTACTCGACCGTGACGATCACGCCGTTGAAGCGCTCGGCCCAGTCGAGGAAGCCGACGACACCGAGCCAGCGGTTGCCGATGATCATCCCGCCGCCATGGGTGTGGAAGAAGCCGGGACCGGTGCCGGTGCGGCCTTCCTTCTCGATCACGGAGACCACGATCTCGTCACCCCCGTGGCCGGGGATCGACACGTCGCGAAAGGTGAACCCGCGCTCGGCGAGCGCAGCGAAGATCTCCTCCTCGCCGCCGACCGGCGACTGGCGCAGGAACGGGATCATCTCCGGAGTGAGCGTGGACGGCAGTTGGTCGCCCACGAGGGCGAGAGCGGCTTCGAGTTCGGGATCGAAGGGCGGGCGCGCCAGGGTCGTGTCAGTCATCAGAACTCCTTTGTCCTCGGCCGCCATCGCGGCGGCTACCCGCCAGCCTCGTGCACGCCGCATCCGAGGGTAACCCGCCAGCCACGGCGGATCCGACGCCTCCCGTCCGCCGGGTGGCGGGGTCGCGGTTCCGCCGGTGGCGGACTCCCTTGAAGGGGCGTGTCGCCCCGGATAGCCTGGCGCCAGAGGGAAGGAATGCGCATGATCCGAGAACTCGATGAACAGCAGTCCTACGACCTGTTGAGCACCACCACGATAGGACGCATCGGCTTCGTCCATGACGGGCGGGTGCAGATCCACCCGGTGAACTTCGCGGTGTCGGGGCAGGAGCTGCTTCTGAGGACGTCGCCCGATGGCCTCCTGGCCGATCTGACGCAGGCGCCCGTCGACGTCGCGTTCGAGGTGGACTACCACGATCCGATCGGGAGCACGGCGTGGAACGTGCTGCTGCACGGCAGTCTCTCCCGTGCGTCGGAAGAAGAAGCCGCCGGCATCGCCGCTCGTGTGCACCCCTGGGCGGGTGAGGATCGGAGCCTCCCTCTGGTCCTGCACATCGACAGCATCTCCGGTCGCAACGTACGCCGAGAGCCGGCACACCCGAAGATCTGAGACACGGCGGCGGGGTCTGCCGTCGCGCGCGCTCTCACGCCAACGCGAGCCCCGCGGCGAGCGCGAAGCCCAGGACGGTCGCGAGACCCGTCGACTCCTTGGCCTTGGACTGCGCCTCAGGGACCATCGAGTCGACGAGCATCACCAGAAGCGCCCCGGCTGCGAAGCCACTCGACGCGGAACGGAAGGCGTCACCCGTCACGCTCGCCAGCGCGAAGCCCGCGACGGTCGCCGCCGCACAGATCACGGCCACCCCTGCCCACAGCAGCAGCACACGCGACTTCGCCATGCCCCCCTCGAGCAGGTCGGCGGCGGACCCGATCGACTCGGGCAGGTTCGAGACGAGGATGGCCACCACGAGCGCGATGCTGACCGGCTCCCCTGATGCCAGCCCGATGCCGAGCACGAGCTGCTCGGGGATGCCGTCGAGCAGCGCGCCCACGGCGAGCCGGCCACCGCCCGCCTGCGACTTGCTCTTCGCGGCACGGGCATCGAGGATGCGGTCGGCGATGTAATAGCTGATGGCACCGGCCGCGACGCCGACCACCAGCGGGACCGGACCGGCGAGGTCGAGCCCCTCTTCCCAGAGCTCGAAGGCGATCGAGGCCATGAGGGCGCCGGCGCCGAACCCGAGGACGATGCCGAGCCACCGCGGCGGCCACTTCCGGAGCAGAGCGAGCACCGCGCCGATGAACAGCGGCGCCGCCGCGATCACTCCCCACAGGACTGCTTCGCCCATGCCGCACCTCCGTGGGGCCTACTCTCCCACCACTGCGGCACTCTGCCTGCGCGACATCGGCGAAAGCGGAGACGTGTCGCTCGTCCATCGGCACGTCGCGCATCGGCTCCCCCGCACGCGCGCCTCGTTTCACCGCTAGCTCACACTCGACTACGCCATGAAGATGCCGTTCAGTCGGAGTAGTCGGCGTTCGGGGTGACGAACGTCGCCGTAACCGATATGAAGCACCCGCATCACCTCGCGACGCGCCATTCGAATGGTATTCTCATGGCATGAAAGCAACCATGGACAAGGCAGGGCGAATCGTCATCCCCGCTGCGCTCCGCGAGCGCGTCGGATTGATCCCTGGTCCTATCGATCTCATCCTCGACGGCAACGGCATCCGCATCGAGATCGATGCCCCGGACAACCTCATCGAGAAGGACGGGCGTCTCGTCATCGCGTCGTCCGGCATGGCGATCACACCCGACGACATCCGCGAGTTGCGCCTTGCCGACCAGCGCTGACCTCGTCCTCGATACGAGCGCAGCGCTCGCTCTCCTCGTGGAAGACAACACCGCGCACATCGCGGTCCAGAGCGCCTGCGCCGGGGCAATCCTCGGCCTCGCCGGCCACGCCTCAGCAGAGACATACTCCGTGCTGACGCGCCTGCCGGGCCCCAATCGCCTGACCCCTCTGGCAGCGGCGAACGCGATCCGGGCCGCATTCCCCCGGTCGATCTCACTCTCGGAAGAGGACGCGCGCACCGCCGTCGACGTCCTCGCCGATGCTGGAATCGCCGGTGGAGCGGTCTACGACGGCCTGGTCGCGTTGTGCGCCAGAGCCGCCGGGATGACGCTCGTCACATGCGATCGCCGCGCGATAGGAACGTACGCGACGCTCGGCGTCGATGTGCGCGTGATCTGACGCGGCACGGGGCGACACGCCGCACGCGGATAGACTGGAAAGCATGTCCAAGGTCCTCCAGTCCCTGCCCGTCGGCGAGCGCGTCGGCATCGCCTTCTCCGGAGGACTCGACACCTCCGTCGCCGTCGCGTGGATGCGCGAGAAGGGCGCCGTGCCCTTCACCTACACCGGCGACCTCGGTCAGTACGACGAAGACGACATCGCGTCGATCCCGGGCCGTGCGTTGGAGTACGGCGCCGAGGCCTCGCGCCTGATCGACTGCAAGACCGCCCTGGTCGAAGAAGGCCTCGTCGCCCTCTCCTGCGGCGCCTTCCACATTCGCTCCGGCGGCAAGACGTACTTCAACACCACACCCCTCGGCCGCGCGGTCACGGGCACGCTGCTGGTGCGCGCCATGAAGGAAGACGGCGTCGACATCTGGGGCGACGGCTCCACCTACAAGGGCAACGACATCGAGCGGTTCTACCGCTACGGCCTGCTCGCCAACCCGCGCCTGCGCATCTACAAGCCGTGGCTCGACGCCGACTTCGTCACCGAGCTCGGCGGTCGCAAGGAGATGAGCGACTGGCTCGTCGCCCGCGACTTCCCCTACCGCGACTCCGCCGAAAAGGCCTACTCGACCGACGCGAACATCTGGGGCGCGACGCACGAGGCCAAGACCCTCGAGCACCTCGACGTCTCGCTCGAGACTGTCGACCCGATCATGGGCGTGAAGTTCTGGGACCCGTCCGTCGCGATCGAGACCGAAGACGTCACCGTCACGTTCGAGGCCGGCCGTCCCGTCGCGATCAACGGCGTCGAGTACTCCGACCCGGTCGCCCTGGTCATGGAGGCGAACACGATCGGCGGACGCCACGGCCTCGGCATGAGCGACCAGATCGAGAACCGCATCATCGAGGCGAAGTCGCGCGGCATCTACGAGGCTCCCGCCATGTCGCTGCTATTCATCGCCTACGAGCGCCTCGTCAACGGCATCCTGAACGAGGACACCCTCGCCACCTACCACGAGCAGGGTCGCCGCCTCGGCCGCCTGATGTACGAGGGCCGCTGGCTCGAGCCGCAGTCGCTCATGCTGCGCGAGTCGATCCAGCGCTGGGTCGGCCTGACGATCTCGGGCACCGTGACGATCCGTCTGCGCCGCGGCGACGACTGGACCATCCTCGACACCGTCTCGCCGAACCTGTCCTACGGTCCCGAGAAGCTGTCGATGGAGCGCGTCGGCGACGCCGCCTTCGGCCCGGTCGACCGTATCGGCCAGCTCACGATGCGCAACCTCGACATCGCCGACTCGCGTGCCCGCCTCGAGCAGTATGCGGGCCTGGGCCTCGTGGGCGGCGCGACCGGCGAGCTGGTCGGCCGGGTGACCGCCGGAGAGTCCGCCGAGATCACCGAGTCGGTCCACGGGTCGATCTCCGAAGCCGACGAGAACCTGGCGGATGCCGTCGACACGGCGTCCGAGGGCGCGGCGTTCGACTCCGGCACCGACTGACGTCGTACTGCCGGCGCTGGCAGCCCGGGCTGCCGGCGCCGGACGGGTGCACCCGCTAGGCGGGTGAGTCGCCGGCGCTGCGCCGTTCGTCAGCGGCGTCGAGCTCCTCGGCGCGGTCGATGATGCCCGGCAGCACCTCGTCGAAGAGCGTCACGATGGCAGCACGGGTTTCGGCCGCGTCGCGCTGTCGGATGGCCTCACGGATGGCGACGGTGGATCGCTCGACCGCCACCCAGTCGAACACGCCGCGCGCGTGCTGCGTGAAGCGACGGATCTGCGGGCCGAGGAACTCGATGACGGTCACCCGAGTGGTGTTGCCCTCGATGCGCGCGAACCCGGTCACGATGGCGCGCAACGCTTTACCGAACTCGACGACATCGTGGTCCACGACCGCAGCGGACATGTCCTCGGTGAGATCGACGAGATAGGCGACGTCGTCGGCCTGGATCAGCGGCATCGCGTGGCGTACCGAACCGATCCAGATGTCACCGAAGAGCGCGATCGCGTCTCGGATGCGGTCCAGATCGAGGGGTGCCACACGCGTGTAGCGGTTACGCTGCATCTCGACGAGTCCCCCCTCGGCAAGTCGCGCCAGCGCGTGCCGCACCGGCGTCTTCGACGTCCCGAGATCCGCCGCCAGCTCGTAGTCGCGGATCCGCTCGCCCGGCCGAAGCTCACCGTCGACGATCGCGTCCCGCAGCCGGTGATAGACGTCGTCACTCACCGAACGCCGTTCCAGCGCACCATCCATGCCCACCAAATCACACCCTCCTTCGACCACAGTGGTTCCCCCACCACTCGTTGCGGCCGACATGGCGGCCCGGACGCAATCGCGCCGAGCCTCCGCATCGTCCCCGCTCTGCGCAGAGCGCAACGGGTAACATAACACATTCGTCTGAATGGATGATCCACGAGCGCTAGGGCGGATATGATGCGAAGGCGCGACCCTGAAACGCGCACTGGGGCTCGGTGGGACTGAGTTCCACCTGTCTACCCGAAAGAGTTCTCGACGATGATGACCGATTCGCAGGAGTCCGCCGTATCCGCGCGCCCTTCACTGGGCGCCCGGATCGGACGGATCTCCTTCCTCGTTGTGGCCGGGATCGTCGTGATCGCCGTTGCCGCCGCCTTCTTCGTGACCTGGACGATCCAGCGCTCCTTCCCGCAGACCTCGGGAACGGTCGAGCTCGACGGTCTGAAGGCCGAGGTCACCGTGCAGCGCGATGACCGCGGCATCCCGACGATCACGGCCGACTCGACCGACGATCTGTTCTATGCCGAAGGGTTCGTGCACGCGCAGGACCGTTTCTTCGAGATGGACTTCCGCCGCCACGTCACCGCAGGGCGCGTCGCCGAGATGTTCGGAGAGTCCCAGGCGGCGACCGACGCCTTTCTGCGCACACTCGGCTGGCGAACCGTCGCCGAAGCCGAGGTCGAGGCGATGGATGACACCACGCGCGGCTACTACGAGGCCTATGCCGACGGGGTCAACGCCTACCTCGCGACACGGTCCGGCGCCGAGCTCTCGCTCGAGTATGCCGTTCTCGGCATCCAGAACCCGGACTACGCTCCCGAGCCGTGGGAGCCCGCGGATTCGGTCGCCTGGCTCAAGGCGATGGCCTGGGATCTGCGCGGCAACATCGAGGATGAGACCGAGCGCTCGCTCCTGGCCGCCGAGCTGAAGGCCGGTGCGGACGAGGCGGGCGAGGCGGTCGACACCGGGGAAGTACTCGCGAAGCTCTACCCCGACTACCCGTTCGACGAGAATCCGGTGATCGTCCCGAAGATCTCGACGGTGCCCGCACTCGACACCGGTGCGGAACCCGCCGCGTACACGCCCTCCGAATCCGACGGCGAGATCCAGCAGGCGACCACCACGATCGAGTGGCAGGAGACCTCGAGTGTGATCGAGGCCGCGAGCGAGCTCGTCGGCGATGTCGGCGAGGGCATCGGATCGAACTCCTGGGTCGTCTCGGGGGATCTCACCGAGACCGGGATGCCGCTGCTCGCGAACGACCCGCACCTCGGCGCGTCGCTGCCATCGGTCTGGTACCAGGTGCAGCTGAAGTGCTCGACCGTGAACGACGCGTGCCCGTTCGACGTCGGCGGCTTCTCGTTCTCCGGGCTTCCCGGCATCGTGATCGGCCACAACCAGCACGTCGCCTGGGGGTTCACGAACCTCACCACCGACGTCACCGACCTCTACGTGGAGCGGGTGGTCGGCGACGAGTACTGGCGCGATGGCGCGCTGGTCCCGCTCGAGCAGAGCACCGAGACCATCAAGGTCGCCGGCGGCGAGGATATCGAACTGACGATCCGCTCGACCGTGCACGGGCCCATCATCTCGGGACTCACGGACGACTTCACCGCGATCGCCGATGACCCGGAGCCGGCGCTCGCGGAAGGAACCGAGGCGCCCGCCGCTCCGCCCGTCGGTCAGGACGACGCCGAGTACGCCGTCAGCCTGCGCTGGACGGCGCTCGACCCCGGCACGACCGCGACCGCGATCTTCGCCCTCTCCACCGCGCAGGACTTCGACGACTTCCGCTACGCCGCCTCCCTCTTCGACGTGCCGGCACAGAACCTCATCTACGCCGACACCGAGGGCAACATCGGCTACCAGACACCGGGGCGCCTCCCGATCCGCGGTGCCGGCGACGGATGGATGCCGCAGCCGGGTTGGGACAGCAGCTACGACTGGACGGGCTACATCCCGTTCGACGAGCTGCCCGTCTCGTACAACCCGACCTCGGGGTACATCGTCACCGCGAACAACGCGATCGTGACCGACGACTACGCCTTCTTCCTGTCCCGCGACTGGGACTACGGGTATCGCGCGGCGCGCATCGCCCACCTGATCGAACGACGCGCGGCCGCCGCTCCGCTGACCGCACAGGACATGCGTGACATCCAGATGGACGACGAGATGTGGATCGGCACGCAGCTGGCGACCGCCATGGCCGACGTCGACGTGAGCCGCGCGGACGTCCAGTCGGCCGTGGACCTCCTGCTCCCGTGGGACGGCCAGAACACGGTCTCCTCCCCCGCCGCCGCCTACGCGAACGTGCTCTGGTCGAACCTCGTGCAGAACATCTTCGGCGAGCGCGAGCAGCCCCTGCCGATCGACGGACAGGGGCGCCTGTTCACGGTCGTCGCCGACATGCTCGACGACCCGACCGATCCGCTCTGGAGCAACCCGCAGATCGACGTCGACGGGATGGAGGCAATGCTGGCGTTGTCCGCCGAAGAGGCCTATGACGAGCTCGTCACCCTGCAGGGAGACGTTCCCACGCGCTGGAACTGGGGCGACCTGCACGCGATCACCCTCACCAGCGACACCCTCGGCACCTCGGGGATCGCGCCCGTCGAGGCCCTTTTCAACCGCGGGCCGTACCCGGTGGGCGGCGGCGCATCGGTGGTCAACGCGACCGGGTGGGAGCTCGGCGTCTCGTACGCCACCACGACGGTGCCGTCGATGCGCATGGTGATCGATCTCTCCGACTTCGATGCCTCGACCTGGAACCACCTCACCGGCGCGTCGGGTCATGCCTTCCACGAGCACTACACCGACCAGACCGCCGATTGGACGGTCGGGCTGCAGAAGCCGTGGGCGTACTCCGCGAAGGCGGTGGATGCGTCGGAGGTGGACACGCTGATCCTGTCGCCGACCGGCTGATCCGTGGGCTGCGCCGACCTGAAGGGACGGTGCAGGTTGCTCCGCTACCGTGGGGAGGTGCCATCCAGTTACCTCGCCCCGAAGGGCACGACCGTCACGCTCCTCGAGTTCGAGCACGGCGGCGCCACGCTCATCGCCGAGACGTTCGGCGAAGGCCCGCACACGTATCTCCTGCTGCACGGCATCGGGATGGGTCGGAGCGTCTACCTCGACGTCGTGCAGCGGCTCGAGGGTCGGGTGATCGCCCTGGACCTGCCGGGATTCGGCGAGGCTCCGGAGCCGACGCGCACCCTCACCATGGAACGCCACGCCGACCTGGTCGCCGCCTACCTGCAGCAGGTGGATTCGGGCCCCGTCGTCGTGATCGGCCACTCGATGGGCAGCCAGATCGCCGCAGAGCTCGCCGCGCGGCATCCGTCGCTGGTGGAAGGCGTGGTGCTGGCGGGCCCCACGGTGAACAAGGCGGCGCGCAACATCGCGGCACAGGCCCGCTACCTCCTGACCGATCTCGTCGGCGAGCGGCCGTTGGTGATCTGGCGCGGCGCGCGGGAGTACCTCCGGGGCGGCCCGCACCTGATCCGCAAGATCCGTGCCACCGTCGTGCACGAGCCCGAGGACGCCTTCGTGCGCATCGAGTGCCCGGTGCTGGTGCTGCGCGGTGAGGACGACCCGCTCGCGCCGATGAGCTGGTGCCGCGAGATCCTCGACGCGATCCCCGGTGCCGCGCTCGAGGTCATCCCCGACCACGGACACGGCACACTCATCAGCGACTCCGAGCCCGCTGCCCGCCTGATCCACGAGTTCGCCGCCCGCCTCTGACGGCCGGTCGGTCTCGCGGGGGTTCGTCGCGACCGGTGTTCACAACTCCTCAAGAAAGCGCACCGACCTCGCTTTCGCCGGCATCTGGGCTCCCTTACAGCCAATCCTTGAGGAGTCATGAACGAGTCGTGGGCCGAAAGCGCGGTCCCATTACCCGGATGACCTCGGCGACTGCCTGTCGGACGGTCGGATCGTTCCGCAGAATGTCGACCGCAAGGGGCCGGATCGTCACATACCCCTGCATCGCAGCTGCCATATCCCGCCGCCGATCATCGACCTGTTTGGCCCAACCCTCGTGGAACTCCTTGCTGTCGCACTCGATGATGAGCCACCCCTCGACCAGGAAGTCGACCCGGCCGACACCCTCGATCAGCACCTGGGTCTCAAACGCGACCCCGAGCGCTCGCAGAATGAGCCTCATGAAAGTCTCGGGCCCCGACCCCGCCGAGGCATCGATCAGCGCGAGCAACGGACGGAACCGGACAGGCAGTTGAGAGAACATGAGGATCACTTCCTCCCGAGTCATCAATCCGTGGTGCAGCACGCTGTCGACGGTGGCGACAGATGCCCGCGGAGCCTGGCACCGGATGGCCTGCGCGACGGCGTCCGCGAGGGGAGCGACATGGAGAGGGCTCGGTTGCCCCGACCACGACTGCCAGTGCAGGATGGTTCGCCTCGATCGAGGAGGACGAATTCGCGACGACCCTGGAACGACGTGCACATGCAGTGCGTCGACGACATGCACGAATACACCGATCTGGCTCAGAAGCGAGATGCACGACAGGCGCCCGCCGATGCGGACCGCTTCCGCGATATCAGGATCGACGGGTTCGATTGCGTAACGGTCGCGGCGCAGCCGTCGGAGCTGGCCGGAGTCGATGGCTCGCGTGATTGCTCGTCCGGTCATTCGTCGGGCGAGGAGTTCCGCTCGGTCGAGAACGATGCTGCTGTACAGCGCGGCTGCGCGTTCGTTTATGGTCCATGGCCTCATTCGAGCGAGTCTGGGTCCTGGAGAGGACAGCTGAGGGGCGAGGCTCACGAAAGGGAAGGTTCGTCCCGAATCTCGCCTTGGGTAGGAGCAGTGTCGACCCCGTTGGCAGCCATGCGGTGTGCGCAACTCCTCAGAAATCTGGCTTCACGCCGGGATAATCCGCTTCGGTGGCAGAGTCGCGCGGATTCTTGAGGAGTTGTGCACCGACCGTTCACGGCGGCAGCGCGGTCAGCCGGACGAGCTCAGCCGACAGAGCACACCCCGGCGGGTAGCTCAGCCGGCGGCGGGCGGGGTCTGCTTCGACTCGGCGAGCTCGTCCACGACGAGGCCACGCTGTTCGATGGTGCCGTTACGGTAGGCCTGTCGCCCGACCATGTGCGCAGACAGCGGCGCCGTCGCGAACTGCATGAGCACGACGGGCGCGACGAGCACGAAACCCAGCAGGATGCCGCCGACCGACCGCTGCGACAGGGCGATCGCGATGCAGATCAGCAGCAGCCCGAGCACCTGCGGCTTGGTCGCCGCGTGCAGCCGGGACGGCACGTCGCGGAAGCGCAGCAGCCCGACCGCCGCCGACAGGCAGAGCAGCGCCCCGAGCAGGATCAGCACGAGCACGGCCACGTCGATGACGGGGTCGGGGATCACGAGACCGAGGATGTTCATGAGGTCGTGTTGTCCCTTCTCGCGACGAACCGGGCGACGGAGATCGAGCCGAACACCCCGATCGCGGCGATGATGAGGAGCACGGGGATGTTGCGGGTGTGACCGTTGATGGCCATCTCCGCCCCGAGCACGCACATGACCTCGGTGAGGAGCACGTCGGAGGCGACGGCACGGTCGAGGATCGACGGTCCTCGAACGATGCGGACGAGGGTGAGGACGGCGGCGATGCCGAAGACCACCATGATCAGCATCAGCAGGATGTTCATCGGGCACCGCCCTTCGTCGATCCGGTCAGGCCGGCGCGCTGGTCGGCCTTGAGCGCGCGGTACTGCGCGGGGTCGCCCAGCGCCCGGACGACCCGTCGCTCCCAGCGGAGCACTCCGGCACGCTGCTTCTCGACCTCGGCGCGGTTCCTGACCCCGATCACATGCAGGTAGAGGATGCGACGGTCGCGGTCGGTCTCGACCACCAGCGAACCGGGGACGAGCGACGACACGACGGCGACGTGCGTCATGACCAGGTCGTCGGCGTAGCGCAGCGGCACCGCGATGATCGCGGTGCCCGGCTGGCGGCGGAAGTCGAACACCTGCAGAGTCACCGAGATGGCTCCGCTGAGCACCGCGAACAGGAACTGCACCACGAACAGCGCGGCGTAGGCGACATTGATCCGACCCGAGAGCTCGACCGTCGGCAGCCGGAACACGCGGGTCACGAAGATCGCGACGACGAGTCCGGACAGGAAAGACAGCACGGTGAACTGCGCCCACAGCAGCATCCACAGCACGACGAGCCAGGCCAGGAAGGGCAGCTGGACCCGGATGTCGCGCCAGAGGTGACGCTTGGTCTGTCGTCTCATCCGCCCACCTCCTCTTCCAGCTGGACGAGGCTGACGGGCTGCAGCAGAGCGGCGCCGATGCGGTCGCAGAGCGCGTACAGGGGTCCGGCGAAGATCGTGAGCGAGACGGTGACGGCGACCATGCCGGCCGTGGCGATCGTCATGATCTT
Source organism: Microbacterium maritypicum (assembly GCF_041529975.1). Lineage (NCBI taxonomy): Bacteria > Bacillati > Actinomycetota > Actinomycetes > Micrococcales > Microbacteriaceae > Microbacterium > Microbacterium maritypicum. Next base: position 95,286 of record NZ_CP168030.1, on the reverse strand, counting down.
CGGGATGCGGCGACGCTCCTGCTGCTCGTCGGCGGCCGGGGCATTGCCGAGGTACGAGATGCGGCCCTCGGTCTCGGTGGAGTCCTCCTCCTCGCGCCAGAAGGCGAGGTTCCAGGCGCGCATGAGCGCGTACAGGGTGAGCAGCGAAGTGACGATGCCGCCGAAGATCAGCACGATCATGATCGGAGTGCCGACGGAAGCCGCCGCCTCGAAGAGCGCGAACTTGCCGATGAAGCCGGAGAACGGTGGAAGGCCACCCAGGTTGATCGCGGGCACGAAGTAGAGCACGGCGATCACCGGTGCGACCTTGAGCAGCCCCTTGACCCGCAGGATCGAGGTGCTCCCCGCTCGTCGTTCCACGAGTCCCACCGCGAGGAAAAGGGTCGTCTGCACGACGATGTGGTGGACGATGTAGTACACGGTCGCGCCGATCGCGGCGGGTGTCGCTATCGCGAGGCCGAAGATCATGTAGCCGACGTGGCTGACGAGCGTGAACGACAGGATTCGCTTGAGTTCCGCCTGCGCCACGGCGCCGAGCACGCCGACGATCATGGTCGCGAGCGCGATGATCAGCAGCACCGTGTCGATGCTGTTCGAGGCGAAGAGCTGGGTCTCGGTGCGGATCAGCGCGTAGACGCCCACCTTGGTCAGCAGGCCCGCGAACACCGCCGTGACGGGGGCGGGGGCGGTCGGGTACGAGTCGGGCAGCCAGAAGGACACCGGGAAGATGGCGGCCTTGATGCCGAAGGCCACCACCAGCATCAGGTGCAGCACCAGCTGCGTCTCTTGTGGAAGCTCCGACATGCGCTCGGCGATCTGGGCCATGTTCACGGTGCCGAGTGCGCCGTAGATCATGGCGATCGATGCGAGGAACAGGATCGATGAGACCAGCGAGACGACGATGTAGACGGCGCCGGTGCGGATGCGGGACTCGGTGCTCCCGAGGGTGATCAGCACGTACGAGGCGACGAGCAGGATCTCGAAGCCGACGTAGAGGTTGAACAGGTCGCCGGCGATGAAGGCGTTGAAGATACCGGCCGCGAGGATCAGGTACGAGGGGTTGAAGATCGAGATCGGGGTCTCGTCGGTGCCGTCGGCGGCGCCCTGACCGATGGAGAAGAGGAGGACGGCGAGGAGCACGATGCTCGAGATGAGCACGAGGAGTGCGGCGAGCCGGTCCACGTAGAGCACGATGCCGAAGGGCACCGGCCAGCCGCCGACCGAGACGGCGAGCGGGTCGCCGGAATCCACCACCACCAGGAGCACGGCGGCGATCACCGAGACCGCGGCGAGTGTGGCGACGGTCACGACGACCTGGAGCCGCGCGTTCCGGCCGAACACGAGGGTGATGGCGGCGCCGAGGAGCGGGAGCCCGACGAGGAGCGGGACCAGTGCGGTCATGGCCGGCCCTCCTCGTTCTCGTCGTGGTCGTCGGGTTCATCGGGGCGCGCCTGGTCGCCCTCGGCTGAGCGTGAGGAGGGTTCGTCGCCCCACCCCGTCGGCGCGTCGAACGGTGCATCGTCGTGGATGGCGGGGTGGTCGCGCATGTGCAGCACAGTGATCGGTGCGGTCTGCACGCCGACGAAGTCGGTGGTCGCCTCGTCCTCGTCGGTCTCGGACTCGTCGTCCATGAGATCTTCGTCGGCGTCGGTGCGCTCGCGGAGCGCGATGTCAGCCTCGTCGTCCTCGACGGTGTCGGCCTGGCCCAGCTGCCAGGAGCGATAGATCAGAGCCAGGAGGAAGGCCGAGACCGCGAAGGTGATCACGATGGCGGTCAGGGTGAGCGCTTGGGGGAGCGGGTCGCTCATCTCGCCCTCGGTGCCGAAGAACGGTGCGTTGCCCGGGACGCCCATCACGATCAGCAGGAGCAGGTTCGTGGCGTTGCCGAGCAGGAGGAAGCCGATCAGCACGCGGGTGAGGCTGCGCTCCAGCATCGCGTACACGCCGCACGCGAAGAGGATGGCCATGATGACGATCAGGGTGAGCGAGACATCCATCAGCTGCTCCCCCTGCCGCGCGAGAGGAAGCCTTCAGGACCGGGGGTCGAGCGCAGAGCCGCCTGCCTGTCGACCTCGGCGCCGAGGCTGCGCAGCACGTCGAGGACGAGCCCGATCACGACGAGGTAGACACCCACGTCGAAGATGGTCGAGGTGACGAACTCCATGTGCCCGATACCGGGGATCTCCCATTCCCAGAACGTGCTCGTCAGCGGCGCGAGCCCGAAGAAGAGCGGGACGACGGCCGTGCCGACGGCGAGGATGAGGCCGGTTCCGAGCAGTCGGCCGGCATCCGTCGGTGCGGCGGCGCCGAGTTCCCAGCGGCCTCCGGCGATGTAGCGCATGACCAGCGCCATGCCCGCGACGAGTCCGCCGGCGAAACCGCCGCCGGGCAGGTTGTGCCCGGCGAAGAGCAGGAAGATCGACACCACGATGATCGTGTGGAACAGGATGCGGACAATCACCTCGAGCAGGATCGACCTGTTCTCGGGTTTCATCTTCTGCCCACCGACGAGCCATGCCCGCGGGCTGCTCTCGTTCTCGGAGTTCTGGAACCGGATGCCCTCGGTCGTCTCGACGAGCGGGCGACTGCGCGCGGCCTTGCGGGTCGCCTTCGGCAGGTTCTTGGTGGCGGCCAGCAGGTCGGCTCGATGGGTGACGAACACGAGCGAGGCCACGCCGGTCGCGGCGAGCACGAGCACCGACAGCTCGCCCATCGTGTCCCAGCCACGCAGGTCGACCAGGGCCACGTTGACGACGTTCTTGCCGTGACCGATCTCGTACGCGAGCTGTGGGAACGCCTCCGAGATGGGATCGGCGATGCGGGATTGGGTGGCTACGACCGCGACGAAGGCCATCGTGACGCCGACGCCGATCGCCAGCAGCGCCCGGGGGACGCGGCCGACCGAGGCGTTGTGCTCGCCCATCCGGGCGGGGAGGCGGCGAAGCACCAGAGCGAACGTCACCATCGTGACGGTCTCGACCAGGATCTGCGTGAGCGCCAGGTCGGGTGCGCCGCTCGTCGCGAACAGCACGACCATCCCGAGCCCGGTGACCGAGACGAGGACGACGCCGGTGTAACGCTTCTGGGCACGCACCGCGAACACTCCGGCGATCGCCATGATCGGCGCGACGACGATCTGTGCCGGCGTGTGCCAGGCGGAGAGGTTGTACCGATCGATGTCGCTGGCGATGAGCGCGGTGACCTCAGCGGCGACGAACACCACGAAGATGGTGCCGACGTACACCGGCAGCGAGCCGCGCTGCGTGAGGGTGGTGCTGAGCACGGAGAGACGGTCGATGCCGCGCATGACGAGGTAATAGACATCGGCGGCGGTGAAGCGCAGGAGGCGGGGCTTGCGGTCCCAGCCGGTCCGGCGGGTGAGCAGGAAGAGGCCGATGCCGAGCAGGATGGACACGATCGAGATGCCCAGCGCCGGCTCGAGACCGTGCCACAGCGCGAGGTGCCCCGGACCCTCGACGGCTTCGCCCGCGTGGTCGAGCCCGGGAGTCGCGGTGACGGCGTAGCCCTGCAGAGCCACGTCGAGCGCGGGCGCCCCGATACCCGCGGCGAGCGTGACGCCGGCGAGGATGATCGGCGCCGAGAGGAACCCGACCGGCGGATCGGGCCAGGCGGTGTCGGGCAGCTGCCCCTGCGCGTCGCGCTTCTTCCAGAAGGCTCCCCAGAGGAAACGCGCCCCATATGCCGCAGTGAGCATGGAACCGAGGACGACGCCGATGAGCGCCACCAGACCCCAGGGAGAACCCCCCAGGGCGTCGTCGAGCAGAGCCGTGAGCGTGGACTCCTTGGCGACGAACCCGATGGTCGGAGCGATGCCCGCCATCGATGCCACCGAGATGAATGCCGCCGTCGCCATGACCGGCGCCTGCCGCCCGACGCCGGAGAGCTCGGTGATGTCACGGGTCGACAGCTGCCGATCGATGACGCCGACGATCAGGAAGAGGGCCGACTTGAACAGGGCGTGGCCGATCACCAGCGCGAGTCCGGCCAGTGCTGCGGCCTGCGTGCCGTAGCCGACGACGATCGCGAAGAACCCGAGCTGACTGACCGTGCCGAACGCGAGGATGCGCTTGAGGTCGGTCTCGCGCAGCGCCTGGATGCCGCCGATGAGCATCGTGAGGATGCCGAGGGTGATGACGATCGGGCGCCAGGGGGCGCTGAACGCGAAGATCGGCGCGAACCGGGCGATCAGATAGATGCCGGCTTTGACCATCGCCGCGGCATGCAGATACGCGCTCACCGGGGTGGGTGCTGCCATCGCACCGGGGAGCCAGAAGTGGAACGGGAACAGGGCCGACTTGCTGATCGCGCCGATCAGGAGCATGACGATCGCGGCATCCACCGCAGGGCCCGTCGGTGCGATCTCGAGGATCTCGCGGATGCTCGAGGTTCCGGTGTCCACGACGAGGATCACGACGCCGACGAACATCACGAGTCCGCCGAGGGTGGTCACGAGCAGGGCCTGCAGTGCCGCACGTCGGCTGGCGGCGCGGCGGCGGTAGTGGCCGATGAGGAGGTACGAGAGGATGCTCGTCACCTCCCAGAACATGACCAGCATGACGAGGTCGTCCGTCAGCACGAGGCCGTACATCGCTCCGGCGAATCCGAGAAGGACGCCCGCGAACTGGCCGACGCCGGCCGAGTCCTCGTAGAAGTACCACCGGCAGTAGAGGAGCACGAGGGCGCCGACGCCGGTCACGATCAGGGTGAGCACCCAGCCGAGCACGTCCATGTTCATGGACAGGTTCAGTCCGAGCTGCGGGATCCACTCGACCGACTCGTACGGGACCGGGCCGTCGAGCACCTGCGGCGTCATGACGAGCGCGTGCACGAAGGCCGCTGCGGGGACGAGTGCGGCGATGGCGAAGGCCTGAGCTCCGAGCCAGCGCACCAGAACGGGCATCAACAGCGACCCGAGCAGGAACACGGCGAGGAGCGTCAGCATATACGCGGCTCCCTCGGGGGTCGTCGGCCTTGCGGCCAGGCGGGGGGGTGTCATAAGTAGTTTACCCGGGCGAAGACTCCACTCGGTCCGCAGGAGTGTGATCGTGCAAGAGTGGTCGCATGCGGCGGGTCTGGGTGCGGGAACTGGCCGGGTGGTTCGGCGCCCTGGCGATCGCGGTGATGACCGCCGCGCAGGTCGCATCCTCGGCGCGCTCCGACCTGCTGTTCCGCGACGGGGATTCCCTGATCGTGGCCATGTTCGGGCAGTCGGCGCTTTCCGGTGAGCCGCTGGACTGGGCGATGTCGAGCGTGCTCTTCCTCCCCGAATCCGCGGTGTTCGCGGGGCTCGACCTGCTCCTTCCGGTCGATGTGAACAGCCTGCTCGCGATCAATGCCGTGATCAACATGCTCGCCCTCTACGGAGCACTTCGGCTCGTGGCCGGTCGGCGGAGAGAGGACCGGGCACCCGTCGCGTGGGCTCTTCTCGGACTCGCGGCCTTCTGCGCCATCGCCGTGACCGAGGTCTCCGCATCGCGCGATGCGCTCGAGCTCGCGTCCCTGCAACTCACGACGACCTACTACTCGGCGACCGTGGTCGCGGTCGCGCTCTCGGTCGGTCTGGTGCGTCGCGCGCTCGACCGCGCGTCGGGGATCGTCGGTCTCCTGGTCGCGCTCGGCGCCACGGCGGCCCTGTCGACCCTGTCGAATCCGTTGTACGCGGCGTGGGCGGCGGTTCCGATCGCGGTGCTGCTCGCACTGCTGACCATCCGCTCGCGGCAGCGGTCGCGCTTGACCCTGCTCCTCGGTGTGCTCCTGATCGGCACGGCTCTCGGCTTCGTCGGACGCATTCCACTTCGGGCATGGATCGCCAACACGGGCGCCGGCTACGTGCAGCCGGCGCGATGGGCCGATTCACTCGGCTACTACGGCGGACTCGCGGCAGACCGCCTCTCGACCCCCGGCGGGGTGTTCGGCTGCCTGATCGTGCTGGTACTCATCGTGCTCGCGGTCGTCCGCACGACACGCGCCGCGAGTGAGGGTTCGCGCTTCGTCGCCGCCGTCGCCTGGCTGATGCCCGTTCTCGTCGTGATCGGCGCGATCGCGCTCGGCACCCACGCGGCCCGCTACCTGCAGCCTGTGGTGTTCGCGCCCGTTCTGGCCCTGGTCGCCCCGCCGCGCGCGGGGTGGATGCCGCTCCGCCCCCGGTCGCTCGTCGCCGCGATCGCCGCGGTGCTGCTCGCGCTCGGCGGCATCCTGAGCATCCCGCGCCTCGCTGCGGCCGCCGAGGTCGCCGACCCCGACCTCACCTGCGTGACCGACTGGGTCGACGCTTCCGGCCGCACCGGGGCCGGTCAGTTCTGGACCGTACGCCTGCCGAAACTGCACCTCGACGATCCTGCGCAGCTCGTGCAGGTCGATCATGAGCTGCGCGGCTATGCCTGGTTGGTGAACCGTCGTGACTTCGACGTCGGAGAGGTGACGTTCCTCGTGGAGGATGCGCAGACGGTTCCCTGGAACCTGCCCGCACCGGCCATTCCCGACGAGGTGATCGACTGCGGCCGCTACCGCATCCTCGATCTCGGCGACACGGCGCTTCCGCTCGGCCCGCAGCGCAGCTGACTGTGGCCGCCGCCGGGGCGGAGGGCGGAGCTCAGCGTGAGGCCGGGCCGGTGGTGGTGCCGACGCGGAACCGACAGGTGAGATGCTGCGTGATCCCCGGTTCGCCTCGCAGCATGCGGGCGACCTGCTCCCCCGCCGCGCGGCCCTTCTCGACGGCCGGCTGCACGCTCGTCGTGAGGGTGAGGTCGCCGAGACCGTCCAGCGCGATACCGTCGAAACCCGCGACGGAGAGGTCTTCGGGGACGCGGAGTCCCTTCTCCTCGGCCGCGCGGATGACCCCGACGGCCAGCAGGTCGCTCTGGGCGAGCACCGCGGTCGGCCGGGTGGCGGGGTCCGCGAGCAGCATCCTGCCGACGCGCACGCCTTCGTCGATGAGGCTGCCGGATGCCGAGATCGCCGGAGCGTCGGGGAACACCTCCCGGGTGCCGGCCAACCGGTGGACCGTGACGTCGACGGTCGCGTTGGCGAGACGCTCCGGTGTGACGGCTGCACGCTCGCGGTCGCTGTCGAGCGGCAGGGTGACCAGGGCGACATCGCGGTGGCCGAGGTCGCGCACGTGCTTCGCGATGTCGGCGGAGGCTGCCGCGTTGTCGAGCGTGACGCGCGGGATCGCCTCTCCGGCGTCGCCTTCGATCACGACGACCGGGAGCCCCCGGCCGACGACCACCTCGAGGGATGCCCGTGTGCGTCCGGAGCAGCCGATCAGCACGACCGCGTCGACGGGGGCATCGGCGATCGCCGTGCCCTCCCCCGGCTCGTCGCGCATCAGCAGGATGCCGGCGCTGAGTTCGGCGAGTCCGTCGGTGAGGCCGTCCATCATGGCCGTCGTCACGGGGTCGAGGAAGGCCGCACGCAGGTGTCCTTCGAGCACGACGGCGACGATGCCGCTGCGTCCGCGGCGCAGGGAGGCGGCGCGGGGATCCGGTCCGGCGTAGCCGAGCTCGGCGGCTGCGGCGAGCACGCGCTCGCGCGTCGCGGGGGCCACCTTGGCCTTGCCGCTGAAGACGACCGAGGCGGTGGACGTGGCCACGCCCGCCTCGCGTGCGACGTCGGCGATCGTGGGCCGACGCGGCGTCTCCTGACTGCTCATGCTTCGAGGATAGCTCGCTTCCGCTCCCCCGGGTCGAATCGATTCGATAGGCTGTCCGGCATGGAAGCAGTCCTGACCCGTTCGCAGTTCGTCCGCTGGCGCGCCGCGATCTTCGCCATCTTCCTGGCGAGCGGCCTCTCGATCGCGACCTGGGCGTCGCGCGTGCCGGGGATCAAGCAGGCGCTCGAGCTCGACAACGCGCAGGTCGGGATGCTGCTTCTCGGCATGGGTGTCGCCTCGATCATCGGCATCTCGACGAGCCCCGCGGTGATGGCGCGCACCGGCGCCCGCCGCGGCATGCTGGCGGCGATGCTCCTGTTCGCGCTGGGCATCGCACTCGTGGGCCTCGGCGCGACGGTGTTCGGCTCGGTGGCCGTCGTCCTCCTCGGCATGGCCCTGTTCGGATTCGGCAACGGCTGCGTCGACGTGATGATGAACGTCGAGGCCACCGCGATCGAGCAGCAGATGGGCCGCACGATCCTCCCCGTCTTCCACGCCTTCTTCAGCTTCGGAACCGTCCTCGGCGCCGGCATCGGCGCCCTCGCCGCCCACCTCGCGATCGATGTCGCGACGCACGCGGTGTCCATGGGCGTGCTGATCGCCGTGATCGCGGTGGTCTGCTTCTTCCAGGTGCCGGTGCGCGAGGCCGCCCTCGACCCGGAGGATCACGTCAAGCCGCCGTTCCGCGAGCGCATGCACACCGCGCTCGAGGCCTGGCGCGAACCCCGCACCTACCTGATCGGCGTCGTCATGCTCGGCATGTCGTTCGCCGAGGGCGGCGCCAACGACTGGATTGCGCTCGGCACCGAACAGGGTCATGGTTTCGCCGAGGGCACGGGAGCCGTGTCGCTCGCGGTGTTCTCCATCGGGATGACGACGGTGCGCCTTTTCGGCGGCCCGCTCGTCGACCGATTCGGACGCGTCGCGGTGCTGCGCATCCTCGCCGTCGCCGCGGCATCGGGGATCCTGCTGTTCATCCTCGCGCCCACCTTCCCGCTGGTGCTCGTCGGCGCGGCGCTCTGGGGCATCGGGGCCTCTCTCGGCTTCCCTCTCGGCATGTCCGCCGCCGCAGACGACCCGGCCAAGGCGGCGGCTCGCGTGAGCGCGGCCGCCACGATCGGCTACATCTCGTTCCTCGGCGGACCGCCCGTGCTCGGCGTCATCAGCGAGCACATCGGCCTGCTGAACACCCTGTTCATCCTGGTCGCCCTGGTCGTCATGTCCGGGCTGTTCTCGGGCGCCGCCCGCCCGCTGCGCGACGACGAGAAGACCCCGGCGGCGAGCACAGAGCAGCGCTGAGCGCTCAGCCCTCGCGGCTTCGCACGATCGCTGCCGCGTGCGAGCGGCTGCGCGCGCCGAGCTTGGTCAGCACGTTCGACACGTGCGTCTTCACCGTGGGCACCGAGATGCGCAGCCGTGCCGCGAGCTGCGCATTCGACCACCCCTGCAGGATGCCGTCGAGGACCTCCCGTTCCCGAACGGTCAGATCGGTCCGCTCCGCCGTACTCGCTGCCGGTGACGGCGCCGCCACGCCCTGGACCACTGCGGCCAGCGCGCGACGCGTCACCCGAGGGTCGAGCGCGCCCTCTCCGGCAGCGACGGAGCGCACCGCCTGCACGAGCGCGGGCGCATCGACCGTCTTGAGGAGGAAGCCGACCGCACCCGCGCGTATCGCCCCGAGGACGAGCTCATCCTCATCGAAGCTGGTCAGCACGAGCACGTCGCCGAGTCCGCGCGCGACGATCTCCCGGGTGGCGGACACGCCGTCTCTGCCGGGCATCCGCAGATCCATGAGCACCACGTCGGGGCGCAGCGCGGCCGCGTTGCGCACGGCGATGTCGCCGTCCGCCGCCTCGCCGACCACGGTGATCCCGTGCGCCTCGAGCATGATTCGCAACCCCGCCCTGATGGCGCCGTGATCGTCGGCGAGCAGCACGGTCGGCGCGCTCATACCCGCACCTCGAGCGGAAGCCGGCCCTCGACCGACCATCCGTCCGGGGCGGGGCCCGCCGTGAAGAATCCGCCGAGCGCTCCCACGCGCTCCCGCAGCATCTGCAGGCCCCAGCCTTCGCCTCCGTGCGCGGCCGCGGCGCTGGCCACACCTCCACGGGACCGAACGCGCACCTGGACCTCGGCGTTCCTCTCCACGATCTCGATGTCGACCTCGGCGCCGCCCGCGTGCCGGATGCAGTTCGTCAGGGCTTCCCGCACGATGCGGACCACGGCCTGTTCTGCGGCGGCTCCGAGCTCCGGCACGTCCGGGGCGTCGAAGCCGACGACGAGCCCCGCACGCTCGGCATCGCGCACGATGCCGTCGAGATCGGCCCAGCGCGGTGTGGCCACGAGGGCGCCGTCGCCGCGGCGGAGCACCGAGATCATCGACCGCAGGGCTCCATGCGCATCCAGGCCCGCATCGCGCACGGCCTGGAGCGCTTCGCGGTCCTTCGTCTGGTCGGGCGTCGTGGAGAGAGCAGCCTCCGCTCGGATCGCCATCGCCATCACATGACCGGCCACCACGTCGTGCAGCTCGCGCGCCATCGCCTCGCGCTCGCGCTGCACGGCCTCGGCGCGGTCGCGCTCGGCGACAGCCGCGGCGTCCTCCGCGCGCTGACGGTGCAGCTCGGCCAGCTCGTGCGCCTGGGAGACGGCGACCGCCCACCAGTAGTCCGTGCCGAAGATCGCGCCGAACTGCACCCCGATGAGGAAGGCGACGGCGAAGGGCATGTCGGTGAAGAGCCAGGCGACGATGAAGAGGATGACCGTCGAGGCACTGAGGAGCACCAGCAGAGTGCGACGACGTCGTGGGCCGGCGAGGAACACCGCGGTCCACAGCACGTCGAGCAGCACGAAGAGCGTCCCGATGCCGCCGACCGTGAGGAGGTCGGCGACGAAGAGGATCGTCACGATGCCGAGCACGGTCATCGGCAGGCGTCGCTTGACGAGCGCGAGCGCACAGGCCGGAAGCGCGAAGGCGAGCGCCCACCACGGCGACACCGGCCCCGACAGGAGGGAGAACGAGCCCCAGACACCGCGGAATCCGAGCGCGGCCATCACGACGGCGAGGAGCGCCATCCCGGCGGGGTCCGCCCACCCGCGGTGCCGGCGATACCAGGCACCGATGCCGCCGTCGACCTGCTCGTGCATGACCTCATGCAACCACGGCACGGCTGGGGTCGCATCCGTCGAAGGGATGAGGAGCGCACGACGAAGGGTACTTTCGCCCGATCCGCCGCCGCCCCCGCCCCGGCGACAGTGGAGCCATGGAACTCTTCGGCGGGCTCCCGCTCCCCCTCTCCCTCGCGCTGCTGGCGCTGATCGACGGGCTCAGCGTCGGCACACTCCTCATCCCGGTTTTCCTCCTGCTGCACCCCGGGCGGGTGCGCGCCGGACGCATCCTCCTCTACCTCGTGACGATCGCGGCCTTCTACCTCGCCGTCGGCCTCCTCTTCCTGTGGGGGCTGGTGAACCTCGTCGATGTCGCGTCGGACTTCCTCGCGTCACCGACCGGCCTGGTCGTCCGCCTCCTCGTCGGAGCCGCGCTCCTGATCACCGCGTTCGTGATGCCGACGGGTGACACGCAACCGAAAGGTGCCTCCGCTGTCCCCGCGAGTCCGGCCGTCGCGCCGGCGCAGGTCTCCCCGTGGACGGGGATGCCCGTGCGCGATGCCCCTGCTCCGGTATCGGCGACTCCGCTCCCGGCGTCGCCCGCTGCGGATCAGGCCGGAACAGCGACCGTCCGCCCCGGCCGCATAACACGCTGGCGTGAGCGCCTGCTCGATCCGCGTACCCGTGGCACCGCCGTCATGGCCGTCGCGATCGCCGCCGGGGTGGTGGAAGTCGCCACGATGCTCCCGTACATCGTCGCGATGACGATGCTCGCGGATGCCGCCGTCGACACCCCGCTGCGTGTGCTCGCACTCGCGGGCTACTGCGCCCTGATGATCCTGCCGGCGATCGTCCTGCTCGTCCTGCGCATCGTCGCCGCTCCCCTCGTTCAGCGCCCGCTGGAGCGCTTCGCGGCGTGGATGGAGCGCACCGGCGCGGAGAACACCGCCTGGATCATCGGCATCATCGGGTTCCTCATCGCCCGCTCCGCGGCCACCGAACTCGGACTCTTCGACGCACTCGGCGGCTTTCTCGGCAACTGATCGCCACGCAGCCCGACGCGGCGACCAGAAGGACTTCGACGAAGTAGGCTCGACGGGTGCGTCTCGTCATCGCCCGCTGCTCGGTCGACTACACCGGTCGGCTCAATGCCCATCTCCCGCTCGCCACGCGTCTGCTCGTGCACAAGGGAGACGGGAGTCTGCTCGTGCACTCCGACGGCGGCAGCTACAAGCCGCTGAACTGGATGAGCCCGCCGTGCTCGCTGTCGAGCGAGGAACCGGGCGAGGAGGAGGCGAGCGCCGGCGTCGTCGAGGTCTGGCGCGTCACCCACAAGAAGACGGGCGATGCGCTGCGGGTGCAGATCTACGAGATCATCCACGACACCTCCCACGAGTTGGGCCTCGATCCGGGACTCCAGAAGGACGGCGTCGAGGCCGACCTGCAGCGGCTGCTCGCCGAGCAGGTGGAGCGCATCTCCGAGGGCGCGACCCTCGTGCGCCGCGAGTATCCGACGGCCATCGGCCCGGTCGACCTGCTGGTGCGCGATGCCGACGGCGCCGCGATCGCGGTGGAGATCAAGCGCCGCGGCGACATCGACGGCGTCGAGCAGCTGACCCGCTACCTCGAGCTTCTCGGCCGCGACCCGCACCTCTCCCCCGTGCAGGGCGTCTTCGCGGCACAGGAGATCAAGCCCCAGGCCCGTGTGCTCGCCGAGGACCGCGGCATCCGCTGCCTGGTGCTCGACTACGACGACATGAAGGGCATCGAGTCGGGCATCCCCCGCCTGTTCTGAGCCTCTGCCGTCTGACCCCCGCACGGATCAGCGAGCCGCCATCAGGCGCGGCGTCGGTCCCTCGAGCCGAGCGACCGCGATCTTCACCTCGGTCATCTCGAGCTCGACAAGACGGAGCCGCTGATCGACCCGGTCGAACCGTTCATCGATCCGCTCGAACCGTTCATCGATCCGCTCGAACCGTTCATCGACCCGTTCGAAGCGGCGGTCGATGCGATCGAACCGCAGTTCGAGCTTCACATCCTGCGCTTCGAAGCGCGCGTCCATCCGAGTGATCATCCAGCCGAACCCGCTGACGATCGCGACCAGAGTCGCCGCTGCTGTCGCCAGCATCGTGATGACTTCCACCGACACGTACATTCCCCCATTCTGACCTGCAACTCCGCTCTTGTCACGACCTTATATGAGGACATTGCGCTCTCACATAAGGTGTGAACAAGCTTTTTCGGAGCACAGCTGTGCAGGAGGAATGGCCCTCGCCGCCGGGCCCATAGGCTGGAGGCATGCCCCACTCCCCCTATTCCTGCGTGCTGTGGGACGTCGACGGCACGATCATCGATGCGTCCGTCGGCATCCTCCGCCGGCTGAACGTCGCCCTCACCCATTTCGGCCGGCCGGCGCCGACGCGTGAGGAACTGGTGCACTGGATCGGGCCACCCATGTTCCAGTCGTTCCAGGACCAGGCGGGCATGACCCCCGAGGAGTCCCGCGAGGCGGTCACGTTCTATCGCACGCTCGGCAAAGCCGACGGCTACACCACCGATGTGGCCACGTACCCCGGCGTCACGGACCTCATCCACGAACTGGCGGCGGCGGGCATCCCGCAGGCGACGGCCAGCTCGAAGCCGGAGCACCAGGTCGACGCACTCGTCGACCACTTCGGCCTCCGCCCGTCGTTCCTGACGACCGTCGGCGCCACACCCGATGAGGCGACGCTCGCCTCGAAGACCGACATCGTCGCCGAGGCGCTGCGCCGGCTCCGCGAGCTCCGTGCCGACACGTCACGACCGGTGCTCATCGGCGACCGGCACCACGATGTCGATGGCGGCAAGGCCAACGGCGTCCCCGTGATCTTCGTCGGGTGGGGATTCAGCGACGCACACGAGGGCGACGAGGCCGAGTTCTGTGTGACGAGCGTGGCCGAGCTGCGCGCTCTCCTGATCGACTGACGCCGGCACCGGCGACCCGCGCGCATCCGGCGGTTGCCGTGCCGGCACATCGGAGCGACCCATCAGAAGCACAGAACTCCCCGCCGGATGACGCCATCATGGCGCTCCGGTCGGGGAGTACGTGTTCCCGGCCCGTCTCAGACGGGGCGGATGTTCTCTGCCTGCAGGCCCTTCGGACCCTGTGCCACATCGAACTCGACTCGCTGGTTCTCTTCGAGAGACCGGTAGCCGGATGACTGGATGGCGGAGTAGTGCGCGAAGACGTCAGCGCCTCCGTCGTCGGGGGAGATGAAGCCGAAGCCCTTCTCCGAGTTGAACCACTTGACCGTGCCCTGGGTGCTCATGTACTGCCTGTTCTGCTGATGAAGAAGCCGACGCAGGGGTGCCCCGACATCGCTAACGCTAGTGGAGGAGCCCCCGAGCGGAATAGCCGCTGCAAGAAGGTAATCCAAATGTTGCACGAGCGGCACACGGCCGTCATCCGGCGGATTCCCGGGGCGCGCGAACGCACGACGCCCAGAAAATGGTGTGGCCCTCACCGCGGGGGGAGCGATGAGGGCCGAAGACGACCGGAGGGTGCGTCAAGAACAGCCTAACTCCTTTTCGGAGCGCTTGTCCCCCTTTTGGGGGACAAATCCGAAAATCAGTGCGCGGAGGGCGATAGCGACCCCCTCGAGCGGTCCATTGGGGACTGAACCACTCGAGGGGGCCCAATCGCATGCACGGATCGTCTTGCCCCTGGGGTGGGCCGTTCGTCTCCTGGGGAGAGACGAAGACGATCAATCCCCGTGTGCATGCACTTTCACCATAGGGGAGGACGCACCGTCTCGTCACGGACCTCGTCCTGGTGAGATCGACCGAGGTCAGCCGCCGCTCGCCCGGCGCCGAGACGACGCGGAGGTAGCCTGATGCGGTGACGCTGCTCAACAAGGACATGACGCTCTGCATCTCGCTGTCGGCGCGGCCGAGCAACAACGGGACGCGCTTCCACAACCACCTCTACGAGGCGCTCGGACTCAACTGGATCTACAAGGCCTTCGCTCCGATCGACCTCGCCCAGGCCATCGCCGGCGTGCGCGGACTCGGCATCCGCGGCTGCGCGATCTCCATGCCGTACAAAGAAGACGTGATCGCGCTGGTCGACCGGATGGACCCCTCGGCGACCGCGATCGATTCGGTCAACACGATCGTGAACGATGCGGGCGTGCTCACGGCGTACAACACCGACTACTCCGCGATCGCGCAGCTGATCGCGCGCAACGAGCTGGATCCTGCTGCCTCCGTGTTGCTGCGGGGCTCGGGCGGCATGGCCAAGGCGACCGCAGCCGCCTTCCGCGACGCCGGCTTCGCGAATGTCACCATCGTCGCTCGGAACGAATCGAACGGGCGCGCGCTGTCCGACCTGTATGGATTCCACTGGCGAGCGGACGCGTCCGATTCGACGGCGGACATCCTCGTCAACGTCACCCCGATCGGCATGGCCGGCGGTTCGGAGGAGCACGCCCTGTCGTTCTCGGAGGCGGCGATCGCTGCGGCATCCGTCGTCTTCGACGTCGTCGCGCTGCCCGCGGAGACACCCCTGATCATCGCGGGTCGCGCCGCCGGCAAGACCCTGATCACCGGTGCCGAAGTCGCGACCCTGCAGGCGCTCGAGCAGTTCGTGCTCTACACCGGAATCCGTCCGAGCGCGGCGCAGGTGCAGGCGGCCGAGGAGTTCATGCGCGCCGGAACCGCGTGATCGGGAGCCCGATACATCGGTACCCTTGGCGCATGAGCGCGCCTCGCACCGCACGAAGGACCACCATCCGCCGCACACCTGCCGCCCTGGCCACGGCGGCGATCGTCGCACTGGTGCTGGCAGCCTGCACGGGTGGGGGAGAAGAGCCCGCCCCCGACGGCAGCCAGGGCTTTCCCGACGACGGCTGCACGCACATCACCGTGGCGACCTCGTCGGAGAAGGTCAACATGCTCGACGAGCTGGCGGCCGCGTTCAAGGACTCCCCGGAGCACGAGTCGCTCGACACCTGCGCCACCGTGCGGCCGACGAACGTCTCGTCCGGCAACGCCGCCAGCTACCTGACATCCGGCGAGGACTGGCCGAGCGACGACCGCGCACTGTGGCCCACCCTGTGGTCGCCCGCCTCCACCGTCTGGACCGACCGCGTCGCGGCGGCCGCCTCGCAGAACCTCGTCGGCACACCCGCATCCTTCACCCGCACCCCCGTCGTTTTCGGTATGCCCGAGCCGATGGCCAAGGCGCTCGGGTGGCCGGACAAGCCGATCAGCATCACCGACCTCGAAGGCCTGTGCCAGGACCCCGACGGCTGGGGGAGCGTGGGCAAGGACATCTGGGGCGCCTTCAAGATCTCGAAGACGAACCCGAACACCTCGACCACCGGGCTGTCGACCATCCTGATGCAGTCGTACGAGGCGTCCGGCAAGGCGGAGGGGCTGACCTCGGCCGATGTGGATGCCGCGGCCGACTTCTCCCGCGTGTTCGAGGAGTGCGTGATCCACTACGGCGACACCACGGGCAACGTGCTGTCGACGCTGTACGACGAGACGCAGAACGGCGCCAACGGTTCGGCCTACGTCTCGGCGGTCGCGCTCGAGGAGACCTCGCTGCTCAACTACAACAAGGGCAACCCCGACTCGCACACCGTGCAGCCGGGAGAGACCCTGGTCCCACCGAAGACCAAGCTGGTCGCGGTGTACCCCGCGGGCGGGTCGATGTGGTCGGACAACCCCGTCACCGTGCTCGGTGCCGACTGGGTGACGCCGGAGCAGCGCACGGCGGGTGAGGCCTTCGCCGCGTTCCTGCAGACCGAGGCCGCGCAGACGATCCTTCCCGAGTACGGCTTCCGTCCGCTCGACGAATCGGTCCCCCTGGGCGACCTGTTCACCGCGAACTTCGGTGTCGATCCCGCACAGCCCGCCGTGACGCTGCCGAAGCCCGAGGTCGACGTGATCTCCACCGCGATCGACCAGTGGACGCAGGTTCGCAAGCCCTCATCGGTGCTCGAGCTCATCGACATCTCCGGCTCCATGGACGAGCCGATCGGCGACGGCCGCTCCCGGCTCGACGGGGCGATCCAGGGCGCCCAGACGACGCTCGACCATTTCCGTTCCACCGACGAGGTCGGCGTCTGGGCGTTCACCACCGGCGTCTCCTCCGACGAGGGCGAGAACATCGAGGTGCTCCGCGGGGTCACTCCGCTGGGCGCCGACGGCGAGAAGCTCGACTCCTCCCTCGACGACCTCCGCTACGCCGAGCGCAACGGCACACCGCTGTACGACGCGGTGCTCACGGCGTACGAGGCCATGAGCGAGCGCGCCGAGCCCGGACGGATCAACGCGATCGTGGTGCTGTCGGACGGCGAGGACACCGACTCGACGACATCCCTCGACTCGCTGATCGCGAAGATCGGCAAGAGCACGAAGGAGGGCGGAACCGATGCCCCGGTGCGGATCTTCCCCATCGCGTACAGCTCGGCCGCCGACACCTCGGTGCTGCAGCGGATCGCCGATGCCACCGGCGGCCAGATGTTCGACGCGTCGGACGCCGAGCGCATCGACCTCGTCTTCGCCTCCGTGATCAACAACTTCTGAGGTGGGAATGATCAGCTCCACGGCATCCGACCCGAGCGGGGTCACCGACGCGATCGCCGCCCTGCAGTCCGGCGACGTCTACGTCGCCCCCGGCGTGCAGGGGCAGTCGGCGATGACCGATGCCCTGTCGGCCGCCGTGCCGGGGGACCGGACGATCGCCGTCGTGGTGCTGCCGGAGGATGCCGACCTGGGCACCGTCTACCCGCTGGAACTGCTCGACCGGCTCAGCGAGCGAGTGCCGCAGACGACCGTCGTGCTCGCCGTGGGCGACGACCTGCAGGCGGGCTCCACCGTGATCGACAGCAACGACGTGCTGCGGATCGCCAACGAGAACGAAGCGGCGGCGGGAGGCGACACCCAGACCGCTCTCGTCGAGACCGTGCAGCAGATCGTCGAGGAGAATCCGTCCTCCCCGGGCCTGGAAGCCGGGGGAGGGACCGACTGGCTGCTGCCCGTCGTGATTGGCGGAGCCGTCCTGCTCGCAGCCGGCGGCACGGCGATAGGACTGCTCGCCCGTCGCCGTCGCACGCCGAAGACCGCGGTGGATCCTGTTCCTCCCGGCATCCGCCTGCGGGTGGACCGGCTGCGCGAGCTGCGGGTCGATTATGCGAACCTCCCGGGCAACCCTGTGGCCACGGAGACAGCCGCGGGCATCGAGGCGCTCGCCTCCCACGTCGAGCAGCTCTTCGTACGACTCGACGCCAAGGCGGAGACCGACCAGGTCGCACTGGCCGAGGCGGAGTACTCCGACAAGCTCGCCCGCCTCGTCGCCGCGCTGGAACGCGACTATCTGCTCGACCTGCTCACGCGGCCCGACCTGTGGGATGCACCGGAGGAGCGCGTCGCCGAGGTGCGCGAGGCACTGGCGGCCGTCACGACGCAGATCATCGACAACATCAAGCAGGTCAACGCCCGAAAGGGCCTGCTGTTCCAGGTGTCGCTCGACTCGCTCATCGGCCGGTCGGAGCTGCGCGACTGGGAGCGGCAGTTCAAGAAGAACTCGGGGGAGTGACCTCGCCCGACGCCCTGCCGTCGCCTCCCGCTCGGCCCTCGGCGAGGTAGGCGAGCCGGTGCAGCGTCTCGGCGTTGCGCCAGCGCAGCATCGGCGTCGTGAGGAAGCGGGGGATGAGCACCGCCGGCCCCTTCACGGGTTCCTCGTCGATGCGCACCTGACAGCCCGATGCCGTCGTGCGCGCGCGCAGAGTGACCTTGGCCTCGCCCATCGGCCAGCCCCGGGCGATGAGCACCATCCGGTGCGGCGGCTCCCACTCCCGCACCTCGGTCCTGTCGTCGAGCAGCGCCGGCCACACGCCGAAGGAGTGGTGCAACTGCGCGCCGACCGCCGGCCAGGAGGCATCGACGTCGCGCATCCGCGAGGCACCGACCACCCATCCGGGATACAGCCAGCCGTTCGCGAGCACCCGGAACACGTCATCCGTGGTGCAGGCCAGGTCACGAGTGTTCGTCGCCATGGTTCCTCCGTCCGCGATCATCCTGCACGCCCGCGGCCGACCGCAGAAGACGCTTGACACGGAGCGCGGTACTTCTGTCAACCCGGTTGGCGGCGGCGCATCGTTCGACGAGCGTGGGCCGACACGGACCGATGATCGGAGGACACCATGAAGGCACTCACCTGGCAGGGGAAGCGGAGCGTGACGGTCGAGGAGGTCGCCGATCCGGTCATCCAGGAGCCCACGGACGCCATCATCCGTGTCACCTCCTCCGCGATCTGCGGATCGGATCTGCACCTGTACGAGCTGCTCGGCCCCTTCCTCGACCGCGGAGACATCCTCGGCCATGAGCCGATGGGCGTCGTCGTCGAGGTCGGCGCGGGCGTCACGAAGCTGTCGGTCGGCGACCGTGTGGTGATCCCGTTCAACATCTCGTGCGGCGAGTGCTTCCTCTGCCGGCGCGGACTGCAGTCCCAGTGCGAGACCACGCAGGTGCGGGAGTACGGCAGCGGGGCGGCGCTGTTCGGCTACACGAAGCTCTACGGCCAGGTGCCGGGCGGACAGGCCGAGTATCTGCGGGTGCCGCTCGCCGACTACAACCACATCCCCGTGGCGCCCGACCTGCCCGACGAGCGCTACCTCTTCCTCAGCGACATCCTTCCCACGGCCTGGCAGGGGGTCGAGTACGCGCAGGTGCCGGAGGGCGGGACGCTCGCCGTGATGGGCCTCGGGCCGGTCGGCCAGTTCGTGTCGCGCGTCGGACGGCACCGCGGGTATCGGGTGCTCGCGGTCGACCCGGTACCGGAGCGGCGGGCGATGGCGGAGCGTCACGGCATCGAGACGTTCGACCTGACCGACACCGTGGTCGAGGAGCTGCGGGACCTGACCGAGGGACGCGGCGCCGACTCGGTGGTGGATGCCGTGGGGCTCGAGGCGCACGGCAACTCGGGAGTCGAGTTCCTGCAGAAGGCGGTCGGCCTCCTTCCCGACCCCGCTGCTCGCCAAGTGTTCGACAAGGCGGGCGTCGACCGGCTCGCCGCCGTCTACGCCTCGATCGACGTCGTGCGCCGCGGCGGAACCGTGTCGCTGAGCGGTGTGTATGCAGGGGACGCCGACATCATGCCGATGAAGACCCTGTTCGATAAGCAGATCACCCTGCGGATGGGGCAGTGCAACGTGAAGAACTGGGTCGACGACCTGCTGCCGCTCGTGGAGGATCCCGCTGATCCGCTCGGCGTCATGGACCTGACGACGCATCACGCACCCCTCGAGGACGCGCCCGACCTCTACCGCACGTTCCAGAAGAAGGAGGACGGCTGCATCAAGGTCGTCCTGCATCCGTCGACCGTCTGAGGGCGGAGGGGCTCAGGCTCGGCTGCCGGGGTCCCCGTCGTCGCGGTTCGCCTCGTCGACGTCGGCACGGCGGGTGCCGATGCCGGGTTCGTCATTGTGAGTCGACTCGTCCGGGACCGACGAGCGCGACTCGGGGTCGACACGCACCGCCTCCACAGCCCCGGAGTCGGCGCCGGCGCCCCCCGCCGGCACGCCGTCGGCCGGAGCGGAGTCGCCGGTCCCGCGTTCGGCCAGGTGCGCGGCGATGCTGTCGCGGGCAGCATCTGGCATGTCGTCGTGCTCGTGGGCAGGTGGCTGATCAGGATTCGACATCGTGGTCTCCTCTCTCGGAACGACCACGATCCGCCGCTTCCGGCCGCAGCACACGCCCGTTGACAGCGGTGCCGGCGCTGGCGTATCACTCTCCGCTCCCAGGTTCGCCATCTATAATGTTAGGCGGTGTTGTCGGGACGCGGTCCCGAAGACCGACAGGGGGAGAATCATGGCCGAACGAACCGCGCTGGCGGGCGCACCCGCCTCCAGAAGACTCAGGCGCGGGTGGATCGCACTCATCGTGGTGGTCATCCTCGTGGTTGTCGGCGCGGCCGTGGTGTGGTTCGGCGTCAAGAAGCTCCCCGGCACGCACTATGCAGAGCTCGACGACACCGATCAGCGCATGTTCACGTCTTTGAGCACCCTCTACAAGCAGTTCCAGGCCGACCCTGCGGCGATCTGGTCGACGGGCTACCGTTTCGACGAACAGCCCCTGACACTGATCCGCCGCGACGAGGTGGGCGGTGTCATCTGGCACTATGCCTACCTCATCAACATGTCGGACGTGATCGACACCACGGGAATGCAGAAGATCGACTTTCCCGACGGCTCCTTGCCGGAGGATGTGCGCGTGACCAAGACCCTCGGGACAGCATCATTGCCGTTCTGGGCGCCTTTCAATTTCACCATCGAGACGCTCGGGGACACTCCCGTGCTGACCTTCAAGTACTCCGCCGACGTCCTGGACGGAGCCGGCGACCCTGCCCACGAATTCGGGACTTTCCTGCTCCATGAAGCCTTCCACGTGGGCAAGCAGCAGGAATGGACGTATGACCGCGGGGCGGAGGGCGACCGCATCTTCGACTACCCGACGTCAGCCGAGCAGCTGGCAATGCTGCGCACCGAGTTCGCGATCCTCGATTCCGCCACTGGTGTCACAGATCCCGCCCGCATGGAGATCGCCGCCCACGACCTCGCGCAGATCCGCGTCGCACGTTATGAGAAGTGGCCGGAATTGCGCGTGCAGGACAACACCGAGGCGATCGAAGGCACGGCGAAGTATGTCGAACGACGCATGTCCGACCTCACGCATGGCGATATCAACATCCTTACGACCCAGCCCGGCGGGACCGCGACCTTCGTGTCTGTTCTGGACTACATCGAGGAAAACGAGCAGTTCGAGATCCTGGAACGCGACATCGCTTACGAAACAGGTGCCCAGCTGGGCTACATGCTCGACGTGATCGAGCCGACCTGGAAGCAGAAGATCGAACCCGCGCCGACCGGTGAGGGCTTGACGCCGTTCCAGACGCTCCAGCGCCGTGTCTCGGTCGAAACCGCGCCCACGCCGCAGGAGATTCTCGAGATCCAGGCTCGGTACCCGTGATCATCGGCCGAGGGACACTTCACGTCGTGACAATCTAAGCAACTCGGGTTGACATTCTTGCGTCGAGCAACGTAGGTTGACAGCATGGAATCCCTCGATGTCGCACAGATCGCCGCGGACACGACCGACCCACGCGCGGGGCTGCGTGCCGTCGCCTCGCTCCGCACCCTCGCCGACGCACTCGAACTGCGCCAGGTCGAAGCCGGACTCCGCTCCGGCATGAGCTGGCAGGCCATCGCCGATGCCCTGGGCGTCACGAGGCAGGCAGTGCACAAAAAGCACTCGAAGCGGATCGACCCCACCATCACCGTCCCTCGGAGGAACTCATGAGCCGGATCACGCACGCCGCCGCCACGATGCACACCCTCTCGCTCGCGGCGATGGAAGAGGCTTCGCGCTTCGGCGTCCGCGACACCGACATCGATCACCTCCTCCTCGCGCTGACGATCGATTCCGAGACCGGCGGCCAGACCCTCCGCGGAATGGGCGTCAGCCTGGAGGCGGCGCGCGCAGCCGTCGCGGCGCAGCACGCGTCTCAACTCGGGCTCGTGGGCATCGCCACCGATCCGGACAGTCCGGGTCGCATCGTCTTCCACGAGACCAGCGGCTATGAATGGACGGATCGCGCGATCACGGTGCTGAAAGACGCGTCGAGCGGCGAGCGGCGCGGTGACTCGGCAGCCGTGCTCCGCGCTCTGGTCGACGAGCCGAGCGGGCTCATCGACCAGATCCTGAGACGACTCGATGCCGATCCCGACACTCTGCGAACCCGGCTGGACGAGGTGCAGCGGCTTCGCCTCATCACCCCTGCCCCGGCGGGCCATCAGAACCTCTCCGGTTCCCGCTCGGTCTTCGTGCCTGCGCCGATCGAGGATGTGTGGGCGCTGCTGTCCGCTCCCGCCCGTATCCCCGAGTGGGACCAGGGCATCGCCGCGGTCGATGCGGACGACGAGACGAGCGGGTCGTGGGAGGCGGAGACCGCGACGACCCTGCCCGACGGCAAGCCGATGCAGGTCAAGGATGAGTTCCGGCGCCAGCGCGTGCACATCGCCCAGCGCGAGGAGCCGACGAGCATCCAGTGGCTCTTCACTCACCCCGATGCAGCGCGCTCGAATCCGCGGTCGGTGGCGTTCGCGCTCGAACATGCCGCCGGCGGAATGCAACTCCGCGTGACCCTGACATGGCTGACCCCTCCGAGCCGCGGCGGCCGTCGCATCGTCCGCGTGCTGATGAAGCCGCTCTTTCGCTTCGTGCTCTTCATCCAGCTCACGCAGCTCGAAAGCGGCATCACCCGCGTCTTCCGCTGACGCCCGAACGCCGGCGGCGCATCACCCGCATCCGGGACGATGCGCCGCCGGCCGGGCCGGATCCCCGTCAGCCCTTCGCGCCCTTGCGGGGCTTGATGAACTCGGCTGGTGCGTTCTTCTCCCGCTTCGCAGCTCGCTTCTCCTTGAGCGAGAGCTGCGGCGCCTTCTTGCTGTCGCGACCCTGGATGGACTTTCCGGACATGGTTACTCGCTTCCCCTTCGGTGGCTGGCGTAACCTCCGACCATAGCCAGCGCCCAGCGGAAGTCAAATTTCCTCCTGATCGGGAAATTTTTGCTAAGCTTGTGGAGTCAGAAAGTGCGTTGACACAACGCTGCGACCGGGACGACCCGCTCGCGGTCATCAGTCGGGGACGGCCCCACCTCGAAGGAGTCCGGCGATGTCACGCACGGAGCTTAAGCAGTTGATCGGCGTC
This sequence comes from Microbacterium maritypicum, assembly GCF_041529975.1. Lineage (NCBI taxonomy): Bacteria > Bacillati > Actinomycetota > Actinomycetes > Micrococcales > Microbacteriaceae > Microbacterium > Microbacterium maritypicum. The sequence goes on along the minus strand of NZ_CP168030.1, from coordinate 71,752 downwards.
ACGGATATCGTCCGAGTCGCCCTCGGATGGGGCGCTTTCGCGGCTCTCCTCCTCCTCCACCCGGTGCTGGCGCCGCCTGTGCCGGGACCTGTCCTCGTGATCGCTCTCCTCGGGATCATCGCCGTGATCCTCGTCTGCGCATTCGGCGTGGTGAAACAGGCCGAGGCCCTCGCACATCGACTCGGCGACCCCTACGGATCCCTGGTCCTGACGCTCTCGATCGTGCTGATCGAGGTCATCCTGATCTCGGCCGTCATGCTCGGACCGGGCGAGCATGCGACCATCGCCCGCGACTCGGTCATGGCCGTCGCGATGATCATCATGAACCTCGTGATCGGTCTGGCACTCCTCCTCGGCGGGCTCCGCCACCGCGGCATGGCCCACAACCGCACCGGCACCTCGGCCTACCTGTCGATGCTGGTGGTGCTGGTCGCCCTCGCGTTCGGACTCCCTGCCCTGATCGGCGCGGACGGTTCGTACACGACGGGGCAGGAGATCCCCATCATCGTGCTCACCCTCGTGCTCTACGCGTTCTTCCTCTACCGGCAGATGGGCGCACAGGCGAGCGACTTCACCGAGGTCGATCCCCGGCTGCTGCAGAGCGCCGAGCGTCAGGAGAAGGCGGAAAACGCCGGCGGGATCCGGCAGGTGCTGGCCGAGCATCGCACGGAGGTCCTCGTGCGCCTCGGGCTCCTGGTGGTCACCGTCATCCCGATCGTGCTCCTGTCGCACGACATGGCGGCGCTGCTCGACGACGGTCTGGGCCGGCTCGGCGCTCCGGTCGCCCTCGCCGGCGTGCTCATCGCCGGCATCGTGTTCCTGCCGGAGTCCATCACGGCGGTGCGGGCAGCACTCGGCGGTGAGGCCCAGCGCGTCAACAATCTGTGCCACGGAGCACTGGTGTCGACGGTGGGCCTCACCATCCCCGCGGTTCTCATCATCGGGATGCTCACCGGTCAGACGGTCGTCCTGGCGGAGTCTCCGGCGAACCTGCTGATGCTCGGCGTCACGCTGCTGCTCTCGGTCACGACGTTCGCGGCGAAGCGGGTGACCGCGATGCACGGCGCCGCGCACCTGGTGACGTTCGCGGTCTACGTGATCGTCCTGTTCAGCTGAGGCGTGCGGCGGGGCATGATCAGGCGATGTCCCGCCGCAGCGGCACCGCCAGGGCGACCAGAGCACCCACGGCCGTGTATCCGAGCAGGATGAGCGCGCCGAGCATCGGCGACACCAGCGGGGCGGCAGCGAGCGGCGTCTGTTCGGAGATCGCATCGGTCAGGAACGTGAAGCGCGTGAGCGACGCCGTCGCGCCGCCGGGCAGGTACGGGTAGAGGGCGTTGACTCCGGGGACGATCATGATCACGTTCTCGAGGAAGTAGAAGTACCCGAGCACGATGCCGATGGCGACGATCTGGTTGCGTGCGAGCGCACCGATCGCCACACCCAGCAGCACGTACACCGCCGAGGCGACCGCCAGCTTGCCGAGAGACTGGAGCAGGTCATCGACGCCGATCGCGAGAGGGACACCGCGCACAGCCGCGGCCGACACGAGGACGAGCCCCGTCGTGAGCGAGGACAGCACCCCGTAGACGAGGCCGACCAGCGCGAACACCACGAGCTTCGCGCCCAGCACCCGCCCGCGGCGCGGTACGGCCAGGAAGGTCGTCCCGATGGTGCGATGCCGATACTCGCCGGTCACGGCCACAGTGCCGATCAGCGCCGGGATGAACAGGGTGACGGTGGAGAGGCCGAGGATCAGGCCCGCACCCTCGGCGGTGTCGATGCCCGGCATGGGCGGGTTGGCGTTCTCCGGCCCGACGATCGCGAGCACCCCGGAGAGGAAGGCGGCGACCACGACGGCCGTGACCGCTGTCCACAGCAGCAACCGGGTCGAGGTGACGCGGATCAGCTCTCCGCGCAGCACGCTCACGCCGCCACCTCCTGGGTGATCTGCAGGAAGGCCGCCTCGAGCGACTCGCGCCCGGAGATCGTCTCGGCGAGCGTCCCGGACCAGCGGACGCGGCCCCGGTCGAGCACCACGACGTCGTCGACCGTGTGCTCGAGCTCGTTCAGCACGTGCGACGACAGCAGAACCGTCCCCCCGGCGTCGGCGAAGTCGCGGAGGAAGGAGCGGAGCCAGGCGATCCCCGCGGGGTCGAGTCCGTTGAGCGGCTCATCGAGCACGAGGATCTCGGGCTCTCCGAGGAGGGCGGTCGCCAGCCCGAGGCGCTGGCGCATCCCGGTCGAGAACGTCCCGATGCGTCGGTCGGCGTACTCGAGAGCGCCGACTTCGGCGAGAGCCTGCTCGACACGCGTCTTCGGCAGCCGACTGAGAGCGGCGTACGTGCGCAGGTGCGCGCGGGCGGTCATCCTCGGGTTCGCGCCGGCGATGTCGATCAGCGCACCCACCGTGCGCGCGGGCGCGTGCAGCGCTCGGTAGGGGACGCCGTCGATGAGCGAGGACCCGGCATCGGGGCGGGCCAGTCCGAGCAGCACCCGCAGTGTCGTCGACTTGCCCGCGCCGTTCGCACCGAGAAGACCCGTGATGCGACCTTTCTCGGCGGCGAAGTCGGCGTCGCACACCGCCTCGACCGTGCCGTAGCGCTTGGTCACACCCGTGACCTCGATGGCTGCCATATCTGATCCCTCCCCGTAAACTGACTACAGAACGAGAACATTATCACAGTGATAATAATGGAGGCGTCCCGTGACCCCAGAGACTTCGATCGCCGACGTCATCCTGCACCCCGTACGCATCCGCATCGTCCAGCAGCTCGGCGGACGCGACCTGACGACCGCCGAGCTCCGCGACGCGATCCCCGACGTGTCGCAGCCCACGCTCTACCGGCATGTCGCCGCCCTCATCGACGCCGGCGTCCTCGCCGTGGCGAAAGAGCGGAAAGTGCGGGGCACGACCGAGCGCACGCTCACCCTCGGCGACCGTATGGCGCACGTGCCGGAGGCCGAGCTGCAGGCGATGAGCGACCTGCAGCTCCGTTCCGCATTCCTCACGTTTCTCGGCGATCTCGCCGGCCGATTCGACCGCTTCGCCGACCAGGAGGCTCCGGGCGCGCGTGGCTTCCTCGGCTTCGGCTCCGTCCCGCTCTATGTGGACGAGGCCGCGCTGGAGCAACTGCAAGCCGGACTGGCCACGCTGATCGCTCCCTACACGACAGAGCAGGGCGAGGGGCGGCGCCGGGTCGGCCTCAGCATGATCGTCATTCCTGAGGACTGACCCCCCGACCGACCAGATCGCCCCGTCGCCGGCGGATCAGGACAGCTCCCGCCAAGAGGAGGAGTGCTCCGAGCGCGGCGTACAACGACGCGGAGGACCCGTCCAGCCCGGTCGCCGGCATCGCGCCGCCGTCACCGCCGCCGCCATCCGGAGTCGGATCCGGAGGCAGCACCGGGTACACGTTCGTGATCGCGGCGACCTGAGAGGTCGGCGGTTCGGCTCCCTCGCTCGCGGGCGTGGTGATCGTCACGCTGATCACACCGTCATTCGGGAGCACCAGGGAAGGTCGCCCGCCACTCCCGGATGCGCGGCATCAACAGTTGCCTCACGCAACTGAGCTGATATTGTCGAACTGTGGCGATCGACAGAGAGATCGAGAGCATCCGTGACTCGCTCGTGCGGGTGGTGGCCGAATGGAGCCGCAACGACCTGCAGGCTTCGGTCGCCGCGGAGCTCGACGCCCCTCTGGATGCCACCGAGGTCCGCGCGCTGTACACGGTCGGTGCGGGCGGCGGCTCCCTCGGATTCAGCGAGCTCGCCGAACGAGCGTCTCTGTCGCGCCCGACCGCTTCGAAGCTCGTCTCCCGCATGTCCGCCCAGGGGCTCTTCGATCGAATCCGCTCCGGACGCACGGTCGTGGTCCGGTTGACGGATGACGGCATCGAATCATATGCGCGACTCGTGGCCGCTGGGCAGCAGATGGTGGGAGAGGCCCTCGCGGGCTGGACTCCGCACGAGATCGCGGACTTCCAGACCAGCCTCAGTCGTTTCGTCGTCGCGCTGCCGGGAGCGTCTCGAGCGACGGTCTCCCCCGTTCCACCCGACACCGTCCCATCAACTCAGGAGGAAACATGACACGCACCTACGTCATCACGGGCGCCGCATCCGGCATCGGCGCCACCACTGCTCAGCTGCTCCGCGCGCAGGGACACACCGTCATCGGCGTGGACCTCGCCGGCGTCGAGGTCTCCGGCGACCTGTCGACCCCCGACGGCCGCCGGGCGGCGGCGGAAGCGGCCATCACGGCCGCCGGCGGCATGATCGACGCGGTGATCGCGTGCGCCGGCATCGCCGCGCCGATCTCGAAGACGATGGCCATCAACTACTTCGGCGTGACCGAGTTCCTGGAAGCGCTTCAGCCGACGTTGAGCCTGGCGGACCAGCCGCGCGCCGCCGTGGTCTCGTCGATGGCCTCGCTGCAGCCGGTATCGGCCGAACTCGTCGACGCCGCGCTGAGCGGCGACGAGACGCTGGCGCTCGAGATCGGCGACCAGCTCGCGACCACCCCGGAGGCCGGATTCCTGAACTACTCGTCGAGCAAGCGCGCACTGTCGCGCTGGGTCCGCCGCGAATCCGTGACACCGGCATGGGCCGGCGCCGGGATTCCGCTGAACGCCGTCGCCCCCGGCACCGTCACCACGCCGATGACGGCAGGGCTGCTCGGGAACCCGGAGGGTCTGGCGCAGGTCGACGCCGCGGTGCCGATGCCGCTCAACTACCACCAGCCGGCGTCGTCCATCGCCGAACTGCTGATGTGGCTGACGAGCCCGGCCAACACCCACATGGCCGGCCAGACCATCTATTGCGACGGGGGCGCCGACGCAGTGCTCCGCGGCGACGACATCTGGTCGTGGAACGACGCCCCTCGACGCTGACGCGCAGGGGATGACCGGGCCCGATCCGCAGCGGATCGGGCCCTTTCGCATTTCATCGTCGTCGTTATTTTGAATGACTCAAAATAACGTGATACGGTCGGAGGGAACCGGACGGCCAGATCGTCCTTCCCGCGTCGACATCCGACAGTCTTCGGGAAGACCCCTGGCCGCAGGACCGCGCGCCGTCCACCGGGGCACCTCGCCCCAGGGCTATTCGGCGTGCCCGCGCACGAGACCGAGTGCACCCGCATTCGACCGCGTCCGGCGAGACGAGAGGAACCGCTGATGGAAGAGACCCGATCCGGCTGGAAGCCGAACCCGGTGTTCAGTTCGATGCCGCACTCGATGGGCCGCGGCTCACGCGAAGACATCGTGTGGGAGGCGCTCGAACGCGTGAACGGCAAGCCGACGCCCACGATGGGCGCGATGCAGGCCGCCATGGGAAACGAGTCGCAGATCCGCATCGTCCAGGACACGATCCGCGCCTATCTCGACGCGCACGGCCTCCGCGATCTCGCCGAGCTGGGCGCCCGTGCCGGGGGTGCCGCGTGAAGGCCCGGCCGGCGCAGGCGGACCTGACCCTGCGCATCCGCCCGACGGACCTGTGCCGCACGCCGCCGAAGAGACCGGCTGCCGATCAGTTCGTCGCGCACCTCTGCTCGACCGGGCTCGGCAGCGTCTCCTACATCGTCGGTCGACGTGATCCCGAGGCGCCCCGATGGATCGTCCTCGACTACGCCACCGGCGGTCACGAGCGAGTGTGGCGCCGAACGCGAGCGCACGGAGACGGAGTGCTGTCATACACCCTCGTCGAGGACGACTCCTCGAGCGGGTACCTCACTGTCGCCTGACGAACGGGCCGCCGGCCGGGGTTCAGGACGCGACCGATCCCCCGAACACGACCACTGACCCGGCACGCGAACGCGCGGCCCGGAGCGCCACGGCGCCCAGCGCTCCGGTGGCGAGGATGCGCGCCAAGGTCAGCACGTTCGAGACGAGGATCATCGCGCCTTGGTCGGTCACACTGCCGGACAGGAAGGCGCCCTGGAGCAGCGACCCGAAGACCACGGCGGCGAGCGCAATCGCCGGAATGAACCTCCAGGGTTTCGGCAGCGGACTGCGGAGGACTCCGGCGACGATCGCACCGCTCAGCCCCAGCTCGACGAGAGCGTTCAGGTAGAGCGGTGCCGCCGAGGCGATTCCGAATGAAGCGGTCAGCGCTGGCGGGGCCACGGGGAGCCAGACGGCGAGGAGGAAGAGCGAGATGATCGCTGCCCTCGGCAGGCGGAGGGTGTCGTCGTGGCGCGCAGCTCCGACGCCGGCGGCGACGAGCGCGAGACTGAAGGTCAGTGTCACCGCGGTCGAGACCCCGCTGAGAGCACCCAGGTCAAGTGAACCCGGAAGACTGCGGAACGCGGCCAGCAGGGCCGAGGCCATGAACAGCGCTCCGGATGCCAGCCACCATGGTGACCACCGCGACGGTGCGTCGTCGACCCCGATCACCGGGGAATCAGGTCCACTCATCGTTCACCGCTTCATCGTCCAGGGGCAGGTCCTGCGTTCCACCCTGTCAGAAACCGCAGAGCAGCGCCCTAAAGCCCGGACCCAGGGTCCTACCGGGCCGACTTCGTCGCGAAGGCAGGACGCACTCACCTCACGACGCGGGTGTTCCCACTGGTCAGCGGCGCACCGTCGGCGCCGAGGGGCGCAGATGCGACCACCCGCTCACCCGCCGCATCGACGAGAGTTGAATGAGCTTCCCCGGCAACGAAGGCATGGCGCTCTCCCCAACCCCGCAGGGCGAGGATCACCGGGAAGAGCTCCTCGCCGGCAGCGGTCAGTTCATAGTGCTTCCGCTTGGCCGGGGGAGCATCGACCTGCTCGACGAGCCCGTACGCGGCGAGGCGGCGGAGCCTGTCGGCGAGGATATTGCGCGCGATCCCCGTGCGCTGCTGGAAGTCGGTGAACGTGCGGGCGCCGTCCATGGCATCGCGGATGATCAGCATGCTCCAGCGGTCGCCGACCAGGTCGACGGTGCGCGCGACGGGACAGGTCGGATCGGTCCACTGCGGACGATCGGGGGCATCGCTCATGAGATCTCCAAGAGTTGCAATCTGCAACCAGTATGCCCTACGGTCACTTTGGTAGCAATTTGAAACCAAAGGACTTGTGTGGATCTCCGGAAGAAGACACTGCTGGCCGCCATCTGCGCCGTCGCCGTCGCGACGGTCTATGCCGCGCAGCCCGTGCTCGCGCAGATGGGGCGAGACCTTCAGCTGCCGACCGATGCGCTCGGCTGGCTGGTGTCGGCGGGACAGCTGGGCTACCTCGTGGGACTCGTCCTGCTCGTTCCCCTCGGCGACCGCTTCGACAGGCGGAGGCTGATCGCCCTCCATCTCGGCCTCGTGGCCGCCGGGATGCTCGCGGTCGCAGTCGCCCCGGCCGCGGGCGTCGCGTTCGCCGGCCTCACACTCACGGGGATCTTCGCCGTCGTCGTGCAGACGACCGTGGCCTACGCCGCAGCGGTGTCGGATCCCGGCGAGCGCGGACGGAACCTGGGCTTCGTGACGTCGGGCGTGGTGGTCGGCATCCTCGGGTCGCGGCTGATCGCCGGCATGATGGCCGATCTCTGGGGGTGGCGCAGCGTCTACGTCGTCCTCGCGGCCCTCTCGATCGTGTTGGGGGTCGCAGCACTACGTCTACTGCCCACCGACGTGCGTCCACCCGCCCGTCGATATGCAGACCTCGTCGGAGGCATCGGCCGCCTGCTCACCGAACCCGTCTTCCTCAGCCGCGGCGCGATCGCCTTCTTCCTCTTCGCCTCGTTCGGAACGCTCTGGAGCGGAATGGCGCTTCCTCTGTCGGACGCGCCCTGGGAGCTCTCCGAGACGCAGATCGGGTTCTTCGGCCTCGCCGGCCTGACGGGTGCTCTGGGCGCCGTTCGCGCGGGCCGCTGGGCGGACGGCGGGGAGGCGAATCGCGTCACCGGACTCGCACTCCTCGCCCTGATCGTCTCCTGGGTGCTGATCGCACAGCTCCCCTGGTCACTGACGCTGCTGATCGTCGGCATCGTCGTGCTCGACTTCGCGGTTCAGGCCGTGCACGTCAGCAACCAGCACACTCTCACCGCGCTGCATCCGGATCGAGTCTCCACGACCATCGGCGGGTACATGGTCTTCTACTCGCTGGGGTCTGCCGTCGGCGCCGTCACCACGACCGTCTCCTTCAGCGCGTGGGGATGGGCCGGATCCTCGATCCTGGGCGCGGTGTTCGCCGCCGCGGCTCTCGTCGCGTGGCGACTCGGACTTCCCTTCGTCGGGAAGCCCCGGAGTGGCGAGCCGGACTCAGCACGCCACTCGGGCCCGATCACGCAGCGGGGATGATCGGCGACATCAGTGCGCCAGGTTGGTCCAGACCGTGCGCGTCTCCAGGTACGACTCCAGGTTGGCGTGGCCCATGTCCCTGCCGTAGCCCGACATCTTGAATCCGCCGAAGGGGGCGGCCGCATCGGTCGCACCATACATGTTGATGTAGACGGTTCCCGCCTGCAGGAGTCGTGCGAGTCGGTTCGCCTTGCTGATGTCGCGCGTCCAGATGCCCGCCGCGAGGCCGTAGGGCGAGTCGTTCGCCCGGCGCGCGATCTCGTCGATGTCGTCGAAGGGCTGCGCCACCACGACGGGGCCGAAGATCTCTTCACGCACGGCGGTGAAGGTGTCGTCCACGTCGGTCAGCACGGTCGGACGGATGTAGAAGCCACCGGGGATCGCGGCATCGGGGAAGGCGGATCCTCCCGCGGCGACCGTGGCCCCCTGCTCCTGAGCGCCGTCGATGTAGCCGAGCACGCGCTCGTGCTGACGGGTGGAGATGACCGGCCCGATCTGCGCCGACGGGTCGAAGCCATGGCCGACCGTCATCGACGAGGCGATGTCGGCGAGCCGACCGACCACGTCGTCGTACGAGCGCTTCTGCACGTACAGCCGCGAGCCCGCCGCACAGGCCTGACCGGCGTTGAAGAAGATCGCGCTGGCCGCAGCGGCCGCCGCCTCTTCGACCGGGCTGTCGTCGAAGATGATGTTCGGGCTCTTGCCGCCGAGCTCCAGTGTCACTCTCTTCACCATCGGAGCGGCACGCTGGGCGATGCGCGTACCCACAGCCGTAGATCCGGTGAAGGCCACCTTGTCGACGTCGGGGTGGTCGACGAGCGCCTCGCCGGCCTCGGCACCGTATCCGGTGAGGATGTTGAGGACGCCCTTCGGCATGCCCGCTTCGAGCGCGAGCTGCCCGAGGCGCAGCAGAGACAGCGGGGTGTTCTCGGCGGGCTTCATGACGATCGTGCAGCCCGCGGCGAGCGCGGGAGCGATCTTCCACACACCCATGAGCAGCGGATAGTTCCAGGGCACGATCTGCGCGACGACTCCGACCGGGACACGTTCGGTGCGCACCATCGCATCCGTCACGGACACGGGGATCGTGTTGCCCTCGATCTTCGACGGCCAGCCGCCGAAGTACTCGAAGTGGTTGATCGCGAGCGGCAGATCGACGCTCGCGGCGGCACCCTTGAGCTTGCCTCCGTCGAGCACCTCGAGCTCCACGAACTCGTCGGCGCGCTCCTCGAGCAGGCGGGCGAGACGCAGGATGATCCGTCCGCGATCGAGCGCGCTCATCTTCCGCCAGGGCGCATCCGGTGCGAAGGCGCGACGCGCAGCCTGCACCGCGCGGTCGGCGTCCACCGCATCCGCCGCCGCCGACCGGGCGATGACGGCGCCCGTGCCCGGGTCGACGATGTCGATGGTGCGCCCGGAGTGGGCTTCGACGAGCTCTCCGTCGATGAGCAGGCGAGGAGGCTGGGCGAGGAAGCGCTTCGTCGCCTCGCTGATATCGGGATCGATGCTGATGTGCGTGGGGACGGTCGTCATCGCGGCTCCTGTTCAGGCGTGGTGCAGGGCGGCGAGCGCCTCGGCGGGGAAGGCGGTCTCGGTGTCACCGAGAAGCAGCGCGCGGTAGGTCGCGGTGGCCGCCTCCTCGAGGTTGAGCGCGCGGCGGAAGGCCATGCTCACGGAGTCGCCGAGGGCGGAGCAGCCGTGGTGCCCCATGATGATGCAGTCGTGGTGTGCGGCCTGCTCGGCGGCGGAGTCGGCGAGCTCATCCGATCCGTTCGGGTAGTACGGAGTGGTCCCGACCGAGCGCACGTAGTAGGCGTGGTCGAGGGTGATCAGTCGCACGTCGTGACCCAGGGCGTTCAGGAGCACCGCGTGCTGCGGGTGCACATGCACCACGGCGTTGACGTCGGACCGTGTGGCGTAGCTGCGCTGGTGCAGCTTCCACTCGCTCGAAGGGCTCGGGGAGCCGCTGATCACCTCACCCGACAGGCTCATGACCGAGAAGTCCTCGGGCGTGAGCCTGTCGAGCCAGGTGCCGGAGCCGGTGACCACGAAGGTGTCCTCATCGATGCGCGCCGAGATGTTGCCTCCGGAGGCGAGGGCGAGCCCGCGGGCGACGATGTCGACGCCGACGGCCGAGAGTTCTTCGATGAGTGATTCCACACGCGTGGTCATGGGTGACTCCTTGTCAGGGTGGGGGATTCAGGCGGCGACGGCGCTCGGGGCGAGGTTCGCCGAGACGACGTCATCCGCCTCCTTGGGCGCCTTCAGCAGGAACGTCAGGCCGAAGCCGACGAGGTAGAGCACGGCGATGATCCAGACGGTGCCCTCGACGCCGATGGGTGCGGCGAGGCCCGCGATGACCGGCCCGATGAACTGGCTGAGGCCGGCGCCGAGGTTCAGGATGGCGACCGCGGCAGCCTTGTTCTTGGGGGCGAGCAGCGGGACGATAGCCGACAGCGGCACGAACATGCCGAGGGCCAGGCCGTAGACGATGGCGATCGCGATCGTGACCAAGAAGTTGGGTCCGATCAGGGTGGGCACGTAGAAGAGGGCGAGCACGGTGACGAAGCATCCGATGCCACCGGCCCAGGCGACCACGTTCACGCGACCGATCCAGTCGGCGAGGTAGCCGGAGAGGAGGTTCGCGGCCACGTTCGCGGCGAGCATCGTGCCCCAGATGATCTGCCACTGCGCCAGGTCGAAGCCCACGTCGCGGACCATGTAGGTCGTGAGGAACACGACGAACGCATAGAAGGAGAGCGTGTTGATGATGCGGATCACGCCGCCGACGCCGACCTTCGGGTTGGTCGCGACGATGGTGAGGGAGCTGACGACACCCTTCACGCTGCTGGCGACGGTGACCTTCTTGGTCACGGGATTGCGCAGCAGCACGAGCACCATCACTCCGCCGACGACCACGAAGGCGAGCGCCATCCACAGCGTCGCGAGCTCGCCGATGATCGGGATGACGGCCCCGGCGAAGTAGGAGCTGAGCACGCCGAGTCCGAGCGTGGAGAAGAACCAGTACCAGCCGACGGCGCGACCCATCACCTGCTCGTCGGTGTCGATCGTGACCCAGACCAGGAACCCGTAGGCGAACATCGGGTAGCCGAGCCCGCGGATCCCGAAGGCGAGGAGCATGATCTCGAAGTTGCCGGCCATGACGCCGAACACGAGGAAGAGCACCTCGAAGACGACCCAGATGCCGAAGCCGAGCATCATGACGCGCTTGGGGCCCCAGGCTTCGGCCAGGGCGCCGCTCAACCAGGCGGCCACCGCGACGACGATGCCGTAGACCGACCAGAGGAGGGCGATCTGACCGCCGTCGAAGCCGCGCTCGTCGAGGTACGGCGAGAGGAAGCCGGCCTCGATGCCGTCGCCGATCATGAAGATCGTCAGGGCGACGAAGCCCCAGGCGATGGGCCGCGAGATGCCCTGAGAGCTGAGGAGGCGCGCGAAGCGGCCCTCGGCGGGAGGTGATGCGGGGGTGACCATGGGTGTCTCCTCGTTGAGCGCGTAGAGATTTCGGGATGTGGTGTACATTTGTTCAGCATCGTGAACGAATGCCCATGGACATCTTGGGCACGCGTCGCGGAATTGTCAAGCAGGACCGGAGGAGTCGGCGTGGGAGGATGTTCAGCATGCTGATGGGTCGCGTGGCGCGCATGTACTACGAGCTGGGGCTCACGCACCAGGAGATCGCCGACGCACTCGGCCTGTCCCGCGTCCGCGTCACGAGACTGCTCGCCGAGGCCCGCGACAGCGGCATGGTCGAGATCATCGTGCACGTCGAGGAATCGCTGTTCGCCGCCGAGGAGCAGGCACTGCTCAGCCGCTACGGACTGCGCCAGGCCTGGATCGCCCCGAGCGTGGACGACCCCGCGAAGGCGTCCCGCGCGATGGCGACGGTCGGCGCAGAGGCGCTCGCGAGCGTCATCGACAAGGACACCACGGTCGCCATGGGTCTCTCCACGGCAGTCGCCGCCGTGGTCGATGCCTTCCCGGCCCGACCGCTCGGCGCCCGCTTCGTGCCCCTCACCGGATCGAGCAGTGGTCTCGCGAACGGTGCCAACCCGCACGAGCTCACCCTCGCGCTGGCACGCCGCACCGACGGATCGGCCTTCCACCTCCCGGCCCCCCTGGTCGCCGCGACGCCGCAGGCCGCGGAGAGTGCCTACGCCGACCCCGGTGTGCGCGAGGTGCTCGCACGAGCGGCCGAGGCCAGCACCCTGATCGCGGGCATCGGCAGCACGCACGACAGCCGCGGGCTGCTCTTCGGGTCGCTGAGCGAGCGCGAGCGAGCCGCGCTCCTCGAGGCCGGAGCGATCGGCGACATCGGCGGACGCTTCTTCGATGCGAACGGAGCCCCGGTCCGCGGCGAGCTCGACTCCCGCGTCGTCGGGCTCGACCTCGATCAGCTGCGCGCCATCCCGCACCGCCTCGCGATCGCGGCGGGCGCGGCGAAGCTCGACGCCGTTCGCACCGCCCTCTCGAGCGGCATGGTGAACATGCTCGTGACCGACTCGAACACCGTCACGGCGCTGCTCGACTGACGCGCTGGGGAGCGGACCGCGCGACGCACGATCCGCTCCCCGCGTTCAGACGCTCAGCCGACGGCGGCGAGAGCCTTCTCGTTCGCGGTTCCGGGAACGCGCTGCCCGGCGACCCAGCCCCGCAGCGCCGCCGCAGCGATGCGCGAGTGCTCGACGATGACGTCATCCGAGGCGCCCGCGATGTGCGGCGTCAGCGTGACGTTGTCGAAGGTGAAGAGCTCGTGATCCTGCGGGAGCGGCTCCTGGTAGTAGACGTCGAAGCCGGCACCGGCGATCCGGCCGTCGCGCAGGACGGCCATCAGTGCCTCCTCATCGATGATCGCGGCGCGGCCGGCGTTGATCAGATAGGCGTCCGGGCGGAGGAGCGCGAGCTCGCGCTCACCGAGAAGCCCCTCGGTCTCGGGCATCAGCGGCACGTGCACGGTGACGATGTCGGAGGTCGAGAGCACCTCGTCGAGGGGCACGACGCTGGCCTCGTCGCCGAACGCATCGGGGGCGAGGAACGGGTCGTACACCTTGACGGTCATGCCGAATCCGCGGGCGCGAGTGACCATCCGACGGCCGATCGCGCCGCCGCCCAGGATGCCGAGCGTGCGCCCACCGAGCCCGATCGAGCGGAAGACCTCGTAGGGCTCGAACACGTCGTCCTCGGTCCAGTTGCCGGCACGCAGCCAGCGCTCCGACTGGCTCACCTTGCGGACGGTGGCCAGGAGCAGGGCGAAGCTCAGATCGGCCGTGACCTCGGCGTTGCGGCCGGGGGTCGTGAAGACGGGGATGCCGCGGGCCGTGCAGGCGTCGAGGTCGACGTTCGCCGGCTTGGCACGGCAGGAGACGACGGCCTTGAGTTCGGGCGCCTTTGCGAGCGCGCTCTCGTCGACCACGTCGAGCTCGGCGATGACGACATCCGCTGCGGCGAGCGCGTCGTCGACTCCACGGTCGGCGAGGGATCCGCCGTCCATGGTCGGGTCGATCAGGGTGACGTCGAAGGCGTCGGCGAGGGAATCGGCGATGCCGGCGTCGAACGGAGCGGTGATGAGCACCTTCGGGCGGGACGTTTCAGTCATGTGTCTTCTTTCAGGTGGTGGTCAGTGAGCCGAGGACTCGGGAGCGGGATGCTGCTCGGCGCTCTCGCGGAGGCGGCGGAGTCCGCCCCAGTGCGGGCGCAGAGCATCGCGCGTCGCGAGGAAGAGCGCATACGCGTCGTCGTACAGCGCGGTGCGGGCGGCGTCCGGAGAGAAGGTCGTGGTCGACGGCGTCAGTCGGCGCGACGCGTCGTGCAGGTCGTCAGCCAGGCCGACCGCGGCCATCGCGAGCATGGCGACGCCGCGGGCGCCCACCTCCGGTTGGTCTTGACGCACGATGTCGCGAGCCAGGACGTCGGCCAGGATCGTGCACAGGAGGTCGGAATCGGAGCCTCCTCCGCAGACGAGCAGGGGGCCTTCCAGCCCCAGCGCGTCGGTGGACTCGCGCAGGCTGAAGGCCAGGCCCTCGTAGACGCTCCGCAGCAGCTGACCCGGTGTCGTGGTGACGCTCATCCCGAGCCAGGATGCCGAGGCGTCGGGGGCGAAGAACGGAGCTCGCTCGCCACTCGGGGCGCCGTAGGGGAGGTAGATCACGCCCCCGCTGCCCGGCGCGACCGCAACGGCCTGCTTCTCGACGACGACCCAGTCCTCGTCCGCGAGGCCGAGCGTGGCGCGCACCCAGTCGAGGTTGGGGGTGCCGGTCATCGGGGCCATGGACTCCAGAACCTGGGTCCCTCGACCGGTGGCGAGCACGATGCTCGATTCGCTGCGCACGTCGGCACGCGAGGCGTGGTTGATGCCGACGAGGCTCGTCGTGCCGAGGATGGCGTAGCCACGGCCGTCGTCGAGCACGCCGAGTCCGATGCCGGCAGCCGCGGTGTCGACGACTCCGACGACGACGGGCAGCCCCTCGGGGAGCCCCAGCGCCGCTGCCACTCGCGGCTCGAGCCGGCCGGCGATCTGCTGCGGATCGAGCACCTCCGGCAGGTATTCGCGCACGTGCTCCTGTCCGAGTGCGGGGAACAGCTCTTCGGCGTACGCCCCCGTCGCGGTGTCGAGGTAGGTGCGCGAGGCCTCGCTGGGATCGGTCGCACGGCGACCGGTGAGCTTGAAGCGCAGCCAGTCCTTGCAGTTCAGCTGCGTCGTGACGCGCTCCCGCAGGGTCGGATCCGCCGCCATCAGCTCGTCGACGAGGATCGGCAGCGCACCGGAGAAGAGAGGAGAGCCGGTGGCCTGGTGCACGGCCGCCGCGCGTCCGTCATCCAGCCAGTCATCGAGGCGTTCGTGAGCCCGCCCGTCGAGCCAGAGGGCTGCGGGACCGACGGGCCGACCGTCGGCATCCACCAGCCAGGCGCCGTCGCCCTGGCCGGTCACACCGATCGCGACGATCTCCGCGTCGCCGATGTCATCGACCACGGCAGCGATCGTGGACGCTGCGGCATCCCAGATGTGGTTCATGTCGGCTTCGGCGCGCCCGTCTTCGGCCCGCTGCACGCGCACGCTCGAGCGGGAGACGCTCGCGATGCGACCGTCGAGGTCGAAGGCGACGGTCTTCACCGATGTGGTGCCGGCGTCGACGCCGAGGATGATGCGAGTGCGGCTCTGCACACTGAACTCCGAACAATAGTGCGGGCTGGTGATCTATTGTTCAGTATAGCTCGGTGTCGGGGGAGCGCAACGGTGGGTCGTCGGCCGGGCCGCGGACACGGGGGCACCCCCCCGGGCACACGCAAACCCGGGTGTCGGCCGGAAGGCGGGCACCCGGGTTCGCGGCGCTGACCTACTCGATCGCCTGACGTCGGCGGCGGATCGCCACCAGGAGCCCGCCCGCGAGGAGCAGAACGACACCGGCAGCCAGCGCACCGACGGCCACCTGGCCACCGGTCACCGCGAGTGGATCCGGCTCACCCAGCGGATGCGTGGTGCACAGGCCGTTCCCCTCGACGCAGATCGGTTCCTCGCCGGTCACCGCGATCACGTTGCCGAGGCTGTGGTTCCCCTGATCGGCCCACGGCTGCACCGTGACCACGTATGTCACGGTGGCCGTGCTTCCGGATGCGACCGAGCCCGTGATGCGGATGGTCCGCCCCTCGACCGCCGTGGCCAGCGCCTCCGTCGACGCCTGGGGTCCGCGGGTCAGTGTCGCATCGTCGAGGACATCGGTCAGGTGATCGGTGTAGTCCACGTCTGCACCCGCCGCATCCGGGTCGGTCGAGACGTTGCGGAACGTCACGGTGTACTCCACCTGCTGCCCTTCCTCCACCTCGGTCCCCGACGCGGGGTCGGCCGACTTCACGACCACCACGCTGCTGACGTGATCCACGGTGCAGTCGGGGAACTCCTCGCCCTCGGCGACGACGCACTCGGCCGGTGGGGCCGCGTCGGGGTCGAGGAGGTAGTTCGACAGGCGGTCGTCGCCGCGCTCACCGTCCGGGTTGACCGTCGCCTGGTAGGTGACGGTCACGGCATCTCCGGGTTCGAGCGAGCCGGTGATCCCGAAACGCCCGTCGACGATCCCGGAGACGGCGAGCGCGGCATCCGAGCTCACCGGATCCGACGTGACGGTCGCATCATCGAGGACGGTCGTGAGATCGTCCTCGCGGTCGACCGTGACGGGCCCGGTGCCCACGCTCTCGAAGTGCAGCGTGTAGGTCACGACCTGCCCGGGCACGACCGTGCCTCCGGAGGCCGGGTCGACCGTCTTCCAATCGCGCAGCTCGCCGATGAAGTGGTCGGTGCCGGGCGGCACGAACGGGTCGCAGTCGGGGTCGCCGTCGGCGCACACGTACGGCGGGGCGTCCGGGGTGAGGACATTGGCGAGGATGTTGTCGCCGCGGTCGCCGTCCGGCAGCACCGCCACCTGGTAGGTCACCGTGACGACGGTGCCGGCGGGAAGCGAGCCCTCGATGCGGATCTGCTCCGCGTCCGCATCGAATATCGGCGTGATGCCGGCGACATCCGCGGTCGGGCCTGCTGTGAGCTCGGCATCGTCGAGCACCTGCGACATGTCATCCGACGATGCCACGTCACCGGCGCCCTGGCCGCTGTTGGTGAACGTCAGCGTGTAGGTGACGACCTGGCCCGCCTCCACGGTCGTCCCGGCGACCGGGTCCGATGACTTCTCGGGAGTGATCCGTGGCAGATCGATGTCCACCGGCGGGGTCACCGGGTCGCAGGCCACATCCGGCGCGCACACCGGCGTGGCCGTGTTGACCAGATCCGTATCTCCCGCGTTCGTCACGGTCACGGAGTAGGAGATCGACACCGATTCGCCGACGGCGACCGGACCCGACCAGGCGAGCACCGAACCCTCCAGGGTCGGAGCCGGCACCAGCGACCCATCTGACGCCACCGCTGCGGCGTCGCCGTTGTACGAGGCGTCGTCGATCACATCGATCAGATCGTCCGTGAAGCCCGCGGGGACGAACGACGTGTACGCGCTCTCCCCGTCGTTGGTCACGGTGACCGTGTACGTCACGACATCACCGGTCCGCACGCCCGCCGTCGCATCCGCATCCTTCTCTACCGAGAAGTGGCGGATCGGATTCGATGTGTCCGGGCATTCTTCCGCGCCGCACGAACCGTCCGGGTTCTGCAGGACGTTCGCGAGGACATGGTTCTCTTGATCGGCGAACGTGCTCACGGTCACGGAATAGGTGACCGTGTACGTCGCGCCGGCGGGGATCGATCCGGTGACCACCAGATCGGTTCCCTGCAGTTCTGCGGTCAGCGCCGCGTTCGATGGCGTGATCGAGCCCGCGACCAGCGCCGCGTCGTCCAGCACGTCGGACAGGTCGTCGACCTTGTCCACCGTCGATGCCGCAGCCCCCACACTCTCGAACGTCAGGGTGTAGGTCACGACCTGCCCGACATCCACAGCTGTGCCGGACTCCGGGTCCACGGTCTTGTCCACCGCGAGCTGGCCGACCGGGTGCTCCGTGCTCGGCGGCACGAACGGGTCGCAGTCCGGGTCGGTGTCGCCGCACACGTAGGGCGGCACATCCGGGGTCAACACATTGGTGAGGACGTTGTCCCCCCGTTCCCCGTCGGGCAGCACCGTCACCTGGTACGTCACCGTGACGACCGCGCCCGCAGGGAGCGACCCCCCGATGCGGATCTGCTCGGCACCCGCGTCGAGCGTCGCCGTGATGCCGGCGACGTCCGCGATCGGGTCCGTCGTGACCTCCGCGTCGTCGAGCACCTCCGACACATCATCGGTCGAGGCGACGTCACCCGCGGCCTGGCCGCTGTTGGTGAACGTCAGCGAGTACGTGATCACGTCACCGGCGACCACACCCGAGCCCGAGACCGGATCGGAAGACTTCTCCGGGGTGATGCGCGGCAGGTCGATGTCCACCGGCGGCGTCACCGGGTCGCAGATGACGCCCGGTGCGCACACGGGCGTCGCCGCATTGACCAGGTCGGCGTCACCGGCGTTCGTCACGGTCACCGAGTACGTGACCGATACGGATTCGCCCGCCACGATCGGCCCCGACCACGCGAGAACCGCACCGGTCACCGTGGGAGTCGGCACCGTCGAACCGTCCGACGCCACCGCGACCGCATCGCCGTTGTAGGACGCGTCGTCGAGCACATCGGTGAGATCGTCCGTGAACCCGGCCGGCTCCGTTGCCGTGTAGGCACCCTCACCGTCGTTCGTCACGGTGACCGTGTACGTCACCACATCACCGGTCTGCACGCCCGTGGTCGCATCCGCGTCCTTCTCGACGACGAAATGACGGATCGGGTTCGACGTCTCCGGGCAGTCCTCGACGCCACACGATCCATCCGGATTCTGCACGATATTCGCAAGGAGGTGGTTCTCCTGGTCCTCGAACGCGCTCACGGTCACGGAATAGGTGACCGTGTACGTCGCGCCGGCGGGCACCGACCCGGTGACCACCAGATCCGTGCCCTGGAGCTCTGCGGTCAGCGCCGCATTCGACGTCGTGATCGAACCGGCGAGCAACTCCGCGTCGTCCAGCACGTCGGACAGGTCGTCGATCTTGTCGACCGCCGATGCCGCGGCACCGACACTCGCGAACGACAGGGTGTAGGTCACCACCTGTCCCGCGTCGACCGAAGTGCCCGACTCCGGGTCTACCGTCTTGTCCACCGAGAGCTGACCGACGGGGTGCTCCGTACTCGGCGGTACGAACGGGTCGCAGTCCGGGTCGCTGTCATCGCATACGTACGGCGGCACATCCGGGGTGACGACGTTGGTGAGGATGTTGTCGCCGCGCTCACCGTCCGCCAGCACGGTCACCTGATACGTCACGGTCACCGTCGCCGCGGCGGGAGCGACCCCTCGATGCGGATCTCGCCCGTGCCCGCGTCGAACGTGGCCGTAATGCCCGCGAGATCGGCCGTCGGGCCGGTCGTGACCTCCGCGTCGTCGAGCACCTCCGACACATCATCGGTCGAGGCGACGTCACCCGCGGCCTGGCCGCTGTTGGTGAACGTCAGCGAGTACGTGATCACGTCACCGGCGACCACACCCGAGCCCGAAACGGGATCGGATGACTTCTCGGGGGTGATCCGCGGCAGGTCGATGTCCACCGGCGGCGTCACCGGGTCGCAGATCACGCCCGGTGCGCACACGGGCGTCGCCGCATTGACCAGGTCGGCGTCGCCGGCGTTCGTCACGGTCACCGAGTACGTGACCGATACGGATTCGCCCGCCACGATCGGCCCCGACCACGCGAGAACCGCACCGGTCACCGTGGGAGTCGGCACCGTCGAACCGTCCGACGCCACCGCGACCGCATCGCCGTTGTAGGACGCGTCGTCGAGCACATCGGTCAGGTCATCCGTGAAACCCGCCGGTTCGGTCGCCGTGTAGTCACCCTCACCGTCGTTCGTGACCGTGACCGTGTACGTCACGACATCATCGGTCTGCACAGCCGTGGTCGCATCCGCGTCCTTCTCGACGACGAAATGACGGATCGGGTTCGACGTCTCCGGACAGCCTTCGACATCGCAGGAGCCATCCGGATTCTGCACGATGTTCGCAAGAAGGTGGTTCTCCTGATCCGCGAACGCATCCACCGTCACCGAATACGACACGGTGTACGTCTCCCCGACCGCGACGGAGCCCGTGACGATCAGGTCGGTGCCCTGGAGTTCCGCCGTCAGCCCGGGGTTCGACGTTGTGATCGACCCCGCCACCAGCTCCGCGTCGTCGAGCACGTCGGACAGGTCGTCGACCTTGTCCACCGCCGCCGCGGCCTCGCCGACGCTCTCGAACGACAGCGTGTAGGTCACCACCTGCCCCGCGTCGACCGCGGTGCCCGACTCCGGGTCCACCGTCTTGTCGATCACGAGTTCTGCCGCCGGGATGCGCACGCTCGCGCAGTCGTCCTGTCCTGCTGCCGTCTCGTCCGTCGGGATGCAGACGAGGTTGTAGAGGACGTTGTCGCCCGCGGCGGAGTCGTACGTCGCCGTGTACGTGATGGTGACACTCTCGCCGGCGGCGAGGGGGCCGACCCAGGTGAGTTCGTCTCCGACCAGCTCCGCGGAGCCGTCGGTCGGCGAGGTGATCCCGCCGAACGTCGCGTCGTCGAGAACGGCACTGAGATCGTCGGTCACGCGGGCCGGCTCGGCGGCCGTGTAGGCGCCGGGTCCCGTGTTCGTGGCCGTGATCGTGTATTCGACCACCCCGCCGTCCGCCGGCAGTTCGGTGGTGTCGGTAGCCTTGGTGACCGCCAGCTTCGGCAGCAGGAACTCCGCCTCGGCGCAGGCGATCCCCGTGGCCGGGTCGACGCCATCGCCGTTCGGAGGGTTGCACGCCGGGGTCGGAGTGTCAGGCGTACCGCTGAACACCACGTTCCGCGCGAGGCCGTCGCCTCCGGCTGCGACCGTCGCCGTGTAGGTGAGCTCCACGCTCTGACCCACCGCGAGCGGGCCGGTCCAGGTCAGATCGGGAGCCGCGTAGGCGATGGTCCCCGGCATCGTCGCGGTGGCGTCGTCGTTGTAGGCGGCGTCGTCGAGGACAGCGGTCAGATCATCGGTGACGACGGCCGGGTTCGCCGCGGTGTACGGTTCCTCGCCGGTGTTGGTCGCGGTGATGGTGTATTCCACATCGTCGCCCGGGCGGGTGTCGACGGTCGCGTCGGAGGTCTTCGTCAGCGTCAGGCAGTTGCCGAGGGAAGACGCCTGCGCGCTCACGTCGATGTCGCTGTAGGTCCAGTTGTCGATGGCTGCGAAGTTTCCCCACTGGTTCGCGCCGGTGGACGCCCACCCATGGACGAAGCCGGCGCTGCTCAGACCGGCGAGATTGACGAGGGGAGGGCTCGTGCTCGACTTGGGGCCGGTACCCGACAGGGGCACCTCCGTGTCATCCCAATAGATGGTGTCGTTTCCGACACTCGAACCGACGATCTGCGTGATGCGGATGCCGCCGGGCAGAACCTCGACGTCACCGAGCACGAAGTGGATCTCGTCCGTCTTCTCGATGGCGACCTCGAAGTTCACCGTCGTGCAGACGTCGACGAGCGTGCCGGCGGAATCACGGCCATCCCACGGAGCGCTCACGGTGCCGTCCGTTCCCGACTGGGGGAGAGCGATGTCCAAAGGATCCGTGTACGACCCGTTGCCGTCGACATCGACCCGGACGACATAGTTGCCCGTGAAGTTGTTCAGCTCGTACTCGAGCGCTCCGGCGTGCGAGAGGGCGTTGGTCCGCGAGTAGGCGGTGCCTCCGAAGCTCGGAGGGGAGTAGTCGGGATTGACGAACTCTTCGCCGTCGGCCGACGTGGCGAATCCGGGAAGATCGGCTGCCGGCGGCTCGAAGAAGAGGTTGTAACCGGGGCCGCACTCCGGCCCAGGACCCTGATGTTCCGGCGAGTTGCTCGTCTGCGCGAGCGATCGGTAGGCGGGCGTGCAGAGCGCGGGATCGAGCACGTTCCCGAAGGCATCGCTGTTGAAGCTCCATCCACCACCGTTGAAGACGGGCATCTCCACCGTGTACTGCGTGCCGTTCTCCGACACGACCCAGAAGCCGAGGTCGGAATTGGCGAAGACGGTGCCCGACCCCGGTGTGAGGGAGCTGTACGCGCGGTACTGCTTGGACCACACCCGACCTTCAATCGGCGCGCCGCCGCTGGAGAGCACGGTGATGTCCCACCGCGATTCGTTTCCCGAGCCCGGAGGCCAGTTGGCGGTCACGGCGCCGAGACCCTCCGTCTCGAGGAGCCACACCCCCGTCGGTCCGGTCATCCCGGCCGGAACGGTGCAGGTCGTTCCGGTCGGAGCAGCCGGAGCAAGGTCACACGTCCAGCGCACGGCGCCGGAGGGGTCCGTGAGACTGAACGTCTGGCCTCGCGCGGCGTCGAAGAGGTTGAGGATGAACTCCCCCGTCACGGTCTCGCCAGCGGCGGCGTAGACGTAGAAGGTGTTCTCTCCGATGAGCACCGTGTTCGGTGCATTCGACTCGGCCTGCGCTGGTGTGGCACCGAGCGGCGCCAGCGCTCCCAGCACACCGACGGTGAGGGCGACGGCCGCGGCGGCGAAGCGGCTCCTCAGAGAGTGCGGGTTCTGCCGGGCGCGCCTGCTGCGGGACTTGTCGGTCATCAGAACCTCTTCGTGTCGGGCGAGGTCCGTGCGGACTCGCGGGGCGCGCCCCTATGGACCCGCTCCCTCCCCCGAGAGGCTGCGCATATTCAACCACGCCTCCGCTTTTTCCGCACCTGATCCGGGAAAAATCACCCCGGGCGACGCGTCACCTCAGTTCGGCATGCACCGGCTTCGGGATGAACATCGAGAAGATCAGCGCACCGACCAGCACGACGGCTCCGGTGACCAAGGCGGCGACGTATCCGGCCCCCGCTCCCGCCGACTCCGACGCGAACGAGGTCTGGGCGGCGTAGATGACGACGAAGCTCAGCCCGGCGCCGAGGTTGATGGCACCGGTGTTCAGCCCGGGAAGCGACCCGGGGCGCTCCTTCGGTGAGAGCACGACCCCCAGACCGTTGAGCATGATGTTCCCGATGCCGGCGTAGGTGATGCCGACGGCGACGGAGAGCAGCAGCAGAACGAGGCGTGAGGCGGTCTCGACGTTGGCGACCATGAGGCCGAGCACCACGATGGTGCCGCCGAGGCCGATCCGCAGCATCGTCCGGTACCCGACCGTGGCGGCGAGCCTGCCACTGAGCGGACCCATCAGCAGACCGGCGAGGGCGTAGGGCATGAGGATCCACAGCGACACCTCTTCGGCGCTCATCCCGAGGTTCATCGAGGAGTCCTGCGCGAGGGCCGGCACCACGCCGTTCATGATCGCGAAGATCCCGGAGAGTGTCAGGAGTGAGGTGGCGCTCAACGCCCAGGTGGCGCGCTGCTTCAGCTGGGGAATCGAGACGAGCGGATGATCGAGCCTGCCCTCGAGCTTCCAGAAGGAGACGAAAGAGACGACGGCGACCACGGCGAGGACGATCACGAGGATCAGGTCCGCATCGGCGAGCTTCCCGAGCTCGTTCAGGGCGACGAGCATCGAGCCGACGGAGATGACCAGCAGCAGCGAGCCCCACCAGTCCATCCGCGGACGGTCTTCGGCCATCGTCTCGGGGGCGAGGAAGCGCACGACGAGAGCCGCACCGACGGCGACACCGCCCATGGTCCAGAAGATCGAGGCGAAGCCGTGGTTGGTCGCCAGATACCCGCCGAGCAGAGCGTCGCCCCCGGCGATCCCTCCGTTGACCGCGGTGACGACACCGAGCAGCGTGCCGTAGACCTTCGGATCCACGACGGCCGCGCGCAGCATGATCAGGCACAGCGGAACCACCGGTCCCGACACTCCCTGGATGAGGCGACCGATGAAGAGCATCGGGACGTTGGTGGCGAGCGCCGCGACGACGCAGCCGACCGCCATCACGACGAGCATCCCGACGAGAACCCGTCGGCGACCGATCAGGTCGCCGAGGCGGGGGAGAAAGAGGGTGAACAGCGCGGCAGCCGTGAAGAAGACGGTCTGGGTCGACGCGATCTCGGAGGCGGTCGCGTCGAGCTCACGCTCCATCGTCACCAGAGCCGGGCTCAGCATGCTGGCGTTGAGTTGGAACGCGAGGCACGCCGCGAGGAGCGCGATCATCAGCGAAACCACGCTGGAACGGGTACGAACCGCATCTGTCTGGTTGGTCATTGCTCACTTCTTCGTGTCGATCGTTGGCTGTTCGCGTGCGTAATCCTTTACGCACGTCATATCTTTGAGTCGTGGTGCCACCGGCACCGGGGATGAGAGTCGTGATGAAGAAGGCGTCCGTCACGCTGCATGAGGTCGCAGCCGCCGCCGGTGTGTCCATCGCGACGGTCTCCCGGGCCCTCAACGGCAAGGACCGCGTATCGGGACGCACGGCCGAGCATGTCGCGCAGGTGGCCGAGCAGCTGGGCTACCGGGTCAACCTCATCGGCCGCGGTCTGCGCGCAGGCACGGGCGCCACCATCGGCGTGGTCGTCCCCGTCATCAGCAACCCCTTCTACGGTGAGCTCATACACCGCCTCGAGGACCATCTGCAGCGCCGCGGGTTCGACCTCGTCATCGCGGATTCGCACGGAGACGTCGACCGGGAACGCGATCGTCTGCGCATGCTGGTCGAACGGCGCGTGGAGGGCATCTTCGTGGTGCCCTCCGATGCCGAGCTCTCGTTCGAGGCGGTCGCCGACACCGCGCGCAGGGTTCCGCTGGTGCAGCTCGACCGGCGAGTGCTCGATCTTCCGGCGGACTTCGTCGGGGTCGACAACGACGCCGGCATCGACCTCGCCGTCGAGCACGTCACCTCCCGCGGCGCGAAGCGTGTCGTCCTCGTCTCCGGCAACGACGTGACCTCGGTGGGTCGCGAGCGGCGGGCCGCCTTCGAGGCGACGGTGCGCACCCGCGGGTTGCCGCACGAGGAGAGCATCTTCGGCGAGTACCTGCTGTCGTTCGGCGAGAGCGCCGCGGAGGCGCTGCTGGCCCGCGGCCCGCTTCCCGATGCGATCATCGCCGGAGACGACCTCGTCGCGGCCGGTGCCATCGCCGCACTGAAGCATGCGGGGCGGAGCGTCCCCTCTGACGTGCAGGTCACCGGGTTCGACGGCACGATGCTCGCGGATGTCTGCGAGCCTCGGTTGACGACCGTGGTGCAGCCGTTCGACGAGCTGGCGCGTGAGGCGACGGAGGCACTCGTGCGGCGGATGGAAGATCCCGAAGCCCCGTACGTGCTCAGCCGTCTCGCGCCGAGTCTGCGCGTGGCCGAGTCCACGACGCCCGCCGCGCCGCGCTGAGCATCAGGCCAATGCGCCGACAGCATCCGTCACCAGGTCCCAGAACTTCGGCGCGTCGAGGGTGATCGCGACGTCGGTGTTCGGCTCCTTGCCCAGCATGTCGTGCAGGTCGACGCAGGTCGCACCGGCCGTGAACTCGCCGGTCGTCTCGATGTCGACGTGGCAGCGCTGGACCGTGGCGACGGCCCGATCGATCGCGATGGCGACGGTGATGGGATCGTGCAGAGGTCCCTCCGGCATGCCCTCGGCCTTCTCGTAGGTGCTGCAGAAGAAGCGCAGCAGCTCCACTCCGAATGCCGAGGTTGCGTTGCCGACCGCACCGATCCGCTGAATCACCTCTTCGGTGATCAGTGCCTGGTGGGAGATGTTGAGCCCGACCATGGTGAGCGGAACGCCGGATGCGAACACCACGGCCGCGGCCTCGGGATCTGCCCAGGCGTTGAACTCCGGATACGCGCCGACATTGCCGCGGCCGGTCGAGCCGCCCATCCAGATGATCTCCTTGATCTGGGGCACGACCTCCGGATGCTGCTGCAGGAGGAGCGCGATGTTGGTGAGCGGGCCGGTGGGGATCACGGTGATCGGCTCCGGCGAGGCGGCGAGGGTGTCGGCGAGGAACTGCACGGCGTGGCGCGGGTCGAGTGGCACGGTCGGCTCGGGGAGCACCGGTCCGCCGAGCGCGTTCTCGCCGTGGATCCATGCGCCGGGGGTGAGTTCACGGACGAGGGGCTTGTCGGCACCGGCGGCGACCGGCACGTCCGTCACGCCGGCGACGGTGAGTGCGATCCGCGCGTTCCGGGTGGTGTGCTCGAGGTAGCCGTTGCCGCCCACCGTCGTCACACCGCGGAGGTCGATGGCGTCGTTTCCGGCCGCGAGCCAGATGGCGAAGACGTCGTCGTGGCCGGGATCGCAGTCGAGAAGGACGGGAATTGTCATGGTGCTCCTTTGCAGATGTGCGTGCGTAAACGTTTACACTTTCTATCATGAACGTCAAGCCGGCCGCGATTTCCGCGTTCCGATGCCTCCGCTCGATCCGAAAGCTGCTGCCATGACCTCTCCTGCTCTTCCATCCCTCGTCGTCGTCGGCAGCGCGAACGTCGACGTCACCGCGTTCGTCGAACGACTCCCCACTGCCGGGGAGACCGTGGCCGGCGGGCGACTCTCCCGTGACCTGGGCGGGAAGGGCGCGAATCAGGCCGTCGCCGCCGCGAAGTTGGGCGGAAAGGTCCGGATGGTCGGTGCCGTCGGTGACGATGCCGACGGTTCCTGGACCCGCGAGGAGATGAAGCGCGCCGGCGTCGATGTCGCCGATCTGCGCACCGTGGATGACGCCACCGGCACCGCGCTCATCGTCGTCGACGCGGATGCCGAGAACCAGATCGCGGTCTGCCCCGGCGCCAACGACCACGTCTCCCTGGACGGTGTGACCTTCGGCGCGGACGAGGCCGTGCTCATGCAGCTGGAGATCGCGCTCGCGGTGGTCGAGGATGTCGTCGCCTCGGCGGAGGGCTTCATCGCGCTCAATGCCGCTCCCGCCCAGCCGTTGCCCGAGGCTCTGCTGCGCCGGGTCGACCTGTTCATCGTGAACGAGACCGAGCGCGAGCTCATGCCCGAGCTGGCAGAGGCAGAACTCGTCGCGGTCACCTACGGCGCGGCCGGCGCTGCGCTGTATCGCCGTGGCGAGGAGATCGCCCGAGCCGACGGCGTCCCCGCCGAGGCCGTCAACACCGTCGGGGCGGGCGACGCCTTCTGCGCGGCGCTCGTACTCGCGCTGCGTGCCGGGCACGCGCCGGCCGATGCGCTGGCCGCCGCCTGTGCGGTGGGATCCGCGGCGGTGTCGCACCTGTCGTCCCAGCCCCCGTTCGAACACCTGAGCCGGTATCTTCCTGTGGCCTGAGCGGCGCCCGGAGAAGGAGAAGGCCCGGTGTCCTCAACGGAACCGGGCCTTCTTCAGAATGACAGAAGGCCGAGCCCTGTGGGCCCGGCCTTGTGTCATTCGCTGTGCGCGAGGGGGGACTTGAACCCCCACGTCCTTACGGACACTGGCACCTGAAGCCAGCGCGTCTACCATTCCGCCACTCGCGCGAGTGTCTCGTTCCGAAGAACTCAACTTCCCAAAGATATCACGCGATTTCACCCCCTGATGCACGCCTCAGACCCCGATCGGCGGCGTTCCCCCAGGTCACCTGGCTACGATGTGTCTACCGGTCGGCATGCCAGAGGAGCCCAGTGGGACTACTTGACAGCTTTGAGAAGGGTCTCGAGCGCGCAGTCAACAGCGCGTTCGCGAAGACCTTCCGCAGCGGCATTCAGCCGGTGGAGATCGCTTCTGCGCTCCGCCGCGAGGCCGACACGAAGGCGGCGGTCGTGAGCCGCGACCGCATCATCGCGCCGAACAGTTTCGTCGTGCGCCTCAGCCCGGACGACGCGGAGCGGATGCGGGGACTCGGCGGCGCCCTCACCGATGAGCTGCTCGCGCTGCTGACCAAGCACGCCAAGGCGCAGGGGTACAGCTTCTCCGGCCCCCTGTCGATCAACCTCGAGGCCGACGAAAAGGTCGCCACGGGAACCGTGCGCGTGAACTCGGGCACGGTCGAGGGCCGCGTGAGCTGGCAGGCCGTGGTCGACGTCGACGGCCGTCGTCACGCGATCAACCGCGCCCGTACGGTCATCGGCCGGGGGACGGATGCCGACATCACGATCGCGGACGCCGGATCCAGCCGCAAGCACGCCGAGATCCTGTGGGACGGCGAGCGCGCCATGATGCGCGACCTGGGCTCCACGAACGGCACCAAGGTCAACGGCCAGAAGCTCCGCGAGGCCGCCCTCCCCACCGACACGACCATCACCATCGGACGTACCGACCTGGTGTTCCGGATCGTCCCCGTGGCCAGCCCGTCGCGCCCTGCGCCCCGCGGCGACGACGCCACCCGAGCGTTCGGAGCCCTCGGTTGAGTGAACTGATCCTCCTCCTGCTCCGCATCGGGTTCCTCGTCCTGATGTGGTTCTTCGTGTTCGGCGTCGTGTATTCGCTCCGCGCCGACCTGTTCGGCGTCCGTGTGCGCAAGCTCCCCGCCGAGGCGACCGCCGGCGCACCCGCTCCCGCAGCAGCACCGGCAGCGGCCCCCGCGGCGAAGCCGTCATCCGCACGCTCCTCGACCAGACCGGCGACCGTCGCCACCGCCAAGCGCCTGGTCATCACGTCGGGGCCCAAGGCCGGCCTCGAGCTGCCGCTCAGTGCCGATTCGCTCACGATCGGCCGCTCCAGCGAGTCGGCTCTCGTGATCCGTGACGACTACACGTCCAGCCACCACGCCCGCCTGATGCTGCGCGGCGACAGCTGGGCGATCCAGGACCTCGACTCGACCAACGGGACCTTCGTCGCCGGCCAGCGCGTGTCGGCCTCACCGGTCGCCCTCTCGCTCGGCACCCCCATCAAGGTGGGCGCCACGACCTTCGAGCTGCGAGCCTGACCCCGGCATGGTCTTCGAAGGCTCGAGCGTCGCGATCTCCCACACCGGGAAGATCCGCTCCAACAACCAGGACTCCGGCTATTCCGGAGCGAACCTGTTCGCCGTCGCCGACGGCATGGGCGGCCACGCCGGTGGAGACGTCGCCTCGAGCATCGCGATCCAGCGGCTGCAGCCCCTCGACCAGGGCTACTCCTCGGTCGAAGACGCGCAGGCCTCGCTGCAGGCCGCCGCGACGACCGCCGCGGGCGACCTCATCCGCGCCGCGAAGGAGCGTCCCGAACTCGCCGGTCTCGGCACGACGGTCAGCGCGATCATCATGGTCGACGAGTATGCGGTCATCGGCCACATCGGCGACTCGCGCATCTACCTGTACCGCGACGACGCGCTGACCCAGATCACGGCCGACCACACCTTCGTGCAGCGCCTGGTCGACTCCGGTCGGATCACCCCGGAGGAGGCGCGCTACCACCCGCGCCGCTCCGTGCTCATGCGCGTCCTCAGCGACATGGACGCCGACCCCGAGCTCGACATGTTCGTCATGCACACGCAGCCCGGCGACCGGTGGCTGCTCTGCTCCGACGGGCTCTCCGGCGTGGTCGACGAGACGCGCATCCTCAAGGCGATGCAGCTCGGTGTCGCACCCGGCCGCACCGCGGACTACCTCCTCAAGCAGGCGCTCGACGGCGGCGCTCCCGACAACGTCACGATCGTGCTGGTCGACGTCGGCGGACAGCATCCGATCCACTCCGGCACCCCCACGATCGTGGGCTCGGCGTCGAACCCCGACGGCGTCTACGTCCCGCCGGTGCGCCCGCCGCGCGGAAACTGGCTGCACCCGGTGCGGCAGGCCGCGAACGAGCCCAGCCACTTCGAGCCCGCCCCCGAGTACCTCGAGGAGCTCATCGAAGAGGATCGGCGTCGAGCGAAGCGCCGCCGGGCGGGCTGGATCGCCGGGGCGCTCCTGGTCGTCGCGATGCTCGTCGTGGCTGCCTTCGCCGCCTACAGCTGGACCCAGACCCGCTACTTCATCGGCGCCGATGACGACAGCGTGGTGATCTTCCAGGGCGTGCAGCAGAACATCGGCCCGATCACGCTGTCCACCCCGATCGAGGACACCGACATCCTCCTCGCGAACCTGCCGCAGTATCAGCGGGCATCCGTCGAGCGCACGATCAATGCACGCTCGCTGGCCGACGCGATGGCCATCGTCGACCGTCTGCGGGCGGGCGCCGACGCGAACGTGATCGAGCAGACACCGCTTCCCACCCCGCTGCCGACGCCGAGCGCGACCCCCGCGGGGGGTGAGGGATGAGCACCGACGTGCAGGCGGACACCACCGTCATCAAGGCCCTCAAGCGACTCCGGATGCCGCAGACGCAGCGCAACCGCGAGTTCTGGTTGCTGCTGTTCGCTTGTGCGATGAGCGGCGCCGCGCTCACTCTCGTCCAGCTGGGCGCACTCGGCGTGATCGACCCGATGATCCTCGCGATCGGCGGCGGTCTCGCGGCCCTCGCCTTCGCGCTGCACATCGTGCTGCGTTTCGTCGCCGCCGATGCGGATCCGTTCGTCGTGCCCATCGCGACGCTGTTGACCGGCCTCGGCATCGCGATGATCTACCGCATCGACATCGCCTTCAAGAACACCGGCTGGGACGCCTACTCCACGAAGCAGCTGGCCTGGACCGCGATCTCCCTCGCCGGCGCCATCGCGGTCGTGATTCTGCTGCGCAACTATCGGATCCTGTTCCGGTACACCTACATCTTCGGTCTCGCCGGAATCCTGCTCCTGCTGCTGCCGTTCGTCCCCGGTCTGCGCATCGACGACGCGAACGCGGCCGTCTGGGTGTCGCTGGGTGGCGTCTTCGCCTTCCAGCCGGGCGAGCTCGCGAAGATCTGTCTCGCGATCTTCTTCGCCGGCTACCTCGTACGCACCCGCGAAAGCCTCACGTCGGTCGGCAAGAGGGTTCTCGGCATCACTTGGCCCCGCATGCGGGAACTGGGACCTGTCCTCGTGGTCTGGCTCATCTCGCTCGGGATCATCGTCTTCCAGCGCGATCTCGGTACCGGAACCCTGATCTTCGGCATGTTCGTCGCGATGCTCTACGTCGCCACCGGGAAGACCAGCTGGGTCCTCATCGGCCTCGGACTCGTCGTCGCCGGCGTGGCACTCGCGACGCAGATCCTCAGCTACGTGCAGGGTCGCTTCATCAACTGGCTGTTCCTGTTCGACGCGAACCAGGTCGATCCCGACGGCGCGGGGTATCAGCCCATGCAGGGCCTGTTCGGGCTCGCCCGCGGCGGACTCATCGGCACCGGCTGGGGTCAGGGACGCCCGGAGGTCACGCCGCTCGCGCACAGCGACTACATCATCACCAGCCTCGGCGAAGAGCTCGGCCTGATCGGGCTGTTCGCGATCCTGTGCCTCTACATGGTCTTCGTCAGCCGCGGCATGCGCATCGGTCTCGCGGGTCAGGACGACTTCGGCAAGCTGCTCGCCACCGGCCTCTCGTTCACCATCGCGCTGCAGGTGTTCATCATGGTCGGCGGCGTCACCCGGCTGATCCCGCTGACCGGCCTGACCACCCCGTTCCTCGCCGCCGGCGGATCGTCGCTCGTGGCCAACTGGCTCATCGTGGCGCTGCTGCTGCGCATCTCCGACGGCGTCCGCCGCCAACCGAGGGTCGTGATCGGATGACCAGAGAGCTCCGCCGCCTCAGCATCGTGATGCTGTTCATGTTCATCGCGCTCTTCGCCGCGACCAGCTGGATCCAGGTGGTCGAGGCCGATGCCCTCGCCCAGAACAGCAACAACAAGCGCACCCGCCTCGACAGCTACGAGATCCAGCGCGGCGCGATCATCGTCGACGGCGCCACCATCGCCAACTCGGTGCCCAGCGACGACAGGTACCAGTTCCAGCGCGTCTACACGGATGCCGCGATGTGGGAACCGGTGACCGGCTACTTCAACGCGGCACTCGATTCGCGCACGGGTATCGAACGCGCCATGAACGCCGAACTCTCCGGCACGGGCGCCAACGCCCTGCTCGCCGAGGTCGAGCGCATCATCTCCGGCCAGCCCCAGCGCGGGTACAGCGTGGAGCTGTCGCTGAACACGGCGGCTCAGCGCGCCGCCTATGAAGCACTCGGCGGGCTGCAGGGTGCCGTCGTCGCGATGGAACCGAAGACCGGACGCATCCTCGCCATGGTCTCCACCCCGGGTTTCGACACGAACCAGATGGCGACGCACGACGCGGACGCCGCGAACGCCACCTACGACCAGCTCGCCGCCGACCCCGGCAAGCCGCTGTCCAACCGCGCGATCGCCGGCGACCTCAACCCGCCGGGATCGACGTTCAAGGTCGTCGTCGCGGCGGCGGCGTACGCCAGCGGGAACTGGACCCCGCAGTCGACGCTGCCCAACCCCATCTCGTACACGCTCCCCGGCTCCTCCAATCGGGTGTCGAACGCCTGGGGCGGCAAGTGCGGGCCGGGCGCCACGGTCACGATCGCCGAGGCCATCCGGCTCAGCTGCAACATCCCGATGGCGGAGCTCGCCGTCGAACTCGGCGACGACACGATCCGCGAGATGGCCGAGAAGCTCGGTTTCAACAAGTCCTTCGAGACTCCGCTGGAATCGACCCCCTCCAGCTACCCCCGCGCCCTCGACGACGCGCAGACCGCACTCACCGGATTCGGCCAGGGCAAGGTCACCGCGACCCCCCTGCAGATGGCGATGGTGTCGGCCGGTCTCGCGAACGACGGCGTCGTGATGAATCCCCGGATGGTGGATGCCGTGATCGGGAACGACCTGTCGGTGATCGAGGCCTTCCAGGACAGCGAGTTCGGCCGTGCGATGGAAGCCGATGTCGCCGACGACGTGACCGCGTCGATGGTGGCCAGCGTCGCTACGGGCGCGGCCCAGGGTGCAAGAATAGACGGGATCGACGTGGCCGGTAAGACGGGCACCGCAGAGAACGGAAACAGGCCGCACACGTTGTGGTTCACCGGCTTCGCGCCGGCGGACGACCCCGCGGTCGCAGTAGCGGTCGTCGTCGAAGACGGCGGCGGACAGGGACAATCAGGCAGTGGCGACACTATCGCCGCTCCGATTGCGAAGAAGGTCATAGAGGCGGTGCTGGGCAGATGAGGCCGACGCAGGGTGTGTCGTTCGGTGGTCGTTACGAGCTGCAGTCGCGTATCGCGATCGGTGGCATGGGCGAGGTGTGGGAAGCGACGGATCACGTCATCGGACGTACCGTCGCGATCAAGATCCTCAAGGACGAGTACATGGGGGACCCCGGGTTCCTCGAGCGGTTCCGTGCAGAAGCGCGGCACGCTGCTCTCGTGAACCATGAGGGCATCGCCAGCGTCTTCGACTACGGCGAGGAGAACGGCAGCGCCTACCTCGTCATGGAACTCGTGCCCGGCGAGGCTCTCTCGACCGTGCTCGAGCGCGACGGTGCACTCAGCGCCGACAAGACGCTCGACATCGTGGCCCAGACGGCATCCGCTCTGCAGGCCGCACACGCGGCCGGTCTCGTGCACCGCGACATCAAGCCGGGAAACCTGCTGATCACGCCCGACGGCCGCGTCAAGATCACCGACTTCGGCATCGCCCGCATCGCCGATCAGGTTCCGCTGACGGCGACCGGCCAGGTCATGGGCACCGTGCAGTACCTGTCTCCCGAGCAGGCATCGGGTCACCCGGCGTCTCCCGCCACCGACACCTATTCGCTCGGCATCGTCGCGTACGAGTGCCTGGCAGGCAAGCGTCCGTTCACGGGCGAGTCGCAGGTGGCGATCGCGATGGCACAGATCAACGAGCAGCCGCCGCCGCTGCCGCCGACCGTGCCGATCCCGGTGCAGAACCTCGTCATGGCGATGATCGCCAAGAAGCCCAGCGACCGCCCCTCGTCGTCCGCGACGGTGGCCCGCGCAGCGCAGGCTCTTCGTCGCGGCGACCTGAACTCCGCGGCCATCGCCGTTCCCGCGATCGCGACCGGGGGTATCGCCGGCGATGACGATGCGACGCGCATGCTCACGGCGTCCGGAGACGACGGCACCACCCGCATCCTTCCCACCACCGCTCAGCTCCCGACGGAGGACGCGGCGGCGGACGAGAAGAAGAAGAAGAAGAGCCCGTGGACCTGGCCGCTGATCGCGCTGATCGCCCTGCTGGTGATCGTGCTCGGCGGAGCCGTGTGGGCGATGCTGATGAACCAGGGCGACCCTGACGCCAAGCCGTCGGATTCGCCCTCTCCGTCGCAGTCACAGTCGCAGACACCGCCGCCGGCGACCACCCCGCCGCCCGAGGTGGTCCGCGTCGACGTGACCGCGTTGGGCCTGGTGAACATGGACTGCGGCACGGCCACATCCACGCTCAAGGAGGCCGGTTTCACGGGCGAGATCACCTGCCCCGAGGGCGACCCGGCCCCGACCGACGGCGACGTCGGCAAGGTGTACCGTGTCGTCCCCTCGGGCAACGTCGAGACGACGCAGCCGATGACCCTCACGATCTACGCCGCGCGCGCAGCCCTGCCGACCCCGACCGACACCCCGACCATCACGGGTGACCCGATCGCCGGCAGCACGGTCACCATCTCCTGGGGCACCGGGTTCACGTGCCCGAGCGGCACGACGCTCTCCGGATACGTCGTCTCGCTCCAGAACGGCACGTTCGTGTCGGGCGGGCCGAACTTCCAGCCGACGCAGCGGAACACGCAGATTCAGGTGGCTGATGCCGCGGGCCAGCAGCTCATCGTCACGTACCAGGGCATGTGCTCGGGTGGCGACCAGCGCACGTCGTCCGCGTCGCCGCCGCTCTCGGTTCCGATCGTCGCCGCGACCGACCCCGGCGAGGGTGACGGAGGCGGCGGCACCGAAGGGTAGCCTTTAATCCAGCTCAGCCGCAGTCGTTTTCCAGGGGGTAGTACGTGTCCACAGAGCCACGAGTCATCGCGGGTCGATACCGCGTCGACGAGCTCATCGGGCATGGCGGAATGGCCAAGGTCTATCGCGGATTCGACCTGACGCTCGGCCGTGAGGTCGCGATCAAGATCCTCGATCCCGACCTCGCTCGCGACACCGCCTTCCGCACCCGGTTCCGGCTGGAGGCGCAGGCGGCGTCCCGCATGTCGCACCCCTCGATCGTCCGCGTGTTCGACGCCGGCGACCCGTCGTCGAACGACCCGTCGTCCGACGAGCCGCCGTACATCGTGATGGAGCTCGTCAAGGGCACGCTGCTGAAGAAGATCATCGCCGACGGCCCGGTGCCTGTCGAAGACGCGGTGCGCTACGTCGACGGCATCCTCGAGGCGCTCGACTACTCGCACCGCGCGGGTGTCGTCCACCGCGACATCAAGCCCGGCAACGTCATGGTGACCGACAAGGGCCAGGTCAAGGTGATGGACTTCGGCATCGCCCGAGCCGTCTCCGACTCCTCGTCGACCGTGGCGGAGACCACCCAGATCATCGGCACGGCCGCCTACTTCTCACCGGAGCAGGCCAAGGGCGAGCCCGTGGATGCCCGCGCCGACCTGTACTCGACCGGTGTCGTGCTGTACGAGCTGCTCACCGGCCGCCAGCCGTTCCGTGGCGAGTCGCCGGTGGCCGTCGCCTACCAGCACGTCAGCGAAACCCCGATCCCGCCGACCGAGGTGAACGAGGACGCGCCGGGCGCGCTCGACCCGATCGTCCTGCGGGCCCTCGCGAAAGACCCCTATCAGCGGTACCCGGATGCCGCGCACTTCCGCGCCGCCCTCGATGCCGCCGTCACCGGGAGCGCGCCGACCCGCAAGCAGCTCGGTGCGCTGACGAGCGAGCTGTACGGTCCGAGCCCGCGTCAGGCGCAGGAGACGGCACGTTCGCTGCGCCAGCTCAGCTCCGACACCACCATGACCCGCACCCAGTCCGGCCCTCCGGTCGCCTGGATCTGGGCCGGTGTCGCGCTGCTCGCGGTGCTGTTGGCGTCCGTGCTGTTCTGGGTGGTCACGATCAGCATGCGTCCGCCCGAGGTGCCGAGCACCTCGCGCATCATCCCCAATCTCGTGAACGTGTCATCCGAGCGCGCGCAGGACGACCTCGCCAAGCTCGATCTGACCGCGAAGATCGTGATCGAGTCGAGTTCCGAGATCACCGAGGGCAACGTCATCCGCACCGACCCCGAGGCAGGGGTCTCGGTGGAGGAGGGCTCGACGGTCACCGTTCACGTCTCCTCGGGCGTGGAGACCGTGGTGGTGCCGAAGATCGAAGGCATGGGCCTCGAGGATGCCACCAAGGCACTGAAGGCCGCCGGCCTCGAACTCGGGACCGTCATCCAGCGCAACGACAAGGGTCTGGCCGCCGGCACCGTGATCTCCGCCAGCGAAGCGGCAGAGACCGAGGTCGCCCCCGACACCGTCGTCAATCTCGTCGTCGCCAGCGGCAAGGTGACGCTGACCGACCTCGTCGGGTGGACCGTCGAGGCCGCGACGACGAACCTCACCGACCTCGGTCTGACCCCGGAGCCGGTGGAAGAGGCGGATTGCGCTCCCACGGAACCCCCGACCGTGCACTCGATGTCGGTCGCACCGGGTGACGTGCCGATCGGATCACCGGTCGAGCTTCGCTACTGCGCCGCGCCCTGAGTCTCTCGTGACGCGACTCGCGCGTCGCGATGTCAGCGCGAGAGCGGATGCAGGCTCTCGGATCGCGCCACGGCATCCGCGTCGCCGCAGAGTTCCAGCCAGTTCGCGAGAAGCCGGTACCCGCCTTCGGTGAGCACGCTCTCCGGGTGGAACTGCACGCCGTGCAGCGGCAGCTCTCGGTGCGACAGCGCCATGACCGTTCCGCTCTCCGTCCAGGCAGTGACGACGATCTCGGGCGGGAGGTCCGCTGCCGCGAGCGCCAGGGAGTGATATCGGCCGACGTCGAACGGCGACGGGATCCCCGCGAACAGCGCTGATCCGTCGTGCGTGACCGCGGAGACCATGCCGTGCATCAACTCGGGCGCCTCGCTCACCGCGGTGCCGAGCGCTTCGCCGATGGTCTGGTGTCCGAGGCAGACGCCGAGCGTCGGCATCCGCCGTCGAACGGCGATCCGCACCGCGTCGAGCGACACTCCCGCGTCCGCGGGACGTCCGGGGCCGGGGGAGAGCAACAGGGCGTCGTGGCCGGTGAGCATCCGCTCGAACTCGGCGGCGTCCAGCGCGTCGGATTCGACCATGGTGGTCTCGGCGCCGAGCTCGTGGAGGTAGCCGACGAGCGTGTGCACGAAGCTGTCGTGGTTGTCCACCACGAGAACTCGGGTCATTCGACGTCGACCTCGCCGGGGGCGATGATCGGGCTGATCCAGGGGAACACGTACCAGAACAGCCCGTACAACACGGCGGCGATGACGACGACCAGGATGAGGACGCGCAGCCACCACGGGCCGGGCAGCAGGCGCCAGAGTGCGGCGTACATCAGTCTTCTCCCTCGTGAGCGTCCACGGTCACACCGATGGTGCGGCCGGAGGCGGCGGCGGGTCGGTCAGCGCGGTGGGGAGCCCCTCGGCGCGGGGCTGGAAGCTCTCGAACACCCCGTAGGCGACGATGCGCTCGGCGAGGGAGTAGAGCGGAGAGCAGGCGGTGAGCGTGATGTACTGCTCTCCGGTCTGCTGCTCCGGCATCTGCGGCACGTCGGCGAGCACATCGGTCTGTGTCGGCTTGACGTACTCGAGCGTGCGGAAGCGGTAGGTGTACCAGCCGTCGGGAGTCTCGACGACGATCGCGTCGTTCAGCTGCAGCTTGTCGAGCTGGTTGAAAGGCTTGCCCCAGGTGGTGCGGTGTCCCGCCATCGAGAAGTTGCCGACCTCGCCGGGCATCTTGGAGTCCTTGTAGACGCCGATCCCCTTCTGATCCAGGGTTCGCGCACGGCTCGTTCCGCCGTAGATGCCGAAGTTGTAGTCGGCTCCGAAACGGGGGATGTGCATCTGCCCGAACCATGTGGCGTCTGCCGGTGCTGCGGGCACCGGGGGCACGTAGGTGGTGGTGCCGTCGTCCTCTTCTACGACCGGCGGCAGCTCCGGCGCCTCGCCCTGTGCGAGCTCCTGCGAGATGGCTGCGCCCTCGTCGTTCTTCTGGGCGCTGATGATGATGTCGCCGATCCACATCTGCCAGGCGACGAAGAGCAGGACGAGCACTCCGGCGGTGAGGAGGAGCTCGCCGAGCACGCTCGCGAAGGTGGCGCGAGAGCGTGGTCGCTCTCGCCGCGGGCGTCGCCCCCCAGGCACGACGGATGCAGTCATGGCGCGATCATATCCCGGGACGCTGAACGGATGTCGGTGAGCCCGCCGTCTCTCGCACGCTGCGGACTCGGCGGCTCATGGGTCTGATGGGTACAATGACGGCATGGCACGTGACCGTAAGAGTGAAGAACCCGTCGTCGAGCGCGCCGAAGGCGAGGCCGCTCCCAACGCGGTGTGGTTCAAGCCGGTGATGATCGGCTTCATGCTGCTCGGTCTCGCGTGGATCCTGGTCTTCTACATCTCGGGCATGCAGTTCCCGATCCCGGGTCTCGACAACTGGAACCTGGCCATCGGTCTCGGCATCGCTCTGATCGGCTTCCTGATGACCACTCGTTGGCGCTGACGCCACTCCTTCTTCCCGAAAGGCCCCTCGCACAGCGAGGGGCCTTTCTTCATACTCCGAGTGAGGGACGGCTCAGGCCAGGGCGCGGGGTTGTTCCCGGAGCGAGCATCGGGAGGGCCCCGCGAAGCGGGAGGGACCCGCTCTGCGAGCGAAGGGAACGACCCCGCGCCCGACCCACAAGCTGAACCGAGCGGAAGTTATCCACAACCTTCTCCACAGCCTGGGGAGAATTACACCGGTGTTATTCACAGGGGTTAACAACCCTGTTAACAACTTGGGATCAGGACAAAATCAGCAGCGGCGGGATGAAGGCGACGACGACGATCAACAGGACGACGAGCGCCGAGAGGAGAACGATCTGCCAGGTGCGCTGGTCTCGACGCCTCGTCCGGGTATAGATGAGGGCGACCAGGGCGCCGACGATCGCACCGCCGAGGTGCGCCTGCCAGGAGATGCCGCCGGCGAAGAAGCCGAAGGCGAAGTTGATGCCGAGGATCACGAGGATCCCGGTCACGTTCGCGCCGATGTGGCGGCCGATGATCAACAGCGAGGCCAGCATTCCGAAGATCGCGCCGGATGCGCCGACCGTCGGGTCCAGGGGGGCGAGGAGGGCGACCGCCACCGATCCGCCGAGGCCGCTGATCAGATACAGGGCTAGGAAGCGGGCGCGGCCGAGCATGGGCTCGAGGCTCTGCCCCAGCATCCACAGGGCGAGCATGTTCAGCGCGAGATGGATGAAGCTGCCGTGCACGAACAGCACGGAGAGGAGGCGCCAGGGCTCGAAGCCCGCACCGAAGACGTTCGGGTAGAGATACGGCGCGTAGAAGGCGAGTGCCTGCGTGATCGGCCCGTTCATCCCGGGGATCAGCTGCACCAGGCCGATGAACGACGTGACGGCGAGCAGTACGTAGGTGACGATCGGCTTGCCGCTGCGGGCGATCGCCATGGTCCCGCCGCTGCGAGCACCCCACCGACGCTGGGCTTTCTTCTGCGCGGGGGTGCGGTTCTTGCGCTCGGCGTTCATGCACTCCGGGCAGATGACGCCGACGGGTGCCTGAGTCTGGCACTCGGGGCAGATGGTGCGCATGCACCGCTGGCAGAGCACGAAGCTCTGCCGATCCGGATGCCGGTAGCAGAAGTTGTCGCGATTGCTCGTGAACTCAGGCGTGGTCATCCGGATCGGCCGCAGCTGTCGTCAGGCCGCGACGATGTCGATCGACTGCAGCACGACGGGCTCGACCGGACGGTCTCCGCCGCTGGTCGGAACGGCGCCGATCTTGTCGACGACAGCGCGCGAGGCGTCGTCGGCGACCTCGCCGAAGATGGTGTGCTTGCCCTGGAGCCACGGGGTCGGGTCGGTCGTGATGAAGAACTGCGAGCCGTTGGTGCCCTCGGGCTTGCCGGTGATGGCGTTGCGGCGGAGGCCGGCGTTCGCCATCGCGAGGATGTACGGCTTGTTGAAGTCGAGCTCCATGTTGATCTCGTCGTCGAAGTTGTAGCCGGGGCCGCCGACGCCCTGTCCGAGCGGGTCGCCGCCCTGGATCATGAAGTTCGGGATGATGCGGTGGAAGATGACGTCCTTGTAGAGAGGACCCTCGCCCGGCTTGCCGGTGGCGGGATCGGTCCACTCCTGGGTGCCGTCGGCGAGGCCGACGAAGTTCTTGACCGTCTTCGGTGCGTGATCGCCGAAGAGGTTGATGACGATGTCACCGTGGTTGGTGTGCAGGGTTGCGACGTGGGAAGCGTGAGCCATGCCTTCATTCTCGCAGAGCTTTCGGTGAGTTCGCCCGGCGTACCCCGGATCCGCCGACAGCGCAAGGGCCGGGCGATTCCCGCCCGGTATCCAGCCTCCCGTGGCAAGATGGGGAACCCGTACTCCAATGGACAGGAGAGCATCGTGAGCCTCAGCCGCAAGCGGAAGAAGGAACTGCGTCGTCTTCAGAACGACGCGAACCAGCTCTGGGAGAACCAGCAGGTGCTCGTCGGTCACGCCGCCGATGTCGCCCGCGAGGCCGGACGTCAGCTCGGAAACATCAATCGTGAGCAGGTCGTGCCGGTCATCCAGGACACGTACAACCGCCGTGTCGCCCCGGTCGTCGACCGTGGCGTGAAGCTCGGCAAGCACGTCGTCGACGACAAGTTCGTCCCGATCGTGGGCGGAGTCGTCGGTTCGGCTCTCACCGCGTGGGACGTCGCGAACGCCAAGCGCCACGGTGTGGCCGCACCGGCTCGTCGGGGCGATTTCGGCAAGAAGCAGAAGTCGGGCCCGGGTCTCGGCTCGGTCATCGCGATCATCCTCGGTGCTGCTGCCGCCGTCGGTGTGCTCTACGCCGCCTGGCAGGCGCTGCGTGCCGATGACGAGCTCTGGGTCGCGGACGACCCGCTCGCCGCGCCCGACGCGTGACCCCGTCTGATCTCGCCTCCGTCGCCTCTGGTGACGGAGGCGATCGGCATGCGCGGGTGCGGGATGCGGCCGCTGCTCGCGGGCTCGACATCGAGATCCGCGAACGCCCCGCTGCCGGCAGCCTGTTCGAGGCGGCCGAGCTGCTCGGCATCCCGCCGTCCGGCATCGTCAAGACTCTCGTCGTCAAGCGCTCGGACGACACCTTCCTGTTCGCCCTCGTGCCCGGCGGACGCTCGATCTCGTGGCCGAAGCTGCGCGCCCTGGTCGGCGTGAACAAGCTGCGCCTGCCCGAGCCCGAGCTCGCGCTCCAGGCGACCGGCTACGAGCGGGGCACCATCGTTCCCATCGGCAGCACCACGGATTGGCCGATCTATGCCGACGAGTCCATCGTGGGTCAGCGCATCGCCATGGGTGCCGGCGCTCACGGGTACAGCCTCTTCGTCGAGGCGGACGACCTCATCGCCGCGTACGGGGCGACGGTCGCCGACATCTCGGTTCCCGAGGAGCGCTGAGCTCAGAGGATTCCGGCCATGCGCATCGCGATGTCGACGAGCTTGACGCGCTGCAGCTCGGCCACGGACTTCAGGGGAAACCACTCGGCCATGTCGGTCGAGCCGTCGGTCTCGAAGCGCAGCTTGCCGCCCGTGACCTGCGCGCGATAGACGATGCGCAGCGTGTGCAGCGGATCCGCGGCCTTCTGCACGCGGCGTCCGGCGGGGATGACCCGGGAGTGGATGCCGAGGAGCTCGCCGACCTTCACGGTGTAGCCGGTCTCCTCCCGGAGCTCGCGGCGCACCGCATCCTCCGGCGACTCACCGGGTTCGAGTCCGCCGCCCGGCATGGTCCACGCGACGCGACGGCCCTCGGTCCACCGCGCCAACAGCAGACGCCCGTCGTCATCGGTGACGACCGCGTACGCCGCGACACGCAGGTCCATGGATCACACACTATCCGGCAGCGGGGACCCCGGATGACCGCGTGTCAGACGACCCGGACGCCGCCCACGTAGGTCGCCATCACCCGCGTCGCGGCGAGGTCTTCGGCCGAGACCGTGAGGGGATCGCGGTCGACCACGATGAAGTCGCCGAGGAGTCCGGGTGCCAGCGCACCCACCTCATGCTCGCTGAGGAGCTGCCACGCCGCGTTCGTGGTGTGGGCGAGGAGGGCCTGCTCGCGGGTGGCCGCCGTGCCGCCGGGCATCCGATATCCGTTGCGCGTGGTGCGGGTCTCGGCGACGGCCATGTTGCGGAAGGGCTCGTTGGGGGTGACCCAGCCGTCGTTGTGGAAGGTCGCCCGGTGACCGGCGGCGAAGGCGGCACCGGCATCGGCCCAGGCACCACCGTGCTCCGGGCCGAAGAGGTCGTCGACCAGCACCTCTCCCCAGTAGGTGATGTGGTCGACGAAGAGACTGACGGTGACGCCGAGGGCCGCCGCGCGCTCGAACTGCACGGGTGTCATGGCCCCGCAGTGCTCGA
Organism: Microbacterium maritypicum; assembly: GCF_041529975.1. Lineage (NCBI taxonomy): Bacteria > Bacillati > Actinomycetota > Actinomycetes > Micrococcales > Microbacteriaceae > Microbacterium > Microbacterium maritypicum. The sequence goes on along the minus strand of NZ_CP168030.1, from coordinate 29,690 downwards.
GGCGGAAGCGGTGGTCGGTGAGCCCGTGCTGCCGGATGAGCTGCTCATACACGTCGAGCGTCGCGTCGATCGCGAGGTCACCGTGCACATGGCAGGCGAGCTGCCAGCCCGCGGCGGCATAGGGTTCGGCGATCGCGCGCAGCTGTTCGGCCGTGTAGTTCGCGTGTCCGATGTGATGCGGTTCGAGCCCGAGGGAGCGGGTCGCCGGGGTGTCGAGGTAGGGGAAGGAGGTGGCGATGTTGCCCACCCACGGAGAGCCGTCGGACCAGGTCTTCACCCCTGTCTGACGGAACACGGGATCGCCGTCACTCGGCGGAGCCACGACTCCGCCGGGGCGGGACATCTCGTACCACCGCAGCCGCACCGGCATCGCACCCTGCGCCCGGAGAGCATCGATGAGCGGGTTGAGGTCGGGGTTCCACGACAGGTCCGACACCGTCGTGATGCCCCGGGATGCCAGGTCGTGCAGGTGCGCGGGGAGGATCCGGGGGAGATGCTCCTGCGCCTTCGCGAGCATCGGCGCCACGACCTGCTCGACCGCCGCGGCCTCGAGGGCGACGCCCGTGAGCTCCCCCGCGGCATCACGGCCGAACGAGGCGCCGACCGGATCGGGGGTTTCCCGATCGATGCCTGCGGCGAGCGCGGCCGCGGTGTTGAAGTACACGGAATGACCGGAGTTGTGGATGACGACGAGGGGCACGTTGCCCGCGAGCTCGTCGAGGAAACGGATGTCGGGGTCGGGCAGTCCACGCTGCAGCAGAGCATCCCACCCGTTCGCGAAGACGGCTTCGCCGCCGGCATCCGCCACCGCCGCTCGGAGCGCCGCGAGGACGCCTTCCGCCTCGGGGATCACGACGGGACGGAGGTCGACCACGAGATCGGAGAGCAGGATCGCGGAGAAGCCCGGATGCCCGTGCGGCTCGATCAGACCGGGCATGACCCAGCCGTCGAGGGCTGTGGTCTCGGCATCCGGGAAGCGGCGGAGGAGGTCGTCCGTCGTCCCGACGGCGACGATCGTGCCGTCGTGGACGACCATCGCCTCCACTTCGGCGTCGGCGCTCGGGACGAGCGGACGGATACGGCCGGTGAAGACTGTCGTCATGGCGTCAGTCTGGCAGTCGAGGTGCCGTCGAGGATCGATCACGAATCGAGAAGCACACCGCGGCCGAGCGTACGTAGTCTGAATCCCACACCAGCAGCACATCGAGAGGACCGACCATGGCCGAGAAAGAGAAGAACTTCAGCGCCGAGGAACGCGAAGCCATGCAGGCCGCCGCGAAGGAGGCCCGCACCCGTCGTTCCCGGGCGAAGAAGTCGCCCGAAGAGCTGCGCGCCGCGGGTGAGGCCGACATCAAGGAGGCGATCGAGAGGCTGACGCCCGAAGACCAGGCTCTCTCGAACAAGCTGCACGCCCTCGTCTCCGAGGTCGCCCCTGAGCTCGTGCCCCGCACCTACTACGGGATGCCGGCGTGGGGTCGCGACGGCAAGGTGCTCTGCTTCTTCCAGCCCGCGAGCAAGTTCAAGGTGCGCTACGGCACGTTCGGTTTCGAGCCCATCTCGAACCTCGACGACGGCACCGTCTGGCCGACCGCCTACGCGGTCACGGATCTCACGAAGGCCGACCTGGAGTTCCTCGCGGACCGCATCCGCGTCGCGATCAGCTGACGCCCCTGCCGAGAAGGGTGCGCGGCCACGGGCCGCGCACCCTGTCACTCAGCCGTTGATGACCTGCGGCACGGCGACCGACTTGAGACCCTCGACCCCGAACTCGAGGCCGTAGCCCGACGACTTGTGACCGCCGAACGGGATCATCGGATGCACACCGCCGTGCGAGTTGATCCACACGGTTCCGGCCTGGATGCGCGCGGCGACCTTCCGCGCCTCCTCGCGCTCACCCCAGACCGACGCCCCGAGGCCGACATCGAGGCCGTTGGCGCTGGCGATCGCCTCGTCCACATCGGTGTACCGGATGATCGGCAGCGCGGGACCGAACTGCTCCTCGTCGACGAGGGCCACCCCGTCGGTCACGTCGGCGACGAGCGTGATCGGGTAGAAGAGCGCCCCGAGCTCCGTCGCCGGTGCACCACCCGTGACGATCCGGCCGCCGTTGCGCGCCGCGTCGTCGACCAGGTCGCGCACGATCTCGAACTGGGCGCGGTTCTGCAGCGGACCGAGCACGTTCTGCTCATCCAGGCCGTTGCCCATCGGGGTCTGCCGAGCGACATCGGCCAGCGCGTCGACGACCTCGTCGTAGACGGAGTCGTGCACGTAGAGGCGCTTGAGCGCCGCACACGTCTGTCCCGTATTGATGAACGCGCCCCAGAAGAGGTCCTGCGCGATCGCCGTCGCGTCGACGCCCGGCAGCACGATCCCCGCGTCATTGCCACCGAGCTCGAGCGTGAGGCGGGCGAGGTTCTGCGCCGAGCTCTCGACGATGCTGCGCCCGGTCGCCGTCGAACCCGTGAACATGACCTTGCCGATGTCGGGGTGGGAGGCGATCCTCGCCCCCACCTCGCGGTCTCCGGCGACACCGATGAGCACATCGCGGGGGAGCACCCGGTTCATGACCTCGATCAGCGCCAGCACACTCAGCGTCGTGTATCCGCTCGGCTTCACGACGACCGTGTTGCCCATGCGCAACGCCGGAGCGATCTGCCAGATGCCGATCATGAGGGGCCAGTTCCACGGTCCGATCGCACCGACCACGCCGATCGCGCGGTAGTGGAGCTCGGCATGGGTCTCGCCGTCGTCCACCACGGTCTCCGGCTCGAGGGGCGTCGCGGCGGCGGTGCGCAGCCACGCGGAGCACGCGCCCACCTCGAAGCGGGCATTCGGCCCGTTGAGCGGCTTGCCCTGCTCGCGCGAGAGCAGCCGGGCGAGCGGCTCGGCGTTCGCGTCGATCGCATCGGCCACCCGGTTCAGGAGCGCACTGCGCTCCGCATGGCCAAGTGCATCCCACCCGGGCTGCGCCGCCTTCGCCCGCGCGACCGCGGCGTCGAGCTCCTCGACCGTATGCACGGGCGCCCGGCCGATCGGTTCGCGCGTCGCCGCGTCGACCACTTCGCGGCCCTGACCTTCGGGGGCGCCGACGCGCTCCAACAGGGCGGCCTCGTCCAGAACCGGGGCGTTCTCCGACATCACTGTCTCCTCACGATGGGGTGCGCGACAGGTTCATCGCGCAGTTCGAGTCTGTGCTCGGGGGCCGAGCGGGGTTTGACTGCCCGTGCGGCGCGCTTGTCGGTCCGTGACCGAACAGCGGAGCCCGGAACGCGGCTCAGTGACCGCCGCCGCGGTACGGACCGACGGTCGCCAACCGGTCGAGGTGGGCGGCCAGCGAGAAGTGCGGGTCGATGCCGGCGCCGCCCGGCTGCGTGGCGAGCCGAGCGGCCCATTCCCCGAGCACGGGCGCGAACTTGAAGCCGTGGCCCGAGAGACCGGTCACCGTCACGACCCGCTCGCTCTCGCTCACGTCGACGATCGGGGTGCGATCGGGCGTGTAGGCACAGTGGTGCACGCTGGAGCGCACGGGCTCGGGGTTCAACGACGGGAAGAACTCCTTCGCCTGCTGCCCGATCTTCGCGAGTTCGTGTCGCGTGTACTCCCGCGGAACCTCGTCGACGTCGCGGGCGACCGGCCAGGTCGGGTTGCTGCTCGCCTTGATCGAGTATCCGTCGAGGCTCGGCGCTCCGAAGAAGTGCACGGGGCCCACGTCGCGCAGGAACGCGGGGAAGCGCTCGGGGAGGAAGTCGGCGATGTCCGTGGGCATGAACCAGGTGAGCCCGAGCACCTGCAACCGCAACAGGTCGTGCAGCCGGGGGTCCAGCCGTGTGGACCAGGAGCCGGAGGCGAGGATCACGGTGTCAGCGCGGATCGCCTCGGTCGGGGTGCGCACCACCACGCCGCCCGGTTCTTCCTCGATCGCGAGCACCGGGGTGTGGAAGCGCAGCTGCGCACCGGCCGCCTCGGCGAGATCGAGCGCAGCCATCAGCGAGACCTCGGTACGGATGCCGCCGCCGTGGTGGTCGAGAACCCCGACGTCGCCGTCGTGCACGTTGTGCTTCGGGTGGGCGCGACGCAGCTCCTCGGTGTCGTAGAGGGTGTGCGGCAGGTCGAACTCGCGCACGGTGTCGAGGGTCGTGCGCATCTCGATCCGGTCGGGCTGGGCGATCGACAGGGCGCCCACCTCGAGGTAGAGCTCCCGGCCCGAGTGCTGCTCGAGTTCACGCCACAGCCGCCGTGACTCCTGCAGCATCGGCACGTAGCGCCCGCCCTCGTGATAGGCCGTGCGGAAGACCCGAGACTCTCCGGCGTAGGAGCCGCGGTCGTGCACCTTGCCGTACTGCTCGATGCCGACGACCTCGACGTCGTCACGCTGCGACAGTCGCCACGCGGCGAGCGCACCCACCGCCCCCAGCCCGACGATGACGATCCGCTTCCTGACCTGGGCACTCATGTGAACTCCTGACGAATGATCGATGCGGGACGGACGCCGGTCATGCGAGAGCCGGAGTGTCCCAGAGCAGCAGTTCCGTGCCGATGCCCTCGGCCATCGCACGCCGGTAGACGACGGTCCCCCACGCGACGTCTTCCACCGGCATCCCGCCGACGGAGTAGAGGAAGATGTCGTCCTCCGTTCGGCGCCCCTCTGCCTGCCCGCTCATGATCGCGGGGAGGTTCTCGAGAGCCTCGTCGCGCACGTCCCCCGAACGGATGCGATCCAGCAGGTACATACCGTGGAGGCCGATGTGCTCGTGCGCCGGGTGCGGCACCTCTTCGCTCCACGCCTCGTACAGCCCACGGAAGTCGGCGACGTGTCGCGCTCCGTGGAGCAGTTCGTCGTCGATCATGATGTCGGCGGGCAGGCTCACCAGCGCACCCGGCTTCAGCCACCGCTTCTCGATCCGCACGTAGTTCGCCGAACCGGCCGGCGTCGTGGGGGCGATCGTGACCAGGTCGCTGTCGCGCACGGCGTCCTCCACGCTGTCGACGACCGTGACCGTCGTGAACTGCGGGTACTCGCGCCGCACCCACTCCACGAAGGAGTCGATGCTCGATCGGCTGCGTCCGGCGACCTTCAGGGTGTCGAGCTCGGGGCGCACGGCCACGAAGGCTTCGAGCGTCGTGCGGTTCATCACGCCGGGTGCCACGATGCCCACGCTCCGCGCATCGGGGTTCGCGAGGTGGCGGGCACCGACTCCCGGCACGGCGCCCGTGCGATACGCACTCAGCAGGTTCGCCGACATGTGCGCGAGGGGTGCGCCGGTGTCCTTGTCGCTCAGCGTGAGCATCAGGATCGACCGCGGCAGACCGCTCTCGCGGTTGGCCATGTTCGACCCGTACCACTTGCAGCCGGCCGTCTGGAAGGTGCCGCCGAGGTACGCCGGCATCGCCATCATCCGGCGATGGGGTCCGTCGAGTGGCATACCGTCGTGCGCGGCCTCGGTGGGGAAGGTGACCATCGAACCGTGCGAGTTCCCGTCCGGTCCGCCCATCCGATAATCGCCGTCGTCGACGAGACGCAGGGTCTCCTCCATCACGTCGACGCACAGCTCCATGTCAGTGACGCCCGCCGCGATCGTGTCCGGCTCGGACAGATACCGGAAGGTCAGTCTGGTGTCAGTGGTGCTCACAGGTTTCCTTTCGTCGCGTCGACCACCGGCTCGGGCTCGCCCAGGAGCGGAGCCTCCGGCAGCTCGGTGCCGTGGCCGATCTGGCGATAGACCTCCGGCCGCGCCCTGCGCAGCCACAGCGCCCACACGACGGCCAGGGCCGAGGGCACGAGCAGCACAGCGGGAAGGATGAAGGTCGTCGGCGTGGACTCGGCCTGACCGAGCAGCACATCCCAGTTCAGGAGGATCAGCACCCAGACGATCGCGAGCGCCACGAACGCGATGATCGGCGCGACCAGCCGGCTGCCGGCGCCCACCTCTCGGCTGTCGCGGCGGAAGAAGCCGATCACCGCGACCGAGACGAGCACCAGGAGCAGCACGAGTCCGAAGGCGCCGAGGTTGGTGAGCCAGGTGAAGAGCGTGATCACCGGGTACGGTCCGTTCTCGGGGTTCCAGCCCTGCTCGCCGATCGCGAAACCGACGATCACGATGACCGCGATCGCGGACTGCAGGAGCGACCCGGCCCACGGCGCACCGCTCTTGATACGGACGGTACCCAGAACCCGGGCAGCACGCCCTCGCGGCCGAGCGAGAAGGCATAGCGGGCGACCGCGTTGTGGAAGCTGACGAGGGCGGCGAACAGGCTCGTGATGAAGAGGATCGACATCACATCGACCCAGATCACGCCCAGGTCCTCGGCGACGAAGTTGAAGAACAGCGGAGGGCCGGCCTCTTCCGGCGAGATGCCCGCGGGGTCGGTGATCTTGCTCGGGCCGACGGCGAGCGCGAGCGCCCACGAGGAGATGGCGTAGAAGATGCCGGAGACGCAGACCGCGAGGAACGTCGCACGCGGGATGGTGCGCTTCGGGTCCTTGGACTCCTCGCCGTAGATCGCGGCCGACTCGAAGCCCATGAACGCGGCGATGCCGAACGCGAGGACGGCCCCGACTCCCGGGACGAACAGCGCCGAGGGGGTGATGGGTGCCGCCGTGAATCCCTCGGCCGGGTTCCCGAAGGCGAACAGGTCGAACACGATCACCGCCACGAACTCCAGCGCGACGAGCACGCCCAGCACCTTCGCCGAGAGATCCACCCGGTGGACTCCGAGCACGCCGACGAGCACGATCGTGAGGAGGACCCAGACCCACCAGGGGCTCGCCCAACCGGTCTTCGACTCGATGAACGAGCTGATCTGGAACCCGAGCATCCCGTAGATGCCGATCTGCATGGCGTTGTAGGAGAGGAACGCGAGCACCGAGGCCCCGACGCCGGTCGGGCGACCGATCCCCTGCGCGACGTACGCGTAGAATGCGCCGGCATTCGTGACGAACCGGCTCATGGCGGCGTAGCCGATCGCGAAGATGCCGAGTGCCACCGCGAGCACGATGTAGCCGAAGGGGATGCCGTCGACGTGCGTGACCGCGTAGGCGCTGGTCACTCCGCCGGCGAGCACGGTGAGCGGCGCGGAGGCGGCGATGATCATGAATGCGACCGCGAAGACGCCGAGGCGCCGATGCTCGGCCGTTCTCGTCGTCGACGTTGTGGGAGTGGACGTCACCATGGCACAGCTCCTTCGATGCTCGGGTAAGTCCTCATACTCGCCAGGGGGAGCCGTCGCCGATTGACGGCGAGAGCAGAACACTTGTCTACGCGGGCACAGCGCACGAATGCTAAAATGCAGCATCGTATATGATCGGCCACAGTGAGGTGAGCCCTGATGCAGAGCCTGTCGTTCCTCGACTACCGCCATGCGGTCTCCCGCGCCGTCGTCGCGCTCGACGTGACAGCGCCGGAGCAGGATCGCTTCCGGGGGGCGATCGATGCCACCGCTGCCGGCGACATCCACGTCTTCGCGATCGACGCCGACGGGCACGGCGTGCATCGCACTCCCTCCCTCATCTCCCGTGCCCCGCAGCAGTACTTCAAGTTCTCCCGCATCGAGCGCGGGAGCGGCATGATCGTGCAGGACGGACGCGAGACCGCACTCGGCAGCGGCGACATGGCGCTCTACGACACCGACCGTCCGTACTCCCTGCTCTTCGATGACGCCGTGCAGATGTCGGTGGTGATGTTCCCGAAGGTCCTCCTCGACATCCCCGCGGAGGACACCAGCCGCATCACCGCCACGCGCCTCAATGCCGGTGGAGCGCTGGGTGCGATGGTCGGTCCCTACCTCGGCTCGCTCGCGGAAGGTGCACACCACCTCGACAGCCGCATCGCCCGACGGATGCTGCGGACCGCGGTCGACATGCTGAGCACGGTGCTGGAGGCGAACCTCGTCGCGACCGACGGGCCGGTGAGCGCGCACTCCACGACGCTGACGCACATCCTCACTTACATCGACGTGCACCTCGCCGACAGCGAGCTGTCTCCGTCCCAGATCGCGGCGGCGCACTACATCTCGGTGCGGCATCTGCACTCGATGTTCAGTGAGCAGGGGGCCTCGGTCTCCACGGTCATCCGGCGACGCCGACTGCAGCGCTGCTACGACGCGCTGACCGACCCGTATCAGGCGCACCGCTCCATCGCCGAGATCGCGATGAGTGCGGGCTTCGTCGATGCGGCGCATTTCAGCCGTGTGTTCCGCGCCCAGTACGGAGTCCCGCCCCGCGCGGTGCGTGGCGGCTGACCCCGCGTTCACGGAACCGGATGCCGCTGCGAGCACCCGCGCAGTAGCGTGGAACCCGTGAGCACACTGCCCTTCCCCGCCTCCGTGTACGCCGCACGCCTCGCCCGCGCCTCATCCCTCGCCGCCGAGTCCGGGCTGGATGCGATCATCGTCGGGCCGGGCCCCGACCTGCAGTATCTGCTGGGTGTCGAGGGCGACACGATCGAGCGGCTGACGGCCCTGGTGATCGGCCCCGACATCGCTCCGACGGTCGTCGTGCCGCGGATGGAGCTCGCGAAGGTTCGCACCACCGCTGTCGGTGAGCTCGGACTCGCGGTCGCCGACTGGGTCGACGGCGAAGACCCGTACGCGCTCGTGACCGAGGCCGTGGATACCGTCTCCCGCGTCGGCGTCTCGGATGCGTTGCCCGCGCTGCACGTCGTGCCGATCGGCGAGCGTCTCGGAGTGCGTCTCGAGTTGGCGACGCCCGTGCTCCGCGAAGGACGCATGATCAAGGATGCCGAGGAAATCGCCGAACTGCGCCGAGCGGGGGACGCGATCGACGCGGTGCACCGCCGGGTGCCGGAGTGGCTTCGGGCCGGACGCACCGAACGCGAGGTCGCGGCCGAGATCGCCGAGGCCATCGTGGCGGAGGGCCACCGCACGGTCGAGTTCGTGATCGTCGGCTCGGGCCCGAACGGTGCCGACCCGCACCACGAGGTCTCGGACCGGATGATCGAAGAGGGCGACACCGTCGTGGTCGACATCGGTGGTGCGGTGCCGAGCGGCTACAACTCCGACAGCACGAGGACCTACGTCGTCGGCAGCCCTGACCCCGAAGCGGCCGAGCGCATCGCGGTTCTCGTGCGCGCGCAGCAGGCGGCAGTGGACGCCGTCCGTCCGGGCGCGACGGCCGCACAGGTCGACGCGGCCGCGCGGGACGTGCTCGCCGCAGCGGGTCTCGGCGAGGCGTTCCTGCACCGCACCGGCCACGGCATCGGCGTCTCGGTGCACGAGGAGCCCTACATCGCGCCGGGCAACGACCTGGTGCTGCGGGAAGGGATGGCGTTCAGCATCGAGCCGGGCATCTACTTCGCCGGCGCGTGGGGCGCGCGCATCGAGGACATCGTGATCGTCACGGCCGACGGCGGCGAGCGGCTGAACGTCGCGCCGCACGAGCTCGTGTCGGTGGGTGCGCACGCGATCGGCTCCTGATGGACGACGTACCGGCGCGGCCGCAGAGTCCCCAGAAGATCTCCGCCACCCACGGCGGTCTCATCCACGAGGTGAGGATCAGCTGGTGGCAGACCGATGACTGGCAGTGGGTGGTGGTCGTGAACTCCCCGGAGCTCGGCGCTGTCGAGCGGCAGGCGAACGATGCTTTCGAGGCGCTGTGCCTGTTGCGGGAAGACCTCGACCCGCGCGGGTGGCGGTTGGGGGTCGCCGGTGCACGGGCCGACGTCTGGCCCAGTGGCATGGCGCGCGATCAGGGTGGTGGTCTGAGCGCGTACCGGCTCGGCGCCGCTGGTCCGCAGGACCTCGTGTTCACGTTCAGCCCCGTGGATCCGACGACCGTCGCTTCCGTCGCAGAGCAGCGCACGGCGGCTGACCGCTTCTTCTCGAAGTTCGGCGGCGGCGGGCGTTGAGCCCGCATCCACCGCGGTAGCATCAGCGCATGCGCCGCCCCCGCAAGGTCTCCTCCGCCAACGCGTCGCCGGCGACACGTGCGCGGTACGCCAAGCGTCGGACGAACCGACTCGCCAAGGTCGACAACGATCTCACCGACGCCCAGTGGCACGACCTCATGGATGCCTGGGGCGGATGCGCCTACTGCGGCGGCGAGGGGGCCGCGTTGCAGCGCGACTGCATCCAGCCCATCTCGCGCGGCGGCCGCTACACGCTCGAGAATGTCGTCCCTGCCTGCGCATCCTGCAACGCCAGCAAGCACAACGACGAGGTGACCGGCTGGCTTCGCCGGAAGAAGCTCGACGAGCGCACGTTCCTCGTCCGGCAGGCGACGATCCTGCGCGATCTGCGTCCGGTCGAGTGAGGCCGAAGCGCGTGAGCGCTGAGGTCTCGTCCCGCGCAATCGTCGGGTCCGTCCCGAAGACGGGAGAAGCTCCTGGGGGCCGAGCACTGTGCGTGCTACGTCTCCAGCATTCAGCCCGTGAGGATCGCTTTGCGAAGCACAGCTTCGATCTGTGATGCCCGTAAGGAAACGCGCCCGACGTTCGCATAGTGAACGGCCTTATGCAGAGGGGACCCCGTCTGCTCCACCAGATCCCGAAACCGGACGGCATCTGGATGCTTGGCCGTACCGGAAAGCCAATTGTGGGCATGATCCCCCAGAGCGATGAGCAATGGCGGACGGCCATGGTTCGCACGCGTCAGGACTTCGAGCTCGAAGCTGAGCACCGCCAGACCGTTTTCGATCGCAGGGTGGGATCGTCCGTCGAACGCTCTTGCGAGGTCCGGTCCATAGGGCGTGGGCGCCAGCTTGAACACGTCCGTGATGTACGGCGCGGGGTACTCCGCTGGAAGCCCTGCGTCGAAGGCCGCGAGCTCGACGCTCGCTCGGAGGAAATGGTCGGTAGACGTCGGCCCTGGATGATGGAAAGGGGCGAAGTCAGCGGACGTGGGATCCAGACTGCTACCGGCGAAGTTGAGACCCAGAAGCGCCACGCTCGGAGTGAGCGGATAAGGTGAGGCCTCGAAACCGGCCCGGTCCGTGTGAGCGATTCGCGTGAGGTCGGCGATAGTGGCTTTCAACCCCGCGGCACTCGTTGCTGAGGAGAGATGCCGGTTCTCTGCGGTGATGCGTGGGGCAGCACCGCAGGGTCCCCAGTGTGCCCACGATGAAGCTTGCCCCAGACGCCATTCATTCGGATCGAGCTTGTCATTGGTTATGTCGTGCTCGCGCAGTTCAACGTATGCGTCATAGCTGAGCCCTGGCAGGGTTCTGTGCGTGTCGGGCATCCGGCACCTCTCATGTCGTCAGTCTCGACGCTACTAGCCTCGATAACCATCGGAGATCTGCTGCGGTGGCCTTCCCTTTCCGACCCGGAAACCGGAGAAGCCCCCGGCAACTGCCGGGGGCTTCTCGATCCTGTGGAGCCTAGGAGATTCGAACTCCTGACATCCTGCTTGCAAAGCAGGCGCTCTACCAACTGAGCTAAGGCCCCGTGAGGGAATTTCTTGAGTTAAAGGGTGGGGCTACCAGGACTTGAACCTGGGACCTCTTCATTATCAGTGAAGCGCTCTAACCGCCTGAGCTATAGCCCCGTCAACCTCCAAGACTTTACCGGAGAAACACGGAAAATCCGAATCGAGGGGGAGGACCCCGGAGAGTCCCCACCCTCGACGGTGTTCAGCGGCCGGGACGGATGGTCGCGGTGCCCGCGGAGAGCGATACGTCGATGGTCCTTCGCGCGCTGGAGCCCTCGTCGACCTTGGCGTTCAATGTGCCGGCACTGACGTCCTGGGTGATCGCGTACTCGACGTCCGGCACGGTCAGATCGAGCGTTCCGGCATTGACCTCGATCGTCGTCTCCGAGGGTGCCGTGCCGGTCAGCTCGACCGTGAGATCGCCCGCAGAGACGCCGAGGTCGGCGCGGATGACGCCGTCGAGGAGGATGTCGGCGCGACCGGCGTTCATCTCCGCGTCGAGCTCTCTGGCCGACCCTTCCACGTCGAGGGCACCGGCGTTGACGCGCACGTCGAGCACTCCGAAGTCACCCACGACGTCCAGGCTGCCCGCGTCCAGATTGAGATCGGCATCCAGCGCATCGCCGCGCAGGCTCTCCGGCAGCGTGAGGACGGCGATCTCCTCATCACCGAACCAGTTGCCGAACCACCAGCCGAACACCCCGTCGGGGCTCCGGACGATCAGTTCGTCACCGTCGCGGTCGAATGTCCACGCGGTGCCGCGGCCGTTGGTGATGGAGAGCTGTGCCTCATCGACATCGCCGAACTCGACTCGCATGGTGCTCGCATCCGCATCGACGTCGATCCCCTCGATGCCGTCCACGCCCACGGTCTGCACCGAGTCCGGACGGCTCGAGGACACGATGTTCCCGGCCGCAGCCGCAGCGGCCGTTCCTCCGGCACCGAGCAGGGCGATGCCGCCGACCACGGCCGTGATGACCATGACCGCCGTCGTTCCCGAGGAGCGACCGCCCGGAGCACCGGGCGGGGGAGGCGTCGGAGCCGCCTGCGGGGCGGGCGTCGAGGGTGCCTGCGTCTGCGGTGCGGAGGCGGGCGGGGGAGAAGCGGGCGGCGGGGTGAGCGGGGTGTGCTCGCCCGGGGCGCCGTTGTTGTCGGTGGTCATCGTGCCACTCCTGTCTGGCCGGTCGGCGGCGTCGGGCCACCGGTGTTCTCGATGTGGGCGAGGGCGGCGAGCACGCGGCGGTTGCCCGACTCGTCCTGCTCGAAGCCCAGCTTCTGGAAGATGGCGGTGATGTGCTTCTCGACACTCGCCTCGGAGAGGAAGAGGAGACCGGCGATCGCCTGGTTCGACTTCCCCTCCGCGATCAGCGCGAGCACGGTGCGCTCCCGTTCCGTGAGACGCATCATCCTGTCGTCACGGTTGCGCCGCGTGAGCAGCTGCGCCACCACTTCGGGGTCGAGCACCGTGGCACCCTCGGAGATGCGCTGCACCGAGGCGAGGAACTCCGAGACGTCGGCGACGCGATCCTTGAGCAGGTATCCGAGCGGACCACCCTGCGCCGCGATCAGGTCGGACGCGTAGCGCTCCTCCACGTACTGCGAGAGCACGAGGATGGCGAGCGACGAGTGCGTCGACCGGAGTCCGAGCGCCGCACGGATCCCCTCGTCGGTGAACGTCGGGGGAAGCCGGACGTCCAGGATGCACAGGTCGGGTGCCGTGGTGGCGACGGCCTCGTCGAGGCCCTCGATGTCGGGGAGAGCGGCGACAACCTCGTGGCCGGCGTCCTCGAGCAGACGGACCAGTCCTTCGCGGAGGAGGACGGAGTCCTCGCAGATCAGGATGCGCACGGTACGTTCACCTCCAGGCTGGTCGGTCCGCCCTGCGGACTGTCGAGGCGGAACGTCCCGCCGGCGGCGAGGATACGGTTCGCGATGCCGTCGAGGCCGCCACCCGGCTGCACCTGCGCGCCGCCGATGCCGTTGTCCTCGACCCGCGCCCAGAGCGTGTTCCCCTCGCGGAGCCGCACGATGACTCGGGCTTCACTGGCCCGCGAGTGCTTCGCGGCGTTGGTCAGTGATTCCGCGATCGAGAAGTACACGGCGGCCTCGGCCTCGCGACTGCATCGTCCGTCCATGCGCACATCGAGGTGCACGGGGATGTGCGATCGGCTGGCGAGGGCCGACAGCGCGGCGTCGAGGCCGCGGTCGTCGAGCACGGACGCGTGGATGCCGCGGGCGAGCTGCCGCAGCTCCGTGATGGCTGCCTTGGTCGATGTGTGTGCTTCGTTGATGAGTTCCTTGGCAGTGTCCGGATCGCTGTCGATCTTCTGCTGAGCGAGGCCGAGCGTCATGCCGACGGAGACGAGCCGCGGCTGGACGCCGTCGTGCAGGTCGCGCTCGATGCGCGTGCGCTCCAGATCGGCGGCGCGGACCGCTCCTTCCCGCTGGGCGGTCGAGGTGCGGACGCGTTCGGTGAGCTCGGTCTCCTTGCTGCGGACGACGATCGCCAGTGACAGCGTGCGGTGCAGCAGCGCCAGGCCGATCATCCCGACCACGGAGGCCGCGATGCCGAGGATACCGACCAGCGGTGCCCAGGCGACGGGGATGCCTCCGCCGCCGAACGGTCCCATGACCGCGTCCGCCGCGGTGAGCGGGGCGAAGGAGATGATGATCGACCACACCAGGCTCCAGGCGAGCCGCAGCACGATGAAACCGAGCACGGCCGAGATGGCGAAGTTCGCGACCGCTCGCCACATGCGGGGGTCGATCGCCTGTCGTCCGAGGGAGCGCAGCCAGCCGACGAACCCGGGGCGGTCGCGCTGCTGCAGTCTCAACGGGGTGATCGGGGTGCGGTAGAGGGCACCGACACGGGCGACCTCGAACCACCCGAGTCCGTACAGGGCGTACACGAGCCCGACGAGGAGCACGAGGCCGATGCCGGCGGCGAAGAGCAGACCGAGGCCGGTGCCGAGGAGTCCGCCGAGCATGCCGAAGATGGCGCCGCCGAGCGCGCCGACGCCTGCGAGGTGCAGGATCGTGAGGAAGATGCGCAACGGCGGCTTCACCGCCGTGGCGGGAGCCGGGGTCGCAGTCTGAGTGGTCATGGTTCCAAGGTACGGCGGGGCAGACACGCATGACACCGAGTCAGCCGGACACTCCACTTCGGGTTTTCCATAACGGATGACGGGTGCTTTCCGCCGTTGAACACCCCACGGCGGTACAGTGAGATAGCAAAATCTAGCTCTGCATTTTGTTTTGTCTTGTTTTGTTGAACTGGAGGACATCCACTCATGCCGCTACGTCATCCGTCTCCGAACCTTGCTGACCTTCAATCGCGCGTACTCAGCAAGGACTCGGACGACGTGAGCGGTCTTCTGTTCGGCCGCCCACTCGACGACTCACGGTACTTGCACTGGGAGCAGCTCATTCGTCGGACTCCGCCGGACGGTCTCACGCACGATGAGTGGTGGTTTCGCCTCAAGCTCCAGCGCAGTGCCCAGATGCGTACGGTGCCGTTGCGGGCGAAGGATGGATCGTCCTTCACCTTTGCAATGACCGACGAGGTTCTGCAACTGACCGAGGAAATCGGACGGCGCGCTGGGGGCAGTGTTGCGGGAGGAGGAACGGCCATGACCCCAGGAGGCCGCGACCAGTTCATTGTTCGATCTCTCGTGGAAGAAGCGATCACGTCGAGTCAACTCGAAGGCGCTTCCACCACCCGGCGGGTCGCCGTGGAACTGCTGAGTACCGGACGAGATCCGCGGACAAAGTCAGAACGTATGATCCTCAACAACTACCGCGCCATGCGCCAGGTCACCGAGCTCTCAAGTGACCCGCTCTCGCCGGGGTGGATTCTGGAGCTGCATCGAGTGCTGACTGAAGACACCCTCGACGACCCAGCGGATGCCGGACGAATCGAGACACCGGAACACGAGCGAGTGAGCGTATGGGCGGGGGACATTCAAGTTCACGTGCCGCCCCCGGCAGAGGACCTTCCCGATCGTCTGAGAGAACTCAGTGCTTTCGCGAACGGATCCTCGTCCGACTCGCCCTACATTCCGCCCATCGTCCGCGCGATCATCACCCATTTCATGTTCGGCTACGACCATTACTTCGCCGACGGGAACGGCAGAATCGCACGAACCGCCTTCTACTGGTCGATGCTTCACAACGGCTACTGGCTCGCCGAGTACCTTGCGATCTCGAAGATCCTTCGTGCCGCCCCAGGAAAATATGGCGACAGCTATCAGTACACAGAGGATGATGGCAACGACCTGACGTATTTCATCCTCCACCAACTCCATGTGATCGCACGGGCTCTCGATGAACTCGACCTCTACATCCAGAGCCGCCAGCGTGAGTCACAACGGGTGCAGTCGGCGCTTCGCAGCGCTGTCCGGGATTTCAATATGCGCCAGACTCAGATCCTGGAATGGCTGACGAGAGAATCTCCTCTCGGCATCACTGCGATCGAGATCGCGAACCGCTATCGCGTTTCCAGCCAGACGGCGAGAAACGATCTGTCGTACCTCGAGTCGTTTGGGCTCCTTACCCGCGGAGTGACCAAGCACCCGATCGTGTGGCACCCGGCGAGCGATCTGTCGTCTCGACTGGCTCAGTTAGGCGATCAACAAAGCTAGAAAAACCAAATTGTTGAGTGCCTTTGGCTTTCCTAGCTCTCTCAGAATGGACTGCATATCGCCGCCCCTATCGAGCGCGATGTCCATCTGCTTCACTGGCTGCATGGCAGCCCACGAAGGTGAACCTCACGGCGCAGGTCTCGGCCAACGACTAAACTGGTTGCGCGCGGGAGTGCTCGGCGCGAACGACGGCATCGTCTCGGTCGCCTCACTGGTCGTGGGCGTGGCGGGCGCGACGACCGACAACGCGGCCCTGCTCACCGCGGGGATCGCCGGACTGGTCGGCGGGGCGATCTCGATGGCGCTCGGAGAGTACGTCTCGGTGAGCAGCCAGCGCGACAGTGAACGCGCGCTGATCGCGAAGGAGAGTGAGGAGCTGCGCACCATGCCGGCCGCCGAGCTGGCCGAACTCACCGAGCTCTATCGCGACCGGGGCCTCTCCGAGGAGACCGCACGTCAGGTCGCCGAGGAGCTCACCGCACACGATGCGCTCTCCGCCCACCTGGAGGTCGAGCTCGGCATCGACCAGGACGATCTCGTCAATCCGTGGCACGCGGCGCTCTCTTCGGCGGTCGCCTTCACGCTCGGAGCTCTGCTCCCGCTACTCGCCATCCTGCTGCCGCCGCCCGAGTGGCGTGTTCCGATCACCTTCGTCGCCGTCCTGATCGCCCTCGCGATCACCGGTTCACTATCGGCGCGGATCGGCGGGTCCCCGCCCCTGAGGGCATCTATCCGACTGGTCATCGGTGGAGCGCTCGCTCTCGCCGCGACCTGGCTGATCGGCACGCTCCTCGGCACGACCGGCGTCGTCTGAGCGCCGAGCACACCGGGGGACGACGAAGGGCGGATGCCGCAGCATCCGCCCTTCGGAAATCCGGTTCGAGGATCAGTTCGACATGAACCCGACGAGCAGTCCGCCCGTCACCTTCACCGCGAGGTTGTAGATCCCGGCGACGACGGCGCCGAGCACCGTGAAGACGATCAGGTTCAGGATCGCCACGACCGCGGCGAAAGCCATGACCTGCGGCAGACCGACGACCTCCGACAGCACGAACTCGTTGCCGGTGATGCCGAGCAGGAATCCCTCAGCGGTCTTCATGATCCCGGTCGCCTGGAGCACCAGGAAGATCAGGAAGAACGCCACCATCGTGACCACGGCGAGAGCGACCGCTCCGAGGAACGAGAGCTTCACGGCCGACCAGAAGTCGACGTAGACCAGACGCAGGCGGACCTGCTTGCCACTGGTCTTGCGTGTCGACTTCTTCGCCAGCTTGTCGGCCACTGTACTCATGCGTCTGTATCCTCGGGGGTCTCTGTCGTCTCAGGTGCCTGGGTCTCGGCATCCTCCGCATCGGCCTCGTCTTCGGCGAGGCCACGCTCGCCATTACGGGCGATGGCGAGGATGCGGTCGGCCTCCGTCGTCCGGGCGAACACCACTCCCATGGTGTCTCGACCCTTGGCGGGGACCTCGGCCACGGCAGAGCGTACCACCTTGCCGCTGGAGAGAACCACCAAGACCTCGTCGTCCTCGGCGACGATCAGACCACCCGCGAGAGTGCCCCGATCGTCGTTCAGCTTGGCGACCTTGATGCCTGTTCCACCGCGTCCCTGGACCCGGTATTCCTCGACCGCGGTGCGCTTCGCGTAGCCGCCGTCCGTGACGATGAACACGAACTTCCCGGGGGCGGCGACCGACGCCGACAGCAGGCAGTCCTCGTCGATCTTGAACTTCATACCCCTCACACCGGCCGTCGCCCGACCCATCGGACGCAGCGCCTCATCGGTCGCCTCGAAGCGCACCGACATGCCTCGACGGCTGATGAGGAGGATGTCGTCCTCGGCGTTCACGAGGAGCGCGCTGACGAGCTCGTCCTCGTCGTTCAGACGGATCGCGATGACGCCGCCCTGGCGGTTGGTGTCATACGCCTCGAGGCGGGTCTTCTTGACCAGACCCTCGCGCGTGGCCAACACCAGGTAGTCGGCGACCTCGTAGTCGCGGATGTCGAGCACCTGAGCGATGCTCTCGTCGGGCTGCAGCGCCAGCAGGTTCGCGACGTGCATGCCCTTGGCATCGCGTCCGGCCTCCGGCACCTCATACGTCTTCGCGCGGTAGACGCGACCCTTGTCGGTGAAGAAGAGCAGCCAGTGGTGCGTCGTCGTCACGAAGAAGTGCTCGACGATGTCGTTCGCACGAAGCTGCGCGCCCTTGACCCCCTTGCCGCCACGGTGCTGGGAGCGGTAGTTGTCGCTGCGCGTGCGCTTGATGTAGCCCTCGCGCGTGACGGTGACGACCATCTCCTCCTCGGCGATGAGGTCTTCCATCGAGACATCGCCGTCGAAGCCGTGCAGGATGTGCGTGCGGCGCTCGTCACCGAAGCGGTCGACGATGCCGGTCAGCTCTTCACGGATGATCGTGCGCTGACGGCCCTCGTCGGCGAGGATCGACTTGTAGTCGGTGATCTGTGCTTCGAGCTCGTTCGCCTGGTCGATGATCTTCTGACGCTCGAGTGCAGCCAGACGGCGCAGCTGCATCTGCAGGATCGCGTCGGCCTGGATCTCGTCGATGTCGAGGAGCTCCTGGAGTCCCTCATTCGCATCGGCCGTGGTCTGCGACCGACGGATGAGCGCGATGACCTCGTCGAGCGCGTCGAGCGCCTTCAGGTATCCGCGCAGGATGTGCATGCGCTTCTCGGCCTCGCGCAGACGGAACTCCGTGCGCCGGACGATCACCTCGATCTGGTGCGTGATCCAGTGCGTGATGAAACCGTCGATCGCGAGCGTGCGCGGCACGCCGTCGACGATCGCGAGCATGTTCGCGCCGAAGTTCTCCTGCAGCTGCGTGTGCTTGTACAGGTTGTTCAGCACGACCTTCGCGACCGCGTCGCGCTTGAGCACGACGACCAGGCGCTGACCCGTACGGTCGGAAGACTCGTCGCGGATGTCGGCGATGCCGGTGATCTTGCCGTCGCGGGCGAGGTCGCCGATCTTCACCGCGACGTTGTCGGGGTTGACCTGGTAGGGCAGCTCGGTGATGACGAGGCAGGTGCGGCCCTGGATCTCTTCGACGTTGACGACGGCGCGCATCGTGATGGAGCCGCGGCCCGTGCGGTACGCCTCGTGGACGCCCTTGGTGCCGAGGATCTGCGCGCCGGTCGGGAAGTCCGGACCGGGGATGCGCTGGATCAGGCCGTCGAGCAGCTCCTCGCGGGAGATGCCGGGGTTGTCGAGTGCCCACAGCGCCGCGGCCGATACCTCGCGCAGGTTATGCGGCGGGATGTTCGTGGCCATGCCGACCGCGATACCGACCGAGCCGTTGACGAGCAGGTTCGGGAAGCGGGCCGGCAGAACCGTCGGCTCCTGAGTCTGACCGTCGTAGTTGTCGGTGAAGTCGACCGTGTCCTCTTCGATGTCGCGCACCATCTCGAGCGCGAGCGGGGCCATCTTGGTCTCGGTGTATCGAGGAGCCGCGGCGCCCATGTTGCCGGGAGAGCCGAAGTTGCCCTGGCCGAGAGCCAGCGGATACCGCAGAGACCACGGCTGCACCAGACGCACGAGGGCGTCGTAGATCGCCGAGTCGCCGTGCGGGTGGTACTGGCCCATGACCTCGCCCACCACACGGGCGCACTTCGAGAACGACTTGTCGGGGCGGAAGCCGCCGTCGTACATGCCGTAGATCACACGGCGGTGAACCGGCTTGAGGCCGTCGCGCACGTCGGGGAGGGCACGCCCGACGATGACCGCCATGGCGTAGTCGAGGTAGCTGCGCTGCATCTCGAACTGGAGGTCGACCTGGTCGATCTTGCCGTGGTCGTGTTCCGGCTCGGTGCGTTCTTCGTCAGTCATCAATCAATCTCTCTGTCACACATCTGGTCTGAGCCCGCGGGGCGTCAGATGTCGAGGAAGCGGACGTCCTTGGCGTTGCGCTGGATGAAGCTGCGTCGGGACTCGACGTCTTCACCCATCAGCACGCTGAAGATCTCGTCGGCGGCGGCGGCATCCTCGATGGTGATCTGCTGCAGGGTGCGCGTGGTGTGATCCATCGTCGTCTCCCACAGCTCCTTCGGGTTCATCTCACCGAGACCCTTGTAGCGCTGGATGCCGGCGTCCTTCGGGATCCGCTTGCCGTTGTCGAGGCCGTGCTTGAGCAGGGCGTCGCGCTCGGCATCGCTGAACACGTACTCGTGCGGGGAGTTCGACCACTTCAGTCGGTACAGCGGCGGCATCGCGAGATACACGAAGCCGGCCTCGATGAGTCCGCGCATGTAGCGGAACAGCAGCGTGAGCAGCAGCGTGGTGATGTGCTGGCCGTCGACGTCGGCATCGGCCATCAACACGATCTTGTGATAGCGCGCCTTCTCGATGTCGAACTCTTCGCCGATGCCCGTGCCGAAGGCCTGGATCATCGCCTGGACTTCCTTGTTGCCCAGGGCCTTGTCGAGACGCGCGCGCTCGACGTTGAGGATCTTGCCGCGGAGCGCCAGGATCGCCTGGGTGTGCGGGTCGCGACCCTGCACGGCGGAACCACCGGCCGAGTCACCCTCGACGAGGAAGATCTCGCTGATCGACGGATCCTTGCTCGTGCAGTCCTTGAGCTTGTCCGGCATGGCCGCCGACTCGAAGACGCTCTTGCGACGTGCGGTCTCGCGGGCCTTGCGGGCGGCGAGGCGAGCGGTCGCCGCGTCGAGAGCCTTGCGGATGATGTTCTTGGCCTGGACCGGGTTGCGTTCGAACCAGTCTCCGAGCTGATCGCCGACGACCTTCTGCACGAAAGCCTTCGCCTCGGTGTTGCCGAGCTTGGTCTTGGTCTGACCCTCGAACTGCGGCTCGCCCAGCTTGATCGAGATGACCGCCGTGAGTCCCTCGCGCACGTCGTCGCCGGAGAGGTTGTCGTCCTTCTCCTTGAGGATGTTGTTCGCACGGGCGTACTTGTTCACCAGGGTCGTGAGCGCCGCGCGGAAGCCTTCCTCGTGCGTTCCGCCCTCGTGGGTGTTGATCGTGTTGGCGTAGGTGAAGACGTTCTCGGTGTACGAGGTGGTCCACTGCATGGCGACCTCGAGGGAGATCTTGCGCTGCGTGTCCTCCGACTCGAACGCGATGATCTCGTCGTTCACGACCTCGGCATGGCGCACCTTGTTGAGGTACTCGACGTAGTCGACGAGTCCGCGCTCGTAGAAGAAGACATCGCCGGGCTGCTTCGTGATCGTCGCGCCCTCTTCCTCCACCTCATAGGCCGAGGACTCGCGCTCGTCGCGCAGATCGATGCGCAATCCCTTGTTGAGGAACGCCATCTGCTGGAACCGCGTGCGCAGTGTGTCGTAGTCGAAGTCGATCGATTCGGTGAAGATCGACGCGTCCGGCCAGAACGTGATGCTGGTACCGGTCTCGTCGGTCGCCTCGCCCTTCTCGAGCTTCTGCTGCGGGATGCCGCCGTCGGCGAAGGAGTGGCGCCAGACGAAGCCCTTCTGCTTGACCTCGACGTCGAAGCGGGTCGACAGCGCGTTCACGACCGAGGAGCCGACACCGTGCAGACCACCGGAGACGGCGTAGGCGCCGCCGCCGAACTTTCCACCGGCGTGCAGGATCGTCAACACGACCTCGACCGTGGACTTGTTCGGGTCGGAGGAGTGCGGGTCGACCGGGATGCCACGACCGTTGTCGACCACGCGGACGCCGCCGTCGGCGAGCATCGTCACCGAGATCGTGTCGGCGTATCCGGCGAGTGCTTCATCGACCGAGTTGTCGACGATCTCGTAGACCAGGTGGTGCAGACCGCGCGGACCCGTGGACCCGATGTACATACCGGGTCGCTTGCGCACCGCCTCGAGGCCTTCGAGGATCTGGATCGAGTCGGCTCCGTACTCGCCGGGCTGCTTGATCTTGGGAGAGATCGTGTTGCTCGTGGTCTCGGAGCCGTCGATGGGGTCGGAGGTTCCCCCGGTGTTCGATTCCGTCTCGTCAGCAGGGGATTCAGGCGTCATCAGAGGGCATTCTCCACATCGATATCACGAACTCCCATTCTAGCGGGGTTTCGTCGGGAAATGCCGCTCAACGGCCGTGTGTGGCCCTCTGAGCGTTGTGGACCCCATTCGTGGTGTCCTACCCGTAGGTGTCGCGCGGGCCCCGCCCTGGAACGACTCTGGGACCCCATTTCCAGGAGGGGACGTCCGGTCCGATGAAGCGGAGGTTCTCGACACCCGCGTCGGGATAGCGACGGCCGATCTCGGTGAGGATGGTCGCCCGCATGAACTGGAGGTTCTTCGCCCAGGCCGTCGAGTCGCACTTCACGGTGAGCAATCCGCGCTCGAGAGAGACCGGTTCGGAGTGCTTCGCGGTATCGGCGCCCGCCAGATCGGCCCACTG
This sequence comes from Microbacterium maritypicum, assembly GCF_041529975.1. Lineage (NCBI taxonomy): Bacteria > Bacillati > Actinomycetota > Actinomycetes > Micrococcales > Microbacteriaceae > Microbacterium > Microbacterium maritypicum. Next base: position 7,308 of record NZ_CP168030.1, on the reverse strand, counting down.
CCGGACCAGGTCCTCACGGGCGAGCGTGATCTGCCAGCCGGAGTCCCGACTCAGCTTGTCGAGCACCGCGCCGAGTGCACCCGGATCCCGACCCGGGGTGAACGGCGCGTTGTCGTCGTCGGTGACGATGCGGCGCTTGCGCTTCCAGCTCTTCGAGCTCGGCTGCAGCCCGCGCAGGCGCAGGTACGTGCCCACCGTCTCCGGCACTTCGACCGGCGGAGTCGACGCGGCGTCAGTCATCCGTAGCCTCCCGCTCGTCGCTGATCGTCCCGGCACTGATCCGCACGACGTGGGCATGCAGCACCTCGGGGATATCCTCCTCCACCGCCGCCGTGACCACCACCTGCTCGTAGCCCGCCGTCAGGGTCGCGAGTCGCTGTCGTCGGTCGGCATCGAGTTCGGCGAAGACATCGTCGAGGATCAGCACCGGATCTCCGGCGGGGGACTCGCTGCGCAACAACTCGGCGGACGCCAGTCGGAGCGCGAGCGCGACCGACCAGGATTCGCCGTGTGAGGCGTAACCCTTCACCGGGAGATCACGCACACGCAGGACCAGGTCGTCACGATGCGGACCTGTGAGTGTGAGACCGCGATCGAGCTCGCTCGACCGCTTGGCTGCCAACGAGGCACGGAAGAGTTCCGCGATGTGCTGCGGATCACTGAGCTTGCCGCTGGCAGGGGATTCCTCCGCGCCCGACGCTCCGTCCTCTCCCTCTTCGGGATCCCCACCGCCGACCGACAGCGCCCACTCCAACTGCGGACGATGATCGGCGCCGGCGATGGCCTCATACGCGTCGGCCACCGGCTGCTGAAGATCCGCAGCCAACCGCTGGCGCACCGTGATGATCTCGGAACCGAGTGCGACGAGCTTGTCATCCCAGACATCGAGCGTGCTCAGACCCTCACCGCGGATGCCGCGAGCTCGCGCCGACTTGAGCAGGGCGTTGCGCTGCTTGAGCACGCGGTCGTAGTCCGCGAGCACGGCCGAGATGCGGGGGATACGCTGAATGAGCAGCTGATCCATGAATCGGCGGCGCGCGGAAGGATCGCCACGCACGATCTGCAGATCTTCCGGGGCGAAGAGCACCACATGCGCGTAGCGCGGAAGCTCGTTCGGCTTCGACGGCGAGCCGTTGATGCGGGCCTTGTTCGACCCCTGCCGATTCACCTGCACCTCGGCGAGAACCCGCCGTTCGCCATGCGAGAGCCGCGCACGGATGACCGCGAACTCCTGGCCGTCGCGCACCATGGGCGCATCCGACGACACCCGGTGCGAACCGAGGGTCGCGAGGAAGACCACCGCCTCGGCGAGATTCGTCTTGCCCTGCCCGTTTCGACCGACAAGCACGTTCGGGCCGGGGTGGAGCGCGAGTTCAGCGGTCGCGTAATTGCGGAAGTCGACCAAGCTCAGGTGTTCCACGATCACGCTGTCAGCCTACCTTCGGGCTCTGACATCTCCCTCCGGTGGATTCGAGCCGGCGGCCGCTCGAGTCCGTCGAGCAGCCGCCGGCCGTTGATCACGGAAGCGGTCCGTAGAGCGACGGCGAGGTGCGGGCGCCCGTGGTCTTCTCGAACGCATACGCGAGCCCCAGCAAGGTGCCCTCGTCGAAGTCCCGTCCGAGGAACTCCAGGTTCACGCCGCTGCCGGGAAGAGACTCACCCTCGATCGTCCGACCCATCGGAACGGTCACGGACGGCATCCCGGTGTTCGGGCTCAATCTCATGTTCGTCCCCTGGGTCCCATATGCGTTCGTGCTCGGATAGACGATCGCGTCGAGATCGAGATCCTCCATCATCTGGGTCACGAGGGTCTTGCCCGCCGCGATCTGCACCGTGTGCGAGCCGGTGTCGCCGGCCCACGCCTCGTACGTCGCGTCGGTGACGGCGTTGCGTGCCTCGTAGATCGATCGCCGAGACGTCACGAAGCTGTTCGTCGCGAGGATGTCCGTGAGCGTCCGTGCCTCGACCTCGGGACCGAGATGGGTGGCGATGTACTCGTCGAGGTCGTGTCGGAACTCGTTCGTCGATCCGGATCCCTCGTTGAGCACGGCGGCGAAACCTGCCGGCGGCGTCACGGGCACGATGGTCGCGCCCTGGGCGGTCAGCGCCGCAGTCGCCTCCGAGAAGAGGCGGACGGTGCCGGAATTGGTCCCGACCATCGAGGGGATGAAGGCGATGCGCGCACCCTGCAGCGCATCCGGGTCGAGGAACGAGGTGTACGAATCGGGGACCAGTCCCTGCTGCCGTGCGGTGACAGGATCGGCTTCGTCGACTCCGACCACCGCGTCGAGTGCGATGGCCGCGTCGATGACCGATCGGGCCATCGGTCCGCCCGTGTCCTGCGAAAGCGCCAGCGGGATGATGCCGTCACGGCTCGCCAGACCGACGGTGGGACGAACTCCGACGAGCTGGTTGTACGACGACGGGACCCTGATCGATCCGCCGGTGTCGGTGCCGAAGCCGAGCGCGGCGAAATTGGCCGCGACGGCGGCGCCCGTCCCTCCGCTGGACCCGCCGGCCGTCTTCGTGGTGTCGTACGGGCTCGCCACGAGAGATGTCGAACCCGGTTCCTGGAACGACGAGAACTCGGAGACGAACCCGTAGGCGAACTCGTCGAGGCTCGCCTTCGCCATGATCACGGCACCGTCGCTGCGGAGACCGCTGACCATCGAGGCGTCGGTGGTCGTCTGGTTCTCGTTCCAGCACGCGCATCCACCGGTCGTCACCATGTCGACCGTGCCGTAGTTGTCCTTCAGCGCGATCGGGACACCCAGCAACATGCTCGTCATACCCTGGGACGCACGGATCTCATCGGCCTCCGCTGCCGCATCGAGCGCCTTCGGGTTCACCGTGATGATCGAGTTGAGCGGACGACTTCCGCCCGGTACGACGGCACGGTCGTATGCCTCGATCCGATCGAGGTACTCCTGCGTGATGCTCTGCGAACTCGCGACTCCCGCATTCATGGCTGACTGCATGTCGATCACCGTCGCTTCGACGAGCTCGAAGGGCCCGTCGTCGTAGATGATGCGCTGCGACAGATCTGCGAGATCGAGAATCGTGAGCTCACCGTCGGCATCGGTATCCAGGATGGACACGCTCGACCAGTCTGGCGAAGCTGTCGTCAGACCGAGCGAATCCCCTGCGATCTCCAGGTCTTCGGCGGTGACCATCGCATCACCCGTCACATCGAGCTGGCTGTAATACGGCGGAAGGCTCACAGCGGCCGGCAACGCCGCTGCGGTCGCCGAGCTGCTCGCCATGCCGAGGCCGACGATCGCCGTACCTGCCACCGACACGATGGCGACGGCCCTGAGCATGGTCTTCTTCACGGTCTTGTCTCTCTCGTTGTTCGATCGTTGTGCCGTGCCGTCACGCCGGGTCATCGTGTCCTCCGTCGGAGAGCGAGGACGGTGCCGGCTGCCACGAGAGCCAGGGCTCCGGCGCCGACGATGAGCCAGGGGGCGGCGTCGGCTCCCGTGACGGCGAGCGAGCCGTCCGCTGGGGTGTCCGATCCGGTTCCGGGTTGCGAACCGGAACCGGGATCCCCGCCCGGGGATCCACCGCCGCCCGAACCGGGCTCCGTTCCTTCGTCGTCGGCGATGATCTCGACGACCGTCGACGCGCCAGCTGCACTCGGATCGATCGTGGTGGTATTCCCGTCGGAACCGATGATCCGACCGGATGCGATGCCGACGGCGGCATCCCCATCGGCGATCGCAGCAAATCTCACCGTCACGAGAGTCTGCGTGCCGGTCAGACCGGGCGAGGTACCGAGGCGGGTGGCGGCGATCGCGACCTCGCTCCCCGTGTCCGTCGCCGAGTGGAATCCTCCGGACGGCGACTGCTCGCTGTCGTCGACGAATGCGAGGGCATCCTCGTCATAGGCGATGTCGAGCTCATAGGCGTACGCATCGACGAGGCCGGTGAAGACTGCGGTGATCGTGACCGTGTCACCGACGGAGACCGAAGTCGGTGCCGCCGTCAGAGAGACCGCCTCGTATCCGACCGGGATCGTGGCGGCCGAGGCCGACGATGCCACACCGAATGCCAGGAAGGTCGCTGCGGCGAATGCGACCCCCGAGCCGTGAGCACGCAGGCGTCGGAAACGGGTGGGAGCTTTTGGTGGCATGCGGAGCGTCTTTCGTCTGAAGAGACGAGCGCGGCCGCACGGCTATGCGGAGCAGCCGTGCTCTGGGGCACTGCTGACTCTCGCAGCCTGGTGTTTCGTGTTCCGAGCGTTGCTGTTTCCGACAGGTAACGGTCGAAAACCTCAGGATCAGCGCAGGAGGAGGTTCGGCTGAAGAAGGTACTTGAACGAATCGAGACCGGCCTGATCGACCGAAGTCTGGCTCGTGATGAGCACCGGGCTGAGCTTGTTGGCGTTGTCGCTCGACGTGAAGGTCACGCGGACGAACTCGCTCTTCACCGCACCGAGAGCCTCGATCAGATACTGCGGGTTCAGGCCGAGCGTGACTTCGTCGCCGCCCGAGAGAATCGCGTCGACGGACTCGGAAGCCCTGGCGTGCTCGCTGCCCGAAGCATCCATCGTCACACTGTCGTTCGAGAACGTGAAGCGAAGCGGCGCGGCACGGTCGAGCACGAGCGACACACGCCGGACGGCCTCGACGAGATCAGCGGTGTTCACGACCGCGTAGTGGTCGGTCTGCTCGGGGAAGAGGCGGCGGACCGGCGGGAAGTTGCCCTTGATCAGCAGCGATGTGACCGTCTTGTTGCCGGCGGTGAACGCGATGATCTCGCGGTCCCCTGCTCCGGAGAAAGCGATCTGGATGGTGCCGGCGTGGCCGAAGGTCTTTCCGACCTCGAGCAGCGTACGTGCCGGAACCAGTGCGGTCGCCTCGACGGATTCCCCGTCCCACGGAACGTCACGGAGAGAGACCCGGTAACGGTCGGTCGCGACGAGGCTGAGGCTGTGACCCGACACCTCGAGCTGCACGCCGGTCAGCACCGGGGTCACGTCGTCGCGGGAAGCCGCGAATCCGACCTGCGAGATCGCCGTACCGAAGTCATCGGCAGGAACGACACCCGAAGACCCGCTCACCTCGGGGATCGACGGGTATTCCTCGACGGGCATGGCCGCGAGGGTGAACCGGGCGGAGCCGCAGGTGACGGTGATGCCACCGTCTTCTTCGACAGCGATCTCGATCGGAGCGTTCGGAAGCCGGCTGGCGATGTCGGAGAGAAGTCGACCGTGCACGAGGATCGTGCCCGGGGTCTCGACGGTGGCTTCGATCGTCGTCCGTGCGGAGGCCTCGTAGTCGAAAGCCGAAAGTGTGAGTCCGGAACCGTCCGCCTCGATCAGCACACCGGCCAGGATCGGCTGCGGGTTGCGCTGCGGCAGAAGCTTGACGACGAACGAGACAGCCTCGCTGAAGACATCGCGGTTGACCTGAAACCTCACTGGTGCTCCCTTGTCGTCGAACTGTGACGCGTTGTCGTCGGCCCTGCCGGTGCAGGGCTTCCCATGCTAGCCCCCTGTTCGCCCGGATCCCTACGCCGGAGTTCTTGTCGTTCGTTCGACGGTTCTCCCCACCGTCTGGTGATGGGATCGCGCCTTGAAAGACTTAACTCCTTAACGGTGTTAACAGCTGTGGATACTGTGGATAACTCGGTGGATAGCAAGAGCGAGTAAGGAACTACACGCTTGTCAGTTGTGGAATCCCTGAGGAATCCGCGGGCTGGGGCCGACTACGGGTGGGGAGGCTCCCCCATAGTTATCCACAGGTTTGATCGATTGACCCACATTCGTCCCGATCAGACTGACAGTCATCCACAAGTTATCCACATGTGCATAGAGGCATCTATCCGGCGCCGGGAATGCCTGTCAGGACGCGAAAAGGGGGACCCAGCACCCCTTCGGATGCCGAGTCCCCCTCATACCCGCGTGTCGCGGCGTCAGCGACGCCCGAGCTGCGTGGTGATCTCGGTGACCTGGTTGTAGATCGAACGTCGCTCCTTCATGAGCTCGCTGATCTTCTTGTACGCGTACATGACGGTCGTGTGGTCACGGTTGCCGAAGAGCTGACCGATCTTCGGGAGGGACAGGCTGGTGCGTTCCCGACAGAGGTACATGGCGATCTGTCGGGCGGTGGCGATCTGCTGCGATCTGCTGGAACCGTAGAGGTCGTCGACCGTGAGCTTGAAGTACTGCGCCGTGGCCGTGATGATGTCCGTCGGCGAGATGATGTTGTCCTCGGCCGTGTCGATGATGTCGCGGAGCACGGTCTGGGCCAGCGAGATGTCGAGTGCCGATCGATTCAGGCTTGCGAAGGCGGACACCCGGATGAGGGCTCCTTCGAGCTCACGGATGTTCGACGAGACCACGGTCGCGATGTACTCGAGGACCTCGTCGGGGATGTGCAGCGCCTCGCTCTGCGCCTTCTTCCGGAGGATCGCGATGCGTGTCTCCAGGTCGGGAGCCTGCACGTCGGTGATCAGACCCCATTCGAAGCGGCTCCGCATCCGATCCTCGAAGCCGGTGAGATGCTTCGGGGCGACGTCGCTGGTGATGACGACCTGCTTGTTGTGATCGTGCAGCGTGTTGAAGGTGTGGAAGAAGGCTTCCTGCGTCTCGGCCCGCCCCTGCAGGAACTGGATGTCGTCGATCAGGAGGATGTCGACGTCGCGGTACCTGGCCTGGAAAGCGGCGCCACGGTTGTTCGCGATCGAGTTGATGAAGTCGTTGGTGAACTCCTCACTCGAGACGTAGCGAACCTTGACCCCGGCGTAGAGGGACTGCGCGTAGTCACCGATCGCATGGAGGAGGTGCGTCTTCCCGAGGCCGGAGTCGCCGTAGATGAACAGCGGGTTGTAGGCCTTCGCGGGGGCTTCGGCCACGGCGACGGCGGCCGCGTGGGCGAAGCGGTTCGACTGGCCGATCACGAAGTTGTCGAAGGTGTACTTCGGATTGAGCCGTGATTCATGGCGCAACTGTGTCGGCTGCTCCATCGGCGACTCCACACGGACCTGCTCGTGTCGCCCGAAATCGCCCACCGCGATCGGCGCCGCCTGCTGCTCGGCCAGCTCGTGATTGACCACGACCCGATATGAGGTCACTTCCTCGCCGATGTGCGAGAGCGCCTCCATGATCGGCAGCCGCAGGCGCTTGTTGATCTGCGCGGCGGTGAGATCGTTCGGCACCTCGAGATAGAGCGTCGCGGACATGACGCCGGCCGGGACGGCCAGACTCAGAAATCCCTGCAGCTGGGGAGTGACACGATCGTCATCGACCAGAAGCTCCTGCACCGTGGTCCAGATGGGGACGTCGGGCTGGGCAGGTGATGACAT